>NZ_JBVHEG010000005.1:163442-577140 GCF_055562975.1 Streptomyces sp. NPDC014907 | reverse complement strand
GTTGATTTTTGGCACGCTGTTGAGTTCTCAAGGAACGGACGCTTCCTTCGTACTCACCCTTCCGGGCTTTCCTCCGGGCTTTTCCCTTCGGTCTTTCGTGTTTCCAGCTTAGCAGATCCGATTTCCGTTTCCGCCACCCGCTGGAGCGGGCTGCCGGAGGCGGAATTCGCTTTCGCGCTTTCCGTTCCCGGCGGGGTCAAACATTACCAGGCCTTCCGCGTCCCTCCGACCACCCCCCTGCGAGCACGCAGAGGTGTAGACCACTGGGGTTAGGATCTGGCCTGACAGGCACTGCCGACCCACGACTCAAGGCCGCGTTGGGGTCGGGCAGAAGTACGACAGTACATCCCACCGCCAGTGGAGGCAAACCGTCGCTGGTAGTCCCTAGCTCCGCCCAACTGGTACGTCTCGTGCGGAACCGGGACTTCCTATGACATACGCTTCTGAACAGTACGCCGTCCAGGACAGGCAGTGACGGCGCCACTCCATCTCCGCCCCTGGGAGGCTTCCCATGACAACCGTGACGTCGCCGCTTGCCGGACGCGCCATCGGTCTCGCCGCAGTTCCCGACCCGGTCTTCTCCGGTGCGATGGTCGGTCCCGGTACCGCCGTCGATCCCGTACGCGAGCCCTCCGAGGTCGTCTCGCCCATCGACGGGGTCATCGTCTCCATGCACCCGCACGCCTTCGTCGTCGTCGACGGCGAGGGACACGGTGTCCTGACCCACCTCGGCATCGACACCGTCCAGCTCAACGGGCAGGGTTTCGAACTGCTCGTGAACAAGGGTGACACCGTGACGCGCGGACAGGCCGTCGTGCGCTGGAACCCCGCCGAGGTCGAGGCCGCCGGCAAGTCGCCCATCTGTCCCGTCGTGGCCCTGGAGGCCACCGCCGACTCGCTCTCCGAGGTCGCCGAGGAAGGCGACGTGAAGACCGGCGACCGCCTCTTCGCCTGGAACTGAGCCGGTCCGTCCGCTGTGACGACCGCGCGTGGGACATTCAACGCGGCGGCCCGGGCCGCCGCTCAATCGGAGACGGGTGAGATGGAGACAACGCTGCGAGGCGTCGGCGTCAGCCACGGAGTGGCGATCGGCGAGGTCCGGCACATGGGCACCGCGGTCCTGGAACCGCCGGCCAAATCGGTTCCGGCCGAGGAGGCGGAGCGCGAACAGGGGCGTGCCCGTCAGGCCGTGGAGGCCGTGGCCGCGGACCTCGTCGCCCGGGGCAACCTCGCCGGTGGCGAGGCCCAGGCGGTGCTGGAGGCCCAGGCGATGATCGCGCAGGACCCGGAGCTCATCGCCGACGTCGACCGCCGGATCGCGGTCGGCAGCACGGCCGAGCGCGGCGTCTACGACGCCTTCTCGCACTACCGCGAGCTGCTCGCCGGCGCCGGCGAGTACATGGCGGGCCGGGTCGCGGACCTGGACGACGTGCGGAACCGGATCGTCGCGCGGCTGCTCGGCGTACCGATGCCGGGCGTGCCGGACAGCGACGAGCCCTACGTGCTGATCGCGCGGGACCTGGCGCCCGCCGACACGGCGCTGCTCGACCCGGCCCTCGTGCTCGGATTCGTGACCGAGGAGGGCGGGCCGACCAGCCACAGCGCGATCCTCGCGCGGGCGCTGGGCGTGCCGGCCATCGTGGCGCTGCCGGGCGCGGGCGAGCTGGCCGAGGGCACGCTGATCGCGGTCGACGGTTCCACCGGTGAGCTCTTCGTGGAGCCGAGCGAGGAGAAGAAGGCGGAGCTGACCGCCGCGGCCGCCGAGCGCAAGGCCGCGCTGACCACCTCCACCGGGCCGGGCGCGACCTCGGACGGGCACAAGGTGCCGCTGCTGGCCAACGTCGGCGGCCCGGCGGACGTGCCGGCGGCCGTGGAGGCCGGTGCGGAGGGCGTCGGCCTGTTCCGTACGGAGTTCCTCTTCCTGGACGACAGCGGGAAGGCTCCGTCCGAGGAGAAGCAGGTCGAGGCCTACCGGCAGGTGCTCGAGGCGTTCCCCGAGGGCCGGGTGGTGGTGCGGGTGCTCGACGCCGGCGCCGACAAGCCGCTGGACTTCCTGACGCCGGCGGACGAGCCGAACCCGGCGCTCGGCGTGCGGGGGCTGCGGTCGCTGCTCGACCACCCGGAGGTGCTGCGGACCCAGCTGACCGCGCTGGCGAAGGCGGCCGAGGGGCTGCCCGTCTACCTCGAGGTCATGGCGCCGATGGTGGCCGACCGTACGGACGCGAAGGCGTTCGCCGACGCGTGCCGCGAGGCGGGGCTGCGGGCGAAGTACGGCGCGATGGTCGAGATCCCGTCGGCCGCGCTGCGGGCGCGCTCGATCCTCCAGGAGGTCGAGTTCCTGTCGCTCGGTACCAATGACCTGGCGCAGTACACCTTCGCGGCCGACCGGCAGGTCGGTGCGGTGTCCCGGCTCCAGGACCCGTGGCAGCCGGCGCTGCTCGACCTGGTGGCGCTGTCCGCCGAGGCGGCCAAGGCCGAGGGCAAGAGCTGCGGCGTCTGCGGCGAGGCCGCCTCGGACCCGCTGCTGGCGTGCGTGCTGACGGGTCTGGGGGTCACCTCCCTCTCGATGGGCGCGGCGTCCATCCCGTACGTACGGGCGACGCTGGCCACGTACACGCTGGCGCAGTGCGAGCGGGCCGCGGCCGCGGCGCGGGCCGCGGACACGGCGCACGACGCGCGGCTGGCCGCTCAGGCGGTGCTGTCCGGGGAGTGATCCCGGGCGGGCGACGACGAAGGGGCTTTCCGTCACGGAGGTGGCGGGGAGCCCCTTCGTCGTGGGCGGGGTCAGTGGTGGGCTTCCCCCTCGTCCCCGGGGCCGGGGGCGAGGGGGAAGCCGGCGCGGTACTCGACCCCGGGTTCCGGGGGGAGGGGCTCTCCCGTGCGGGCGTCGGTGCAGTAGGCGGAGAAGACCTCGGCCTCGGTGAGGGGGGTCAGGGTGCCGCCGGTGAGGCGCCAGCCGTGGAGGCGGTCCGGGGCGCCGGGCACGGTGGTGCGCAGGACGACTCCCCCGGGTGCCCCGAGGGCGATGCCGGCGGCGAGGACGGCGGTGAACTCCGCGGCGGGCGCGGTCGGTCCGGTGTCCCCCGGCGGTGCGGTGCCGTCGCTGTGGAGGACGGCGAGGAGCTGGTCGGCGGCGGCGACGCTGCAGACGAGGTGGTGGGTGCCCGTCCCGGCGGCTTCGAGGAGGCGTACGAGCGTGTGCGCGGCGCGTTCGTAGGCGGCTTCGCCGATGTCCTCGCCGCAGCTCGCGCAGTCGCCGGCGGTGGCGAGGACGGTGGTGGCGTACTCCCAGGTGGCCTGGCGGACGGCGGTGTCGACGAGTTCGGGGAGGAGGGCGGTGAGGGGCTGCCCGGTGTAGGTGACGCGGGCGCCGGTGGCGGCGAGGTGGGCGGTGAAGCGGCTGCGGCTCGCGGGGAGGTCGGGGTCGGTGCCGGTCTCGGCGCACCAGGCCGCGTACTCCCCGGGGTCGAAGAGGGCGACGGTGGTGTGTCCGCCCCGGGTGGCGAGGGATTTGAGGAGGGCCTCCACCTGCCGGAGGTAGGTGGGGTGGTCGTCGAAGGCGAAGGTGCGGTACCGCCGCATGGCCGCGAAGTCCTGTTCGTCGGCGAGGAGGCCGACGGTGCTGGGGACCTCGCGGCGCAGTGCGCGGCGGAGGCTCGCCGTGGTGGTTCCGATCCGTGTCATGTCTCCCCCTGGTGACGGTCCGATCAGTTCTCACTCACCGTAACCTTCGCCACTGACAGTGACGATCCGGGGAGGCGTCGGCGGACGAGCCGGTTCTGGGCGGCGACGGTGGCGACGAGGACGGCGCCGAGGAAGGGCCAGGCGAAGGGCCCGGCGGAGACGAGTCCGGTCATCAGGAGGGGGCCCGCGAAGCGCTGGGTGGACTGGGCGAGGCCGTGGACTCCGAGGTAGGCGCCCTGGGCGTCGTCGGGGGCGAGCGCGACGGAGATCTCCCAGGAGGCGATGGTGTGGATCATCTCGGCGAAGGAGAGGACGACGGCCGCGGTGACCAGGGCGGCGACGGCCAGGGTGCGGCCGCCGAGCGCGGAGACGCAGACGGCGAGGGTGCCGGCGGCGAAGAGGACCGCGAGGGGGGCGAGCAGGCGGCGGGCGGCGTCGGTGGTGGCGCCGAGGCGGGAGAGCGGGACCTGGAAGAGGACGACGAGGACGCTGTTGGCGACGAGGAGGAGCGGGGCGAGGCCCACGGGCGCGTCGGTGGCGTGGACGATCCAGAGCGGGAGGGCGACCTGGAGGATCGAGTCGTGGAGGAAGAAGACGCTCTCCCCCGCCGTGAAGGCGAGGAAGCCCCGGTCGCGCCAGGGATTGGAGGGCGCCGCGGCGGGGGCGGTGCCGGCGGAGGCGGCGACGCGGGAGGCGGGGGCGGGGGGTTCGGCGCAGCGGAGGGTGAGGGCCGCCATCACCAGGTAGGAGAGGGCGTCGCCGACGAGCAGGAGCTGGAAGGCGGTGGTGGAGCCGACGGCGAGCGCCGCCGCGGCGCCGAGGCCGCCGAGTGTCCAGCCGAAGTTGGAGACGGTGCGGTTGATGGCCTGGTAGCGGACGCGTTCGGGACCCGCGACGCGGGCGGCGTAGAGCTTGGTGAGGACGTTGGTGGCGCGGTCGGGGAGGGCGCCGGCGGCGGAGAAGAGGACGAGGAGGAGGTAGCGGTCGGTGGTGAGGAGGGCCAGGAGGGCCGCGGCGCGCAGGAGTTGGGCGCAGATGATGACGCGGACGAGGGGGAAGCGGTCGGCGAGGCGCCCGCCGAGCGGCGCGCCGGCGATGCCCGCCGCGCCGGAGAGGGCGACGAGGAGGCCGACCCGGCCGAGTCCGAGGCCGGTGACGTAGGTGAAGTAGAGGGCCATGGCGGTGGACCAGAGGCCGGTGCCGCACTTGTCGATGAAGCCGACGAGGAGCATGCGGCGGCCGTCCGCGCCGCCGGGGACGCGGTCCCTGAGGGGGGTCCGGCGCCCGGGGAGCGTCCGGGCGGGTCGGGCGGTGCGGCTCATGGGTCCCCCTGTGACGCGCCGTGCCCCGCCGTCCGTGTTCCGCGCGGGAGCCCCTTGCGTCTCCATTTGTATTGATACATAATTCTTTACGTGACAGCACAGTATGTGATCGAGGGCGTCACCGCCAAGGGGATCGCCGCGTCCGTGGAGCGGGGCGTGACCGAGGGCCGGCTCGCCCCGGGGGACGCCCTGCCGCCGGTGCGGCGGCTCGCGGACGGACTGGGGGTGAGTCCGGGGACCGTCGCCACGGCCTACAAGGAGCTGCGGCGGCGGGGCCTGGTCGTCACCCGGGGCCGGGGCGGGACCGTGGTGGCCGAGGTCCCGTCAGTGGCCTCCCGGCGCCCCCCGCGCGTACCGGAGGGCCTGGTCGACCTCGCCGGCGGACATCCGGACCCGGCCTTCCTGCCCGTCCTGCGTCCGCCGGCGGCCGTCGTCCCCGCGTACGGCTCCCATCGCGCCGCGCCGCGTCTCGCGTCCCTCGAAGCCCTGACCAGGGCGTGGTTCGAGCGCGACGGGGTGTCCGCGCGGCACGTGACGTTCGCGCACGGGGCCCTCGACTGCGTGGCGCGGCTGCTCTCGACGGAACTGCGGCCCGGTGACGCCGTGGCCGTGGAGGACCCCGGCTTCCACCACCTGCTCGATCTGGTGCCCGCGCTCGGGCTGCGGACGGTGCCGGTGGCGGTGGACGGCGAGGGGCTCGTACCGGAGTCGCTGCGGACGGCGCTGCGGAGCGGGGCGCGCGCGGTGGTGTGCAGTCCCCGGGGGCAGTGCCCGACCGGGGCGTTCTTCACCCGGTCGCGGCGGGACGCGCTGGTGGAGGTGGTCCGGGAGTTCCCCGACGTGCTCGTCGTCGAGGACGACCACAACGCCGAGATCGGCGGGGCCGCCGCCCACACGCTCGCCGCGGCCGGGCTCGACCGGTGGGCGCAGGTCCGGACGGTGTCCAAGCACCTCGGGATCGACCTGCGGTGGGCCGGGGTCGCGTGCGACGCGGTGACCCTGGCGCGGCACGACGGCCGGATGCTGATGACGTCGGGCTGGGTCAGCCACGTGCTCCAGGAGACCGTGGCCGGCCTGTTCGCCGACGAGGCGGTGCGCGCCCTGGTGGCGGCCGGGGAGAAGGCCTACGCGGAGCGGCGGGCGGCGCTGATCGGCGCGCTCGGCGCGCACCGCGTCCGGGCCGTCGGCGCGAGCGGGCTGAACGTGTGGGTGCCGGTGCGGGACGAGTCGGCCGTGGTCAACGGGCTGCGGACGCGGGGCTGGTGGGTGGCCGCGGGGGCGCGGTTCCGGATCGCGGCACCGCCCGCGGTACGGATCACGACGGCGACGCTCGCGCCCCCCGACGCGGCACGGCTCGCGGCGGACTTCGCGGAGGTCCTGGGCGACGGGCAGGCGACGTACGGGGGGTGAGGCCCGGCGGGACGCGTACGGGGGGGGCCGTGGCCTCCCGGTGGCCCGGCCGGGCCACCGGGGCTCCTGGGCGTGGGCGTGAGGGGCCCGGCCGCCTGCGGGACGGCGCTCCTTCCGTCCCCCCGTCCCCGCCCCGGGACGCGGGACGGAAGGGGCGCCGTCCGCCCGGAGGGCGGGGCGGGACTCCCGCGTCCGCCCCGGCCGCGCTCCCGGTGCCCGTCCTAGCCGCGGCGGTTGGCGGCCAGGGTCTCGTAGAAGTGGAGGAGGTCCAGGTCGTCGACCGAGCCGGCGTTGACGGCCTTGGCCAGGGGGGTGCCCTGGAGGAGGCGCTTGACCGGGACCTCGATGCGCTTGCCGGTGAGGGTGTGCGGGACGCCCGGCACCTCGATGATCTCGTCGGGGACGTGGCGCGGGGAGAGTTCGGCGCGGATGGTGCGCTTGATGCGGTCGACCAGTTCGTCGTCGAGGGCGGCGCCCTCCGCCAGGTGCACGAAGAGCGGCATCCAGTAGCCGCCGTCCGGCTCCTCCAGGCCGATGACCAGGGACTCGCGGATCTCCGGAAGGCGTTCCACGGCCTCGTAGATGTCGGCGCTCCCCATGCGGACGCCCTGCCGGTTGAGGGTGGAGTCGGAGCGGCCGTGGATGACGACCGAGCCGTGGCCGGTGATCGTGATCCAGTCGCCGTGGCGCCACACGCCCGGGAACATCTCGAAGTAGCTGTCGCGGTAGCGGCTGCCGTCGGGGTCGTTCCAGAAGCGGATCGGCATGGACGGCATGGGGTTGGTGACGACGAGTTCGCCGACCTCGCCGGTGACGGGCTTCCCGGAGGGGTCCCAGGCCTGGAGGTCGGTGCCGAGTCCGGCCGCCTGGAGTTCGCCGACGTGGACGGGGAGGGTGGGGACGGCGCCTGCGAAGCAGGAGCAGACGTCCGTGCCGCCGCTGACGGAGGCGATCCAGAGGTTCTCGCGGACCTCGTCGTGGAGCCAGCGGAAGCCGTCGGGGGGCAGCGGGGAGCCGGTGGTGGCGACGCACTTCACGGCCGAGAGGTCGAAGTCCCGGCCGGGGTGCACGTCCGCCTTGGCGCAGGCCATCACGTACGCGGCGGAGGTGCCGTACAGGGTGGCGCGGGTGCGTTCGGCGACGCGCCACTGGGCGGCGGTGTCGGGGTGGCCGGGGCTGCCGTCGTACAGGACGATCGTCGTTCCGGTGAGCAGGCCGGAGACGAGGAAGTTCCACATCATCCAGCCGGTGGAGGTGTACCAGAAGAACACGTCGTCGGGGCCGAGGTCGCAGTGCAGGCCCAGCTGCTTGACGTGCTCGACGAGGATGCCGCCCTGGGACTGGACGATCGCCTTCGGCAGGCCGGTGGTGCCGGAGGAGTACAGGACCCACAGGGGGTGGGAGAAGGGGACCTGTTCGTAGACCGGCTCGACGTCGGCGGCCACCAGGTCCGACCAGGCGAGGGTCCCTTCGGGGGCCGGGGTGCCGAGGAGCGGGACGTGGACGACCGCGCGGAGGGTCGGGAGTTCGGCGCGCAGTTCGGCGGCGGTGTCGCGGCGGTCGTGCTCCTTGCCTCCGTAGCGGTAGCCGTCGACGGTGAAGAGGACGACCGGTTCGACCTGCTGGAAGCGGTCCAGGACGCTGCGGGCGCCGAAGTCCGGGGCACAGGAGGTCCACACGCCGCCGACGGCGGCGGTGGCGAGGAGGGCCACGACGGCCTGCGGGACGTTGGGCAGGTAGCCGCTGACCCGGTCGCCGGGGCGTACGCCGAGGGCGCGCAGTTCGGCGGCCAGGGAGCCGACCTGGCGGCGGAGCTCGGCCCAGGTGGTCGGCGTGGGCTCGTGCGTCTCGTCCACGTGGAGCAGGGCCGTGTCGTGGGGGCGCTCGTCGGCGGTGCGCAGGGCGTGCTCGGCGTAGTTGAGGGCGGCGCCGGGGAACCAGTCGGCGCCGGGCATCGAGCGGTCGCCCAGGACCCGTTCGTACGGGGTGGAGAAACGGATGCCGAACCATTCGGCGACCGCCCGCCAGAACGCTTCGAGCTCCTCGACCGACCAGCGGTGGAGCGCCGGGTACCCGCCCTCGGCGGGAGCGCCGTGGTGTTCGGCGGCCCAGGCCTGGAAGCGGGTGACGGCGGCCGTGGCGATGCGTTCCTCGTCCGGCTGCCAGAGCGGCTCGGTCTGCGCTGATGTCATGGGGCGGCTCCCTGGCTGTACGCGGGGTCTGCGTGTGTCCCGCGCACGTGCTGGGGTGTGCGCGTGACGCGGCTGACAGGACGATGCCATGTGATCGTCTTTCGCACCAGGGTTGCCCGCCCACGGTCGGCCGGTTGAACATGTGCTCCCACCACGGGTGAACGGCGGTTGAACGGAGCTTCCCGGGCCTCCGGCGGGTGGCAGGGTGAGCCGCATGAACGGTCGTGGACTGCTGCGTTCGGTGAGGGTGTGGGGTGCTGTGGGGGGCCTGCGGGCGGTGCGGTCGGCGTGGCGGCGGCGTCGCACGGACGCGTGGGGACTGCCGCCGCGGGGGGCGGAGCGGGCCCGGGTGCCGGGACTCGCGACGGCGGCGGAGCCCGCGCCGGGCGGCGGGACGATCCGGTTCGCCCGGTCGTCGCTGCGGCTGAGCGTGTCGGCGGGCGGCACGGTCTTCTGGGGGTGGGACGGCGCCGGGCCGCTTCCCTCGTACGCGCTGGCCGGCGAGGCGCCCGAACCGGACCCCCGGGCGTCCCTGGAGCCGGACACGGACGGCGGGTGGCGGATCGTGTCGGAGCGGGTGACGGTGGCGGTCTCCCGGTACGGGGCGGTGGAGATCCGCACGCCGGGCGGGCTGGTGCTCCGCCGGGACCTGCCGCCGCGCTGGTGGGAGCCCGTGGCGGCCGGGGTCGGCCCGGGGGTTCCGGGGGGCTTCGGGACCGCGCGCTGGGCGCAGCGCAGCGAGGTGCCGGCCGACGCGCGGTTCTTCGGGCTCGGCGGGCGGGCGGACGGGCCGCGGCTGCGGGACGGTTCGTACCGGTTGTGGAACACGGCCTCCGGGAGCGCTTCCGGGGACGGTCCGCCGCCGGTCACCATGCCGGTGCAGTTCGTGGTCTCGGACGCCGGTGCGCACCTGGCGTTCCACGACAACTCCTGGGACGGCCGGCTCACCCTGGCCGAGGGCGAGGAGGGGGGCGGCTCCGGGCACGACCGGCCGGGTACCGGCGAGCTCCGGATGGAGGGCGGTCCGCTGCGCTGCTGGGTGGTGGTCGGCACCCCCGCGCGCGTGCTGCACGGCTGGGCGGCGCTGACGGGCGCGCCCGCGCTCCCGCCGTCCTGGGCGCTCGGCCCGCAGTACGCGCGGGGGGACTCCGGCGGCGCGGCGGAGGTGCTGGCGGCGGTGGACGGGCACCGGGAGCGGGGTCTGCCGCTCTCCGCCGTCCGTCTGGGCGGCGGGCGGCGGGAGCGGGCCCCCGGTCCGCACGGCCCGTCCGGGCTCGCGGCGGAGCTGCGGGAGCGGGGCGTGCGGCTGGTGCAGGTCGTGGAACCGGCGGTGCGGGCGGAGCCCGGGGACCCGGTCTACGACGGCGGGCGCGCGGTGGACGCCTTCGTCCGGGACGGCCGGGGCCGGGAGGTGCGGGGGACGGCGCGGGCGGGCGAGTGCGCCTACCCGGACTTCACCGATCCGGCGGTGCGGGAGTGGTGGGGCGGGCTGTACGGGGAGCGGCTCGGGCCGGGCGCCTCCGGGGTGGCGCACGACCGGAACGAGCCGTTCCTCCCCGTCCCGTTCGGCGACCCGACGCTGCCGCGCTCGGCGCGGCACGCGCTGGACGGCCGGGGCGGCGACCACCGGGAGGCGCACAACGTGTACGGCCTGACGATGGCCCGCGCCGGGTACGAGGGGCTGCGCCGGGCGCGACCCGGGGAGCGGCCCTTCGTGCTGTCGCGTTCCGGCTGGGCGGGCACGCAGCGGTACGGGGGCGTCTGGACGGACGGACCGGCGGGGTGGCCGGGGCTGCGGGCCTCGCTCGCCGCGGTCCTGGGGCTCGGGCTGTGCGGGGTGCCGTACGCGGGCCCCGGCCCGGGGGCCCCCGGTGACGAGCCGTCGCCGGAGCTGTTCCTGCGCCGCTGCCAGCTGGCGGCGTGGCTCCCGCTCTTCGGCACGCGCGCGGGGGACGGCCCCGGGCCGCGCGAGCCGTGGGAGTTCGGGCCCGGGGTCCTGGAGCACGCGCGCGCGGCGCTGGCCGAACGGGAGCGCCTGCAACCGTACTTCACGACCCTGGCGCGGCTCGCCCGGATGACGGGCGCGCCGTACGTCCGGCCGGTGTGGTGGGGGACGCCCGAGGACCGGGCGCTGCGGGACTGCGAGGACGCGTTCCTGCTCGGCGACTCGCTGCTCGTGGCGCCGGTCCTCACGCGGGGCGCCGGCCGGCGGGCGGTGCGGCTGCCGCGCGGACGCTGGTACGACACGGCGACGGGGCGGGCGTACGAGGGGCCCGGACAGGTGCTGCTCGACGCGCCCCTGTCGCGGATACCGGTGCTGGCCAGGGCCGGCGCGGTGCTCCCGGTGCGGGACGGGGAGGCCGGGCTCGCCCTGGAGGTGTGGGCGCCCGCCCCGGGGCGGACGGGCGGGGGGCTCGTCGTACGGGACACGGGGGACGGCTGGGAGCCGGCCGTGATCGAGCGGTACCAGTCGCGCCCGGTGGACGGCCGGGTGGTGGTGGAGCGGGTGACGGACGACGGGGTGGAGGAGGCGGGGCTGCCGGTGCGGGTGCGGGGGCTCTGACGGCCCGGCGCCTCCCCCGGGCGGTCACCGGGCGGGGCCGGCGTGCGGCGCGGTCCCGGTGCGTCCCCGGCTCGCGTTCCTCAGTCGTACTCTCCCCCGAACCACTTCCGCACCGCCTCCGTGTGGAGCGGGAAGGCCAGTTCCTCCGTGGTTCGGAGGAGGTGGTGGCCGGCGGTCTCGTCCGTCGGGGCCGAGGCGGGCAGGGCGGAGGCCGGGCGGGGCGGGAGGAGGCCGAAGAGGAGGAGGTGGCCGGAGGGGGAACTCATCGCGTCGGCCAGGCGGACCTCTCCCGCGGCGGCCTCGATGCCGGTCTCCTCGCGCAGTTCGCGGACGACGGCGGCGCGCCAGTCCTCGCCGTGGTCGATGAAGCCGCCGGGGAGCGCCACCCCGCCCCGGTGGGGCTCGATGGCGCGGGTGACGACGACGAGGCCCGCGCCGGCCGCGTCCGTGGCGGGCAGGAGGGCGACGGCGACGGGCAGCGGGTTGCGGTGGGCGGTGTGGCCGCAGCGCGGACAGGTGCGGGGCCAGGCCGCGCCGGCCCGGTGGGGTGCTCCGCAGGAGGAGCAGTGGGAGTCCTTCACCGTCCGACCGTACGCGACCGCCCTTTCCCGGTGCCGCCGGAACTGATAAACGGTGTCCATGACAGGACTGACAGGATGGACAGGACCGGCGAAGCCCGCCTCCGCCCTCCGCGCCCTCGCCCTCACGGCCGCCGCCGGGCTGCTCGCCGCCACCGGCTCCGTCGCGGCCCCCGCTCCCCCGGTGTCGGCCGCGCCGGAGCCGAAGGCGCCACGGGAGTTCGTGGCCCTCTCCTCCGTCGATCCGACGATCCTCCAGGAGATGCGGTACGCGACGGCGCACAACTTCGTGGGCGAACGGGTGGACGGCTACCGGCAGCCGCTGTGCCTCCTGACCCGGCCGGCGGCGGAGGCGCTGCACCGGGCGCAGACGCGGCTGCTCGCCCGGGGCTACACGCTGAAGGTGTACGACTGCTACCGGCCGCAGCGGGCCGTCGACCACTTCGTGCGGTGGGCGAAGGACCTGGAGGACGAGCGGATGAAGGAGGAGTTCTATCCGCGGGTCGACAAGTCGAGGCTGTTCGAGGACGGCTACATCGCGGAGAAGTCCGGGCACAGCCGGGGTTCGACGGTGGACCTGACGGTCGTGCGGCTGCCGGCGCGGCCCACGCGCGCGTACCGGCCGGGCGAGGAACTGGTGGAGTGCTACGCGCCGCGGGCGGAACGGTTCCCCGACAACTCCGTGGACATGGGGACCGGGTACGACTGCTTCGACACCCTCTCGCACACCGACGACCCGCGGATCACGGACGCGCAGCGGGCCAACCGGCGGTTGCTCGAGGGCGCGCTGGCCGAGCAGGGGTTCGTGAACCTGCCCGAGGAGTGGTGGCACTTCACGTTCGAACCGGAGCCGTTCCCGGACGCGTTCTTCGACTTCCCGGTGGCGCGCCGGTCGGTGGCCGGGCACTGAGCCCCCGGCGGAGGGCCCCCGGGCGGGGGCCCCCGCCGGGATCAGGAGGTGACGGCCGCGTGGGCGCGGTCCGCGAGGACGAGGGCGTTCTCGACGACCGCCACGAGGACGTTCTTCACGGACTCCCGGTCCCGCGCGTCGCACATCAGGAGCTCGACCTCGGGGTCGAGGTCGAGCGCGCCGCGCACGCTCTCGGCGGGGAACCGCTGGGCGCCCTCGAAGCAGTTGACGGCCACCGTGAACGGGATGCCGCGCCGCTCGAAGTAGTCGATGGCCGCGAAACTGTCCTCCAGGCGGCGGGTGTCCGCGAGGACGACCGCGCCCAGGGCGCCCTGGGCCAGCTCGTCCCAGAGGAACCAGAAGCGGTCCTGGCCCGGGGTGCCGAACAGGTACAGGACGAGGTCCTCGCGGAGGGTGATGCGGCCGAAGTCCATGGCGACGGTGGTGGTCTTCTTGGCCTCGACGCCGTGCAGGTCGTCGACGGGCCGCCCCGCCTCGCTGAGGACCTCCTCGGTCCGCAGGGGCCTGATCTCGCTGACCGCGCCCACCAGCGTCGTCTTGCCGACCCCGAACCCGCCGGCGACGAGGATCTTCAGGGTGACGGGTTCGACGAAGGGCTTGGTGCGGCTAGAGCGCCCGAAGGCCATTGATCACCTCGCGGAGGATGTTCACGTCCGGCAGCTCGGCCGGCGGAACGGGGCGGGTCACATGGACGAGTTCGTCCTCGACGAGGTCGCCGACGAGGACCCGGACCACCCCTACGGGGAGATCGAGTCCGGCGGCGAGCTCGGCGATCGACTGGGGCTGCTCGGAGCAGCGTTCGACGATCTCCACGTGTTCCGGGGAGAGCGTCTGGTCCCGGCCGGGGTCTTCGGCGGCGGGTTCGGGGACGACCACCGCGATCAGGTCGAGCCGGTGGCGGGTGGCGGCGCTCGTCCGGCCGCGGGTCATCGCGTACGGGCGGACCACCGGCCCGGCCTCGTCGTCGAACCAGTGGCGGGGTCGCGGGTCGCGCCCCGCCGCCGGCCGGTTCCGTTCGGCTGCGTCACTCATGCCGTCCCACTCACCCTCCCGAGGGCAGTCCGGTCCGGGGGGCCGTCGCGAGGTGGGCCCCGACCCGCTTCACCATCAGCGTCATCTCGTAGGCGACCTGGCCGACGTCGGAGTCGGCGTCCGCGAGCACCGCGAGACAGCTGCCGTCCCCGGCGGCCGTGACGAAGAGGAAGGCGTCCTCCAGTTCGACGACCGTCTGGCGCACCTTGCCCGCCTCGAAGTGGCGGCCGACGCCCTTGGCCAGGCTGTGGAAGCCCGAGGCGACGGCGGCCAGGTGCTCGCCGTCCTCCCGGGTCAGGTCCCGGGAGGCGCCGGTGGGAAGGCCGTCGCCGGAGAGCACCAGGGCCTTCCGGATGGAGCCGACGCGCTGGACGAGTTCGTCGAGGAGCCAGTTCAGTTCGCCGTTTCCGGAGGTCGTGCTGGGTGCTGCGGCGTGCGGTGCGGTCATCGACCGTCCCCCTCGGGTGTCGTTCCTGGTGCTGTCGGGTCGTCAGGGTCGTCGGTGTGCCGCCGTCCGCGCTGCCACCCGCGCTGCATGGCGGCCATCCGGGCGCGCACCTCCTCGGCGTCGCGCTCGAAGGAGTCCGGACCGCCGGACGCGGCCCCGGTGCCCGTACGGGCGGCTTCGCCGCGTCCCGCCGGGCGGTCGTCCGCGCGCAGCTGGGGCGCCAGGCTGGCCTGGCGGACGCGGCGGGGCAGGCCGTCGAAGGGGGCCGGCGGCGCGGGGGCCTCCGGCCGCGCGGGGGCGTCCGGCCGTACGGAGCGGCCTTCCGGGCGGGCGGGGCCCCGGGGCGGTGCGGGCTCCTCCGTCCGTGCCGCACCGCGCGGCGGTACGGGACCTCGCGGCGGTACGGGGACGAGGGTGGGGCCGTCGGAAGCGGGGTGCGACCGGCCGGGGAACGGGTGGGCGTCGTCCGGCGCGGGGCGGGCACGGTCGGGGGACGGGCCGGGGCCGTCCGGCGACGGGTGGGCGCGGTCGGGTCCGTCGACACGGCGGCCGTGGTCCACGACGAGCGTGGGGACCCGGCGGCGCGGCAGCGGCACGGAGCGGTGGCCGGGGCCGCCGGGCGCGTCCTCCTCGCCGCGGCCGGCGGTCCGGTCCGGGGCCTGCTCGTGCTGCTCGCCCGCGGGGGCGGCACGGCGGCGGCTCCGGGGCCTGAACAGGCCGCCGCGCTCGCTCTCGGTGTCGAGGAGGTCCGCGGACCGGTCGAGGAGCGCGTCGAACCCGTCGCCGCCGAGCGGGGCCTCCAGCTCGACGGGGCCGTCGACGGGACCGGGCACGTCGGTGACGTCGGGGACCCTGGCGAGCGCCGGGCGCCGGGTGGGCAGGGCGGTGTCGCCGTCGGCGCGGCCGGGGGCCCTGCGGTCGAGCCGGAAGCCGGCGCCCTCCGTCTCGGGCGCGTCGGTGAGCAGCGCGGCGGGGATGAAGACGACCGCGGTGGTCCCCCCGTACGGCGAGGTCTGGAGCGAGACCCGGACGTTCTGGCGCTGGGCGAGGCGGCTGACCACGAACAGGCCGAGGCGGTCGGTGTCCGAGAGCTCGAACTCGGGGGTCTCGGCGAGGCGGAGGTTGGCGTCGAGCAGGGCGTCGGGGTTCATGCCGAGGCCCCGGTCGTGGATCTCCAGGGTGAAGCCGTTGGCGACCCGCTCGCCGAGCACCTGGACGGCGGTGTGCGGGGGCGAGAAGACGGTGGCGTTCTCCAGGAGTTCGGCGATGAGGTGGGTGAGGTCCGCGACGGCGGGACCGCCCACGCCGAGGCGGGGCAGCCGGCGCACCTCGATCCGCTCGTAGTCCTCGACCTCGGCGACGGCGGCGCGGACGACGTCCATGAGCTGGACGGGCTTGCGCCACTGGCGGGAGGGGGCGGCGCCGGACAGGATGACGAGGCCCTCGGCGTGCCGGCGCATGCGGGTGGTGAGGTGGTCGAGCCGGAAGAGGTCGGCCAGCTCGTCGGTGTCCTCCGTGCGCCGTTCCATGGTGTCGAGGAGGGTGAGCTGGCGGTGGAGCAGGACCTGGTTGCGGCGGGCGAGGTTGACGAACACCTCGGAGACGCCGCGGCGCAGCTCCGCCTGCTTGACGGCGGCCTCGACGGCGGCGCGCTGGAGGGTGTTGAGGGCCTGGCCGACCTGGCCGACCTCGTCCTCGCCGTAGCGCAGGTGGGGCACCTCGGTGGTGACGTCGACCTGTTCGCCCGCGGCGAGCCTGCGCATGACGCTGGGCAGCCGTACGCCGGAGACCTCCTGGGCCTCCTTCTGGAGGCGGCGCAGGTCGCGGACGAGGCGGCGGCCGATGCGGACGGAGATGAGGACCGAGGCGAGCAGGGCGAGGAAACCGAGGACGCCGGCGACGCCGGCCTTGAGGAGGACGCTGTACGCGGCGGGCCGGACGCGGTCCTGGTAGCGGTCGCCGGCGGCGGTGTCCTCGCGGGCGAGGGCGTCGAGGACGGGACCCGCCCCGTCCTGCCAGTGGGCGGCGGCGACGGCGCGCGGGCTGTCGGTGGGGCCCTGGGAGACGACGGCTTCCTCGGCGGTGCGCAGCGGCAGGGTCTCGGGGCCGCGCCAGAACTTCTCGAAGCGGCCGCGCTCGGCGGCGGGCAGGAGTTCGAGGTTGGTCTCGTAGAGCTGCCGGCGGTTGGCGATCAGGTCGGACACCGCGCGTACCTCCTGGGCGGTGACGCGGTCCGCGACGAGCGCGGAGAGCACGAGGGCGTCCTCGCGGGAGAGCAGTTCGCGGGCGCGGGTGACGCCGACGAGGGCACGGCCCTGCTTGTCCATCTCCACGTTCTCCAGGGCGTGGAGGGTGAGGAGGAAGGCGTGGCAGGGGTCGACGAGCCGGTTGTAGAAGTCGAGTGCCTGCATGCGGCCGATGCTGCGCTGCTCCACGGAACGGCGGAGCGACGCGAGGCCGTCGAGCGCTTCGAGGAGGGCGTTCAACCGCTGGGCGGCGACGGGCCGCATCTCCCCGCGGACGCCGGGGTCGGCGGCGTTGGCGCGGACGCGGTCGATCTGCCGGTCGGTGGCCCGGCGGGTCTCGCGCAGGGAGTCGAGGGCCTCGGAGCCCCGGGGGTCGGCGAGGTAGACGAGCGACTGCCGGCGTTCGAGCTGGATGACCCGGGCGGTGTCCTCCAGCGGGTGGCCGACCTTGTCGACGATGTAGCCGACGTCGAGGAGCTGGTCGGCCTCGCGGCCCGTGAGGACCGTGGCGAAACCCCACAGGCCGGTGAGGGAGACGAGGGGGACGAGCAGCAATGCCACGATCTTCCTGCGGATGGACTTCCCGCGAAAGCGCATGGCCTCCCCCAGCTCGGTCCCGTGCGTCACGAGGGCCCTTCGCGTTCGTGACGTCCCGCGTCGGCACGCGGCGTCGACCTTGAGTTCCAACAAACGGCGGCGCGAGCCTACTACTGCATCGCGGCCGTTCCGTAGGCGTGTCCGGGCTATTTTCAGCCTGCCGAGTGACCGCCGATCATGAGATGTCCCGTTATCCGGGTAGTTGGGATCGGTGACCGTGGCGCAGGACACCTGGTGGGGCGTGGTCCCCGCCGGTCCGCCGAGATGGCTGGAACTACGCGTTCCGGTCCCGCCGGAACCGCGTTGTCTCCGGTGGGGGCGAAACCTTTTCCCTCTGCCGCGCGTCAATGGGTACGGGGTGGGTTCTGTCCGCGTAAAGGCGCTCGCAACGGGCAGCCGTCCCTGAAGTCGTTCAGTGGTGGGGAGTGACAGGACAATGGAACACGAGGAGCGGCCGTCGCGGCAGTTGTGGGTGGAGGACGAGCGGGGACGGCGGCGCATGCCCGACCCGGTGCGCAACGCCGCCGTGCGGGCCGTCATGATCACGTCGGTGACCCTCGTCCAGGCGGTGGTGGCGTTCTTCTGCAGCCTCGCGGGCTCGTGGCTGGCCTTTCCGGTCACCCTGACCGCGGTGGCCTCGACGGTCGTGGCCACCTGGAGCGTCCTGGACGTCTGGATCACCCGTCAGGTGTGGCACCAGCGCAACGGCGTGGTGTCGGAACCGAGCAGCACGGCCCGTCCGGCACTGCGCCCGCGGCGCGGTGAGGGCCGGGCGGAGGCGACGCTGTCCGAGGCGGCCTGAGGGTACGGAGGCGGCCCCGGGAGGCAGGGGAACGGCCGGCGCACGGAAGCGGTCCCGGAACGTACGGGGACGGCCGGCGCACGGAAACGGTCCCGGAACGTACGGGGACGGCCGGCGTACGGAAACGGAAGCGGGCCCGGGACGCACGGAAGCGGCCCCGGGGCGCGAGAGAGCGGAGAACGGCCCGCTCCCGCCGGAACACACCGGCGGGAGCGGGCCGTTCTCCTTGCCCCGGGACCGCCTACGGGGTCTCCGCCGGAGCCGGCCCGTCGGACCGGTGGCGGCGGAACATCCGCGTCGCCGTGATCTCGCCGTGCACCGGCTCGCCCTCCGGGTCGCTCTGCGGCAGGCCGGGACGCAGGTGCTCCTCCACGCTGATGTACTTCAGGCCGGCCCGCAGGTCGGCGTCGTTGCGGAGCCGGATCACCAGCGGGAACTCCGCGAGCGCGGTCGTGTCGAAGAGGCCCGTCGTGTAGAGGAGCTGGACGCCGAGGGCGTCCGACACGGCCCGCTGGAGCTCCAGGAGGTACGTGGCGTTGGCACGGCCGATCGGGTTGTCCAGGAAGAGCGTGCCCGCGTGCCGGTGCTTGTCGCGGCCCCGGTCGTTGGAACGGAGCGCCGCCATCGTGCAGTACAGGGCGATGGCGGCGGTGAGGAGCTGGCCGCCGGAGAAGACGTCGCCCATCTGCCCGACGGGCACCCGCTCGGCGCGCAGCACCGCGTCGGGCTTGAGGATCTCGACGGAGACGCCCTTGGGCTCCAGGGCCGCCTGGACGCCCCGCAGCAGCAGGGACATGCCGTCGCGGCGCAGGTCGGAGTTCTTCCTGACGGCGGCGCGGGTGGCCTCGTCCACGACCTCGCCCAGCCGCTCCGCGAGGGTGGCCTGGTCGGGCTCCTCGAAGCGGATGCGCAGGAACTCCTGGCCGGACCACTCCCCGAGGCCCTCGGGGAGCCGGGAGAGCCGCTGGGCCGAGCGGAGCGTGGCGAGGGAGGACTCCACGAGACCGCGCAGCCGGTCCACGATCGAGTCCCGGTTGCGCTCCAGCTGCGCGAGCTCGTCGGTGAGGACCCGCAGCCGGGGCGCGAAGGCCTCGGCCCACTTGGCGGCGTGCTCGGGGAGCGCGGACGCCGGGAGTTCGCGGATCTGCTGACGGGCCGGGGTGCGCACCTGTTCGTAGCGGGTGGAGTTGGCGTGCCGGACGAGGACGTCGCTCGCCTCGCGCACGGCCGCGTCGGCGGCGGACAGCTCGGCCGTCCGGCCGCGCAGCGCCCGGCGCGCCTCGGCCGCCGCCGTACGGGCCTCCTCCAGGGTGCCGGGGTACGGCTCCGTCTCCTCCCGCTCCTCCTCCGCGTGGTCGCGGAGCAGGTCCCTCAGGAGGGCGGCCGTCTCGTCGAAGCCGCCGGCCGCGTCCTCGGCGGCGCGGTGGTCCCGGAGCAGTCCGGCGTGCGCGGCGCGGGCGGCCTCCAGGGCGGCGCTGCGGGCGGCGAGTTCGGCGGTCGCGGTGCGCAGGAGGACCTGGGCGCGCTCGGCGTCGGCCGGCACCAGCTCCTCGGGCAGTTCGGTGTGCGCCCCGCCGTCCTCGGGGGCCAGGCGCTCGGCCTCGCCGCGCAGCCGGCCCAGCTTCTCGCTCGCCTCCGAGGCACGGGTCTCCAGCATCTGGACCAGGGACTCGGCGCGGGCGGCGGCGGCCTGCCGGGACGGGCCGTCGGCGCCGTCGGTGGACTCCAGGAGCTGTTCGGCGCGGGTGCGGACCTTGTTGGTGAGGCGGTTCAGCTCGGCGAGGGCGGCGGACTCGTCGCTCTCGGCACGGGCCTGCTCGGCGCGCAGGTCGGCGCCGACGCCGACCTTCTCGTACAGCCGGGACGCGGCCCGGTAGGCCTCGCGGAGGGTGGGCAGGGCGGTGCGGGGCGCGGTCGCGTCCGCCTCGGGGAGCGGGTCGGGGGCGCCCGCGATCTCGGCGCGTTCGGCCCGCAGGGCGCGGGCGGTGCGGTGGGCGTCGTCGGCGGCGCGCTGGGCGGCGCGGCGGTCCTCGTCGGCGGCGCGGGCGCGCTCCAGACAGGTCTGGGCGCGGGCCTCGGCCTCGGCGGCGTCGTCGGCGAGTTCACGGAGCTTGGCCTGCCAGGCGGACCGCTCGCGGAGCCGGAACGCCAGGCCCGCGAGGGCGTCGGCGGCCCGGCGGGCGCGCTGGGCGGCCTCCTGGCGCTCGTCGCGGACCCGGGCCGCCTCGACGGCGGTCTCGTCGGCCTCGGCCCGGACCGTACGGGCCTCTTCGAGGGCCGCCGCCGCCGTTTCGGCGGTCTCGCGGGCGGCCTCGGCGGCGGCGGCGAGTTCGGCGAGCGTGCCGGGCGGGCAGTCGGCGCGCCAGGCGCCGATCCGGGCGGCGAGGGACCGGTCGCCGGCGAGGCGGGCGGCGAGGGCGCGGATCTCCTCGTCGCGGGCGGCGGCACGCGCGCGCAGGGCGTGCCGCTCCTCGTCGGCCGCGTGCTCGTCGTGCATGGCCGGGTTCGGCGGGACGAGGAAGACCCCGCCGTCCCCGTCCGTCTCCCGCGCCGGTACGGGGGCGAGCAGGGCGGCGGCGGTGCCGACGGCGACGGCGGAGCGGGGCAGCAGGGCGGCGGCGGCGAGGACCTCGCGGGCGCGTCCGTACGAGACGGGGTCGGTGATCACGACGCCGTCGACCAGTTCGGGACGGGCGGCGAGCACGCGCGCGTGATCGGCGGGGTCCACGGCCTGGGCGAGGTAGCGCCAGCCGGGGAGGGCCGGGATGCCGTGCTCGCCGAGGTGTTCGACGGTGGCGAGGACGTCGGGTCCCGGCGGCAGCAGGCCTCCGTCGCCGAGGGCGCCGAGGATGCGGGAGTCGTCGGCGGCGGCGGTGCGCAGTTCGAAGAGCTGCCGTTCGGCGGAGGCGACGGCCCCGTCGAGCAGGGAGCGCAGTTCGTCGGCGTACCGGTCGAGGTCGGTGACGGTGAGCGGTCCCTCGTGGGGGACGGGCGCGGGCCTCGCGGAGCCGTCCTCCGCGTGCTCGCCCGAGGGCAGTCCGAGGAGTTCCGCCAGGCGCTCCTCGGAGGCCAGGGACTCGGCGGCGCGGCGCTCCGCGTCGTGGGCGTTCCCGGCGGCGGCGGCCGCGTCGGCCGCGCGGGCGGCGGCGAGTTCGGCGCGGGACTCGGCTCCGGCGGCCTCGCGGGCGCGGTCGGCGGCGGCGCGGGCGGCCTCGCGCGCGGCGTCCCAGGCGGCGACCGCCGTCTTCTCGGCGTCGCTGGCGGCGAGCGCGGCGCGGGCCGGGTCGGCGTCGGGGGCGGTGTCGTCGAGCCAGCCGGCCCGTACCGCCTCGGTGGTCTCCTGCTCGACCTCGGCGAGCCGCTGGCGCAGGTGGCCGGCCTCGCTGCGGGCGCGCTGGGCCTCGGTCGCGGCGGCGGTGGCATCGCGGTGGGCGGCCTCGCCCTCCTCCTGGAGGGCGGTGGAGCGCTCCTCCTCCTCGGCGGCGCGCCGCTCGCCCTCCTCGGCGGCCGCGGCCAGGGCCCGTACGAGGTCGGCGGCGGCCTCGGCGCGGGCCGCGAGGGCGGGGGCGGCGTCCCGTTCGGCCTCGCGGATGGCGACGGCCACGCGCGCGGAGCGGTCGGCGGCGGCGCGGTGGCGGAGCACGGCCTCGGCGGCCTGCCAGGCGGCGTGCAGGGTACGGGCGTCGGTCAGTTCGCGGCGCTGGGAGGCCGCGCCCTTCTCGGCGGCGGCCAGGGCCAGCGAGGCGTGCCGGTAGGCGAGTTCGGCGGCGATGAGGGCACTGCGGCCCCGGGCCTCCTCGGCCTCGGCGACGGCGTGGGCGGCGGAGGTGACCCGCTGGGCGAGTTCGGCGCCCCGCCCGCGTTCCCCGGCGGCGCGGGCGGAGAGCCGGCGGGCGAGGGTGCGGGTCCGGCGCTCGGCGGCGGTGTGGACCTCGCGCGCGTGGGTCCGGACCCCGGTGGCCTCGACGATCCGGCCCAGGAGGTCCACGGAGCCGGCCGTGAAGTCGCGTTCGGCGGTGAGTTCGGCGCGGCGGCCGAGCTTGTTGCCGAAGCCGCCGACGAGGTCGGCGAGGCCGTCGGTGTCCCGGGTGTCGGTGACGGCGCGCAGCAGCAGGTCGGTGAAGTCGGAGTCCTTCTTGACCGCGAAGAGACCGGCGGCCTCGCCCTCGTCGGCGTTCATCTCGCGCTGGTAGCGGAAGAGTTCGGGGTCGAGGCCGAGTTCGCCGAGGTGTTCGTTCCAGCGGTCGTGGATCTCCTCCCAGACCACTTCGAGGTGCGGATACGCCTTGCCGGCCTCGGTCAGCGCGTCGCGGAAGCCCTTCATGGTGCGGCGGCGGCCGCGGGCCCCCGAGACGCCCTCCGCGGGCGGGCGGACCGAGGTCGCCTCGGCCACGGGGAGGTTGTCCAGGCTGAGTCCGGGGCCGGGCCGGAAGGAGTACCAGGCCTCGGCGAACTTCCGTGGGTCGTTGGAGACCTGACGGCCGCGCCACTCGCTGGCCTTGCCGACGACGACGAGTTCGCCGGTGAGGGTGTGCTGCCACTCCAGGGCGACGTGGCCGCAGTCGTCGGCGAGGAGGAACTTGCGCAGCACGCCGGAGCTGGCGCCGCCGAGGGTGTTGCGGTGGCCGGGGAGCATGACCGAGAAGATCAGCTTGAGGAGGACGGACTTGCCGCCGCCGTTCTCCAGGAAGAGCACGCCGGCGGGGGCGGGGCGGCGCGGCGGGCCGACCGGCTCGTCCTCGAAGAACTCCGCCTGGGCGGGGGCGGGGTGGGGCACGGGGGCGCCGACTCCGCGCAGGTCCAGGACCGTGTCGGCGTAGCGCGCGCCGGCGGGGCCGATGGAGTAGAGGCGGACCCGGGACAGCTCGTACATGGCGGGGACTCTCGTGCTGGGAAGGTCGGTGGTGCGGCGGGACCGCGCGGGGACGGGCGGGGTTACGCGTGGAACGGGAGGCCCGCGTCGGCCGCGAGTTCCAGGTCGTCGCCCTCGGGCGGCGGCAGGAGGGTCGCGGAGCCGTCGCTGACGGGGACGACGCCGAGTTCGAGGAGTTCGGCCATGGCGGCGGAACCGGCCATGTCGCGGACCTGGAGCTGGTAGCGGGCCGTGGTGCGGTAGGAGCCGCCGCCCTCGTCGCCGGTGCGCTGGAGGAAGCCGGATTCGGTGAGGAACGCGGCGGCCTTGCCGACGATGCCGGTGGTGGAGCCGGCCAGCCTGCGGGCGTCCTTGGTGGCGCCGGTGGCGCTGCGGCGGGCGTAGGTCCGCCAGGCGGCCTCCAGGCCGGGGGCGCCGGAGGCCGGGTCGGTGTTCTCGCCCTCCTCCTCGGCGCGCTGCTCCAGGCGCAGGCAGGCCTGGCGCACGAAGGCGTCGACGCCGTTGACGGTGAACCGGCCGATGTACGAGTCGTCGGCGAGGTCCTCGGGGCGGGGGAAGGCCATGGCGGCGACGGCGAGGTGCGCCAGGCCGTGGAGGAACCGGTCGGCGGAGTCGGTGGAGGCCCGGCGGGCGTAGTCGCCCATGCGGACGGCGAAGACGGAGTCCTCGTCCGCCGTGACGGCCATCCCCGCGCGCGGGGAGACCTCCAGGACGATCAGGCCGAGGCCGGTGGCGACGGCGTCGGCGAGGCGCGCGAAGGCGGGGTCCTCGCGGTAGCGGCGGAGGAGATCGGCGTACTCGGCGTCGCGGGCCGGGAGCAGCTTGGGCTGGAGCCCGAAGGAGACGAGCCGGGCGGCGTCGGCGGCGTCGGCGGGGGTGACCGCGGCCGGGGCGGGGGCGGCCGGGGGCTGCGGGGGCTCCTGCTCGCTCCACGCGTCGGCGTGCTCGGCGTGGGTTTCGCTCACGGCTGGGGCTCCTCGGGACGGCTCTCGGTCGGTACGGCGCGGGCGGCGGGTCGGGGCAGGGGCAGCGGGACGGGCGTGACGGCCGCCGGGGCGGCGGGGGGACCCGGCCGGCCGGCGGGCGCGGGCGGCTCGTCCGTGAGCCGCACGGCCCGTACGGAAGGGGGGCCGCCCCGGTGCCGCGCGGGTCCGGGGCGGGACGGTCCGGACAGGGGGACGACGCCGAGGCGGGGGGCTCGCGGAGGGTGCTCCCCGGTCTCGCCGCGCGGGCCGGCGGGCGGCTCCACGGGCACGGACGACAGACGGAGGCCGGGGGCGCGTCCCGGTTCCGGGGCGGTCTCCGGCTCCGGGGACGTCTCCGTGTCCCGGAAGGTCTCCGTGTCCCGGCGGATCTCCGGGACCCGGCGGATCTCCGTGTCCCGGCGGGTCTCCCCTCCCGGGGAGGGTTCCGCTCCCGTGCGGCTTCCCCCGTCCGCGTCGGGCCCGCCCTCCGGGGCGTGCCCCGTGACGGCTTCCGGGACGGGGACGGCGGACGGAGGGGCTGCGGGGGCCGCGGGCCCGGCGGGGACGGCCGGGACCCGGGAGGGCTCGGGCGGGACGGGGGTCATGTCGCCTCCGTACGGTCGGCGGCCATGCCCGCCGCGTCGAGGAGCGCCGTACCGACGATGAGGTCGGCGCCGCCGAACTCGGGGTCGTCCAGCGGGGTGCCGTCGTCCACGGCGAAGAGCAGGCGCTCCTCGCCCTGGCGGTAGGCGGTGCCGACCGGGGGGCTCGCCGCGTGGACGGCGAGGAGGGCGACGAGGTACGGCAGGTCGGGGTCGAGCCGGCGGGCGTCCGCGAGCAGGCCGGAGAGGCGGCGCGGGGCGTCGTGCTCCAGGTCGAGCAGGCGCAGGGCGCTCGCGAGCTGCTCCTCGCTGAAGCGGGAGTCGTCGGGGGTGGCGATCAGGTCGGGTTCGGGCATCTCCGCGCCGAGGTGCTCGCGCTCGACGGGCGGGGTGAGGAGCAGGTCCACGAGGTCCCCGAGGCGGACGGAGGCGGGGGTGCGCGGTCCGGTGCCGTGGGCGAAGAAGGCGTCGGTGACGCGGGTGGCCCGTTCGACGGGGAGCGTGAGGAGCGGGGCGACCAGCTGCCCGTACAGGTCCAGCCCGGTGTACGCGGCGGGGGCGGCGAAGGCCTGGCGGTCCTGCTCGGCGCGGAAGAGCGGCCCGGCCTCCAGGAGGCGGGACTGGAGCTGGGTGTGGCGCCGGATGCAGTCCTTGACGATGTCCACGAGTTCGGCGGCGCGGCGCTTGTGCTCCGCCGTCTTCGCGTCGGTGGCGGCCTCGGCCTCGTCGCGCGCCCTGCGGATGTTGGTGAGGATGGCGTTCTCGTGGCGGTAGCGGTCGGCCACGTGGTCGAGCGCCTCGGCGATCATGTCGGGGACCGCCTGGAGCCAGTCGACGGCGCGGACGTTGCGCCGGGTGGCCTCCAGGGTCCTGCGGAGGGTCTCGGCGTACTGCACGGTCCGGTACCGGGCCTGTTCGGCGGCGAGTTGCGCGTCGGCGAGGCGGCCCCGGCTGATGAGGACCTCCAGCTTCACCTCGGCGGCGATCTGGGCGCTGGTGACATCGGTGTCGAGGGCGCCGACCAGGACGTTGACGGCCTCGTCGGTGGTGCGGAGGTAGACCCCGCCCCCGTATCCCGGGACCTCCTCGACCAGTTTGAAGTCGTAGTCCCTGCGGACGTAGACGCCGTCGGGACCGAAGGTGCCGTAGACGGCGCGGAAGCCGCGGTCGACGCTGCCGACGTTGATCAGGTTCTCCAGGACCCAGCGGGCCACGCGCTCGTGCTCGGCGGCGGGGCGGGAGGGGGCCTGGGCGGCGACGCGGGGCAGCAGGCGGGCGACGATCTGCTCGTGGTCGGCGCCGGTGTCGAAGTCCATGTTGAGCGTGATCAGGTCGATCGCCGCGAGGGCCACCTCGGCCATCGCGTAGACCGTGTACTCGCCCGCCAGGTTCGCCTTGCGGACGTCGAGGTCGTGCAGCGGGGCGGTGCACGCGAGCGCGCGGAGCCGCCGCGCGAGCCCTTCGTCGGCGGCCGGGCCCTGCGCGGGCCGCGGCCCCGCGCTGAGCTGGGGCGGAACGAGGTCCGTCGAGGCAGGCGAAGTCACGGTGCACAGATTAGGTCCTCCCCCTGACAACGGTCGAAACCGTGCGGATGCGGCCGACTCCCCGGGGGTCAGCCGCGGGGGCCCGGCGGGGTGCGGGCGGTCCGGGCGCAGGCGGCCACGAGCAGGGCGCGGGAATCGTCCAGGTAGCGGGCGAGGAGGCGTTCCGCCGTGCCGCGTTCGCCGGCGCGCAGGGCGGTCAGGATCTCCCGGTTCCGCGCGAGGAACGGCTCGTGGAGGCCGCGCGGGTCGTCCACGAGGTGGAAGGCGAGGCGGAGTTCGGCGAGGACGCCGCGCATCAGCGCGTCGGTGCGCGCGCTGCCGGCGAGGGCGACGAGTTCGCGGTGGAAGCGGATGTCGGCCGTGGAGACGCCGTTCCAGTCGCCGGCGCGGGCGGCGGCCTCGCCCGCCGCGACGGCCGCGGCGAGGCCGTCGAGGGCGTACGGGGGCCGTCCGAGGCCGCGCACGACGGCGCGTTCGACGAGTTCGCGGGTGCGCTGGATGTCGGTCACGTCCTCGACGGCGAGGACGCGGACGAAGACGCCGCGGTTCAGTTCGTGGACCAGCAGGCGCTCGTGGGTGAGGAGGCGGAAGGCCTCCCGGAGGGTGTTGCGGGACACGCCGAGGGCTCCCCCGATGCCGCCCTCGGAGAGCCGGGTGCCGGGCCGGAAGTACCCCTCGGCGACGCGGGCGCGCAGGATGTCCGCGACCCGCTCGGCCGTGCTCGTGCGCCCGAGCAGCGCGCGGTCGTCCGTCAGGTCCCCCGTCGCGTCCCCTGTCACGGCGCTCCCTCCCTCTCCGTCGCCGGCGTTCCTCCGGCGTCCGCGGCCGAGTCAACCGCACGGCACCGGCCGGGACAATCGGCTCCTTGTCGGATCGTTCAACGATCCTCTACGTTGAGACCGTCCCACGGTCCGCCGTGCCCCCGGGCACGCCCCCACCCCGCGAGGCGCAGATGAGCACGAACCGGGTGTCGATCGATCTCAACGCCGATCTCGGCGAGGGCTTCGGCCGCTGGACGCTGACCGACGACGAGGCGCTCCTGTCCGTGGTCACCAGCGCCAACGTGGCCTGCGGTTTCCACGCCGGGGACGCGGTCACCATGCGGCGCGTGTGCGAGCTGGCCGCCGCGCGGGGAGTGCGGATCGGGGCCCAGGTGTCCTACCGCGACCTGGCCGGTTTCGGGCGGCGGGCGATGGACGTGCCGGCGGCGGAGCTGGCCGCCGAGGTGGCGTACCAGATCGGCGCCCTGGAGGTCTTCGCCCGGGCGGCGGGGTCCCGGGTCTCCTACGTGAAGCCGCACGGCGCGCTCTACCACCGGGTGACCGGGGACGAGGAACAGGCGGCGGCGGTCGTCGAGGGCGTCCTGCTCGCGGACCGGGCCCTGCCGGTCCTGGGACCGCCCGGCTCCCGGCTGCACGGGGCCGCCGCGGCGGCCGGACTCCCGGTCGTCCCCGAGGCCTTCGGAGACCGGGCCTACCGGGCGGACGGCACCCTGGTGCCGCGCGGACGGGAGGGCGCGGTCGTCACCGACCCCGCCGAGGTCGTCGAGCGGTCGGTGACCCTGGCACGGCACGGCGTGGTCACCGCGCGGCACGGCGGCCCGGTGGCCGTCCGGGCCCGGTCGCTCTGCCTGCACGGGGACACCCCGGGCGCGGTGGAGCTGGCCCGGCGGGTGCGGGAGGGCCTGGAGTCCTCCGGCGTGCGGGTGGAGGCCTTCGCGTGAACGGGGGCGGGAACCCTCCGGCCGGGAGCGGGAACCGTCCGGCGGGCGGACGCGTGCGCGTGCTGCGCGTGGGCGAGCGGGCGCTCCTCGTGGAGCTGGACGACGGCGCCGCGGCCGGGGCGTTCCACGCCGAGGTGCTGCGGCGGCGGGCGGCGGGGACCCTTCCCGCCGTGCGGGAGGTCGTTCCGGCGGCGCGGACCGTGCTGCTCGACGGGGTGGCGGACCCGGACCGGCTCGCGGCCGAGCTGCCGGGCTGGGAGGTGGGCCCGGTCCCCGTGCGCGCCGGGCGGGCGGTGGAGGTGCCGGTCCGTTACGACGGGCCCGACCTGGCGGAGGTCGCCGCGCTGTGGGGAGTGTCGGCCGAGGCGGCCGTGCGGATCCACACGGCGGCCGAGTTCCGGGTCGCCTTCTGCGGTTTCGCGCCGGGCTTCGGCTATCTGACGGGGCTCGGCGAGCGGTACGAGGTCCCCCGGCGGGCCACTCCGCGCACCGTCGTGCCGACGGGCTCGGTCGGCCTGGCGGGGCCGTACACGGGGGTGTACCCGCGCGCCTCCCCCGGTGGCTGGCAGCTGATCGGGACCACGGACGCCGTGCTCTGGGACACCGGCCGGGAGCCGGCCGCGCTCCTCTCCCCCGGCACGCGGGTGCGGTTCGTCGCGGAGGGCTCCGCGCCGGGGGGCGGGCGGTGACCGGCCGCGCCGTCGCCGTGGTCCGGGCGGGAGCGCTGACCACCGTGCAGGACCTGGGACGTCCGGGGTACGCGCACCTCGGTGTGCCCCGTTCGGGCGCCCTGGACCCGGCCGCCGTACGGCTCGTCAACCGGCTCGTCGGCAACGCGGAAGGAGCGGCGGTCCTGGAGACCACCGTCGACGGCTGCGCGGTGCGGCCCGGACGGGCGGTGACCGCGGCGGTGGGCGGCGCGCCCTGTCCGGTCCGGGTGGACGGGCGCCCGGCGCCCTGGGGCACGGCGTTCCGGGTCCCGGCCGGATCGGTGCTCGACGTGGGCCCGGCGGTGCGCGGGGTGCGCGCGTACGTGGCGTTCGGCGGCGGGATCGAGGCCGGGCCGGTGCTCGGCAGCCGCTCCACCGACCTGCTGTCCGGCCTCGGCCCGGCGCCGCTGGGCGCGGAGGACGTGCTGCCGCTGGGGGCGGCGGCGGCCGTACGGGCACCGGTCGACGTCCCTCCCTGGCCGGGACCGCCGGAGGTGCTCGTCCTGCGGCTCCGGTTCGGTCCCCGCGACGACCGGTTCACGCCCGGCGCCCTCCGGACCCTCGCCACGCGCGCGTACCGGGTGTCCCCGGCGAGCAACCGGATCGGGCTGCGGCTGGAGGGCCCGGCCCTGGAACGGGCCGTGCCCGGGGAGGTGCCGAGCGAGGGCATGGTGCTCGGCGCGGTCCAGGTGCCGCCGGACGGGCGCCCGGTGGTCTTCCTCGCGGACCACCCGACGACCGGGGGCTACCCGGTGGTCGGAGTCGTCCGGGAGGCCGACCTGGGCGCGGCGGCCCAGGCGGCGCCGGGAACGGCGGTGCGGTTCGTACCGGTGGGGTGAGCAGGCGGCCGTCGGCCCCGCGCGGGGGCGGGTGAGCGGGCGGCCGTCGGCCCCGCGCGGGGCCGGGATGCCCGGGGCGGGACCGGGCCCGCCGGTGCTCCGGCCCCGCCCCGTCCGGGCGCGGCCCCGACCGGGACCCGGGGCACCGGCCCGTCCGGGAGGTCCTTCCCGGCCGCCGTCTCCGGGAGGCTCCTCCCCGACCGCCGTCCGCCCGGTGGGTGCCGGGCTCCGGACCCCGGGCCCGGCTTCGACGTCTCCGGGCGGTCCCGGCGCCCCAGGGCCCGGCCTCGGCGCCTCCGGGCGGCTCCGACGTCTCCGGGCAGTTCCGGCACCTCCGGGCGGTTCCGGCATCGGGAGTCCCGGCACCGGGCGGTTCCGGCGCCGGAGGACGCCGCGCCCGGAGGGGAGGGCGCGGTCCCGTCCCCTCAGACTTGCAGGTCCGGCCCTATCCGGTTCCGCACCGCCATCTGCACCTCGACCTCCTCGGCCGGGTCGGCGGCGAGGCGGCGGAGCCGGTCCGCGACCCGGACGTCGCCGGTCTCGGCGTGCTGGGCCGCGATCTCGCGGGTGGTCTCCTCGCAGTCCCAGAGGCATTCGACGGCGAAGCCGGTCGCGAAGGTGGGATCGGTGGCGGCGAGGGCGAGGGCCACGCGGCCGCGCAGCCGGGAGGAGGCCGTCTCGCGGTAGACGTGGCGCAGCACGGGGGCCGCGCAGACGATGCCGAGGCGTCCGGCGCCGTCGGCGAGGCAGGCCAGTTCGGGGGCGTCGGGCCCTTCGGACCGCACGGTCGCGCGCAGGGCGCCGAGGACGGAGGGGGAGTCCTGGGCGGTGCCGCGGCAGGCCAGCACCCCGGCGGCGGCGGCGCCGAGCGCGTCGGCGCGCCGGACCCACACGCGGGCGCGGGCGACGGCCTCCTCGCCGCACATGCGCCGGTAGGCGGCGACGGCCGCCTCGGCGACCGTGCGGGAGCCGCCGTCGACGGCGTACTCGATCAGGTCGAGGACGGCGGGGTCCCGCGTCTCGGCGAGGTGGTGGAGGGCGGCCCCCCGGGCTCCCTCCTCGCCGTCGCGGGCGGCGGCGAGGAGTTCGGGCCGGTCCTCGGGGCCGGCGACCGCGGTGAGGCAGCGGGCGGCGGGGCCGTGGAGGACGGAACCGCGCTCGTACCCCTCCTGCGCCCAGTCGAGGACCGCGCGCACGCTCCATCCGGGGCGGGGTCCGGCGGGGCGCATCTGGCGCTGCCAGCGGTCGAAGGAGCCCTGCTCCATGGCGGCCGAGACCCGGGCGCCGATCCCGTCGCGCCGGTCCCCGGCCCACAGCCGCCAGGGGCGAGGCTCGAAGGCGTCGCGCACGGCGCGGGCCAGCTCGGAGTCGCCCTCCGGGCCGGCCGGGAAGCGGGCCAGGACGGACGGGGCGAGCGCCCGGAGCCCCGCGTCGTCGTCGCGGAGGGCCAGCTCGTCCAGGGCCCAGGCCCAGTTGGCCCCGGCCGCCGCGTACCGCCGGAGCAGCGGCAGGGCGTCCTGGCGTCCGTAGGAGGCGAGGTGGCCGAGGACGGCGAGCGCGAGCCCGGTCCTGGACTCCTCGGTGTCGAGGTGGTCCTCGGCGCCGAACAGGTGCGCCTCGATCTCCTCCAGACCGCCGTGGAGGTCCAGGTAGAGGCGGGCGTAGTAGAGCGAGCGGTTCTCGACGCGCCAGTCGTGGCGGGGGTCGTCGAGAACGCAGTGGTTGAGGGCCGCGAGGGCTTCGGCGCGTGGTGCGGCGAGCGCGTGCAGGGTGCCGTCGCCGCGGCCCCGCTGCAGCAGGCCGAGCAGGGTGCCGCTCGGCGCTATGACTGGATCGAACATGGGAGGACGCCTCACATCAAGCTGTCGACACGACCGGGGGACACCGGGACGGACCGGTTCAGGCGGTACACGTGTGTACGCCTAGGCCGTGCGGCGACATGTCGGGCCGTTCGTCGTCCTGCGCCTGCCAGTGACCATCTTCCTCTGCCTCTCGTCGATGGCCCGGTCCACCGGGCCCGACGTCATGATGACCCACCCATTTCGCCACCGCGACCACATTTACGACGCCGCCCTCACCTGGGGTTCAGCGTCCGTTCACCGGGTTCCGAAGAGTTCCAGGAGGCCGGTCCTGCCGAACATCCGGGCGGTGTCGACAGCGGACGGAGTCCCGGCTTCCGGATTCGCCCCGCCGGCCAGGAGCGCGCGGATCACGTCCTCCTCGCCCTTGAAGACGGCCCCGGCGAGCGGGGTCTGACCGCGGTCGTTGGGGCGGTCGGCGTCGGCGCCCCGCTCCAGGAGGGCGGTGACCGCGGCGGCGTGGCCGTGGTAGGCGGCGAGCATGACGAGGGTGTGGCCCTGTTCGTTGGTGAGGTTCACCGGGACGCCCGCGTCGACGTAGGCGGCGAGGGCGTCGGCGTCCCCCGCGCGCGCGAGGTCGAAGACCGTGGACGCCAGCTCGATGACCTCGGGGTCCGGAGTCTCGCTCATCGGGTGGAACCGCCTCTCTCCTGCGGGGTCGCGGCCCGCACGCCGGGCGCGGCCGTACGGGTGAATCGACAGGGTACTGCCCGCCCGGAGGCCCGGCCGTGCGGGAAGGAGACGGAGATCACGGCGCCCCGCTCCCCCCGACCGCCTTTAACGCCCTTCCGCCGTTCCGCCAGCCGGCCGGGCGCCCACCGCCCGCCACTCGGGTGAAATCACCGTTTTTTCACTCCAATGCACCTTTAGTCACATAGATACTCGGCGTGAAACTGGAAGAACTCATGGTGACTGTCCCCACGACCAGGAGAACACCCCATGATCCTGTCCATCTCAGGCGTCGTCCTGCTCGGCATCATCTGCTTCCTGTTCTTCAAGAAGGACGGACTCAAGGCCTCGCACGCCCTCGTCTGCTCGCTGTTCGGCTTCTACCTCGCGGGCACCGCCATCGCCCCGAGCATCACGGCGGGCGGGCAGAGCCTCGCCGGCCTCCTGGGCGGGATCAAGTTCTGACGCCCCTCAGCCCCTTCCACCCCTTCAGGAGTACGACGTGGCCCGGCGACCACTCCCCCGCATTCTGAGCAGCGGCAGCGCGCGGATCGCCCGCAGTCGAGAGATCGCGCGCACGGCCGCCGACAGCGCCACCGACGTGCTCCATCCGCTGATCACGGTCTCCCGCGGTCTGCGGAAGCTGGCCGCGCTCGCGCGCGCCAGGTGGGCCGCGACCCCGAAGGAGCGGCGTGGTCCCACGCTGTTCGCGGTCGCGGCCTGCGTCCTGGGCATCGCCCTCGTGCCGTACGGGCCGCTCCTCGCGCTCGTCGCGCTCATGGGTGCCGCCGCGTGGAAGGGGCGCGAGCGTCCCGTCGCGAGGACCGGGCCGAGCGACGCGGAGACCGCCCGGCTCAAGGGCCTGTACGAGGCCCTCGTCCCGTACTTCTCCGTCCCCGAGGACCCCTCCCCGCTCTTCTCCCACGGGGGCGACTGGAGCGCCGCCTTCGAGGAGCACGCCTTCGACGAGGACGGGCGGCTCACCCGGCTGCGGATCGCGTACCCCCCGTACTTCACCGACGGCGAACCGGCCGCCCGCGCCCGCGTCGAGCAGCTCCTGCACGCCAAGTCGGGGCGCGGGCGCGAGTACCGCTTCGACTGGGACGAGGAGGGCAACCGGCTCGTCCTGAACGTGCTGCCCGCGCTGCCCACCACGATCGCCGCCCAGCGGTTCGTCACCGTGCCGGGCGAGACGGTCCTGGGCTTCACCGACGCCGACGCCGCCCGCCGGACCGTGCCCGTGGTCTCCGCGGACGGCACGGAGGACGCGCCGGCCGTCGTCTGGCGCACCGGCCCCCGCTCCACCGAGCCGCACCTGCTCGCCGTGGGCCGGCCGGGCAGCGGCACCACCACCCTGCTGCGCTCGATCGCGATCCAGGCCCTCTCCCACGGCGACGTCCTGATCGTCGAGGGCGGCGGGGCGGGCGAGTACGCGTGTCTGGCCGGCCGCGCCGGGGTGATCGCCGTCGAGTGCGGGCTCTCCGGTGCCCTGGAGAGGCTGGAGTGGGCGGCGCGCGAGACCGAGCGGCGCCTGGTCGCCGCGAACCGCGCCCGGCAGGCGGGCCTCCCCGTTCCCGAGGACGTCCGGCGGCCGCTGTGGATCCTCCTCGACCGGCCGGGCGTCCTCGGCCACCTGGCCGCCGCGGACGGCCGCCCCGACCCGCAGGAGCTGCTCCGGGTGCCGCTGCGGCACGGCAGGGCGGCCCAGGTCACGGTGGTGGTGGCCGAGCAGTTCGACCACGCGGACACCCTGGGCGAGGCGGTACGGACCCACACCCGGGCCCGGCTCGTCCTCGGCCCCGCGACGCCCGGACAGATCACGGCCGTCCTCGGCGCCGGGCCGCACACCACGCCGACGCCCGACGTCCCCCCGGGCCGCGGCTACGCGCGCCTGGGCGACGGTCCGGTCCTGCGGCTCCAGGTGCCGGCGACGCCCGACCCGTACGACGACGCCACGAGCGACGCGCACCGGCGGGCGGTCCTCGACCTGCTCCCCGAGCGGCGGCCGCCCGCCGTCGCGGAGGCGGCCGGGACCGTTCCGGCCGCGGCCCCGGTCACGACGGTGTTCGAGAAGGTCCCCGCCACGACCTCCGCCGCCACGACCGCCCCCGCGCCCTCCCCGGCCCCCCGCGCCGAGCCGGACCCCGGGCCGGTCCCGCTCCACGCGCCGGTCCCCGCGGAGGGCTGAGCGCCCGGTGCGCGGGAGGGGCCGGTGGGGACCGCGCGGTCCCCACCGGCCCCTCCCGCGCACCGGGGCGGGCGCCTACGCCACGAACGACCTCGGCGGCTCCGTCCCCCCGCCCGCCCCCGACTCGACCAGACGGGCCGCGGCGGCGAGCCGGACGGCCGCCTCGTCGGCGACCGCCCCGCCGACCGTGAAGGGCAGCCGGACGAAGCCCTCGAAGGCGCCGTCGACGCCGAAGCGCGGCCCGGAGGGCACCCGGACGCCGACCCGCTCGCCCGCCTCGGCGAGCCGGGAGCCGGAGAGGCCGCCGGTGCGCACCCAGAGGGTCAGCCCGCCGCGCGGCACCACGAACTCCCACTCCGGGAGCTCCCTGCGGACGGCGGCCACGAGCGCGTCCCGGTTCTGCCTCGCCTGGTCGCGCCGGAGGCCCACGGCCTCCTCCCAGCCGCCCGTCCGCATCAGCCAGTTCACTCCGAGCTGTTCCAGGACGGGGGTGCCGAGGTCCGCGTACGCGCGGGCGGCCACCAGGGAGCGGATGACGTCGGGCGCGGCCCGGACCCAGCCGATGCGCATGCCCGCCCAGAAGGCCTTGCTGGCCGAGCCGACCGTGAGGACGGTGGAGCCGGCCGGGTCGAAGGCGCAGACCGGCCGGGGCATCTCCACGTCGTCGAGGCGCAGCTCGGTCATGGTCTCGTCCACGACGAGCACCGTCCCGGCCGAGCGGGCCGCCTCCACCAGCTGCCGCCGCTGGTCCTCGTCGGCGAGCGCGCCGGTCGGGTTGTGGAAGTCGGCGACGACGTACGCGAGGCGGGGCGCCGCGTCCCGCAGCACCTGGCGCCAGCGGCCCAGGTCCCAGCTCCCCAGCCCCTCGGACATGGCGACGGGCACCAGCCGGGCCCCGGCCTCGCGCATCAGCTGGAGGATGTTGGCGTACGAGGGGGACTCGACGGCGATGCGTTCGCCGCGCCCGGCGAAGAGGTGGCAGATGGCGTCCATGGCGCCCATGGCACCGGTCGTGACCATGATCTGCTCGGGCATCGTGGGGATGCCGCGGGCGGTGTACCGGTCGGCGAGCATCTGCCGGAGCGCGGGCAGCCCCGCCGGGTAGTCGCCGTGGGTGTGGGCGTAGGGCGGCAGTTCCTCGAGGGCGCCCCGGACGCCCCGGGTCAGCCACGGCTCGGGCGCGGGCAGGGCCGCGCAGCCGAGGTCGATCATCGAGCCCAGGGCCTCGGGCGGCAGGGGTTCGAGACCGCGTGCGGGCAGCGGGTTCCCGGCCGGGACGGCGGTCCAGCTGCCGGCGCCGCGCCGCGATTCGAGGAAGCCCTCGGTGCGGAGCGCCTCGTAGGCCGCGGCCACCGTCGTGCGGCTGACGGCGAGGGCGAGGGCGAGTTCCCGCTCGGCGGGCAGGCGGGCGGCGACCGGGACCCGGCCCTCCAGGACGAGCAGACGGATGCCGTCGGCGAGCGCGCGGTAGGCGGGCGGCTTGCGGGCGCCGGGTCCGGCGGGCCGGGTCTGCTGCGCCTGGAGCTGCCGGGCGAGCTGGGCCGGTCCCACCGCCGAAGTCCACTGAGCCATGGAAATCAGTCCACCTTCCTCGAATTGGCCATGGTTGACCCTCGATCTCCCGCCACAGAGTGTCATGAGCCAGTCCACCGTCACCACTCTGGGGGAAGTCCTTTGTCCATCGCCTCCGGCCTCCGCGGTCGGCACCTCACCCGCCGGCTGGTCCAGCTCTACGCGGGCCTGACGCTGTACGGGGTCAGTTCGGCGCTGCTGGTGCGCGGCGGTCTCGGCCTGGAGCCCTGGGGGGTCCTCCACCAGGGGCTCGCCGGGAAGACCGGGCTGACGATCGGCGTGGTGTCGATCGTGGTGGGGGCGGTGGTGCTGCTGCTGTGGATTCCGATCCGCCAGCGCCCCGGGCTCGGCACGGTCTCCAACGTCTTCGTGATCGGCCTGGCGATGGACGGCACCCTGGCCCTGGTGCCGGACGCCGGCGCCCTGGCCGTGCGGGTGCCGCTGCTCGCGCTCGGGGTCGTCCTCAACGGAGTCGCGACCGGCCTGTACATCGCGGCGCGGTTCGGCCCGGGCCCGCGCGACGGCCTGATGACCGGTCTGCACCGGCTCACCGGCCGCTCCATCCGCCTGGTGCGGACGGCCCTCGAAGTGGCCGTGGTCGCGACCGGCTTCCTGCTCGGCGGCTCGGTGGGCGTCGGCACGGTGCTGTACGCGCTCGCGATCGGGCCGCTCGCCCAGTTCTTCCTGCGCCGGTTCGCGATACCGGAGCCGGACGCGGGCGCCGTCGCGGTCTCCCCCGCGCCCGCCCCGGCCGCGCCCGCCCCGACCGCTCCCGATCCGACCACCGGGCCGGCCCCGGACACGGGAGCCGCCCCGGCGGATTCCGGCCCCTCGGCCACCGGGGAGCCGGACGCCGGTCCCCCGGCGGTCGCCCCCGGGACACCGGAAGGGGCCATACTGCGGCGGTGACCCGTGCACCCCACCCCTACCTCGACCACCCCGGCCCCCTGGCGTTCGCCCATCGCGGCGGCACGGCGGACGGCCTGGAGAACACCGCGGCCGCCTTCCGCCGGGCCGCCGCGGCGGGCTACCGCTACTTCGAGACCGACGTCCACACGACGGCCGACGGCGCGCTCGTCGCCTTCCACGACGCGACCCTCGACCGGGTGACCGACGCCGCGGGACGCATCCGCGACCTGCCGTGGGCCGCGGTGCGCGAGGCCCGGGTGGCGGGCCGGGAGCCGCTGCCGCTCTTCGCCGACCTCCTGGAGGAGTTCCCGGAGGCCCGCTGGAACGTGGACCTCAAGGCGGAGCCGGCCCTGGAGCCGCTGATCGCCCTGGTCCGCAGGACGAACGCCTGGGACCGGGTCTGCGTGGGCTCCTTCAGCGAGGCCCGGGTGGCCCGGGCGCACCGCCTGGCCGGCCCCCGGCTCGCCACCTCGTACGGGGTGCGCGGCGTGCTCGGCCTGCGGCTGCGCTCCCTCGGCCTTCCGGCGGCCCTGCGGGCCGGGGCGGTGGCGGCGCAGGTACCGGAGCGCCGGGGCGGGGTCCCGGTGGCCGACCGGCGGTTCGTCCGGGAGGCGCACGCGCGCGGGCTCCAGGTCCACGTGTGGACCGTGAACGATCCGGACCGGATGAACTCCCTCCTGGACCTGGGAGTGGATGGCATCATGACCGATCACCTGGAGACGCTGCGTTCGGTGCTGACCGAGCGGGGCGCGTGGACCTGACCGCGCGCCCGGGCGGCGCGGGGAGGGACCACGAGGGGCGCGGGCCCACGGGGACGAACGAGGGGGCGCGGCCGTGACCGCTGGCACCACCGGGCCGGAGGAGTGCACCACCGATCCCGCCGAACGGCGGCGCGAGCGGCGGGGCTGGTACTTCTACGACTTCGCGTGCTCGGTGTACTCGACGAGCGTGCTCACCGTGTTCCTGGGCCCGTACCTGACCTCGGTGGCGCGGGCGGCGGCCGACCCGGAGGGGTTCGTGCACCCGCTGGGCATACCCGTGCGGGCGGGCTCGCTCTTCGCGTACTCCGTGTCGGCCTCGATCGTGGTCGCGGTCCTGGCGATGCCGCTGGCGGGCGCGGCGGCGGACCGCACGGGCCGGAAGAAGCCGCTGCTCGCGGCGAGCGCGTACCTGGGGGCGGCGGCCACGGCGGGGATGTTCCTCCTGGACGGCGACCGCTACCTCCTCGGCGCCTTCCTGCTGGTCGTGGCGAACGCCTCGCTGTCGGTCTCGATGGTCCTCTACAACGCCTACCTGCCGCAGATCTCGGAGCCGGACGAGCGGGACGCGGTCTCCTCGCGCGGCTGGGCCTTCGGCTACACCTCCGGCGCGCTGGTCCTCGTCCTGGACCTGGTCCTCTACTCGGGCCACGACTCCTTCGGCCTCACCGAGGGCGAGGCGGTCCGGATCTGCCTGGCCTCGGCCGGCGTGTGGTGGGGCGCGTTCACGCTCGTCCCCCTGCGGCGGCTGCGCGACCGGCGGGCCTCCCCGGGGGAGCGGGCCGGCCGGGGCGCGGTGGGCGGCGGCTGGCGCCAGTTGCGGACCACCCTGAAGGACATGCGCCGGCATCCCCTGACGCTCTCCTTCCTCCTCGCGTACCTGGTCTACAACGACGGCGTGCAGACGGTGATCTCGCAGGCCTCCGTGTACGGCTCGGAGGAGCTGGGCCTCGACCAGACGACGCTCATCACGGCGGTCCTGCTCGTCCAGGTGCTCGCGGTGGCGGGCGCCCTCGGCATGGGGCGGCTCGCCCGGGTGTACGGCGCCAAACGGACGATCCTGGGGTCGCTGGCGGTCTGGACGGCGATCCTGGCGGCGGCCTGCGCCCTGCCGGCCGGCGCGCCGGTCTTCTTCTACTCCCTGGCGGCCGCGATCGGCCTGGTCCTGGGCGGCAGCCAGGCCCTGTCGCGGTCGCTGTTCTCGCACCTGGTGCCGCGCGGCAAGGAGGCGGAGTACTTCTCGGCGTACGAGATGAGCGACCGGGGGCTCAGCTGGCTGGGCCCGCTCGTGTTCGGTCTCGCGTATCAGCTGACGGGAAGCTACCGGGATGCCATCATCTCCCTGGTGATCTTCTTCGTCGCGGGCTTCGTGCTCCTCGCCAGGGTCCCCGTGCGGCGGGCCGTCGAGGCCGCGGGGAATCCGGTACCGGAGCGTATTTAGACGTGGCGGTGAAAGGGCGGTAGTGTACGCGTTTGGCCTGCCAGGCGGACCGTTACTGCATGCTGCCTTGGTGAGAACACCGAGTCGCACCTGCTGTCAGATGTGACAAAACGGGCACTGGTGGGTACAACAAGGGGCGGCACGACGGGCGACGCATGTCCCGGCACGGGAATCTTTACCGCCGACCGGACGTTGACCGGATAACGACGACAGCGACATCTGTCCTGTGGGCGACAAGCCCGGGAGGCACGATTCATGAGTGAGCGAGCTCTTCGCGGCACGCGCCTCGTGGTGACGAGCTACGAGACCGACCGCGGCATCGATCTGGCCCCGCGCCAGGCGGTGGAGTACGCATGCGAGAAGGGGCATCGCTTCGAGATGCCCTTCTCGGTGGAGGCGGAGATTCCGCCGGAGTGGGAGTGCAAGGTCTGCGGAAGCCAGGCACTTCTGGTGGACGGGGACGGTCCCGAGGAGAAGAAGGGCAAGCCGGCGCGTACGCACTGGGACATGCTCATGGAGCGGCGCACCCGCGAGGAACTGGAGGAGGTCCTCGCCGAGAGGCTGGCCGTCCTGCGTTCCGGTGCCATGAACATCGCCGTGCATCCGCGCGACAGCCGCAAGTCCGCCTAGCGGACCACCGGACGGGCAACGCCGCGGGGCCCGGTACACGACGTCGTGTACCGGGCCCCGCGGCGTCGTCGTGCCCGCCGGACGGCGGTCCGGCGGGCACGGACGGTCAGGGCGTCAGGGGCGGGCGGGCCCCGTCGGGCCGCCGCGGCTCCCCGGGGGCGCTCTCGCGGACGACCTCGCCCGGGACCACCTTCCCGTCCGGGCGGTGGATGCGGGCCTGCCGGAAGGCGTCCTGGAGGCTTCCGGGGGAGGCGGCGGCCATCCGGCGCTCGACGGCCCTCTCCGCGTACCGCCCCAGGAGGGAACGGACCGGGGGGACCAGCAGGAGCAGGCCGGCCGCGTCCGAGAGCGGGCCGGGGAGCATCAGGAGCAGACCGCCCAGCATCAGGAAGCCGTTGCGGTCCTCCGCGCCGGACCGCTCCGGCGCGACGGGCGGGACGCCCGCCCGCACGGCCTCCTGGGCCTGCTGGAAGGTGGAGGTGAGGTTCCGGAAGGCGCGGCGGCCGGCCCTCTTGACGACGGCGGCGCCGAGGACTGCTCCGCCGACGAGCAGGGCGAGGACGGCCCATCCGCCCGCCGCGTCCGCCACCACCGTGAGCAGCCAGATCTCCAGGACCAGCCAGGCGGCGACGGCGAGCGGGAGGAGCGTGCGCGCGCGGGAGCGCTTCTTGGGGGCGGGGGAAGGCGGTGCGCCGGTCGTCATGGTCACCAGTGTGCCCGGCGCCCCGCCGGAACGGCATAAAGGAACGGCCGGGACGGGCGGACCCGGAGGGGGGTCAGGAGGACTTGCGGCCGAGCATCCTGCCGACCTTCTCCGCCCGCGCCGTCAGACCCCAGCCGGTGACCCGCCACAGCGCCTCGACGAGGATGTCGCGGCTCATCTTCGAGTCGCCGACCTCCCGCTCCACGAAGGTGATGGGGACCTCCACGACGTGGAAGCCCGCGGCGACCGCGCGGCGGGCCAGGTCGACCTGGAAGCAGTAGCCGGCCGAGGCGACGTCGTCCAGGCCGAGGCCCTCCAGGGTCTCCTTGCGGAAGGCCCGGTAGCCGCCGGTGACGTCGCGGATCGGCACGTCGAGCATCACGCGCGAGTAGAGGCTGCCGCCCCGGGAGATGAACTCGCGGGACCTGGGCCAGTTCACGATCCGGCCGCCCGGCACCCAGCGGGAGCCGAGCACCAGGTCCGCGCCCTTGAGGGCGGTGAGCAGCCGCGGGAGCTCCTCGGGCTGGTGGGAGCCGTCGGCGTCCATCTCGACGAGGACGCCGTAGCCGTGCTCGATGCCCCACCGGAAGCCGGCGAGGTAGGCGGCGCCGAGCCCCTCCTTGCCCTTGCGGTGCAGGACGTGCACGTGGTCGTCCTCGGACGCGACCTCGTCCGCGAGCTTGCCCGTGCCGTCGGGGCTGTTGTCGTCGGCGACGAGAACGTGCGCCTCGGGTACGGCCTCCCGCACCCGCGCGACGATCGGCTTGATGTTCTCCGCCTCGTTGTAGGTCGGAATGATCACCAAGGCCTTGCCGAGCGGGCCGTAACGCCTCTGGCCACCGTCGTTCACTACTGCCCCTTCGGATACAAACGCAGGACCCCACCATAGCGAGGTCCCCGGGGTGCTCCGGCGCGGCGGGTCGGACGGGGCGGGACGCGTCCGGTGCGGTGCGGGGCCCGACGTCCTTCGGTCCGGTCCGGGAGCCGCTGGCTGCGGGTCGACCGGGAGCCGTTGTCTACTGAACGTCCGGGCCCCACCCGGGTCGCACCTTCCGCCGGAGGGCCTTCCCGGTGACCGAGGCGCGGGCGGCGCTCGGTCACTGCGCGGAGGCGCGGTCCGGTCGGACGTCCTGTGGTGGACTCGGAGAACCTACCCGTCCCCCGCGGGCGGCTGTCAATACCCCTCCGGCCTGGGCGTCCTCCCCGGAAGGCCAGGTCGGAGGGGAGACCCGCAGGTCGGGGAGGAACACGCGGAACGGCGGCCGGACCGGCGGGCGCCCCCGTGTCACTCGCCCGGCCGCGCGAACACCGTCCGTCCGTTCACCACCGTGCGCAGGCAGACGGGGAGTTCGGCGCCGGGCGACAGGTCGGGCAGGCCGGGCGTGCCAGAGCGCGGGTCGGTGGACCAGCGGGCGACCCGGTCGTCGGGCGCCTGGACGACGAGTTCCTCCGTGCGCCAGACCGCGTAGTCGGCGGGGGCCCCGGGGACGAGCGTCCCGGCGTCGTCGTGGCCGGCGGCCCGCCAGCCGCCCCGGGTGTGGGCGGTGAAGGCGGCGCGGACGGAGACGCGGTGCTCGGGGGTGCGGTGGAAGGCGGCGGCCCTGACGGTCCCCCAGGGGTCGAGCGGGGTGACGGGGCTGTCGGAGCCGAAGGCCAGCGGCACACCGGCGCGCAGCAGCGCCGCGTACGGGTTGAGGGTGCGGGCCCGTCCGGCGCCGAGCCGGTCGGCGTACATGCCCTCCTCACCGCCCCAGAGGGCGTCGAAGGCGGGCTGGACGGAGGCGGTGAGGCCCAGTTCCGCGAAGGCGGCGATCGTCTCGGGAGTGAGCATCTCCACGTGCTCGACGCGGTGCCGGGCGGCCCGGACGCGGGCGGGGCCGAGCTTCTCGGCGGCGGCCCTGAAGCCCTCGACGACCGCGGTGACGGCCGCGTCCCCGATGGCGTGGAAACCGGCCTGGAGGCCCGCCTCGGTGCAGGCCGCGACGTGGAGGGCGACGGTGGCCGCGTCCAGGTGGGCGTCGCCGGTGTGGCCCGCGTCGGCGTGGTCGGCGTACGGCTCGTGGAGGCAGGCCGTGTGGGAGCCGAGGGAACCGTCCGCGAACAGGTCTCCGGCGGCGCCGAGCGCGCCGAGGGCGCGTGCCCGCTCCACGTCGAGGTCGGCCCAGTAGCCGACGATCCGGGGTCCGGCCTCCTCGCGGGCCAGGTCGAGCAGACCGGTGAAGTCCTCCTCCGAGGAGATCCGCGGGCCGCCGCACTCGTGCAGGGTGCCGATGCCGAGGGAGGCGGCCCGGGCGCGGGCGGCGCGCTGGGCCTCGGTGCGCTGGCGCGCCGACACCGCGCCGAAGGCGGCGGCGCGCACGGCGTGGTGGGCGTCGCCGGTGAGCGGCCGCTGTCCGTCGTGGAACCCGTCCAGGTCCCGGACGCCGGGCACGAGGTCGAGCATGGCGGTGGTGACGACGGCCGAGTGGACGTCGATCCGCGTCAGGTAGAGGGGCCGGCCGCCGGTGAGCCCGTCGAGCTCGTCGCGGGTGAAGGGGCGGCGCTCGGGCCAGCGGGAGGCGTCCCAGCCGTGGCCGACGAGGACGCGGTCGCCGGGGCGGGCGGCGGCGTGGGCGCGGATCAGCTCCGCCGCCCCGGCGAGCGAGGCGGCGGAGGAGAGGTCGAGCCCGGTGAGGGCGAGACCGGTGGCGGTGGTGTGCACGTGCGCGTCGACGAACGCGGGGGTGACGAGCGCGCCCTCCAGGTCGACCACCTCGTCCACACCGGTGGCGAAGGCGTCGGCCGCGCCCTCCGACCCCACCCAGGCGACGTGCCCGCGCTCCACCACCATGGCGGTGGCGAAGGGGTCGGCGGGGCTGTGGACTTCTCCACCGCGCAGCAGCACGGTGCGGTCTTCGCCGGAAGACGCGGCAGGCATGGACTCGCTCATGCCCCCAGGCTAGGACCCGGGGGACCCGGTTTGTCCGGCAGGTCCCCGTGCGACCCGCCCGCTTGCGAGGAACGGGTCCGCAGGGGTCGCCGTACGCCTGCGCGGACCGGTGCGACCCGCCCGCTTGCGAGGACGGACGCGGACCGGCCCCGACCCGATGCAGGTCCCCGTGCGGCCCGCCCGCGCGCGAGGGCGGTGCGTACCGCCGCCGGGCGTCCCGTGCGCGCGAGTGCGGGTCAGACGCGCGGCGGCCTGGCCTCGTACGGGGTGGAGAGGACGACCGTCGTGCGGCTGGACACCCCGGCCTGGGAACGGATGCGGCTGAGCAGGTGCTCCAGCTCCAGCGGGGTGGCCACCCGGACCTTGAGGATGTAGTTCTCGTCGCCCGCGACGCTGTGGCAGGCCTCGATCTCGGGGATGTCGGCGAGCCGGTCGGGGGTGTCGTCGGGGGCGCTGGGGTCGAAGGGTTTGACCGAGATGAAGGCGGTGAGCGGCAGGCCCACGGCCTCCGGGTCGACGACGGCGGCGTAGCCGCGGATGACACCGCGCTGCTCCAGGCGGCGGACGCGCTGATGCACGGCCGACGTGGACAGGCCCGTGGCCTTGCCCAGGTCGGTGTAGCTCATGCGCCCGTCCTTGACGAGCAACTCCACGATCTGACGATCCAGCTCCTCCATGCGGTGACCCTAGTGGTCCGGAGGGGCCGGGGCACAGCCGGGGGCGGCCCGTATGCGGCGCTATGGGCGGCCGCGGGGCACCTGCGACGGCGCTGTGACGAACGCCACATGTTCGAGCCGGTCCCGAAGCACCGTCTCACGGTTATGCGGACTTCCGTATGGGAAGTGCTTGCTGTGGTCGAGGCCGCACAGATCCGGCCGACCCACCCGAGGGGGAGATTCTCCATGCAGGAGCCTGTTGATTCGGTCGACACGCCCGACGAGCTCGACGCGTACGACACCTTTGAGATGTTCCGGGTCATCTGCCCGGAGTGCGTGCAGCCCATCGCGCTGCTCGCGGACGAGGAGGAGCTGCCGGAGCACGCCCTCTGCCCCACGCCGTGGAACCCCTTCGTGCTCACGGTCTGCCCGGGCACGGGGCTCGCGGCCGCCGGGGCGCGTCCGGCCGACGACACCCTGGGGGTCCAGGAGCAGGACACCGCGCTGCTCCTGACGCTCCCCCAGGGCCTCGACTGGCGCACGCAGCCCTTCTCGCACGTCGGCGGCCCGGGCTCGCGCCCGATCCGGATGCCGCAGATGCGCCGCGCGGCCTGAGGCCGCCCCCTTCCTTCCCCGTACCGCGCGGCGTCGCGCCGTGAGGGCGCCGCGCCGCCGTACGGGAGACGTCCCGGCCCCGGCCGGCCCCCCGCACCGCGGCCCTTTGGCGCGGTGTACCGGGGCGGCGCCGGGGCCGCGTTCCGGGTACCGGGTACCGGGTACCGGGCGAACTGTCGCCCGATTCCGCTCGGCGGTGACCCCCGGCCCTCCGGGCGCGTTGGTCAGGGCATGACCACGCTGCACAAGACTTCCAGCGGTTACGGTCGGCACCGGCAGGCCGAACCGCACGGTGAAGAATCGGTTCCTCTCCCGGTTCCGGCGCCCGCCCCCGTGCCCGTACCGGAGCGGGGGGAACCGGAGACGCGGTCGCGGCCGGAGACGACGGCGCAGACCGGCCCGCGGGTCCGGGAACAGTCCCCGGCGCGGACGCGGCAGCCCGCCCCGGTCCCCCCGCCGGCCTCCGCCCCCCTGCCGGCACCGGCTCCCGGCCCGGCCCATCCGCCCATCTACCAGGACGTGCTGACCCTCTGGGCGAGCCAGGGCCGCACCCTGCCCGGCCATCGCGACCAGGAGTGGGCCCGGCTCGCCGCCGGTCCCGTCTGGGCGGACCGGACCGTCCGCGTCAACGGGACCCTGGTCGGGTCGGGCGACGGACGCTGACCGCCGCCGGAGCCGAACGGGTTCTCCCGGCGGCCCGGAGCACGGGGAAGCGGAGTCCCGGAAACCGGTGACGGGCCGGACGGGCCGGTGCCGCTCCCCCGCGCACCGGACCGCCTCGTCCGCGGCTCCCCGGCCGCGCCCCGGGCGGGGGCTCTCACATGAGGCCGGCCCGGGTGACGAGGACGGCGAGCAGCACGACCAGGGTCCAGCCGAGGACGTGCTCCAGGATCTTGGGGCCGTCGTCGTCCCGGGGACCGCCCGTGCGGGCGCGGAGGAGGGTGAGGCCGTAGGTGGTGGAGGTCATGGCGACCACCATGCGTCACGAGGGCGGCCCGGGGGTAGAGATGTCCGTCACGTCCCCGGGGCCGGGCCGCCGCCCCGGACGACGCCGAGGACCCCGAGCGCCTTGCGCCGAGCGGCCGGGAGCCGGTCGGGGAAGTGCCGGCAACGGACCCCGCCTGTGCCGGACACCACTTTCCCGCTCGCGTCGTGCCGCTCGGTGCGCAGCCGGACGATCTCCCCGATCGAGCATGGACGCGCCGGTGCCGACCTGGTGCCGCACTCGCCCCACCACGCCCCGGGCACACACCATCAAGATTTCGTATCGTTCGCGTTGATGTTTTTCTTCAGATCCTCCTCCATCTCCCGATGCGACCACGCCGCCTTTTCATTGTTCGTATCGTGGTGATACTGCAAGAAGTCGTACAGTGCGGCAACGCACGAATCCCGCGTGGGGAACGTGGAATCATCGACCAGCTTGCGGTCCCGGGAGATCTCCCTGATGGTCCCGTCCTCGGTCGTGTAAAGGGGATGCCAGACGAGTTCGACGTCGGGCCGGAACCGTTGCAGCTGTTGCAGTTGGGGAACTTCCTGCCCCACGAGGACGCTTTCCGCGCTGTAGCTGCGCAGGAAGATGTGGACCGGTCCGGTCGCCTGCGAGACGTAGAACTTCGACAGGAGATTCCAGAGCGGGCCCTGCAGCCGCCAATCCTTGTGGTACTCCAGCTCGTTGAGCACTTTCCCCGCCCGAGTGAATTCCATTGGCGTATACCCTTTTGATTCGGCGTACTTGCACACGTCGAGCCCGCCGGACCACAGCGCCATATTGGGTGTCACGAAACCATTGTTCTCGCGCAGCATTTTGATTCCCTGCTCGTACCATCCGTTGCTGTCGAGCAGGGGGCGCAGCTCCGCCCTGGTGAGTTTCTCCGATTTCCATCCGTCGTTGATGGTCTCCTGCTCCCTCAGCCCGCCCAGGATGAGCTGCCACAGCCCCTCCACCGTGTCCTGGGAGAACCCCGCGGTCTTCATCAAGCTCTGGAACAAGGCCCATTCCGGATGTGCGGACGGATTGTCCGCATAATGCTCATCAGGAGCGCCGCTTCCCGGAACCTTCCGCTGGACGGAGGCCGAAGCCGGTGAGACCGCGGTTTGCCGGGCGACCGCGGGGTTCCCTCGCGGAGGTCCCGAAAGTGCCCGCGTCGCGTTGGCTTCCGCTTCCCGTTCGTACCGGTCGGACGGGTCGGAGACCTTCAGTCCGGAACCGTTGTCGGTTCCCGCGACGGAGCCTTGGCGTTGCTGGACGACATGAGTGAGTTCGTGGGCCAGGGTGTGCCTGTCGGTGCCCCCGTGACCGATGACGACGTGGTTTCCGGAGGTGTAGGCGCGGGCGCCGACTTCGGCGGCGGAGGCCTTGGCGGCACTGTCGTCGTGGACGCGAACGTCGGAGAAGTCGGCCCCCAGCCGCGTTTCCATGTCCATGCGGGTGGCATCGTCCAGGGGCCGCCCGCCGGTGCGCAGAACGTCGTGGACCGTGGAACGCTGCACCGGGAACTGTCCGGCCTGCTGGTTGTCGCAACCCGCATCGTGCTGATGCCGGTCCCGGACCCAGGAGTGGCCGGCCGCCCGGAGCATCTGGACGACGGCAGCGTTGCCCGCGGCGCTCTGGAGGGCGGGGAGACCGGCGGCGATGCCGCCTCCCGGCCCATGCGTCCGGGCAGGGCCGGTGGGCTTCTTGCCGCTTGGCATGTGTTCCTGGCCGTTGGCGTGCATCGAATCCTCTCGCGGGACGCTACGACCGGCACGACGGCCGGCGGGGGTGGCAGCTGAGTGCGTGCCGGCATTGTGGCCGCGGTCGCCGATCCTGTCAGCGGCCGGCAACGTTCCGCTAACGCCACCTCGGGTCATCTCCAGTACGGCGATGTTCCGGGGCCCGTGATGTGCGGCGCGTTGTCGGCCTCGACCGGCTTTCGACCCGGGCGCCGATCCAGCGCCGGGCCCCGGTGCGAGCCCCCTCGGGCCGGTGGCGGAGGTGGACAAGGGGACGGCGGCGGAAACTCGTGACCGGACGAGGGCCGCCTCTCCACCCGACGGCCCGGGCGGGCTCCGGCCGCATACGCGGACGAGGGAGTGCGCCGGGCGCACCACATCCGTCACGCCGCCACCCCCTGTGCGCGCACCGGGCGGGGCGGACGAGGGGTGGAGTCCACTTCCGTGCGCGCCACGCGGCACACCGGTGCGGTGACCGGAAGCGCGCCGCCCCCTCCGCGCCGCGTGACGGATGGCAGCGGCCGCACGAGAACACGGCCGTACGCCGTTGGCTTTCCGGCGGGCCGGTGGGGCCCGGACGGGACGGGCCGGTGGGGCCCGGGGCGGGACGCGGTTGCGGGATGCCGCCGGGCGCGTTCCGGGCAACAGGGGTGAACCGGACCCGGTTTTCGGACGTAGGGCAGGGAGAAGGCGCCGACGCGGCAGGCCGGCCCGAGCACGGGTCCGCCTCGCCCGGTCCGGGCGAGGCGCGCGGCCGTCTTCTCGTTCACACAACCGTATGGCACCTCAAAATTAAGTTGTGCGCAGTTAAGTTGTGCGCAGTTAAGTTGTGTCATAAGATCGGCTCGTCCGGTCCGCCCACCACAGATCGACTCCAGGAGCTTCCCCATGTCCGTTCACACGCCGTCCATTCCGGTCCTGGAGCCCGCTGCCGCGGAGTTCGCCAAGGCGACCGCGAACCCGCCCTACCTGTTCGACCTGGACCCGGCCGAAGGCCGCAAGGCCGTGGACGAGGTCCAGTCCGGTGAGATCGTGATGCCGCTGATCGACGAGGAGTGGATCACCGTCTCCGGCGGCCCGACCGGCAGCGTCCGGGCCCGCATCGTCAAGCCCGCCGGGGCCGAGGGCACCCTGCCCGTCATCCTCTACATCCACGGCGCCGGCTGGGTCTTCGGCAATGCCCACACCCACGACCGCCTCGTGCGGGAACTGGCCGTCGGCGCGAACGCCGCGGTGGTCTTCCCCGAGTACGACCTCTCGCCCGAGGCCCGCTACCCGGTCGCCATCGAGCAGAACTTCACCGTCGCCCGCTGGATCGTCGAGGAGGGCGCCGACAAGGGCCTGGACCCGGCGCGCATCGCCGTCGCCGGTGACTCGGTGGGCGGCAACATGACCGCGGCGCTGACGCTCATGGCCAAGGAGCGCGGCGGCGTCCCGCTGGTCCAGCAGGTGCTGTTCTACCCCGTCACCGACGCGAACTTCGACACCGCCTCCTACCACCAGTTCGCCGAGGGCTACTTCCTGCGCCGTGACGGCATGCAGTGGTTCTGGGACCAGTACACGACCGACGAGGCCGAGCGCGCCCAGATCACCGCCTCCCCGCTGCGCGCCACCACCGAGCAGCTCACCGGTCTGCCCCCGGCCCTGGTCATCACCGGCGAGGCCGACGTCCTGCGCGACGAGGGCGAGGCCTACGCCAACAAGCTGCGCAAGGCCGGCGTGCCCGTCACCGCCGTCCGCTACCAGGGCGTCATCCACGACTTCGTGATGCTCAACGCCCTGCGCGGCACCCACGCCGCCGAGGCCGCCATCACCCAGGCCGTCACCGTCCTGCGCACCGCGCTCCACACCGCCTGACCCGCACCGCCCGGACCCCCGGCGCGACCACACCCGGCGAGCGGGCCACCGCCCGGAGCCGCCGGGGGAACGACTCACACCCGTCCCCACCACCGAAGACGACGCACAAGGAGAACCCCCGCTTGACCGCCATGAAGAGCACGATCCCCGACGCGGCGAGGCAGGCCGCCGGCAACGCGCTGCAGGACACCCTCGTGGATCTGCTCGGGCTTTCGCTGATCGGGAAGCAGGCGCACTGGAACATCGTGGGCCCCCGGTTCCGCTCCCTCCACCTGCAGCTCGACGAGTTGGTGACGGTGACACGGGAAGCCGCCGACACGGTCGCCGAACGGGCCGCGACACTCGGCGTCCCGCCCGACGGCCGGCCGGCGACGATCGCCTCGGGGTTCACGCTGCCCGGCCCGAAGGCCGGCTGGGTACGCGACGACGACATCGTCGAGATGATGACCGAGACCCTGGGAACCGCCGCCGTACGGCTGCGCGAGCGCGTCGACGCCACCGAGAACGCCGACCCGGTCACCCAGGACCTGCTGATCTCGATCACCGCCGAACTCGAGAAGCAGCGCTGGCTGTTCGCAGCCCAGCTCATCACCCCCTGAACGGCGGGCCGCGGCGACGTACCGGCTCGACCACGGCGAACTCCATCAGGCCGCCGCGGCTCCGCCCTGCCCTCGGGCGGGCCACGGCGGCCTTCGGAGAACGTCGACGCCCCGAACAGCGGGGCGGTCTGTCGCGGCGTCAGGCGGGTTCGCCAGTACGCCGCGACCGGCAGGACCCGGTCCTCCAGCGGAAGGCTCCGCGGCCGGCCCTTGCGGACCGCGTCCGCACCCTCACGACGCAGAACCGCCACCGGCTCCCCGGAAAGGCGGAACTCGACCCGGTGAACGGGGCCGTCCAGGACGGTTCCGACGCCGTGGTCGCACCGGCCGCACGGTGATCACCTCCTGTGGCCCGGGCTCCGCGTGATGCCGCGCGGAATCCGCTGGCGCGGCACGGCTCCGGCATCAAGAATCACCGGATGCGTGAAGTGGGGCTGTCCGACGGGATCATCACTCTGTCCCCCTGCGCATGGACGATGTCGAGGCGCACCTCGCCGGGGAGGACGAACTGCTCGTTCGCCGGCTCAACGGCGGTCCCGGCACGCGGGAGGGCACCGAAGCGTACGTCCGGCACTGCCGGGAGCAGTGGGACACCGCCGGGCCACTGCGCGCGTTCGGCATCCGGACGGGTGCCGACGAGGTGCTCGCGGGCACGATCGACGTGCGGTTCGCAGGAGAAGGCCTGGCGCCCGGCCAGGTGAACGTCGCCTACGGCCTCCATCCGCCCTGGCGGGGGCGCGGCCTGGCCACCCGCGCGGTTTTGCCGGTGTCCCGGTGCGCGGCGAACGAGGGAGGGGTGGAGGCGGTGATCCAGGTGGAACCGGGGAATCCCGCGTCTGCCGCAGTCGCGCGGCGGGCGGGGTTCACCCCCCGCGAGCCGACGCACGGCACGGACGGCACGCGCTTCGACCGGTACGTCCGGGACCTGCGCGACGCCGCCCGGTGACGACCGACGGTCACGGGACGACCCCGAGGCGTCCCACCCGCTCGGACGCCGTTCGGTCAGGGTCACGGTGGACCGGTACGGCCACCCCACGCAGGACGGCCGGGAGCGCTGCCGTCAGGTCGTCGGGGCGGCCGCGGGGCCGCACGTGCTCACACCAGACCGAGCGACCGCAGCACGCGGTGCCGGCCCGGTGCCGGTCCGTCCGGCCAGAAGACGTAGCAGACACCGCCCGTACCGCTTCTGACCTTGCCGTTCGTGTCGTACCGCTTGGTCCGCAGCCAGATGTTCTCCCACTCGCGCCGCGCGTAGACCCGGCGTACGGCCTCGTTGCCCGGTGAGGCGGGGTCGTTGGCGACGACGTCGCCGTCCGCCGTGAAACCGACGACGGCCATCAGGTGGCCGGCGGTGCCGTACCCCGCCCCCGTCAGCTCCCCCTTGAGGAAGGACTGGGACGTGATGACCGGGATGCCGGCCAGGATCAGGGTCTCCAGCTCGGTGAGCGAGCGCAGCCGGGTGACCACGGCGTTCATGGCGGGATAGGTGGCGGCGTAGGCGGCGTTGAAGGGCCAGTTGCCGCAGCCCTCGTACTGGTGGTCGTAGGTGAACCGGGCCGCGTGGCAGACCTGGGGGTCGGCGAAGGCCGGGTCCACCCACGCCAGGTCCGCCGCCGAGGGCCGGCGCCCCCAGTACTCGAGGACCATCTGGGAGGAGGTCGGGCTGCACCAGGCCTCGCCGCCGTTGTCGTACTCGGGGTACTGCCCGACGTGGATGTTCTGCGAGTAGCGGGGCACCGCCAGCTCGCGGGCGGGGCCGGGCGCGGAGGCCGGGACGATGAAGCGGTCCGGGATGTCCGAGGCCATGGCGCCGATCCGCCACACCGCCGGGGTGAGGCCGCTCCCCGGCGCGCGGTACAGGGTCAGGCGCAGCCGGTACGAGCGCAGCCGGAGCCCGCCCGCCGGGTCGTCGATCGCGAGGGTGTCGGTCCAGACGCTGCTCCTGCCGTCGCCCTGGCCGTCGACCGAGGCGCGCCGGACGTCGGCCTCGCCGTCGCCGGAGGTCCAGCGGCCGAGGACGTACCAGGGGGTGTCCGTGCCGTCCGTGTACGTGCCGCGCAGCTCGACCTGGAGCCAGGTGCCCGAGGGGGTGCGGGCGTTCCAGGAGGCGATGACCTCGGTGGCGGGCACGGCCGGGGTGTGCTCCGGCGAGGTCCAGCTCGCGTACTCCCAGGCGGAGGTCCGTCCGGTGTGCGGATCGGTGTGGTCGACGCGGCCGGCGGGCTCGGCGAGGACCAGGCCCGGGCGGCGGCCGGGCACCGTCCGCGTGCCGGCGGCCGTGCCGCACCGCCAGTCCGTGTACGAGGTCCAGAAGCGGTTGTCGACGAGCCCGGGGCCGGTCCCGGGGGCGCGGTCCCGGCCCGCGGGGGCGGAGGCGACGGCGGGGACGGCGGTCGCGGCCGTTCCGGCGGCGGCCGCGAGCGCCGCGGCGAGGACGGTTCTGCGCGGGGTGGAGCTGGTCATGGGCGGTGACCCCCAGTCGAGAACGGAGAACGGCGGGCGTGCGGAGCGGTGGTCCCGGGGCCGTCGGAGGGGACGGCCGCCGGCGTGCGGAGGCGCGGGTCACGGAGGCACGGCGTGCGGACGCGCGGACGCACGGACGCGGGTCGCGTACCGGACCGCGGACGGGATCGCGCGGGCCCACTATCCCGGCTCGCGACCGGCCCCGCCAGCACTTCGCCCCGCGTCGCCGCACCAATATTGGTCCCGACCACTGGCGGTGGCACCTCCCTGACCTGCGACGGTCCCCGCCCTCTACCCTGGGGGCATGGACGACCTCGACCGCGCGGCGCGCACGCTGCTCCGGCTGCCGCCCTCCTGCGGGCCGGTCCGGCTGGTCGCGGTCGACGGCCACGCGGGCTCGGGCAAGTCCACCCTCGCGGCCCGTCTCTCCGCCGCCCTCGGCGGCGCGCCCGTCCTCCACCTCGACGACCTCGCCACCCACGGGGAACCGTTCGCGTGGACGGGCCGGCTGCGGGAACAGGTCCTGGAACCCCTCGCGCGGGGCGAGACCGCGTCCTACCGTCCCTACGACTGGCGGCTGCGGCGCTTCGGGGCGCCCCGGCCCCTGCCCCCGGCACCGGTGGTCCTCGTCGAGGGCGTCGGCGCGGGACGGCGGGAGGTGCGGCCCCTCCTCGCGTGGCTGTTGTGGATGGAGCGCGGGGCGGAGGAGTCCTGGGCACGGGGACGGCGCCGGGACGGCCCGGAGCAGGCCGCGTTCTGGGACGGCTGGACCGTGGCGGAGACGCGCCATTTCGACGACGACCCCTCCCGGCCCTTCGCCGGCACCCTGGTACGGGAGTGCCGGACGGGGTACGAGTGGCTTCCCGGGCCCGGTGCGAAGACAGGCACGGACCAGACCATCACGCACCGTGACGGCCTGATGTGCGGGGAATGAGGGGCTCCGGGTCCGCTCGTGCACATGCCCCAACTCCGCTTGACCCAAGGGGCGTACAGGTCTTACGTTCTGAATGTGCGGCTTTTCGGAGCCGCCGCGGACACGAAGCCCCCGGTTGTTCCCCCGTGATCGGGGGCTTCGTTCTGCCCTCCGGCCCTCCCCCGGGGACCTTTCCGTCCCCCGGCCCTCACCCAGGGTCACCGCTTCCGGATCATGCGCTTCTCCTTAAGCGCCCACCCCCCGCGCGGGTACGATGCCCGCAGGTGCGGTCAAATCCCGTCCATGCGATGACGGTTGTGGGGGACCCGATGGACATCGGCACACAGGGCTCGCAGCCCCCGGCCGAACTCGCCTGGCTGCGCGGGGTCGACGCCTACACGATGGGCGCCTACCCCCGGGCGGAGGAGGAGTTCCGGACGGCGGTGCGGATCGACCCCGGGATGGCGGACGCCTGGCTCGGACTGCACGCGCTCCGGGTCGACACCACGACCGCGCTGCTGCGCATGTACCGCCACCGCGAGCGCTTCGGCGAGCAGCGGACGCGCTACCGGCGCACCCTGAACTCCTGGTACTGGCTGGGCTGGTGGGTGCAGCCCGTCCTGGAGAGCCCCCGCGACCTGCTCCTCGCACACGCCTCCCACTGGCTCGACGGCCGTCACGTGCCCGAACTGGACCGGGCCCTGGCCGGGCTCCCCCCGGTGGACACCGATCCCCAGGTGCGTTTCCTGCACGCCTGCCGGGCCTACCTCGTGAAGGACTGGGAACAGCTCGTCCGTCACACCGAGACCCTCGTGGACGATCCGCTGCTCGGCATCGAGGCCGGGCTCTTCGGCGGCATGGCCCGGGTGCGCCTGGAGATGTACGGCCAGGCCGAACCCCTGCTCTCGGCCTCCCTGATGCGGTGCCGCAGCGAGCAGCCGCAGCGCAAGGAGCTGCGGTACTGGCTGGCCCGGGCCCACGAGGGCACGGGGCGCAGCGCCGCCGCCCTGCCGCTGTACCGGGCCGTGCACCGCGTCGACCCGTCGTTCATGGACACCGCCGCACGGCTCGCGGCGATCACCGAGTACGACGGCTTCGAGGGGTACGAGGGGTACGAGGGATACGAGGGCGCGGACGGCCCCGCCGGGCTGGCGACGGTCGCCCTGGGCCCTCCCGGCGGCGGGTCCGGCCAGGACGCGGTGGACACCGTCCCGGGCGCCGAGCCCGACGCCGGGCTCGGCGACGGACTGCGGCTCGCGCCCGACCCGGTGCCGCCCGCCGCGCCGGTCACCCCGCCGGAACCCGTGCGGCAGAAGGCCCGGCTGCCCCGCCAGCCGGTGCCGCCCCGTTTCCCGGCCGGGCCGACCGATCCGGCCCTGCTCGCGGAGGCGCTCGCCGAGCTGGAGGGCATGGTCGGACTGGAACCGGTGAAGCGTCAGGTCAGGGCGCTCTCGGCACAGCTGGAGATGGCCCGGCTCCGCGCCGGCCAGGGGCTCCCGGTCCAGCCGCCGAAGCGGCACTTCGTCTTCTCCGGCCCCTCGGGCACCGGGAAGACCACGGTCGCCCGCATCCTGGGCCGGGTGTTCTACGCCCTCGGGCTGCTCGGCGGCGACCACCTCGTGGAGGCCCAACGGGCCGACCTGGTGGGAGAGTTCCTGGGTCAGACGGCGGTCAAGGCCAACGAGCTGATCGACTCGGCGGTCGGCGGGGTGCTCTTCGTGGACGAGGCCTACGCGCTCTCCAACACCGGCTACAGCAAGGGCGACGCCTACGGCGACGAGGCCCTCCAGGTGCTCCTGAAGCGCGCCGAGGACAACCGCGACCACCTCGTGGTCATCCTGGCCGGCTACCCCGAGGGCATGGACCGGCTGCTCTCCACCAACCCGGGCCTCTCCTCGCGGTTCACCACCCGGGTGGACTTCCCCTCGTACCGGCCGCTCGAACTCGCCGCCATCGGCGAGGTCCTGGCGGCGGCCAACGGGGACGGCTGGGACGACGAGGCCCGCGAGGAGCTGCGCTCGATCAGCGGGCACGTCGTGGAACAGGGCTGGATCGACGAGCTGGGCAACGGGCGCTTCCTGCGCACCCTGTACGAGAAGTCCTGCGCCTACCGGGACCTGCGGCTCTCCGGATACCCGGGGAGGCCGACCCGGGAGGACCTGGCCACCCTCCGGCTCGCCGACCTCATGCAGGCGTACGGCGAGATCCTGTCGGGCCGCGGTCCGGCCGACCGGGGGCCCCGGGAGGAACCCCCCGGGTACTGAGGGGCGTTCACCGTGTCCCCGGGACGCCCGATGCCCGGGACGCTTGGAACGCTTGGAACGCGCTCCGGGAGAACCGCCGGGCCCGCCGGTGTACGTCCGGCCCGGGCGCGCGTCCGGCCCGGGCACCCCACCGGCCGGCGGGACGGGTAAGTGCGGTGCGCCGGTCGCGACCGGAAAGGTCCGGCGGCTCCGTCCCCTCCGCGCGGGGCGGGCGGGACGGGGCCGCCGGAACCCCGGGCCGCGCCGGGCGGCCGGGAACGGGGCCCGGAGCGCTACCCGCGCACGGCGGCCGGGGAGGGTGCCGCGCCCCGCGAGGAGACCGGGGAGGGCGGCGGGCCCACGCGGTGGGCGGGGTCGCGGACCTCCCCCACCAGCGTCTCCAGGACGTCCTCCAGGGCGACGAGCCCGAGGACGGTGCCGGTGCCGTCCGCGACCTGCGCCAGATGGGTCGCGGCGCGGCGCATCACGGTGAGGGCGTCGTCCAGCGGCACGTCGGCGCGGAGGGTGGCCATCGGCCGCCACAGGCGCCGCGGCACGGCCCCCTCCCGCTCCTCCAGGTCGAGGACGTCCTTCACGTGCACGAAGCCCAGGAAGGCGCCGTGCTCCTCGGCGCGGACCGGGAAGCGCGAGTATCCGGTCCGTACGGTCAGCTCCTCGACCTCCCGGGGGGTGACCGAGGGCGGGACCGTGACCAGGGAGGCGGACGCGAGGAGGACGTCCGTCACGGGGCGGCTGCCCAGTTCGAGCGCGTCCTCCAGGCGCTCCTGTTCGGCCGGGTCGAGCAGACCGGCCTGTCCGGCGTCCTCCACGAGACGGCCGAGCTGGGCGCTGGTGAAGACCGCCTCCACCTCGTCCTTCGGTTCGACCGCGAACGCCCGCAGGACCAGCCGGGCGCAGGCGCCCAGGGCCGCCGTCACGGGCCGGCAGAGCCGGGCGAAGCCGACCAGGGCCGGGGCCAGCCAGAGCGCGGTCCGTTCGGGCGCCGCCATCGCCAGGTTCTTCGGCACCATCTCGCCGATGACGAGGTGGAGGAAGACGACGGCGGCGAGGGCGATGACGTAGCCGAGGGGATGGATCAGTCCCTCGGGGACGCCGACCGCGTGGAAGACCGGTTCGAGCAGCCGGGCGACGGTCGGTTCGGCGACGGCGCCGAGCGTCAGCGAGCAGACGGTGATGCCGAACTGGGCGGCCGCCATCATCTGCGGCAGGTTCTCCAGGCCGTGCAGGACCTGCTTGGCCCGGGCACCGGGAAGCGGTTCGATCTGGCTGCGCCGTACGGAGACGAGCGCGAACTCGGCCCCGACGAAGAAGCCGTTGGCGAGGACCAGCAGGACGGCGAGGAGGAGGGGGAGGGTGCTCATCGGACGCCCTCCGCGACCAGTGCGGCGGAGGAGGGGGCCGCTGCCGTGCCGGCCGCCGTCCCGCCGTCCGGGACCGGGGCCGGGTGCGGGACCGCGTCCGTCCGGACGATCCGCACGTGCTCGGCGCGGTAGTGGTCGACGCGGTGGACCGTGAGCAGCCAGCCGGGGAGCTCGACCCGGTCCCCGGGGACGGGGATGCGCCCGAGGAGGTCGGCGACGAGCCCGGCGACGGTCTCGTACGGCCCGTCGGGCACGTCGAGGCCCATCCGGCACAGGGTGTGGACCCGGCAGGAGCCGTCGGCGTCCCAGGCGGGACGGCCGTCCTCGGCGGGGACGGCGACCAGCTCGGGCCGCCCGTCGGCCGCGGTGTCGTGCTCGTCGCGGACCTCGCCGACCAGTTCCTCGACGATGTCCTCCAGGGTGACGACGCCGGCGGTGCCGCCGTACTCGTCGACGACCACCGCGATCGGCTGCTCGCGGCGCAGGCGCTCCAGGAGCGTCTGGGCGGGCAGCGTCTCGGGGACGAGGAGCGGCGGGACCGCGATCCGGCCGACGGGGGTGCGCAGCCGGGCGTGCGGGGCGACGGCGAGCGCGTCCTTGAGGTGGACCATGCCGACGATCTCGTCGATGCGGTCGCGGTAGACCGGGAAGCGCGAGAGGCCGGTGGCCCGGGTGAGGTTGAGGACGTCGGCCGCGGTGGCGTCCCACTGGAGGGCGCTCACCTTCACGCGCGGGGTCATGACCCGCCCGGCGGTGAGGCCGCCGAGGGACAGGGTCCGCACGAAGAGGTCGGCGGTGTCCTGTTCGAGCGCGCCGGCCCGGGCGGAGTGCCGGGCCAGGGAGACCAGCTCGCCGGGGGTGCGGACCGAGTCCAGCTCATCGGTGGGTTCGACGCCCAGGAGCCGGACGAGACGGTTGGCGACCCGGTTGAGCAGGGCGATCACCGGCCGGAAGAGGGCGGAGAAGCGGCGCTGCGGGGTGGCCACGAAACGGGCCACCTGGAGCGGCCGGGAGACCGCCCAGTTCTTCGGCACCAGCTCGCCGACCACCATCTGGAGGGCGGAGGCGAGGAGCATGCCGATCACCACCGACACCGCGGAGACGGCCCCCCGGGGCAGTCCGGTCGCGGCGAGCGGCCCGTGCAGCAGTCCGGCGAGCGCGGGCTCGGCGAGCATGCCGACGACGAGGGAGGTGAGGGTGATGCCGAGCTGGGTGCCGGAGAGCTGGAAGGACAGCTCGCGCAGCGCGGTGACGACGGCGCGGGCGCGCCGGTCGCCGGCGGCCGCGGCGCGCTCGGCCTCGGCGCGCTCGACGGTCACGAGACCGAACTCGGCGGCCACGAAGAAGCCGTTGGCGAGGATCAGGAGGAAGGCCGCGGCGAGCAGCAGAAGGGAGACGATCATGCCGCCGCCTCCTGGAAGAGGGCGGCGCGGGTACTACCGGACGGTCCGTCCATTGCTGGAGGGAGTCACTCCTCGGGTCGTAGGGAGGCCTCGCGGGCCGCGACGGCGGCCCTGCGCACGCGAGGCGGTGGTGCGCTCGGCACCACCGCTTCCAGAGTAGTCAAGCGAGCGCCCGGAAGGGCAGGGGGTCGGCTCCGGATGGGGGAAGAACGGGGGCCGGACCCCGATGTTCCTCCGGGGAAGGGCGGGGGCCGGACTCCGGCGTTCCTCCGGGGAACCCCGGTGCCGTACCCGGACGGAAACCCGCACCGTCCGGGCGGGAGGCGCGGTGAGCGCCGCCCCGGTGCCGTACCGGACGGAATCCCGGCTCCGGCGCCCCGGAGCCGCGTCCCCGGGCCCGGGGTCAGCTCCACCCCGGGCCCGGGGTCAGCTCCGCTCCGTGCCCGTCCCGTGGCTCTCGGCCAGGGCCCGCAGGGCGCGGGCGTCCCGGATGGCCGACTCCTTGGCGATGCCGGGCTGGATGCCGAGCGCGGGCAGGCTGGTGCCGTCGCTCAGGTCGAGGAAGACCCACGGGTCGCCGGGACGGAGGTTGACGCGAAGGATCTCCGCCCAGGCGAGCCGCCTGGTCCGGGTGATGTTGACGACCGTGACGCCCTCGTCGTCGGCGACGACCTTGGGCCGGCTCAGCAGGACGAGGACGCCCAGGAAGAGCGCGGCGGTGAAGACGAAGCTGGCGCGCTCGCCGGGCCCCAGCCGCTCCAGCATCATCGCCACGAGGGTGATGGCGGCGAACATCGCCAGCCCCACGGTCAGCAGGACCGCCCTGGTGCGGCCGGGGCGGAAGGTGACCGGGAGGGCGGGCGTCGTGGGCTGCGACATGGGGGTTCCTCGATGCCTGGTGGTGCCGGCGGGCGTGCGGTTCGGGCCGTCAGAGACGGCAGGCGTGGATGGCGGTGGTGAGGATGGCGCGGGCGCCCAGCTCGTACAGGTCGTCCATGATCCGCTGCGCGTCCTTGGCGGGGACCATCGCGCGGACGGCGACCCAGCCCTCGTTGTGCAGCGGGGAGACGGTGGGCGACTCCAGGCCGGGGGTGAGGGCGACGGCCTGCTCCAGGTGCTCGGCGCGGCAGTCGTAGTCCATCATCACGTACGAGCGGGCGACGAGGACGCCCTGGAGGCGGCGGAGGAACTGCTGGACCTGCGGGTGGTCGTCCGCGGCGCCCCGGCGGCGGACGACGACGGCCTCGGAGGTGAGGATCGGCTCGCCGACGACCTCCAGGCCGGCGTTGCGCAGGCTGGTGCCGGTCTCCACGACGTCCGCGATGACCTGGGCGACGCCGAGCTGGATCGCGGTCTCGACCGCGCCGTCCAGGTGCACGACGGAGGCGTCGATCCCCTGGTCGGCGAGGTGCCGGGCGACGATGCCCTCGTAGGAGGTCGCGATCGTCATGCCGCCGAAGTCCTCGGGGCCCTTCGCGGTGCCCGGGCGGGTGGCGTACCGGAAGGTGGAGCGCCCGAAGTTCAGGGGGAGGATCTCCTCGGCGTCGGCGCCGGAGTCCAGGAGCAGGTCGCGGCCGGTGATGCCGATGTCCAGCTTGCCGGAGGCGACGTAGATCGCGATGTCCTTCGGGCGCAGGTAGAAGAACTCGACCTCGTTGCCGGGGTCGACGACCACCAGTTCCTTGGACTCCTTGCGCTGGCGGTAGCCCGCCTCATGGAGCATGGCCGACGCAGGTCCGGAGAGGGAACCCTTGTTGGGGACGGCGATGCGCAGCATGGGGTGGGCTTCCTTTGCCTGGGAGTGGTGGGGAGACCGGAAGAGTCGTGCTCAGAGGTGGGCGTAGACGTCGTCGAGCGAGATCCCGCGGGCGACCATCATCACCTGGACGTGGTACAGCAGCTGCGAGATCTCCTCGGCGGCGGCTTCCTTGCCCTCGTACTCGGCGGCCATCCAGACCTCGGCGGCCTCTTCGACGACCTTCTTGCCGATGGCGTGGACGCCCTTGTCCACCAGTTCCGCGGTGCGGGAGGTGGCCGGGTCGCCGGTCTCGGCCTTGAGCTTGAGCTCGGCGAAGAGCTCTTCGAAACTCTTTGAGGGTGTGTTCGCCATGATGGTCCTAAGAGTACGGGGTGGGGGTCGCGCACTCAGCGCCAGGGTTCGCTGACCGTGCGCAGCGTGGTGGCGGTGGCGACGGCGGCGGTGACGGCCTCGTGGCCCTTGTCCTCGGAGGAGCCCTCGAGGCCGGCCCGGTCGAGGGCCTGTTCCTCGTTGTCGACGGTGAGGACGCCGAATCCGACGGGTACGCCGGTGTCGATCGAGACCTGGGTGAGGCCGTGGGTGACGCCCTGGCACACGTACTCGAAGTGCGGGGTTCCGCCGCGGATGACGACGCCGAGGGCCACGACGGCATCGTAGCCGCGCCCGGCGAGGACCTTCGCCACGACCGGGAGCTCGAAGCTGCCGGGGACGCGGAGCAGGGTCGGCTCGTCGATGCCCAGCTCGCTCAGGGCGCGCAGGGCGCCGTCGACGAGACCGTCCATGATCTTCTCGTGCCACTGGGCCGCGACGACCGCGACCCGGAGGTCGCCGCAGTTCTTCACGCTGAGGACGGGTGCGCCCTTGCCGCTCATGTCTCTCCTTGAACCGTAGTGAACCGTACTGAACCGTGGGGAAAGCAGGGGGGATTACTGGTTGCCGCAGGTGGGGGCCGGGGAGCCGTCCAGCCAGGGCAGGTCGTGGCCCATCCGGTCCCGCTTGGTGCGCAGGTAGCGGAGGTTGTGCTCGCCGGCCGTGACCGGCATGGGCTCGCGGCCCTCGACGGTGAGGCCGTGCCGGGTGAGGGCGTCGATCTTGTCGGGGTTGTTGGTCATCAGGCGCAGGCTGCGGACGCCGAGGTCGGCGAGGATCCGCGCGCCGGCCGCGTAGTCGCGGGCGTCGGCGGGGAGCCCGAGTTCCAGGTTGGCGTCGAGGGTGTCGCGGCCCTGCTCCTGGAGCTCGTACGCGCGCAGTTTGGACAGCAGGCCGATGCCGCGCCCCTCGTGGCCGCGCAGGTAGACGACGACCCCGCGCCCGGCCGCGGTGATCCGGTCCATGGAGGCCTGGAGCTGGGGGCCGCAGTCGCAGCGCAGCGAGTGGAAGACGTCGCCGGTGAGGCACTCGGAGTGGACCCGTACGAGGACGTCCCGGCCGTCGCCGATCTCGCCGTGGACGAGGGCGACGTGTTCGACGCCGTCGACGGTGGAGCGGTAGCCGTACGCGGTGAAGTCGCCGTGCGCGGTGGGGAGGTGGACCTCGGCCTCGCGGCGGACGGTCGGCTCCGCGGAGCGGCGGTAGGCGATCAGGTCCTCGATGGAGATGATCGTGAGTCCGTGCTTGCGGGCGAAGGGGACCAGTTCGGGCAGGCGCAGCATCACGCCGTCCTCGCCGGCGATCTCGACGATCGCGCCCGCCGGGCGCAGTCCGGCGAGGCGGGCGAGGTCGACGGCCGCCTCGGTGTGGCCGTCGCGGGCGAGGACGCCGCCGGGCCTGGCGCGCAGCGGGAAGACGTGTCCGGGGCGGACGAAGTCGGAGGGCTCGTGGCGGCCGCTCGCCAGCATCCGCAGGGTGGTGGCGCGGTCGGCGGCGGAGATGCCGGTGGTGACGCCGTGGGCGGGGGACGCGTCGACGGAGACGGTGAAGGCCGTGCGCATCGACTCGGTGTTGTCCTCGACCATCTGCGGGAGCCGGAGGCGTTCCAGTTCCCCGTCCTCCATGGGCGCGCAGATCAGGCCGCGGCACTCGCTCATCATGAAGGCGACGATCTCGGGGGTGGCCTTCTCGGCGGCGATGACGAGGTCGCCCTCGTTCTCGCGGTCCTCGTCGTCCACGACGACGACGGGCCGGCCCGCGGCGATGTCCCGGACGGCCTGCTCGACGGGGTCGAGGAGGAGGTCCTCGGCGTCCCGGATCGGGAGGGCACTCATGCGTGGGCTCCTTCCGGAGCGGGGACGGTGCGGGAGCGGAGCCACCAGTCGCGCATGCCCCACAGGACGAGCGCGCCGTAGACGACGTAGACGAAGCCGGAGAAGGCGTAGCCGTTGGCGAAGTTCAGCGGGACGCCGACCAGGTCGACGAGGAGCCAGGCGAACCAGAACTCGACCATGCCCCGGGCCTGGGCGTACATGGCGACGACGGTGCCGACGAAGATGTACGCGTCCGGCCAGGGGTCCCAGGACAGGGTCGGGAAGGCCTTGAAGAGCAGGGCCACCGCGACGGTGCCGGCGGCCGCCGCGGCGACCATGGCGCCGCGCTCGCGCCAGGTGGCGAAGCGCACGGTGATGTGGCCGTCCGTCCCCTGGTCCTTCCCGCGCCGCCACTGCCACCAGCCGTAGAGCGCCACGAGCACGACGACGACCTGCTTGCCCGCGCTGCCGGCGAGGTGGCCGTAGAAGGCGACGAAGAGGACGAGGCCGGCGAGGAACTGCACGGGCCAGGTCCAGACGGAGCGGCGCCAGCCGAGTGCCAGGGCGGCGAGCCCGAAGACGTTGCCGATCATGTCGGACCAGATGATGCGCTGGTCGAGGACGGTGAACGCCTCGGAGTTGAGCCAGTTCACTTGACGTTCTCCCGGGCGTTCGGGCCGAGCAGCCGCTCGACGTACTTGGCGATGACGTCCACTTCGAGGTTGACCGGGTCGCCGCTCCGCTTGATGCCGAGCGTGGTCAGGTCGAGGGTGGTGGGGATGAGGCTGACGGTGAACCGGTCGTCGCCGGCCTCGACGACGGTGAGGCTGACGCCGTCGACCGTGATCGAGCCCTTCTCCACGACGTAGCGGGAAAGGTGGGCCGGGAGGCCGATCTCGACCAGTTCCCAGTGCTCGGACGGGGTCCGGCCGAGAATGGTGCCGGTGCCGTCGACGTGTCCCTGGACGATGTGGCCGCCGAGGCGGTCGCCGACGGCCATGGGCCGTTCCAGGTTGACGCGGGAGCCGACGCCGAGGGCGCCGAGACTGGACCTCTTGAGGGTCTCGGCCATGACGTCGGCGGTGAACTCGCCGTCGCCGTGCTCCACGACGGTGAGGCAGACGCCGTTGACGGCGATGGAGTCGCCGTGCCGGGCGCCCCCGGTGACGAGGGGGCCGCGCAGTCGGAAGCGGGAGGCGTCCGCCAGCCGTTCGACGGCGACGACCTCGCCCAGTTCTTCGACGATTCCGGTGAACACGGTCAGGCTCCCTTGGGGGTGGCGGTGATGCGGAGGTCGGGGCCGACGCGCACGGTCTCGGTGACGTCGAGCCGCAGCGCTTCGGTGAGGGTGCCGATCCCGGCGTCGGCGAGGGCGTGCGGGCCCGCGCCGAGGAGGACGGGGGCGAGGTAGCCGACGACCTGGTCGACGGCACCCGCGGCGACGAAGGAGCCCGCGAGGGTGGGGCCGCCTTCGAGGAGGACGGAGCGGACGCCGCGGGCGTGGAGCCGGTCGAGCAGGTCGCGCACGCCGAAGCGGCCGTCGCGCAGGGGCAGCCGGAGCAGTTCGGCGCCGGGCAGGTGCCGGGTGTCGGCGTCCTCGCCGACGACGACCAGGGTGGGCGCGGCGTCGTCCAGGACGCGGGCGGTCGGCGGGAGCGCGGCGCGGGTGTCGAGGACGACCCGCAGCGGCTGGGTCGCGCCGTCGACGCCCCGGGCGGCGAGGTGCGGGTCGTCCGCGCGCAGGGTTCCGCCGCCGGCCACGACGGCGTCGGCCTCGGCGCGCAGCCGGTGGACGTCGGCGCGGGACTCGGCGGAGGTGATCCAGCGGGAGGTGCCGTCGGCGGCGGCGACCCGGCCGTCGAGGGTGGCGGCGTACTTCCAGCGGACGAAGGGGCGGCCCCGGCGCACGGAGGTGAGCCAGGCGATGTTGCCCGCCTCGGCCTCGTCCGCCAGGAGTCCCCGCTCGACCTCGACGCCGGCGGCGCGCAGGGTCCCGGCGCCGCCGGTGGCCCGCGGGTCCGGGTCGCCGACCGCGTACACGACGCGGCGGATCCCGGCCTCGATCAGGGCCCGGGAACAGGGCCCGGTGCGGCCGGTGTGGTCGCAGGGTTCGAGGGTGACGTAGGCGGTGCCGCCGCGGGCCAGGACGCCGGCCTCGCGCAGGGCGTGGATCTCGGCGTGCGGGCCGCCGGCGCGCCGGTGGTACCCCTCTCCGACCCGGTGGCCGGAGGCGTCGGTGACGACGCAGCCGACGACGGGGTTGGGGCTGGTGGCGCCGAGGGCGCGGGCGGCGAGCTCGACGGCGCGTCGCATGGCGGTGGTGTCGGCCTGCCGGTCCACCGGGTCCTCCTGCCTCTTCGGGCACGGACTCCGGGGCCTGTCGGTGACGACAGGGAGCGGGTGGATCGCCTCGCACGGGTGCGCCGGGGCCGGAGGTCCCGGTTCGCCGGGAACGGCGAACGGTGGACGTACGGCCGGCACACCCCTGACAGGGGTCGCCCGCCGCGCACTGCCTCCCATCCGGACTTTCACCGTCGGTCCAGGAATCTCACCTGGTCAACCGGCCGCTGGCTGCGGACGGGTCGCGGACTATACCGCCGGTTCGGAATTGCACCGACCCCGGAGTGCGCTGCTGCTGATACAGGGCCAGTGTGCCACGACCCGTGGCGGCGGCGCGGGGAGTCCCCTGTGGGCCCGCTCACAGAGCTCCACGGTCACCCTCTTTGGTACGGACCTATTGACTCACTGGTCTAGTCCTCTTAATCTCCGTGTCACCTTCGAGGCACCGGTTCGTCGGCGTGCGCACTCCACGGGCCCCACACGACCCACCCCCCTGTTCGTTGTGTTCTCCCCACCTCCCCAGGAGGAACCGATCGTGCTGTCCCCCACGACGAAGAGAGCCTCGCTGCTCGCGTCCGGCGCGGCCGTCGCCGGGCTGCTGCTCAGCTCGCTCTCCGGCGGCGTCTCGTACGCCGCCGACAACGAGTCCTGCCGCCCCGACGGGCTCTACAGGACGCCCGGCGTCGACGTCCCCTACTGCTCGGTCTACGACGCCGAGGGCCGCGAGAAGATGGGCGCGGACCACCAGCGCCGGGTCATCGGCTACTTCACCGGCTGGCGCACCGGCAAGAACGGCCAGGACGCCTACCTCGCCGACGACATCCCGTGGGACAAGATCACCCACATCAACTACGCCTTCGCGCACGTGGACGCGGCCAACAAGGTGTCCGTGGGCGCCGACGGCCCGGACAACGCGGCGACCGGCATGACCTGGCCCGGCGTCGCCGGCGCCGAGATGGACCCGGCGTTCCCCTACAAGGGCCACTTCAACCAGCTCAACAAGTTCAAGAAGCAGCACCCGGACGTCAAGACGCTCATCTCGGTCGGCGGCTGGGCGGAGACCGGCGGCTACTTCGACGAGAGCGGCAAGCGGGTCGGCTCCGGCGGCTTCTACACGATGGCCACCCACGCGGACGGCTCCGTGAACCAGGCGGGCATCAACACCTTCGCCGACTCCGCCGTGGCGTTCGTCAAGAAGTACGGCTTCAACGGCGTCGACATCGACTACGAGTACCCGACGTCGATGAAGGACGCCGGCCACCCGGCCGACTTCCCGATCTCCAACGCCCGCCGCGCGGGCCTCAACAAGGGCTACGCGGCCCTGATGAAGACCCTGCGCGAGAAGCTGGACCGGGCCGGCGCCGCCGACGGCAGGCACTACCTGCTGACCGTCGCCGCCCCCTCCTCCGGCTACCTGCTGCGCGGCATGGAGACCTTCCAGGTCCAGAAGTACCTGGACTACGTCAACATCATGTCGTACGACCTGCACGGCGCCTGGAACGAGTACGTCGGCCCGAACGCCTCCCTCTTCGACGACGGCAAGGACGCCGAGCTGGCCGCCGCGAACGTCTACGGCAGCGCGCAGTACGGCGGCATCGGCTACCTGAACACCGACTGGGCGTACCACTACTTCCGCGGCTCCATGCCGGCCGGCCGCATCAACATCGGCCTGCCGTACTACACCCGCGGCCACAAGAACGTGCAGGGCGGCACGGACGGGCTGTGGGGCAGGGCCGCCGCCTCCTCCTGCCCGGCGGGCTCCGGCCTGACCAAGTGCGGCGACGGGGCCGTCGGCATCGACAACCTCTGGCACGACAAGGACGACAACGGCGTCGAGTCCCCGGCGGGCTCCAACCCGATGTGGCACGCCAAGAACCTGGAGAAGGGGATCGTCGGCGACTACGTCACCCAGTACGGCTTCCCCGCGAACACCCGGCTGACGGGCACCTACGCCCGCAAGTACGACGCGTCCCTGGTCGCGCCGTGGCTGTGGAACGCGGAGAAGAAGGTCTTCCTCTCCACCGAGGACGAGCAGTCGGTGGCCGCGAAGGCGGACTACGTGGCCGCCCGCGGCATCGGCGGCACCATGGTCTGGGAGATGGCCGGCGACTACGCCTGGAACGCGGCCAAGGGCCAGTACGAGGCGGGCTCCACCCTCACCTCGCTGATGTACGAGAAGTTCAGGACCGCCGCCCCGTACGGCGCGAAGAAGTCCAACAAGGCGCTGCCCGCCAAGGCGGTCGACATCGCGGTGGACTTCACCGAGTTCAAGCTGGGCGACTCCAACTACCCGATCACGCCCAAGCTGAGGATCACCAACAACACCTCGGCCACCCTCCCCGGCGGCACGGAGTTCCAGTTCGACTACTCCACCGCCGCCCCGGCCAACGCCTCCGACCAGTCGGGCTTCGGCACCAAGGTGATCAGCAGCGACCACACCGGCGGCAACGCCGGCGGCCTGAAGGGCGACTTCCACCGCGTCTCGCTGAAGCTCCCGGCCTGGCAGACGCTGGCCCCGGGCGCGACGGTCGACCTGTCGTTCAACTACTACCTGCCGGTGTCCACCCCCTCCAACTGGACGGTGACCATCGGCGGCACGGCCTACGCCCTCGCCGGCGACCTGGCGCGCGGCACGACGGTCGTCGAGCCGGGCTCCGGCACCACCCCGCCCACCACGCCCCCGACCACCCCGCCCACCGGCTGCACCGCCCCGGCGTACGCGGCCGGCACGGTCTACAACGCGGGCAACGAGGTCTCCCACAAGGGCCACACGTGGAAGGCCCAGTGGTGGACCCAGAACCAGGAGCCGGGCACGACCGGCGAGTGGGGCGTCTGGAAGGACCTCGGCGCCTGCTGATCCCCACGCCCTGAAGGAACCCCGGCGGCGGAGAACCACGGCCCTTGCCGCCGCCGGGCCCGCACACCCGCCGCGCCGCGCCTCCCCGTACGGGGGCGGGGCGCGGCGGTTTTTCCGGGCCGTACCCACGGCGGAAGAGCCCCCTCCCCTACGGGAACAGGTCCTCCTGGGCCGCGTCCCGGGCCGTGAGGAGAGCCCCGCGCAGGACGGCCGCGTCCCCGAGGGCGGTGGCCCTGACCTCGGTGCGCAGCGGCGAGAGGACGGCGAGTTCCGCCTCCACCCTGGCCGCCAGGGCCGCTCCCCCGCTGTGGCCGGTCTCGCCCCCGAGGACGACGCAGCCGGGGTCGAGGACCGAGGCCACGGCCGCCGCGCCGACGGCGAGACGTCGGGCGACGGCGTCCAGGAAGGGTTCGGGGCCGGAGGCGAGCGCGGCCGCGCGGTCCCCGGGGGCGAGACCGTGCTCCCGGGCGAGCTTCCCGACGGCCGCGGCGCAGGCCAGTTCGTGGAAGCCGCCGTCGCAGCCGGTGGCCGAGGGGAGCCCGGTGGTGCCCGGCACCGGCAGGAAGCCGATCTCCCCCGCGCCGCCCGAGGCCCCCCGGCGCAGCCGCCCGTCGAGGACGACGGCGGCGCCCACGCCCTGGCCGAGCCAGAGCAGGACGAAGTCCTCGCGGTCGCGGGCCGCGCCCTCGCGCAGTTCCGCGAGGGCGGCGAGGTTGGTCTCGTTCTCGACCAGGACGCGCGCGGGGAGCCGTTCCTGGAGGACGGCGACGAGCCGCCGGTGCCAGGCGGGCAGTCCCGTGGAGTCGCGGAGTTCGCCGCTGACCGGCTCGATGAGTCCGGGGGCGCCGACCGCGACGCTGTGCAGCGCGTCGACGCCCGCCTCCTTCGCGGTCCGCTCCAGGAGGGCGACGGCCTTCTCCACGGCCGGCCCGGTGCCGCCGTCGTCCCCGACGGGCGCGGAGGCCTCGGCGAGCGTGGTGCCGAGCAGGTCGGCGACGGCGACGGTGACCGAGCGGGTGCGCACGTCGAGGGCGGCGAGGTGCGCGCGCCCCGCGACGATCCCGTACAGCCTGGCGTTGGGGCCGCGGCGTTCGGCCCCCGCCTCGCCGACGACGTGGACGAGCCCGGAGTCCCGGAGGCGCTCGACGAGGTCGGCGACGGTCGGGCGGGAGAGCCCGGTGAGCGTCTTGAGCTGAGTGGCCGTCAGCGGCCCCTCGTCCTGGAGCAGTCGCAGGGCGAGCCGGTCGTTGATGGCCCGTGCGGTGCTCGGGGATGCGGCCATGCGGCGATCCTCTCAGACGTTCCCGTGACGGAACCGGCCCCTGTGGACTATTTATCAGGCAGGGTCCCTGATAGTTTACGCGCCACACCACGACACCGGGAGGGCCCATGGCGGCGGAGACCGTCACCAGCACCCAGCGCCTGCGGCGGGCGCGCTTCGCCGTCGCCGCCGTCTTCTGCGTCCACGGCGCGGTCACCGGCAGCTTCGCCACCCGCATCCCCTGGATCCAGGAGCACGCGGGCATCGGCGCCGGGCAGCTCGGCCTCGCGCTCGCCTTCCCCGCGCTCGGCGCCTCGGTCGCGATGCCGCTGGCCGGGGCCGTCTCCCACCGTTTCGGCGCCCGCCCGGCGCTGCGCGGCCTGCTCGCCCTGTGGACCCTCTCCCTGATCCTGCCGTCGCTGGCCCCGAACATCTGGGGACTGTGCGGCGCGCTCTTCGTGTACGGCGCGACCTCGGGCATGTCCGACGTGGCGATGAACGCGCTGGGCGTCGAGACCGAGGCCCGGCTCGGACGGTCCATCATGTCGAGCCTGCACGGCATGTGGAGCGTGGGCGCCCTGATCGGCTCCGCCGCCGGCACGGTCGCCGCCCACCTCGGCGGCGACGCCCGGCCGCACCACCTGATCGCCGCCCTCGTCCTCACCGCGCTCGGCCTGATCTCCTGTCAGGGCGTGCTCGACGTGCGCAGCGCCCCGGAGGAGGAGGCGCCGCCGCGCTTCTCGCTGCCGCCGAAGGCCGCCCTCGTCATCGGCGCCATCGGCTTCTGCGGGGTGTTCGCGGAGGGGGCCAGCCTCGACTGGTCGGCCGTCTACCTGCGGGACGAGCTGGGCAGCTCGGCCGGGCTCGCCGCCGCCTCGACGACCGCCTTCGCGCTGACGATGGCCGTGGCCCGGCTGGCCGGCGACCGGGTGGTGGACCGCTTCGGCGCGGTCCGCACCGTACGGGCCGGGGGCGCCGTCGCCACCCTCGGCGGCCTCCTGGTCGTCGTCGCCCCGCACGTCGCCGTCGCCCTGGCCGGATTCGGTCTCATCGGGCTGGGGATCGCGGTCGTCGTCCCGCTGGCCTTCGCGGCGGCCGGACGCAGCGGCCCCAACCCCAGCCAGGCCATCGCGGGAGTCGCCACCATCACGTACACCTCGGGGCTCATCGCCCCCTCCGCGATCGGCGGCATCGCCGACGCGACCTCGCTGGTCTTCTCCTTCGGCCTGGTCACGCTGCTCGCGTTCGGCCTGGTCGTGGGCGCGGGCGTGCTCAGAAACGCCGACCGGAAGGCCCCGGCGGCATCCCCGGAGGGCGGTGCCCCGGTGAGGAGCGGGGGTCCGGCCGCCTGACGGCGGCCCCGGGCCCCGGCGGTCGGGGTCGGCGGTCGGAGCCGGCGTCCGTTCCCGGCGCCCGGGGCCGGCGGTCGCGCATACCATGTGGCTGATCTTTTGCGGTCATGACGCGACCGCCGGAACCGGAGAACGGGAGCGACCTCATGAACCTCGGCGTGCGCTGGACCCTGCACGGCGACGGGAGAACACCCGCTCCGGGGGCCGTCGTCCGCCCGGACGAACGGCTCTCCTGGCCCCGGACCGTCGGACTCGGCGCGCAGCACGTCGTGGCGATGTTCGGCGCGTCGTTCGTCGCTCCGGTGCTCATGGGCCTGGACCCGAACCTCGCGATCATGATGTCCGGCGTCGCCACCGCGATCTTTCTGCTCGCGACCCGCGGCACGGTCCCCTCCTACCTGGGCTGCTCGCTCTCCTTCGTCGGCGTCGCCGCCGCCATCCGGGCCTCCGGCGGCACCAGCGCCACCGTGACCGGCGCGGTCCTGGTCGTCGGCGCCGTCCTCTTCCTGGCGGGCCTCGCGGTCCGGAAGTTCGGCGCGCGGATCATCCACGCGGCGATGCCCCCGGTCGTGACCGGCGCCGTCGTCATGCTGATCGGCTTCAACCTGGCCCCGGTCACCGCGTCCACCTACTGGCCGCAGGACCAGTGGACGGCGCTCCTGGTGATGCTGTTCACCGGTCTGGCCGTGGTCTGCCTGCGCGGGTTCTGGTCCCGGATCGCGATCTTCCTGGGCCTGGTCTTCGGCTACGCCCTGTCCTGGGTGCTCGACCTGGTCTTCGGGAAGATCCACTCGATGTCGCCGTCCGGGCAGGTCACCGACCACTGGCGGCTCGACCTCTCCGGCGTCTCGAAGGCCGACTGGGTCGGCCTGCCCTCCTTCCACGGACCGAGCTTCGAGTGGTCCGCGATCCTGGTCGCGCTGCCCGTGGTCATCGCCCTGATCGCCGAGAACGCCGGACACGTCAAGGCCGTCGGCGAGATGACCGGCGACTCCCTCGACGACAGGCTCGGGACCGCCATCGCCGCCGACGGCGCCGCCTCGATGCTGTCGACCGCCGTGGGCGGCCCGCCGAACACCACGTACTCCGAGAACATCGGCGTCATGGCCGCCACCCGCGTCTACTCGACCGCCGCCTACTGGGCCGCCGCCGGCTTCGCGCTGCTCTTCGGCCTCTGCCCGAAGTTCGGCGCGGTCGTCGCCGCCATCCCCGGCGGTGTCCTCGGCGGCATCACGGTGATCCTGTACGGCATGATCGGCCTGCTCGGCGCCCAGATCTGGATCAACGCCGGGGTCGACCTGCGCAACCCGCTCAACCTGGTCCCGGCCGCCGCCGGCATCATCATCGGCGTCGGCGGCGTGAAGCTGACCTTCACCGACACCTTCGAGCTGGGCGGCATCGCGCTCGGCACGATCGTCGTCATCACCGGCTACCACGTGCTGAGGGCCTTCGCCCCCGCCCACCTCAAGGACCAGGAGCCGCTCCTCGACTCCGGCACCAGCTCGTACGAGGGAGCGGCCGGCCCGGACGGGGACGCCCCGGCTCCGCGCGGGAAGGGAAGCACGTCCGGCGGGAATCCGCCGCCGAAGAGCTGAGTGATTCGCCCGTTCTGGGTAAGCCGGGCCCGGCGGACCTCCCGGCGGGCCCGGCGACTGGGAGCCTGCCCCCATGGCGCAGACCCAGCAGCTCGGGCAGGAGATCGGCCCCTTCCTCGCGGTCGACCCCGCGGTGGACCGGATGAGGGCGATCCGCTCGGCCCGGCACCCGGCCGACGGGGTCGCCGTCTTCAACCAGGTGTACCTGACCGTCACCGAGGAGATCGGCCACGCCGTCGCGGCGGGCGCCTTCGGGGACCGGCGGGCCGCCGCCCTCGACGCGCGGTTCGCGGAGCGGTACCTCACCGCGGTCGAGGCCGTCACCACCGGCGGCCCGGCGCCCGCCTGCTGGCGCCCCCTCTTCCGCTACCGGCGCCACCCCGGCGTCCGTCCGCTCCAGTTCGCCCTGGCCGGGATCAACGCCCACGTCGGCCACGACCTGGCGCTCGCCGTCGTCGACGCCTGCCGGGACCTGGGGTGCGCGCCCGCCGACCTGGAGGACGAGTTCGACCGGATCGGCGACGTCCTCGTCCTCCTGGAGGAGCGCATCCGGGAGGAGCTGCTGCCGGGACCGGACCTCCTGGAGCTGGCGGACCCCCTCACCCATCTGCTGGGCTGCTGGAGCCTGGACCGCGCCAGGGACGGGGCCTGGCTGGCGGCGCGCTCGCTCTGGCAGCTCCGTGAACTCCCCGGCCTGGCCGGGGAGTTCACGGAACGCCTGGACCGCTCGGTGGGCCTGGTGGGGCGGATGCTGCTCACGCCCCTGACCAGGCCCTGAGGCGTCCCGGCCGGCGAGGAGCCGTCCCGGGCCGTACGGCTCAGTCCTCCGGCAGCTCGACCGGGGCGATCTCGTCGTAGACGTCGCCCGGGCCCGGGTTGGTGGCGTCGGTCTCCCCGCCGAGGTGGTGCATCACGCCCCAGACCGCGTTCAGCGCGGTCTGGACGGCGCCCTCGGCCCAGCCGGCCGTCCAGGAGATGTCGTCGCCCGCGAGGAAGATGCCCCGCTTGTCCTCGGGCAGCCGGTCCTGCATGAAGTGGGTGAACAGGCGCCGCTGGTAGCGGTAGTGGCCCGGCAGGTTGGCCTTGAAGGCGCCCATGAAGTAGGGCTCGTTCTCCCAGGAGACCGTCACCGGGTTGCCGATGATGTGCTTCCGGATGTCGACCTTCGGGTAGATCTCGCCGAGCGACTTCAGCATGACCTCCATCCGCTCGTTCGCGGACAGCGGCAGCCACTTCAGGCTGTCGTCGCACCAGGTGTAGGACAGGCAGATGACGGCGGGCTTGTCGGGGCCGTCGTCCAGGAGGTACGTGCCGCGGGTCATCCGGTCGGTCAGCGTCATCGACATGACGTCCCTGCCCGTGTCCTCGTCCTTGTCGAGCCAGAAGGGCCGGTCCACCGGCACGAACAGCTTCGAGCTCTCCATGTAGTGGGTGCGCTCGATCGCCGTCCAGTGGTCGATCGGGAAGAGCGAGTCGTCGCAGGCGATCTTGGAGAGCAGCATCCAGGACTGGGCGGTGAAGATCGCCGCGCGGTACGTCCGGATGTCGCCGGAGGCGTCGGTGACCGTGATCCGGTTGCCGGCGGTCCGGTTCAGCCGGGTCACGGCCGGCTTCGGGTCGCCGCCGTGCAGGGAGCTGAGCGAGGTGCCCTGCGCCCAGTGGACGATCTTCTGCGGCTCGCGCTCCCACAGGCGCAGCGGCAGCTGCTGCGAGCCGCCGACGATGCCGCGGTGGTGGTCGTCGGCCTCGGTGTAGACGACGCGGAGGATCTCCAGGATGGAGTTGGGGAAGTCGGTGTCCCAGCCGCCGGTGCCGAAGCCGACCTGGCCGAAGATCTCGCGGTGCCGGAAGGACTTGAAGGCCTCCGACTCGCAGAGGAAGCCGTAGAAGGTCTGGTTGTCGAGCTTCTCGACCAGCTGCGACCAGATCTCGCGGATGCGCGGGACGTCGCGCTCGCGCATGGCCGTGTTCATGTCGGAGAAGTCGGCGCCCTCCTCCAGGCACCGGGCCCAGGCGGCGGCGACGTCGCGGTAGACCTGCGGCAGGTCCTCGATGGTCTCGGCGTAGTGGGACTCGCCCTTGAGGTCGACCACGGTCGACGGGGTGGCCTCGGAGAGCGGGTTCGGGAAGGGCCTGGTCTCCAGGCCGACCAGGTCGATGTAGTGCTGGAGCGCGGTCGAGGAGGGCGGGAAGCGCATGGCGCCCATCTCGGCGGTGAGCCCCTCGGTCCCGGCGCCCTCGAAGCCGACGGTCCGCAGCCGTCCGCCGATCCTGTCGGCCTCGTAGACGACGGGCCTGAGGCCCATCTTCATCAGCTCGTACGCGGCGATGACGCCCGACAGGCCGCCGCCGATGACCGCGACCTCGGTGCCGTGCTCGGTCGCCGGTATCTGGCCGAGCCCGGCCGGGTGGGCCAGGAAGTCGTCGTAGGCGTACGGGAAGTCCGGACCGAACATGGTGATCGGCGGCTGCGCGTCGGTGTGCTGGACGGCGGTGGGCACCGTGGACGTCATGGGGTACGGACTCCTTGCACGGAAAAAGGGTGAGGCGGGAGGAGGGGCGGGAGCGGCTCAGACCAGGGGGCCGTAGAGGTCCGGGCGGCGGTCGCGGAGGTAGGGGTTCAGCTCGCGGGAGGCCGCCAGGACCGCGGGGTCGGCCTCGCCGACGATCAGGTCCTCACCGTGTCCGGCGCGGGCCCGGGCGGTGCCGTCGGGGGCGGCGAGGACGGAGAGGCCGACGAACTCGAAATCGCCCTCGGGGCCGGTCCGGTTCGCGTACGCGATGTAGAGCTGGTTCTCGAAGGCGCGCACGGGGACGACGGACTCGGCGACGATCTGGGCCGGGTGCATGAGCGCGGTCGGCACGAGGAGGAGGTCCGTTCCGGCCAGCGCGTGGGCCCGTACGTTCTCGGGGAACTCGACGTCGTAGCAGATCATCAGGCCGACGGTGAGGCCGCCGACCTCCGCCTGCGCGACGCCGCCCTCGCCGGGCGTGAACCACTTCCGCTCGAAGGGGCCGTAGAGGTGGGTCTTGCGGTAGTTGGCGAGCGGGACGCCGTCGGCGCCGACGAGCAGCACGGAGTTGTGGAGGACGTCGTGGTGCCCGGTGTTCCGTTCCGGGTAGCCGTAGGCCACGGCCAGGCCGTGGCGGAGGGCGACGGCCGCGACGGCACGGGCGGAGGGGCCGTCGGCCGGTTCGGCCAGGCGGGCCATGTCGTCGCCGACGGCGTAGCCGGTGAGGAACAGCTCGGGGGCGAGCAGCAGGCCCGCTCCGGCGGCGGCGGCGCGGGCGGCGGCCTCGTCGAGGAGCTTGAGGTTGGCGGCCACGTCACCGGGCTCGCCGGAGCTCTGGAGCAGGGCGGTGCGCAGCGCGGGCATGGCGATCCTCGGGAGGTCCGGAGTGGAGGGGGAGACGTCAGAAACGGTACGTTTCCCCGCTCGGCCGGGACAAGGCGCGAGCGTTGCGGACCGACCGTCGAACCGTTGCGCGATCGCCGGACCGGACGGCGATTCGTTGCGCACGGGTCCGGCCGGGAGGGTTCACCGGACCCGCGCGGGGCTCCCGCCGGGCGCTCACGGCTCCCGGGAGGCCGCCCGGCGGGGTGGCACGGGCGGCCGGGCGGGACGGACGGCAGGACGGGACAGGACGGCAGGACGGGTAGGCCGGACAGGCGGGACGGGCGGGACGGGCGGGCCGGCCGGCCGGAGCCCCGCGCGGGTCCGCTCAGGCGGGCGAACCCGAGGAGAAGCGCCGCAGCAGCGGCGAGAGCACCAGGACGGACTTGGTGCGCTCCACGAAGGGCTCGCCCGCGATGCGTTCCAGGACGCGCTCGAAGTGGCGCATGTCCGAGGCGAAGACCTGGACGACGGCGTCCGCGTCGCCGGTGACGGTCGACGCGGACACCACCTCGGGGTACCGCTCCAGGCCCCGCCGGATGTCGTCCGGGGAGGTGTTGTGGCGGCAGTAGATCTCGACGAAGCCCTCCGTCTCCCAGCCGAGCGCCGCCGGGTCCACCCGTACGGTGAAGCCGGTGATGGCGCCCTCGGCCCGGAGCCGGTCCACGCGCCGCTTCACCGCCGGGGCGGAGAGTCCGACGAGGGAGCCGATGTCGGCGTAGGAGCGGCGGGCGTCCTCCGCGAGGGCGTGGACGATGCGTTCGTCGAGGTCGTTGAGTCGCACTGCGGGTGGATCACTTCTCTGCTGAGGCCGCCGGGGTCGTCGAGGGCTCCGAGGACCCGGTCGCGGCCAGTCGGGAGCGGCGCATGCCGTACAGGAAGTAGACCACGAGGCCCACGGCCATCCAGCCACCGAAATACTTCCAGGTGATCAGGTCGAGGCTGAGCATGCTGTAGACGCAGCAGAGGAGGCCCAGGACGGGGAAGACCGGTCCGAGCGGCACCTTGAACGAGCGGTCCATGTCGCGCCGGGTGCGGCGCAGCACCACGACGGCGACGTTGACCAGCGAGAAGGCGAAGAGCGTGCCGATGCTCGTGGCGTTGACCAGCTCGCCGAGCGGGACGGCGGCGGCGAGGACCCCGCAGAAGAGGGAGACGATCACCGTGTTGGCGCGCGGGCTGCCGGTCCTGGCGTGGACCTTGCCGAACACCTTGGGGACGAGGCCGTCGCGGGACATGGCGAAGAGGATGCGGGTCTGGCCGTAGAGGACGGTCAGCACGACGCTGGCGATCGACACGACGGCTCCGGCGGCGAGCAGCGTGCCCCAGAAGCTCTGGCCGGTCACGTCGTTCATGATCGCGGCGAGCGTGGCGTCGGTGCCCTCGAACTTCCTCCAGTCCCACGCGCCGATGGCGACGGCGGCGACGAGGACGTACAGCGCGGTGACGACGACCAGGGAGAGCATGATCGCCCGGGGCAGGTCGCGCTTGGGGTCCTTGGCCTCCTCACCGGCGGTGGAGGCGGCGTCGAAGCCGATGTACGAGAAGAAGAGGACGGCCGCCGCCGCTCCGATGCTGTCACGGCCGAGCGGCAGGAAGTCCGCGTAGTTGCCGGACTTGAAGCCCATGAAGCCGACCGCGCAGAACAGCGCCAGCGAGACGATCTTGACGAACACCATGATCGTGTTGGCGCGGGCGGACTCCTTGGCGCCGCCCAGCAGGAACACCATCGCGAGCACGACGACGATCAGGGCCGGCAGGTTGAACACGCCGCCGTCGCCGGGAGGCGCGCTCAGGGAGGCCGGGAGCGTGACGCCGATCGTCCCGTCGAGCAGTTCGTTGAGGTAGTCGCCCCAGCCGACGGCCACGGCGGCGACGGAGACGCCGTACTCCAGGAGGAGGCACCAGCCGCACACCCAGGCGATCAGCTCCCCCATGGTTGCGTAAGCATACGAGTACGAGGAGCCGGCGACCGGGATGGTGCCGGCCAGTTCGGCGTACGAGAGGGCCGAGAAGAGCGCCGTGAGCCCGGCGAGGACGAAGGCCACGGTGACGGCCGGGCCCGCCTTGGGCACGGCCTCGCCGAGGACGACGAAGATGCCCGTGCCGAGCGTGGCGCCGATGCTGATCATGGTCAGCTGCCACATCGAAAGGGAGCGGCGAAGGCTGCCGCCCTCTCCCTGCCCGCCCTCGTTGACCAGGGACTCCACCGGCTTGCGGCGGGTGAGGGCGTGAAGGGCGGAGGGCTTGGGGGCGACCGTGTCGTCGACCGGTGGGGCTGCGCCGTGGTCCAGCACTGCGGAGGCTCCTTATCGCTGCCTGCGGGGGCGGGGCGGTGACCGCGGCGGTGCGCGGGCATGCCGGAGCAAGCCCGCGGGGACGGGGACCGCCGAGCGGGCGGTCGCCGCCACTCCTGGTACGGGGCATGAGCCTAAGCTGCGGAGTTCGCACCCGTAATGCAGGGTTGTTGCGCAATGGCGGTCGATCATTGCGTGCTCGGGACACGAACGGGGGAACATTGCGCCGACCCGCATGAATCCGTACATCGGGGGCATGGAGCGACCACGCGACGCAGGGGCGCCCGCGCCGGGCGATCCGCTCCGGGCGATCCGCTCCGCGAGGTCGGCGACCCCACGATCGGAGGCCCCGGTGGACTGGCTCGACCCGGAACCGTTCCTGCGCGGTACCGCCTGGCTGGACGGGAAGCGGCCCGTACGGGCCGACCCCGACGACCTGGCACGACTGCCGTGGGACGTCGCGGCGCGGGCCGAACTGCCCATCGGCGTCCGGATCGAGTTCACGGCGGCGCCCGGCACGCGCGCGGTGGAGCTGCGCTACCGGGCGGACGTCCCCGGCGACGACGATCCGCTGCGCGACCTGCGCCACTGCTTCGCACTCTGGCGGGGGGCGGCGTTCGTCGGGGAGACCTGCGTCGCCCCCGCCGCCGAGGCCACCGCCGAGATCCCGCTGCCCCCGGGCGGTGGCGTCTTCTCCGTGCACCTGCCGGAGGGCCAGGCCCCCGTGCCCCTCGGGCTGCGGGCCGTCGGCGGCGCCCTCTCCCCCGCGCCTCCCCTGCCCCGCTGGCTCGTCCACGGCGACTCCATCACCGAGGGCTGGTGGGCGACCCGTCCGGCCCGGGCCTGGCCCGCCGCGGCGGGCCGTCTCCTGGGCCTCGACCCGGTCAATCTGGGGTACGCGGGCGCGGGGCGCGGCGAGCTTCCCCTCGCCGAGCACCTGGCGCGGCTCCCGGGCGACGTGATCACCCTCGCCTTCGGCACCAACTGCTGGTCCCGGGTGCCCGCGACGGCCGACTGGCTGTACGAGACCGTCCGGGCCTTCGTCGGGCTCGTCCGCCGGGGCCACCCCGGCACCCCGCTGCTCATCGTCTCGCCCGTCCTGCGCCCGGAGGCGGAACACACCCGCAACGCCCTCGGCGCCACCCTCGCAGAGCTGCGCCTGGCCATGGAGCGGGCGGGCCGGGACCTGGCGGCCGAGGGCGACGGGCACCTGCTCGTCCTGTCCGGCGGGCCGCTGCTCGGCCCGGAGCACCTGGCGGACGGTCTGCACCCGAACGACCGGGGGCACGCCCGGATCGCCGCCGCGGTGGCGGAGGTGCTGAGCGAGGTCCTGCGCCTTCCCGCCGCGGCCCCGGCGCCGTGACCCGTACGGGGACGGCCGTGACCCCCGGGAGCGGACTCCCGGGGGCCACGGCCGTGCGGATCAATACGCCTAGCTCCAGCTGGCGTGCAGCGGCTTGCCCTCGGCGTAGCCGGCGGCGGACTGGACGCCGACCACGGCCTTCTCCCCGAACTCGGCGAGCGAGCCGGCTCCGGCGTAGGTGCAGGAGGAGCGGACGCCCGCGATGATCGAGTCGATCAGGTCCTCGACGCCCGGGCGCTGCGGGTCGAGGAACATCCGGGAGGTGGAGATGCCCTCCTCGAACAGCGCCTTGCGGGCGCGGTCGTAGGCGGACTCCTCGGAGGTCCGGTTCCTGACGGCGCGCGCCGATGCCATGCCGAAGGACTCCTTGTAGAAGCGCCCCTCGGCGTCCTGCTGGAGGTCGCCCGGGGACTCGTACGTGCCGGCGAACCAGGAGCCGATCATCACGTTGGAGGCACCGGCGGCGAGCGCCATGGCGACGTCGCGCGGGTGCCGGACGCCGCCGTCGGCCCAGACGTGCTTGCCGTGCTTCCTCGCCTCGGCGGCGCACTCCAGGACGGCCGAGAACTGCGGGCGGCCGACGCCGGTCATCATGCGGGTGGTGCACATGGCGCCGGGGCCGACGCCGACCTTGATGATGTCGGCGCCCGCCTCGATCAGGTCCCTGACGCCCTCGGCGGCGACGATGTTGCCCGCGACGACGGGCACCCGCGGGTCGAGTGCCCGGACGGTCCGGACGGCGGAGATCATCGACTCCTGGTGGCCGTGCGCGGTGTCGATGACGAGCGTGTCGACGCCCGCGTCGAGGAGCTGCTTGGCCTTGCCCGCCACGTCGCCGTTGATGCCGACGGCGGCGGCGACGCGCAGGTTGCCGTGCGCGTCGACGGCGGGGCTGTAGAGGGTCGCGCGCAGCGCGCCCTTGCGGGTCAGGATGCCGGCCAGCCGGCCGTCCGCGTCGACGGCCGGGGCGTAGCGCCGGTTGGCCGCGTCGAGGGTGTTGAACGCCTCGCGCGGGTCGATGTCCGCCTCCAGGAGGAGCAGGTCCCTGGACATGACCTCGGAGAGCTGGGTGAAGCGGTCCACGCCGGAGAGGTCGGCGTCGGTGACGACACCCACCGGGCGCCGGTCCCCGTCGACGACGACGGCGGCGTCGTGGGCGCGCTTGGGCAGCAGGGAGAGCGCGTCGGCGACGGTCTGGTGCGGCTCCAGGACGATCGGGGTGTCGAGCACGTGGTGGCGGCTCTTCACCCACGAGATCACGTCGGTGACGACCTCGATGGGGATGTCCTGCGGGATGACGACCAGTCCGCCGCGGCGGGCGACGGTCTCGGCCATCCGGCGGCCGGCGATCGCGGTCATGTTGGCGACGACCAGCGGGATCGTCGTTCCGCTCCCGTCGGGCGAGGAGAGGTCCACCGCCTGGCGGGAACCGACGGCCGAGCGGCTCGGCACCATGAACACATCGTCGTACGTCAGGTCGTAGGGCGGCTTGACGTCATTGAGGAAACGCACGTGCTGACATCCCAGTCGTTCGGATCGGCCCCTAGGCATTTCAGCCAGGGGAAAAAGCACGTAGTTCATTGTCCCACGCCCGTACGGATACCAGCTCCGGACGGATCATCCGAGGCTCGCGGCAGAGGGTTCGTGCGATCCTCCGAAAACCCCTCCCAGGGAGAGGAGGACGGCGAGGCGCCCGGGGCGCTCGTCGGCGGCGGCGGCGAAGACCTCCTGGGCGGTCTCCCACTCCCCCGGCCGGGCTCCGGCGTACTCCCGCCAGCCGGTGACGACGAGGACGGCCGGCCCGGGCAGGTCGCCGAGGCATTCGGCCAGGGCGTCCCAGTTGCGGCCGAACCAGCCGGGCAGCGCGAGGACCTCGGCGCACCGGTCCATGAGGGCCGCCCTGTCGGTGACTCCGGTCAGGTCGAGGACGACGGGGTCGTCAAGCCTCATCCGTGACCACCTCCCGGAAGGTCTCGTAGTGGTCGTCGGTGTAGTACGCCTCGCCGTTCCGTCCGGTGACGACGCGGCGCGCCCCCCGGTCGCGTTCGCCGGGGGTCCTGACGGTGTACTCGTGGTAGTAGCCGCGCTCCCGGCGGGGCAGCACCCGCTCGAAGTTCGAGAAGACGGCGCCGTCCCTGGCGTACGGGAAGGGGCCGCCGCGCGCGATGAGGTCGAGGGTCCGGCGCGCCTCGGGCGGCAGTTCGGAGACGCGCACGACGGGGAGGCCGGAGGTCCCGGCGGTCGGGCCGGGCGTGTGCGCGGAACGGTCCGGCGCGGCGGTGGCGGAGGCCGTGCCCGCGGGGCTCCGGGCGCCGTCGCCGGCCGGGGAGCATCCGGTCGGGAGACCGCCCAGGAGGACGGAGAGGACGAGCGCGAGGAGCACCCGCGGAGGCCTGGGCGACATGCCCCGAACATACCGCCGGGAGGCTTTTCCGCCCTCGCGGCCCGGCGGCCGGCGCTCAGTTGCCGTCGGGGTCCGTCCGGTCGAGTGCCGGGTGGGTGCCCGGGCTGGACTCGGTGAGCAGGTAGTCCGCCGCGGCGCGGTCGGTCACCAGGCTGGTGACGAGTCCGGAGCGCAGCACCGCGCCGATCGCCGCCGCCTTGCGCTGGCCGCCGGCGATGGCCACGACCTCGGGAATGCGGCGCAGCCGGTCCGCCTCGACGGTGATGCAGCGCTCGCCCAGGTCGCGGCCGACCCGGCGCCCGTCGGCGTCGAAGAGGTGCGCGGACATCTCGGCGGCGACGCCGAGCGAGGCGTAGTGGGCCCGCTCCTCGTCGGAGAGCATGTCGTGGACGGTCGAGATGCCCGGCTCCCAGGAGCCGATGGAGACGCAGGCGACGGTCACCTTGTCGAAGTACTCGAAGGCCCGCGCGATGCCGGTCTGGCCGCGCAGCGCGGCGGCCGTCGCCGGATCGGGCAGCAGCATGGGGGCGTAGATGGGGTGGGCCTCGCCGCCGGACACCTGGGCGGCCCTGCGGACGGCCTCGACGGAGCCGCGCTCGGCGGTCCCGGCGTCGTACACCCCGGTGAGCTGGACGACCGTGCAGGGCGGCAGCCGGTCGAGCGCGGCCGCCATGTGGATGGTGGAGCGGCCCCAGGCCAGGCCGAGGACGTCGCCCTCGGTGACCAGCTCGCCGAGCAGGTCGGCGGCGACCTCGCCGAGGTTCTCCGGGTCGGGCGACTCGTCCTCGCCCTCCGCCGGCGACTCGACGACGACGGCGTGGCGGAGTCCGTAGCGGGCGCGGAGCGCGTCGGAGCGCTCGGCGTCCAGCTCGGCCGGTACGCGGATCTCGATCCGTACGAGGTCGCGTTCCAGGGCGGTCTCCAGGACCCGGGCCACCTTGAAGCGGCTCACGCCGAACTCCTCGGCGATCTGGATCTTGGACTTGCCCTCCAGGTAGAAGCGGCGGGCCATGGCCGCCGCCTGCACCAGCTCCGCGGGGCCCATCCGCAGGGCTGACCGTCCCGCCGACATACCCGCCACCGCGATCTCCTCACTGCCGTTCACGTACCGCTTGCGCACGTACCGCTGTCCACGTACCGAAGTCGTTCACACCCCGGACCCGCCGTTCATCCTGTCAGAAACGACGTGTCCCGATCAGTCCCGTCGGCGGCCCGACGGGCCGCGTTCACCTGCCGGAGGCTCAGTGGCCACACGCCCACGCGGCGGCGGCCGTCGCGGTCTCGGCGCGGTGGCGCAGCGAGGCCACGGCGGCGGCCGGGTCGGCCGCTCCGTACACCGCCGAGCCCGCCACGAAGACGTCCGCGCCGGCCTCGGCGCACCGCTCGATCGTGGACTCCGCGACCCCGCCGTCCACCTGGAGCCACAGCTCCAGGCCGTGCTTGGAGATCAGCTCCCGGGTGCGGCGGATCTTGGGCAGCATGATGTCGAGGAAGGCCTGGCCGCCGAAGCCCGGCTCGACGGTCATGATCAGCAGCATGTCGAGTTCGGGGAGCAGGTCCTCGTACGGCTCGATGGGCGTGGCGGGCCTGAGCGCCATCGAGGCGCGGGCGCCCTTGGCCCGGATCTCCCGCGCCAGCCGCACGGGGGCGGCCGCCGCCTCGACGTGGAAGGTCACCGACCCGGCGCCGGCCTCCACGTACCGCGGGGCCCAGCGGTCCGGCTCCTCGATCATCAGGTGGCAGTCGAGGGGGGTCTCCGTGGCCCGGGCGAGGGACTCCACGACCGGCACGCCCAGCGTCAGGTTGGGCACGAAGTGGTTGTCCATCACGTCGACGTGCAGCCAGTCGGCGCCCTCGACGGCCTTGGCCTCCTCGGCCAGCCGGGCGAAGTCCGCGGACAGGATGCTGGGGTTGATCTGCGCCATGTGCCAAGCCTCCCACGTTCTTGGGCGGTTCTTTGCCGCTGGACGGTTTCGATTCGGGTCCGGACCCGAATCGGGGCGAACCGGGGGCCCGGGACCCGCACGGACCGGGATATTGCGGCCGGACGATCGAAGGGTGGAGCGCCGCCGGTCAGGCGGTCCGGCGCAGCAGCGCCAGGTACATGGCGTCCGTACCGTGCAGATGCGGCCACAGCTGGACGTCCGGCCCCTCGCCGAGCGCCGGGACGCCGGGCAGCAGGGGGCGGGCGTCGATCAGCTCGGCGCCGCCCGTCCTCTTGAGGACGTCGTCGACGACCACCCGGGTCTCGGCCAGGTGCGGCGAGCAGGTCGCGTATCCGACGACCCCGCCGACGCGCACCGCGCGCAGCGCCTCGGTGAGCAGGGCGCGCTGGAGCGGGGCGAAGCCGTCGAGGTCCCCGGGGCGACGGCGCCAGCGGGCTTCGGGGCGGCGGCGCAGGGCGCCGAGCCCGGAGCACGGCACGTCCACCAGGACCCGGTCGAAGGAGCCGGGACGCCACGGCGGGCGGGTGCCGTCGGCGGCGATCACCTGGTACGGGCCTGGGTTCCCGGCGAGGGCGCGCTCGACCAGGCGGGCGCGGTGCGGCTGCTTCTCGGAGGCGAGGAGCGAGGCGCCCCGCCCGGCGGCGAGGGCGGCGAGGAGCGCGGCCTTGCCGCCGGGGCCCGCGCAGCCGTCGAGCCAGCGGGCGTCGGGGCCGTCGAGGGGCGCGTTCGCGAGGGCGAGGGCGACGAGCTGGCTGCCCTCGTCCTGGACGCCGGCCCGCCCCTCCGCCACCGCCCCGATGGCGCCGGGCTCGCCGCCCTCGGCCATCCGCACGGCGTACGGGGACCAGCGGCCCGGCAGGGTCTCGGTGGCCGCGGCCAGCTCCTCGGTGGTGGAGCGGCCGGGGCGCGCGACGAGAGTGACCTCGGGGCGCTCGTTGTCCGCCTCCAGGAGGTCCTCGATCCCGGCCCGGCCGCCGCCGAGCGAGTCCCAGAGGGCCGAGACGACCCAGCGGGGATGCGAGTGGACGACGGCGAGGTGCTCCTCGGGGTCCTCGTCGTACGGCGGGGCGACCCGCTCCACCCAGGCGTCGAGGTCGTGCCGGGAGATCTTCCGCAGCACGGCGTTCACGAACTTGGCCCGCCCGTCGCCGAGGACCACCCGGGCCAGCTCGACGCTGGCGGAGACGGCGGCGTGGGTGGGGATGCGGGTCCCGAGCAGCTGGTGGGCGCCGAGCGCGAGCACGTCGAGCACGGGCGGGTCGACCTCGCGCAGCGGCCGGTCGACGCAGGCGGCGACGATCGCGTCGTACGTGCCCTGGCGGCGCAGCGTCCCGTACACCAGCTCGGTCGCGAGGGCCGCGTCCCGTCCGTCGAAGTCCCCGCCCTCGCGGGCCTTCCTCAGCAGGGGCGGCAGGACGAGGTTCGCGTAGGCGTCCCGCTCGTCCACCGCCCGCAGCACCTCGAAGGCGAGCATCCGGACGGGGTCCTTCTTCGGCTTCCGGTAGGGCTTGGGGGGACGGCGACGTGCCTGCTCGCTCAAAGGTGCTCCGCGTGACGAAATGAAGAGGTCGAACCCTCCCAGCGTACGTCCGCCGCGCGTCCGGCCGTACCCGGGGCGGCGCCGGGGTCCGCGCCCCGTCCGCGCCCGGGGGCTACGCGCCCAGGTGCTCCCCGGGGGCGATCCGCACGCCCCGGGCCCAGTCGGCGGCCTTCATCGGCTTCTTGCCCTGCGGCTGGACCCAGAGGAGTTCGACCGCGTGCGAGCCGGTGCCCGCGTACACGTTGTTCTTGCCCACCGACAGCTCGCCGGGCGCCAGGCCGGTGCGGTCCGGGAGGGGGGTGACCTGGATCAGCTTCAGGCGCTCGCCCCGGAAGACGGTCCAGGCGCCGGGGGCGGGGGTGCAGCCGCGCACCACCCGGTCCACCCGCAGCGCGGGGGCGGCGAAGTCCACGTGGGCGTCCTCCACCTGGATCTTCGGGGCGAGGGTGACGCCCTCGGCGGACTGCGGGACGGCCCGGAGCGTGCCGTCCTCGATGCCGTCCATGGTCGCGGCGAGCAGTCCGGCGCCGGCGAAGGCGAGCCGGGTGAGCAGGTCGCCGCTGGTGTCGGTCGGGCGGACGTCCTCGGTGACGACGCCGTAGACCGGTCCCGAGTCCAGGCCCTCCTCGATGAGGAAGGTGGAGGCGCCCGTCACCTGGTCGCCCGCCATCAGCGCGTGCTGCACGGGCGCGGCGCCGCGCCACGCGGGCAGCAGCGAGAAGTGCAGGTTGACCCAGCCCCGGGCGGGGACGTCGAGGGCGACCCTGGGGAGCAGGGCGCCGTAGGCGACGACCGGGCAGCAGTCCGGGGCGATCTCCCGCAGCCGGGCGAGGAAGTCCTCGTCGCGGGGCCTGGCCGGCTTGAGGACCTCGATGCCGGCCTCCTCCGCCCGCTGGGCCACCGGGCTGGCGACGAGCCGCCGGCCGCGTCCCGCCGGGGCGTCCGGGCGGGTGACCACGGCGGCCACCTCGTGCCGTCCGGAGGCGAGCAGGGCGTCCAGGGCGGGGACGGCGACCTCGGGGGTGCCTGCGAAGACGAGCTTCATGGATGGCGACTGCCTGTCTCTCCGGGGGTGTTGGGCGACGCACCAGTCTAGGGCGTGTGCCGTAGGTCCCGCCCGCCCGGCGGCGTCCGGTGCCGGAGGGGGCGTACGGGAGGGCGGGCGCCCCTCGCGCGTGCGTGTACGCCCCCGTAGCGTGACCCAACTCCCGATGGCGCGTTGGTCAAGAGAGATTGACCGTATCGGGCCGCCGCTCCCCCTCGTGGCCCGCCCCATCAAACGCCGGTTCGAGAGGCTTTCACATGGCCGACCACGCAACCCACGACGCCCAAGCCCGGGCGAGTCTGCACCTGCTCGTGCGGGACATCGAGCGGGTCCGGCGGCAGGTGGACGCGCTGCGCACGCTCACGGCCCAGCTGGGCAATGTCTACCGCCCTCGCCGCTCCGGCCCGTCGACGGGCTTCGTCGTCTACGGGCGCGCGCCCGCCCCGACCGTACGCCTCGCCCAGGAGCTGCGGGACAGCGTCGAGACCCTGGTGACCGCCGCGGTCGACTTCGACCGCTCGCTCGGGTTCTCGTGGGACGCGGTGGGCTCCGCGCTCGGGGTCACCAAGCAGGCCGTCCACCGCCGTTACGGCGCCCGCCGCGCGTCCCGGCAGAGCGCTCCCGTGCAGCAGGAGCACCCGGAGCCGGGCGACGGCCTTCCCGTTCCGACGGTCCCCGCCGCCCGTTCGATGCCGCCGCAGCCCTCCTCGGGCGGCTCCGTCCTCCGTGAGGACCCCCGCCCGTCCGTCCTCCCCGCGCCCCGCAACGTCTGACGCGACGGCCGGCGCACGGGACACGACGGCCGTCCGTCCCCCGGGGGACGGACGGCCGTCCCGCGTCACCCGATGTCCGGCGGGTCCACGCGGACGCGCACCGGGTCCCCGCCGCCGCGCGCGAGGCGGGCCGCCCGGGCCTGTTTGAGCGCGGCCGCCAGGGCCGCGCCGCTCCCGGGCGGGACCCGGACCAGGGCGCGCTCCCACTGTTCGCCCGGCGGCGGGTCGCCGGGGCGGCGGGCCGCTCCGGGGCGGACCACGGGCAGCGGCACCGGGCCCAGGACCTCGGCGTCGGCGGGCAGTCCGGCCGCCGCGAGGAAGCTCTCGACGGCCTCCGGCGGGCCGGTCACCGCCGCCATCCGGGAGACCGGCGGGAAACCCAGCTCGGCGCGTTCGGCCAGCTCGCGCCGGGCGTGCCCGACCGGGTCCCAGCGGACGAGGGCCTGCACGGGGCGCAGGGTCGGCTCGGCGACCACGACGACCGTGCCGCCCTCGGCCTGTCCCCGCACGAGCGAGGCCGCGTCGATCCAGCGGCGCAGGGCCTCCTCGCCCGCGCGCAGGTCGGGCCGGCCGAGCATGGCCCAGCCGTCGAGGAGCAGCGCGGCGGCGTAGCCGCCCTCGGCGACGGGCTCGGCGCCGGGGGTGGAGACGACGAGCGCGGGCCGTCCGGGCACGCCGTCCAGGACGTGGTCCCGCCCCGAGGTGCGGACCGGCACGGCGGGGAACGCCCGGCCCAGCTCTTCCGCGGTCCGCCGCGCGCCGACGACCTGGGCGCGCAGCCGGGTCGATCCGCACTCCGGGCAGTGCCAGTCGGAGGCGCCCCGGCCGCACCAGCCGCAGCGCAGCTCCCGCTGTTCGGGGGCTTCGAGCGGTCCGGCGCAGTGCCGGCAGCGGGCGGGCGTCCGGCAGCGCTCGCAGGACAGCCTCGGCACGTACCCCCGGCGGGGCACCTGGACGAGCACCGGTCCGGTCTTCAGTCCCTCCCGTACGGTCTGCCAGGCCAGCGAGGGCAGCCGGGCGGCGCGGGCGGCCTCGTCGCGGGCGAGTTCGCCGTCGCCGACGGTGCGGATCAGGGGGGCCGCCGCCCGGACCCGTTCGCGCGGGGCGGCCAGCATCGCGGCCCAGCCGGACGCGACGAGCTGGGCGGCCTCGACCGTGCAGCCGGTGCTCCCCAGGAGGAAGGCGCACCGGTCGTGGGCGGCGCGCAGCAGGAGCACCTCGCGCGCGTGGGGCTGCGGGGCGTGCGGTTCGCTGTGGCTGCCGTCGCCGTCGTCCCAGATGACGGCGAGCCCGAGGTCCCGTACGGGGGCGAACATCGCGGCCCGGGTGCCGACGACGGCCCGGACCGCTCCGCGCCGTACGGCGAGCCACCGCCCGTAGCGCTTCTCGGGTCCCGCCTCGGCGGTGAGCAGCACGTGCCGGCCCTCGCCCAGGAGCTCGTTCAGCGCCGTGTCGACCCGCCCGGCGGCCCGTCCGTCCGGGACGACGACCAGGGCGCCCCGCCCGGAGGCGAGGGTCGCGGCGACGGCGCGGGCGATCTCTCCGGCCCAGTGCGGTCCCGGCAGCGCGTTCCACACGGCCCGGGGCACCCCGCCGCGCGCGAGGGACTCCAGGAACGCCGGCCCCCGCTCGTACCGCGTCCAGCTTCCCGGTTCCGGCGGTCGCGGCGGCGGCGGCGGTTCCGGGGAGGGGCGGGCCTCGGCGCGGGCGCTGCGCGGCGGCACGGCGAGCTGGAGCACGTCCGCCAGGCTGCCCGCGTACCGGTCGGCGACGGCGCGGGCGAGACCGAGGAGTTCGGGTCCGAGGACCGGTTCCGGGGAGACGACGTCGGCGAGCGCGGCCAGGGGGCCGGAGTAGTCGGAGGTGGCGCGGCGCTCGACGAGGAAGCCGTCGATCAGCCGTCCGCCCTCCCGGCGCCCGTTCTTCACCTGGTGGGCCCCGGCCCCGAACCGCACGCGCACCCGCACCCCGGGCCGGGCGGCCCCGTCCAGTTCCTCGGGGACCGCGTAGTCGAAGAACTGGTCGAGGTGGAGGGCGCCCTTGTTGACGACCACCCGCGCGACGGGCAGCTCCCTGGCCACCGGGGCCCCCCGCCAGGTGCGGGGCTTGGCCCGCGGCACCTTCGCCTTCCGCACGGTCTCCCGGATGAGCGCGAGCTGCTCGGGTTCGTCGGAGGGCTTCTCGTTCTGGCTGCTCACCGCCCCATACCTACCAGACGCCACCGACAGGCCGGACGGACCGGAGCCCGGCACCCCCTGGGGGTGCCGGGCTCCGTCGCGTGCTTCCGGGGTCTACAGACCGGCGGCCTTCTTGAGGGCGTCGACGCGGTCGGTGCGCTCCCAGGTGAAGTCGGGCAGCTCACGGCCGAAGTGACCGTAGGCCGCGGTCTGCGCGTAGATCGGGCGCAGCAGGTCCAGATCACGGATGATCGCGGCCGGACGCAGGTCGAAGACCTCCCCGATCGCGTTCTCGATCCGCTCCGGCTCCACCGTGTGGGTCCCGAAGGTCTCCACGAACAGACCCACCGGCTCGGCCTTGCCGATCGCGTAGGCGACCTGCACCTCGCAGCGCGCCGCCAGACCCGCGGCCACCACGTTCTTGGCCACCCAGCGCATCGCGTAGGCCGCCGAGCGGTCCACCTTCGAGGGGTCCTTGCCCGAGAACGCGCCACCACCGTGCCGGGCCATCCCGCCGTAGGTGTCGATGATGATCTTCCGGCCGGTCAGACCCGCGTCGCCCATCGGCCCGCCGATCTCGAAACGCCCCGTCGGGTTCACCAGCAGCCGGTAGCCCTCGGTGTCCAGCTTGATGCCGTCCTCCACCAGCCCCGCCAGCACGTGCTCGACCACGAACTCACGGATGTCCGGCGCCAGCAGCGACTCCAGATCGATGTCACTGGCGTGCTGCGAGGACACCACCACCGTGTCCAGACGCACCGCCTTGTCACCGTCGTACTCGATGGTGACCTGCGTCTTGCCGTCCGGACGCAGATAGGGAATCGTCCCGTTCTTGCGGACCTCGGTCAGCCGGCGCGAGAGCCGGTGCGCCACGTGCACCGGCAACGGCATCAGCTCCGGCGTCTCGTCCGACGCGTAACCGAACATCAGACCCTGGTCACCGGCCCCCTGCCGGTCCAGCTCGTCCTCGTCGCCCTCCACCCGCTTCTCGTAGGCGGTGTCCACGCCCTGCGCGATGTCCGGCGACTGCGACCCGATGGACACCGACACGCCGCACGAAGCGCCGTCGAAGCCCTTCTTCGAGGAGTCGTAACCGATCTCCAGGATCTTGTTGCGCACCAGGGTGGGAATGTCCGCCCACGCCTTGGTGGTCACCTCACCGGCGACATGCACCAGACCGGTCGTGATCAGCGTCTCGACCGCCACGCGCGAGGTCGGGTCCTCACGCAGCAACGCGTCGAGAATGGTGTCGCTGATCTGGTCAGCGATCTTGTCGGGATGCCCCTCGGTGACGGACTCCGAGGTGAACAGACGACGGGACACAACGCTCCCTGGGGTTGCAGCGGCTGCTGGCTACTCTGGCTCGGACCGGCAGGGGGCTGCGCCCCTCGACGTTCCGCGAACAGTCTATCGGTCGTGGTCGGGCAATGGACCAGGTGTCTCGCCCGGCGGATGCCCTCGGGTTTCGGAACCGATCCCCGGCGGGGCCGCCGTGCCCGCGCCGGCGGGACGCGAATCACCCGGGAGGAGGCGCTTTCCGCCTCCTCCCGGGTGAAGCGGGGCGGCGGCGCGCCACGTGACGGAAAGCTCCGGTCCGTCTCAGACTGTGGGACGCAGCCGGGGCAGGACCAGGTCCCAGACCGTCTCGGCGAGCGCTTCCTTCGGCCCGTGGGGCACGGGGGTCTCGGTGCCGTCCGCGGCGAGGACCACGGCCTCGTTCTCCTCGGAGCCGAAGGTCTTGCGCTCCCCCACCTCGTTGACGACGAGGAGGTCGCACCCCTTGCGGCGCAGCTTCTCGCGTCCGTTGGCGAGGACGTCGTCGGTCTCGGCGGCGAAGCCGACGACCACCTGGCCGGGCAGGGCCCGGTCCGCGGCCAGCCCGGCGAGGATGTCGGGGTTGCGGACGAGTTCGACGACGGGGGCGCCGTCGTCGTCCTTCTTCTTGATCTTGCCGGGGGCGTAGACGGCGGGGCGGAAGTCGGCGACGGCGGCGGCCATGACCACCGCGTCGGCGTCGGCGACGGCCTCGACGACGGCCTCGCGGAGCTGGAGGGCGGTGCCGACGTGGACGACGTCGACGCCGGCCGGGTCGGGGAGGCCGGTGTTGGCCTCGACGAGGGTGACCCTGGCGCCCCGGGCGGCGGCGGCGCGGGCGAGGGCGTAGCCCTGCTTCCCGGAGGAGCGGTTGCCCAGGTAGCGGACGGGGTCGAGGGGTTCGCGGGTGCCGCCCGCGCTGACCACGACGTGGCGGCCGGCGAGGTCGGGGACGGTGGCGCCCCGGGCGAGGACGCGGCGGCAGACCTCGAAGATCTCGCCGGGGTCGGGGAGCCGGCCCTTGCCGGTGTCGACGCCGGTGAGGCGGCCGACGGCGGGTTCGACGACGACGGCGCCGCGGCGGCGCAGGGTCGCCACGTTCTCCCGGGTCGCCGGGTGCTCCCACATCTCGGTGTGCATGGCGGGGGCGAAGACGACGGGACAGCGCGCGGTGAGCAGCGTGTTGGTGAGGAGGTCGTCGGCGAGGCCGTGGGCGGCCTTGGCGAGCATGTCGGCGGTGGCGGGGGCGACGACGACGAGGTCGGCGTTCTGGCCGATCCGCACGTGCGGCACCTCGTGGACGGACTCCCACACCTCGGTGGAGACGGGGTTGCCGGAGAGCGCCGACCAGGTGGCGGCTCCGACGAAGTGCAGCGCGGACTCGGTCGGCACGACCCGGACGTCGTGGCCCGACTCGGTGAGCCGGCGGAGCAGCTCGCACGCCTTGTAGGCGGCGATCCCGCCGGTGACGCCCAGAACGACCTTCGGCTTTGCCACGACTTCCACGACTCCCCGCACTCGGACGCTTATGGCTCCATGAGACACCACGGGCCCGGCGGATGTTCCGCCGGGCCCGTGGTGACACGTCTTACAAGCGCTGTGCGCTTCCTGCTTACTGCGCGGGGCCCTCGATGGCCTCGGACGTCAGCAGGCCCGCGTTGATCTCGCGCAGGGCGATCGAGAGCGGCTTCTCGTGGACGTGGGTGTCGACGAGCGGACCCACGTACTCCAGCAGGCCCTCGCCGAGCTGGGAGTAGTACGCGTTGATCTGACGCGCGCGCTTGGCCGCGTAGATCACGAGGCTGTACTTCGAGTCCGTGGCCTCGAGCAGCTCGTCGATCGGCGGGTTGATGATGCCCTCGGGCGCGGTGATGGAAGAGGACACGCTCTACCTTCCGAAGATGGAAAAAGATCAGACAAGCCGTTGGGAACCGGGGATCATTCCCCAGAAGTCAACAGCATCAACGTTAGCAGCTCGCGGGCCACGTCCTCGACGGAGGTGTTGACGAGGGTGGTGTCGAACTCCGACTCGGCGGCCAGCTCGACCTTCGCGGCGCCCAGGCGGCGCTCGATGACCTCGGGCGACTCGGTGCCGCGGCCGGTGAGGCGGCGGACCAGCTCCTCCCAGCTCGGCGGGGCCAGGAAGACCAGCTGGGACTCCGGCATGGAGTCCTTGACCTGGCGGGCGCCCTGGAGGTCGATCTCCAGGAGAACCGGTTCGCCGGAGTCCAGGCGGTCGAGGACGGCGCCGCGCGGGGTGCCGTAGCGGTTGCCCGCGAACTCGGCCCACTCGAGGAGCTCACCGTTGGCGATCAGCTTGTCGAATTCGTCGTCCGTCACGAAGAAGTAGTGGACGCCGTGCTTCTCGCCGGGGCGCGGCTTCCGCGTCGTCGCCGACACCGAGAGCCAGACCTCGGGGTGGACCTTGCGCATATGCGCGACGACCGTGCTCTTGCCGACCCCTGAGGGGCCGGAGAGCACGGTCAGCCGCGGACGTACCTCTGCTGCCATGCGGCGATTATTCCAGTGGTTCACCCCTGCTTGCGCGGGGAGGACGCCGCATGCCCGGAATGACCGGGAAGGTCAGGCTTTGGTGGAGCCGAATTCCCGCTCGAGGGAAGCGATCTGGTTGGAGCCCAGACCGCGCACCCGGCGGCTCTCGGAGATGCCGAGCCGCTCCATGATCTGCTTGGCGCGGACCTTGCCCACGCCCGGCAGGGACTCCAGGAGCGCGGAGACCTTCATCTTGCCGATGACGTCGTTCTCCTGGCCGGTCTTGATGACCTCCTGGAGGGAGGCTCCGGAGTGCTTGAGTCGATTCTTGACCTCGGCCCGCTCCCGGCGAGCCGCGGCGGCCTTCTCGAGCGCGGCAGCGCGCTGTTCAGGGGTAAGGGGCGGAAGAGCCACGCCTACGTCACCTCGGATGTCGATCTGTCGGATACGGACCGGTGAGGAACCAGTGCCCCACACCAGTGGAGCGACACCCAGCGGAGTGGCCGCTGAACGCCTGCTCTGCCCCGGAGACTAGCGGCCGAGGCCGCTCCAGTCAGCGAGAAAGAAGGAAAAGTCCTGGTCAGCATCGCTCGACCAGGACTTTTCCGGCATAACGACCCGGTTTTGAGCCAAGTTTTCGTCAAGGAGCGGAACGACCGGGCGGAACCTCCCCCGCCCCCGCCCCCGGCCCGGACCCGATCCGCTCCGACCTGCGGATTGACCGGCGGGGGCCGGGCGGAGGCTACGCGACGACGGCCGCGCGGATCTCGTCCGCGTACCGGAGCGCCGCGTCCCGCAGGGCGGTCGCGTCCGGACCGTGCCGCAGGACCCCCCGGCTGACGTTCGGGACGACGTTGCGGACCGCCGCGCCGAAGACGGCCGGGAGGTCGGCGGGGGTCGCACCCTGGGCGCCGATGCCGGGGGCGAGGAGCGGACCGTTGATGTCCAGGTCGAAGGAGGACAGGTCCCCGAGGGTGGCGCCCACGACCGCGCCGAAGGAGCCCATGGGGGTCTCCCCCGCGTTCTCCCCGGCGAGGTGGGCGAGCATGGTCGCGCCGATGGTGCGGCCGTCCTCGCGGACCGCCCGCTGGACCTCGCCGCCCTCCGGGTTGGAGGTCAGGGCCAGGACGAAGAGGCCGGCGCCGGACTTCCGGGCCAGGTCGACGGCCGGCTTCAGGGAGCCGTAGCCGAGGTACGGGGAGACCGTGAGCGCGTCGGAGAAGAGCGGGGAGTCCTCGCGCAGGAAGGCCTCGGCGTAGGCGGCCATGGTGGAGCCGATGTCGCCGCGCTTGGCGTCCATGACGACCAGGCCGCCCGCCGCGCGCAGGTCGGAGACGGCGCGCTCCAGGACGGCGACGCCGCGCGAGCCGAAGCGCTCGAAGAAGGCGGACTGGGGCTTGAAGACGGCCACGGTGCCCGCGAGGGCCTCGACGACGGTGAAGGTGAAGCGCTCCAGGCCGGCGATGTCGTCGCCGAGGCCCCAGGAGTCGAGCAGGGCGGCGTGCGGGTCGATGCCGACGCAGAGCGGGCCGCGCTCGTCCATGGCGGAGCGCAGACGGGTGCCGAAGGAGGGGGGCGGGGTCACTGGGCGGCCTTTCGGTTGTCGGCGCCGACGGCCTCGGCGAGGGTGGCGTACGGGGAGGCCGCGAGGCGCGCGGCGAGACCCTTGTGGATCGCGCGGGCGTAGAACGGGCCCTCGTAGATGAACGCGCTGTAGCCCTGGACCAGGGTGGCGCCGGCGAGGATGCGCCGCCAGGCGTCCTCGGCGTTCTCGATGCCGCCGACGCCGACGAGGACCAGGCGGTCGCCCACGCGCGCGTGGAGGCGGCGCAGGACGGCGAGGGAGCGCTCCTTGACGGGCGCGCCGGACAGGCCGCCGGTCTCCTCGATCAGCGCGGGGTCGGACTTCAGGCCGAGGCCCTCCCGCGCGATGGTGGTGTTGGTGGCGATGATGCCGTCGAGGCCGAGCTCCAGGGCGAGGTCGGCGACCGCGTCCACGTCCTCGTCGGCCAGGTCGGGGGCGATCTTGACCAGGAGCGGGACGCGGCGGTCGGTGACCGCGCGGTCGGCGGCCTCGCGGACCGCGGTGAGCAGCGGGCGCAGGGACTCGGTGGCCTGGAGGTTGCGCAGGCCCGGGGTGTTCGGGGAGGAGACGTTGACGACGAGGTAGTCGGCGTGCGCGGCGAGGCGCTCGGTGGACTTCACGTAGTCGGCGGCGGCCTCGGCCTCGGGAACGGCCTTGGTCTTGCCGATGTTGACGCCGACGACCGTCCGGAAGACGGGGTTGCGGGCGGCCAGGCGGGCGGCGACGGCGGCGGAGCCCTCGTTGTTGAAGCCCATGCGGTTGATCAGGGCGCGGTCCGGGACGAGCCGGAAGAGGCGCTTCTTGGGGTTGCCGGGCTGGGCCTCCCCGGTGACGGTGCCGATCTCGACGTGGTCGAAGCCGAGCATCGCCATGCCGTCGACGGCCACGGCGTTCTTGTCGAAGCCCGCGGCGAGACCGAAGGGGCCGTGCATGCGCAGGCCCATGGCCTCGGTGCGCAGCGCCTCGTACCGGGGGGCGAGGGCGGCGGCCACGAAGGTGCGGAGCACCGGGACGCGGGCGGCCAGGCGGATCCAGCGGAAGGCCAGGTGGTGGGCCTGCTCGGGATCCATCCGCTTGAAGACCAGGTGGAAGAACAGCTTGTACATCGTCCGAAATATCCCTTGTTCGGTCATGAAGAGGGGGACACCGCGCGGTGGCCGGTGTCCCCCTTCTCCGTACGGGCTGCTAGTCGCGGGCCGCGACGAGGTGCTCGGCGTGCTCCTGGAGGGAGCGCACGCCGACACCGCCGTGGTGGAGCGCGTCGATGCCCTGGACGGCCGCGGCGAGCGCCTGGACCGTGGTCAGGCACGGGACGCCGCGCGCCACGGCCGCCGTACGGATCTCGTAGCCGTCGAGGCGGCCGCCGGTGCCGTACGGGGTGTTGACGATGAGGTCGACCTCGCCGTCGTGGATGAGCTGGACGACGGTCTTCTCGCCGTTCTCGCCCTCCCCCTCGCTGAGCTTGCGCACGACCGTGGCGTTGATGCCGTTGCGCTTGAGGACCTCGGCGGTGCCGGAGGTGGCCAGCAGTTCGAAGCCGTGGGCGACGAGTTCGCGGGCCGGGAAGATCATCGAGCGCTTGTCGCGGTTGGCGACCGAGATGAACGCGCGGCCCTTGGTGGGCAGCGGGCCGTAGGCGCCGGCCTGCGACTTGGCGTAGGCCGTGCCGAAGACCGCGTCGATGCCCATGACCTCGCCGGTGGAGCGCATCTCCGGGCCGAGGACGGTGTCCACGCCGCGGCCGTGCACGTCGCGGAAGCGCGACCACGGCATCACGGCCTCCTTGACGGAGATCGGCGCGTCGAGCGGCAGGGTGCCGCCGTCGCCGTTCTTCGGCAGCAGGCCCTCGGCGCGCAGTTCGGCGACGGTGGCGCCGAGCGAGATGCGGGCGGCGGCCTTCGCGAGCGGCACGGCGGTCGCCTTCGAGGTGAAGGGGACAGTCCGGGAGGCGCGCGGGTTGGCCTCCAGGACGTACAGGATGTCGCCGGCCATCGCGAACTGGATGTTGATCAGGCCGCGGACGCCGACGCCCTTGGCGATGGCCTCGGTGGAGGCCCGCAGCCGCTTGACGTCGTGGCCGCCGAGGGTGATCGGGGGCAGGGCGCAGGCCGAGTCGCCGGAGTGGATGCCGGCCTCCTCGATGTGCTCCATGACGCCGCCGAGGTACAGCTCGTGGCCGTCGTAGAGCGCGTCCACGTCGATCTCGATGGCGTCGTCCAGGAAGCGGTCGACCAGGACCGGCCGGGTCGGGCTGATCTCGGTGGACTCGGCGATGTACGACTCCAGGCGGGCCTCGTCGTACACGATCTCCATGCCGCGCCCGCCGAGCACGTACGACGGGCGGACCAGGACGGGGTAGCCGATCTCGTCCGCGATGGCCTTGGCGCCGGCGAAGGTGGTGGCGGTGCCGTGCTTGGGGGCCGGGAGGCCCGCCTCGGCGAGGACCCGCCCGAAGGCGCCGCGGTCCTCGGCGGCGTGGATGGCCTCCGGGGAGGTGCCGACGACCGGCACGCCGTTGTCCTTGAGCGCCTGGGCGAGACCCAGCGGGGTCTGGCCGCCGAGCTGGACGACGACACCGGCGACGGGGCCGGCGAGCGTCTCGGCGTGGACGATCTCCAGGACGTCCTCCAGGGTGAGCGGCTCGAAGTAGAGCCGGTCGGAGGTGTCGTAGTCGGTGGAGACGGTCTCCGGGTTGCAGTTGACCATCACGGTCTCGTAGCCCGCGTCGCTCAGGGCGAAGGAGGCGTGGACGCAGGAGTAGTCGAACTCGATGCCCTGGCCGATGCGGTTCGGGCCGGAGCCCAGGATGATCACGGCGGGCTTCTCGCGCGGCGCGACCTCGCTCTCCTCGTCGTAGGACGAGTAGAAGTACGGGGTTTTGGCGGCGAACTCGGCGGCGCAGGTGTCGACCGTCTTGTAGACCGGGCGGACGCCGAGGGCGTGCCGGACCTCGCGGACGACGTCCTCGCGCAGGCCGCGGATCTCCGCGATCTGGGCGTCGGAGAAGCCGTGGCGCTTGGCCTCGGCCAGGATCTCCGGGTCGAGCTTCTCGGCGGCGGCCAGCTCGTCGGCGATCTCCTTGATCAGGAAGAGCTGGTCCACGAACCACGGGTCGATCCTCGTGGCGTCGAAGACCTCCCGCGGGGTGGCCCCGGCGCGGATGGCGGCCATGACGGTGTTGATCCGGCCGTCGGTCGGGCGGACGGCCTCGCGCAGCAGTTCGTCCTTGTCGCCGGGGTCGCCCACGAAGGTGAACTGCGAGCCCTTCTTCTCCAGGGAGCGCAGGGCCTTCTGGAGCGCCTCGGTGAAGTTGCGGCCGATCGCCATGGCCTCGCCGACCGACTTCATGGTGGTGGTCAGCGTGGAGTCGGCGGCGGGGAACTTCTCGAAGGCGAAGCGCGGGGCCTTGACGACGACGTAGTCGAGGGTGGGCTCGAAGGACGCCGGGGTCTTCTCCGTGATGTCGTTCGGGATCTCGTCCAGCGTGTAGCCGACGGCGAGGCGGGCCGCGATCTTGGCGATCGGGAAGCCGGTCGCCTTGGAGGCGAGCGCCGAGGAGCGGGAGACGCGCGGGTTCATCTCGATGACGATGATCCGGCCGTCGGCCGGGTCGATCGCGAACTGGATGTTGCAGCCGCCGGTGTCGACGCCGACCTCGCGGATGATCGCGATGCCGATGTCGCGCAGCCGCTGGTACTCGCGGTCGGTGAGCGTCATCGCCGGGGCGACGGTGATCGAGTCGCCGGTGTGGACGCCCATCGGGTCGAAGTTCTCGATGGAGCAGACGACCACGACGTTGTCGTTCTTGTCGCGCATCAGCTCCAGCTCGTACTCCTTCCAGCCGAGGATGGACTCCTCCAGGAGCACCTCGGTGGTGGGCGAGAGCGTGAGGCCCTGGCCGGCGATGCGGCGCAGTTCCTCCTCGTCGTGGGCGAAGCCGGAGCCGGCGCCGCCCATGGTGAAGGAGGGGCGGACGACGACGGGGTAGCCGCCGAGCGTCTCGACGCCCGCGAGGACGTCGTCCATGGAGTGGCAGATGACCGAGCGCGCGGACTCGCCGTAGCCGATCTTGGCCTTGACGGCCTCCACGACGCCCTTGAAGAGGTCGCGGTCCTCGCCCTTGTGGATGGCCTCGACGTTGGCGCCGATGAGCTCGACGCCGTACTTCTCCAGGACGCCCTGCTCGTGCATGGAGATCGCGGTGTTGAGCGCGGTCTGGCCGCCGAGGGTGGGCAGGAGGGCGTCGGGGCGCTCCTTGGCGATGATCTTCTCGACGAACTCGGGGGTGATCGGCTCGACGTACGTGGCGTCGGCGATCTCCGGGTCGGTCATGATCGTGGCCGGGTTGGAGTTGACCAGGATCACCCGCAGGCCCTCGGACTTGAGGACGCGGCACGCCTGGGTGCCGGAGTAGTCGAACTCGGCGGCCTGGCCGATGACGATCGGGCCGGAGCCGATGACCAGGACGGACTGGATATCGGTGCGCTTAGGCACGCTCGGCCTCCATGAGGGTCACGAAGCGGTCGAAGAGGTACGCGGCGTCGTGCGGGCCCGCAGCCGCCTCGGGGTGGTACTGGACGGAGAAGGCCGGCCGGTCGAGCAGCCGGAGGCCCTCCACGACGTTGTCGTTCAGGCACACGTGGGAGACCTCGGCACGCCCGAAGGGGGTGTCGGAGACCTCGTCGAGGGGGGCGTCCACGGCGAAGCCGTGGTTGTGCGCGGTGACCTCGACCTTGCCGGTGGTGCGGTCCTGGACCGGCTGGTTGATGCCGCGGTGGCCGTACTTCAGCTTGTAGGTGCCGAAGCCGAGGGCGCGGCCCAGGATCTGGTTGCCGAAGCAGATGCCGAAGAGCGGCGTCCTCCGCTCCAGGACGGCGCGCATCAGGGCGACGGGGCCGTCGGCGGTGGCCGGGTCGCCGGGGCCGTTGGAGAAGAACACCCCGTCGGGCCGGACGGCGTAGACGTCCTCGGCGGTGGCGGTGGCGGGCAGCACGTGGACCTCGATGCCGCGCTCGGCCATCCGGTGCGGGGTCATGCCCTTGATGCCGAGGTCGACGGCGGCGACGGTGAACTTCTTCTCGCCGATCGCGGGGACGACGTACGCCTCCTTGGTGGCGACCTCGGCGGAGAGGTCCGCGCCCTTCATCCCGGGCTGCGCCCTGACCTTGTCCAGCAGGGCCTCGTCGCGGACGCCGGTCCAGGAGGCGCCGGAGAAGATGCCGACGCGCATGGCGCCGCGCTCGCGCAGGTGGCGGGTGAGGGCGCGGGTGTCGACGCCGGAGATGCCGACGACGCCCTGGCGCTCCAGCTCCTCGTCGAGGGAGCGGCGGGCGCGCCAGTTGGAGGAGACGCGGGCGGGGTCGCGGACGACGTAGCCGGAGACCCAGATGCGGCCGGACTCGGGGTCCTCGTCGTTGACGCCGGTGTTGCCGACGTGGGGGGCGGTCATGACCACGACCTGGCGGTGGTACGACGGGTCGGTGAGGGTCTCCTGGTAGCCGGTCATGCCCGTGGAGAACACGGCCTCGCCGAAGGTCTCCCCCACGGCCCCGTAGGCGCGGCCGCGGAAGATGCGGCCGTCCTCCAGGACGAGTACGGCGGGAGCCTTGGCGGCTCCCCTGGTGGAGGTGGTCATCGTGCGCCTTCCGTTGCGTTGGTCATGGAGGTGACGGTCTCGACCCAGGCGGCGTGCTCCGCCGCGCGGTCGGACCGGAAGCCGGAGTCGAGGAGTTCGCCGCCGTGCTCCCAGGTGATGATCAGGAGCCCGCCCTCGGTGAGGACCTTGCCGGCGATGCCCTTGTCGAGGCGGGCCCCGCGCAGGGCCCCGGCCGGGACGAAGAAGTCGTTCGCCCCGGGGCGCACGACCGCGATCCCGGCGTCGGTGAGCGTGAGCTCGGCGCGGCTGCGGACGCCCAGGCCGTGGGCGACGATCCGGTCGAGCCACTGCCCCGCGGTGGTGGAGCCGTGGTAGCGCCCGACGAGGGTCAGTCTCGCCCCGCCGGTCCGCTCCGGCACCCCGGGCAGTTCGGGGAGGGAGGACTGGAGGCTGCCGCGCCACTTCCACCCCTGGCGCATCAGCCAGTACACGAAGGCGATGAAGAGCAGCAGTCCGGCGACCCAGCCGAGCCGTCCGGCCCAGTCGGTCACCTCCGCCGACTCCCGGTCGGCCGCCTCCGCGGCGATGGCCCCTGCGGCGATTGCGATGAGTGGTGTCACGCCAGTTTCCCGTCCACGACCGTTGCCCGGCCCCGCAGGAAGGTGTGGGTGACGCGTCCCGGCAGCTCGCGCCCCTCGTACGGGGTGTTGCGGCTGCGGGAGGCGAAGTCCGCGGGGTCCACGACTCCACGGTAAGCCGGATCGACCAGGGTCAGGTTCGCGGGCTCACCGGCTGAGACGGGACGCCCGTGTCCCCCGGCCCGGCCGATGCGGGCGGGGGCGAAGGACATGCGGTCGGCGACGCCGGCCCAGTCGAGGAGGCCGGTCTCGACCATCGTCCGCTGGACGACGGAGAGCGCGGTCTCCAGGCCGACCATGCCCATGGCGGCGGCGGCCCACTCGCAGTCCTTGTCCTCGTGGGGGTGCGGGGCGTGGTCGGTGGCGACGATGTCGATCGTGCCGTCGGCCAGCGCCTCGCGGAGCGCGAGGACGTCCTTCTCGGTGCGCAGCGGCGGGTTGACCTTGTAGACCGGGTTGTACGAGCGGACCAGCTCGTCCGTGAGGAGGAGGTGGTGCGGGGTGACCTCGGCGGTGACGTCGATGCCGCGGGACTTGGCCCAGCGGACGATCTCGACGGAGCCGGCGGTGGAGAGGTGGCAGATGTGGACGCGGGAGCCGACGTGCTCGGCGAGGAGGACGTCGCGGGCGATGATCGACTCCTCGGCGACGGCGGGCCAGCCCCCGAGGCCGAGCTCGGCGGAGACGACGCCCTCGTTCATCTGGGCGCCCTCGGTGAGGCGGGGCTCCTGGGCGTGCTGGGCGACGACGCCGCCGAAGGCCTTCACGTACTCCAGGGCGCGGCGCATGATCACCGCGTCGTCGACGCACTTGCCGTCGTCGGAGAAGACGGTGACGCCGGCGGCGGAGTCGTGCATGGCGCCCAGCTCGGCGAGCTTCTTGCCCTCCAGGCCGACGGTGACGGCGCCGATGGGCTGCACGTCGCAGTAGCCGGACTCCTTGCCGAGCCGGTAGACCTGCTCGACGACGCCGGCGGTGTCGGCGACCGGGTGGGTGTTGGCCATGGCGAAGACGGCGGTGTAGCCGCCGGCGGCGGCGGCGCGGGTGCCGGTGAGGACGGTCTCGGAGTCCTCGCGGCCGGGCTCGCGCAGGTGGGTGTGGAGGTCGACCAGGCCGGGCAGGAGGATCTGCCCGCCGGCCTCGACCACGGTCGCGCCCTCGGCGGACAGGCCCGTACCGACCTCGGCGATCGTCTCGCCGTCGATCAGGACGTCCCGGACCTCGCCGCCCAGCGGCTTCGCACCGCGGATCAGGGTCTTGCTCATGGTTACTTGTTCTCCTCGGTGCGCGCGGCGGGGGTGGTGGTGACGGCGGGCTCGGAGCCGCCAAGGAGCAGATAGAGGACGGCCATGCGGACGGACACGCCGTTGGCGACCTGTTCGACGACCGTGCAGCGGTCGGAGTCGGCGACCTCGGCGGTGATCTCCATGCCGCGGACCATGGGGCCGGGGTGCATCACGACGGCGTGTTCGGGCATCTTCGCCATCCGCTCGCCGTCGAGGCCGTAGCGGCGCGAGTACTCGCGCTCGGTGGGGAAGAAGGCGGCGTTCATCCGCTCGCGCTGCACGCGCAGCATCATCACCGCGTCGGACTTCGGCAGCACGGCGTCGAGGTCGTACGAGATCTCGCAGGGCCAGGTCTCGACGCCGACGGGGACCAGGGTGGGCGGGGCCACCAGGGTGACCTCGGCGCCGAGGGTGTGCAGCAGGTCGACGTTGGAGCGGGCGACGCGGCTGTGGAGGACGTCGCCGACGATCGTGATGCGCCGTCCGGCCAGGTCCCGGCCGAGCCCGGCGTCCCGGCCGACGAGGCGGCGGCGCATGGTGAAGGCGTCCAGGAGGGCCTGGGTGGGGTGCTGGTGGGTGCCGTCGCCGGCGTTGACGACGGGGGCGTCGATCCAGCCGGAGGTGGCGAGGCGGTACGGGGCGCCGGAGGCGCCGTGCCGGATGACGACCGCGTCGACGCCCATGGCCTCCAGGGTCTGGGCGGTGTCCTTGAGGGACTCGCCCTTGGAGACGCTGGAGCCCTTGGCCGCGAAGTTGATCACGTCGGCGGAGAGGCGCTTCTCGGCGGCCTCGAAGGAGATCCGGGTCCGGGTGGAGTCCTCGAAGAAGAGGTTGCAGATGGTGCGGCCGCGCAGGGTCGGCAGCTTCCTGATGGGCCGGTCGGCCACCCGGGCCATCTCCTCGGCGGTGTCGAGGATCAGTACGGCGTCGTCGCGGGTGAGGTCGGCGGCCGAGATGAGGTGACGCATCATCGGGGGTTCTCTCCGTGGTGGGGAGGCGTGAGGGCATGCGGGGGCGCAGGGGGGTGCCCCGGCCCCGGCGGGAAAGCCGGTCCGGCTAGGAGGCGGGCCTGGTGCCGAGCAGGACGGTGTCGCGACCGTCCTCCTCGGCGAGCAGGACCTTGACCGTCTCCCGCAGCGACGTGGGGAGGTTCTTGCCGACGTAGTCGGCGCGGATGGGCAGCTCGCGGTGGCCGCGGTCGACGAGGACGGCGAGCTGGACGGCACGGGGGCGGCCGATGTCGCCGAGGGCGTCGAGGGCGGCGCGGATGGTCCGGCCGGAGAAGAGGACGTCGTCCACGAGGACGACGAGGCGTCCGTCGATCCCGTCTCCGGGGATCTCGGTGCGGCCGAGGGCGCGGGCGGGCTTCAGGCGCAGGTCGTCCCGGTACATGGTGATGTCGAGGGAGCCGACGGGGACCTGGGCGCCGGTGATGGCGGCGAGCTTCTCGGCGAGCCGGCGGGCGAGGAAGACGCCGCGGGTGGGGATGCCGAGGAGAATCACGTCGTCGGCGCCCTTGGCGCGTTCGACGATCTCGTGGGCGATGCGGGTGAGGACCCGCGCGATGTCGGGGCCTTCGAGAACGGGCCGCGCGTCGTCGCCGTACTGCTGCTGGGTGTCCAGCCGGGTGTCCATGAGAAACGGACCTCCTTCTCCGCCTCACGGGACGGCTCTTAAAGGACGTCTGACTTGCGCGTCAACTCTACCAGGGGTGGTGCGGCGCTCCTCGCGCACCCCCGGCGCTCCCCCGGGCGCCGTCCCCCGGGAGAGGGCGGTACGGACCTTTCGGCTTGACGGGTGGGTGTAACGCTGCGTAACCTCACAGTGAGTTACCAGCCGCGCGGCGCAGCCGCATGTCGTCACAGCGTCCGGGAGCGTTATGTCCAGCGAATACGCAAAGCAGCTCGGGGCCAAACTCCGTGCCATCCGCACTCAGCAGGGTCTCTCGCTCCACGGGGTGGAGGAGAAGTCCCAGGGCCGTTGGAAGGCCGTGGTGGTCGGCTCGTACGAGCGCGGCGACCGCGCCGTGACCGTGCAGCGCCTTGCCGAGCTGGCCGACTTCTACGGGGTGCCGGTGCAGGAGCTCCTGCCGGGCACCACGCCGGGCGGGGCCGCCGAGCCGCCGCCGAAGCTGGTCCTGGACCTGGAGCGCCTGGCCCACGTCCCGCAGGAGAAGGCCGGCCCCCTCCAGCGCTACGCGGCGACGATCCAGTCGCAGCGCGGCGACTACAACGGCAAGGTGCTGTCGATCCGCCAGGACGACCTGCGCACCCTCGCCGTCATCTACGACCAGTCCCCCTCGGTCCTCACCGAGCAGCTGATCAGCTGGGGCGTGCTGGACGCGGACGCGCGGCGCGCGGTCGCCCACGAGGAGAGCTGACCCCTTCCGGGGCCCGCAGAAACGTACCGCCGGGGCCCGTGGACGTCATCGACGTCCACGGGCCCCGTGGCGTTCCGGCCCCGCGCGAACGTCCCGGGGGTACGCCGAAGGGCCCGCGGCACTCGGTGCCGCGGGCCCTTCGGCCGCCGGAACGCGACGGACTCGGAGGTTCGCGTGGACTCAGACGTCCGCGTCCCGGCGCAGGCGCGGCTTCAGGTCCTTGAAGCGCGCCAGCAGGCCGTTGACGAAGGCCGGGGACTCGTCGGTGGAGAACTCCTTGGCGAGCTGCACCGCCTCGTCGATCGCGACCGCGTCCGGCGTACCGTCCTCCCAGATCAGCTCGTACGCGCCGAGGCGCACGATGTTCCGGTCGGCGGCGGGCATCCGGTCGAGGTCCCAGTCCACCGCGTAGGTGGCGATGAGCTCGTCGATCCGCGCCACGTGGGACGCGTACCCCTCCACCAGCTGCATGGTGAACTCGTTCACCGGCGGCTGCCGGTCGTCCGACCGGGCGTGCCGGACCTGGTCCGCGAGGACCTCCTGGACGGAGGCGCGGCGCTGGTCGGCCTCGAAGAGGATCTGGAAGGCGCGCTTGCGGGCCTTGCTCCGGGCGGCCACGGTTAGTCGTTCACCCGGCCGAGGTAGTCGCTGGTGCGCGTGTCGACCTTGATCTTCTCACCGGTGGTGATGAAGAGGGGCACCTGGATCTCGTGACCGGTCTCCAGCGTGGCGGGCTTGGTGCCGCCGGTGGAGCGGTCGCCCTGGACGCCCGGGTCCGTGTGCTGGATCGTCAGCACGACGGCGGCCGGCAGCTCGACGTAGAGCACCGAGCCCTCGTGCTGCGCGACGGAGGCGGTGAAGCCCTCGACGAGGAAGTTGGCGGCGTCGCCGACGGCCTTGCGGTCGACGTGCAGCTGGTCGTAGGTCTCCATGTCCATGAAGACGAAGTAGTCGCCGTCCATGTAGGAGAACTGCATGTCACGGCGGTCGATGGTGGCCGTTTCGACCTTCACGCCCGCGTTGAAGGTCTTGTCGACGACCTTGCCGGACAGCACGTTCTTGAGCTTGGTGCGCACGAAGGCCGGGCCCTTGCCGGGCTTGACGTGCTGGAACTCGACGACGGACCAGAGCTGGCCGCCTTCGAGCTTGAGCACCATGCCGTTCTTGAGGTCGTTCGTGGAAGCCACGGTTGCGGAATCTCCTGGACTGACGTGGGACCGGGGAGGCGTACGCGCCTCACAGCGCGAGCAGCTCCTTGGTCGTGATGGTGAGTAGCTCGGGTCCGCCGTCCGCCTCCTGGCGCACGACGAGCGTGTCATCGATCCGGACTCCGCCCCGGCCCGGGAGGTGGACCCCCGGTTCGACGGTGACCGGCACACAAGCGTCCAGTTTACCCATGGCCGAGGGCGACAACTGCGGGTCCTCGTCGATTTCGAGCCCCACCCCGTGCCCGGTGAGGGGTACGGCGGCCTCCGCGTGCCCCGCCGCCTTCAGTATCCGGCGGGCCGCCCGGTCCACGTCCCGGTACTCGGCGCCCGGCACCAGGGCCTCCCGTCCGGCCCGCTGAGCGGCGAAGACGACCTCGTACAGCTCGATCTGCCAGTCGGCGGGAGCCGTTCCGATGACGAAGGTGCGGCCGATCTCGCACCGGTAGCCGCGGTAGTCGGCGCCGAGGCAGACGGAGAGGAAATCGCCCTCCTCGACCCGGCGGTCGGTGGGCCGGTGGCCCCGGCGCCCCGAGTGCGGGCCGGTCGCCACCGAGGTGGGGAAGGCGGCCCCGTCGGCGCCGTGGTCGACGAGCCGGCGCTCCAGCTCCAGGGCGAGGTGGCGCTCGGTCCGTCCCACCAGGATCGATTCCAGGAGCTCCCCGAGGGCCTGGTCGGTGATCTCGGCGGCGATCCTCAGGCAGGCGATCTCGTCCTCGTCCTTGACGATCCTGAGCTGCTCCACGGCGCAGGCGAGGTCGGTGAGGCGCGGTCCGGGCGCGACGGCGCCCATGGCCCGGTGCCGGGCGACCGTCAGGTGGTGCTCCTCGACGGCGAGCGCGTCGGCGCCCGCCCGGCGGGCGAGGTCGACGGCCGTCACGGCCGGGTCCCCTCCCCCGGTGGGCAGGACCTGCTGCCGGAGCAGTTCGTCGATCCGCCCGTCCGCCGGTTCGTCCCCGGGCGCGACGGGGCGGAGCAGGACGTCCGCCTCCGGCTCCGGGCCGACGAGCAGGACGGACCCCGGCGGGGAACCGCCCGCGAGGTAGCGGACGTTGGCGGGGCGGGAGACCAGGGCCGCCGGGCTGCCCGCGGCCGCGCACCGGTCGCGCAGCCGTACACGGCGGTCCGCATACACCTCTGACATGCCCCGAGCCTACGAGGGCCGGGCCGCGGCGGCCTGTTCAGGGCGGCCGACCGGGCGGACCCCGGTCACCAGGCGGGCGGGCTCGCGATCGCGCGGGCGAGGACGTCGTCCAGGACGCGGGCGGTGGTCTCGACGTCGTACGCGGAGTTGTCGATGATCGGCAGGCCCGAGCCGTACCAGCCGGCCATCCGGCCGTGGATGGCGGCGACCTCCTCGTCCGAGAGGCGCCGGTTGCCGCTGCGCTCGGCGTTGCGCTCCAGGACGACCTCCAGGCCGGGCAGGAGGACGACGGGCAGCAGGCCGGGTCCGACGTGCCGCTTCCAGCCGCCGAGGCCGACGACGGGCCGGTCCGGGAAGACCGCGTCGTCGACGATGCAGGAGATCCCGTTGGCGAGGAAGTTGCGCGCGGCGAAGCCGCAGGTGCGGCGGGCGAGCCGGTACTGCGCCTCGGAGTGCTCGTTCCACCCGGACTGGGGGTCGGCGAAGCCGGAGCAGACCCACTCGCGGACGTCGTCCAGGCTGATGTGGGCGGTGGGCACGCGACGGCGCCGCGCCCAGTGCCGGGCGACGGTCGTCTTGCCGGCGCCGGCCGGTCCTATCAGCAGCACGGCGAGGGTCGCGGCACCGGTCCCCGCGCCGTGCTCCGCGGCGGGCGCGGGAGGCGACGGCGGGACCTGGCCGGTGAGGTCGCCGTGGTGCGGCGGCGCGGCGGGGTGGTGCGGGGCCGTGGCGGGAGGCTGCTGCCCGGGGGCGGGGGGCCGGGGGCCCTCGGCCGGGGGCGGTCCGCCCGCCGGACGCGGCGGTACGGCGCCGGGGGTGCTCCAGCCCGGCGCGCCGGGCCCCGCGGGCGGCGGGGCGTACGGGGGCCCGGGGACTCCGTCCGGGAGGGCGGGGTGGACGCCGGGGCGGGGGCGGGCGTCCGGCCCCGGGTGGGGGGCGCCCCCCGGTACGGGCGGCTGTCCGCCCCTGATGCCGTCCCCCGCTCCGGGGACGGGGCCGGGCGCCCCGCCCGGCCGCGCGTGCGGTGGCAGCGGGCCCCCCACTGCGTGCTGCATCCGGTGCCACTCCGTCTCGTACGCCTGATGTCCTCCGGGGCCGGTCGTGTACCCCGGACGGCGGAACGTTACCGCCCCCGGCCCCCACGGGGGGAACGGCCGGGGGCCTCCCCGGGTGCCCCGTCAGCCGGACAGTTCCTCGGCGAGCGCCCGCAGCGCCAGCCGGTAGGAGCCGACGCCGAACCCGGCGACGGTTCCGGTCGCCACGGCCGCGATCACCGAGGTGTGCCGGAACTCCTCGCGGGCGTACGGGTTCGAGATGTGCACCTCGATCAGCGGCGCGGTCCGCTGGGCGGCCGCGTCCCGCATCCCGTACGAGTAGTGCGTGAACGCGCCCGGGTTGACCACCACCGGGACCGAGCCGTCCGCCGCCTCGTGGAGCCAGCGGATCATCTCGCCCTCGTCGTTGGTCTCCCGCACCTCGACGTCGAAGCCGAGTTCCGCCCCGAGGGCGCGGCAGGACTCCACGAGCCCCTTGTAGGAGGTGGCGCCGTAGATGTCGGGCTCGCGGGAGCCGAGCCGGCCCAGGTTCGGGCCGTTCAGCACGAGGACCGGGCGGCCCGGACGCGGCCCGCTCACGCCGACACCTCGCCGTACGCCGCGACCAGGACGGCCGGGTCGGGGCCCTCCAGGACGGTCGGCTTGGCGAGCCCGTCGAGGACGATGAACCGCAGCAGGTCGCCGCGGGACTTCTTGTCGACCCGCATGGTCTCCAGGAGCTTGGGCCACTGGTCGCCGCGGTAGGTGAGCGGCAGGCCGACGGACTCCAGGATCGCGCGGTGCCGGTCTGCGGTGGCGTCGTCCAGGCGGCCGGCGAGGCGGCCGAGTTCGGCGGCGAAGACCATGCCGACGGAGACGGCGGCGCCGTGGCGCCACTTGTAGCGCTCGTTCTTCTCGATGGCGTGGGCGAGGGTGTGGCCGTAGTTGAGGATCTCGCGGCGGCCGGACTCCCTGAGGTCCCCGGAGACCACCTCGGCCTTGACCTCGATCGAGCGGACGAGCAGTTCGGCGGTGTGCGGCCCGGCCGGCGTACGGGCCGCCTCCGGGTCCTCCTCGATGAGGTCGAGGATCACCGGGTCCGCGATGAAGCCGGCCTTGATGATCTCCGCGAGGCCGCTGACGTAGTCGTGCACCGGCAGCGAGTCGAGGGCGGCGAGGTCGCAGAGGACCCCGGCGGGCGGGTGGAAGGCGCCGACGAGGTTCTTGCCCTCGGCGGTGTTGATGCCGGTCTTGCCGCCGACGGCCGCGTCGACCATGGCCAGGACGGTGGTCGGCACGGCGATCCAGCGCACGCCCCGCAGCCAGGTCGCGGCGACGAAGCCGGCCAGGTCGGTGGTGGCGCCGCCGCCGACGCCGACGACGACGTCGGTGCGCGTGAAGCCGGTCTGGCCCAGGGCCTTCCAGCAGTACGCGGCGACCTCGGCGGTCTTGGCCTCCTCGGCGTTCGGCACCTGGATGGCGACCGCCTCGTACCCCTGCTCGGCGAGGTCGGCGCGGAGGGCCTCGCCGGTGCCGGCCAGGGCCTCGGGGTGGATCACGGCGACCCGCTTGGCCCGGTCGCCGATCAGGCCGGGGAGCTCGCCGAGCAGCTGCCGGCCGACCAGCACCTCGTACGGCTCCGTGCCCGCGCTGCCCGCCACGTGGATGCGGGTCACTTCCTGGTCCGTCGTCATGCGTCCTTCTTGAGTTCCAGTGCCGAGAGGACCGCGTCCGCGACCTCCTCGGGGGTGCGGTCGTCGGTGGCGACGACCGCGCGGGCTACTTCGGTGTAGAGGTGGCGGCGCGCCTCCATCAGCTCGCGCCACTGGCGGCGCGGGTTGACGGCGAGCAGCGGCCGCGCGGTGTTGAGGCCGACGCGGCGGACCGCCTCCTCGACGTCCATCGAGAGGTACGCGACGGGCAGCCCGGCGAGCAGGTCCCGGGTGCCGGCGTCGAGGATCGCGCCGCCGCCGAGGGCGAGGACGCCCTCGTGCTCGGCGACGGCGCGGGCGACGGCCGCCCGCTCCAGGGCGCGGAAGTGCTCCTCGCCGTCCTCCACGAAGATGTCGGAGATCTCGCGTCCCTCGGCGGCGACGATGTCGGCGTCGGTGTCCCGGTAGGGCGCGCCCAGCCGCTCGGCCAGGAGCGCGCCCACCGTGGACTTGCCGGAACCCATCGGGCCGACGAGGACGACCAGGGGTCCGGCGGTCACCGGATCTGGAGGTTGTCGAGGTACGACCGCACGTTGCGGCGGGTCTCCGGGACGCTGTCGCCGCCGAACTTCTCCAGGACGGCGTCCGCGAGGACGAGCGCGACCATGGCCTCGGCGACGATGCCGGCGGCGGGGACGGCGCAGACGTCGGAGCGCTGGTGGTGGGCGGCGGCGGCCTCGCCGGTGGCGACGTCGATGGTGGCGAGGGCGCGCGGGACGGTCGCGATGGGCTTCATCGCGGCGCGGACGCGCAGCAGTTCGCCGGTGGTGAGGCCGCCCTCGGTGCCGCCGGAGCGGCCGGAGGCGCGCCTGATGCCGTCCTCGGTGCGGACGATCTCGTCGTGGGCCCTGGAGCCGGGCACGCGGGCGAGGTCGAAGCCGTCGCCGACCTCGACGCCCTTGATGGCCTGGATGCCCATGAGGGCGGCGGCGAGGCGGGCGTCGAGGCGGCGGTCCCAGTGGACGTGGGAGCCGAGGCCGACGGGCACGCCGTACGCCAGGACCTCGACCACGCCGCCGAGGGTGTCGCCGTCCTTGTGGGCCTGGTCGATCTCGGCGACCATCGCCTTCGACGCGTCGGCGTCGAGGCAGCGGACCGGGTCGGCGTCGAGCCTCTCGACGTCGGCGGGGGTGGGGTGGACGCCGTAGGGGGCCTTGGCGGCGGCCAGTTCGACGACGTGGGAGACGATCTCGATGCCGGCGGCCTCCTTGAGGAAGGAGCGGGCGACGGCGCCGAGGGCGACACGGGCGGCGGTCTCGCGGGCGCTGGCGCGCTCCAGGATCGGCCGGGCCTCGTCGAAGCCGTACTTCTGCATGCCGGCCAGGTCGGCGTGGCCGGGGCGGGGGCGGGTCAGGGGCGCGTTGCGGCCCGTCTCCTTGAGTTCCGAGGGGTCGACCGGGTCGGCCGACATGACCTTCTCCCACTTGGGCCACTCGGTGTTGCCGACCATGACGGCGATCGGGGAACCGAGGGAGAGTCCGTGCCGGACGCCGCCCAGGAAGGTGATCTCGTCCTGCTCGAACTTCATCCGGGCGCCGCGTCCGTAACCGAGGCGCCTCCGCGCGAGGTGGTCGGCCACCAGTTCCGTGGTGACCGGGACACCGGCGGGGAGACCCTCGAGGGTCGCGACCAGCGCGGGTCCGTGGGATTCTCCAGCCGTCAGCCAACGCAACCTGCTCAACGATGCTCCTCATGCTCGCGCCTGGCACTGCGACGGCGCGCCCGGGTGCGCGGCCCTGGCCCGCCGTCCCCGATCCTCCCACGCCGGAGCGACCGCCCGGTTGCCGGTCCGGTCAGCGGACAGGGGGCTCGTGCGGCGGAGCGGCCTCCCCGCTCCCGCGGGTGCTCCCCGGGGCGGCGCCGAACCTGTTCCGCCACCAGGAGAGGAGGCCGTACAGGACGGCCGAACCGAAGAGGACGAGGAGGGTGTACCGCGCCCATGCGGGCAGGTCGTCGAGGAACGCCACGGCCAGGAAGCGCATCACGTCGAAGACGGCGTCCCCCTTGGACGCCAGCGCCGTCTCCCCGCTCATGTTCCCCGTTCCCCCCTCGGCGCCGGCCGGTTCCCGGCGCCGGGAGGGAGCTTACCGGGCCGCCAGTGCCCGTTCTCCCGCCGCCCGCATGGCGGCGAGGGGGGCCGGCGCGCGGCCCGTCATCAGCTCGACCTGGAGGACGGCCTGGTGGACCAGGAGGTCGAGGCCGCCGACGACCTTGCCGCCCCGGTCGGACCAGGCGGCGGCCAGCGGGGTCGGCCAGGGGTCGTAGAGGACGTCGAAGAGGGTGCCGACGGTGGCCGGAACGGCGCCCGTCAGGGCGTTCGTCGTCCCGGCGGGGGTGGTCGCGATCACCAGCGGGGCCTCGAAGGCGTCCGCCGCGCGCTCCCAGTCGGCGGTGCGCACGTCCACGCCGAGCCGTTCGCCCCAGCCGCGCATCTCCCCGGCCCGCGCCTCGCTCCGTACGTACGCGGTGACGGGGCCGGCGCAGACGCGGGCGAGGGCGGCGAGCGCGGAGGAGGCGGTGGCGCCGGCGCCGAGGACGGCGGCGGCCTCCACCTTCTCGACGCCCCGCTCGCGCAGGGCGGCGATCATGCCGGGGATGTCGGTGTTGTCGCCGACCCGCCGTCCGTCCTCGCGGAGGACGACGGTGTTGACGGCCTCCACGGACGCGGCCGTGTCGCCGACCTCGTCGAGCAGCGGGATGACCGCCCGCTTGAGCGGCATGGTCAGCGAGAGCCCGGCCCAGCCGCCGCCCAGTCCGTCCAGGAACCCGGGCAGCGCGGCCTCGTCCACCTCGAAGCGCTCGTACGACCAGTCGTCGAGGCCGAGCGCGGCGTACGCGGCGCGGTGCAGGACCGGGGAGAGGGAGTGGGCGATCGGCGAACCGAGGACGGCCGCGCGACGGGCCGTCTCACTGGTTCGTGTGGGCATTGAACTTGTCCCTCAGCTTGTTGTGCTCCGCCAGTGTCTTGGCGAACTCGGTCTTGTTCATGCCGTCCGTGGCCACGAAGTAGATCCAGCCGTCGCTGGTCGGGTTGAGCATGGCGGCGAGGGCCTCGTTGCCCGGGTTGCCGATCGGTCCCGGCGGCAGTCCCTTGTGCACGTACGTGTTGTACGGGTCCTGGTTGCTGTGGGCCTCCTTCTCGGAGATCTTGATCTCGCTCTGTCCCTTCAGGTAGTTCAGGGACGAGTCGAACTGGAGCTTCTGGTTGGTCTCGTGGTTGTCCGGCTTGAGGCGGTTGTAGACCACCTCCGCCATCTTGCGGAAGTCGTCGTGGGTCTTGCCCTCGGCCTGGACCAGGCTCGCGACCGTGACGAGCTCCCACGGTCCCTCGACGCCCAGTTCCTTCGCCTTCCCCTCCAGGCCCAGCTTGGCGTACTCCTGGTTCGCGCGGGTCACCATCTTGCGCAGCGCGTCCTCGGGCTTGGTGCCCTTGGCGACGGGGTAGCTCGCGGGGAAGAGGAATCCTTCCAGCGGGTCCTTGAGCTCGGGGTGCTTCTTGGCCCAGTCGGGCAGCCCCAGGGAGTCCGCCTTCGTGTGGGCGATCTCCTTCGTGGTGCCCGGTTTGAGGCCCAGGCGCTCGTCGAGCTTCTCGTAGACCCAGACGTTGCGCTTGCCCTCCGGAACGACCAGATTGGCCTGGCTCGCCGGATCGAGCATCAGCCTGACCGCGCTCTCCGCCGACATCTCCTTCTTCAGCGTGTAGACGCCCGCCTGGATCGTGTTGCCCTTGGGGTCCTTCTGCTGGGCCGACACGAAGGCGTCGACGCTCTTGACGACGCCCGCCTTCTTCAGGATGTTGCCGATGTCGGAGCCGTAGGAGCCCTTGGGGATCTCGACCTGGACCTCGCCGCTGCCGCTTCCCGCGTAGTCGGGGACCGCGCCGAACTGGCCCTGCCAGAACTTGTAGCCGAAGTACCCGATGCCGCCCACGGTGCCGGTCAGGACGGCCGCGACGACCAGGCAGGCCATGCCGTTCTTGCCCTTGCGCTTCTTCGCCTTGCCCCGGCGTTCGCGGTCGTCGCCGCGGGAGCCGCGGCCGCGCGCCGGCTCCTCGTCGTCGTAGTCGTCGTCGTAGTCGTCCCGGGCGCCCCGGGCGTCACGGCCGTTCCGGCCGTCGCGGTCGTCGTCCTCGCCGGTGAAGAAGGGGTGCTTCTCCTCCTCCGGGTGCTCCTCTTCCTCCGGGGCCCAGTCGATCACCGGCTCCGGCGGGTCCTGCCGGCGGCCGGGGGGCTGGGGCGGGGGGTAGGCCCCGGACGTGCCGTACAGGTCCGGGTCCTGGCCGCCGTACGGATCGGCCGGGGGCGCGCCGTACGCCATCGCCGCCTGGCCCGACTCCCAGCTGCCGTCGTACTGCTGTCCGAGGTGCCCGGGCGTGTCGTACTCGCCCTGCTGCCCCGTCCCGTACTGCTGCTGGTCGTACGCCTGCTGGTACTGCTGTTGGTGCTGCTGCTGATGCTGGGGGTGGTGCTGCTGGTGCTGCTGCTGGTACTGGGGATCGGCGTAGCCCTGCGACTGCTGCTGGTACGGGTACTGCTGCGCCTGCTGCTCGTACTCCCCGTACTGCTGGTAGGGATCGCCCTCGTACCCCTGGCCGCCCTGGCCTCCGTGGGCACCCTGGCCTCCGTGGCCGCCCTGGCCGTACGGGTCCTGGTGGCCCCGGTCCTCGTGGCCGTACTGGTTCGCCTGCTGCGGGTGCGGGTGCTGCTGCCGACCGTCCCACCCCTGGTCCCCGTAGAGCGGGTCCCCGGGGTGCCACGGTTCGGAGCCGGAGCCCCGGCCATACTCAGTCATCGATCCCCAAAACAGCCGCGAGGCTTCCGGACGATCCGCCTCTACGTAGTACGGCAGCTGTTCGAACGCCGCCGTATCGCGCGGAACGTTACCGTATCGCGATCAGATGACCACTTCGACGCCCTCACCGGGCGGATTGCCTGATACCCGTTCGGACTCAAGGGCGTTCTGCAGGATGACCACCGCGGCGGCCTGGTCGATGACGGACCGCCCCTTCTTCGCCTTCACCCCGGAGGCCCGCAGGCCCTGGGTGGCGGTGACCGTGGTCATGCGCTCGTCCACCAGCCGGACCGGGACCGGGGCCACGCCCTTCGCCATCTCCCGGGCGAAGGCGCGGACCTTGGCGGCGGCCGGACCCTCCCGCCCGCTGAGCGAGCGGGGCAGGCCCACGACGACCTCGATCGGCTCGTACTCCTCGACGATCCGGCGGAGCCGCCGGTGGGCGGCCGGGACGTCGCGTCCCGGCACGGTCTCCACCGGCGTGGCGAGGACCCCGTCGGGGTCGCACGAGGCGACCCCGATCCGGGCGTCCCCGACGTCGACCGCGATGCGGCGGCCGCGGCGCATCGTCACGCCGTCTCCGTCACGAGGCGCTCGACGGCGGCGACGGCCTCGCCGACGGCCTCCGGGTTCTGGCCGCCGCCCTGGGCCACGTCCGGCTTGCCGCCGCCACCGCCGCCGAGGGTCTTGGCGGCCGTGCGGACCAGCTCGCCGGCCTTGAGGCCGCGCTCGCGGGCCGCCTCGTTGGTGGCGATGACCGTCAGCGGCTTGCCGCCCACGGTGGTGAAGAGGGCGACGACGGCCGGACGGTCGCCCGGAATCCGGCCGCGGACGTCGAGGACCAGCCTGCGCAGGTCGTCGGCGGTGGTGCCGTCCGGCACCTGTCCGGTCACCAGGGCGACGCCCCGGACGTCACGGGCGGACTCGACGAGACCGGCGGCGGCCTGGAGGACCTTCTCCGCGCGGAACTTCTCGATCTCCTTCTCGGCGTCCTTCAGCTTGCCGAGCATGGAGGAGATCTTCTCCGGCAGCTCCTCGGGGCGGCCCTTGACCAGCTCCTGGAGCTGGGCGACGACCGTGTGCTCCTTGGCGAGGAAGTGGTAGGCGTCGACGCCGACGAGGGCCTCGATGCGGCGCACGCCGGAACCGATCGAGGACTCGCCGAGCAGCTTCACCAGACCCAGCTGGGCGGTGTTGTGGACGTGCGTGCCGCCGCACAGCTCCTTGGAGAAGTCCCCGATGGTGACGACGCGGACCTTCTCGCCGTACTTCTCGCCGAACTCGGCGATGGCGCCCTGGCGCTTGGCCTCGTCGATCGGCATGACCTCGGCGTGGACCTCCAGCTCGCGCGCGAGGACCTCGTTGATCTTCTGCTCGACGTCGGTGAGGACCGTGCCGGGGACGGCGTTCGGGGAACCGAAGTCGAAGCGGAAGCGGCCGGGCTGGTTCTCGGAACCGGCCTGGGCGGCCGTCGGGCCGAGGGCGTCGCGCAGCGCCTGGTGGGTGAGGTGGGTGGCCGAGTGGGCGCGGGCGATGGCCCGGCGGCGGCGCACGTCGATGGCGGCGTAGGCGGTGGCGCCCACGGTCACCTCGCCGACCTGCACGGAACCCTTGTGCACCGAGACGCCCGGAACCGGCTGCTGCACGTCGCGGACGTCGATGACGGCACCGCTGTGCAGCCTGATGCGGCCCTGGTCGGCGATCTGGCCGCCGCCCTCGGCGTAGAACGGGGTGCGGTCGAGGACGACCTCGACCTCGTCGCCCTCCGAGGCGGCCGGCGAGGGGACGCCGTTGACGAGGAGGCCGACGACCGTGGACTCGCCCTCGGTGCTGGTGTAGCCGGTGAACTCGGTGGCGCCGCTGCCGTCGGCGATCTCCCGGTACGCGGTCATGTCGGCGTGGCCGGTCTTCTTGGCCTTGGCGTCGGCCTTGGCCCGGTCCCGCTGCTCCTTCATCAGGCGGCGGAAGCCGTCCTCGTCCACGGAGAGGCCCTGCTCGGCGGCCATCTCCAGGGTGAGGTCGATCGGGAAGCCCCAGGTGTCGTGGAGCAGGAACGCCTTGTCGCCGGAGAGGACCGTGCCGCCGGAGGCCTTGGTCTCGGTGACGGCGGTGTCGAGGATGTTGGTGCCGCCCTTGAGGGCCTTGAGGAAGGCGGCCTCTTCGGCGAGGGCGACGGTCTCGATGCGCTTGCGGTCGGTGACCAGCTCGGGGTACTGCTCGCCCATGGTGTTGATCACGGTGTCGACGAGGTCCTGGACGACCGGGCCGGTGGCGCCGAGCAGGCGCATGTTGCGGACGGCGCGGCGCATGATGCGGCGCAGCACGTAGCCGCGGCCCTCGTTGCCGGGGGTGACCCCGTCGCCGATGAGCATGACGGAGGTGCGCATGTGGTCGGCGACCACGCGGAGGGAGACGTCGCTCTCGTGGGACGTGCCGTACCGGACGCCGGTCAGCTCGGTGGCCTTGTCGATGACGACCTTGAGGGTGTCCGTCTCGTACATGTTCTGGACGCCCTGGAGGATCATCGCCAGGCGCTCCAGGCCGAGGCCCGTGTCGATGTTCTTCGACGGCAGCTCACCGAGGATCGGGAAGTCGTCCTTGCCGGAGCCCTCGCCGCGCTCGTACTGCATGAAGACCAGGTTCCAGATCTCCACGTACCGCTCGTCGTTGACGGCCGGGCCGCCCTCGGCGCCGAACTCGGGACCGCGGTCGTAGTTGATCTCGGAGCACGGGCCGCAGGGGCCGGGAACGCCCATCGACCAGTAGTTGTCCTTCTTGCCGAGGCGCTGGATGCGCTCGGCGGGGACGCCGACGACGTCGCGCCAGATCTGCTCGGCCTCGTCGTCCTCCTGGTAGACGGTGATCCAGAGCCTCTCCGGGTCGAGCCCGTAGCCGCCGTGCTCGACCGGGGTGGTCAGCAGCTCCCAGGCGAGCTTGATGGCGCCTTCCTTGAAGTAGTCGCCGAAGGAGAAGTTGCCGCACATCTGGAAGAACGTGCCGTGGCGGGTGGTCTTGCCGACCTCTTCGATGTCGGGGGTGCGCACGCACTTCTGCACGCTGGAGGCGCGCGAGAAGGGCGGCTTGACCTCGCCCAGGAAGTAGGGCTTGAAGGGCACCATGCCGGCGGGGACGAGCAGCAGAGTCGGGTCGTCCGCGATGAGCGACGCCGAAGGGACGACGGTGTGCCCGCGCTCCTCGAAGAAGCTCAGCCAGCGGCGGCGGATTTCAGCCGACTCCATCAGTGGTCCTCATTCCGGTTGAACGAACGCGTGGGGGACGTGAAGTACGTGGGTGCGGGGCCGAGCGCGGCCCTGCGGCGGGGTTCCGGAAGCTCCCGGCCCGCGTCCGGGCCGTCGGCGGCGGCGTCGAGTCCGAGCGCCTCGCCGAGTTCGGCCTCCCGCTGGACCATGCCCGCCCTCACGTCGAGGGCGAAGTCCCTGAGCCGGTGGCCGGTCTCGACCGCCTTGTTCGCGGCCTGGGCCGCGAGGCTCTCGGGGGTCAGCTGCTTCAGCTTCCGGTTGACCTTGGTGGTGGCCCACACGCCGGCGGCTGCGCCGGCCGTGAACCAGAACGTGCGGCGGAACATACGGCTCAGCCCTTCTGCTTCCGGGGTCGCGAGAACGGCACGGTACGGCCGACGACCACGGTACGGCGCGCGGAGGCGCGCGGGGCGCCCTCCCCGTCCCGGCTCCGGCCGAGCGCCCGGCGCACGCCGTAGCCGAAGGCGGCCACCTTGACGAGCGGGCCGCCGAAGGTGGAGGCGACGGTGGTGGAGAGCGCGGAGGCGTTGGAGGTGACCTCCTGGACGTCCGACGCGATGGCGTCCACCCGGTCGAGCTGCGTCTGCGCCGAGCGCACCGTGGCCGAGGCGTCGGCGAGCAGGGGAACGGCCTGTTCGGTCACGTCCGCCACGAGCTTGGTGGTCGCCCTGAGCGTCTGCGCCAGCCTCGCCAGTGCCACGGCGAGGAAGGAGACGAGGATCGCCCAGAAGACGGCCACCAGGAGCCCGGCAACCTCTCCACCGGTCACGCTGCACCGCTCTCTGCTGTCGTTGGGCCTTGTGAAAAGTCGTCCCCCGACCCTATCGCGCCCGGACTGTCGCGCCGTACCGCATTACGGTCCGCGTCGGTGCCCGCGGGGCCCGCGGAAGACCGGTGGCGGGAACCGGTTGTACGGAGCGCGCGGGGGTGAGTACGCTCCGTGTCCCATGCGACGGAGCAATCTCCCGGCGGAGCTGAACCGGTTCGTCGGACGGGCCGCCGAGGAGACCGCCCTGAGGGCGCTCCTCGGGACGTCCCGGCTGGTCACGATCGTGGGCGTGGGCGGCGTCGGCAAGACGCGGCTGGCCTTGCGGGCGGCCTCGGGGGCGCGGGAGCGCCACGGCGACGGGGTCCGGTTCGCCGGGCTGGCGCCGCTGCGCGACCCGGACCTGGTGGCACACGCCCTGGCCGAGGCGGTGGGCCTGACCGACCACACGCCGAGGCCGCCGCGCGAGGCGCTGCGGGAACACCTGGCGGAGCGCCGGCTCCTGCTGGTGGTGGACGGTTTCGAGCACCTGGTGGAGGGGTGCGCGCCGCTGCTGCGCGACCTGCTCGCGCACGCGCCCGGGCTGACCGTCCTCGCGGCCGGCCGCAGACCGCTGCGGGTGGCGGGCGAGGCGGTGTTCCCGCTGGCGCCGATGGACGAGGCGGACGCGGTGGCGCTGCTGGCCGAGCGGGCGGCGGAGGCGGGCGCGCCGGTGCTGCCGGGCGCACCGCCCGGGGCCGGGGGGGCCGGGGACCCGGCCGTGGCGGACGGAGGCGTTCCGGGGGCCGTGCGGGAGCTGTGCCGGCGGCTCGACGGGATTCCGCTCGCGCTCGAACTGGCGGCCGTACGGCTTCCCCTCCTCTCCGTCGAGCAGGTGCTGCGGCGGCTCGACGACCGGTTCCGGCTCCTCGCGGACGGCGAGCGCGGGGCCCTCCCCCGCCACCGGACGCTGCGGACGGCGATCGGCTGGAGCCACGAGCTGTGCACCCCGGCGGAGCGGCTGCTCTGGGCGCGGCTCTCGGTGTTCGCGGGCCCCTTCGACCTGGAGGCGGTGGAGTACGTGTGCGGTGGCCCCGAGCTGCCGCCGGAACGAATCCTGGATCTGTTGGGAGGGCTCCTCGCCCAGTCCGTGGTGTCGCGGGAGGACACGCCGGCGGGTCCCGTCCACCGCATGCTGGACACGGTCGCCGCGTACGGGGCGGAGTGGCTGGCGGCGCTGGGCGACACGGAGCGGATGCGGCGCAGGCACCGCGACTGGTACGTGGGGCTGGCCACCTGGTGCGAGCTGGAGTGGTTCGGCCCGCGCCAGGCGGAGGTGGCGGCGTGCACGGACGTGGCGCTGCCCAATCTGCGGGCGGCCCTCGACCTGTGCCTGGAACTCCCGGAGGACGCGCACCTCGCCCAGCACCTGGCGGGCACGCTCTGGTTCGCCTGGGTGGGCTGCGGGCGCCTGTCCGAGGGGCGGCACTGGCTGGACCGGGCGCTGGCGCTGGACTCCGGGCACCCGGAGGCGCGGCTCAAGGCGCTGTGGGTCCTGGGGTACGTGTCGGTCCTGCGGGGGGACGGCACGGCGGCGGTGGCGGCGCTCCACGAGTGCCGGGAGCTGGCCCGGTCGTCGCGGAACGCGCTGGCGGAGGCGTACGCGACGCACCGGATGGGCTGTCTGGCGCTGCTCTCGGACGACGCCGGGCGGGCGGAGGAGCTGATCGGCCGGGCGCTCGACGCCTACCGGGAGGCCGGCGAGCTGAACAGCAACGTGCTGATGGGCCGGGTCGAGGTGGCGATGGCGCGGGCCTTCCGGGGCGACCTGGAGGGGGCCGCGGCCCTGTGCCGGGAGGTGCGGGAGATCTGCGAGGAGCACGGGGAGCTGTGGACCCGGGCGTACGCCCTCTACGTCCTGGCGTACGCGGCGTGGACGCGGGGCGCGTACGGGGAGGCGAGGGAGCTCCTGACCGAGTGCGTCTCGATCAACCACACCTTCCGCGACCTGGTCGGACTGGTCCTGGCGGTCGAGCTGCTCGCCCTGGTGACGGTGAGCGAGGGGGACCCGGCGGAGGCGGCGGTCCTCCAGGGGGCGGCGGTGCCGGTCTGGGACGTCGTGGGCGTCCGGCTCTTCGGCTCGCGGTCGTTCGGCGGTCCCGGGGAGCTGTGCGAGGAGCGGGCGCGGGAGGCGCTGGGGGCGGAGGCGTACGAGGAGGCGTTCCGCGAGGGGCGGGGGCTCTCGCCGGACGCGACGGCGGAACGCGCGCTCGCCGGGCGGCGCGGTCCGGCCGGAGCCGGCCGGGAGGACCCGGGGGCGCGGCGCCCGTTCCGCACGACCGGGGCCACGGGGGTCCCGGGGACGCGGAAGCCCGCCGGCTCCCCCACCGGCAAGGGCGGGGAAGCGGCGGGCTGAACACCGCGTGGGCGGTACCGCGCTCGCGTCAGCGGGCGTAGTACTCGACGACCAGCTGCTCGTCGCAGATGACCGGGATCTCCTTGCGGTTCGGGTCGCGGTCGAGGCGGAACGCCAGCGCCTTCAGGTTGACCTGGAGGTAGCGGGGGGTCTCGCCGTCGGCGGCGAAGCCACCCTCGCGGGCGACCTCGAACAGCGGCTTGGTGCGGCTGCGCTCGCGGACCATGACGACGTCGTCGGGACGGACGCGGAAGGACGGCTTGTCGACCTTCTGGCCGTTCACCTGGATGTGGCCGTGGACGACCATCTGACGGGCCTGGTAGATGGTGCGGGCGATGCCCGAACGCAGGACCAGGGCGTCGAGGCGGCGCTCGAGCTCGACGACCAGCGCCTCACCCGTCTTGCCCTCGGCCTTCTTGGCGCGGTCGTAGGCGCGCGCCATCTGGCGCTCGCTGATGTCGTACTGGGCGCGCAGACGCTGCTTCTCGAGCAGACGGACCTTGTAGTCCGAGTTCTGCTTGCGGCCGCGGCCGTGCTCGCCCGGCGGGTAGGGGCGGGCCTCGAAGTACTTGACGGCCTTCGGCGTCAGCGCGATGCCGAGGGCACGCGACTTCTTGACCTTGGGGCGGGACTGGTTCGGCATGAACCAACCTCTCTGTCGAAAGAAACGGCTTCACCAGGGTTAGGGGAGGTCGCATCCGCAGCCGGGAAACCCGCCGGGTCCGTACGGGACGGACCTGCCGGGCAGCCGCTCCCAGGTCTGGGCACATACGTGCAGCACGCGAACGACCCATCGCCGCTCCCGGGATTCCGGGGGGTGATGGGTGGCACGCGACACCTTCGAAGGTGCGCGACGCTCCTGGAGATCCCCGCCCGGGGGCCGGGTCTCCGACTGACTGTCCCGTTCTGGTGGTGCCGGCCGGAGCCGGACACGGGACGCAGCGATCCCGACCAGTGTACCGGGTCCGCGCGGGTCCCCCGCACGCCCCCGTCCGGGAGGCCCGGGGCGCGCGCCGAAAGCCCCGCCCGGCGGGCGGCGCCGCTTCCGGCGCGCCCTAGTCGTCCCCCCGCAGCCGCGCCCGCACGCGCTCCACCACGTCCGCGTACCTCGCCTCCGCGCCGTAGCGGGTGGGCTCGTAGTACTGGCGGTCGCGGACCGTGTCCGGGGCGTACTGCTGGGCCGCGATGCCGCCGGGAACGTCGTGCGGGTACACGTATCCCTGGGCGTGGCCGAGCCGGGCCGCGCCCTTGTAGTGGCCGTCGCGCAGGTGGGCCGGGACCGGGCCCGCGAGGCCGTTCCGCACGTCCGCGAGGGCCGCGCCGATCGCGGTCGTCGCCGCGTTCGACTTCGGGGCCAGGGCGAGGGCGATGGTGGCGTGGCTCAGGGTCAGCGCCGCCTCGGGAAAACCGATCATGGCGACGGCCTGGGCGGCGGCCACCGCGATCGGCAGGGCGTTCGGATCGGCCAGGCCGATGTCCTCGCTCGCGGAGATCATCAGCCGCCGCGCGATGAAGCGCGGGTCCTCCCCCGCCTCGATCATCCGCGCCAGGTAGTGCAGGGCCGCGTCCACGTCGGAGCCCCGGATCGACTTGATGAGGGCGCTGGCCACGTCGTAGTGCTGGTCGCCGTCCCGGTCGTACGTCACGGCCGCCCGGTCGACGGTCTCCTCGACCGTCCGGAGGGTGATCTCCGCCTCTCCCTTGGCGATGGCCGCGCCGGCGGCGGCCTCCAGGGCGGTCAGGGCGCGGCGGGCGTCGCCGCCCGCGACCCGCAGGAGGTGGGCCTCGGCGTCCTCCGGCAGGGTCACGGCCCCGCCGAGCCCGCGCTCGTCGGTGAGGGCCCGGGCGAGCAGTCCCTTCAGGTCCTCGTCGGTCAGCGGCTCCAGGGTGAGGAGCAGCGAGCGGGAGAGGAGCGGGGAGATCACGGAGAAGTAGGGGTTCTCGGTGGTGGCGGCGATCAGCGTCACCCAGCGGTTCTCGACGGCCGGCAGGAGGGAGTCCTGCTGGGCCTTGGAGAAGCGGTGGATCTCGTCGAGGAAGAGGAGGGTCTCCTTGCCGTAGCCGCCCGCCGCGCGCCGGGCCCCGTCGATGACGGTCCGGACCTCCTTGACGCCCGCGGTGATGGCGGACAGTTCCACGAACCGCTTGTTCGTGGCCTTCGAGACGACGTACGCCAGGGTGGTCTTCCCGATGCCCGGCGGGCCCCAGAGGATCACGGAGGAGGCTCCGGCGGGGCCTCCGTCGCCGTCCCCCACGAGCCGGCGCAGCGGCGACCCGGGCTTGAGGAGGTGCCGCTGCCCCACCACCTCGTCGAGGGTGCGGGGGCGCATCCGGACGGCCAGCGGGCTGCTGGACGGGTCCTTCTCCTGGCGTTCTTCGGCGGCTGCGGTAAAGAGGTCGGGCTCCACGTTCACGAAGCCTAGGTCACGCCGCCGACAATCCGGCCGGGCTCAGCCCGTCCAGAAGTCCCACCAGCGGGTCAGGACCAGCATGCCGATGATCCCGATGTGCAGGACGGGCAGGACCCAGGTGAACTCGCCGAAGAAGGTCCTCAGGCCGGCGGGGGCGGGGATCACGCCGTTGCGCACGTTGTGCGAGGTCACGTACCAGAACATGACGATGGTCCCGGTCCAGGCGAGGCAGCACCACAGGCAGAGGGCGTTGATCTCGTACAGCGACTGGTAGGTCAGCCAGGCGCAGAAGCCGACGCCGAAGAGGGTCCCCGCCTGGAGGCCGAGCCAGTACCAGCGGCGGTAGCGGGCGCCGGCGAGCAGACCGGCGCCGACCGCGATCACCACGCCGTACGCGACGAGCCCGAGCATCGGGTTGGGGAAGCCGAAGACCGCCGCCTGCTCGCTCTTCATGACGCTGCCGCAGGACACCACCGGGTTGAGGCTGCACCCGGGGGTGAAGCCGGGGTCCTCCAGGAGCTTGAACTTGTCGATCGTGATGACCCAGGCGGCGAGCAGTCCGGCCGCGCCCGTGATCACCAGGAGCCAGGAGAAGGCGCGGCTCGCTCCGATCGTTCCGCGCGCCGAGTCGTCCACCGCTGCTTTCGTCATGTTTCCGATCCATCGCTCGCGGGCTGCCGGTCCCGGTCATTCTGCCGTACGGGGGACCGTGCGGACCGTTCGGTGGGGACAAGGACGGACCGGGCGGGCCCGTACGCGAGGGGGCCCGGTCCGCGTCCCGCGGGTCGGGCCCCTGCGTACGGCCGGGTGTCAGGCCAGCTCGGCCCGTACCTCGTCCAGGAGGTCGTCCAGGGCGACCGCCCGCTGCTCGCCGGACGTCATGTCCTTGAGCTGGACGACGCCCTCGGCCAGGTCGCGCTCGCCGGCGACGACGGCGAGACGGGCGCCCGAGCGGTTGGCGTCCTTCATGGAGCCCTTCAGCCCCTTGCCGCCGAAGGAGAAGTCCGCAGCGACACCGGCCCTGCGCAGCTCGGTGACCTTGCCGAAGAGGACCCGGCGGGCCTCCTCGCCGAGGGCGACGGCGAAGACGCTGGTGGCGGAGGGCAGGTCGAGCACGACGCCCTCGGCCTCCAGGGCGAGGACCGTGCGGTCCACGCCGAGCGCCCAGCCGACGGACGGCAGCGCGGGGCCGCCGATCATCTCGGAGAGGCCGTCGTAACGGCCGCCGCCGCCGACCGCCGACTGCGAGCCGAGGCCGTCGTGGACGAACTCGAAGGTGGTGCGGGTGTAGTAGTCGAGGCCGCGCACCAGCTTCGGGTCGTCCTCGAAGACGACGCCCGCCGCGGTGATCAGGGCGCGCACCTCCTCGTGGTACGCCGTGCACGCGTCGCACAGGTGGTCGCGCAGGAGCGGGGCGCCGACGAGCTGCTTCCGCACGGACTCGCGCTTGTCGTCGAGGACGCGCAGCGGGTTGATCTCGGCGCGGCGCAGCGTGTCCTCGTCGAGGTCGAGGCCGCGCAGGAAGGCCTGGAGGGCCTCCCGGTAGGCGGGGCGGCACTCCTTGTCTCCGAGCGAGTTCAGCAGGATGCGGAAGTTCCGCAGGCCCAGGGAGCGGTAGGCCTCGTCGGCCAGGATGATCAGCTCGGCGTCGAGCGCCGGGTCCTCGGCGCCGATCGCCTCGGCGCCGACCTGCGAGAAGTGCCTGTAGCGGCCCTTCTGGGGGCGCTCGTAGCGGTAGTACGAGCCGGAGTACCAGAGCTTGACCGGCAGGTTGCCCTGCTTGTGGAGGTTGGCCTCCAGGGCGGCGCGGAGGACGGAGGCGGTGCCCTCGGGCCGCAGGGCGAGCCGGTCGCCGCCCTTGGTCTCGAAGGCGTACATCTCCTTGGTCACGATGTCGGTGGACTCGCCGACGCCCCGGGCGAAGAGGTTCACGTCCTCGAAGCCGGGGGTCTCGACGTAGCCGTAGCCGGAGCGGCGCAGGGGCGCCGCGATGGCCTCGCGGACCGCGAGGTAGGTCGCCGAGACCGGCGGAATGAGGTCGTACGTGCCCTTGGGGGCCTTGAAGGTGCTCACGTGAGTCGTCACATTCCTCGTCGGGGAGCGTCGGGGCTCCCGAGGCCGGCGGCCACCTGCCGGAGGTAGGGGTTGGTGGCGCGTTCCTGGCCGATGGTCGTCTGGGGACCGTGTCCCGACAGCACCACGGTCGAGTTGTCGAGCGGCAGGCACACGCGGGCCAGCGATCCGAGCATCTCGTCCATGTCACCGCCGGGCAGGTCGGTGCGTCCGACGGAGCCGGCGAACAGCAGGTCCCCGGAGAAGAACACGGAGGGGACCTCCGCGGTCTCGGGGGTCCGGAAGGTCACCGACCCCTTGGTATGGCCGGGCGCGTGGGCGACCGAGAAGTCCAGGCCGGCGAGCTTCAGCCGGGAGCCGTCCGCGAGCTCGCGCACGTCGTCGGGCTCCCCCACGGTGAGTTCGCCCATGAGGGGCATCCCGATGGAGCGGCCGAGGGCCTTCTCCGGGTCGCTCATCATGTAGCGGTCCGACGGGTGGATCCACGCGGGGACGTCGTGGGCGCCGCACACCGGGACGACGGAGGCGACGTGGTCGATGTGTCCGTGGGTGAGGACGACGGCGACGGGCTTGAGCCGGTGTTTCCTCAGCGTCTCCTCGACGCCCTGGGCGGCCTGGTGGCCCGGGTCGATGATCACGCACTCCTCACCTGCGGCGGGGGCGACCACGTAGCAGTTGGTCCCCCAGGCCCCGGCGGGGAACCCGGCAATCAGCACGTTCGTCCTTAGATGTCGTCCGGCAGGGAGGCGCGGGGCCCGCGGAAAACACGGAACGCGGCCGGTCAGAGCCTACCGGCGGTGCCGCTTCCACAGCCAACCCGTATACGGTACGGGCACATCCGGCCAGGGCAGGAACAGACGAGCGAGAAGGAGCGGACCCGGTGGTCAGCAGCGATCAGCGGCGGCGGCAGCTTGCCAGGGAGAAGTACGTGCGGCAGCAGCAGCGGCGGGAGGAGAAGCGCCGCAGGGACAGGCGCCGCAACACCGTCGTCGCCTCCGCCCTCGCGGTGGTGCTGGCGGCGGGCGGCGCCGTGTACGCCTCGGTGAAACTGACCGACGGCGGCACGAAGGGCTCGGACGGCGCCGCGGGCACGACGCCCACCCCCGCGAACCCCTCCACGCCGGCGCCCTCGCGGTCCGCGAACCCGGAGCCGAAGCTCACCGTGGACCGGAACGCCTCGTACGACATGGTGCTCAGGACCAGCGAGGGTGCCGTCACGGTCACCATGGACGCGGCGAAGACCCCGCACACGGTGAACTCCTTCAAGCACCTCGCGGACAAGAAGTACTTCGACGGGACGAAGTGCCACCGGCTCACCACACAGGGCATCTACGTGCTCCAGTGCGGCGACCCCCAGGGCACCGGCACCGGCGGCCCCGGCTACACCATCCCGGACGAGAACCTGGGCGGCCTCGGCAAGGCGGGCGCGGACGGCACGGTGACCTTCCCGGCCGGCAGCGTGGCCATGGCGAACACCGGGCAGCCGGGCAGCGGCGGCTCCCAGTTCTTCCTCGTGTACAAGGACACCAAGCTGCCGCCGACCTACACCCCCTTCGGGAAGATCGACGCGGCCGGCCTCAAGACGGTCCAGGACGTCGCCGCGGCCGGTGTCGCGGGCGGCGCCACGGACGGCGCCCCGAAGAAGACCGTCACCATCGAGAAGGCGACCGTCACGAAGAAGTGAGCCGGAGCGGGCGCCCGCCCGCGCGCCCGCTCCTGCGCGCGACCGTCGAATCTCGGTCGCGCTGGGTGCGGACAGCCGGGCCGCGGTTCGCCTAGATTGGCGTCGTGCAGCGTGGGCCGTCGGCCGCGCTGCGGAAGGCGGGCGAGGCCCGCCGGGAAACTGTGGACGATGCCCGGGGGGTTACGGCCCCCCGACGGCATCATGGTGAGGAGGCGCTGTGAGCAGCGACCCGTGGGGCCGCGTCGACGAGACGGGCACCGTGTACGTGCGGACGGCCGAGGGCGAGAAGGTCGTCGGATCGTGGCAGGCCGGCACCCCCGAGGAGGCCTTGGCCTACTTCGAGCGCAAGTACGAGGGCCTGGTGGTCGAGATCGGCCTCCTCGAGAAGCGGGTGAGGACCACCGACCTCTCGGCGAAGGACGCCACCGCGGCGATCGAGCACATCCGGCACCAGATCGACGAGCACCACGCCGTCGGCGACCTGGCCGCGCTCGGCGCCCGTCTGGACAGGCTCGTCGAGACGGTCGAGTCGCGCCGCGAGGAGCGCAAGGCCCAGAAGGCCCGGCAGACCGACGAGGCGCGCGCCGCCAAGGAGAAGCTCGTCGCCGAGGCGGAGGAGCTGGCCCAGAGCGAGCAGTGGCGCTCCGCGGGCGAGCGGCTGCGGGCGCTCGTGGACACCTGGAAGGGCCTCCCCCGGCTCGACCGCAAGTCCGACGACGAGCTGTGGCACCGCTTCTCGCACGCCCGTTCGGCGTTCTCGAAGCGCCGCAAGGCCCACTTCGCGTCCCTGGACGCCCAGCGCGAGGACGCCCGCAAGGTGAAGGAGCGCCTGGTCGCGGAGGCGGAGTCCCTGTCGAACTCCACCGACTGGGGGGCCACCGCGGCCCGCTACCGCGAGCTGATGGCGGACTGGAAGGCGGCGGGCCGCGCCCAGCGCGAGCACGAGGACGAGCTGTGGAACCGCTTCCGCGGCGCCCAGGACGTCTTCTTCGCCGCGCGCGGCGAGGTCTTCGCCGAGCGGGACGCGGAGCAGACCGAGAACCTGAAGCTGAAGGAGGAGCTGGCGGCCGAGGCCGAGAAGCTCGTCCCGGTGACGGACCTGAAGGCGGCCCGCGCGGCCTTCCGCTCCCTCAACGAGCGCTGGGAGGCGATCGGTCACGTCCCGCGTGACGCCCGTCCCCGGGTGGAGGGCCGGATGCAGGCGGTGGAGCGGGCGATCCAGGAGGCCGAGGAGGCCGAGTGGCGCCGGACGAACCCGGAGGCGCGCGCGCGTGCCGCGGGTCTCACCGGCCAGCTCCAGGACGCGGTCGAGAAGCTGCGCAAGCAGATCGACGCGGCCCGTGCCGCCGGCAACGACGCCAAGGCCGACAAGCTCTCGCGCGAGCTGGAGGGCCGTCAGGCCCTGCTCGACCAGGCCCTGAAGGGCCTGGAGGAGTTCGGCGGCTGACACCGCCGCGAAAAGGGGGCGGGCCCGGTACGCGTACCGGGCCCGCCCCTTCGTGTGCGCGCGTCACGGCCGGCGGGCCGAGGTCACGCGGTACACGTCGTAGACGCCCTCGACGCCCCGCACGGCCTTCAGGACGTGGCCCAGGTGCTTCGGGTCGCCCATCTCGAAGGTGAAGCGGGAGGTGGCCACCCGGTCGCGGGAGGTCTGCACGGCCGCCGAGAGGATGTTGACGTGCTGGTCCGAGAGGACCCGGGTGACGTCGGAGAGCAGCCGGGAGCGGTCCAGGGCCTCGACCTGGATGGCGACGAGGAAGACGGAGGACTGGGTGGGGGCCCACTCGACCTCCAGGATGCGCTCCGGCTCCCGGGAGAGCGAGTCCACGTTGACGCAGTCGCTGCGGTGAACCGATACGCCACTGCCCCGGGTGACGAAGCCGATGATCGGATCGCCGGGTACGGGGGTGCAGCAGCGGGCCAGCTTCACCCAGACGTCCTCGACGCCCTTGACGACGACACCGGGGTCGGCGTTGGAGCGGCGCTTGGAACGCCCGCGGGTCGGCGGGGTGGCCTCGTCGATGTCCTCGGTGGCGGCCTCCTCGCCGCCGAGCGCCTGGACCAGCTTCTGCACGATGGACTGGGCGGTGACGTGGCCCTCGCCGATCGCCGCGTACAGCGAGGAGATGTCGCTGTAGCGCATCTCGTGGGCGAGGGTGACGAGGGAGTCGCCGGTCAGGATGCGCTGGATCGGCAGGTTCTGCTTGCGCATGGCCCGCGCGATGGCGTCCTTGCCCTGCTCGATGGCCTCGTCCCGGCGCTCCTTGGAGAACCAGGCACGGATCTTGTTGCGGGCGCGCGGGGACTTGACGAAGCCGAGCCAGTCGCGGGAGGGACCGGCGCCGGCGGCCTTGGAGGTGAAGACCTCGACCAGGTCGCCGTTGTCGAGGGTCGATTCGAGCGGGACGAGCCGCCCGTTGACCCGTGCCCCTATCGTGCGGTGGCCGACCTCGGTGTGGACCGCGTACGAGAAGTCGACGGGGGTGGCCCCGGCGGGCAGCGCGATGACGTCGCCCTTGGGGGTGAAGACGAAGACCTCGTTGCGGGAGAGGTCGAAGCGCAGGGACTCCAGGAACTCGCCGGGGTCCTCGGTCTCCTTCTGCCAGTCGAGGAGCTGGCGCAGCCACGCCATGTCGTTGAGGTGGTCGTCCTTGCCGGTCCTCCTCGGTGCCTCGGCGCGGACCTTGGAGGCACCGGCGACGGCCTCCTGCTTGTACTTCCAGTGCGCGGCGATGCCGTACTCGGCGCGCCGGTGCATGTCGAAGGTGCGGATCTGGAGTTCGACGGGCTTGCCGTTGGGTCCGATGACCGTCGTGTGCAGCGACTGGTACATGTTGAACTTCGGCATCGCGATGTAGTCCTTGAACCGGCCGGGGACCGGGTTCCACCGCGCGTGGACGGTGCCGAGGGCCGCGTAGCAGTCGCGGACGGTGTCCACGAGGACGCGGATGCCGACCAGGTCGTAGATCTCCGCGAAGTCGCGGCCGCGGACGATCATCTTCTGGTAGACGCTGTAGTAGTGCTTGGGGCGGCCGGTGACGGTGGCCTTGATGCGGGCGGCGCGCAGGTCGGCCTGGACCTCGTCGGTGACGACCGCGAGGTACTCGTCCCGCTTGGGGGCGCGCTCGGCGACGAGCCGGACGATCTCGTCGTACATCTTGGGGTAGAGGATCGCGAAGGCGAGGTCCTCCAGCTCCCACTTGATGGTGTTCATGCCCAGGCGGTGGGCCAGGGGGGCGTAGATCTCCAGCGTCTCGCGGGCCTTCTTCTCCTGCTTCTCCCGCTTGAGGTAGCGCATGGTGCGCATGTTGTGCAGGCGGTCCGCGAGCTTGATGACCAGGACGCGCGGGTCCTTGGCCATGGCGACGACCATCTTGCGGACGGTCTCGGCCTGGGCGGCCTCGCCGAACTTGACCTTGTCGAGCTTGGTGACGCCGTCGACGAGGAGCGCGACCTGGTCGCCGAAGTCCCGGCGCAGGGTGTCGAGGCCGTACTCGGTGTCCTCGACGGTGTCGTGCAGGAGCCCGGCCATCAGGGTCGCCGGGTCCATGCCCAGCTCCGCGAGGATGGTGGTGACGGCGAGCGGGTGCGTGATGTACGGGTCGCCGCTCTTGCGCTTCTGGCCCCGGTGCCAGCGCTCGGCGACCTGGTAGGCCCGCTCGATCTGGCGGAGCGTGGCCGTCTCGATCTTGGGGTCGTTGGAGCGGACGATCCGCAGGAGCGGTTCCAGGACCGGGTTGTACGGGGAGGAGCGCTGGACGCCGAGGCGGGCGAGGCGGGCGCGGACGCGGTTGGAGGAGCCGCCGGAACGGGCGGGCGGCGCCGGTGCGGGGCGCGCGGGCGAGGCCGGCTCGGGCGCGGCGGGCACGGGCCCGGTCTCCGCGGGCTCGTTCCGTGGCGTGCCGGTTCCCGGCGCGGCCTTCTCGGCCTTCGGGTCGGGCTGCGCGGCGGAGAGTGGCTGGGCCTCGTCTGGCAAGAGCGCTCCTCTGGGGTCCCCCCGGACGCGGTCTGGGGGAGGTTCCGGGTCCCCCGGTCAGGCCCGGAAAGGCCATCGTATCGAGCCGCGCCCCGCCCCGCTCACGCGCCCGGAGGGGACGGGTGTCCGGGGCGTCCGCGGTGCCCGGGGACATGCGCCCCGGCACACCGGACCGGGGCATTCCGGAAAACGACGGGGGCGCCCCGGTGATTCCCGGAGCGCCCCGTACGGGTGGAGGCCCGACGTCAGACGGTGATCAGCGCCGTGAGCGGAGCGCCCTTCAGGGCCGGCTCCAGCCGGGCGCGGCCCGGGAGGAAGCCCAGCTCCATGAGGACGGCGACGCCCGCGACCTCGGCGCCCGCGCGGCGGACGAGCTCCACGGCCGCCCCGGCCGTGCCGCCGGTGGCGAGGACGTCGTCGACGACCATGACGCGGTCGCCCGCCGCCAGGTCCTCGGCGTGCACCTCGATCTCGGCGGTGCCGTACTCCAGCTCGTACGCCTGGCGGAGCGTGGCACCGGGGAGCTTGCCGGCCTTGCGGACCGGGACGAAGCCCAGTCCCGCGCGGACGGCCACCGGTGCGGCCAGGATGAAGCCGCGGGCCTCCAGGCCGACGACCTTCGTCGCGCCGTGCGCGGAGCACAGCCCGACGAGGGCGTCGGTCAGCGCGCCGAACGCCTCCGGGTCCGCGAGCAGCGGCGTGATGTCCTTGAACAGCACGCCGGGCTTCGGGTAGTCCGGCACGTCGCGGATGCGGCTGAGCAGGAGGCCGGTGAGGTCCTGGGTCCCCGCGGTCATCCGCGGTGCTCCTCGGTGCGGCCCCGGCGGCCGGCCCGGGGGCCGACGACGGCGGTCTCGGCACCGTCGCCGAACGCGTCCGTCCCGTCCGCCCGCTCGTCCTTGGCGGCGGCGGCCCGCTTGGCCAGGACGCGCCTCTTGAGGTCCTTGATCGCCGGGTCGCGCTCCTTGAGGTCGGCGACGAGCGGGGTGGCGATGAAGATCGACGAGTACGCGCCGGCGGCGAGGCCCACGAACAGCGACAGCGAGATGTCGTTGAGCATGCCGGCGCCGAGGACGCCGCCGCCGATGAAGAGCAGGCCGGCGACCGGCAGCAGCGCGACGACGGTGGTGTTGATCGAGCGGACCAGGGTGCCGTTGATCGAACGGTTGGCCAGCTCGCTGTAGGTGAAGCGGGCCTGCTTCTTCGTGAGGTCCTTCGTGGACTCCTTGAGGGAGTCGAAGACGACGACGGTGTCGTAGAGCGAGTAACCGAGGATCGTCAGCAGGCCGATGACGGTGCCGACGGTGACCTCGAAGCCGACCAGGGAGTAGATGCCCACGGTGATGGTGAGGTCGTGGATGAGGGCGACGAGTGCCGCGACCGCCATTCTCCACTCGAAGGCGATGGCCAGGTAGATCACCACGAGGATCATGAAGACCCCGAGGCCGGTCCATGCCTTGTTGGCGATCTGTTCGCCCCAGCTGGGACCGACCAGCTCCGCCGCGATCTTGCTCTCGGCGACCTTCAGGTCCTTGGCCAGCTCCGAGCGGACCTGGTCGGACTTGTCGGTGTCGAGGCCGCCGACCTGGATGCGCAGCGAGCCGTTGCCGAGCTGCTGGACGATCGCGTCGTGGCCCGAGGCCTCTTCCGCGTACTCCTGGGCCTGGCTGACGGAGACGTCCGTCTTCGGGGTCGTGAAGACGGCGCCGCCCTGGAACTCGATGCCCATGTTGAGGCCGCGGACGGCCAGGGCGACGATGGCGGTGATGGTGATCAGGACGGACAGGCCGTACCAGAGCTTGCGGTTGCCGATGAAGTCGTAGCCGACCTCACCGCGGTGGAGTCGGGCTCCGAGATCGCCGAGCTTCGACATCTCACGCCTCCTTCGGGTCGACAGGGCCGGCGGGGGCGGTGGTGCGGCGGGTGCGGCGCAGCGGCGGCTTGGCACCGAGGCGCTTCGGGTCCAGGCCGGACCACGGGTGGCCGTCGCCGAAGAACTTGGTCCGCGCCAGCAGCGTCATGACCGGCTTGGTGAAGAGGAACACCACGACGATGTCCAGCAGGGTGGTCAGACCGAGCGTGAACGCGAAGCCCTGGACCTTGCCGACGGTGACGACGAAGAGCACGGCCGCGGCCAGGAACGACACGAAGTCGGAGACCAGGATGGTGCGGCGGGCGCGGGGCCAGGCGCGCTCGACGGCCGGGCGGATCGTGCGGCCCTCGCGCAGTTCGTCGCGGATGCGCTCGAAGTAGACGATGAACGAGTCCGCCGTGATGCCGATGGCGACGATGGCGCCGCAGACGGCCGGCAGGTTCAGCGCGAAGCCGATGGCCGGACCGAGCAGGGCCATGATCACGTAGGTGAGGAGCGCGGAGGCGCCGAGGCTGAGGATGGCGATCAGCGACAGGCCCCGGTAGTAGACGACCAGGTAGATGACGACGAGCGCGAGGCCGATGGCGCCGGCGATCAGGCCGGCCTCCAGCTGGTCGCCGCCGAGCGCGGCGGTGACGGTGTCGACGCTCTGCGTCTGGAAGGAGAGGGGCAGGGCGCCGTAGGACAGGATGTTGCCGAGGTCCTGGGCGGACTGCTGGTTGAAGTTGCCGGAGATCTCGGCGCTGGCGCTGAGCGTCTGGCGCACCGAGGGGGCCGAGACGACCTCGCCGTCCAGGACGATCGCGAACCGGTTCTGCGGGTCGGCCTGCGAGGACAGCTTGCCGGTGATCGACTGGAACTTCTTCGAACCGGCGTCCGTGAAGTCCATGGTGACGATCCACATGCCGCGCTGCTGGTCGAAGACGCCCTTGGCGTCGTCGACGTCACGGCCCTCCACCTCGGCCGGGCCGAGGATGTACTTCGACCACACGCCCGGGGCGTCCTCGCCGCAGGCCACGGTGGGCTCGGACGGCTTGACGCCCTGGCCGGCGGCGGAGCGCTGCTTGGGGTCGAGGCAGTTCAGGGCGGCGAACTTCTGCTCGAGGGCCGCGTTGGCGGGGTTCGGCGCCGGAGTCGCCGCGGGGGTGCCGGAGGCCTTCGGCTTCGGGGAGGCCGGGGCGCTTCCGGTGGGGGTCGGGGTCGGTGCCCTGAGCGCCTCGGTGAGCGCACGGCCCCGGGGAGAGGCGGTGGTCTTCGGGGCGGCCGACGGGCCGCCCGCGGTCGTGCCGGAGGCGGACGGCGCGGGAGGGGCCGACGGGGCGCCGGAGGAACCGGCGGTCGGCGCGGGCTGGGGCGCGCCGCTCGTCACCGTGAGGACGGGCCGGAAGTAGAGCTGGGCGGTGGTGCCGACCTGCTCACGGGCCTGCTTCTCGTCCGTCCCGCGAGGGATGTTGACGATGATGTTCTCGCGGCCCTGCGTCTGGACCTCGGCCTCGGAGACACCCAGACCGTTGACACGGCGCTCGATGATGTCGACCGCCGTGTTCATGTTGGTCTCGTTGACCGCCGACTCCTGGCCGGGGTCGGCCTTGGCCTTGAGCGTGATCGACGTGCCGCCGGCGAGGTCGATGCCCAGGCGCGGGGTGGTGTGCCCCGACGCGAACATGCCGCCGGTGAGCGCGACCATGGCGATCAGGATGAGTGCCAGGGCGCGGCCCGGCCGGCTCTGTCCCCCCGCCGGCCTTCGGCCCTTCTTCGGTGCTGCCACCTGTCGTATCTCCCTGTCCAACCACCGTGCGCCGGGTGTGCGCGCGGTGGCCACGAAGTATGTGTGGGGACCTTCCCCCGCAGACGTGGAACCGTTCCGGGGGCCGCGCGCTCCGGGAGGAGTGCGCGTGTTCCCCGGCCGCGACTACTTCGCGTCGGTCTCGCCGTCGGCCTTGCCGTCCTTCTGGCCCTCGGCCGCGTCCGACTTCTTCGTCAGGTCCGCCTTGGGGGCGTCCTCGGCGGTGATGTCGGTGGCCCCCGCCGTCAGGGAGGAGGCGTCGTCCGGGACGACCGCGTCGGAGTCCGGCGCCTCGTCGCCCTCGTCGCCGTGGACGATCCGGTTGTACTCGGAGTCCTCCAGGACCGCGCCGATGGCGTTCTTGGCGTAGACGGCGTGCACGCCGGGCGCGACCTCCAGGAGGACGGTCTCGTCGCCGATCTCCTTGACGGTGGCGTACATTCCCCCGATCGTGCGTACGCCGGTGCCGGGCTGCATCTGGTTGCGCATCTCCGCCGCCTGCTGCTGCTTCTTCTTCGCAGAGCGGGTCATCAGGAACATCGCCCCGATGAGCACGATGAACGGGAGGAGCATGCCGATGTTATTCACGGGACGGAAATCCTTCGCACGGTCACGGAGAACCCGCGGCCTGGTCTTCGGGGGTGGGCGCGCCGACCAGAAAGGGCGGCATCGGCGGAGTCTAGGCGAGTCCGCATCGATGGAACAACGCCCAGCATGGCACCGTGGTTCCTGCTCGGGCGACACTCCGCGCCGTCATCCGCCCGTCACGGGCGTCTCACGCCCCGAAGAGCCCCTGTTGTCCGCTTCCCGGTGCCGCCGGGCCCGCCGCCTGCGGCGGAACGAGCCCGAGGTGGGCCCACGCGGCGGGAGTGGCGACCCGGCCCCGGGGGGTGCGGGCCAGCAGGCCCTCGCGGACGAGGAAGGGTTCCGCGACCTCCTCGACGGTCTCGCGCTCCTCCCCCACCGCGACCGCGAGGGTGGACAGGCCGACCGGTCCGCCGCCGAAGAGCTTGAGCAGGGCCTCCAGGACGGCGCGGTCGAGCCGGTCGAGGCCGCGGCCGTCGACCTCGTACACGCTCAGGGCCGCCTCGGAGATCTCCCGGGTGATGACTCCGTCCGCCCTGACCTGGGCGTAGTCGCGGACCCGGCGCAGCAGGCGGTTGGCGATGCGGGGGGTGCCGCGCGAGCGGCCGGCGATCTCGGCGGCTCCGGCCGGGTCGATCTCGACGTCGAGGAGTCCGGCGGAGCGGTGGATGACGCGCTGGAGTTCGGACGGGTCGTAGAACTCCATGTGGGCGGTGAAGCCGAAGCGGTCGCGCAGCGGGGGCGGCAGCAGCCCGGCCCGGGTGGTGGCGCCGACGAGGGTGAAGGGCGGCAGCTCCAGCGGGATGGCGGTGGCGCCGGGGCCCTTGCCGACGATCACGTCGACGCGGAAGTCCTCCATCGCCATGTACAGCATCTCCTCGGCGGGCCGGGACATGCGGTGGATCTCGTCGAGGAAGAGGATCTCGCCCTCCTGGAGGGAGGAGAGGATCGCGGCGAGGTCGCCGGCGTGCTGGATGGCGGGGCCGGAGGTGATGCGGATCGGGGCGTTCATCTCGGCCGCGATGATCATCGAGAGGGTGGTCTTGCCGAGGCCGGGGGCGCCGGAGAGCAGGACGTGGTCGGCGGTGGCGCCGCGCTGCCGGGCGGCCTTGAGGACCAGGTCGAGCTGCTGGCGCACCTTCTCCTGGCCCACGAATTCGCTGAGGTCCTTGGGGCGCAGGGCCGCCTCGACGGCCTGGTCGTCGCCCTCTGCGGCGGCGTCGACGATGCGCGCCTCGGCGTCGGGTGCCTCGGTGGTGTCGTCGTCCCAGTTCACGGTGGTGCCTTCTCGTTCGTACGGGGCCGGCCGGTGTGCCGGGAGGGGGGTCAGCGGGCGCGGTTGAGGGTCTGCAGGGCCGCGCGGAGCAGCTGCGGTACGGGGGCGGCGCCGGTCTCGGCGAGGGCGGCCTCGGCCTGCGGCGTGACGGCGCCGACGGCCTCCTCGGCCTCGCGGGGCGCGTAGCCGAGGCCGATGAGGGCGGCGGTGAGCTGCTCGGTCCAGGGGGCCGGGCCGGAGGCGGCGCGCCGGGGGCCGGCCGGGCCGCCGGTGCCGAGGGGGGCGCCGAGCTTGTCCTTCAGTTCGAGGAGGAGTTTCTGCGCGCCCTTCTTGCCGATGCCGGGGACGGCGGTGAGGGCCTTCTCGTCGCCGGTGGCGACGGCGAGGCGCAGCGCGTCGGGGCTGTGCACGCCGAGCATGGCCTGGGCGAGGCGGGGGCCGACGCCGCTGGCGGTCTGGAGGAGCTCGAAGACCTGCCGTTCGTCGTCGTCGGCGAAGCCGTACAGGGTGAGGGAGTCCTCGCGGACGACGAGGGAGGTCGCGAGCCGGGCCTCCTCGCCGATCCTCAGTCCGGCGAGGGTCGCCGGGGCGCACTGGACGGCCATGCCCACGCCGCCGACCTGGATGACGGCCGTGGTGGGGGCGAGGGCGGCGACCGGGCCGCTGACGAAGGCGATCATCGGATTCGGCCTTTCACTGCGGACGCGTGCCGGGCGGCCGCTTCCTGGAGGCGGTTCTGGGCTGCGGCGGCCTGCTGGAGGCGGTTCTGGGCGGGGGCCCGCCAGATGTGGCAGATGGCGAGGGCGAGGGCGTCGGCGGCGTCGGCGGGCCTGGGGGGCTCGGAGAGCCGGAGCAGCCGGGTCACCATGGTCCCGACCTGGGCCTTGTCGGCGCGGCCGCTGCCGGTGACGGCGGCCTTGACCTCGCTGGGGGTGTGCAGGGCGACCGGGATGCCGCGCCGGGAGGCGCAGAGCATGGCGACCGCGCTGGCCTGGGCGGTGCCCATCACCGTGCGGACGTTGTGCTGGCTGAAGACCCGCTCCACCGCGACGAGCTCGGGCGAGAAGCGGTCGATCCATTCCTCCAGGCCCCGCTCGATGCCGACGAGGCGCATTCCGGTGTCGGCGTCCGCGGGCGTCCGCACCACGCCGACGCCGAGCATGGTCAGGGGCCGGCCGGCGACGCCCTCGACGACGCCGACGCCGCACCGGGTGAGCCCGGGGTCCACTCCGAGTACGCGCACGTCGCCCCCTCTCTTCGATCTCCTGTTTGAGCAGGCTATCGGGTGTCACCGACAACGCGGCGGGCCGACGGGAACGTGTCCCCGTCGGCCCGTTGCGGCACGCACGCGATCAGGCGTCGACCTTCGCCATGACCTCGTCGGACACGTCGAAGTTGGCGAAGACGTTCTGCACGTCGTCGCTGTCCTCCAGCGCGTCGATCAGCTTGAACATCTTGCGCGCGCCCTCCTCGTCCAGCTCGACCTGCATGGTCGGGACGAAGCTGGAGTCGGCGGAGTCGTAGTCGATGCCGGCCTCCTGGAGGGCGGTGCGGACCGCGACCAGGTCGGTGGCCTCGCTGATGATCTCGAAGGAGTCGCCGAGGTCGTTGACCTCCTCGGCGCCCGCGTCGAGCACCGCGCCCAGGACGTCGTCCTCGGTCAGCTCGCCCTTGGGGAGCACGACGACGCCCTTGCGGTTGAACAGGTACGAGACGGAGCCCGGGTCGGCCATGGAACCGCCGTTGCGGGTCATGGCGACGCGCACGTCCGAGGCGGCGCGGTTGCGGTTGTCGGTGAGGCACTCGATGAGCACCGCGACGCCGTTCGGGCCGTAGCCCTCGTACATGATCGTGGCGTAGTCGACGCCGCCGGCCTCGAGGCCGCCGCCGCGCTTGACCGCGGAGTCGATGTTCTTGTTCGGCACCGAGCTCTTCTTCGCCTTCTGGATGGCGTCGTAGAGCGTCGGGTTGCCGTCGGGGTCGGCGCCGCCCGTGCGGGCCGCGACCTCGATGTTCTTGATCAGCTTCGCGAAGAGCTTGCCGCGCTTGGCGTCGATCACGGCCTTCTTGTGCTTCGTCGTAGCCCATTTAGAGTGGCCGGACATCTGCCTGTCTCCTTCGCGTAACCCATTCCTGAACGAACCCCAGAGATCCTACCGGGATCGGATCAGCCCGCCGCGCGCACCATGTCGACGAACAGGGCGTGGACCCGGTGGTCCCCGGTGAGTTCGGGGTGGAACGAGGTCGCGAGCGCCCGGCCCTGCCGTACGGCGACGACGTGGCCCCCGTGCTCGGCCAGGACCTCGACGTCCGCGCCGACCGACTCCACCCAGGGGGCCCGGATGAAGACGCCCTCGACGGGGCCGCCCCCGACGCCCGCGACGGTGACGCCGGCCTCGAAGGACTCGTTCTGCCGCCCGAAGGCGTTGCGGCGGACGATCATGTCGATGCCGCCGAAGGTCTCCTGGCCCGAACGCGGGTCGAGGATCTTGTCGGCGAGCATGATCAGGCCGGCGCAGGTGCCGTAGACCGGCAGGCCCGCGGCGATGCGCTCGCGCAGCGGCTCCGTGAGGCCGAAGAGCGCGGCCAGCTTGGAGATGGTGGTGGACTCGCCGCCGGGGAGGACCAGGCCGTCCACCTCGGCGAGCTCTTCGGGGCGCCTCACCGGCCTGGCCACGGCGTCCGCCGCGGCCAGGGCGATCAGGTGCTCCCGTACGTCGCCCTGGAGGGCCAGGACACCGATCACAGGAGTGCTCATGGGTGCTTACCAGCCGCGGTTGGCGTAGCGCTCGGACTCGGGGAGGGTGTCGCAGTTGATGCCGACCATGGCCTCGCCCAGGTTGCGGGAGGCGTCCGCGATGACCTTCGGGTCGTCGTAGAAGGTGGTGGCCTTCACGATGGCGGCGGCGCGCTTGGCCGGGTCGCCCGACTTGAAGATGCCGGAGCCGACGAAGACGCCCTCGGCGCCGAGCTGGCGCATGAGCGCGGCGTCGGCGGGGGTGGCGACGCCACCGGCGGAGAAGAGGACGACGGGCAGCTTGCCGAGCTCGGCGACCTCCTTGACCAGCTCGTACGGGGCGCGCAGCTCCTTGGCGGCGGCGAACAGCTCGTTGTTGTCGTAGCCGCGCAGCCTGGCGATCTCGTTCTTGATCTGGCGCAGGTGGCGGACGGCCTCGACGACGTTGCCGGTGCCGGCCTCGCCCTTGGAGCGGATCATGGCCGCGCCCTCGGCGATGCGGCGCAGGGCCTCGCCCAGGTTGGTGGCGCCGCAGACGAAGGGGGTGGTGAAGGCCCACTTGTCGGAGTGGTTGACCTCGTCGGCCGGGGTGAGGACCTCGGACTCGTCGATGTAGTCGACGCCGAGGGACTGGAGGACCTGGGCCTCGACGAAGTGGCCGATGCGGGACTTGGCCATGACGGGGATGGAGACCGCGCCGATGATCTCCTCGATCATGTTCGGGTCGGACATGCGGGCGACGCCGCCGTCCTTGCGGATGTCCGCGGGGACCCGCTCCAGGGCCATGACGGCCACGGCGCCGGCGTCCTCGGCGATCTTCGCCTGCTCGGCGTTGACCACGTCCATGATCACGCCGCCCTTGAGCTGCTCGGCCATGCCGCGCTTCACGCGCGCGGTGCCGGTCTCGGGGGACGGGGAGGGGGTGGAAGGCGTGGTGGACACGGATACCTCACTGGTGACAACGGGGTTGACGACAGGAACGAGGAAACAGTCCACTCCCGGGCCACGGCAAGGGCCAATGTGGACCCGGTGGATCGTTTTCGCAGGTTACGGAGGGTCAGACCGGACGATCGGCAAGGGCCACCGGCGGCTCGTCGTCCATTTCGAAGGCCAGTGGGAAGGGGGCGTGGCCCGCGAGCCGGAACCAGCGGACCGTGCGGTGGCGGCGCAGCGCGCGGGCGGCCCGCACGGCGTCGTTGTGGAAGCGGCGGGCCATCGGCACCCGGCGGACGGCCTGCGCCAGCTCCCCCACGGCCTCTTCGCCGCCGGGGACCTCCCGTACGAGCTCCATCTGCTCGGGTTCGCCGAAGACGGCCCGCAGCGCCTGGCTGAGTTCGCTCTCGGCGACCTCCCGGTGGTCCTCCTCGGCCTGCCGGGCGGCGTGCGCGGCCTCGTACAGGACGATCGAGGCGGCCGGGTCGAGGATTCCCGAGGTGGCCAGTTCCTGGGTGACCGAGGCCCGCCGGAGCAGCTGCGCGTCCAGGGCGGCGCGGGCGGCGTCGATGCGGGAGTGCAGCCGGTCGAGCCGCCCGGCGGTCCAGCTGAGGTAGACGCCGACGAGGATCAGCGCGGCGACGGTCCAGATCAGGGTTTGGGTCACGGGCGCACAGGCTACCGGGGCGGTACGGGGGTTCCGGACGGGCCGGTGCCGGACGGCGCGGGGGCCGGCTCACGGCCGGCCCCCGGCCCCTACAGTCCCAGCCGCGCCCGCAGTCCGCCCGCCCGTTCGTCGGTGTCCACCGCCGCCGCGCCGGCCGTGACGGTCTCGTAGACCGAGAGGACGTCCGCGCCGACGGTGGACCAGTCGAAGCGGCGGACGTGGGCCGATCCCCGGGCGCTCAGTTCCGCGCGGCGTTCCTCGTCGCCCAGGAGGCGGATCGCCGCCTCCGCGAGGGCGTCGGCGTCCTCGTTGGCGAAGAGTTCGCCCGCGCCGCCCTGGTCGAGGACCTGCGCGAAGGCGTCCAGGTCGGCGGCGAGCACGGGTGCCCCGGCCGACAGCGCCTCGACCAGGATGATGCCGAAGCTCTCCCCGCCGGTGTTGGGCGCCACGTACACGTCGACGCTGCGCAGCAGCCGCGCCTTGTCCTCGTCGCTGACCATGCCCAGGAACTCCACCCGGGACCGCATCTCGCGCGGCAGCGAGGCCACCGCCTCCTCCTCGTCCCCGCGCCCGGCCACCAGGAGCCGGGTCCCGGGCCGTTCCGCGAGGATGCGGGGCAGGGCCCTCATCAGGACGGGCAGGCCCTTGCGGGGCTCGTCGATGCGGCCGATGAAGCCGAGGGTCCCGCCCTGCCACTCCTTCCTCGGCTCGGCGCGGGCGAAGAAGTCCACGTCGACGCCGTTGGGGATGACGACGGCGTCGCCGCCCAGGTGCTCCACGAGCGTGCGCCGCGCGTACTCGCTCACGGCGATGCGGGCGCTGATCTTCTCCAGGGCGGGCTGGAGGATCGGGTACGCGGCGATCATGGCGCGCGAGCGCGGGTTCGAGGTGTGGAAGGTGGCCACGATCGGTCCCTGCGCCGCCCAGCAGGTGAGCAGCCCCAGGGAGGGCGAGGTCGGCTCGTGGATGTGGACGACGTCGAAGGCGTTGTCGTGCAGCCAGCGGCGCACCCGCGCGGCGGAGAGGAAGCCGAAGTTGAGCCGGGCCACCGAGCCGTTGTACGGCACGGGGACGGCACGGCCCGCGGAGACCACGTACGGCGGCAGCGGGGTCTCGTCGTCGGCGGGGGCGAGGACGGAGACCTCGTGGCCGAGGCCGATCAGGTGCTCGGCCAGGTCGCGGATGTGGAACTGGACGCCGCCCGGCACGTCCCAGGAGTACGGGCAGACGATCCCGATCCTCACGCCGTCCCGCCCTCCCGCTCCTCCAGGTCCGCGAGCCAGAGCCGTTGCAGCATGTGCCAGTCCTCCGGGTGCTCCGCGATGCCCTCGGCGAAGGCGTCGGCGAGGGCCTGGGTCATGATCGCGGTCCTCTCGGCCCGCGTGCCCGTCCCGGGCACCTCCACGGGCGGGTGGACGCGCCCCCGCATGACCGCCGGGCCGTCGTACCAGAGCGTCGCCGGCAGCAGCAGCGCGCCCGTCTGCTGGGCGAGTATCGCCGGGCCCGCCGGCATCCGGGCGGTCTCCCCGAAGAACGTGACCTCGGTGCCGGAGGCGGACAGGTCCCGGTCCGCGACCAGGCAGACCAGGCCCCCGGCCCGCAGTCGCCGCGCGAGCCTGCCGAAGGCGGAGCCGCCGGTGTGCGGCACGACCTCCATGCCGAGGGACTCGCGGTAGGCGACGAACCGGTCGAACAGCGACTCCGGTTCGAGCCGCTCCGCGACCGTGGTGAACGGCACGCCCAGCGCGCGGGTCGCCCAGACGCCCGCCAGGTCCCAGTTGGCCAGGTGCGGCAGGGCGAGGACGACCCCGCGTCCGGAGGCGAGGCATTCTTCGAGGAGGTGGATGTCCTTGATGTCCACCGCCCGCGCGACCTGCTCCCTGCTCCAGGCCGGCAGCCGGAAGGACTCCATCCAGTACCGCATGTACGAGCGCATGCCGGCCTTCGACAGCTCGGCGAGCCGTTCGGGCGTGGCGTCCGGCACCACGCGCGCGAGGTTGGCCTCCAGGCGCAGGACGCGCTCGCCGCGCCGTTTCCACGCGAGGTCGGCGATCCGCCGGCCGAGACCGGCGGCCACCGGTTCGGGCAGTTTCTTCACGGTCGCCCAGCCGAGGCCGTACAGGCCGTCGGTGAGCCGGTCCTTCATCGCGTTCACGTCGTTCCCCCGTTTCCCCCGGCCGCGGCGGCGTCCGCCTCGGCCGATTCCCGCCGGACCGTCACGACCCGCTGCCCCAGGGTGACCGCGCTGCCGACGGCCACGACCCACAGGGCGACCGGCAGCAGCACCTGGACGCCGGGGACGCCGAAGGCGTGCAGCCCGGCGAGTCCGGCGGCGACCAGCGAGACGACCAGCCGCTCGGCACGCTCCACGAGGCCGTTGACGGCGACGGGCAGGCCGATCGACTCGCCCCGGGCCTTGGTGTACGAGACGACCTGGCCGCTCGCCAGGCAGAAGATCGACACGGCGCACATCACGTTGTCGTCGCCCCTGCCCGCGTACCAGAGCGCGAAGCCGCCGAAGATCGCGCCGTCCGCGACCCGGTCGAGCGTCGAGTCGAGGAAGGCCCCCCAGCGGCTGGAGATCCCGGCCTGCCGGGCCATGTTGCCGTCGACGAGGTCGGAGAAGACGAACAGGGTGATGACGATGGTGCCCCAGAAGAATTCCCCGCGCGGGAAGAAGACCAGCGCGCCGGCCATCACCCCCGCCGTGCCGATGAGCGTGACCGCGTCGGGGCTGACGCCCCTGCGGAGCAGAAACGCGGCGAACGGTGTGAGGACACGCGTGAAAAAGGCACGCGCGTACTTGTTCAGCATGGCCTTCCCGAGGTTCGGTGGGCCGCGCGGCCCCTGCGACCACCGGCCCGCCCATCGTAGTCACGAGCGCCCCCGGTCACCGGCGGGTGCCCGCCCGTTCGCGTCGGCGTGCCTCCGGACCGGCGGGCCCGGCGGGCGGGCGCCGCCGCGACGGATGGACGCCTCCCGGCGGGGGTGCCAAGCTCGAAGGACCACCACGGGCGCCGGTGCCGGGCCCCGGCACCCACCGCGGGCACCCCCGGAGCCGGTGCCGGCCGAAGGGCCGCCGCGGGCACCGCGGAAGCCGGTGCCGGGCCCGGAGGACCGCCGCGGGCACCGCGGACGCCGTGTCGCACGGCCCCCGCCCCCGCGTCCCGCCGCACCGCGCGAGCAGTCGGGAGGAACACGTCATGGGTGACAGGACGAAGACGGCAGCCGGGGCCGCCGGCGGGGTGCCGGTGGCCGACCGGCCCTCGGCCGTACGGAACGTGGTGCTGGTCGGCCACGGCGGAGCGGGCAAGACGACGCTCGTCGAGGCCCTCGCGCGGACCACCGGGGCGGTCGGCCGGGCCGGGCGGGTCGAGGACGGCGACACGGTCTCCGACCACGACGCGATCGAACGGCGCCGCCACCGCTCCGTCCAGCTCTCGCTGGTCCCGGTCGGCTGGAACGGTTACAGGATCAACCTGCTCGACACGCCCGGGTCCGCCGACTTCGTCGGGGAGCTGAGGGCCGGTCTGCGCGCGGCGGACGCGGCCCTCTTCGTCGTCTCGGCCGCCCAGGAGGCCGACGCCGTCGCCGCCTCCACCCGCGCGATCTGGGAGGAGTGCGCCGCCGTCGGCATGCCGCGCGCCGTCGTCGTCACCCACCTCGACACCGCCCGGACCGGCTTCGCGGAGCTGACCGACGTCTGCGCCGGGCTCTTCGGCCGCGGCGACCCGGACGCCGTCCTCCCCCTCCACCTGCCGGTGCGCGGCGCCGAGGGCCCCGACGGGCACGCGCCCGTCACCGGCCTGGTGGACCTGCTCCCGGAACGGGTCCTCGACTACTCCACCGGGACGCGGCGGGAGCTGCCGCCCGACGGGAGGCAGGGAGAACTCATCGCGGGGGCCCGCGCCCGGCTCATCGAGGGGATCATCGCCGGGAGCGAGGACGAGACCCTCATGGACCGCTACCTCGGCGGCGGGCGGATCGACCCGGAGACGCTCGTGGACGACCTGGAGAAGGCCGTCGCCCGGGGCGCCTTCCACCCGGTGCTCGCGGCCGCCCCCGCCGGCGGCGGTGCGCAGGGCCTGGGCACCGTCGAACTCCTGGAGCTGATCACCCGCGGCTTCCCCTCCCCCCTGGAGCACGGGCCCCGCGCCGTCACCGCCCCCGACGGACGGGACCGGCCGCCGGTCGTGTGCGACCCCGGAGGACCCCTGGTGGCCGAGGTCCTCAGGACCGCCTCCGACCCCTACGTGGGCCGGATCTCCCTGGTCCGGGTGTTCTCCGGGACCCTGCGCCCCGAGGAGACCGTCCACGTCTGCGGGCACGGTCCCGCCGGCCGGGCCGGGAGGAGCGGGGACGTCCACGAGGCGGACGACCGGATCGGCGGCCTCACCTCCCCCTTCGGCGGGCGGCAGCGTCCCGTGCCGCACTGCGTGGCGGGGGACCTCGTCTGCGTCGCCCGCCTCGGGGACGCCGAGACCGGCGACACCGTCTCCGCCGCGCACGACCCGCTCCTGATGGAGCCGTGGCCCCTGCCGGAGCCCCTGCTGCCGCTCGCCGTCCGGGCCCACGGCAGGGCCGACGAGGACCGGCTCTCGCAGGGCCTCGCCCGGCTGGTCGCCGAGGACCCGGCGCTGCGGCTCGAACAGAACCCGGACACCGGGCAGACGGTGCTGTGGTGCCTGGGCGAGGCCCATCAGGAGGTCGCCCTCGAACGCCTCCGCGAGCGGCACGGCGTACGGGTCGACGCCGTGCCGTACGAGGTGGCGCTGCGCGAGACCTTCGGCGGCGCCTCCTCCGGCCGGGGCCGGCACGTCAAGCAGTCCGGCGGGCACGGCCAGTACGCCGTCTGCGAGATCGACGTGGAGCCGCTGCCGGCGGGCAGCGGCGTCGAGTTCGTCGACGCGGTGGTCGGCGGGGCGGTGCCGCGCCCGTTCGTCTCCTCCGTCGAGAAGGGCGTGCGGGCGCAGGCCGCGCGCGGGGTCGCCACCGGCCATCCGCTCGTGGACGTCCGGGTCACCCTGCGCGACGGCAGGGCCCACTCGGTCGACTCCTCCGACGCCGCCTTCCAGACGGCCGGCGCCCTCGCCCTGCGGGAGGCGGCCGCCGGGGTCCCCGTCCGCCTCCTGGAGCCGGTGGACGAGGTCGAGGTCCTCGTCCCCGACGAGTACGTCGGTCCGGTCATGAGCGACCTGTCGGGCCGGCGCGGCCGGGTCGTCGGCACCGACCGGGCGGGGCCGGGGCGGACCCTCGTGCGGGCCGAGGTCCCGGAGACCGGGATCGTCCGGTACGCGGTCGACCTGCGGTCCGTGTCCCACGGCACCGGGCGCTTCGACCGCACGTACGTCCGGCACGAGCCGATGCCGCCGCATCTGGCGAAGAAGGTACGGGAACAGGCCGAAAAGCGCGCATGACTGATGCCCCGGCAGCCGTGGCCGCCCCGCCGCGCCCCCGCGGGGCGGGCGGCATCCGGCCGTCCCCCCGCACTCCGGTGACGCGCGGGGCGGTACCCGGCTACGCTGGGGTGCCCAGCTCAGAAGGTGTGCGGGGCGCGGCAGTTGGGAACAGCCCGCACAGGTACGTACTCGCACGCGATGGGGGCGGCAGTGGCGATCGACGGTTTTGGCCCCGGGGCACAGATCCCCCTCCAGGGCTCGGACGGGCAGACGGCGGCGACCCACGCCCTCGCCTCCGCCGCGTACCGTGACAGCCCGGTCGAGACGATCCTGGAGGCCAACAACGACCTGCACAAGTCGAAGGTCACGGACGGCAAATGGAAGAAACTCTTCCGTCCCGACCTCGGCGAGGCCTTCTCCCGCGCCGTCCAGGTGCGGATGCTCGGCGGGGCCCGCAAGGCGCTCGTCCAGTCCTTCGGCGTGGAACCCCAGCCGGTGGTGGTGCACTGCCTCGCCGCCAACCGCATCCGCAAGCAGCGGGACGTCAAGCTGACGCTGATCACGCTCGTCTGCGGGGTCCTCTTCCTTCCCGGCCTGCTGCTCTGGCTCGGCGTCATCCAGCTCCGCCGGACCGTCGCCGGCTCCGCGCAACGGCGCACCAGCGCCCTCGGCACCGCGCTGCTCCTCGCCGCCGGGTTCCTCGCCCTGCTCGTCATGTTCAAGCTGCCCTTCGGCGGCGTCCTGCCGACCTACCTGCGCCTCATGCTCGTGGCGCCGGTCGCCGGCTGGTTCCTCGCCCGCCGCGTCTGCGAGAACACCGCCGTCGACCTGCGCGAACGCTGGACCGCCCTCCTCAGCGGCGGCGGCATCGGCGCCAAGATCCCCGAGGCCGCCCCCCGCGACCCGGGCGAGAAGTCCGCCGAGGACCTCCGCCAGAACCTGGAGAAGCTCTCCGCCGAGCAGCAGTCCAACATCGTGTTCTACGCCGGCCCCAAGGGCATCCTGGGCATGGGCACGCGCTGGGGCAGCTGGACCCTCGCCGAGGAGCTCGTCCCCAAGCAGGGCAAGGAGATCCACGACTTCCGGGCCTGGGACGTCGTCCGCAAGATCCACGAGCAGCTCACCCTCCTGGAGCGCGGCTCGCTCAAGACCGGCTTCCCCAAGCCGAACGTCAAGCACTGGATCGTCGTCCCGGTCGGCGAGGGGGCGGACGAGGTCAGCCGTCCCGAGGGCGACAGCATCGTCCACTACCAGGTGAAGCCCCACGAGATACAGCGCATCTGCAACGACCAGCAGTTCGGCGCGGGCAACCGCCACTACCTCGGCGTGCAGTTCACCCTGTGGGACGGGAACCTCGTCCTGACCATGATGGTCACCGTGACCTCGCTCCACCACACGCTCCGCATCGAGGTCACCGGCCACGCCCTCGGCCCCGTCCACGGCCTCTTCACCACCAAGCCGAAGGCGAAGACCAAGGAGGTCTCCAAGACCGTCCGCTTCTGGGAGACCCGCGAGATCAAGCTGCCGCTGACCGACACCGACGACGTGGTCCGGATGGCCGTCCGCGCCCCGCTCACCTGGTTCCCGCCGGTCCTGGACTTCCTCGGCGGCAAGCTCGTCCTTCCCGAGCCCTTCGGCCTGCGCCACGCCTGGGCCGGCCCGCTCTGGAAGAACCGCTTCATGGCCGACGACGCCATCCGCATGGCGACGCCCGTGCTGCGCGCGGTCCACGCCGCGACCATCAGGGTCCTCGACGAGCACAACGTCGACACCGAGCGCTTCACCAACCGCTCGCTCGTCCTCAGCGGCGGCGTCCAGGAGCCGGGACCCAAGAAGGCCGACGTCTACGACGCCTGACGGAACGGTGCGGCACGGGGGCCCGGGGCCGGGTCCCCGTGCCGCGCGGTCCCGGCTCAGGCCTCGGACGGCCAGGCGGCGGCCAGCATCCTCCGGGTGTCCGCGAGGAGCTGGGGCAGCACCTTCGTGTGGCCGACGACCGGCATGAAGTTGGTGTCCCCGCCCCAGCGGGGCACCACGTGCTGGTGCAGGTGCGCGGCGATCCCGGCGCCCGCGACGGCGCCCTGGTTCATGCCGATGTTGAAGCCGTGCGCGCCGGAGGCCGCCCGCAGCGTCGCCATCGCACGCTTCGTGAAGTCGGCCAGCTCCACCGTCTCCGCCGCGTCCAGGTCCGTGTAGTCGGCGACGTGCCGGTAGGGCACGACCATGAGGTGGCCGCCGTTGTACGGGTACAGGTTGAGCACCGCGTACACGCTCGCGCCGCGCGCGATCACCAGGCCGTCCTCGTCCGACTTCGACGGAATCGAGCAGAACGGACAGCCGTCCTCGGCACCCGGCCCGGTCGGCTTGTTCTCGCCCTGGATGTACGCCATCCGGTGAGGCGTCCACAGGCGCTGGAACGCGTCCTGCGTCCCCACTCCGATCTGCTGCTCCGGCTCAGTCGTCATGCCGTGCAGCATATTGCGTCGTCCGTTCGGAACGTGTCGCCGGGGCGGCGGAACCGTGCGGCCGCCGTGCCGGTGCGAGGGGCGGCGGGCCGCCGCGCGAGGGGCCCCGGCGCCGTCCCGGCAGGAGCGCCGGGACCACCGCGCGGAGGCCCCTCGCCACCCTGGTCGTGCTCCTCCCCCTGCCGCGTCCGGTGCGGGCGTTCACGCGCGGGGACGAGAGGCGGGGGGACGGGGAGAGGCCCCCGGGGAATCCCCGGGGGCCTCCTGGACACGGTCCGGCCGTCAGACCTGGACGCGGTCCTCGACGAGCTTGGCGATCTTGGCGAGGGCCTCGTCGACGGGCACGCCGTTCTCCTGCGAACCGTCGCGGTAGCGGAAGGAGACGGCCCCGGCGGCCATGTCCTCGTCACCCGCGATGATCATGAACGGGACCTTCTGCTTCTGGGCGTTGCGGATCTTCTTCTGCATCCGGTCCGAGGAGGCGTCGACCTCCACCCGCAGGCCCTGCCTCTTCGCCTTCGCGGCGAACTCCTGCAGGTACTCGACGTGCGCGTCGCCGATCGGGATGCCGGTCGCCTGCACGGGTGCCAGCCACGGCGGCATCGCACCCGCGTAGTGCTCCAGGAGCACCGCGAAGAACCGCTCGATCGAACCGAACAGCGCGCGGTGGATCATGACCGGGCGCTGCTTGGTGCCGTCCGGGGCGGTGTACTCCAGGTCGAAGCGCTCCGGCAGGTTGAAGTCGAGCTGCACGGTCGACATCTGCCAGGTGCGGCCGATGGCGTCCCGCGCCTGCACGGAGATCTTCGGGCCGTAGAACGCGGCGCCGCCCGGGTCGGGGGTCAGCGGGAGGCCCTGCTTCTCGGCGACCTGCTGGAGGACCGCGGTGGCCTCCTCCCACACCTCGTCGGAGCCGACGAACTTCTCCGGGTCCTTGGTGGACAGCTCCAGGTAGAAGTCGGTCAGGCCGTAGTCCCGGAGCAGGTTCAGGACGAAGGTGAGGGTGCGGTCCAGCTCGTCCGCCATCTGCTCGCGGGTGCAGTAGATGTGCGCGTCGTCCTGGGTGAAGCCGCGGGCCCGGGTCAGGCCGTGGACGACGCCGGACTTCTCGTACCGGTACACCGTGCCGAACTCGAACAGACGCAGCGGCAGCTCGCGGTAGGAGCGCCCGCGCGCGTCGAAGATCAGGTTGTGCATCGGGCAGTTCATGGGCTTGAGGTAGTAGTCCACGCCCTCGTCGAGCTGCATGGGGGGGTACATGCCCTCGGCGTACCAGTCCAGGTGACCGGACTTCTCGAACAGCTTGCCCTTAGTGGCGTGCGGCGAGTAGACGAACTCGTAGCCCTCCTCCTCGTGCCGCTTGCGCGAGTAGTCCTCCATGACCCGGCGGATGATGCCGCCCTTGGGGTGGAAGACGGCGAGGCCGGAGCCGATCTCGTCCGGGACGGAGAAGAGGTCCAGCTCGTTGCCCAGCTTGCGGTGGTCGCGCTTCTCGGCCTCGGCGAGGAAGTCGAGGTGCGCCTTCAGCTCGTCCTTCGACGGCCAGGCGGTGCCGTAGATGCGCTGGAGCATCGGGTTCTTCTCGCTGCCGCGCCAGTAGGCGGCCGCGTTCCGCATCAGCTTGAACGCCGGGATGTTCCGGGTGGTCGGCAGGTGGGGACCGCGGCAGAGGTCCTTCCAGCACAGTTCGCCGGTCTTGGCGTCGAGGTTGTCGTAGATGGTCAGCTCGCCGCCGCCCACCTCGACGTTCGCGCCGTCGTCGGTCGAGGCCGAGCCCTTGATGCCGATGAGCTCCAGCTTGTACGGCTCGTCGGCGAGCTCCTCGCGGGCCGCCTCGTCGGAGACCACGCGGCGGGCGAACCTCTGCCCGCGCTTCTGGATCTCCTGCATCTTCTTCTCGATGACCTTGAGGTCCTCGGGGGTGAAGGGCCTGTCGACGTCGAAGTCGTAGTAGAAGCCGTCCCGGACCGGCGGGCCGATGCCCAGCTTGGCCTCGGGGAAGAGCTCCTGCACGGCCTGGGCCATGACGTGCGCGGTCGAGTGGCGCAGGATGTCGAGACCGTCCGGGGAGGAGATCTCGACGCCCTCGACGACATCGCCGTCGGCGAGCTCGTACGACAGGTCCTTCAGCTCACCGCCGACGCGGGCGGCGACGACGGTGCGGTCGTCGGCGAACAGGGCGCCGGCGGTGGTGCCCGCGCTCACCGTCCTCTCCTCCGGTTCGGGGGTGGACTGGACGGTCACACGGACATCGGACACGGGTACTCCATACATAGGGGCGCGGACAGACACGAGGTGCCCGCGCCGGTGGTGCGCGACAGAGACGAGGTGCCGCGCACCGCCGATCTTACGGGCTCCGCCCCGCGCCCGTCCCCGGAGTTCCGGCCCGCCGCCCCTCAGTCCTCCGGCCCGCACGCCTCGCCGAAGAAGTCCAGGTTCTCGTGGAGCGCCTTCATCAGGCGGTCCCGCTCGGTCTCGTCGACCTGGACGGGGACGACCCCGGAGGCACCGGTGAGGCGCCGGAAGCCGCCCCGGCTCTCCAGACGGCCGGAGACGCGGATGGGGAGCCCGACGAGGTGGGCGTGCCCGGCGGTGCGGTACGCCTCCTCGTCCAGGGTGGCGCGGACGTACGGGACCTCCGCGCCGCCGAGGACGCGCAGCCGTACGGTGCCCTCGCCCCGGGTCCCGGAGCGGCGCATGCGGACGACGGCGCCGGTGAGGCGGACCGGCACGGAAGGCTCGCCGGCCAGGTAGCGGGCGCTCGCCTCGCGCAGGGCGGGCAGGTCGCCGGGGGAGAACTCGACGGGTTCGGGGCGGGCGGCGCACCCCTCGGGCGGTCCGGCGGCCGGGGCCCACTCCAGGGCGACGCGGGCGCCCTCCGTCCCCCGGACGAGGGTGATCAGGGCCTCGGTGAGTTCACGGCTGACGCCCGCCCCGACGGCGGCGTCGAAGGCCTCCGTGCCGCCGGTGGCCCGCCGGTAGTCGGTGGCCTCCCGGGCCGCGTGGAGCGCGTGGTGGAGCCGGACGGCGACCGGGCGGCCGGGGTCGACGGGCAGGAAGGCGGTGAGGCCGCGTCCCCCGGGGGCCGCCCCGACGAGGACGCTCTCCAGGGAGGCCCGGGCCGGGCGCCGGTGCCGGGCGCCGTGGTAGCCGGCCCGGCCGCGCACGGCGAGGGCCCCGGCGAGGAGGAGCCGGCGGGCGGCCGAGCCGAGCTGTTCCCGCACGGTCCAGGGGACGGTTCCGGCCGGGCCCGGAGGCACGTCCCGCCACCAGCGGATCTCGTCGCTGGGCACGGCGAGAGCGGTGAGGATCTCGTGGGCGGAGGGGGCGGGGCCGCGGGCGAGGGCGGCGAGGGCCTCGCCCAGGAGGTCCTCGCAGTCCGGGAAGGCGCGGCTCTCGGGGACGAGGAGGCTCGTGGCGGTGGCGTCCCCGGGCGGGGTCCAGCGGCTGTAGCGGCCGGGCGCTCCGCCGCGCCGCCGCCAGCCGTGGCGGGCGAGCAGGGCGCCGAGGACGCGCGGGTCGACGCGCCCGGGGTCGGGCGCGCCCCGGGGGCCGGCGGGCGGGCCGGGGAGTCCGGGGCGGGGGCCGGGGACCGGGTGGGGGCGGTGGGGCGGGAGGGCGGACCCGTATCCGGCTCCGCTCCCCTCTCCCCCGGCTTCGCCGGGGCCGGGGTCGTCGATCGGCCGGTGCATCAGGGTCTCCCTCCCACGCCGACCCGGGTCATGATCTCGCAGAGCGCCCGGTCGTCGAAGATCCGTGCCGTCGGCACGCGCACGGTGGTCCGGCGCCGCCCCGTGACCGGGTGTCCGGCCAGGTTGATCCAGTAGCAGCAGTGCCGCAGGTCGAGCCGGTCGTGGTGCGCCCTCAGCCAGTCCTCCCGGGACCTCGGGACGAGCATCACGACCAGGATCTTGTGCACGGACACGGGGGTCCGGGCCAGCTTCACCAGGTGGTCGTTGTCCAGGGTGAAGGAGAACGCGCTCCCGGAGGGGCGCGGCGGCACCTGGTAGGTGCACTTGAGCTGCACCTTGATGGTCACCTCGTCGTCGACGGTGTGCCCGGGAGCGCTGTGGCTCACGTGCCAGTCGATGCCGTTGTCCGGAAAGGGCTGGGACAGCGAGCAGCCGGCCGCGGCGGCGACGGCGTGCAGGTATCCCACCTGAAGGGTCTCCATGCAGGCGGTGGTGGCGAGTGAGCCGCGCGCCGGTGCCGTCCGCCGGGGCGGCGGCCCGCCCGGCCCGGGCTGGGCGAGCGCCATGTCTTCTTCCTTCCCCGTCCCTTCTGTTGTGACCGGTCCGCGTACGGCGCAAACAGTCCGGGTATCACCGTTTCGGGGCAGGGGGTTGGCCATCTGCCGCACGGGCGCAGGGAGTTCGGGGATGACGTTGCACTGGTACGAAGGGCCCCTGGCCGCTTTCGACACGGAGACCACGGGAGTCGACGTCGAGGGCGACCGGATCGTCTCGGCCGCTCTCGTCGTGCAGGACGCGGCGGGGGCACGTCCGCGGGTGACGCGCTGGCTGGTGAATCCGGGCGTTCCGGTGCCCGCGGAGGCCACCGCCGTACACGGCCTGACGGACGATCACCTCCGGCGGAACGGCCGGTGGCCCGCTCCCGTGATGGAGGAGGTGGCGCGGGCGCTGACCGAGCAGATCGCGACGGGGCGTCCGCTGGTGGTGATGAACGCGCCGTTCGACCTGACGCTCCTCGACCGGGAGCTGCGGCGGCACCGGGCGTCCACGCTCGGCGACTACCTGGAGGACACGCCGCTGTGCGTGCTCGACCCGCGGGTCCTGGACAAGCACCTGGACCGCTACCGGAAGGGCCGCAGGACCCTCACGGACCTGTGCGCCCACTACGGGGTGGAACTGACGGGGGCGCACGACGCGGCGGCGGACGCGACGGCCGCGATGGAGGTCGCGCGGGCGGTGGCGCGGCGCTTCTCGTCCCGTCTGGAGCGGCTGACCCCGGCGGAGCTGCACACGCTCCAGGCGGTGTGGCACGCGGCGCAGGCGCGGGGCCTCCAGGCCTGGTTCGCGCGGCAGGGAACGCCGGAGGCGGTGGACCCCTCGTGGCCGCTGCGCCCGGAGCTGCGGACGGCGGCGTGATCCGCGCGGCCGCGCGCATGACAGAGGCCGGCCCGTCTTTCGACGGACCGGCCTCTCCCGGTGGGCGATACTGGGATCGAACCAGTGACCCCTTCGGTGTGAACGAAGTGCTCTCCCGCTGAGCTAATCGCCCGGGAACGGGTTGAACCATACAGGCCTTCGCGCCCTTCCTTCAAACCGCCCCGGCCGCCCCGCTCCTCATCCGGCCGCCGCTCCCCGCCCGCGCCCCGCGGACGGGGCCTCCAGCCGGGCGGCGAGGCCCCGCCGTCCCCCGCGCATCATCAGGGCGTGGTTGGCGCGGAACACGGGCCGCCCGGGGACGGCGAGGACCCTCAGGAGCCGGGCGCGGACCTCGACCTCCTGTTCGTACAGGACGCGGGTGCCGGTCCCCTCCGGGGTGAGGGTCCAGCGCACCCGGCCCTCCAGGTCCCCGCCGAGGCCGATCTCCAGGACCCCGTCCGCCGGGTCGCGGCGCAGGGCTCGGACGGTGACGACGAGGTCGTACGGGAGGAAGGAGCGGAAGCGGGCGGTGCCGCGGTCGGCCGCGTCCCCGGCGGGGACCACCTCGCGGACCTGCGGCCACCAGAGGGGATACTCCTCGGCCCGTTCGAGGACGGCGTAGACGGCTCCGGGCGGGGCGGGGAACCGCCAGACGCTGCGGAAGCGGTAGTGGTTCGGGTCCATGCCCCGAGTGTGGGCGTACTCAGGGCCCCGGGGGGCGGAATCTGAGTACCGGGACCCATTTCCGGCGGCCGCCGCCGGGGCGACACTCCGCTCATGGACAACTCCCTGCCGCCCGCCGACGAACTGGTGCTCGTCGACCGCGAACTGGCCCGGCTCGACGCGCGCCGGGCCCAGTTGCTGACCCGGCGGGCCTGGCTGGTCCAGGTCCTGTACCGGCCCGCCTGGCCGGTGACGCCCCACCCGGCGGCGCCCCGTCCGGCGGTGCCGGTGACGGACTCGACCCCGCGGAGCGCGCAGAACGTGCTGCTGACGCTGGGCGGCACGCTGCTGACGATCGCGGCGGTCGCGTTCACCCTGGTGAGCTGGGGGTCGATGGGGATCGGCGGTCGCGCGGCGGTCCTGGCCGTGGTGACCGGCGCGGCACTCGCGGCGCCGGTGGCGCTGCTGCGCGGGAGCCTGGTGTCGACGGCCGAGGCGGTGGCGGCGCTGGGCCTGGCCCTGACGGTCCTCGACGCGTACGCGCTGCGCCGGGCGGTGGCGACCGGGGCGGACGGCGCGGCGTACGCGGCGGCGGCCTCGGCGGTCCTCGCGGGGGCGTGGGCGGCGTACGGCTCGGCGCTCCCCCGGCTGCGCGTCCCGCTGCCGGCGGCGGTGGCCGCCGCGCAGCTGCCGCTGCCGCTGGGCGTGCTCGCGGCCGGAGGGGGACCGGTGGCCCTCGCCTGGGCGGCGCTCGTCACGGCGGCGGCGGACGGGGCGGCGGTCCTGTGGGCGCGTCCGGTGGGGGTCCGGGTCACGGCGGGCGCGGGCGGGGCCCTGCTGGGCGGCTGGGCGTTCCTGACGGGCGGCGGGCTCTCCCTCTCCTCGCCGTGGAGCGGCGCGCCCCTGCTCCTGGCGGGCGCGGCGGTCTGCCTGTACGCGGCGTGGCGGCGGCCTTCGTGGGCGGTGGCGCTCTCGGTCGTCGCCGGCCTGGCGGTGGTGGCGGCCGCCGGCGGTCCGCTGCGGTCCGCGGTCCCGTCCGGCTGGGCGGTCCCGGGGTACGTGCTGTGCGCCCTCGTCCCGGCGTCGCTGGGGCGGGTGGGTGCGGGCGCCCGGCTGCCGCGCGGGGTCCGGACGGGCCTCTCGGCCGCGGGGGCGTCGGCGGCGGCCCTCGGGGTCCTGTGGGCGCTGCCGCCGGTCGTGGCGGGTGCGCTGGAGCCGGCGGCGAGGACGACGGGCGTCTGGTCGGGCGAGCACGCCGGGTCCGTCCTGGCCCCGTACCCGGCGACGGCCGTCCTGGTCCTGGCGGTGGCCGCCGCCGCGCTCACGACCGTCCCCCGCCTCGCGGCCCGGTGCGGGCTCGTCGTCCTGGCCTGGTCGTTCCTCACCGCCCTGCCGGTCTCCCTGGACCTGCCGTACGCGGCGGCGCTCGCCCTCCGGCTGCTCACGGCGGCGGCGGCCCTGTGGATCGCGGTCCGGCCCGGTCCGCTGACCCGCGGCCTGCCCCGGCCCGGGGCGCGGGCGGCCGGGGACGCGGGCGCTCCGGCGGCGACGGGGGCCCCGTGGCTCGCCGGAGCGTCGCCCCTGTCCCCGTCCGTGCCCCCGGTGGCGCCCCCGGCGGCAGGCCCGATGGCAGGCCCGGTGGCCGCCGCTCCCGGGCCCGTCCCGGCCCTTCCGGCTCCCCGGCCGGCGGAGCCGGGCGACGTCCTCGGGCGGCTCGCGTACGCCGCAGGCCTCGTGTCCGCCGCGGGGGCGCTCGCCCTCGCCCTGGACACGCGGGGTGCCACGTTCGCCGCGCTCACGGCGGTGCTCGCGCTCCTCACGGCGGTCGCCGTCCTCGGCACGGGCACGCGCCGGGCGGTCTCGGCCTGCGGGGCGGTGCTCGCGGCGGCGGGGCTCGTGCGGGCGGTGGCGGCGGCCGGCGGGTTCGAGGACCACTGGACGGCCCTCCTCCTGCTCCTCGTCCCGGCGGCGACCGCCGCCGTGGGCGCCAGGGCGCGGGCGGTGGCCCTGCCCGTCGAGATCACCGGCGGGGCGGTGGGCCTGACGGCCCTGGGCCTCGCCGGGTCCCGGCCGGCGTTCCTGGCGCTCGTCCTGGCGCTCGGCGGGGTGATCGCGGCGGCGACGGCGATCCGGCCGGAGCGGCGCCGCTTCGCCTCCTGGGCGGCGGCGGGGCTGTTCCTGCCGGCGGCCTGGGTGCGGCTGGGGGCCTGGGACGTGACGGTCCCGGAGGCGTACACGCTGCCGGTGACGGTCCCGGCGCTCGTCGTCGGGTTCCTGCGGCGGCGGCGCGACCCGGAGGCCTCCTCCTGGACGGCGTACGGTCCCGGCCTCGCGGTGACGCTGCTGCCGGACCTCGGCGCCGCGTGGACGGACCCGGGATGGACGCGCCCGCTGCTCCTGGGGGTCGCGGCCCTCGCGGTGACGCTGGCCGGGGCGCGGTTCCGGCTCCAGGCCCTCCTGGTCCTCGGCGGCGCGGTGCTCGCCCTGGTCGGGCTGCACGAGCTGGCCCCGTACGTGGTGCAGGTGGTCGGCGCGCTGCCGCGCTGGCTGCCGCCGGCCCTCGCCGGACTGCTGCTGCTCGCGGTGGGCGCCACGTACGAGCAGCGGCTGCGGGACGCCCGGAGGCTGCGGGAGCGGCTGGCGCGGATGCGCTGAGGGGGCCGGGAACGCCGAAGGCCCGGAGACGGTGATCGTCTCCGGGCCTTCGGTCCGGGTGGTGGGCGATACTGGGTTCGAACCAGTGACCTCTTCGGTGTGAACGAAGCGCTCTCCCACTGAGCTAATCGCCCGGGCGCACCGCATACGTTACCCCATGTCAGCGGGGCTCCCGAACCGGTGGAGGATCACTCGTCGATCTTCCACGGCATGACGAGGCCGAACTTCCAGAGGTAGATGCCGAGCAGGACGGCGACGATCACCAGGCCGACGGCGGTGAGGGCGATATTCCTGCGGCGGACCTTGGGGTCGAGGGCCCGCTGGGCGGCCTCGGTGACCTTGCGCTTGGTCCAGCGGAGCACGAGCTGTGCCCAGACGAACTCGGTCGCCCAGATCGCCATGCCCGCGAAGATGACCAGCCAGCCGGGGCCGGGGAGCGGCAGCATGACCACGCCGGCGCCGACCACGGCGAGTCCCACGATGAAGACGCCGACCTGCCAGCTCAGGTGCAGGGTCCGGCGGGCCTTGATGAACTCCGGCGCGCGAGAACCCAGTTCGGACCCCTGGCCGGCCGCCGTCTCTCCGGCGTGCTCGTCACTCTCCGCATGCATGTGCCCAACCTACCGGACCGGGGGCCGCCGCCGGAACGGGGTATTACCCATAGTTACACACGCCCAGACGAGCTACCTGAACGGCCACAAACCAGACAGAGGGGTTTACAACAGCACCAGAGGTGGCATGTCGATTGCGCCGACGTGCGAATCCCCGAGCGCACACTGAGCGAAAGGCCCTGGCGCTTATGAACACCACGGTCAGCTGCGAGCTGCACCTGCGCCTCGTTGTGTCGAGCGAGTCCTCACTGCCTGTACCCGCGGGCCTGCGGTATGACACGGCCGATCCCTATGCCGTGCACGCCACCTTCCACACCGGAGCCGAGGAGACGGTCGAGTGGGTCTTCGCCCGCGACCTTCTCGCCGAGGGGCTGCACCGGCCCACCGGCACGGGCGACGTCCGCGTCTGGCCGTCCCGTAGTCACGGTCAGGGAGTCGTCTGCATCGCGTTGAGCTCCCCCGAGGGAGAAGCCCTGCTCGAGGCCCCGGCGCGGGCCCTGGAGTCGTTCCTGAAGCGGACCGACGCCGCCGTGCCACCGGGCACCGAGCACCGGCACTTCGACCTCGATACGGAGCTTTCCCACATCCTGGCCGACAGCTGAACCAGGCAGGGAACCGCACGTCGCCGTCCGACTCGGGGAGACGGCGCCGCGCGGGTGGCTCTCCAGCACGTCATCCGGCGCCCACCACCGCGCAGCCGGCGCGGTGGTGGGCGCCGGTGCCGTCGTCCCGGCCGCGCTAAAGTCAGCGCCATTCCACGGGCGCCCGCCCGCGGCCGGCCAGGGAGCGAATCGTGCTGATCCCTCACGACACCCGGATCGCCCTCGACACCGTCGTCGATCTGATGAACACCGCGCCCCAGGGCGACCGCGACGACGCCCTCGCGGATCTCCGGGGCCTCCACGACTTCGTGCGCGCGCACAAGATCAGCGACGTGGGCGTCCTCGACGCCGACGACCTGCGGGCCGTGCGCGCGGTGCGCGAGAAGTTCGCGGCCGTCTTCTCCGCCCCCGAGGCCCGGATCGCCGCTCCCCTGATCAACCAGCTGGTGGCGGGCGCGGGCACCACCCCGCAGCTCACCGACCACGACGGCTACGACTGGCACGTGCACTACTTCGCGCCGGGCGCCTCGGTGGCGGACCACCTCGCGGCCGACTGCGGCATGGCCCTCGCGTTCATCGTCGTGGCGGGCGAGCAGGAGCGGCTGCGGCGCTGCGAGGCGCCGGACTGCGGCCGGGCCTTCGTGGACCTCTCCCGCAACCGCTCGCGCCGCTACTGCGACAGCCGGACGTGCGGGAACCGGCTGCACGTGGCCGCGTACCGGGCGCGCCGCAAGGAGGCGGCGGGCTGACGCCCGCCGCGGAGGCGCGACGGACGGGTGCGGGACGGACAGCGGCGCGGCGGGGGGCGGGGACGCGTCCGGGGGTCACAGTACGAAGAGGTCGTGCACGGCGGCCATGAGCAGCAGACAGCCGATCACCCCGAGGAAGATCATCAGCGGCGGCTGGGAGAGCGCGAACATGCAGCCGCGCGGCTCTTCGGCGGCGCCGGGGGTGTCGGCGGGAGCGTCGGTGGGGGCGGGGACGAGGTCCCGCGAGGTATTCGGCATCTCGGGGGGATGATCGCGCACGCGGCGCACCCGAAATTCCGGAAACCACCCCGAAGCGGGGGTCGTTCACTCCTTCCCGTGGTTCACCGAACCGGGACGGACACCGGAATCATCAGAAGCGGTCAGATTCCGTGCTTCTTCAGAATCGCCTCGATGTCACCGAAGTCGTCGTCCGCGGGCTGGGCGGACCGCGGCCTCGCCGTGGCGGCGGACGAGGGAGCGGAGACGCCCGGAGCCACGGCTCTCGGCTCGGCTCCCCCGGCGACCCGCGCCCGGCCGGCCCGGCGCCGCTCGACGACCCGGGTGGACAGCAGGAGGAGCCAGGCGGCGCCGAGCACGCCGAAGCCCGCCCAGACCACCGGGCTGAACGACAACGCGTCCGCGACCCAGGCGACGGCCCCCGTCATCACCAGACCGAGCGGCACCAGCGCGTAGGCGGCGGTCCGGGCGGCAGTGAGGAAGCGCTTCCGGTACGCCGCGATCGCGGCGATGCCCAGGCCCGCCGCGGACACCGCGGAACAGATGGTCTCGGCGAGCATGCTGGTCCTCCAGGTCCGGGTGATACGTCCCTTCCATCCTGCACGCCACCACCGCCCGGGGCCATGCCCCGCGGCCGGTCTCAGGGAGATCTCCGGGTCGTCCCGGCCGGGATCTCCTCCCCCGGTGCCGGTGAGGGAGACTGCTGCCATGAGCGACTCCACCACCGCACCCCTCTCCCCCGTCGTCCTGGAGGCGTGGTTCGACCTCCAGTGCCCCGACTGCTTCCGGGCCCTCGACGACGTCCACGCGCTCCGCGAGGAGTACGGCGACCGGCTCGACGTGCAGCTGCGCCACTTCCCGCTGGCGAAGCACAAGCACGCGTACGCCGCCGCCCAGGCCGCCGAGGAGGCCTTCGCGCAGGGGAAGGGCTGGCCGTACGCGGAGGCGCTGCTCGCCAGGACCGCCGACCTGGCCGAGCGGGGCGAACCGGTCCTCCTGGAGGTGGCGGCCGGACTCGGCCTGGACGCCGAGGAGTTCGACACCGCCCTGATCGACGGCCGGCACCTGCTGACCGTCGACGCGGACGAGGCGGAGGGCAGGGCGGTCGGGGTGACCGGCACGCCGACCTACGTCATCGGCGGCGAACGCCTCGACGGGGGCCGGAAGCAGGAGGGCCTGCGGGAGCGGATCGGGACGATCGCCGACCGGCTCCTGGGCGCCTGAGACCGGTACGTCCGCACATCCGCCCGACCGCCCGGTGCGGGGAGCGAGCCGGCCGGGGGCCGGGCGCGAGCGGCCGGGACCGGGCGCGGGACGGCGGGGACGCGGACAGGGGGGGACGCGGACGGCCGGCGGGACCGGCGCGACCCGGGGCTACAGCAGCGACTTGGCGCTGTTGACGTGGGTCGTGCGGTAGCCGAGCGACTCGTAGAGCCGGATCGCCGGGGTGTTGCCCGCGAAGACGTGCAGTCCGAGCAGGGTCTCCCCGGCCTCCCGCGCGACCCGCTCGGCGAGCAGCATCAGCGTCCTGCCGTGGCCGCGCCCGCGCTCCTCCTCCCGGACCTCGATGTCGTACACGTAGGCCGCCGGCCGCCCCGGTTCGAGTTCGGTCCGGCCGGTCCACAGGAAGCCGGCGGACCGGCCGTCGCGGACGAGGACGTGGATCGCCGCGCCGGGGGTGGCGAGACCGTCGGGGAGGAGCGCCCGATGGCTGTTCTCGGCCTTGGCGCGGGCCTGCTCCTCGGGGACGCCGCGCTCGATCCAGCTCCGCGCGAAGGCCTCCTGGGCCCGCTCCTCCCACACGGCGAACTCGGCCCCGGTCATCGGCCGGACCTCGGCGCCCTCCGGCAGCGCGGGAGGGACGGCGGGCAGTTCCTTGACCATGTTCCGGCTGCGCTCGGTGTAGCCGAGCGCGCGGGCCGTGCGCAGCGCCGCTCCGGCGCCGGCGGGCACCGACACCCGCACCTGGACGCAGCCCCAGCTCCGCAGCACCTCCTCGGAGGCGAGCGCGGCGACCGTGCCCCGGCCCCGGCCCCGGTCCGGCCCGTCGATCCGGATGTCCTCGATCACCCCCGAGGCGGCGCCGAAGGCGGGGTCGGTGGCGAGACGGACGGAGCCGACGCGGCGGCTGTTCACACACACGTCGTAGGTACGGGAACGGCCGCCGTCGGGCGACTGCTGAAGCGGCTCGGCCGGCCGCAGGGTGGTGGTCATCAGAGGTGTTCTACCCATCCCGCGCCCCGTCCGCCATCGGGTTTCGCGGGGCCCGGCCGCGTCTCAGCCGAGGAGCGGGTCCCGGTCGCGGGCCGCGTGCTCGTCGAAGACCCGCATGGCCTTGGCGGTCACCGGGCCGGGCGCGGACGACAGCTCCCGCCCGTCGACCCGGTGCACGGCCTGCACGTCGCGGAGCGTCGAGGTCAGGAAGACCTCGTCGGCGCTCTCCAGGACGTCCATCGGCAGGTCGGCCTCCTCCGCGCCGGTCCACCGCACGGCGAGGGCGCGGGTGATGCCCGCGAGGCAGCCGGAGGAGACGGGCGGGGTGAGGAGGCGGCCGTCGACCACGACGAAGACGTTGGAGCCGGTGCCCTCGCAGAGCCGCCCCGCCGTGTTGGCGAAGAGCGCCTCGGACGCCCCGTGCTCGCGGGCCCTGGCGAGGGCGACGACGTTCTCGGCGTACGAGGTGGTCTTGAGGCCGGTGAGGGCGCCGCGCTCGTTGCGGGTCCAGGGCACGGTGATCACGGCGGTGGAGTCGGGGCGGCGGACGGTCCCGCCGAGGGCGACGACGAGGCTGGTCCCGGCGTCCCCGCGCTCCGATCCGAGCGGGGAGAGGCCTCCGGTGTACGTGATGCGGAGCCGGCCGAGCTCGACCGGGTTGGCCTCCAGGACGGCGGCGCAGGCGCGGCGGACCTCGTCGAGGTCAGGATCGGGCAGGCCGAGGCCGCGCGCCGAGCGGGTGAGGCGCTCCAGGTGGAGGGTGAGAGCAAACGTTTCGCCACGTTCCGCCTTGACCGTCTCGAAGACGCCGTCGCCGACGGTCAGTCCGTGGTCCAGTACGGAGACCCGGGCGGTTTCCGCGTCGTGCAGACCGCCGTTGACCCAGAGTTTCATCGAGGAATGGCCTTTCCGGTCGCCCCGAGGGCGCCTGACTCGTAGGCGCCCGACGCTATCGCGACCAGCCGGGACGCCTTCAGCTCGGTCTCCTCCCACTCGCGCTCCGGGTCGGAGCCCCAGGTGATCCCCGCGCCGGTGCCGAAGCGCAGCACGCCTTCGGCGCGGTCGATCCAGAAGGTGCGTATGCCGACGGCCAGCTCGCCGGTGCCCGCGTCGGCGTCCACCCAGCCGACGCCCCCGCAGTACGGGCCCCGGGGCCCGGCCTCCAGGGCCTCGATGATCCGCAGCGCGCTGGACTTGGGGGCGCCGGTGACCGATCCGGGCGGGAAGGTGGCGGCGAGCAGTTCGGGCCAGCCGGCGTCCTCGCGCAGCAGGCCGTCGACCGTGGAGACGAGGTGGACGAGGCCGGGGTGCTCCTCGACCGCGCAGAGGGCGGGGACGGTGACGGAGCCGGTCTCGCTGACGCGTCCCAGGTCGTTGCGGACCAGGTCGACGATCATCACGTTCTCCGCGTGGTCCTTGGGGAGGAGGTCGGCGGCGGTGCGGCCGGTCCCCTTGATGGGGCCGGAGGAGATCCGGGCCCCTTCCCTGCGCAGGTAGAGCTCCGGGGAGGCGGTGGCGACCTCCACGCCGTGGGCGGGCAGGCGAATCGTTCCGGCGTACGGAGCCGGGTTGCCCCGGGCGAGGAGCGCGGTGAGGGCGTCCACGTCGGCGGCGGCCGGGTCCGGCAGCGGCGCGGTCAGCACCCGGCAGAGGTTCGCCTGGTAGACCTCGCCGCGCGCGATGTGCTCGCGCACGCGCCGTACGCCCGCCGTGTAGGCGGCGCGGTCGAGGGAGGACGTCCAGGCGTCCGCGGCGGGGCCGCGCCAGGCCCCCGGCACGGGCGGGGGCACCGGGTCCGGCCGCACGTCCCCGAAGCGGGCGCAGGTCAGGCGCCCCTCGAAGTCCGCGCAGACGGCCCAGAAGCCGGTGGAGTCCAGGGCCGCGGGGTCGTGGGTCACGTCCCGGAGGTCGGTCGCGACGAGGCCGCCGAAACGGGCCAGGGGGGCGAGGTCGTGCACGCTTCGAGTCTAGGTCCGCCGGGAGGACGGCAGCGGCCCGGGCGGCACGGGGGTGGACGCCGTGCCGGGCCCCGGGACCGCGACCGGGCCCGTCCCGGCGCGCGCCCGGTCGGCCCGCAGGTCAGCACGCTGCGGAAACGCGTTTTTGTACTGGCCCGGGAATCCGCTAGAGTTCAACACGTCGCCGGGACGCGCAAGCGGACCGGAAACGACAAGCGGACGTGGCTCAGTTGGTAGAGCATCACCTTGCCAAGGTGAGGGTCGCGAGTTCGAATCTCGTCGTCCGCTCGATGTGGGGGATCTTCCCGAACCCCTGTATTCACTCCTGGTGGAGTGGCCGAGAGGCGAGGCAACGGCCTGCAAAGCCGTCTACACGGGTTCAAATCCCGTCTCCACCTCCAAGGACGATTAGCTCAGCGGGAGAGCGCTTCCCTGACACGGAAGAGGTCACTGGTTCAATCCCAGTATCGTCCACCGGACCTTCGGGTCCCCCGCGCGATTAGCTCAGCGGGAGAGCGCTTCCCTGACACGGAAGAGGTCACTGGTTCAATCCCAGTATCGCGCACGCAGTACGCAGCACCCCCGGGCACGTCGTGTCCGGCCCGCGCGATTAGCTCAGCGGGAGAGCGCTTCCCTGACACGGAAGAGGTCACTGGTTCAATCCCAGTATCGCGCACCACAGCAAGGAGCCCCCGGCCGCGTTTCGCGGCCGGGGGCTCCTTCGTGCCCGCCGGGCCGGGGCGTGCCGGCCGGCACCCCGCAGGGGCCGACCGGTGTCACCGGCTCCCCTCAGGAGGAGAAGAGCATCCGGCCGAAGCCGCGCTGGCGGTAGTGGCCGCCCCCGTGGTGACCGCCGTGGTGCGGGGCTCCCCAGGCCGGGGCGGCGGGGGCCGGCTGCGCCGGGTAGCCGCCGGGGGCCGGCGGGGCCTGCTGGCCCCACTGGGACTCCAGGCGGGTCAGGGCCTCCAGCTCGCCGTAGTCCAGGAAGATGCCCCGGCATCCGCTGCACTGCTCGATCTGGACACCGTTGCGGTTGTACGTGTGCATGGCCGCATGGCACTTGGGACACTGCATGCTCGGCTCAACTCCCTGACATCGCCGTTCGAATGCTGGCTTCACCTTATGGGGACGCCGGGAACGCCTACCCGGTTCGCCGTCCGGCGATGCGGACGCAGGCGTCGACCATCATCTCCTCGACCTCGTCGAGCGGCCGGCGCCCGGCCGTGGACTTCACCAGGGCCAGGGCGGCCGTCTGCGCCGCCAGGGCCCGCGCGGGCACGTCGAGCCGGCCCCAGGGGTCGGCGCCCGCCGCCGGCCCGCCCGCCTCCCGGTACGCGTCCAGGAAACGGGACCAGATCTCCGGGGGCAGGATGCCGGCCGCGAACCAGGCGGCCGGGCGGGCCAGGTCCCAGGCGGGATCGCCGAGGCCGAGGTCGTCGATGTCGATGAGCCGCCAGGACGGCGGACCGGACGGGGGCGGGGGGCCTGCGGAGCGGACGAGCTGGCCGAGGTGGAAGTCGCCGTGGCAGAGCGTCCGGAACGCCCCCGCGGGACGTTCGGGAACCGTCCCCCAGGCGCCGAGGACCGCGGCCGCGGCCGGGTGGTCCGGCGCCGCCCGCCGCATCCGCTCCACCGCGAGCGCCGCCTTGAGCGGTGCCCGCGCCGCGGGGAGCCGGTCGGCGGCCTCCGGCGGGGGCGGGGTGCGGTGGAGCCGGGCGAGGAGCCGGGCCGCCTCCTCCCAGGGGGCGGCGTCGGGGTCCTCCGGATCGACGGGCGGGCCGTACGGCCAGAGGGTGACGGGACGTCCGTCGAGTGCGTCCGGGGCGGTCCCCGGCGGCGGGAGGGGCGGCAGGAACACTCCGGCGACGGCCGGGTGGGCGGCCAGCGCGAGGCGCGCGCGGTGCGCCTCGGGGTCGGTGTCCGGGGCGTGGGCCTTGGCGACGAGCGCCCCGTGGCGCACGACCGTCCCGTCGTCCCGGTCCGCCAGCACCCCGACCAGGCCGTCCGCGCAGCGACAGGGGGCGCCCGGCGGGTGGGCGGCGGCGCGGGCGAGGGCGGCGAGCCGGACGGGCGGAGCGGGCGGGGGCGGGACCGGCGGGGGCGGGACGGAGGGGGTCACGCCGGGAGCGTACGGGGTGGGCGCGGTCCGGTTCCGGCCGGGCGGCCCGTCCGGTTCACCGCGAGCGCCCGTGCGCGGGACGGGAACGCGCGGGGGCCGGTCGGCTTCCCGGCCGACCGGCCCCCGCGCTGTCGTCCGCCGCACCCCCGTCCCCACGGGGCTGACGGCCGGATGCCCCGGCCCGGGCCGCTCTCCCGGACCGGGGGCGCCGTTCAGCGCCCCAGCATCACGCCCACGGACGACGCGTGTGTGACCACCGCCTCCCAGCCGCCGAAGACGACCACGAGCAGGGCCGCGAGGGGAAGGACCATGGCGGTGGCCACCAGGGGGTGACGGTGACCCGGAGGCCGGGGTGTCGTCCGTGGTGCCGTGTGGGCCATGGTTCCTCTCCCGTCGTGTGGCGCGGCAGGCACGTGATCTCGGGGGACGAGTGCCGCGCCTGCCGCATGACCACCACCCTAGGGAGCGGGGGGCGCCGGGACGTCATGCCCGCGTACCGGCTTGCGGGCCTCCCCGAGGATGACGCCCGCCCGCGCGGCGTACTCCCCTGGGTGGAGACGCGGCCCGCGCGACCCGGGGTCTTCCCGGAGGGGACGCGGGAGGGGGCCGGACGGGTGGAGAACGACGTGACATCGCTCACTTCCTTGATCGTCGGGGGCGCCTCCCGGTTCACGGGGCCGGGAGGCGCCCCTCCTGGACGGCGGACGGCACACGGAACGTTCCGTCAAGTGGGTTCTCGGGGAGGGCGGTTGGGAGCCGCCCGGGGAGGGTCCGGCCGCGGGGGCCCGTACCGTGCCGACAATCGGTCCCGGTGCGAGGGCGCGGCCTATGAGCGCGTGCGGGCGCCACTACGTAAGCTGTGCCACGTCGAACGGACGAGGGGACGGACATGGCGATGATGCGGCTCCGGCGCGAGGACCCGCGGATCGTCGGGTCGTTCCGGCTCCACCGCAGGCTGGGGGCCGGCGGAATGGGCGTCGTGTACCTGGGGTCCGACCGGCGCGGTCAGCGGGTGGCGCTGAAGGTGATCCGGCCCGACCTGGCCGAGGACCAGGAGTTCCGGTCGAGGTTCGCCCGCGAGGTGTCGGCGGCCCGGCGCATCCGCGGCGGCTGCACGGCCCGGCTGGTCGCCGCCGACCTGGAGGCCGAACGCCCCTGGTTCGCCACCCAGTACGTGCCCGGCCCCTCCCTGCACGACCGGGTCGCGGAGGAGGGCGCGCTGCGCGCCGCCGACGTGGCCACGATCGGGGCCGCGCTCTCGGAGGGCCTGGTCGCCGTCCACGAGGCCGGGGTGGTGCACCGGGACCTGAAGCCGTCCAACATCCTGCTCTCCCCCAAGGGCCCCCGCATCATCGACTTCGGCATCGCGTGGGCCACCGGCGCCAGCACCCTGACCCACGTGGGCACGGCCGTCGGGTCGCCCGGCTTCCTCGCCCCCGAGCAGGTGCGCGGCGCGGCCGTCACCCCCGCGACCGACGTGTTCTCGCTCGGCGCCACCCTGGCGTACGCGGCGATGGCCGACTCCCCCTTCGGGCACGGCAGTTCCGAGGTCATGCTCTACCGGGTCGTGCACGAGGAGCCGCAGCTGCACGGCGTGCCGGACGCGCTGGCGCCGCTGATCAGGGCCTGTCTCGCGAAGGACCCCGAGGACCGTCCCAGCACGCTCCAGCTGTCGATGCGGCTCAAGGAGATCGCGGCGCGCGAGGCGCAGGGCCTCCCGGCCGCCCGGCCGCCCGTGCAGCGGGAGCGGGCCGAGGAGCGCGGTACCGCCCGGCCGACCGAGCGGTACACCGAGCGGGACACCCGGGGGCGCGGGCCCGAGCGGGGTCAGGGGCGCGGTCCCGGGCCGTCGTCGCGCCCCTCCGCCGGGCCGCGGACCGGGGGCTCGCGGGACCCGCGGTCCCGTCCGGGCACCAGGCCCGGGGCCCGTTCCACCGCGACGGGCCGCCGTCCCGCCAACCCCCGGCTGCTGCGCCAGCGGCTCTTCGTCTTCGTGGTCGTGACCCTCGTCGTCGCCCTGGGCATCGCCGCCGCGCAGGCCCTCCAGGGCTGAGCCGCCCCGCGCGGGCGGGCCCCTCAGGACTCCGGCCGGCCCGTCACCACAGCGTAGAAGGCGACGGCGGCCGCCGCGCCCACGTTGAGCGAGTCCACGCCGTGGGCCATCGGGATGCGGACCCACGTGCCGGCGGCCCGCAGGGCCCGCGCCGACAGGCCCTCGCCCTCCGCGCCCAGCATCAGCGCCACCCGGTCCATCCGGTGCGGGGCCGCCTCGTCGATGGAGACCGCCTCCTCCGCCGGGGTGAGCGCCAGCAGTTCGAAGCCCGCCTCCCGTACGGTCTCCAGGCTCCGCGGCCAGTCCTCCAGGCGGGCGTACGGGACGGAGAAGACCGCGCCCATGGAGACCTTCACCGAGCGCCGGTAGAGCGGGTCCGCGCAGTCCGGGGAGAGCAGGACCGCGTCCATGCCGAGGGCGGCGGCGCTGCGGAAGACGGCGCCGATGTTGGTGTGGTCGTTGACCGACTCCATGACCACGACCCGGCGGGCGCCGGCGAGCACCCCGGCGGCGTCCGGGAGGGGCTTGCGCCGCATGGACGCGAGGGCGCCCCGGTGCACGTGGTAGCCGGTGACGCGTTCCGCCAGGTCCGGCTCGATCACGTACACCGGCGCGCCGGTCTCGTCGATGACGTCCCGCATGGCCCCGACCCACTTGGCCGAGAGCAGCATGGACCGCATCTCGTACCCGGCCCGCAGGGCCCGTCGGATGACCTTCTCGCCCTCCGCGATGAACAGGCCCTCGGCCGGCTCGCGTCTGCGGCGCAGCTCGACGTCGGTCAGGTCCGTGTAGTCGCGCAGGCGCGGGTCGTCGGGGGCGTCGATCGTGAGGGGTTCGGCCACGGGGTGATACTGCCTTGTCCGGGTGGGGTGCCAGTGGGGGTCTGTTCGGGGTCTTCCCCGGGTGTCGTGTCGCTAGCCGACCAGGCGGTCCGGGTTCTCCCCGACGACGTCGCCGATGACGACGACCGCCGGCGGACGGACCTCTTCCGCCCGGACGGTCTCCGCGACCGTCGCGAGCGTCGCGTCCACCCGGCGCTGGGCGGCCGTCGTGCCCTCCTGGACGAGGGCCAGCGGGGTCTCCGGGTCCTTGCCGTGGGCGATGAGCGCCTCCGCGATCCTTCCGATCTTGTCGACGCCCATGAGGATCACGAGGGTGCCGGTGAGCTTGGCGAGCGAGGCCCAGTCCACCAGGGAGCGCGGGTCGTCGGGGGCGACGTGGCCGCTGACCACGGTGAACTCGTGGGCCACTCCCCGGTGCGTGACCGGGATGCCGGCCGCGCCCGGGACCGAGATCGAGCTGGAGATGCCCGGCACGACCGTGCAGGCGATGCCCGCGGCGGCGAGCGCCTGCGCCTCCTCCATGCCCCGGCCGAAGACGAAGGGGTCGCCGCCCTTCAGACGGACGACGGACTTCCCCGCCTTCGCGTGCTCGATCAGCGCGTTGTTGATGGCCTCCTGGGCCATGAACCGGCCGTACGGGATCTTCGCCGCGTCGATCACCTCGACGTGCGGGGGCAGCTCGTCGAGCAGGTCGCGGGGGCCGAGCCGGTCCGCGATCACCACATCGGCCTCCGCGAGCAGGCGGCGGCCGCGCACCGTGATGAGGTCCGGGTCGCCGGGACCGCCGCCGACCAGGGCCACGAACGGGGCGCGGGCCCGGTGCTGCCGGGCCGCGAGCGAGCCGTCCCGCAGCCCCTCCACGATCGCGTCCCGCACGGCGGCCGAGCGGCGCGGGTCGTGGCCGGTGAGCACCGCCACCGTGACGCCCTCGTCCCGGCCGGTGGCCGGGGTCCAGGCGGTGGCCGCCTCCGCGTCGTCCGAGCGGACGCACCAGATCCGGGAGCGCTCGGCCTCGGCGGAGGCGGTGGCGTTCGCGGCCGGGTCGGTGGTGGCGACCAGGACGTACCAGGCCCCGGCGAGGTCGCCCTCCTCGTACCGGCGCCTGATCCAGGTGATCTCGCCCGTCCCGGCCATCGCGTCCACGGACGGGGTCGCGGAGGGCGAGATCAGCGTGACGTCCGCGCCCGCCGCGATCAGGGCGGGGAGGCGGCGCTGGGCGACCTGGCCGCCGCCGAGGACGACGACGCGGCGGCCGGTGAGGCGCAGGCCGACGGGGTAGGCGGGGTGCGTCGCCTTCTCTGCGGGCTCGACGGGCCCGGCGTTCTTGGCCATGGGTGAGCGGCTCCTCGGGGCGTGGCAGGTGCGGGCCGCTGCGGCGGTGGAGCGGCTGGTGGGACGCTGTTCGTCCGACACACGATATCGGTGGCCCGGGGGTGCCACTCTGTGACGGATCTCCCGGGGGCGGGTGCGCGCGGAGCCGCCCGGGTTCGTGCCCGGAAACCGCGTGACCGGCCGCGCCCGCCGTCCCGGGCCCGTCCGGCCGCGCCCGCCGTCCGGGCCGTCCGGCGGCGCCCGGGTCGCGCTCCGCGTGCCCGGGCGCGGCCCCGCGCGTCTCCCCGCCGCGCCGGCGGGCGGGGAGACGCGCGGAGGGGTGCTACTTCTCGGTGATCCCCGCGGCGTCGAACGTGGCCACCTCGTGCATCGCGCGGGCCGCGCTCTGCACCAGCGGGAGGGCGAGCAGCGCGCCCGTCCCCTCGCCGAGGCGGAGGTCCAGGTCGACCAGGGGACGCAGGCCCAGCTTGTTCAGGGCCGCCACGTGCCCCGGCTCGGCGCTGCGGTGGCCCGCGATGCAGGCCGCGAGCGCCTCGGGCGCGATCGCCCGGGCCACGAGCGCCGCCGCTCCGGTGGAGACGCCGTCGAGGACGACCGGGGTGCGCAGGGAGGCCGCCCCCAGGATCAGGCCCACGAGGGCCGCGTGCTCCAGGCCGCCGACCGCCGCGAGGACGCCGATCGGGTCCTCCGGGTCGGGCTCGTGCAGGGCGAGGGCACGGCGGACCACGTCGACCTTGCGGGCGTGCGTCTCGTCGTTGATGCCGGTCCCCCGGCCCGTGACCTCGGCCGGGTCCACACCGGTGTAGACCGAGATCAGGGCGGCGGACGCGGTGGTGTTCGCGATGCCCATCTCACCGGTGAGCAGGGCCTTGTTGCCCGCCGCGACCAGGTCGCGCGCGGTCTCGACGCCGACCTCGATCGCCGCCAGGACCTCTTCGCGGCTCATCGCGGGGCCCGTGGTGAAGTCGCCGGTGCCGGGGCGGACCTTGCGGGGAAGGAGGCCCGGGGTGGCCGGGAGTTCGGCGGCGACGCCCACGTCGACGACGCAGACCTCGGCGCCCACCTGGTTGGCGAAGGCGTTGCAGACCGCTCCCCCGCCGAGGAAGTTGGCCACCATCTGGGCGGTGACCTCCTGCGGCCAGGGGGTGACGCCCTGGGCGTGCACGCCGTGGTCGCCGGCGAAGATCGCGACGGCCGCGGGCTCCGGGATCGGCGGCGGGCACATCCGGGAGAGGCCGGAGAGCTGGGCGGAGATGATCTCCAGCATGCCGAGCGCGCCGGCGGGCTTGGTCATCCGCTTCTGGCGCTCCCACGCCTCGCCGAGCGCCTTGGCGTCCAGCGGGCGGATGTTCGCGACGGTCTCCTGGAGGAGGTCGTGCGGCTCCTCGCCGGGCAGGGCGCGGCGGCCGTACGTCTCCTCGTGGACGACCCAGGCCAGCGGGCGGCGCCTGGACCAGCCCGCCTGCACCAGCTCGGGCTCCTCGGGGAACTCGTCCACGTACCCCACGCACAGGTACGCGACCACTTCGAGGTGCTCGGGGAGGCCGAGGGCGCGGACCATCTCGCGCTCGTCGAAGAAGCTGACCCAGCCGACGCCGAGGCCTTCGGCTCGGGCCGCGAGCCAGAGGTTCTCGACCGCGAGCGCGGAGGAGTACGGGGCCATCTGCGGCTGCGTGTGGCGGCCGAGCGTGTGGCGGCCGCCCCGGGTGGGGTCGGCGGTCACGACGATGTTGACCGGGGTGTCGAGGATGGCCTCGATCTTCAGTTCCTTGAACTGCTTCGCCCGGGCCTTCGGCAGCGACTGGGCGTACGCCTCGCGCTGCTTCCGGGCCAGCTCGTGCATCGCCTGCCGGGTCTCGGCGGAGCGGATGACGACGAAGTCCCAGGGCTGCGAGTGGCCGACGCTGGGCGCCGTGTGCGCGGCCTCCAGGACGCGGAGCAGCACCTCGTGCGGGATCGGGTCGGAACGGAAGCCGTTGCGGATGTCGCGGCGCTCCCGCATCACCCGCAGGACCGCGTCCCGCTCGGCCTCGTCGTACCCGGGGGCCGGGGCGGTCCGCTCCTGCCGCGCGGGAGCCGGAACGGCGTCCTCCTGGCCGGGGCCGTCGGGGGCCTCGCCGGCGGGAGCCGGGGCGTCGGCGGGAGCCGGGGCGTCGGCGGGAGCCGGGGCGTCGGCGGGAGCCGGGTCCTGGGCGGGGGCCGGGTCTTCGGCGGGGAGCGCGGCTTCGACGGAGGCCGGGGCCGGCTCCTCGGTCGAGGCCTGTTCCCCGGCCGGAACCTGCTCCCCGGCCGGGACCTGCTCCTCGACGGGGGCCGGTTCCGTGGCGGGGGCCGGTTCCCGGGTCTGCTCCCGGACCGGTTCCGGGGACTGTCCCTGGATCTGTTCCCCGGCGGCGGCGGTCTCCGTCTCCGGTTCCGCCGTTTCCACGGTCTCCCCGGTCGGCGGAAGCGGTTCCGCCAGGGGGGCTTCCGGGGTGCTCTCCCGCTCCTCGGGGGCCCGCTCCTCCGGCAGTTCCGTCGGCACGGGCGCCTCGGGCGCGTTCCCCGGGATCTGCCCGGTCCCGTCCGGCGCGGGCACGGCGGCCTCGACCGGCACGGCGGGCTCGTCCGGCGCGGGCACGGCGGCCTCGACGGGCGCGACGGTCTCGTCCGGCGCGGGCACGGCGGCCTCGACGGGCGCGGGCACGGCGGTTTCAGGCGTCGTGGGCGCTGCGGCTTCCGGCTCCGTGGGCTCGGGCGCCACGGCGGCGGGCTCGGCCTCGCGCGGCGCGGGCACGACGGTGCCGGGCGCCACGGCGGCCTCGGGCGCCTCCTCCGGCGCGGGAGCCGTCTCGGCGGCGGGTTCGGCCGGGGCACCGGTCATGGTCTCCGCCACCGGGGCGGGCGTCGGGGCCAGGTGCGGGGCGGTCGGGACGGAACCCTCCACCTGGACGAACCCGCCCGACTGCGGGACGACCGTTTCTGCGGGGCCCCGCTCCTGCGGCTGCGCGGGCCACGGCTCGGCGCCCTGCGGCGCGGGCTGCTGCTCCTGCGCGATGTCGAAGTACTCGGGGCCCGTGGTGGGCGGGCCCGGGTTCCGGACCGGCACGGGGGCGGGGCCGGTGGCCACGAGGGGCTCCGGAACGGGCTGCGGGGCCGGGGCGGGCGCGGTGGCCGGGCCCCGGTCGGCCAGCGAGCGCACCACGCCGCCGGTGCCCTCGGGCACGGGCGGGCCCATGTGCAGCGGGCGGCGGGCGGGCGGCGGGGTCGGGGCGGTGTGCGGCGTGCGGACGGCACCGAGGTCGACGGAGCCCGTGTCCCGGCCGGCGGCCTCGTGCGCCCCGGTGTCGAGGATGCCGGGCTCGTAACCGTGGTCGGTGGTGACCGGCTCCTGCGGGGCCGTGGGGACGCCGTGCGCCGGGGTGCCGGCCGCCGGGACGCCGTGCGCCGGGGTGCCGGTGAACGGGTCGGTCGGCACGCCCTGCGGCGGGGTCCCGTGCCACGGGGCGGCCGGCGCGTCGCCGGGGGCGGCGGGCTCCGGGAGCGGGTCGGTCAGCGGATCGCCCGCCGGGGCCGGGGCCTCCTGGTGCGGGGCCGCCGCGTGCGGCACGCCCTGGTGCGGGACCACCGGGGCCGGCGGGGGCGGCACGGCGACCGGCGGCGCGGGCACGACGCCCGGCGGGTGCTCGCTCCAGGCGCCCTGGGCGCCCGGCATCAGGAGCAGGTCGTCGTCCTCGGGTGTGTGCTCGGAGGGGTCCAGGAAGGTGTACGCGCCCGGTGCGGGGATGCCCGGCTGCTCGACCATGCCTGCGTTCTCCGGCAGCCCCTCGCCCGGGACCTGGCCGGTGTCCGTCATGCGTACCCCTCGCCCATCGCTTGTGTTCCTTCAGACCTGCGCCCGTCGAGAAGAACGAGCGCGCGCGCCGCGCGGCACGAAGGACGCGGACACTGACACATTGTCGCGACCTCCGGCCCCCGTGGCGGGAAGATCCGCCACGATGCGCTTGTGGACTGCGCCACGTCGCGCGGTCCCCCCTCGTCGCGTACCGCGCCGAGGGCCCCCGGAGGGCCACCCATTCGGGACATCGGCACACGAAGCGACGAGTGTCCGGACGCGGTACAACAATCGGCCAGCCTACCTGGCCCGGTGGGGCGGCCGGGTCAGGGGGCGCGTTCGATCCTGCGTCCGGAGAGCAGGAAGACGGCCGAACGATCGCGTTCCGACCAGGTGTCCGGGTCGAGGCCGACGGTCTGGAGGAGGACGCTCTCGGTGAGGTAGCCGCCCGCGATGAGGGCGGCGCCGATCGCCTCGGCCTCGTCACGGGTGGAGGCGTGGGCGACGATGCGCTCCGGGCGCCGGTCGGTGCAGGCGGTGACGACCTGGACGCCGCCGGCCGCGATCCGCACGACGTCGGGTTCGGGCAGGCTCTCCAGGACGTGCGGGGCGCGGCCCGGCACGGCCTGGAGCGGGACGCCGTGGCGGCGGGCGGCGGCCTCGGTGCGGGCGCAGGCGTCCGGGTCGGCGTCGACGGCGATGACGGCGGCGCCGAAACGGGCCGCCTCGACGGAGAAGGCCCCTCCCCCGCAGCCGACGTCCCAGACGAGGTCGCCGGTGCGGGGGCCGAGCCGGGCCAGCTGGGCGGCGCGGAGGGCGGGGTCCGCGCCCGCGCCCGTCCGGACGGTGCCGGTTCCGGGGCCGTGCTCCTCGGAGTCGTACTCCCCGGCGGGCAGGCCCCAGCCCCGTACGGGGTGGACGGCGGGGTCGTGGCCCGCCAGCCAGGGGGCGGCGGGGGCACCGCCGCCCCCGCCGATGACGAGGACGACGTTGGGGTCGCGCCAGCTGTGGTCGGCGGCCTTGTCGGAGGTGAGGACGGAGACCCGTTCGCGTTCGGTGCCCAGTTCCTCGCAGACGACGAAGGTGCGGTGGACCCCGTCGAGGAGGAGGGCGAGTTCGGCGGGGCCGGCGCCCGGCGAGGTGAGGACGGCGACCTTGGGGTGGGCGCGGCAGACGTTGACGGCGCGGCGCAGGGTGCGCTGGTGGGCGACGACGATCCGGGCGTCCTCCCAGGGCATGCCGGCGCGGGCGAAGGCGGCGGCGACGGAGGAGACGGCGGGGACGACCTCGACCTCCAGGCCGTGCTCGGGGGCGCGCAGGGTGCGCACGACGCCGAAGAACCCGGGGTCGCCGTCGGCGAGGACGACGGCGGTGCCGCGGTGGCCCGCGATGCGGCGGGCGGCGAGGTCGACGCTGCCGAGCCGGATGCGTTCGGCGGCGGGGGGCACCTCCGGCCGGGCCAGGTGGTGGGCGGCTCCTGCCACGAGCGTGGCGGCGGAGAGCGCGGACCGGGCCGCCGGGGAAAGGGGCGAGCCGTCCCAGCCGATCACCGTGACGCGGTCGGCCATCGTCGTCTGTCTCCCTGTGGTGTTGTCGCAGGTCGGGGGCGTGCCGAGCGTACCCCGGGATCGGCTCCGGGAATCAGCTCCAGTCGGTGTACGAGGAGTACCCGGCCTCGGCCATCTGGTCGGCGGCGTCGTCGAGGTCCTCGGGGAGGAGGCCCCAGACGATGAAGTCGGTGCGCAGGTCGGTCCAGCTCCCGTCCTCGGTACGGGTGCGGGCTATGCAGGCGTTGCGCAGGACGCCCTCGCTGATGCAGCCGATCTTCTGGGCGACCTGCTGGGCGGCGGTGTTGTCGGCGGCGGTGCGCAGTTCCAGGCGTTCGAACCTCTGGTCGCCGAAGAGCCACCGGGCGGTGGCGAGGGCGGCCTCGGAGGCGTAGCCCTCGCCGCGGGCCCAGGGGGCGACGATGTACGAGAGTTCGGTGGAGCGGACCCGCCAGTCGGTGTTGTCCAGCCGGATCACCCCGACGAGGCGCTGGGTGAGGAACTCGGTGACGGCGAGGTCGAGGCCGCGGCCGGCGGCGCGTTCGGCGGGCGCGTGCCGGGTGATCCAGGTACGGGCGGCGGCCTCGGTGCAGGGCTGGGGCACGGCGGTCCAGGCGCCGACGAGTTCGTCGTTCATCATCTCGGCGAGCGCGGGGACGTCCGCCTCCTCGAGCGCGCGCAGCACCAGCCGGTCCGTGTTGATGGAGATGTCCGGAAAGGTGGTAGTCATGCGCAGCTCCATGCCGTGGACCGTCCGAATCGACCGTGAACGCACAGCATGCAGCATGCCGCCGCCGGTGCGCATGGCCGGGTCGGGTGTGGGGACGGGGGCGCCGAAGGCCCCGCGCACCGGCCGGGGTGCGGGGGCCTTCGGCTCAAGGACCGGGAGGGGGCGGCGTTCTGACGGCCCCTCGGTCACCGGGTCCTACTCGACGGGCCCGAAGGCCGGGACGACCGATCCCTTGTAGGTGTCCTCGATGTACTTCTTCACCTCGGGCGAGTTGAGGAGCGCGGCGAGCTTCTGGACGCGGGCGTCCTTCTCGTTGCCCTTCTTGACGGCGAGGAAGTTGGCGTAGGGGTTGCCCTCCGCCTTCTCCAGGGCGAGGGAGTCCTTCGCCGGCCGGAGCCCGGCCTCCAGGGCGTAGTTGCCGTTGATGACGGCGGCGTCCACGTCGTTCAGGGCGCGGGGCACGGTGGCGGCCTCCAGCTCCTTGAACTCCAGGCCCTTCTTGTCGGTGATGTCGGAGAGCTTGGCACCGGTGCCGACGCCGTCCTTGAGGACGATCAGGCCGTTGTCGGCGAGGAGCTGGAGCGCGCGGCCGCCGTTGGTGGTGTCGTTGGGGACGGCGACGGTCTGGCCGGGCTTGACGTCCTTCAGCGACTTCAGCTTCTTGGAGTAGAGGCCCAGCGGCTCCAGGTGGACGTTGACCACGGGGACGACGGTGGTCTTGTTCTTCTGGTTGAAGTCGTCGAGGTACGGCTTGTGCTGGAAGAAGTTGGCGTCGACCTGGCCGGACTGGGTGGCGGTGTTCGGCAGGACGTAGTCCGTGAACTCCTTCACCTCCAGCTTCAGGCCGGCCTTTCCGGCCAGGTTGTCCCTGACGAAGTCGAGGATGTCGGCGTGCGGCGTCGGGGACGCGGCGACGACGAGGGGCTTGCCGGCGGAGCCGGCCGGGTCCTTGGAGGAGGACGGGTCGGAGGAGGTGCCGCAGGCGGTGAGGCCGAGGGCGAGGGAGGAGACGGCGGCCAGGCCGGCGGCGAGCTTGATGTTCTTGCGCACGAAGAGTGCCTCTTTCCGGTGGAGCGGTGGACGTCTGGACAACAAGTCCGGACTGTTCTTCGAAGGACGAAGTCTGTGGGGGCCGGGGGCCGTCAGGTGGTGCGGCCCCGGCGGGCGAGGAGCCGGACGGCTCCGTCGCCGATGAGCTGGACGACGGTCACGATCAGGACGAGGACGACCACCGTGACGAGCATGAAGGTGGTGTCGAAGCGCTGGTATCCGTAGGTGACGGCCTTGGAGCCGAGGCCTTCGCCGCCGACCGCGCCGGCCATCGCGGAGTAGCCGATGAGCACGATCACGGTGGTGGTGACGGCCGAGACCAGGGAGGGCAGGGCCTGCGGGAGCAGGACCTTGCGGACGATGGTGGGGATGCCGCCGCCCATGGCCTGGACGGCTTCGACGAGCCCGTGGTCGACCTCGCGGATCGCGGTCTCGACGAGGCGCGCGAAGAAGGGGACGGCGCCGACGGCGAGCGGCACGATCATCGCGGTCGGGCCGATGAAGGTGCCGACGACGAAGGTGGTGAAGGGGATCAGGGCGATCAGCAGGATGATGAAGGGCAGCGAGCGGCCGATGTTCACGATCGCACCGACGGTCTTGTTCACCGGCTTGTTCTGCAGCAGTCCGCCCTTGTCCGTGAGGACGAGGAGGATGCCGAGCGGCAGGCCGCCGAGGACGGTGACGACGGTGGCCCACAGGACCATGTAGAGCGTGTCGACGGTGCCCTGTTCGAGCAGGGGGCGCATCTCTTCCCAGGTCACTTGGCACTCTCCTTCGCGAGCACGGGCCGCTGGACGGGCAGCGCGGGCGCGCCCTCCTCGTGCGGTTCTTCGACGGGTTCGACCTGGAGGCCCTGCTCGCGCAGGAAGCCGATCGGGACGACGTTCTCCTCGTACCGGCCGGGCAGTTCGATCCGCATGCGGCCGATCTGCTTCCCGCCGACGGTGTCCATCGCGGCTCCGAGGATGGAGATGTCGATGTTGTACGTGCGGGAGAGCCGGGAGATCACCGGCCGGGCGGCGGCCTCGCCGTGGAAGGTGACGTCGACGACGGTGCGGTCGGCGCCGGTGGCGCGGCCGCTCACCGGGAACAGTTCGGCGGCCAGCCGGGAGCCGGGGGTGGCGAGGAGTCCGGCGACCGTGCCGGACTCGACGATCCGGCCCTGCCGCATGAGGGCGGCGGAGTCGCAGACGGTCTTGACGACGTCCATCTCGTGCGTGATGAGCAGGACGGTGAGGCCGAGCTGCCGGTTGAGGTCGCGCAGGAGCTGGAGGATGGAGCGGGTGGTCTCCGGGTCGAGGGCGCTGGTGGCCTCGTCGGAGAGGAGGACCTTGGGCCGGCCGGCGAGGGCGCGGGCGATGCCGACGCGCTGCTTCTGGCCGCCGGAGAGCTGGCCGGGGTAGGCCTTGGCCTTGTCGGCGAGGCCGACGAGGTCGAGGAGTTCCAGGGCGCGGCGGGAGCGCTCGGCACCGGAGACGCCGAGGATCTCCAGGGGCAGCTCGATGTTGTCCTTGACCGTGCGGGAGGACAGCAGGTTGAAGTGCTGGAAGACCATGCCGATGCCGCTGCGCGCCCGCCGCAGGTCCTTGCCCGCGCGGCGGCCCCTGCCGGCGAGGGCGGTGAGGTCGACGCCGTCGACGGTCACCGTGCCGGAGGTGGGGCGCTCCAGGAGGTTGACGCAGCGGATGAGGGAGGACTTGCCGGCGCCGCTCTGGCCGATCACGCCGAACACCTCGCCCTCGCGGACGTGGAGGTCGACGCCGTCCAGAGCGGTGACCTGCCGGCCGCGCGACTCGTAGACCTTGGTCAGGCCCGAAGTGGTGATCACAGGGGTTTCCGTCACTGTCGAGTGCGCGACGCGGGGTCCGTCACGCACGGGGCATTCGTCATCGGACAGTCAGGCGCACGGGGGTGCCGGTCCGGCGGGTGGCCGGGCGCCGGCGGGTGCGCGGGGCGGGCACGGTCCACCGCCGTTCGGCGGGTACCGGCGCTGCCGTCGGTCCCGCTTCGGGGCGCGGGACTCGGGCGGGGGCCCTCAGAAGGCGCACATTCGACACATGCGGCGAGCACCGGGCGTCGTGGTCGCCTCGGTCGCAAGGATGCGGCTGCTCGTCGTGGTCATGTCTGCAAGTAAAGCATGCGCGACTGCGAACGAAAGCGCCCTGTCCGAATAGCGGACATGCCTGAGACGGCATGCGGACGGTCCGGGGGCCCTTCTCGCCGCGTCTTTCCGGGGCCCGGCCGGTCCTCCCGGGGAGCGGTCCGGAGCGGGCTGTGGCCGAGGACACAGGGGCGCCCGCGCGGCCGGGAGGGGAGGGCCGGGCGCGTCGGGCCGCCCGGCCCGTAATACCCTCGGGCGCATGCTCGACGCCCTGACGGTCGCGGTCTCCGCGGCCGCGCTCGCCCTCGCCGCCTGGTGCGGCTTCGCCGCCTTCCGCGACCGGCCGACCAAGGACTGGCACTTCATCGGCATGGCCGTGGTGACCTTCCTGGTCCTGGTCCAGCTGATCGTCGGCGTCGTGCAGCTGGCGCGCGGCGAGAAGGCCGAGGAGGGCGCGACGATCTTCGTCGCCTATCTGCTCGGCGCGTTGTGCGCGGTGCCGATCGCCGGGTTCATGTCGCTCGCGGAGCGCAGCCGGTGGGGTTCGGCGACGGTGGCGGCGGGCGCGGTCGTGCTGGCCGTGCTCGAAGTGCGTCTCTACGACATCTGGACGGTGGGCTGACCATGACCGGGACGCAGGAGAGGGCCGCGGGGAGCACGGGGACCCGGCTCGTCACGGGTCCGGGCATGCTGGTCGTCTGGCTGTACGGCGTGATGTCGGTGGGCGCGGTCTCCCGCTCGGCCTTCCAGATCGCCACCGAGTTCGACCGGGCGCCGCTCGCGTACGGCCTGTCGGCGGTGGCGGCCGTCGTCTACGTCTTCATCACGTACACGCTGGTGCGCGGCGGGGAGGCGGCCCGCAGGGCGGCGCTGGTGTGCTGCGCCGCCGAACTCGCGGGCGTCCTGGTCGTGGGGACCTGGACGCTGATCGAGCCGTCCGCCTTCCCGGACACGACCGTCTGGTCGAAGTACGGCTACGGCTACGTCTTCATCCCGGTGCTGCTGCCGCTGACCGGCATCTGGTGGCTGCGCCGGTCGCGCGCGGTGCCGGCGGTCTGACGCCCGTCCGGCGGACCGGGAGCGGGCGGCGGGCCGGAGACGGGTCGCGGACCGGAGACGGGTCGCGGACCGGGGACGGACGCCGGGTCAGGCGGACGCCGGGCCGGGGACGGACGCCGGGCCGCCGGGTCAGGCGGCCTTCTCCAGGGTCACCAGGGTGAGCCCGGTGCCGAGTTCGCGGGTGCCGACCGGTGCGTACCCCTTGCGGCGGTAGAGGCGCAGATTGCCCTCGCTGCGGTGGCCGGTGAAGAGCCGGAAGCGCTTGGCGGGCGGCGCGGGCGCGGTCGCGAAGTGGCGTTCGATGCCGTCGAGGAGGCGGCCGCCGAGACCGTGCCGCCGCATGCGCGGGTGGACGATGAGCTTGGCGATGCGCACCGTGCCGTCCTCGTCGAGCCTGGCCCGTACGGAGGCGACGACCTCGTCGCCGAGCCGGGCCACGAGTCCGTGCCCCTCCTCCAGTTCGGCGCGCAGGGCGTCGAGCGACTGGGTGAGCGGTTCGATCGACCAGTCCCCGTACAGCTCCGCCTCGCCCTGATAGCAGAGGTACTGCAACTTCAGGATCTGCTCCGCGTCCCGCGCGTCCGCCGCCGAGATGGTCACGCTCAGGCCCATGGGTGCCCGCCTCCCGCTCCCCTGCCGATCACCGGTCTACCGCACCCTTCCCCGACGGTCCGGGGCGGGAACCTCCGCAGCCAGCATTCTGCGCAGGCATCCCAGGCAACGGGAACGCATCGGCCCCAGACTCCCCTGTGAGATACCCAACTCTCCTGCGATTTCCCGGTAGGTGGGGTCCCCCGGATCGAGCATCGCGGCGAGGACCCCGGGGCAGCGGCCGGGGGTGCGGGTGACGGCGGCGCGCACCGTGCGGCGGCGCTCGTCGGCCAGCAGGGAGTGCTCCGGGGAGCCGTGGGACCCGGAGCCGTCCCGGTCGTGGGCGGGTTCGTCCCGGTAGGGGCGTTCCCGGTCGCCGGTCCGGCGGGCGCGGCGGGCCTCGGCGCGGACGGCCCGGCGCAGCCAGTCGGCGGGCCGCGCGGGGGCTCCCGTCTCCTGGAGGCGTTCGAGGAGGCGGAGCCAGACGGCCTGTTCCAGGTCGCCGGGTTCGACGCCGGCGGCGGGGGCCTCGGCGACCGACTCGGCGGCGAGCAGCGGGGCGAGCGCGGCGAGGAGCCCGGCGCGCGCGTCGGGGGCGGTCCGGGGGCCGGCGGCCGGCTCCGGAACGGCGGGGGTGGTCATGCCCCGCACGATGCCGGGCCCGCGCGCCCGTGGTCCCGGTGCGGGGGCGTAAACCACCCGGGAGGGGGTCGCGCGGGCCCGGGAGCGGACCCGCGCGGCCGTCCGTCCCGGGCGCCGCGGGCCGGGCGGGCCCCCGGACGCGCGCCTCAGCCGCGGCCGGTGAGGTCCTCGGCGGCGAGCAGGGCGGTGTCGGGGTTGTCGGAGAAGATGCCGTCGATGCCCGTCTCCAGGTACCGCTTCAGGGCGCCGATGGAGTCGCCGTAGGCGTTCGGGTCGGTGCCGCGGCGGAAGTCGGCGGGCAGGAAGGCGTTCTCGTTGCGGTGCGTGTACGGGTGGAGGATCAGGCCGGCCGCGTGGGCGTCGCGGACCAGGGTGGTCGGCGCGCCGAGCCGGCCGTTCGCGTCCCGGGGGATGACCAGGTCGAGCGTGGGGCCGATGCCCCGCGCGTACGAGGCGATGCGGCGCAGGCCCCCGGGCGTGATCAGGTCCGCGACCGTGCGCGGGTCCCCGGCCTCGACGAAGTCCCACGGGCGGCTGTTCGCCCCGGAGAGCAGGACGACGCCGGGGGTGTCGACCAGTTCCGCCAGGCGCCGGACGCTGCTCGGCTCGAAGGACTGGAGGATGAGGGGCGAGTGGGCGCGGTGGCGTCCGTACCGGCGCAGGAGCTTCGCGAGCCGTTCCTCCAGGCCGAGGCCGAGGGAGCGGAAGTACGTGGGGTGCTTGGTCTCGACGTACAGCCAGATCTCGCGGCCCCGGCGGCGGCCCTCCTCGTCGGCCCAGCGCAGCACCTCCTCGAAGGTGGGGACCGTCCAGCGGCCGTCGTAGAGGGTGTTCTCCTGGCGGGTGCCGGGGATGCGCTCCTGGGCCCGCAGGGTCTTGAGCTCGGCGAGCGTGAAGTCCTCGGTGAACCAGCCGGTGATCCGGGTGCCGTCGACGGTCTTGGTGGTCTTCCGGGACGCGAACTCGGGATGGTCGGCGACGTCGGTGGTGCCGGTGATGTCGTTCTCGTGCCGGCAGACCAGGTGTCCGTCCCGGGTGGGGACGAGGTCCTGTTCGACGACGTGGGCGCCGAGGTCGAGGGCGAGCCGGTAGGAGCCGAGGGTGTGCTCGGGGCGGTAGCCGCTCGCGCCGCGGTGGCCGATGACCGTGGGGACGGGGAGGGAGCGGTAGCCGCGGCCGTGCGGACGGTTCGCCGCGGCGGCCGGGGCGGCCTGCGCGGTGCCGGCCGTGAGGGCCGCGGAGGCGCCGAGGACGGTGGCGCCCGCGGCGCCGAGGACCGTCCGCCGTGCCGGGGTCCGGCGTTCGCCCTGGGTCATGAAGGGTCCTCCTGGGTGGATCGTGGTGTGATGTCCCGCACCTGACGGCGCTGCCCCCGACGTTAGGCACCGACCCCCTACGGACGGCAGACCTGCGTCGAACATGGCGGAAACACGTGTCAACACTGCGTATCCGTTCGGTGAACCCGATGTGCGCGCGGAGGTGACCCGCGAGTATCGTCGCCAGTCGCACCGTCAGTTCGTCCGTCCTCGGCTGACCCGCTTCCCACCGGAGGAACCGTTGTCCCGTCTCGCGATCATCAAGGCAGTGCTCGGGCCGGTCATGCGCCTGATGTTCCGCCCCCGCGTGGAGGGCGCCGAGAACGTTCCGGGGACGGGTCCCGTGATCCTCGCGGGCAACCACCTGACCTTCATCGACTCGATGATCATGCCGATCTGCCTGGACCGTCCGGTCTACTTCATCGGCAAGGACGAGTACGTGACGGGCAAGGGCCTCAAGGGCCGGGCGATGGCCTGGTTCTTCACCAGCGTCGGCATGATCCCGGTGGACCGGGACGGCGGACGCGGCGGCGTGGCGGCGCTGATGACGGGCCGTCGGGTGCTCGACGAGGGCAAGGTCTTCTCGATCTACCCGGAGGGCACCCGCTCCCCCGACGGCCGGCTGTACCGGGGCCGCACGGGGATCGCGCGGCTGACCCTGATGACCGGCGCGCCGGTGGTGCCGTTCGCGATGATCGGCACCGACAAGATCCAGCCGGGCGGGGCGGGCTTCCCCCGTCCGGGCCGGGTGACGGTCCGCTTCGGCGAGGCGATGGAGTTCTCCCGGTACGAGGGGATGGACCGCGACCGCTACGTCCTGCGGGCGGTGACGGACTCGGTGATGGCCGAGGTGATGCGGCTCTCCGGGCAGGAGTACGTGGACATGTACGCCACCAAGGCGAAGGCCGCGTGAGGACGTACGCGCACGCGTGAGGGTGCCCCCGTACAGCCCGGCTGTACGGGGGCACCTCCCTGTGCGGGGCGTCAGTGCTCGACGCCGTCCTCCAGCTTCTGGCCCCTGAGCAGGAACCAGGCGGCGGCGGCCGTGGCGAGGAGGACCGCCGCGCCGGCGCCGGCCGCGATCCGCAGGCCGTCGACGAAGGCCGTCTGCGCGGCCGACACCAGGGCGGCCGACGTGTCGGGGGCGAGGGCGCCGGCGGCCTCGACCGCGCCGCCGAGGGATTCGTGGGCGGCCGACGTGACGTCCGCGGGGACGCCGGCCGGGGTGGGGAAGCCCCGGTAGACGCCGGTCACGATCGAGCCGAGGACGGCGATGCCGAGCGCGGCGCCCAGTTCGTACGCGGTCTCGGAGACGGCGGAGGCGGAACCGGCCTGCTCCTTGGGGACGCTGGAGAGGATCACGTCGGCGGTGACGGTGAAGGCGAAGCCCGCGCCGACGCCGACGACGAGCAGGGCGCCGCCGAGCAGCGGATAGCCGGTGTGCTGGTCGAGCGTCGTCAGGACGGCGAGGGAGACGCCGACCGCCGCGAGGCCTCCGGCCACCACGGACCGTACGGAGAAGCGGCGGGCCGCCCTGCCCGCGATCAGCCCCGCGGTGACGGCGCCGACCGCGGCGGGCAGTTCGGCGAGTCCGGCCTCCAGGGGGTGGCGGCCCTGGACCAGCTGGAAGAACTGGGACAGGAAGAACACCAGGCCGGAGAGGCCCAGGATGGTCAGCAGGTCCGCGAGGACGGCCCCGGAGAAGCCCCGGTGGCGGAAGAGCCGCATGTCCAGGAGGGGCGCGGGCAGGGTCAGCTGCCTGCGGACGAACCAGGCGAGGGCCGCGGCTCCGGCGGCGGCGGAGACGCCCACGGCGGGCGAGAGGCCGTGGGAGGCCAGCTCCTTGACGGCGTAGACGACGCCGATCATGCCGACGAGGGAGAGCGCCACGCTGGGCAGGTCCCAGGGGCCCGGGGCCGGGTTCTTCGACTCGGGGATCAGCTTGATGCCGACGAGGACGAGGACGGCCATGACGGGCAGGTTGATGAGGAAGACCGAGCCCCACCAGAAGTGCTCCAGGAGGAAGCCGCCGACGACCGGGCCGACGGCCGCGCCCGCGGAGGCCATGGCACCCCAGATGCCGATGGCGAGACTGCGCTCGCGCGGATCGTGGAACAGGTTGCGGATGAGCGCCAGGGTGGACGGCATGAGGGTCGCGCCGGCGACGCCGAGGAGCGCGCGGGCGACGATCATCATCTCCGGGCTGGTCGCGTAGGCGTTGAGCACGGAGACGGCGCCGAAGGCGGTGGCGCCGGCCAGGAGCAGCTTCTTGCGCCCGATGCGGTCGCCGAGGCTTCCCATGGAGACCAGGAGGCCGGCGATGACGAAGGAGTAGACGTCGCCGATCCAGAGGAGCTGGGTGCCGGTGGGTTCGAGGTCCTCGGAGAGGAAGGGGGTGGCGAGGCCGAGCACCGTGGCGTCGACCGCCACGAGCAGTACGGCCAGGACGAGGACGGAGAGGGCGAGCCACCGGCCGGGACCGCGGACGCCCTCGGTATGGGTCGGGGTCTTGAGGGTGTTGGTGCTCACTTCTCCACGCTCCTGCGCGCTCCGCCGAGCAGCAACTCGACGATCATGTACTGGAAGTCCTTGGCGGCGACCCGGCCGTCCTGCACGGCCCAGGTGCCGGAGCCCACGAGCCCGTAGAGGGCCTCGGTGAGCCAGGCGGGGGTCAGGTCGATCCGGAAGACGCCGCGCTCCTGGCCGCGCCGGAAGAGGGCGGAGATCCGGGCGTCGATGCGCTCCCAGCCCTCGTTCCGCCGGTCGCCCTCGAAGAGCTGGTTCTCACTGACGAGGAACGACAGCAGGGGCGCCACGGGTTCCACGGAGGCGATGAGCCGGCGTACGGCCTCGTCCTCGGGTCCCTCCTCGATCCCGGCCGCGTCGAGGGCCGCGTCCAGTTCCTGGAGGCCCAGTTCTTCGAGCGCCCGCACCAGGGCGTCGCGTCCGGCGAAGTGCCGGTGCAGCGTGGCCCTGCCGACCCCGGCGGCCCGTGCGACCTCGTCCATGGTGGCGGTCGATTTCCGGGAGAGGAGGGCGGCGGCGGCGCGGAGCATCTGGGTGCGGTCGACTGACATGAGACAACCATACATGAGATGAGACGTTGACGTCTCATTCGGATGGTGGATGTCGCACTGGCTGGAGACGCCGCACGGCCGGGCGCGGCACGCGCCGGCGCGGACGGCACGACGCCGCCGCCCCCGGGGCCCGGGGGCGGCGGCGCGCGGAACGCGTACGGACGGTTACCTCTTGGCCTCGGCCCAGGCGTGCTGGATCACCAGGTCCGCCTTGACCTCCACGAGCTGGACGGCGACGGCGGAGGGGGCGGTGCCGCCGCGTCCGTCGCGGGAGGCGAGGGCGCCGGGGACGTCGAGGACCGTGCGGACCTCGGGGGTGAGGTGCTCGGAGATCTTGGCGAACTCCTCGTCGGTCAGCTCGTCCAGCTCCTTGCCGCCGGCCTCGGCGACCTTCACGCACTCGCCCGCCACCTCGTGCGCCACCCGGAACGGGACGCCCTGCCTGACCAGCCACTCCGCGATGTCCGTGGCCAGCGAGAAGCCGGCCGGGGCCAGCTCCTCCATGCGCTCCCGGTTGACGGTGAGCGTGGCCATCATGCCGGTGAAGGCGGGGAGCAGGACCTCCAGCTGGTCGCAGGAGTCGAAGACCGGCTCCTTGTCCTCCTGGAGGTCGCGGTTGTACGCGAGCGGAAGGGCCTTGAGGGTGGCCATCAGGCCCGACAGGTTGCCGATGAGACGGCCGGACTTGCCCCGGGCCAGCTCCGCGATGTCGGGGTTCTTCTTCTGCGGCATGATCGACGAACCGGTGGAGAAGGCGTCGTGGAGGGTGACGAAGGAGAACTCCTTCGTGTTCCAGATGATGATCTCCTCCGCGATCCGGGAGAGGTTCACCCCGATCATCGCCGTGATGAAGGCGAACTCGGCGACGAAGTCGCGGGAGGCCGTGCCGTCGATCGAGTTGCCCGCGCTGCCCCGCTCGAAGCCGAGGTCCTTCGCGACCGCCTCCGGGTCGAGCCCGAGGGAGGAGCCGGCGAGGGCGCCGGAGCCGTACGGGGAGACCGCCGTCCGGGTGTCCCACTGGCGCAGCCGCTCGGCGTCCCGGGAGAGGGACTGGACGTGGGCGAGGACGTGGTGGGCGAAGAGCACCGGCTGGGCGTGCTGGAGGTGCGTACGGCCGGGCATGGCGACGTCCGCGTGCGCCTCGGCGAGACCGACCAGGGCGTCCTGGAGGTCGGCGAGGAGGCCGCCGATGATCCGGGCGTGGTCGCGCAGGTACATCCGGAAGAGGGTGGCGACCTGGTCGTTCCGGGACCGGCCGGCGCGCAGCTTGCCGCCGAGGTCCGGGCCGAGGCGCTCCAGGAGGCCCCGCTCCAGGGCGGTGTGGACGTCCTCGTCGGCGAGGGTGCCGACGAAGGAGCCGTCCGCCACGTCCGCCTCCAGCCGGTCGAGACCGGCCAGCATGCGGGTCAGTTCGTCCTGGGTGAGCAGGCCCGCCTTGTGCAGCACGCGTGCGTGGGCGCGGGAGCCGGCGATGTCGTACGGGGCGAGGCGCCAGTCGAAGTGGACCGACGCGGACAGCTTCGCCAGGGCCTCGGCGGGACCGTCGGCGAACCGTCCGCCCCAGAGCCGTACGTCACCGTTGTTGCTGCTCACAGCTACTGCTCCTCGGGAGGGTGGGTGTACCGCCACCTTCCCGACCCGGGGTGGAGAAGGTGATGGCATAACTATGCAATCAGCCGTATGTTTTGTCAACGCGCTTCGGCGGTAGCGCGCCCGGGCCGCCGCCCCCGGATATTCGGCGGCGTCCCCTCGCGTCCGGATCTAGGCTCCGCCCATGCGGACCAGCACCTCGGACGAACTCGCCGACCGGCTCGCCCAGGCCCTGGAGGGAGCGGACGCGACCCTGTGGACCGACTTCGACGAGCGGGTCAGGGCCGCGCTCCGGTGGGCCCCTCCCGCCCGCCCGCATCCGGTTTCCCGGTTCCCCGGCACTCCGGCCGAGCGGGTCGCCGTCGCCCTGTGCGATCCCGACGGCCGGACCAGGGAGACCGCCCTCTCCTCCGTGAGAGGGTTCCCCGGACTCCTCCCCCTGGTCGTCGTCCGCTGCGCCGACTGGGCCGGGCCCGTGCGCGAGCGGGCGCGCGCCGTGCTGCGCGCGGAGTCGCCGGGACTGCCGGCCGGGGCGTTCGGCGGTCTCCTGGCGGTCGCGCTGCTGACCGGGGGCCGGCTGCGCGGGGACGCCGCGCGGGACCTCCTGACCGAAGCCGTACGGGAAGGTCCCGCCGACCGGGTGACCGCCCTGCTCACGAGCGGGGACCGGGCGGTCCGGCGGCTCGCCCACCGGACCGCCGTGGAGCGCGGCCTGCTCTCCCCGGCCCGGCTCGCGGCGATCGCCGCGAGCGACCCCGACGTGGTCGTCCAGGACCTCTGCGCGAGCGCGGCGCTCGCCGGGGCGGGGGACGGAGAGGGGGACGGGGCCTGCGCGGCCGTCCTCGCCCCGCTGCTGGGCTCCCGGCAGGGCCGGGTGCGGGCGGCGGGGGTGACGGGGCTGCGCCGGGCGGGCCGGGCCGCCGGGGCCGGGCCGTTCCTGCACGACCGCTCCGCGCTGGTGCGCGCCTGCGCCCGCTGGGTGCTGCGGCAGGCGGGCACCGACCCGCTGCCGCTGTACCGGGCGGCCTGCGCGGCCGGTGCCGGGGTGCCCGACGACGCGCCGCTCGGGCTCGCCGAGTGCGGGGACCGGGCCGTGGACGGCGCGGTCCTGTGGGCGCTCACGGGCCACGGGCGGTCCCGCGTGCGGGCGAGCGCCGTGGCGGGGCTGCGCCGGCTCGACGCGGTCCGGGCCGAACCGCTCGTACCGCTGCTGGACGACGGTTCGCCACGGGTCGTGCGCGAGACGGTGACCGCGCTGCTGCCGTGGGCCGGCCGACTCCCGTCCGACGGGCTCCTGCGGCGCGCGGTCGCCGGTCCGGACCCGCACGTCCGGAAGGGCGCGCTGAGGCTTCTGGCCGAGGTCGGCGGACTCCCGTACCGGGAGGCGGTCCGGGTCCTCGGAGACGATCCGGACCCGAAGCTGCGCGCACGCGCGCGCCGGGCACGGGCATGATCGCCCTCTTCCGCGAGGAACGTGCCGGAAGGGTGCCCCGGGAGGACGGGGCGACCAGAATGCGCCACATGGGAAAAACATACGAACGCATCGACGGACGCCTGCGCTCCTTCATCGAGGAACAACCGGTGTTCTTCACCGCGACCGCTCCCCTCGCCGGCGACGGGCACGTCAACCTCTCCCCCAAGGGGCGGCGCGGCACCCTCGTGGTCCTCGACGAACTGACCCTCGCCTACGTCGACTTCGGCGGCAGCAGCGCCGAGACGATCGCGCACCTGCGCGAGCCGGGCAACGGGCGGATCACCCTGATGTGGACCGCTTTCTCGGGGCCGCCGACGGTGGTGCGGGTGCACGGCACCGGGGAGGCGGTGCTCCGGGACGACCCGCGCTGGAACGAGCTGTTCGCGCGGTTCCCCGCCGAGGCCGTGGCGGGGCAGGGCAGCGCGCGGGCGATCGTCCTGGTGCGGGCGCGGCGGATCGGCGACTCCTGCGGGTTCGCCGTTCCGCTGATGGAGTACCGGGAGGACCGGGCGCTGCACGCCGAGTACTTCAACCGGAAGACGGACGAGGAGTTCAACGCGTACTGCGCGCGCAAGGAGCACCTCGCGAGCAGCCTCGACGGGCTGCCGGCGCTCCCGCTGCCGCTTCCCCCGCTGCCCGCCCCGGAGGGCGCCGGGCAGACCGGGTGAGGCCGCGCGGCCCGTACGGGCCCGCCGTACGGGCCGCGCCCCGCCGCCGGGTCCGGGCCGGGGCCGGTGGCGGCCTCCGGGACCGGCGCGGCGGGCCCGGAGACGAACGCGCCGCCGGGCCCGGCCGCCTACTTCTGGGCCAGCTTCAGGAGGTGGTCCGCGAGTGCCTGGCCCCCCGCCGGGTCCCGGCTGATCAGCAGGAGGGTGTCGTCACCGGCGATGGTGCCGAGGATGGCGTGGAGTTCGGCCTGGTCGATGGCCGACGCGAGGAACTGGGCGGCGCCCGGCGGGGTCCGCAGCACCACCAGGTTGGCGGAGGCCTCGGCGGAGATCAGCAGTTCGCCGGAGAGGCGCCGCATGCGCTCCTCCTTGGCGGACTCGCCGAGCGGCGCCTGCGGGGTGCGGAAACCGCCCTCGCTGGGCACCGCGTAGATCAGCTCGCCTCCGGTGTTGCGGATCTTCACCGCGCCCAGCTCGTCCAGGTCGCGGGAGAGCGTCGCCTGGGTGACGCTCAGGCCGTCGTCCGCGAGGAGCTTGGCGAGCTGGCTCTGCGACCGCACCGGCTGCCGGTTGAGGATGTCGACGATCCTGCGGTGGCGGGCGGTACGGGTCTGCGGAACGGACGGCCCTCCGTGCTCGTTCTCCTGCGCGTCGGTCATCGTCGCCTCATTCTCCGCTTCGTCCTTGCCCGTTCGCCACGTCGAGGACCCCGGGCAGCGCCCGGAGGAAGGCGTCCGCCTCGGCGTCGGCGAGGAGCAGCGAGGGCATGATCCGTACGACGTCGGGGGCGGGCGCGTTCACCAGGAGGCCGGCGTCCTGAGCCGCCTGCTGCACCTGGGGCGCGAGGGGCTCGGTGAGCACGATACCCAGCAGGAGCCCCGCACCCCGGACGTGGGAGACCAGGGGGTGGCCCAGGGCCTCGATTCCCCGCCGCAGCCGCTCCCCGACCGCCTTCACGTGGTCGAGGGCGGCGTCGGCGGCGAGGGTGTCCAGGACGGCGAGGCCGGCGGCGCAGGCGATCGGGTTGCCGCCGAAGGTGGTGCCGTGGTGGCCGGGGCCGAAGAGGTCCGCGGCGCGGCCGAAGGCGACGGTCGCTCCGATCGGGAGGCCGCCGCCGAGCCCCTTGGCGAGGGTCACGACGTCGGGCTCCACGCCCTCGTGGGCCTGGTGCTCGAACCAGTGGCCGCACCGTCCGATGCCGGTCTGCACCTCGTCGAGGACGAGCAGCGTCCCGGTGGCGCGGGTGATCTCGCGGGCGGCCCTCAGGTAGCCGGCGGGCGGGACGACGACGCCGTTCTCGCCCTGGATCGGCTCGATGATCACGAGGGCGGTGTCCTCGGTGACCGCGGCCCGCAGCGCCTCCGCGTCGCCGTACGGGACGTGCGTGACGTCGCCGGGCAGCGGAAGGAAGGGGGTCTGCTTGGCGGGCTGGCCGGTGAGCGCGAGGGAGCCCATGGTCCGGCCGTGGAAGCCGCCCCGCGTGGCGACCATGTGGGGGCGGCCGGTGAGCCGGCCGAGCTTGAAGGCGCCTTCGACGGCCTCGGCGCCCGAGTTGCAGAAGAAGACCTTCCCGGGCCGGCCGAAGAGGCCGAGGAGCCGTTCGGCGAGGGCCACGGGCGGCTCGGCGACGAAGAGGTTGGAGACGTGGCCGAGGGTCCCGGCCTGCCGGGTGACGGCCTCGACGACCGCCGGGTGGGCGTGGCCGAGGGCGTTGACGGCGATGCCGCCGACGAAGTCCAGGTACTCCCTGCCGTCGGCGTCCCACACCCTGGCGCCCTCGCCGCGGACGAGGGGCAGCCGGGGCGTGCCGTAGTTGTCCATGAGCGAGCCCTGCCAGCGCAGGGTCAGCTCCGTGTTGCCGTCGCCGTTCATCGGTCCCCCGGTCCGTTCCGGTCGTCCGGCACGACCATCGTGCCGATGCCCTCGTCGGTGAAGATCTCCAGCAGGATCGAGTGCGGGACCCGCCCGTCGATCACGCGGGCCGTGGTGACCCCGTTCCGTACGGCGTGCAGGCAGCCCTCCATCTTGGGGACCATGCCGCTGGAGAGCTCGGGCAGCAGCTTCTCCAGCTGGCTCGCGGTGAGGCGGCTGATGACCTCGTCGCTGTTCGGCCAGTCCTCGTAGAGGCCCTCGACGTCGGTCAGGACCATCAGGGTCTCGGCACCCAGCGCCGCAGCGAGTGCCGCAGCCGCCGTATCAGCATTGACGTTGTAGACATGTCCGTCGTCCTGGGAGCGTGCGATGGAGGAGACGACCGGGATGCGGCCGTCCTCCAGGAGGGCTTCGATGGCGCCGGTCTCGATGGCGGTGATCTCGCCGACCCGGCCGATGTCGACCTGTTCGCCCTCGATGACCGGCCGGTGCTGGGTGGCGGTGATGGTGCGGGCGTCCTCGCCGGTCATGCCGACGGCGAACGGGCCGTGCTGGTTGAGCAGCCCGACCAGTTCCCGCTGGACCTGCCCGGCGAGCACCATCCGCACGACGTCCATCGCCTCGGGGGTGGTGACCCGGAGGCCGGCCTTGAACTCGCTGACCAGGCCGTGCCGGTCGAGGGCGGCGTTGATCTGGGGGCCGCCGCCGTGCACCACGACCGGCTTGAGGCCGGCGTGGCGCAGGAAGACGACGTCCTGTGCGAAGGCGGCCTTGAGGTCGTCGTCGATCATGGCGTTGCCGCCGAACTTGATGACGACGGTCCTGCCGTGGTGGCGGGTGAGCCAGGGCAGCGCCTCGATGAGGGTCCGGGCCTTGGGGAGCGCGGTGTGCTTCCGCGTGGCGCCGGTCACGACGAGTACGCGCTGTTCTCGTGGACGTAGTCGGCGGTGAGGTCGTTCGCCCAGATGACGGCGGACTCGGAGCCGGCGGCGAGGTCGGCGGTGATGACGACCTCCCGGTAGCGCATGTCGACGAGGTCGCGGTCCTCGCCGACGGAGCCGTTCCTGCAGACCCAGACGCCGTTGATGGCGACGTTGAGCCGGTCCGGCTCGAAGGCGGCGGCCGTGGTGCCGATGGCGGAGAGCACCCGGCCCCAGTTGGGGTCCTCGCCGTGGATGGCGCACTTGAGGAGGTTGTTGCGGGCGATGGAGCGGCCCACCTCGACGGCGTCGTCCTCGGTCGCGGCGTTGACCACCTCGATGCGGATGTCCTTGCTGGCGCCCTCGGCGTCGCCGATGAGCTGGCGGGCGAGGTCGTCGCAGACGGCCCGTACGGCTTCGGCGAACGCCTCCCGGTCCGGGGTGACGCCGGAGGCGCCGGAGGCGAGGAGCAGGACGGTGTCGTTGGTGGACATGCAGCCGTCGGAATCGACCCGGTCGAAGGTGACGCGGGTGGCGCCCCGGAGGGCGTCGTCGAGGCCCTTGGCGTCCACGTCGGCGTCGGTGGTGAGGACGACCAGCATGGTGGCGAGGCCCGGGGCGAGCATGCCCGCGCCCTTGGCCATGCCGCCGACCGTCCAGCCGTCCTTCGTCACCACGGCGGTCTTGTGGACGGTGTCGGTGGTCTTGATGGCGATGGCGGCCTTCTCGCCGCCGTGCTCGGAGAGTTCGGCCGCGGCCTTCTCCACGCCGGGGAGGAGCCTGTCCATGGGGAGCCGCACGCCGATGAGGCCGGTGGAGGCGACGGCGACCTCGCCGGCGCCGACCTCGGTCCCGGCGGCGCTCAGGACCTCCGCGGCCTTCTCGGCGGTGGCGTGGGTGTCCTGGAAGCCCAGGGGGCCGGTGCAGGCGTTGGCACCGCCGGAGTTGAGGACGACGGCGGTCAGTTCGCCGTCGGCGAGGACCTGCTGGGACCAGACGACGGGGGCGGCCTTGACGCGGTTGGAGGTGAAGACTCCCGCGGCGGCGCGGCGGGGCCCGGTGTTGACCACGAGGGCCAGGTCCGGGTTGCCGTTCTGCTTGATCCCGGCGGCGATGCCGGCCGCCGTGAATCCCTTCGCTGCGGTGACGCTCACTGTGCTTCTCCGTTCGCTTCTCCGCCCGCGCGGTACGGGGGCGCGGGCTTCGTCGTCTGTGGACCGGGGGTCGTGCGCGCCTCGCTCACGGAGCGACCCCGGTCGTGGAAAGTCCGGTGCCCTCGGGGAGCCCGAGGGCGATGTTCATGCTCTGCACCGCGCCGCCGGCGGTGCCCTTGGTGAGGTTGTCGAGGGCGCTGATCGCGATGATCCGGTTCGCGGCGGCGTCGAACGCGACCTGCACCTGAACGGCGTTGGAACCGTAGACGGACGCCGTGGCCGGCCACTGTCCCTCGGGGAGCAGGTGGACGAACGGCTCGTCCGCGAAGGCCTTCTCGTACGCGGTCCGTACGGCCCCGGCGGTGACGCCGGGCTTCGCGGCGGCCGTGCAGGTGGCGAGGATGCCGCGGGGCATCGGGGCCAGGGTGGGCGTGAAGGAGACGGTGACCCGCTCCCCCGCCGGTCCGCTGAGGTTCTGGATCATCTCGGGGGTGTGGCGGTGGCCGCCGCCGACCCCGTACGGGGACATGCTGCCCATGACCTCGCTGCCGAGCAGGTGCGGCTTGAGGGCCTTGCCGGCGCCGGAGGTGCCGGAGGCGGCGACGATCACGGCCTCGGGCTCGGCGAGTCCGTGGGCGTACGCGGGGAAGAGCGCGAGCGAGACGGCGGTGGGGTAGCAGCCGGGCACCGCGACGCGCTTGGACCCCTCCAGGGCGGCGCGGGCGCCCGGCAGTTCGGGGAGGCCGTAGGGCCAGGTCCCGGCGTGCGGGGAGCCGTAGTAGGTTTCCCAGTCGGCGGGGTCGTTCAGCCGGAAGTCGGCGCCCATGTCGACGACCAGGACGTCCGGGCCGAGCTCCTCGGCGACGGCGGCGGACCGGCCGTGCGGCAGGGCGAGGAAGACGACGTCGTGCCCGGCGAGTTCCCCGGCGGTGGTGGGCGCGAGCAGGCGGTCGGCGAGCGGGAGCAGGTGGGGCTGGAGTTCCCCGAGCCGCCGGCCGGCGTGGGAGTGGCCGGTCAGCGTCCCGATCTCGACGTGGGGGTGCGCCAGGAGCAGGCGCAGGAGCTCTCCTCCCGCGTATCCGCTCGCACCCGCCACCGCTGCTCGTACCGTCATCGAAACCCTCCTCATGGATGGCATGACTATACGTGGCATCGCACTTTTATGCAACGAGCTCCGCCGGGGCGACCGAGGCGGACCGCAAGAGGGCACTCGACCCCTCTTTGCATGACCATGCGAGATGATGCATACTCTTCCTATGTCCAAGGTCCTCACCTCCCTGCCCGCCGGCGAGCGCGTCGGCATCGCCTTCTCCGGCGGCCTCGACACCTCCGTCGCGGTCGCATGGATGCGCGACAAGGGCGCCATCCCCTGCACCTACACCGCCGACATCGGCCAGTACGACGAGCCCGACATCGCCTCGGTGCCCGGCCGTGCGAAGACCTACGGTGCCGAGGTCGCGCGCCTGGTCGACTGTCGCGCGGCGCTGGTCGAGGAGGGCCTCGCCGCGCTCACCTGCGGCGCGTTCCACATCCGGTCGGGCGGTCGCGCCTACTTCAACACCACGCCGCTGGGCCGCGCCGTCACCGGCACCCTCCTGGTCCGGGCGATGCTGGAGGACGACGTCCAGATCTGGGGCGACGGCTCGACCTTCAAGGGCAACGACATCGAGCGGTTCTACCGCTACGGCCTCCTCGCCAACCCCCACCTGCGGATCTACAAGCCGTGGCTCGACACGGACTTCGTGACCGAGCTCGGCGGCCGCAAGGAGATGTCGGAGTGGCTCCTCGCCCACGGCCTCCCCTACCGGGACAGCACGGAGAAGGCGTACTCCACCGACGCCAACATCTGGGGCGCCACCCACGAGGCCAAGACCCTGGAGCACCTGGACACGGGCGTCGAGACCGTGGAACCGATCATGGGCGTCCGGTTCTGGGACCCGTCGGTCGAGATCGCCGCCGAGGACGTGACGATCGGCTTCGACCAGGGCCGTCCGGTCACCGTCAACGGCAAGGAGTTCTCCTCCCCCGTCGACCTGGTGATGGAGGCCAACGCCATCGGCGGCCGCCACGGCATGGGCATGTCGGACCAGATCGAGAACCGGATCATCGAGGCCAAGAGCCGCGGCATCTACGAGGCCCCCGGCATGGCCCTGCTGCACGCCGCGTACGAGCGCCTGGTCAACGCGATCCACAACGAGGACACCCTCGCCCAGTACCACAACGAGGGGCGGCGGCTCGGCCGGCTCATGTACGAGGGCAGGTGGCTGGACCCGCAGGCCCTGATGGTGCGCGAGTCGCTCCAGCGCTGGGTCGGCGCGGCCGTCACCGGCGAGGTGACGCTGCGGCTGCGGCGCGGCGAGGACTACTCGATCCTCGACACCACGGGCCCGGCGTTCAGCTACCACCCGGACAAGCTCTCCATGGAGCGCACCGAGGACTCGGCCTTCGGTCCGGCGGACCGGATCGGTCAGCTCACCATGCGGAACCTCGACATCGCCGACTCGCGCGCCAAGCTGGAGCAGTACGCGGGCCTCGGTCTGATCGGCACGGCCAACCCGGCCATCGGCGCCGCCCAGGCCGCCGCGACCGGGCTCATCGGGAACATGCCGGAGGGCGGGGCCGAGGCCATCGCCTCCCGCGGCGAGTCCTCGGGCGACGACGAGCTGCTCGACCGGGCCGCGATGGAGTTCGGCACGGACTGACGCACGGCGCGGCGCCCACGCCCACGCCTGCGTGGCGCGTCGGCGTGACGCGGTCGGCGGCCCCTCGGCCGCGAGAAGGCCGGTCCGGCACCCCTGGTGCCGGACCGGCCTTCTCCCGTCGCCGGACGGTTCCCGGCGAGGACGGGACGCGCGGGCCCGGAGCGGCGGACCGCCCCGCGGGGCCCTTCTAGCGGCGCACCGCGCGCAGGACCACGAACTTCGGGTCGCTCGCGACCAGTTCACTGTTGCCGAAGATCCGGCGGAGGGTGACGTGGTAGCCGAGGTGCCGGTTGCCGACGACCCACAGTTCCCCGCCGGGGCGCAGGGCGCGCCGGGCGTCCGCGAACATCCGGCGGGCGGTGCGGTCGGTGGTGGCCTGGTGGCTGTGGAACGGCGGGTTGTTGAGGACCAGGTCCAGCGAGCCGGGGGGCAGGTCCGCGAGTCCGTCGCCGACGAGGAACTCGGCCGCGCGCCCGTCGCCCGCGTGGGTGCGGAAGTTCTCCTCGGCCGAGGCGACGGCCTGGTACGACTCGTCGGTGAAGACCGGTTCCGCGCCGGGTTCGGCGAGGGCGACGGCGAGGCCGACCACGCCGTTGCCGCAGCCGAGGTCCGCGACCCGGGCCCGGCCGAGGTCCCGGGGCAGATGGGCGAGGAGGAAGCGGGTCCCGATGTCGAGGCGGTCGGCGCAGAAGACGCCGGCGTGGTTGACGACGGTCCGGCCGGGCAGACCGGGCGCGGGGGTGTCCGCCGGGAGGGCGTACCGGTACGGCCAGGGGTTCGGGCCCGGATCGGCGGCGGGGCCGGGGGACGTGTGGATCAGCCGGGCCTTCCTCACCGCGAGCGAGGTGCGGGTGGGGCCGAGGACGCGCTCGAAGAGCTTGAGCGTGGAGGTGTGGATCTCCTTGACCATGCCGGTGCCGACGATCACGGTGCCCTCGTGGACGGCGGGCGCGAGCCGGTGCAGCTGGTCCTCCAGGAGCGCGAGGCTCTTGGGGACGCGGACGAGGAGCACGTCGATCCGCGCGGGCGGCGGGTCCTGGGTGGTGAGCAGCCGGACGGCGTCCGGGGCGGCCCCGGCGCGCGCGAGGTTGGTCCGGGTGGCCCGTCCGCCGAGGTACGAGTCGGTGATCTGGACGAGTTCGCCGGGGTCCGCCGCCTGGAGGGCGGTGACGAGGGCCCCCCAGCGGTCGCCGAGGACGGCCACGGTGCCGGAGAGGTCGGTGCCGGTCCCGGCCAGGTGCTCCAGGAGGTACTCGTCGGACGCGTCCCAGGCGCGCAGCGGGTCGCGCGGGTCCTCGGGATGGCGGGTCAGCGTGAAGGCGCCCCATGACGTGCTCAAACGGTTCATCGTGGGTTCAGGCTAGCCGGTCGGGCACCGCCCCTCCGTCCTCCGTCGGCGCTTCCCCGCCGGCGCTCCCTTCCCTCCCCCTCTCCACCGTCACCTCCGCTCCGCCCCCGGCACCGGCGGTGCGGGCGGCGGTGGTCAGCGGAGGGCCGCGTCGAGCTGGAGGTGCCAGAGGCCGGGGCGGCCGGCGAGGGTGACGGTGGAGAGGGGGCGGACCTCCACGTTCCAGTACGTGGCGGGCGGCGCCTTCAGGGCGTACACGAGGGCGGCCCGCACGACGGAGGGCTCGGCGACGGCGACGATGGCGCCGTCCTCGGCGGGGCGGGTGTCGAGCCAGTTCCCTATCCGGGTGATGAAGGCGAGGAGCGGTTCGCCGCCGTGCGGGGCGGTGCGGGCGTCGGTGAGCCAGGCGTCGACGGCGGCGGGTTCGAGGGCGGCGACCTCGGCGAGGGTCAGGCCGCGCCAGCGGCCCATGTCGCAGTCGCGCAGGGCGGGCTGGACGAGGGGCGCGTATCCGAGGGCGGTGCCGGTGGCGCGGCTGCGGGGGGTGGGGGAGCAGTAGCGCAGTTCGGCCGCGCCGAGCGGGATGAGCGCGGGCGCGGCCTGCTGCACCTCGTACCAGCCCGCCTCGTCCAGCGGCCGGTCGTCGTCGAACCGTTCGGCGAGCAGGGAGGAGCTGCGTGCCGCTGTGACGAGCGTCACCCGAAGACTCATGGCCGCGATCGTGAGGCCGGTGGCGCCGCTGGTCAAGGGGGTCGTTTCGGGAGGGAGGAGGGGTCCGGGTCAGCGCTGCCCGAGAGCCATCAGCTTGTCCGGATTTCGTAGTGGCGTGAAACCCACCTTCTCGTAGACGCCGTGCGCGTCGTCGGTGGCGAGCATGACGCGGCTCAGCCCGTACGGCTCCAGGAGGTCCCGGACGGCGGTGACGAGCGCGGTGCCGAGGCCGGCGCCCCGGGCCGGGCGGTCGACGTAGACGTCGCAGAGCCAGGCGAAGGTGGCGTAGTCGGTGACGACGCGCGCGTAGGCGCTCATCTCGCCGGTGCCGCGGTGGTAGGCGCCGACGTTGAGCGAGCCGGCGATGGCCCTGTCCTGCTTCTCCCGAGGTCGGCCGTGGGCCCAGTAGGAGTCGGTGGAGAGCCAGTGGTGGACGCGGGCGGCGTCGATCCGGGCGGGATCGGCCGAGATCTCGTACGCCCCGTGCATGACGGGGCGCTCCGGGGCGGGGGTGTCGCTCATGGGCGCAGGCTTCCAGGAACGCGCGGGCTTGTCAGGCGGTTTCCCCGGGCGCCGGCGCGGGTTCCGGGCCGGCCGCGCCCCTCGCGCGGCCCGGGGCCGGGAGCCGGCCGGTCAGTTCGCCGACCGCCGCGCGCAGGCGGTCCACCCCCTCCACGAGCTCGGCGGGGCCCGCGACACCCGCGAAACTCAGCCGGATGTGCCCGGCGGGGGGTTCGGCGCAGAAATAGGGGCGGCCGGGGGCGACGGCGACCCCGCCGCGCAGGGCGGCGGCGAGGAGGGAGGCCTCGGACAGCGCGTCGGGGAGGCGCAGCCAGAGGTGGTGGCCGCCGGAGGGAATGTGCGGCAGGGCGAGTTCGGGGAGGTGCCGGGCGAGGGCCCCGGTCATGACGTCCCGGCGGTTCTTGAGCTCCTGGGAGACGGCGCGGAGGTGGCGGGGCCAGGCCGGGGAGCCGACGAGTTCGAGCGCGGCCTCCTGGAGCGGGCGGGGGACGAAGAAGCTGTCGACGACCTGGATGGCGCGCAGCCGTTCCAGGACGGGGCCCCGGGCGGCGAGGGCGCCGACGCGGAGGCTGGGCGAGGTGGGCTTGGTGAGGGAGCAGACGTGGACGACGACGCCGTCCGGGTCCTCGGCGGCGAGCGGTTCGGGGAGGGGCGGGGCGTCCTCGTGGACGAGGCGGCGGGCGAAGTCGTCCTCGACGACGAAGGCGCCGGCGGCGCGGGCGATGCGGACGACCTCCCGGCGGCGTTCCGGTCCGAGGACGGCTCCGGTGGGGTTCTGGAAGAGCGGCTGGCAGACGAAGACGCGGGCCCCTGTCGCGCGGAAGGCGGCGTCGAGGTGTTCGGGGCGGACTCCCCCGGCGTCGGCGGGAACGGGCACGGGGCGGAGCCCGGCGGCGCGGGCGGCGGCGAGCATGCCCGGGTAGGTGGGCGACTCCACGAGGACGGGGGCGCCGGGCGGGGCGAGGGCGCGCAGGGCGGTGGTGATCGCGGACTGGCCGCCGGCGGTGACGAGGATCTCGGCGGCGGTGACGCTGCCGCCGATCTCTCGGGCGAACCACTCGCGCAGCTCCGGCAGGCCGTCGGTGGGCGGCCTGCCCCAGGCGCCGGGGCGGCGGCCGGCGCGGGCGAGGGCGGCGGCGAGGGCCCGCGTGGGCTGGAGGGAGGGGTGGAGGTAGCCGCCGTTGAACTCGACGACTCCGGGCGGGGGCGCGGAGAGGGTGACGAGGACGCCGGAGGCGTCGACGGTCCGGGGGACGGTCTCGGCGGCGGTGTCGGCGCTGAGGGACACCTCCTGCCAGGAGGTGTCCCCGACGGCCGGGGCGGGGGTGCGCGGTTCCGCGCGGAAGGCGCCGGCTCCGGGACGGGTGACGACGAGCCCTTCGGCGGCGAGCTGGGCGAGGGCCCGGGTGACGGTGACCGGGGAGACGCGGTAGCGCTCGACGAGCGCCCGGCTCGATGGCAGTTTCTCACCGGGTGAGTAGCGGTTCAGCTCCGCTCGCAGGGATTTCGCCAATTCGGTGCCTCTGCTACGCTGTTGCATGAGAGCACAGGATAGCGCTACCGAGCCGACGACGATAGCGGTCACCGCTCCGCCCCTCCGGGCGGCGGGCGGGCCGGACGCGACCGGCCCCGGGCTGCCCGCGCCCGCCGGGGCCTCCCGCACCGGAACGGACTCGGGGACCGGCCCCGGCCCGCCCGTCCCGTCCCCGCCCCCGACTCCCCGCTCCGGGGCACCCTGCTCGCCGGACTCGGCGTGGTCGCGTTCTCCCTCACCTTCCCGTCGACCGTCTGGGGCCTGGAGAGCTTCGGCCCCTGGTCCCTGGTGGCCGTGCGCTCCACCCTCGCCGCGCTCGTCGCCGGCGCCTTCCTGCTCGCCGGCCGGGTGCCGCTGCCGGAGCGGCGCCACTGGGCGGGGCTCGCGGTGGTCGCGGGCGGGGTCGTCGTCGGCTTCCCGCTCCTGACCACCCTGGCCCTCCGCACCTCCACCACCTCCCACGCCGCCGTGGTGGTGGGCCTCCTGCCGCTCACCACGGCGGCCCTCTCCGCCCTGCGGACGGGGCGGCGCCCCTCCCGCACCTTCTGGATCGCGGCCGTCTCCGGCGCCGCGGTGGTGCTCGGCTTCACGTTCCAGCAGAGCGGCGGGGCGGTCTCCGGGGGCGACCTGTACCTCTTCGGGGCGCTGCTCGTGTGCGCGGCCGGCTACACCGAGGGCGGCCGGCTCGCCGCCCTGATGCCGGGCTGGCAGGTCATCGGCTGGGCCCTGGTCCTGTGCCTGCCGCCGATGCTGGTCGCCTCGGCGGTCGCGCTGTCCGCGGAGCCGGTCCGCCCGAGCGTCCACGGCGTCCTCGGCCTGGTGTGGGTCGCCGCCGGCTCGACCTTCTTCGGCCTGTACGTCTGGTACCGGGGCATGGCCACGATCGGCGTCCCGAAGGCCAGCCAGCTCCAGCTCGCCCAGCCGCTCCTCACCCTCTTCTGGTCGGTGTTCCTGCTCGGCGAGACCCTTCCCCTGGCCGCCCCCGTCGCGGCCGGCGGGGTCCTGGTCTGCATCGCCGTCACCCAGCGGGCGAAGTCCTGACCCGGGTCCCACCGCACCGCCGCACCGCCGCATCGGTGGATCGCCGCATCGGTGGATAGGTGGATCGGCAGACCTGCGGACCTGCGGACCGGTGGACCGCCGCACCGGCGCGACGGGGCCGGGGGTCCGGGTCCACCATGGAAGTCGGAGGCCCCGAAGGGGGCGGAGACGGATCGGCCGCGAGGAGGTCACTCCGATGCAGGCGAGCGTGGGCGACGAACTGCTGGTGCACGGCCGGACCGTGGGTCATCACGACCACACGGCCGAGGTCCTGCAGGTCCTGGGCGAGAACGGCACTCCCCCGTACCGCGTGAGGTTCGACGACGGGCACGAGGCCCTGGTGTCACCGGGCCCCGACACCGTCGTGCGCCACGACGCGGGGACGGGGACCGGCTGAGACCGGGGACCGGCTGGGACCGGGGACCGACTGATACCGGGAACCCGCCGCGCCCCGGGACGGTCCCGCCCCGGGGGCGATCCCGGCCGTCCCGGAACCGCCCGTCCCTGCGGGAGCTACCGGGGCGGGCGGACCCTGGTCGGGTAGTGGTCGGCCACCACGGCGGCCATCGCCCCGATCCGGTCCCTCGCGACCTCCTTCGCCGAGAAGAAGCAGTGGCCGCCGACCCCCGGGCACCGCCGGGCCAGCTCCAGGTGGCGCGAGAGCTCCCCGGGGTCCTGCCAGGCGGCGGGCTGTGCGGGGTCGCCCGCCTTGTAGAGCGCCTCGCCGATGTAGAGGCCGACGCCGGTGCCCCGCACCACCGCGTCCCACCAGGGCAGCAGCTTGGCGTAGTCGGCCGCGGCCAGGCCGATGTTCCAGTACAGCTGCGGCACGATGTGGTCGATCCACCCCTCCCGGACCCACTTGCGGGTGTCGGCGTACAGGTCGTCGTACGTCTGGACGCCCGCGGTGGTGTCCGAGCCCTCCGGGTCGGTGCCGCCGTTCCGCCAGACCCCGAACGGGCTCACCCCGAAGGCCACGTTCCGTCCGGTCTCCCGGATCCGGTCCGACATCTCGGAGACGAGCAGGTCGGTGTTGTGCCGCCGCCAGGACGCCCGGTCGGGGAAGTCGCCTCCGTACCGCGCGTACGCCTCGTCGTCGGCGAAGACCTGTCCGGCGACCGGGTACGGGTAGAAGTAGTCGTCCCAGTGCACGGCGTCCACGTCGTAGCGGCGCACCGCGTCCAGCATGGCGTCCTGCACGAAGCTCCGGACCTCCGGCAGCCCCGGGTTGTAGTAGAGCTTCCCGCCGTAGGGCAGCACCCACTCCGGGTGGAGCCGGGCCGGGTGGGAGGCGACGAGCCGGGCCGGATCGGTGTGGTTCGCCACCCGGTACGGGTTGAACCAGGCGTGCAGGTGGAGGTCGCGCGCGTGGGCCTCGGCGACGGCCGTGCCGAGGGGGTCCCAGCCGGGGGCGCGGCCCTGGGTGCCGGTGAGGCACGCGGACCACGGCTCGTAGGGCGAGGGCCACAGGGCGTCGGCGGACGGCCGGACCTGGAGGACCACCGTGTTGAGGCGCCGCTCGGCCGCCGTGTCGAGGTGGACGAGGAGTTCGTCGCGCTGCTGCCCGGCGGTCAGGCCGGGCCGCGAGGGCCAGTCCAGGTTCCCCACCGTCGCCAGCCACATGCCGCGGAACTCCCTGCGGCGGCGTCCCGGCCGGCCCCGCGCCGGGCTCCGCTCCTCGGGTGACGCGTCCGCCTCCACGGCCCCCCGGGCCGTTCCGGAAGCCGCCCCGTGCACCGACGCCCCTGTCGTCCCCGTCACGGCGAGCGCCGTTCCGGTGGCCCCGGCCACGAACCTTCTTCTCCCGATAAGCGCCATTCGTACCCCTCCTCTGTCGGATACGTCACATCCACCGGGACAGCATGCCCACCCTGGGCGATCGATCATCGGTTAATGAGCGGTAACGTCGTGGGGTCGAGGCGGACGCGCGGAATCACACGGGCCCGCCGCCAGCAGAGAGCGAAAGGCACGAGGTGACGGACTCCATGGCCGACATTGAGCGCGTCGGAGTAGTGGGCTGCGGCCAGATGGGCGCGGGCATCGCGGAGGTGTGTGCCCGGAGCGGTCTCGAGGTGAGGGTCGCCGAGACCACCGGCGAGGCGCTGGAGATCGGTCGCACGCGGCTCTACAACTCGCTGGCGAAGGCCGCCGAACGCGGCAAGATCAGCGAGGAGGAGCGGGACGCGGCGCTCGCGCGCCTCAGCTTCACCACCGACCTGGGCGAGTTCGCCGACCGCGACCTCGTCATCGAGGCGGTCGTGGAGAACGAGCAGGTCAAGACCGAGATCTTCCAGGTCCTCGATCAGGTGGTCACCCGGCCGGACGCCATCCTGGCCTCGAACACCTCCTCCATCCCGCTGGTGAAGCTGGCCGTGGCGACCTCCCGCCCCGACCACGTCATCGGCATCCACTTCTTCAACCCGGCCCCGGTGCAGAAGCTCGTCGAGCTGATCCCGGCCCTCACCACCTCCGAGGGCACGATCAGCCGGGCGCAGGTCTTCGCCGAGAAGACGCTCGGCAAGCACGCCATCCGCGCCCAGGACCGTTCGGGCTTCGTGGTGAACGCGCTGCTCGTGCCGTACCTGCTCTCCGCGATCCGGATGTTCGAGTCGGGCATCGCGAGCCGCGAGGACATCGACAACGGCATGGAGTTCGGCTGCGCCCACCCGATGGGCCCGCTGAAGCTGTCCGACCTGATCGGCCTGGACACCATCGCCTCGATCGCCGACTCGATGTACGCGGAGTTCAAGGAGCCGCTGTACGCCGCTCCCCCGCTGCTCCAGCGCATGGTGGACGCGGGCCGGCTCGGCCGGAAGACCGGCTCGGGCTTCTACCCGTACTCCTGACCCCTCCGGGGTCCCCGGAACCACTCTCCGCAGCACCCGGACGGCCCGTACACCCGCACAGGTACGGGCCGTCCGGCATGTCCCCGGTCCCGCCGCGCCCCGGACCCGCCGCAGGACGCCCGACGGCGGCCACTGCTCCCCCACGCCCAGACCCGACCGCATTCGGTCGCATCCAGTCACATCTGGTCACATTTGTTCACAGGGGAACGCGCAGCGCCCCGTCGATGAGCGCGGCCGCCTCCCGGGCGTCCCCCGCACCGCTCGTGAGCAGGTGCTCCCGCACCTGCCGCAGCCGGTCCCGCAGCCGCCGCGACTCCATCCCGCGCGCCCGCTCCGTCATCTCCACCGCCGTGCGCGCCGCCCCGTCGGCCTCGCCCCGCCGCAGTTCGATCCGGCACAGGACGGCGAGCCGGTGCACCCGGCCCCGGTCGTGCGAGGGCGCCCCGACCGCCGCGGCGGCGTGCTCGTGGGCGGCCTGGAGATCACCCAGGCAGAGGAGGGCCTCGGCGATCTGCACGTCGACGAACCCCGGCTGCACGTAGCCCGTCTCGGGGGGCTCCCCCTCCGGGCTGATCCGCCCGGCCGCCGCCTCGGCCCGGCGGGCGCAGGCCAGCGCGGTCGCGCCGTCGCCCAGGCGCGCGTACGCCTTCGCCTGCATCGCCGCCAGGTCGGCGGCGAGCGCCGGGGTGATCCGCCGTCCCGCCGCACGCAGCGCCGCCTCCGCGAACGCCACCGCCTGCCGGTACTCCCCCAGGCACAGCGACTGGTTGACGAGGAGCGCGATCACGTACGCGCCGAACCCCCGGTCCCCGCTCGCCTTGGCGAGCCGCAGGGCCTGGTGGAAGTAGCGCTGGGCCAGGCCGTGCGCGTCCGCGTCGTAGGCGCAGATACCGGCCACCGCCACGAGCCCTCCGGTGGCGCGGTGCAACCGGCGTCCGAGGGCGTCGCCGTACGTGCCCCGCAGCAGCGGCGCCGTCCCGGTGGTGAGGAAGCCGACGATCCGGGCCCGGGTCGCGACGCCCCCGGCCTTGCGGTACATCTGCTCGTAGTGGGCCCTGGCGGCGGTCAGCACGGCGATGTCGGCCGCCGAGACGGTGGTCCGTCCGGTACGGGAGACGTCCGCGTCCCCGGGAGGGTTCTCCCACTCCCACACGGGCATCACCGCCGAAGTGCCGGTCAGGACCGGTGCGGTGACGACGTGCGGCCGCCGCTGCTCGTCGGAGCGCCAGAGCGCGGCCGCCCGCTCCACGAAGCCGGAGAGGGACGAACCGGACGCCGTCGCCGGCCCGTCCGGCACGCCGAGGCCGATGTCGTCCAGGGTCACCTGCCGGCGCAGCCGCGCGGCGAGCACCTCGCAGATCAGGTCCGGCACCTGGCCGCGCGGCCGCTGCCCCTTCAGCCAGCGGGCCACGGCGGTGTGTTCGTAACGCAGGGCGAGTCCCCTGGCCCGGCCGGCCCGGTTCACCCGGGCGGCGAGGCCGGCGTGCGAGACGCCCGCTTCGTCGAGCAGGGCGTCGAGCAAGGTGTTGGGCTGCATGGCCGCTCCGGTCGCTCGGTGAACTCAGCGTAGCGGTGGCCGATTTCGTACGGGGCGGAGTGGCGCGGAATGACCTCGTACGGGGTGGGACCGTGTACGAAGGTTCCAGGAAGGGAGCCGGTAGTGACCCCGTACGGGACGGGACCGCGCACGAAGGTTCCGGGAGGGGAGCCGGTGCGGGCGGCTTCGCACGGGGTGTGAACGGATCACCCCTCCTTCCGCCCCGCGCGCTCTGCCGCCCCCGCCCCGCCTCCGGTTGACTGTGCTCCTCGCCGCAAGGCGACGACCGGACCGCCGGGCTCCCCCTCGTACAGTGCGGCGGCCCGGTCCGTGCCGCCCGCCCCGCCGATCTGCCCGACACTCCGTGGCGGGGCGGGCGGCACCGGTCCCGGTCCCCTCCGCCCAAAGGCGGGAGGAGGGGACGGTCCGGGGGCGGCGCAGCCCGGGTTCGGCGGGTTGCGCCGGCACCCTGGCAAGGTCGTTCCGCACGACGAGGAGCACGGCGTCGTCGGTCGGCCGCCCGTGTGGCGCAGCAGCTCCTCGTGGACCCGCCGCACCAGGGCGGCGGGCGGCTCGCCGGGCGGCCCGGCACCGAGGGGGAAGAACCGCCCCCGGCGGTCGCGGACCTCCTCAGCAGCACCCGCTGGACGGCGGCCGCGACGGCCCGCACTCGCGACGGCTCCCGCACGAGCCCGTACCGGGTTGCGACGGCACCCGGAGGCACCCGCGGCACGCTGGTCCGTCCCTGCGGCCGCGTCGATTCTCCCCAGGGCCCGCGCCCCGGCGGAACACCCCGGCGATCTCACCCGAAGGAGTGAGCACCCCCGGCACGCCGCCCTGCGCCGGGGTCCGCCACGCGCACGGGCACACGAGTTCCGCGCGGACGTGCGCGCACGGACGCGAAGCGGTCGCCCGGCCGCGAGCACTGCTCTTGCGAAGCGGATGTCCGCGGCTCCGGAGAACGGCGGAGGGCCGCCCCGGGAAATCCCGGGGCGGCCCTCCGCGTCCTCCGTGCGGGGCGTCAGGCGCCGCGCAGAACGGCGCCCGTGCGCTCGGACGCCAGTGCGACGGCCGCGTCGCGGGCCGCGGAGGCCTCGTCGGCCGTCAGGGTGCGGTCCGGGGCGCGGAACTTCAGGGCGTACGCCAGGGACTTGGTGCCCTCGCCGAGCTGGTCGCCGGTGTAGACGTCGAACAGCCGGACGGATTCCAGGAGTTCGCCCGCGCCCTCGCGCAGGGCGGCCTCGACCTCGGCGGCCGGGACGCCGGAGGCGACGACCAGGGCGACGTCCTGGGTGGCGACCGGGAAGGAGGAGATCCGGGGGGCCTTCACGGGGCCCCCGTTCGCCTTCTCCAGGAGGTCCAGGTCGATCTCCATCGCGCAGGTGCGGGCCGGCAGGCCGAACGCCTTCACCACACGGGGGTGGAGTTCGCCGGCGTGGCCGACGAGGACCTTCTCGCCGTCCGCCTCGACGTGGAACGCGGCGCAGCGGCCCGGGTGCCAGGGGGCGTGCTGGTCCGCGCCGATGATCAGCTCGACCCCGGCCTCGGCGGCCACGGTCCGGCCGGCCTCGATCGCGTCCGCCCAGTCGGACGGGCGGCCCTTGCCCCACCAGCCGGCCTGCTCGCGCGTGCCGGCGAGGACGACGGCGGCGCGGCGCGGCTGCGCGGGCAGCACGGCGTCGATCCCGGCGATCTCCTCGTCGGTGGGACGGCGGTCGACGGGCAGCCGGACGGCGGTGCCGGGCTCCCCCTCGGGCCGGAAGACCAGGCCGGTCTCGAAGAGGGCCAGGTCGTGGCTGCCGCGGCTGTCATTGCGGCGGAGCGCGCCGAGCAGGCCCGGGAGCAGCGTCGTGCGGAGCGCGGGCTCCTCGTCCGAGAGCGGGTTGGCCAGCCGCACGAGCCGGCGGCGGGCGTCGTCCGCGTCGAGGCCGAGGTCGTCGAGGGCCTGCTCGCCGATGAACGGGTAGTTCAGGACCTCGACGTAACCGGCGCCGGCCAGGGCGCGGCCCACGCGGCGGTGGACGCGCTGGCGCTCGGTGAGGCCGCGGCCGGCCGGGGGCTTCGGCAGCGTGGAGGGCAGGTTCTCGTAGCCCTCCAGGCGGATGACCTCTTCGGCGAGGTCGTTCGGCGCGTTGAGGTCGGGGCGCCACGAGGGCACGGTGACGACGAGCTCGTCCTGGCCGTAGACGTCGCAGCCGACCTCCTGGAGGCGGCGGACGACGGTCTCGCGGCCGTACTCCATGCCCGCGACCTCGTCCGGGTGGTTCGCCGGCATGGTGATGGTGCGCGGCGCGGACGGGGCGGAGACCTCGGTGACGCCGGCCTCGGCGGTGCCGCCCCCGAGCAGCACCAGCAGGTCGACGCAGCGCTGGGCCGCGGCGCTGGGCGCCTTGGGGTCGACGCCCCGCTCCCAGCGCTTGGAGCCCTCGGTGGAGAGCTTGTGGCGGCGGGAGGTGCGGGCGATCGTGATCGCGTCGAAGTGCGCGGCCTCGATGACGATCTCGGTGGTGCCGGTGACGATCCCGGTCTCGGGGTCGGTCTCGGGATCGGCGATCTCGGTGTGGGCGCCGCCCATGACGCCGGCGAGGGCGATGGGGCCGCTGTCGTCCGTGATCAGCAGGTCCTCGGGGTCGAGGACGCGCTTGGTGCCGTCGAGGGTGGTGATGGTCTCGCCGGGCTCGGCGCGGCGGACCCCGATGGGGCCGTTGAGCCGGGTGCGGTCGTAGGCGTGGAGCGGGGTGCCCAGCTCCAGCATCACGTAGTTGGTGATGTCGACGGCGAGCGAGACGGACCGCATGCCGGCCTTCTGCAGCCGGCGCTGCATCCAGATCGGGGTGCGGGCCTCGGGCGCCACGCCGACGACGGTGCGCGCGGTGAAGCGGTCGCAGCCGAACGGGTCGGCGATCCGGACCGGGTAGCCGTACGCGTTGGGCGCGGGCACGTCGAGCAGTGCCGGGTCGCGCAGCGGCAGCCCGTAGGCGGTGGCCGCCTCGCGGGCGACGCCGCGCATCGAGAGGCAGTAGCCGCGGTCCGGGGTGACGGCGATGTCGAGGACCTCGTCGAACAGTTCCAGGAGGACCGTGGCGTCGGTGCCGACCTCGTGCTCCGGCGGCAGCACGATGATGCCGTGCGAGCCGTCGTCGCCCATGCCCAGCTCGTCGCCGGAGCAGATCATGCCCCGGGAGACGCGTCCGTACGTCTTGCGCTCGGCGATCCGGAAGTCACCGGGGAGGACGGCGCCGGGCAGGGCCACGACGACCTTGTCGCCCTCGGCGAAGTTCCGCGCGCCGCAGATGATCTCCTGGGGCTCGCCGGTGCCGTTGGCGTCGCCGACGTCGACGGTGCAGAAGCGGATGGGCTTCTTGAACTCCGTCAGTTCCTCGATGGTGAGCACCTTGCCGACCACCAGCGGGCCGGACAGGCCGGCGCCGAGCCGTTCGACGGTCTCGACCTCCAGGCCTGCCGAGATGAGCTTGGCCTGGACGTCTCGGCCGGTCTCCGTCGCCGGCAGGTCGACGTACTCCCGCAGCCAAGAAAGCGGGACCCGCATCAGATCTCCATCCCGAACGGCCGGGTGAACCGGACGTCACCCTCGACCATGTCTCGCATGTCTTCGACGTTGTGGCGGAACATCAGCATCCGCTCGATGCCGAACCCGAAGGCGAACCCGCTGTACTTCTCGGGGTCCACGCCGCAGGCGACGAGCACCTTCGGGTTGACCATGCCGCAGCCGCCGAGTTCGATCCAGCCCTCGCTGCCGCAGGTGCGGCAGGGGCGGTCCGGGTTCCCGACGGACTCGCCGCGGCAGACGTAGCAGAGCATGTCCATCTCGGCGGACGGCTCGGTGAACGGGAAGTAGTTCGGGCGCAGCCGGGTCTTCATGTCCGAACCGAAGAGCGCCTGGACCATGTGGTCGAGGGTGCCCTTGAGGTCGGCCATGGTGAGCCCCTCGTCCACGGCGAGCAGCTCGATCTGGTGGAAGACCGGGGTGTGCGTGGCGTCGAGCTCGTCGGTGCGGTAGACGCGGCCGGGGCACACGACGTAGACCGGGGGCTCCCGGTCGATGAGCGTGCGGGCCTGCACCGGGGAGGTGTGGGTGCGCAGCACGACGCCGGACTCGTCGCCGGTGGTGGCCTTCCCGTCGGGGGAGGTCCCGCGGACGAAGAAGGTGTCCTGGGTCTGGCGCGCCGGGTGGTCCGGGAGGAAGTTGAGGGCGTCGAAGTTGAACCACTCCGCCTCGACCTCGGGCCCTTCGGCGACCTCGTACCCCATGGAGACGAAGACGTCGGAGACGCGTTCCATGAGGGTGGTCAGCGGGTGGCGGGCGCCGGCCGGGACGCGGTCGTACGGCAGGGTGACGTCGACGGCCTCCTCCACGAGGACACGGGCGTCGCGCTCGGCCTCCAGCTCGCTCTGGCGGGCGGCGAGCGCCTTGGAGACGGCGCCGCGGGCCTGGCCCACGAGCTTGCCGGCGGCGGCCTTGGCCTGCGGGGGCAGGGCGCCGATCTCCCGGTTGGCGAGCGCCAGCGGCGAGGTGCCACCGGTGTGCGCGGTCTTCGCCTGCGCGAGCGCGTCGAGGTCGCCCGCGGCGGCGAAGGCGGCGAGCGCCTCGTCCCGCATGCGCTCGATCTCTTCCGGTTTCAGCGCCTCGACCTCGACCGGGTCGTACGACTTATTGGGTGCGGACATCTCTTCCCGTGCTTCCGTTGGCTTGGCTGGGCGGCCCCGCTCGACGTCAAGGGCGCAAACGTGCCAAAGGTCGAGTCTAACGGGGCGGGGGAACGCGTATGAGCCCGTGGGCGGCCGGGCGGCTCCTGATCGTTCCCGCCCTCGGCGGGCGGGACGTCAGAGGAGGTGGGCCGGGGTGCCGACGGGCAGGATAAATCGGAACTCGGCCCCGCCCCGGGGGCCACGTCCGACGGTGATGGTGCCGCCGTGGGCCTCGACGACGCCCTTGACGATGTAGAGGCCCAGGCCGGTGCCGCCGCGCTTGCTGCCGCGCCAGAAGCGGGTGAAGACGCGGCTCATGGATTCCTCGGGGATGCCGGGGCCCTCGTCGCTCACGGTGACCTCCGTCCCCTCTTCTCCGTCGTCGCCCGTCGTGGCGGGTGCCACCTCGATGGTGACGGTTCCCTCTCCGTGGCGCACCGCATTTTCGAGGAGGTTGCCGAGGATCTGGTCGATCTTGTCGGGGTCGGCCCAGAGAGGCGGGAGCTGTGGCCTGATCCGTACGAAGAAGCGGTCCGGCGACTGGCCGCCGGCGGTGTGGGCGTGGACGTGCCGGCCGACCGCCGCCGCGATGTCGACGGGCTGGCGGCGGACCTCCAGGCGGCCGGAGTCGATCCGGGAGATGTCGAGGAGTTCGGCGATGAGCCGTTTGATGCGACCGGCGTCGGCGTCGACGGTCTCCAGCATCAGCCGCTTCTGCTCGTCGGTGAAGCGCTCCCACTTCCGGAGGAGGGTGGCGGTGAACCCCTTGACGGAGGTGAGCGGGGAGCGCAGTTCGTGGGCGACGGTGGCGATGAGTTCGGCGTGGCCGCGTTCGGTGCGCCGGCGCGCCTCGGTGCCGCGCAGGGAGACGACGACCCGGCGGACCGGGCCCGTGGGGTGCTCGCGGACGTACCGGGCGGAGACCAGGACCTCGCGGCCGCCGGGGAGGAGCAGGTTGCGCTCGGGCTGGCCGCTGCGGGTGGCGAGCCCGCCGTACGGGTCGGTCAGCGCCCACCAGCGGCGTCCCTTGAGGTCTTCCAGGGGCAGCGCCCTGTCCAGCGGGAGGCCGAGGGCGCGGTCGGCGGGGACGGCGGTGACGCGGGCGGCGGCGGCGTTGAAGCAGACGACGCGGCCGGTCTCGTCGGCGACGACGAGACCGTCGGGCAGGTCGTCGGGGTGGATGCCGGAGAAGTCACCGGCCGCGTCCCGTTCCGGGGCACGCCGCCCGGCGCTCCGTGCCTGTGCGGGAGTGTGCGTACCGACCGTCATCCCCGTTCCCCGCCTCTCCGTGCGGCGCAGTGGGCCCCGAGTGCGCCACTCTACTGCGCGACGGGGGCGGAGCGGTCCCCCGCGGTCCGGTTCAGGCGGAGGCGCGGGGGCGCTGGGCGCGCGCGGAGGCGTACAGGCAGACCGCGGCGGCGGTGGCGAGGTTGAGGCTCTCGGCCTTGCCGTGGATCGGGACGCGGACGACGGCGTCGGCGAGGGCCCGGGTCTCCTCGGGCAGTCCCCAGGCCTCGTTCCCGAAGATCCAGGCGGTCGGCCCGCCCATGGTGCCCGCGTCCAGTTCGGCGTCCAGGTCGTCCTGTCCGGCCCCGTCGGCGGCGAGGACGCGCACGCCCGCGCCCCTGAGCCCGGCGACGGCCTGCTCGACGGGGACCCCGACGGCCACCGGCAGGTGGAAGAGGGAACCGACGGAGGCGCGCACGGACTTGGGGTTGTAGAGGTCGACGGAGGCGTCGGTGAGGACGACGGCGTCGGCGCCGGCCGCGTCGGCGCAGCGCAGTACGGTGCCGGCGTTCCCGGGGTCGCGCACGTGGGCGAGGACGGCGACCAGCCGGGGCCGGGCGGCGACGATCTCCTCGAACGGCGAGTCGAGGAACCGGCAGACGCCGACGAGTCCCTGCGGGGTGACGGTCTGGGAGACCTCGGCGAGGACGGCGTCGGAGGCGTGGTGGACGCGGGCTCCGGCGGCGCGGGCCGCGTCGACGATGGCGGCGTGGCGCCCGGCGGCCTCGACGGTGGTGAAGAGCTCGACCAGGGTGGGCTCCCCGGTGGGGCCCCGGTGGTCGACGGCCTCGCGGACGGCCTGGGGGCCCTCGGCGATGAAGAGGCGGTCCTTGCCCCGGAAGGTGCGCTTGGCGAGCCGCCGGGCGGCGACGACGCGCGGGGAACGCGGGGAGATCAGCTCGGGGGTGACCATGGCGTGCGGGGGTTCTCTCTTCGGGGCCGGGGGCTGCGGGGTCCTGGGGGCGGCGCGCTCCGGTACGGCGCGGAGCCGCGCGGTCCGGGCGTCTCGGGGGCCGACGCACCCGGACCCGCAGGCGCGTGGGCGTCTGCGGGTCCGGGCGGAGGTGCTGCGGCCTGGAAGATCAGGCGGCGGCCTTCGGGGCGTTGACGTCGGCCGGGAGGGCCTTCTGCGCGGCCTCGACCAGCGCGGCGAACGCGTTGGCGTCGTTGACGGCCAGCTCGGCGAGGATCTTGCGGTCCACCTCGATGTTGGCGGCCTTCAGACCCTGGATGAGGCGGTTGTACGTCATGCCGTTCAGGCGGGCAGCGGCGTTGATGCGCTGGATCCACAGCTGACGGAAGTCGCCCTTGCGCTTCTTGCGGTCGTTGTAGTTGTAGACCAGCGAGTGGGTGACCTGCTCCTTGGCCTTGCGGTACAGGCGCGAACGCTGACCGCGGTAGCCCGAGGCCTGCTCGAGGATCGCCCGGCGCTTCTTGTGGGCGTTGACTGCCCGCTTGACGCGTGCCACTTGTTTTACTCCTTGTAGCGGGGTCGTGGTGGTCCTCACACGACCCGGAAAACGGATGGAACCCGGACTCGGCCGGATGCCCTCGTCGCCGAGGGCGGGAGATCAGATCAGATGCCCAGCATCTTCTTGATCTTGGCGGCGTCACCCGGGGCCATCTCGGCGTTGCCGGTGAGGCGACGCGTCAGCTTGGACGACTTGTGCTCGAGCAGGTGGCGCTTGCCGGCGCGCTCCCGCAGGATCTTGCCGGAGCCGGTGACCTTGAAGCGCTTCTTGGCACCGGAGTGCGTCTTGTTCTTCGGCATGGCGCCGTTCTCTCCTCGTCAGTGGCGCTCCCCCGGTGCGGGCACCGGACATCCGGGAGCGTCAGTTCTTCGTCTGGTGGTTCCGGGCGGGGCCCGGGGCTGCCTGGGTGGCAGCCCGCCGGGTCACGCCTCGGGGGTCTCGGCCGGAGCGTCGGCCGGAGCCTCGGGGGCCGGAGTCTCGGCCGGGGCCTCGGACGTCTCCTCGGGGGCGACGCCCTGGCGCTCGGCCTTGCGTGCGGCCTGGGCCTCACGCGCCTCGGCCATGGCCTCGGTCTTCTTCTTGTGCGGGCCGAGAACCATGATCATGTTCCGGCCGTCCTGCTTCGGGTTGGACTCGATGAAGCCAAGCTCCTCGACGTCCGACGCCAGCCGCTGCAGCAGCCGGAAACCAAGCTCGGGACGGGACTGCTCACGACCACGGAACATGATCGTGATCTTGACCTTGTCGCCCTGCTTGAGGAACCGGACGACGTGACCCTTCTTGGTGTCGTAGTCGTGCGGGTCGATCTTCGGCCGGAGCTTCATCTCCTTGATGACCGTGTGCGCCTGGTTCTTGCGCGCCTCACGGGCCTTCATGGCCGACTCGTACTTGAACTTCCCGTAGTCCATGAGCTTGCACACGGGCGGACGGGCGTTCGCCGCGACCTCGACCAGGTCGAGGTCGTACTCCTGTGCGAGCTCCAGGGCCTTGGCAAGCGGAACAATCCCGACCTGCTCGCCGCTGGGTCCGACAAGTCGCACCTCGGGAACGCGAATCCTGTCGTTGATGCGGGGCTCGGCGCTGATGGATCCTCCTCGGTAGCACCACGCGACCGCCTGGCGGACGGACGCGCAACGTCTGTTTCTGAGACCAACCGAGCCGGCACATGAAAAATGCCCCGGACGGGACACAGGCGGGGCTCCACGGAAATACCGGAGCACCGCCGTGGTCAGCCACGGGGCGCACATCGGGCGGCTCCATCGTCCGTACGGAACGATGGGCGCCACCTGACCGGTGACCCGCCGCCCGCGAGGGCGGCCAGGTGGGAGTACGGAGCCTCCACTTGTGGGCCGGACACACAGGTGTCCAGCCGGTCGTTACACAAGGTTAGCAGGACCCGGCGGTCTCCACCAACCGGGGAGCCGCATATCGTAGGGGGCATGAGCGAGACGCCCCGGAACGAGAACCCGGACTCCCCCGACTTCGACGCCATGACCCGTGACATCGCGGAGGTCCCGGCGGTCGAGGTGATCGTGACCGTCGCCGTCAACCTGATGAGCGCCGCCGCCGTGAAGCTCGGGCTCACCGAGGAGGGCGAGAAGCACAAGGACCTCGACGAGGCGCGCAAGCTGGTGCACGCCCTCGCGGGGCTGCTGGACGCCGGCGCGACGGAGGTCTCCTCCTTCCACGCCGCGCCCCTGCGGGACGGCCTGAAGTCCCTCCAGCTCGCCTTCCGCGAGGCCTCCCTGGTCCCGGACGAGCCGGGCCAGGGACCGGGCGAGAAGTACACGGGCCCGGTGTACGGCTAGGACCCGTCGCGGGGGCACGGGGCAGGAACCGTCACGGGGGCGCCCCCGGAGGAGAACGGCCACGGGCCCGGTGTACGGCCGGGACCCGTCACGGGGTGCGGGACGGCCCCCGGAGGGGGAACCGCCCGGCCGGCGCGCGGCCGGACCCCCTCACCGCTTCGTGTAGAAGGGCTCGCCCGGAGGCGTGGCCGAGGCCGGCAGGAGTGCCAGGTCGAGGCCCCGCACCAGGCGGGCCCTCAGTGTTTCGTCGGCGGCCAGGGCGCTCGCCACCCGCCGGGCGGCCTCCGCCGGGGCGGCGTCCCCGGCGAGGACCAGGGCGAGGGTGCCGTCGGCGGTGCCGGGGCCCAGGTGGGCGCGGAGGACGGCGGGCTCGGCGGCGACGGCGGCCCGGACCGCCTCCCGTACGGCGGGGTCGTCGAGCGGGTCGGCGCTGGTGCGGCCCTCGGCGAGGGCGAGCAGGGCCGGACCGGTGACCTGGTACGGCACGGGGCCCGCGAGATCGAGGACGAGCGTGTCCGCCTTCTCGTGGGCGACGGCCTGGAGCGCCTGGTGCAGCGGGACGGCCACGGGCCGGGCCTCCGGGTCCCAGAGGGCCAGCGAGGCGGTGGAGGTGAAGGCGGGCAGGGCCCGCCGGTCGCCGGCCGTGAGGGTGGGGACCGCCATGTCGCTGGTCTTCTCGCGGCGCAGGCCGTTCCCGTCGGTCTCCACCTCGCCGAGGACGGCGACCACGGGGACGAGCAGCCGGGCCCCGCGCAGGGCGTCGAGGACCGGCCCGTGGGCGGTCCTGTCCTCCGCCCAGGCCGCGAGGGCCGCGGCGAGCCGCGGGTCGGCGGTGCCGTCGTCGTCGGAGAAACCGGGGTCCGGGATGTTCTTGAGCGCCACGCCCCGAGCCTAACCGCCGGGCGGCGGCGCGCGGCCCGCCGGGTGCCGCCGCCCGGCGCGGCGGGAGGGGCGGGCCGGACCGGCGGCCGTCAGCCCTCAGCCCTCAGCCCTCAGCCCCCAGCCCTCAGCCCTCAGCCCTCAGCCGGGATGGTGGGCGCGCCGGAGCGCCACGGCGGTGAGGAGGAGCAGCGCGCCGAGGCCGCCGAGGAGGGGCGCGAGCAGCCCGAAGGAGCGGTCCTCCTCGGCGGGGGCCGCGGGACCGGGACCGAAGTGGCTGCCCCGGTACCCGGTGGTGGCGTTCTTCGGGTCGCCGCCCTTGAGCCGGGCGCCCGCCTCGATCGCCGCGACCGGGTCGACCGTCCCGTACCCCTTGTCGTCGCTGCGGCCGTCCTTCGGCCTGTTGCGGGCGGTGTCGACGAGCAGCCGTTTGACCTGGGCCGGGGTGAGGCCGGGGTGGGCCGCCCGGACGAGGGCGACGGCCCCGGAGACGAACGCGGCGGCGGCGCTGGTGCCCCAGCCCTCGTAGTAGCGGCGGTCGGGGTCGGCGATGACGATGTCCACGCCGGGGGCGCTGACGGTCGCGTACCAGCGGCGGGTGGAGAAGGGGGCGCGGGAGCCCCAGCGGTCGACGGCCGTGACGGCGATGACGCCGGGGTAGGCGGCGGGGTACGAGATGTGGTCGCCCTTCTCGCCGCCGTTGCCGGCGGAGGCGACGACGGTGACCCCCTTGGCCAGGGCGTACTGGACGGCGGCGTCCTCGCCCGCGTCGGGGTGGGCGGACTCGGAGTCGTCGCCGAGGGAGAGGTTGATGACGTCGGCGCCGTGGTCGGCGGCCCAGCGGATGCCTTCGGCGAGGGCGGTGCCCCGGCTCTTGCGGGCCTTGTCCCGTTCCTTGTCGGAGGACTCCAGGATGACCCGTACGGGAAGGATGTCTGCCTCGGGGGCGATGCCGAGGACCCCGTCCCGGTCTCCGGGGCCGTGGCCGTGCCCGGCGATGATCCCGGCCATGGCCGTGCCGTGCCGGGCCCAGGCGCGGTCGCCCCGGGAGGCGCCGAAGCCGATGAGGTCGCGTCCGGGCAGGACGGAGCCCTCCAGGTCCGGGTGGCCGGCGTCCACGCCGGTGTCGAGGACGGCGACGGTGACGCCCTCACCCCTGGTGGTGCGCCAGGCCTCGGTGGTGCGGAGGGTTTCCAGGCCCCACTGCCGGGCCCGGATGGTGTCGGCGTGGGCGGGGGCGGTGGTGGCGGGCAGGACGGAGAAGGCGGCGGCGAGCAGGACGGCCGCGCCGCCGCGCGCCCGTCGGCGGGCGGGAGGGGTCACCGGGCCTTCTTCTCCTTCGCCGCCGCGGCGGCGGTCGTGCGCAGCAGGCGCGTCAGGCTCTCCGTGATGCCCTTGGCCTCGTGGCCGAGGCCGGACTGGGCGACGGCGTCGGTACGGCCGTCGGCCATGGCCAGGTCGGCGCGCAGGGGGGTGCCGACGGTCCGGCCGTCGGCGAAGCCGGAGACGGCGGTGACGACGACGGGGAGGTCCGCGGGGGCGCCCACCCACCAGCTCGCGCGCTGCCGGTCGCCGAAGCCGGCGGCGACGGTGGAGGGGCCGGGGAGGGCCGGGGGGACGTCCTGTCCGGGGCGCGCGGCGAGGCGCTGGCCGAGGGTGCGCTGCGCGGCGGCGTCGGCGCGGGTGAAGGTGAGGCCGACGGTGATGACGCTGCTGGCGGTGGCGTCGGTGTACGTGGCGCGCAGGACGCGCTCGCAGCCGAGCGGCTCGACGGCCGCGAGCAGGCCCCCGGCGAGGACGGCGGACGAGCAGGGGGCGTCGGGCGCGACCATGACCCGGGTCCAGGTGCGGGCGGCGGAGCCGGGACCGGCGCCGGGACCGGCGAGGGTGCGGGGGAAGAGGACGTCGACGGGGGCGTCGTGCCAGAGCTCCCGGGCCTCGGCGTACCCGGCGGGTTCGACGGGCTTCCCGGACTCGCCGGCCGCCAGCCACACCCCGGCGAGGGCGCCGCCGATGAGCCCGAACCCGAGCACGGCGCAGACGGCGACCGCGACGGTCCGCCCCCGGACGGGCCGCGGCCGCGTGGTGGTCCCGACGGGTATCCCGTACGGCGCGGCGGGGTGGCCGTGATCGGTGTAGCCGGTGTAGCCGTGGCCGGTGTGGCCGGTGTGGTCGTACGGCGGTACGGAGGGGGCCGGGAAGGCGGGAGGGCTCACCGGCCGTGGCGGAACCGGCCGCGCCGGGACGGCGGGCTCGGGCACCGGCCGTGCCGGGGCGGCCGGTCCCGCCGCCGGGCGGACCGGACTCTGCGGGGACGCCGCCGGAGGGACCGGGCCCGGGGAAGGCGCCGCCGGAGGGACCGGACCCGGGGAAGGCGCCGCCGGAGGGACCGGACCCGGCGGGAGCGCCGGCGGGCGCTGCGGTACCGGCGGGGCCTCGGAGGTCCGGACCGGGCGCGGACGGGCGGTCGTCCCGGCGCCGGGCGGTTCGGTGCCACCGGCCGCCGGGGAGGTGGGGGCGGGAGCCGCCGGACTGCCGGGCGCCGGGAAGGCGGCACCGGGAGCCACCGGGCCTCCGGCCGCCGGGGAAGCGGGGGCAGGAGCCGCCGGGCCGCCGGACGCCGGGAAGGCGGCGGGAGCGTCGGGGGCGGCCGACGGCGGGCGGGCCGGGAGGAGGAGTTCGCTGATGCGGGAGGGTGTGGAACGGTGCTCGCCGGTCATCCCCGTCCCCCCGCTCGTGTCGACAATGCCCGCCACTCTACGGGCTGTTCCCCACCGTGCGGGAACTCAGGGGCTACCCACCCGTAAACCTGTCTGGCAAGCTCGGGCCATGACTCCCCGTGCCACCGATCGGGCCCGCTACGACCGGGCCACCGCTCATCTCGACGCACCCGTGGCCATCGTCGACCTGGAGGCCTTCGACGCCAACGCGGCGGACCTCGTGCGCCGGGCCGGAGGAAAACCCGTACGGGTGGCGAGCAAGTCCGTGCGGTGCCGGGCGCTCCTGGAGCGGGTGCTCGCGCGGGAGGGCTTCGCGGGGATCATGTCGTTCACGCTCGACGAGTCGCTGTGGCTGGCGCGTGCCGGTTTCGAGGACGTCCTGCTCGCGTACCCGTCGGCGGACCGCGCCGGTTTCGGGGAGCTGGCACGGGACCCCGGGCTCGCCGCCGCCGTGACCGTGATGGTGGACGACGTGGCGCAGCTGGACCTGATCGACGCCTCCCGCGCGGGAGGGGCGGAGCGGATCCGGATCTGCCTGGAGATGGACACGGCGCTGAGCGTGCTGGGCGGCCGGATACGGATCGGCGCCCGCCGTTCCCCGCTGCGGGAGCCCGCGGAGCTGGCGGAGCTGGCCCGCTCGGTGGTGCGGCGGCCGGGGTTCCGGCTGGTCGGGCTGATGGCGTACGAGGGGCACGTCGCCGGTGTCGGGGACGCGGTCGCGGGCCGGCCGCTGCGGTCGCGGGCGGTCCGGCTGATGCAGTCCGCCGCCCGCAGGGAGCTGGCGGAACGCAGGGCGGCCGTGGTGCGGGCCGTGCGGGCGGTGGCACCGGACCTGGAGTTCGTGAACGGCGGGGGCACCGGCAGCGTGCAGCACACCGCCGCCGAGGACGCAGTGACGGAGATAGCCGCCGGCTCGGGGCTCTTCGTGCCGCGCCTCTTCGACCACTACACGTCCTTCAGCGGCCGGCCCGCCGCCCTCTTCGCGCAGCCCGTGGTGCGCCGGCCGGGCGTGGGCGTGGTGACGGTGCTCGGGGGCGGGTACCCGGCCTCCGGGGTGGCGGGGCCCGACCGGCTGCCCGTGCCGTACCTGCCGGAGGGGCTGCGGTACGACCCACGGGAGGGGCCGGGCGAGGTGCAGACGCCGCTGCTCGGCTCGCCGGCCGACGACCTGCGGATCGGCGACAAGGTGTGGTTCCGGCACGCGAAGGCCGGCGAGATGTGCGAGCGGTTCGAGAGCCTGCGCCTGGTCGAGGGCGACCGGGTCACGGCGACGGTGCCGACGTACCGGGGCGAGGGCCGGACCTTCCTCTAGGGCCTCCAGGACCTTGAGGACCTCTACTACCTCCAGGACCTCCAGGGCCTTCAGGGCCCCCAAAGCGGACACGGGGGCGGCCGGGCGTCGCGGGACGCCCGGCCGTTCCCGTGGGCGGGGCCTACAGCGGGGTCACGTACGCGCCCGAGATCCCGCCGTCCACGAGGAAGTCGCTGGCGTTGACGAAGGAGGAGTCGTCGCTCGCGAGGAAGGCGACGGCGGCGGCGATCTCCTCGGCCTCGGCGAAGCGGCCGAGGGGGATGTGGACGAGGCGGCGGGCGGCCCGTTCGGGGTCCTTGGCGAACAGCTCCCGGAGGAGCGGGGTGTTGACCGGCCCGGGGCAGAGGGCGTTGACGCGGATGCCCTCGCGGGCGAACTGGACGCCCAGCTCGCGGGACATGGCGAGCACGCCGCCCTTGGAGGCCGTGTAGGAGATCTGGCTGGTGGCGGCGCCCATGATCGCGACGAAGGAGGCGGTGTTGATGATGGAGCCCCTGCCCTGGCGGCGCATGTAGGGCAGGGCGGCCTTGCAGCAGAGGTAGACGGAGGTGAGGTTGACGTCCTGGACGCGCTTCCAGGCCTCCAGGCCGGTCTCCAGGATGGAGTCGTCGTCGGGGGGCGAGATGCCGGCGTTGTTGAAGGCGACGTCGACGGAGCCGTAGGTCTCGAAGGCGGTCCTGAAGAGCGCCTCGACCTGCTCGGGGTCGGTGACGTCGACCCGGACGAAGGTGCCCCCGACCTCCCCGGCGGCGGCCTTGCCGGCGGTCTCGTCGATGTCTCCGCAGACGACGCGGGCGCCCTCGGAGGCGAGGCGGCGGGCGGTGGCGAGACCGATGCCGCTGCCGGCCCCGGTGATGACGGCGGTGCGGCCGACCAGGCGGCGGCAGACGATCTCTTCGGTTCCCTCGGTGGTCATGCGGTTCGGGCCTCCGTGCTGAGGAAGACGTTCTTGGTTTCGGTGAAGGCGGTCAGGGCGTCGGGGCCGAGTTCACGGCCGAGGCCGGACTGCCGGTAGCCGCCGAACGGTGTCCAGTAGCGGACGCTGGAGTGGGAGTTGACGGAGAGGTTGCCGGCGCGGACGGCGCGCGAGACCCGCAGGGCACGGCCGACGTCGCGGGTCCAGATCGAGCCGGACAGCCCGTACTCGGTGGCGTTGGCGAGGCGGACCGCGTCGGCCTCGTCCTCGAAGGGGAGGACGACGGCGACGGGTCCGAAGATCTCCTCGACGGCGCAGGGGGCGTCCTCGGGCAGGCCGGTGAGGACGGTCGGCGGGAACCAGAAGCCGGGGCCCCCGGGCGCCTTGCCCCGGATGCCTTCGAGGTCGTCGGGGACGTAGGCGCGGACGCGGTCGAGCTGGGCACGGGAGATGAGCGGCCCCATCTGCGTGCGTTCGTCGGAGGGGTCTCCGACGACGACCTCCCCGATCGCGGGGGCGAGCAGTTCCAGGAAGCGGTCGTACGCGGTCCGCTGGACGAGGATGCGGGTGCGGGCGCAGCAGTCCTGGCCGCTGTTGTCGAGGAAGGACATCGGCGCCGCGGCGGCGGCCGCCTCGACGTCCGCGTCGGCGAAGACGATGTTGGGGCTCTTCCCGCCGAGTTCGAGGGTGACCCGCTTCACCCGGTCGGCGCACTTGGCCATGACGGCCTTGCCGACCCGGGTGGAGCCGGTGAAGACGATCTTGGCGACGCCGGGGTGTTCGACCAGGGCGTTCCCGGCGACCGGGCCGGTGCCCGGGAGGACCTGGAAGAGCCCTTCGGGCAGGCCCGCATCCAGGGCGAGTTCGGCGAGGCGGAGCGCGGTGAGCGGGGTGGTCTCGGCGGGCTTGAGGACGACGGCGTTGCCGGCGGCGAGGGCGGGGGCGGTGGCCCAGGCGGCGATCGGCATGGGGAAGTTCCAGGGCGCGATGACGCCGACGACCCCGAGCGGTTCGAGGATGGTGACGTCGAGGCCGCCGGCCACCGGGATCTGGCGCCCGTTGAGGCGCTCGACCCCTCCGGCGGCGAAGTCGAGCAGGTCGCGGACGTTGCCGGCCTCCCAGCGGGCGTTGCCGATGGTGTGGCCCGCCTCGGTGACCTCGGTCCGGGCCAGTTCCTCGACGTGCTCGTCGACGACGGCGGCGAAGCGGCGGAGCAGCCGGGCGCGGTCGGCGGGCGCCGCCGCCGCCCAGCCGCGCTGGGCGGCGGCGGCGCGGGCCACGGCGGCGTCGACGTCGGCGGGGGTGGCGGCCGGGACGGTGGCGACCTCTTCCCCGGTCGCCGGGTTCAGTACCTGGAGCAACTCTTTCCTCACAAGCGTTCGAAGGAGCGGCGCAGTTCCCAGTCGGTCACCGCGGCGTCGAAGGCGTCGAGTTCGACGCGGGCCATGGTCCGGTAGTGGGCGACGACCTCGGGGCCGAAGGCGGCCGCGGCGATCTCGCTGGCCTCCCAGAGTCCGGCCGCCTCGCGCAGGGTGGTGGGGACGCGGTCGTACCCGGCGGTGTAGGCGTTCCCGGTGCAGGGCGGGGGGAGTTCGAGGCGCCGCTCGATGCCGTGCAGGCCGGCGGCGATCATGCCGGCGACGGCGAGGTAGGGGTTGACGTCGCCGCCGGGGAGGCGGTTCTCGAAGCGGGTGGAGCGCCCTCGGCCGACGACCCGGAGGGCGCAGGTGCGGTTGTCGTGGCCCCAGGCGACGGCGGTGGGGGCGAAGGAGCCGGGCTGGAACCGTTTGTAGGAGTTGATGTTGGGCGCGTAGAGGAGGGAGAAGTCGCGGAGGGCGGCGAGCTGTCCGGCGAGGAAGCGGCGCATCGTCTCCGACATGCCGTGTTCGTCGTCCCCGGCCATCACGTTCTCCCCGTCCGCGTTCTGGAGGGAGAGGTGGATGTGGCAGGAGTTGCCCTCGCGCTCGTCGTACTTCGCCATGAAGGTGAGCGAACGGCCCTCCTGGGCCGCGATCTCCTTGGCGCCCGTCTTGTAGACGGCGTGCTGGTCGCAGGTGACCAGGGCCTCGTCGTACTTGAAGACGATCTCGTGCTGGCCGGGATTGCACTCGCCCTTGGCGGACTCGACGGTGAGTCCGGCTCCGGTCATCTCGTTGCGGATGCGGCGCAGGAGGGGTTCGACGCGGCCGGTGCCGAGGACGGAGTAGTCGACGTTGTACTGGTTGGCGGGGGTGAGGCCGCGGTAGCCGGCGTTCCATGCCTGCTCGTAGCCGTCCTGGAAGAGGATGAACTCCAGCTCGGTGCCCACGTGGGCGGTGAGGCCGTGTTCGGCGAGGCGTTCGAGCTGGCGGCGGAGGATCTGGCGGGGCGCCGCGACGACGGGGGTGCCGTCGCCCCAGGCGAGGTCGGCGGTCACCAGGGCGGTGGCCTCGTTCCAGGGGACGCGGCGGAGGGTGGTGAGGTCGGGGTGCATCGCGAAGTCGCCGTAGCCGCGGTCCCAGGAGGACATCTCGTAGCCGTCGACGGTGTTCATCTCGGTGTCGACGGCCAGGAGGTAGTTGCAGCCCTCGGTGCCGTGGCCGAGGACGTCGTCCAGGAAGAACGGCGCGGCGAACCGCTTGCCCTGGAGCCGTCCCTGCATGTCGGGGAAGGCCAGGACGACGGTGTCGATCTCGCCGTTCGCGACGAGGGCCCGCAGCTCCTCGACGCCGAGCGGGGGTGTGCGGTCTGCCACGGGACTGCTCCTCCTCAGGCCTGCCGGAAGCCATAAGGTATTGCGGAGGACCTTTGATTGGGAAGGGCCGGAGGAGGAGAAACGGGAACGTGGTCAGTACGAGTGAACCGGCGGACCGGCTGACGCCCGTGCTGCGGCCGGTGCGGGCGGGCAACGGGTTCGAGGAGGCCCTGGAGCAGATCCTCCAGGTGATACGGCTCGGGCTGGTGCCGGACGGGGAGCGGCTGCCCGCCGAACGGGAGCTGGCCGACCGGATGGGGATCAGCCGGGTGACCCTGCGCGAGGTCCTCAAGGTGCTCCAGGAGCAGGGGCTCGTGGAGAGCAGGCGCGGCCGGTACGGCGGGACGTTCGTGCTGCCCCGGACCCGGACGGCCGGCGAGGACGAGCTGCGCCGCCGGATCGCCTCGGTCGACGTGGAGGACACCCTGCGCTTCCGCGAGGTGCTGGAGGTGGGGGCGGCCGGGCTGTGCGCGGCCCACGGCCTCGACGCGGCGGGCGCGGAACGGCTGCGCTCCGCGCTCGCGGCGACCCACGACGCCCCGCTCGGCGACTACCGGCGCCAGGACAGCCTGCTCCACCTCACGCTCGCCGAGCTCTCCGGCTCGCCGACGCTGACGGCCCGGTACGCCGGCGTCCGGGCGACGCTGAACGACCTGCTCGACTGCATCCCGCTGCTCGTGCGGAACCTGGAGCACTCCCAGCACCAGCACACCGCGCTCGTGGAGGCGGTCCTGGACGGGGACGCGGACGCGGCGCGCGAGGTGATGCGGGAGCACTGCGGGGGGACGGCGGCGCTGCTGCGGGGGTTCCTGGCGTGAGAGGGGCGCCCGCGCCGTCCTGACGGAGGGCCCCCGGCGGGGAGGGGCGCCGTCGACGGGGACGCCCGCGCGGGTCCGGGGCCGTGGCCCGAAAGTGGCGCACGGGGGTTGCGCTCCCCCGGCGGGCGACGCAAAGGTATGGCCTCAATCCATTGGGCCCGTTGCGGGGAGCTGACGCTGCCATGACGCTCGAAGACACGTCCGGAAGCACGCCCGGGGGCACCTCCGGGGACGGCGCCCCGGCGGAGGACGACTACCTGCGGCGGCGCGCGCTGCGCCGCGGCAGCGCAGGCTGGCTGCTGCTCACCGGGCTCGGCGTGGCCTACGTGGTCTCCGGCGACTACTCCGGCTGGAACATCGGCCTGTCGAAGGGCGGCTTCGGCGGCCTCGCCGCCGCCACCGTCCTGATGGGCGCGATGTACGCGTGCCTGGTCTTCGCGCTCGCCGAACTCTCCGCCATCCTGCCCACGGCGGGCGGCGGTTACGGCTTCGCCCGGCGCGCGCTCGGCACCTGGGGCGGTTTCCTCACCGGCACCGCGATCCTCATCGAGTACGTCCTCGCCCCCGCGGCGATCTCCCTCTTCATCGGCGACTACGTCGAGTCCCTGGGGCTCTTCGGCCTGGAGTCCGGCTGGCCGGTCCAGCTGGCCTGTTTCGCCCTCTTCATCGGCATCCACCTGTGGGGCGTGGGCGAGGCGCTGCGCTTCAGCCTGGTCGTGACGGCGGTCGCGGTCGCCGCCCTGCTCGTCTTCGCGGCCGGTGCCCTCACCGACTTCCACGTGGACGGCCTGAACGACATCCCGGTGGACGGCGAGGCCTTCGGGTCCAGCTCCTGGCTGCCGTTCGGTCTGCTCGGGATCTGGGCCGCGTTCCCCTTCGGCATGTGGTTCTTCCTGGGCGTCGAGGGGGTGCCGCTGGCCGCCGAGGAGGCGAAGGACCCGGTCAGGTCGATGCCGAGGGCGCTGGCGACCTCCCTGGGCGTCCTGGTGATGCTCGCCGTCATGACGTTCCTGGCCGCCACCGGCGCGCGCGGCGCGGCGGCCGTCCAGGAGGCCGGGAACCCGCTGGTCGTGGCGCTCCAGGGCGACGGGGAGCCGACGGCGCTCAGCCGGTTCGTGAACTACGCGGGCCTCGCCGGCCTGGTGGCCTCCTTCTTCTCCCTGATCTACGCCGGTTCGCGTCAGCTCTTCGCCCTCTCCCGGGCGGGCTACCTGCCCCGCTTCCTCTCCCTGACCAGCCGCCGCAAGTCGCCCTACCTGGGGCTGCTCGTCCCGGGCGCGATCGGCTTCGCCCTCGCCGTCGGGACGGGCGACGGGGCCCGGATGCTGAACATCGCGGTCTTCGGCGCCACCATCTCGTACGCCCTGATGGCGCTCTCCCACATCGTGCTGCGCCGCCGCGAGCCGGGGCTGCACCGGCCGTACCGCACGCCCGGCGGGACCGTGACCTCGTCGGTGGCCCTCGTCCTGGCCCTCTCGGCCCTGGTCGCGACCTTCCTGGTGGACCGGACGGCCGCGTTCGCGGCGCTCGGGGTGTACGTGATCGCCCTGGCCCACTTCGCGTTCTACAGTCGGCACCGCCTGGTGGCCAGGGCGCCCGAGGAGGAGTTCGCGGCGCTCGCCGCGGCCGAGGCCGAGCTCGAACGCGACTGACGTCCCGACCTTCCCCGGAGGAGTTTCCGTGTCCGCACCGCTCATCGGCGTGACCACCTATCTGGACCGGGCCCGCTGGGGGGTGTGGGACATGGAGGCCGCGCTGCTCCCCGCCCCGTACCCCCGGCTCGTCCGGGAGAGCGGCGGGCTTGCGGTGATGCTGCCGCCGGACGGGCCGGCCGCCGCGGCGGCGGTCGTGGACCGGCTCGACGGCCTGGTCGTCGCGGGCGGCGCGGACGTCGAGCCCGCGCGGTACGGGGCCGGGCGCGACCCCCGCACGGGGCCGCCGGCGCGCGTCCGGGACTCCTGGGAACTGGCCCTGATCGACGCGGCGCTCGCCTCCGGCACCCCGCTCCTCGGCATCTGCCGGGGGATGCAGCTCCTGAACGTGGCGCTCGGCGGGACCCTCGTCCAGCACCTGGACGGGCACGTGGAGGCGGTCGGGGTGATCGGCCGGCACGCGGTCGAACCGGTGCCGGGCACCCTCTACGCCTCCCTGGTGCCGGAGCCCGCCGAGGTGCCGACCTACCACCACCAGGCCGTGGACCGGCTGGGCACGGGGCTCACGGCCTCGGCCCACGCGGAGGACGGCACGGTGGAGGCGGTGGAGCTGGCCGCCCCGGCCTGGGCCCTCGGCGTGCAGTGGCACCCGGAGATGGGCGAGGACCCCCGGGTGATGCGGGGGCTCGTCGAGGCCGCGGCGGCGGTGCGCGCCCGAGGGGAGGCCGGGCGGACGGTACGCGTCCGAGAGGAGGCCGGGCAGGCGGTGCGCGTTTGAGGGGAGGCCGGGCGGGCGGTACGGGCCGGGCGGCAGTACGCGCCTGAAGGGGCGGGCGGTACGCGTCCGAGGAGGGGCCGGACGGGCGGTACGGGCCCGCGGCGCGCCGGGCGCGCGGAGGGCGGCGGCGCCCCTTCCGGCCGGGGAGGGGGCCGGGGCCGCCGGGAGCGCGCCGTCCGTCCTGTTGCTTATTGGTCGTGCACTCAATAGCATCCCGGTCATGTCGTCGAGCGTCCAGCGCAAGCGCGTCCGGAAAACTCCGGAGGCCCGGAGGGCGGAGATCGTGGGGGCCGCGGCCCGGGTCGCCCTGACCGAGGGCCTCGAATGCGTCACCCTGCGGCGGATCGCCGACGAGCTGACCGTGCGCCCGGGGCTGATAAGCCACTACTTCCCCTCCTCGGAGGAGCTGGTGGCCGAGGCGTTCGGCGTGGCCTCCGCCGGTGAGCTGGACGCGCTGCTGCCCGCCGAACGGCCGCACGGGACCCCCACGCAGTACCTCGCGCGCTACTTCGCCCTCTCCGCCGGAGAGGCGTACGACGACATCAGCCGCCTGTGGATCAACGCCCGGCACCTCAGCCGCTACCGGCCCCTCCTGCGCGACCGGGTCGTCGCGCAGGAACTCGCCTCCGACGACCGCCTCGAAGGACTCATCCGCGAGGGCGCCGAACGGGGCGAGTTCCGGACGGACGACCCGCGCACGACGGCCATCCGCATCCTGGTGGTCGTCGACGGCCTCGGCGCCCACGCCAACACCGGCCCCGGCACCCGCCCGGAGGCCGTGGCCCGCATGGCCGTCACCACGGCGGAACGCGAACTCGGCCTGCCCGACGGCGCCCTGTCCGACGCCCCGCCGCTCGCCGGGCCCTCCTGATCCGCACCGGCCCGCACCACCCGCCCGCCGGGCCCCGGCCCGCACCTCCCGTCCTCCCGTCCGCCCCTTCCCGCACCTCATTTCCTGGAGTCACCCGTGCGCACCCGTCTCGTCCTGCTCTCCGCCCGCCTGCTCGACCCCGGCACGGGGAGGTTCCTGCCGGAGACCGCGCTCGCCGTCTCCGACGAGGGCCGGATCACGGCCCTGGGCGACGACCGCGAGATCCGCGCCCTCGCCGGGCCGGCCACCACCGTCGTGGACCTCAAGGGGGCCGTCGTCACCCCCGGCCTCGTCGACGGCCACGTGCACCCGGTCACCGGCGCCGAGCTGACCCACGGCCTCGACCTGTCGTACTGCTCCGACCTCGACGACGTGCGCGAGGCCCTCGCCCGCGAGGTGCGGACCCTGGAGCGCGGGGCGTGGCTGTTCGGCTGGGGCCTCGACCCTAACGTCTTCGGCGACCGCCCCCTGGACACCACCCCCTTCGACTCCGTCCTCGGCGGGGTGCCCGCCTTCCTGCTGCTCTTCGACGCCCACTCGGCCCTGGCCAGCCGCCGGGCGCTCGAACTCGCCGGGGTCGACGGCCCGCGCACCTTCGACCAGGCCTCCGCCGAGGTCGTCTGCGACGCCGACGGGCGCCCGACCGGTCTCCTCCAGGAGGACGCCGCCTGCGAACTGGTCGAGCGGGTCGCCCCCCGGCCGACGCGCGAGGAGAGCCGCCGGCGCCTCGCGGACGCGCTGCGCGCCATGGCCGCCACGGGCCTGACCGGCGGTCACGCCATGGACGCCAACGGCGACAGCCTCGCCCTGTACGGGGAGCTGGACGCGGCCGGCGAGCTGCCGGTGCGGCTCCGGGTCGCGCCCTGGTGCCAGCCCGGCACCGACGCCGACGGCGTACGCGAGCTGATCGGGCTCCAGGGCACCGGCGGGGCGCTGTGGCGGGTCGCCGGCGTGAAGCTCTTCATGGACGGGACCATCGACAACGGCACCGCCTGGCTGGAGCGTCCCGACTGTCACGGCGAGTCCACGCACGCCTTCTGGCCGGACCCCGAGGCGTACACCCGGATCATCGGGGACCTGCACCGGGCGGGCGTGGCCACCGCGACCCACGCCATCGGCGACGCGGCCGTCCGGCACGTCCTGGACGCCGTCGAGAAGGCGCGCGCCGCGGGCGGCGGCGAGGTGCGGCACCGGGTCGAGCACATCGAGACCGTCCCGGACGACACGCTGGGCCGCTTCGCGGAGCTCGGCGTCCTCGCCTCCATGCAGCCCACCCACTGCTGCGACTTCACCCGCGCCGACCACACCGACAACTGGTCGCGCCGCCTCGGCGAGGAGCGCGCCTCCCGCGCCTGGCGCTGCCGGGACCTGCTGGAGTCCGGGACGACCGTGGTCCTCGGCTCGGACTGGCCCATCGCGCCGTTCCCGCCGCTCGGCGTGATGGCGGGGGCCCGGCACCGGCGCCCGAGCCGCGACCTCACCCAGGCCCCGCACGGCCCGGAGCAGGCGCTGACGCCGCTGGAGGCGCTGCGGGGCATGACGACGGCCCCGGCGTACGCGGCGGGCGAGGAGCACGAGGCGGGCCGGATCGCGCTCGGCCACCGTGCCGACCTCGCCGTCTTCGCGGAGGACCCGCTCACCACGTCCGCGACCGACCTGCCGGACCTGCCGGTCCTGCTGACGGTCCTGGACGGCCGGATCACCCACCGCGCGGCGCACGTCTGAGCCGTACGCCGCCGGACCCGCGTCAGCCCGCCGGGCGGGCGCGGGTCAGCGAGAGCAGGTCGCGGGCCGGGCCGGCGGGGCGGTGGCCCGCCGGCCAGACCGCGCGGAGGTCCCGGCGCAGCAGCACCCCCTCGACGGGGACGGCGACCAGACGGCGGGAGGCCAGCTCCTCGGCGATCGCGAGTTCGCTGAGGACGGCCGGCCCGGCACCGCTGACGACGGCGGCCTTCACGGCCGTCGTCGAGGCGAGTTCGAGGAGGGGCCGCGCGAGACCGCCGTGGGCGGAGAGCGCCGCGTCCAGGACCTGGCGGGTGCCGGAGCCCCGTTCCCGCAGGATCAGCGGGGTCGCGGCCAGCTCCGCCGGGCCCAGCGGGGCGCGGCGGCGGGCCCACGGGTGCGCGGGGGCGGCGACGACCGCCAGCCGGTCGTGCGCGACGACCACGCCGTCCAGGCCGTCCGGCACGGCCAGTCCCTCCACGAAGCCCACGTCCGCCTCGCCCGCGAAGAGGCGTTCCGCGACGGCCGCCGAGTTGCCCGCCTGGAGCGACACGGCGGTGTCCGGGCGTTCGGCGCGCAGGGCGATCAGCCAGCCCGGCAGCAGGTACTCGGCGATGGTCATGGACGCGGCCACCCGCAGCCGGGAGTCGCGCCGGCCGCGCAGGGCCTGCGCCCCCGCGTCGAAGGCCTCCGCCGCCTCGACGATCCGCCGCGCCCAGTCCGTGACGAGCGCGCCCGCGTCGGTGAGCCGGGAGCCGCGCGGGGAACGGTCGACCAGGGCCATCCCGAGCTGTCGTTCCATGGAGCGGACGCGGCTGCTCGCGGCGGGCTGGGTGATCCCGACCTCCCGGGCGGCGGCGCCGAGGCTCCCGTGCCGGGCCACGGCGAGCAGCAGTTCGAGCGCGCCCAGGTCGGGGACGCGGTGGGAGAGGTGGGGCCGGGCCCCGCCGTCACCGTCACCGATCACGCCGCCACCGTCGCCATGGCCGGTCACACCGCCACCGGCACCGTCGCCGTGGCCGGTCACACCGCCACCGTCGCCATGGCCGGTCACACCGCCACCGGCCGCGGGGCCTCCGCTCGCGCCGTCGTCCCGCGCCGCCCCGCCCGCGGGCCCGGCCCCGGGGACCCCGCCCTCCCGCGCCCCGCCGTCCCGGCCCTCACCGTCCCGCCTCTCCCTGCTCATAAACCCAGCTTATGGCGTCATAGCCACGTGCTCCCTGGTCGGGGCGGAGGAACGGGACGACGGTGGGACCATGGCAAGCGTCGCACCCCCTCTCCCGGGCCCCGGCCCGCTCCCCCGCGCCACCACCCCCGGCGCGCGGCAGGACCCCCGGACCCGTTCCGTCCGTCACCTCGGACCCCACTGGTACGCCTCCGTGATGGGCACGGCGATCGTCGCCACGGCCGGGGCGGCCCTCCCGGTCGACGTCCCCGGACTCCGTACCGCCTGCGCGGCCGTCTGGGCCCTGTCGCTCGTGATGCTGCTCGTCCTGCTCCCGGCCCGCGCGCTGCACTGGGCCCGCCACCGCGACCAGGCCCGCGCCCACCTCCTGGACCCGGCCGTGGCCCCGTTCTACGGCTGTCTCTCGATGGCGCTGCTCGCGGTCGGCGGCGGGGCGCTGGTGGTGGGCCGGGACTGGACCGGCCTCCCGGCGGCCGTCGCGCTCGACGCCGTGCTGTTCACCGCCGGCACGGCGGTCGGACTGGTCGTGGCGGTGGCCGTGCCGTACCTGATGGTGGCGCACCACCGGATCGAGGGCGCGTCCCCGGTGTGGCTGCTGCCGGTCGTCGCCCCCATGGTGTCCGCCGCGCTCGGCCCGCTGCTCGTGCCCCACCTGCCCGCCGGCGAGCCGCGCCAGACGCTCCTGATCGCCTGTCACGCGATGTTCGGCATCAGCCTGCTCGCCACCCTGGCCATACTGCCGCTGGTCTTCGGGCGGCTCGTCACCGCCGGTCCCCCGCCCCTCGCGCTCACCCCCGCGCTCTTCCTGGTCCTGGGGCCCCTCGGCCAGTCCACGACGGCCGCGGGCAAGTTCGCCGGCGCGGCCCCGGGCGTGCTGCCCGGTCCGTACGCGCGCGGCCTCGCCGCCTTCGCCGTGCTCTACGGGGTGCCCGTCATGGGTTTCGCGCTGCTGTGGCTGGCGCTCGCCGGAGCGATGGTCCTGCGGGCGCGGCGCCGGGGCATGGGCTTCACGATGGCCTTCTGGGCGTTCACCTTCCCGGTCGGCACCTGTGTGACCGGCGCCGGGGAGCTGGCCGCGCACACCGGCCTCGCCGCCTTCCGGTGGCTCGCGATCGGCCTGTACGCGCTCCTCGTGGCGGCCTGGCTGGGCGCGGGGTGGCACACCCTGCGCGGACTCGCCGGCGGGACGCTGCTCGCGGGGCCGGGGACGACGGCGCCTCCCGGGGTCCGGCCGGCGGCGGTCCGCGCCGGGTGACCGGGCGGCCCCTCCTCGGGGGGCGGCGGTCCCCGGAGGGACCCGGCGCGCACGGGCCCCGGCCGGGAGGGAAGCGGAGACGGTGCTCGTCCCCGCTCCCGCCCTCACTCCTCCTCCGCCTCCACGTGTTCCGCCACGGCCACGACCAGGAGCCGGGTGCCGGGCTCGGTGGCGCGCCAGCGGTGCCGCACCCCGCCGGAGAGGTAGAGGGTGTCCCCCCGGTCGAGCCGGTGGGCGCGGCCCTCGGCCTCGACCTCGGCGGCGCCGTCCGCCACGTAGAGGAGTTCGTCGTTGCGGTGCTGGAACTCGCGCCCCGCGTCCTGCTCGCCGGTGAACTCCAGGGCGTGCAGCTGGTGACGGCCGCGGACGAGCGACCGCACGCCCTCGGGCAGGTCCGGGGAACGCTCGCCGGACCGGACGACGTCGACGGTGCGGGAGGCCTCGGCCGCGGCGAGGAGTTCGCCGGCCGTGGTCTCCAGGGCCCCGGCGACGAGTTCCAGGGAGCGGCGGCTGGGGCGGGCCCGGTCGTTCTCGACCTGGCTGAGGAAGGGCACGGAGAGGCCGCTGCGGGAGGCGACGACGGCCAGGGTGAGCTGGAGCGCCCTGCGGCGCCTCTTGACGGCCGCGCCCACGCGGGGCGATTCCTTCTCGTCCATGTCGGCTCCCTCCCTCGCGCCTCGTGCCCGTCGCGATCCTCGTACCGGTCGGTTACCCGAACCTTACGCAGCTTTCGGGCGGGGTTTCGCGTCGTGCCGAAAAAGGGGCGGCCGCCGGACACGCTCGGCGACCACCCCTTTCCGGACGGGAACCGTTCCGGTCCCGCCGGGGGGTCAGCGCGGGGTGAGCTTCTCCGCGAGGCCGGGGTTCCGACCGAGCCAGGTGCGGACGGCCTGCTGCTCCTTGCCCTTGCCGGTCTCCTGGATGACGGCTTCGAGGTCCGTGAGCTGCTTCTCGGACAGCTCGAACTTCTTCAGCCAGTCGCCGACCTCGGGGTTCTCCTCGGTGAACCCCTTGCGGGCGAGGGTGTGGACGCCGTCGCCCTTGCCCCAGGCCCCCTTGGGGTCCTTCAGCTTCTTCAGGTCGTGGGCGGAGTAGGCCCAGTGCGGCGACCAGAGCGTCACGGCGATGGGCTCCTTCCGCTCGTACGCCCTCTTCAGCTCCGCGAGCATGCCGGGGGTGGAGCCGTCGACGACCTCGTACTCGCCCTCCAGGCCGTACTCCTTCAGGACCTTGTCCTTGAGGATGCCCATCATCCCGGCGCTGGGTTCGATGCCGACGACGCGGCCCTTGAACTGTCCCGCCCTGCCCTTGAGGTCGGCGAGGGAGTCGACGCCCTTCACGTACGAGGGGACGGAGAGCTCCAGGGAGGTGGGGCCGTACCAGGAGCCGAGGTCCTCCAGGTCCTTCTCGTACTTCTTCCAGTACTGGGCGTGGGTGACGGGGAGCCAGGCGTCGGTCTGGAAGTCGAGCTGCCCGCCGGCCAGGCCGGTGTAGAGGGCGCCGGCCTCCAGCTGCTTGGTGTCGACCTCGTAGCCGCGCCGTTCCAGGAGTTCCTTCCACAGGTACGTGGAGGCGATGCCCTCGTCCCAGGGGATGTAGCCGATGGCGACCTTCTTGCCGTTGCTCCCGGCGGAGGAGGTGCCGGTTCCGCCGAGGAGGCCGGTGCCTCCCGCGACGAGGGCGAGGACCACCACGCCGACGAGGGCGGTGACGGGCTGCGGCCGGTGGGCCCAGAGCTTCGCGCCGGACCGTCCCGCGCCCGCGGCGCGGGCCTTGGCGGCGGCGCGGCGGCCCAGCGGGGAGACCTGGCGGCCGAGCGCGCCGGTCATCCGGTCGAGGTACATGGCGAGGACGACGATGGAGACGCCGGCCTCGAAGCCGAGGCCGATGTCGACGTTGCCGATGGCGCGGTAGACGGCTCCGCCGAGTCCGCCGCCGCCGACCATGCCGGCGATGACGACCATGGAGAGGCCGAGCATGATGACCTGGTTGACACCGGCCATGATCGTCGGGAGGGCGAGCGGGAGCTGGACGCGCAGCAGGGTGTCGCGCGGGGTGGTGCCGAAGGCCTCGGCGGCCTCGACGAGTTCGCCGTCGACCTGGCGGATGCCGTGCTCGGTCATCCGGACGCCCGGGGGCAGCGCGAAGACGATGGTGGCGATGATGCCGGGGACCACCCCGACGCCGAAGAAGATGATGCCGGGGATCAGGTAGACCATCGCCGGCATGGTCTGCATGAAGTCGAGGACCGGCCGCATGACGGCACTGGCGCTCTTCGACCGTGCCGCCCAGACGCCGAGCGGCACCGCGATCACCAGGGTGACCAGGGTGGCGACGAGGACGAGGGAGAGCGTCGCCATGGCCTCGTCCCACAGTTCGACGGAGTCGACCAGGGCGAAGCCCGCGAAGGCGAGGACTCCGGCGGCGAATCCGCGCAGCCACCAGGCGACGACGGCGAGGATGCCGGCGAACAGCAGCGGCTGGGGCGCGGACAGGACGGCGTCGATGCCGTCGTAGAGGCCGGTGACGCCGGCGCTGACGGCGTCGAAGAACCAGGAGAGACGGGCCTGGAGCCAGTCGACGGAGGTGTCGACCCACCGGCCGAGGGGAAGCCTAGGCACCGGCGGTCACCCCCTGCGCGTTCCGGGGCTTCCGGGCGCGCGGGATGCCCTTGCCGGACCCGCCCGGCGCACCGGCGTCCGCGTCGAGTCCGCCCATGACGCCGAGCAGGCGTTCCGGGGGCACGACGCCGAGGACCCTGCCGTCGGCGTCCTCCACGGTCACGGGGTGCGGGGCGAGCGCGGCGACGGCGCACAGGTCGGCGACGAGCGTGTCGGGCCCCACGGCCCGGCAGGCGCAGCCGTCGGGGCACACGGCGGCGGCGCCCTCCGTCATGACGGAGGAGGCGGTGAGCACCCGGGAGCGGTCGACGTCCTGGATGAAGGAGGCGACGTAGTCGTCGGCGGGCCGGACGAGGATGTCCTCGGCGGTGCCGAGCTGGACGATCCCGCCGTCGCGCATGACCGCGATCCGGTCGCCGAGGCGCATGGCCTCGTTGAGGTCGTGGGTGATGAAGACGATGGTCTTCTTCAGCCGCTGCTGGAGGACGAGGAGCTGGTCCTGCATGTCGCGGCGGATCAGCGGGTCGAGCGCGCTGAAGGACTCGTCCATGAGGAGCAGGTCGGCGTCGGTGGCGAGGGCGCGGGCGAGGCCGACGCGCTGCTGCATGCCGCCGGAGAGTTCGTCGGGCCAGGACTTCTCCCAGCCGGCGAGGCCGCACAGTTCGAGGGCCTCGGCGGCGCGGGTCTCGCGCTCGGCGCGGGCCACGCCCTGGACCTCCAGGCCGTAGGCGGCGTTCTCCAGGACGGTGCGGTGCGGGAAGAGCGCGAAGTGCTGGAAGACCATGCTGATCCGGCGGGAGCGGACGGCGCGCAGTTCGCGGGGGGAGAGCGCGGTGAGGTCGTCGCCGTCGAAGACGACCCGGCCCGCGGTGGGTTCGAGCAGGCCGTTGAGCATGCGGAGGAGGGTGGACTTCCCGGAGCCGGACAGGCCCATCACGACGAAGATCTGGCCGGGTTCGACGACGAATCCGGCGTCGATGACGGCCGCCGTGGTCCCCTCGGCGCGCAGCTCCTCTCGGTCGGCGCCGTTCACGAGCCTCCGGACGGCTTCGTCGGGTCGTCTGCCGAACACCTTGTACAGATGGTCGGCCTGGAGCCTGGACACATACACCTCACGGGTAGCGATGAAGAACGGCCCCGCCACCCCCGCGAGGCCGGGCCGTGGAGCGGGCGGGATCGGCCCGCGTCCCGTCACGCACGGTGTTCCTTTGGTTGAATTCCGTACCGGGTCCGCTCCGGGCACGCCCATGCCCGGGGTCTGCGCGTGCAAACGCGAAGGTGACGCGGGTCACGGCGGGCCGGCCGGGACGCCGCACCCGGACCGTCCCGTCCGGACCGCCCGCCGGCCTTCCGGCCCCCACCCCCCGGAGGCCCCGTACGGGCCTTCCGGGAGCGGGGTGCGCCCTAGACTCGGCCGGGTGACGCGACGTTTGATGCTCCTCGACACCGCCAGCCTCTACTTCCGCGCGTACTTCGGCGTGCCGGACTCCGTCCGCGCCCCCGACGGCACCCCGGTGAACGCCGTGCGCGGACTGCTCGACTTCATCGGCCGGCTCGTCCGGGACCACCGCCCGGACGACCTGGTGGCCTGCTGGGACGAGGACTGGCGGCCGCGGTGGCGGGTGGACCTGATCCCGTCCTACAAGGCGCACCGGGTGGCCGCGGAGACGGGGGCGGGCCCGGACGAGGAGGAGGTCCCGGACACGCTGTCCCCGCAGGTGCCCGTGATCGAGGAGGTCCTCGCGGCGCTCGGCATCGCGCGGGTCGGGGCGGCGGGGTACGAGGCGGACGACGTGATCGGGACGCTGGCGGTCCGGGCCCGGGGCCCGGTGGACGTCGTCACCGGCGACCGGGACCTGTTCCAGCTGGTGGACGACGCGCGGGGGGTGCGGGTGCTGTACCCGCGCAAGGGCGTCGGCGACTGCGACCTGGTGGACGGGGAGCTGATCCGCGCGAAGTACGGGGTGCGCCCCGACCAGTACGCGGACTTCGCGGCGCTGCGCGGGGACGCCAGCGACGGGCTGCCGGGCGTGAAGGGCATCGGGGAGAAGACGGCGGCCCAGCTCGTCACGGAGTACGGGGACCTGGCGGGGGTGCGGGCGGCGGCGGCCGACCCGGCGTCGGGCCTGACGCCCGCCAAGCGGCGCGGGATCACGGAGGCGGCGGCGTACCTGGACGTGGCGCCGAAGGTGGTGCGGGTCGCCACCGACGTGCCGCTGCCGGAGTTCGACCCGGCCCTGCCCCCGGCGCCCCGGGACCCGGCGGCCCTGGACGCGCTGGTGAAGCGGTGGGGCCTGGCCGGAGCCGTCGGACGGCTGCTGCCGGCCCTGGAGCGCCACCCCGGCCGCTCGCACGGCGAAGTGCTAGCTTAGGCATACCTAAGTACACACAGTCAGGAGAGTCCGTCGTGGCAGAACAGCCGGCCCGCAAGGCACCGAGGGCCACCGAAGCGCGCGTGGTGCACACGGAGCGGATCACTCCGCACATGGTGCGGGTCGTCCTGGGCGGTCCGGGGCTCGACGGGTTCGACGCCCGCACGTACACCGACCACTACGTGAAGCTGCTCTTCGCGCCGGAGGGGGTCACCTATCCGGAGCCGTTCGACATCGAGCGCATCCGGGAGGAGTACCCCCGGGAGCAGTGGCCGACGACGCGGACGTACACGGTACGGGCCTGGGACCCGGAGCGGCGCGAGCTGACCGTCGACTTCGTGGTCCACGGCGACGAGGGCCTGGCCGGCCCCTGGGCGGCACGCGCCCGGGTGGGCGAGACGGTGCGGTTCCTGGGCCCCGGCGGCGGCTACGCGCCGGACGGGGCGGCGGACTGGCACCTGCTCGCGGGGGACGAGAGCGCGCTGCCGGCGATCGCGGCGTCCCTCGAACGGCTGCCCTCCGGAGCGCGGGCGCACGTCTTCGTGGAGGTCGCGGACGCGGCGGAGGAGCAGAAGCTGGCGGCGGGACCGGGCGTCGAGGTCACGTGGCTGCACCGCGGCGGCCGCCCGGTGGGCGAGGCGCTGGTCGACGCGGTCCGGGCCCTGGACTTCCCGGCGGGCGACGTGCACGCCTTCGTCCACGGCGAGGCGTGCTTCGTGAAGGAGCTGCGCCGCCATCTGCGGCTCGACCGGGGCGTGGCGCGCGAGCGCCTGTCGATCTCGGGCTACTGGCGCCTGGGCAAGACGGACGAGGCGTGGCGCGCCATCAAGCGCGAGTGGAACGACCAGGTGGAGCGCGAGCAGGAGAGCTGAGGTTTCCCGGGGCGGGGGGGGGGGGGGGGGGGGGGGGGGGCCCCCCCCCCCCCCCGCCCCCCCCCCCCCCCCCGGGTCCCCGTCCTCCGTGCCCCCGGCGTCCGCGTACGTGCCGTCGTCGTTCATCCGGGACCGCCAGGCGGTCCAGTGGAGCGCCACTTCGTCGGCGCCCAGACGGCGCTGGGCCGGCCCCCACTCGTCGCCCGACGGCGGGACCAGGGGAGCGGGGTCGCCCTCCTCCGGTTCCGGGTCGTGCGGCGCGGGCACCCCCGGGGCGGCGGTCGCCAGGTCCAGGGGCCAGCCGGGCAGGCCGGTGACCACCGAACGCTCGTCCGGGGACAGGTCGTAGGCCATGCCGCAGTCCCAGGAGGAGATGGCCACGGCGACCAGCGACACGTCGTCGACGACCACGGTCCACCGCGCCCCGTGGCCGTCCTGACCGAAGACGAGGCCGTACCCCTCCGGGTGGGGCCGCAGCCCCAGCGCCGCGCAGGCGGCCGGGTAGTCGTCGCCGAGCACGCTCGGGAAGCTCGCGGGCGTCAGCAGCGCGGCGGTCAGCACGAGCAGCGCGTCGGCGTCGGCCTCGGCCTCGGCGATCGGGTCCGTCCCAGCCACGGCAGCCTCCCCATCCGGTCGTCGGCGCACCTTAACCAGTGAGTAACCCGCGCGTCGAGGGTCCGGTCCGCGCGCCGGAGGTCTCGTACCCGGGCCCGGCAGCACCCTCGGACCGGTCACCTGTCCCACGCCCATTGCCGCCCTCGGGCCCCGCCCGTCACGCGCCCCCGCCCGTCACGCGGACCTGTCCTTCACACGACCCCGCCCGTCACGCGGGCTCATCCGTCATACGACCCCGCCCGTCACACAGGCCCGCCCCTGACGCGGGCCTCTCCGTCACGCGAGCTTCTCCGTCACGCGGGTCCCGTCCGGACGCCGTCGTCGGCGGCCCGGTCCTCGCGGACGGCCAGGGCCAGGAAACGCGTGTCCTCGTCGGTGTAACCGGCCGGGCGCCAGCCGGCCCCGGTGAGCAGGGGGCGCAGCCGGTGCTCGGCGCGCAGGTCGTCGGGGTCGAGCCGACGGCCCCGCCGTGCCGCGAGGGCGGCCCGCCCGACCGGGTGGAACAGTGCGAGCCGACCGCCGGGCCGCACGACACGGGCGAGTTCCCGCAGGCCGCCGGCGGCGTCCACGAGGTGCGAGACGAGTCCCGCGGCGAAGACGGCGTCGAGGGCGCCCTCGCGGAGGGGAAGCCGTCCCACGTCCGCGAGCAGCAGCGCTCCGCCGTCCTCGCCGCCGCGTCCGGCCCGCACGGCCCGTTCGAGCATCTCGGGGGTGAGGTCCGCCCCGACGACGGTGCCGGAGGGGCCCACGGCGGCACGGAGCGCGGGGAGCGCGCGGCCGGTCCCGCAGCCCGCGTCGAGGACCGCGTCGCCCGGACGCAGGCCCAGCTCGGCCACGGCAGCGGCGTACGCGGGGCCGTCGTCGGGGAACCTGCTGTCCCAGCCGGCGGCGCGTACGCCGAAGAACTCTCGGACGCGTATGGGGTCGTCGCTCATGCGGCCATGGTTCCGCACCCGGGGAGCGAGGGGCGCGTCCGCCGCCCGCGAGGGCGGGAACCCTCCCGCGGGGCCTCAGTCGGCGAGGCCGGCTTCGGCGACGACCTTCTCGATCCGCACCCGGACCACGAGTTCACCGGGGACGGCGTTGCGCTCGCCGAACTCCTCCGCCCGGTCCTCCCCCATGTAGCGGGCGGCGATACGGGTGGCCCAGTGGCGCAACTCCTCCACGTCCTGGCTGAGTTCGGCGCGTCCGGACAGTGAAACGAAGGAGAAGGGCGGGGTGTCGTCGTCCACGCACAGGGCCACCCGTCCGTCGCGGGCGAGGTTGCGGCCCTTCACCGTGGTCCTGCCGGTGTTGAACACCACGTCGTCGCCGTCGAGCACGAACCAGACCGGTACGACGTGGGGACTGCCGTCGTCGCGTACGGTCGCCAGCTTGCCGGTGCGGGTGCCCGCGGACACGAAGGCCCGCCACTGTTCCTCGGTCATCCTCGTCATGTTCCCCATCCTGCGGCACGCGCGGGCGCGGTGCAGTGCTTGCCCTGTCCACGACAGTGCGTAAGGCTTGCGGCGACACGCGGACCTCGGTGACGCGGGGAGCACGGGAACCCGGTCGGCGGGGACGCATCACCTAGGGGGAGGACCACCGATGGCGTTGGACAAGGGACTGGACTGGCTCCTGGACGACCTGACCCAGCGGGTCGGGCACATACGGCACGCGTTGGTGCTCTCGAACGACGGTCTGGTGACGGGCGCGAGCGGCGGGCTGGCGCGCGAGGACGCCGAACACCTGGCCGCCGTCTCCTCCGGCCTGCACAGTCTCGCCCGGGGCTCGGGCCGGCACTTCAGGGCGGGCCGGGCGCGGCAGACGATGGTGGAGTTCGACGAGGCGCTGCTCTTCGTGACGGCGGCGGGCGAAGGCAGTTGCCTGTGCGTCCTGAGCGAGGCGGAGGCCGACGTGGGTCAGGTGGCGTACGAGATGACGCTGCTGGTCAACCGCGTCGGCGAACACCTCGCCGTGGCGGCGCGGCAGCCCGGTCATCCGGACGACGGCCTGTTCTGACCCTCTGCCGCGGGTTGTCCACAGGCGGTTTTCCACAGGGTGCCCCTGGCTCGTCACTCTGCGTTACCTTTTCTTCGGCGGGTCACGCGGGTCACGAGGATCACGCGGGAGCGCGAGACGGGAAAGCACGGACGTACGGGGGAGGGCCGCGGGATGACGGCGGACGGGCACGACAGGGTGACGCACGACCACGGCGGGGCGGTGGACGGGCACGGCCCGGCGGAGCAGGGCCACGGCGGGGCGATGGGCGGTCGTGGCGGGCCGGTGGACGGTCGCGACGAGGCCGTGGACGAAGGGGCGCGCACGGTGACGCCCGCGCGGGCCGCACGGGAGCTGGAGCTGGGACGCGACGAGTTCCGGCTCGGCGTCCAGCTCGGTCTGGTGAGGACGGTGCCCGCCGGGGAGGCCGGGCGGTGGCGCGTCGAGCGGCGCGAGCTCGCCCGCCTCAGGGCCGCGCCGGACTTCCCCGAAGGGCTGCGCGACCGGGTGCGCACGGTGGGCACCGGGGAAGCCGCCGCGCTGCTCGGGATCGCCCCGGGCCGGTTCGCCGGACTGGCCCGGACGGGGCACCTCAGCCCGGTGCGGTTCTCGCTGAACCGCTATCGGGCGGTGGTGTGGACGTACCCGGCGGCGGAAGTGGCCGAGTTCGGCCGGACGTGTCCGGCGCTCCTCACGGGGCGGCTGCCGCCGGACCTGAGGGAGCGGCTGGCCGCCCACGAGGACCTGCGGCCGAGGAACTGGCGTGCGCGGCGGCTCGCCCTGCTGTTGCGCGCCGCCGGCGAGCCGTGGGCGCGGGCCGCCGCCGTCGCCTCCCTGCTCGACCCGGTCCAGGTGGCCGAGGTCGTGGACGATCCGTACGAGCGCGCCCACCTCGACCGGCTGCGTCCGCCGCCCCCGGCCGGGATGCCGGTGTCCGCGGCGGCGCGCGAGATCGCCGGGCGGCTGACGCGGGCCGACGATCCGGACGAGATCCTCTGGCACCGGTTGAACCTGGCGCTCGCCCTCGACGAGGCGCGGGCCGCGTGCCCGGCCCCCTATCCGGGGGAGAGCGTGACCGTGCCGCCACCCCCGGCCGGGCGGGGCACGGGTGCGGTGTCCTCCGCGCGGCCGGGCGGCCCGCCTTCCTTCCCGGGAGCGGCGCCCGCCGTACGGCCCGGGGTGGCGGACCCGTGGGACCTGCCGGTGGCGGTACGGGGCGGCCCGCGGGCCCTGTCGGCGCGACCGACGCCGCCGGTGTCGCCGGTGCCGCCCGGGGGGCCGGTACCGGCGTGGACCCTGGTCCCGGACGTCTCCGCCCGGACTGTCCCGGAGGGCCCGGTCCCGGGAAGCCCGGTTCCGAAAGATCCGCTCCCAGGAGCCCTGGTTCCGAAAGGCCCGTTCCCGGCGGCCACGCTTCCGGAAGGACCGGTCTCGGAAGAACCCACCCCGGAAGCCCCGGTTCCGGAGCCGTCGGGGCGGCCGGCGGCGGTGTCCGGCCGTCCGCCCTCCCGTCCGGCCCGCACCCGGCTCCTCGACCGCTTCCGCCGGGGGCGGCCGGGCGGCGCGGCTCGCACCCGGCGGCGGAGGCGCCCGGTGGAGCGGCCCTGACGGCGGCCCCGTTCCCGCGCGGGACGGAACGGCGGGTCACCGACGTGCGAGGGAAAGAGGGGCTGGAGAGGATGGGCCCATGCTGTTGACCCGTGTCGCGGAGGTGTCCCGGGAGGTCGCCGCCGCTCCCGCGCGGTCGCGCAAGACCGCCCTGCTGGCGGAACTGTTCGCGGAGGCCGCGCCCGCGGAGAGCCCCCTGGCCATCGCGTACCTGTCGGGCCGCCTTCCGCAGGGACGGATCGGGGTCGGGTGGAGCGTCCTCAAGGAGGTCGTCCCCCCGGCCGTCCCGCCCGCCGTACGGCCGGTTCTCACCCTGGAGCGGGTCGACGGGGTGATGGCGGAGCTGGCGGCCGTCTCCGGTGCGGGCTCCCGTGCCGAGCGGGCCCGTCTCGTCCACGCCCTGTTCGCCGCCGCCACCCGTGACGAACAGGACCTCCTGCTGCGGCTGCTGACCGGGGACGTACGGCAGGGGGCCCTGGACGCCGTCGCCCTGGAGGGCGTCGCCAGGGCGGCCGGCGTACCCGCCGCCGGCCTGCGGCGCGCCGTGATGCTCGCGGGCTCCCTCCCCCCGGTCGCCCAGGCCGTCCTGGCCGAGGGCGCCGCCGCCCTCGGCCGGTTCACCCTGCGGATCGGCAGCCCCGTGCAGCCCATGCTCGCGCACACCGCCGCTTCCGTCGCCGAGGCCGTCGCCGCCGCGGGACCCTGCGCCGTCGAGGAGAAACTCGACGGCATCCGTGTCCAGGTCCACCGGCGCGGCGACGACGTCCGGGTCCACACCCGTTCCCTCGACGACGTCACCGACCGTCTCCCCGAGGTGGTCGCGGCCGCCCGCGCCGTCCCCGCCGACTCCTTCGTCCTGGACGGCGAGGTCGTCGGCCTCGCTCCCGGCACGGGGCGCCCCCTGCCCTTCCAGGCCGTCGCCGCGCGGGTCGGCTCCCGCACGGACGTGGCGGGCGCGAGCGCCGCGTTCCCGCTGACGCCCGTCTTCTTCGACGTCCTCGCCGTCGACGGGGAGGAGCTGATCGACCTGCCGGGACGGGACCGCCACGCGGCCCTCGCCCGGTTGCTCCCCGAGGACCGCAGGGTCCGCCGCACGGTCGTCACCGATCCGGACGACCCCGCCGCGATCGCTGAGGCCGAGCGGTTCTTCGCCGACACCCTCGCCCGGGGGCACGAGGGGGTCCTCGTCAAGTCCCTGGACGCGCCCTACGAGGCCGGCCGCAGGGGGCGCGGCTGGCTGAAGGTGAAGCCCGTCCACACCGTCGACCTCGTCGTCCTCGCGGTCGAACGGGGGCAGGGGCGCAGGACCGGCCTGTTCTCCAACCTCCACCTCGGCGCGCGCTCCGCCGACGGGGGGTTCGTCATGCTCGGGAAGACCTTCAAGGGGCTCACCGACGAGATGCTGCGCTGGCAGACCGAACGGCTCGGGGAACTCGCGGTGTCGGACGACGGGGTCACCGTACGGGTGCGGCCCGAGCTGGTCGTGGAGATCGCCTACGACGGACTCCAGACCTCGACGCGCTACCCCGCCGGGGTCACCCTCCGCTTCGCCCGCGTCGTACGCCACCGTCCCGACAAGCGCGCCTCGGAGGCGGACACCGTGGAGGAGATCACCGGCCGCCACTGAGGAGCGCCGCGACGCCCCTCGCGGTGCGGCGTTCCGGGAGGGATGCTGGAGGGGTGGCACCACGGGTGCCCGGCGCGAGGCGCGCGTGGCGCCACGAGCGACCGGTGGGCCACGAGGAGATGAGCGACGTGTACGACCTGCACATCGACACCGACGTCACCGTCCAGGTGAGCGACTGCGACCGGGAGGACGCCCGAGCCGTCCTCGGGGTCCTCGACGGGGTCTACCGGCTGGAGGACATGACGGCGCCGGACGCGCCGGCGGCGACGGGACCGGCTCCCACGGTCTGGACGGCCACGTTCGACACGGCCGGCGGACCGCACCGGGACGTGCGCCCCACGCGTCTGTCCGCCCCGGTCGGCGTCACGCTCACCGGCGGCTACCACGCCGTCGGCGAGGTGGAGAAGACACTGGCCACGGGCTTCGAGGTCCGGTCCCTGCACGCCGTCTCCGGCGACCAGGAGACCGAGGCGCGCCTGCTGCTCGCCTCCCGCTGAGCCGGCCGCATACGGGCGCCGGGAGTGTCCGGGAGGAATGGCCGCTCCCGGCGCCCGCGTCGCACGCGGACGGCGGCAGGTGCAACCCCGTCGCGCGTGCCCGCGTGCCCGCGCGAGGTCGGCGTACCCGCCCCTGACCTCGCTATACACCCTGTGTAGAGTGCGTGTGCGACCGCGCGTCCCGCTCTGACCAGGCCGGCGGCGGCCGTGCCGAAGACGTCACCGGGGAAAGCGGGTTCCACCATGTTCCGATCCAGGCCGCGCCGACGCGGGGGAGCGGCTGTCGCCCTGCTCGCCGCCGCGTCGCTGATGGTGACCCTGAGCGGCTGTGGAGTCGACCCCCTCACCCCGGGGGAGGCGCGGAAGGAGGCCGGTCCGGACGGCAAGGCGGGCGCCGCGGCCCGCCGCGTCGACTGCGCCGAGGCCACGTGCATAGCGCTGACCTTCGACGCGGGGCCGGGCAAGGACACCCCCAGGCTCCTCGACGTCCTCAAGGAGAAGGGGGTTCCCGCCACCTTCTTCCTGCTCGGCAGCAAGCACGTCGACCGTTATCCCGAGGTGGTCAAGCGCATCGCCGACGAGGGCCACGAGGTCGCCAACCACACCTGGACGCACCGGATACTGACGGACCTCGACGCCGCCGAGATCCGCGACGAGCTGTCGCGCACCCAGGAGGCCGTCGAGAAGATCACCGGCCGGAAGCCCACCCTGATGCGCCCGCCCCAGGGCCGCACCGACGGCACGGTGTCCGACGTCAGCCGGGAACTCGGCCTCGCCCAGGTCCTGTGGAGCATCACGGCCAAGGACTACTCCACCACCGACTCGGCCCTCATAGAGCGGCGCGTGCTCGACCAGGCGCACGGCGACGGGATCATCCTGCTCCACGACATCTACGACGGCACGGTCCCGGCGGTCCCCCGGATCATCGACGAACTGAAGCGGCGGGGCTTCACCTTCGTGACGGTGCCGGAGCTCCTCGCCCCGGGGAAGGCCGAGCCGGGCAGCGTCTACCGTCCCGAGAGGGACTGACGGGACCCGCCGAAAACGGGTGAGGCGCCTCACACCGCCCATGAGGGAACTCCCGGAACATTCCGGAGCGGTCCGCCGTTTTCACCTGTGTGACGGCGAAGGGGCCCGGTCCCCAAGGTTCCCCCCCCGGAGGCGACCGCCCTTCGCCCGTCACGGCGAACGGCCCCGGTTGGAACCCCCCGTCCAACCGGGGCTCTGTCGTTCCCCGCCCTCGTCCGCCCGCCTCGTCCGGCGTCGGCCCCGTCCGGTCTCAGACCCGGGCGGGTGAGGCGGCCGGGTGGCGGAGGGCGGAGGCGAGCATCAGGCCCGCGCCCCGGACGACGCTGGTCGACGGGTCGTTCGCCAGACGGAGGCGGGCTCCGAGGAGGTGGGCCAGCCGGGCGGTCACGTCGAGGCGGAAGGCCCCGCCGCCCGTCACCAGGACGCCCCGGCGCAGTGCCCCTCGGACGGCGCCGGTGCGGTCGTGCCGCCACAGGTCGCTCACCATGTCGGTGGCGGTTCCGGCGACCGCGTCCGGCGCGCTTCCCGTTTCCGGGAGGTCGTCGACGCCTATCTCGGCGAGCCGCGCGTCCTGCACGAGACCGTCCACGACGAGCGTGACCTCGGTCAGCTGTGCGCCGAGGTCGACCACCAGCAGCGGACCGCCGCCGGCCGGGGCCGCGTGGGCCGCCGCGGCCCGGGCGCTGTCCACGGCGAAGACCCGGACCGCGCCGAGGCCGTCCACCACCCGCTTCACCGCCTCCCGCTCCTCCCGGCCGACGAGCACCGGATGGGTCAGCATCACCACGGTGTCGTGCCCGTGGCCCGGTGCCGCCGCCGTCAGGCGCCGCAGCAGCCGGAGCTGCGAGGCCGCGTCGGTGACGCGACCGCGCCGTACCGGGCCGCTCGGCACGTCCGCGAAGACGCCCGCCCCGGGCGCCCAGGCGCGGGTCCGGGAACTGCCGATGTCGAGCGCGATCCCGCGCACCGGCTGCCCGGCGCCCCGGGCGCCCTCTGCCGACCCGAACGAACCCATCGTCTCCGTCGCTTCCGTCTGATCGTCGCGGACCCGCTGAATGCGAGGCCGACCCGGCCCCTCACTATGCAGTATCCGACACGACGGCGCCATGCCTCTTGGGATCGAAGGCGAGCCGTCGAGGACGGGTCAGCTTTCGGCGCCCAGCCACAGGTCGGGACCGAACACCTCGTAGTGGATGCCGGCGGCGGGGACGCCCATGCCGAGGAGGTCGCCGCGCACCGTGCGCAGGAAGGGCAGGGGCCCGCAGAGGTAGGCGGTCACGCCCTCCGGCAGGTCGAGCGCCGTGACGTCCGCGCGGCCCGGCCGGGCCCCGGAGTCGCCCGGCTCCTCGTACCAGAGGTGCAGCGTTCCCTGCGGCAGGGCGTCCACGAGGCGCCGCAGCTCGGTAGCGTGCGCGTGGTGTCCGGGGGCGCGGTCGGCGTGCACGACCGTGACGGGGCGGGTCGACCCGGTGCTCACGAGGTGGTCGAGCATCGCCAGCATCGGGGTGCTGCCGATTCCGGCGGAGGCGAGCAGCAGGGGGCTGTCGCCCGCGGGCAGGACCAGGTCGCCGAACGGGGCCGAGACCACCACGGTGTCCCCCTCGCGCGCGTGGGCGTGCAGCCAGGACGAGACCTCGCCCGCCGGGTCGCCGTCGACCCGCTTCACGGTGATCCGCCACTGCGGGCGTCCGGGCGCGGAGGAGAGGCTGTACTGGCGGATCTGCCGGGCGCCGTCGGGCAGGGCGACCCGGACGCTCACGTACTGGCCCGGCCGGAACGCGGCGGCGGGGCTCCCGTCGGCGTGACGCAGCGTGAACGAGACGGTGTCGGCCGTCTCCTCCCGCCGCTCGGCGATCTCCATGGTCCGCCAGACCTGGCCCTCGGTGACGCCGGACTCCTGGTACAGCCGGGCCTCCACGGCGATGAGCGCGTTGGCCATCAGCCAGTACACCTCGTCCCAGGCGCGGGCGACCTCGGGCGTGACCGCGGCGCCGAGGACCTCCACGATCGCGGCGAAGAGGTGTTCGTGCACGATCTTGTACTGCTCGGAGGTGACTCCGAGCGAGGCGTGCTTGTGGGCGATCCGGGACAGCATCGCGTCGGGCCGCCGGTCCGGGTGCTCCAGCAGGGCGACGGCGAAGGCGGCTATGGAACCGGCGAGCGCCTTGCGCTGCTCGCCGTTCGCCTGGTTGCCCCGGTTGAACAGGTCGCGCAGGAGTTCGGGGTGGGCGGCGAAGAGACGGCCGTAGAAACGCTCGGTGATCTCGTCCAGGGCGCCGCCGACGGCGGGCAGGGTGGCGCGGACGACCGGGACGGCCTGCTCGGACAGCATGAGGACTTCCAATCTGGTAGATCATCTAACTGTTAAAAGGTGAGGGAGAGCCGCACCCGGGCGGGCGCGGCGGGGGAGGGGCGTCGTCAGGAAGGGGGGCGCGGCGTGAGGGACAGGAGCAGCGGACCGGTCGGCGAGGACACGAGCTCCGCCACGGTCAGCGGGTCGAGCACGCGGTAGAACGCCTCCTGGGCCTCGCGCAGCTTCCCCCGCAGTCGGCACGCGGTCCGCAGCGGGCACGGCGGATCGCCCTCGCAGGCGACGACCTCCTCCTCGCCCTCCAGGCTGCGGGTCAGCCAGCCGACCGAGGAGCGCCTGCCCAGCTCCGTCAGGGCGAGTCCGCCGCCGCGCCCGCGACGCGCCTCGATCACGCCGAGGTGCTGGAGCCGGGTGACCACCTTGGCCATGTGGGCGTACGGCACGTCCATCGCCTCCGCCACCTCGCGGGTGGTGACGGACTCCTCCCGGGGGGTGACCGCCAGGCGCATCACGGCGCGGAGCGCCAGGTCGGTGAACTTCGTCAGCCTCACGACCCGACCGTATCAAAGTGGTATTTGATCTACCGGTTAGGGGGTGTCATCCGTGCCTCCGGGCGTCCGAAGTCCGCTCCGGCCCCCTCTTCCCGGGGGCACGGCTCAGCCGCGGCGCAGAGCGGCCAGGGCGCGGTCCGCGTGCGCGCTCATCCGCAGCTCGCTGCGCACGACCTCCCGCACCCGCCGGTCCTGGCCGATCACGAACGTGACCCGCTTCGTCGGCGCGAGCGAGAACCCGCGCCTGACCCCGAACCGTTCCCGTACGGCGCCGTCCGGATCGGACAGCAGGGGGTAGCCGAGGGAGTGGCGCCCGGCGAACTCGCGCTGCCGCTCCACCCCGTCGGAGCTGATGCCGACGGGCAGCGCCCCGGCGGCACGGAACTCGGCCGCGAGGTCGCGGAAGTGGCAGGCCTCGGCGGTGCAGCCGGGGGTGAGCGCCGCCGGGTAGAAGAAGAGGACGACCGGCCCCTCGGCCAGCAGCGCGGTCAGGGAGCGCGGAGTGCCCGTCTCGTCCGGAAGGCTGAAGTCCTCGACGAGGTCACCGACGTTCATGGAGGTCCGTCCCCGATCCGTCCCGTTGCGTCACCGGTGCCTCCGGTGACCGGCCGGTGACGTTACCGCAGGGTAAGGCGGCCGGTCACCCCCTCGGGGGGCCGGTGCGCCTCCCCGTCCGCCGCCGTTCCGTCCGTCCCGGTTCCCGTGGCGGCGCGCCGGTCGAGCACGGCGAGGACGCGGGCGCACCAGCGCAGGTTCTCCTCCTCGAAGGACCGGCCGCGCATCAGCGTGAGGTACGGCCCGATCCGCTCCGCCTCGCCCAGGTACGTCTCCTCGTCCCGGCCGTCGAGCATCCGCTCCCGCAGCCGGTCGTAACGGGCCAGCTTCTCCCGGGCCACCTCCATCCGCCGGGCCACGGACCCGCGGACGGCCGCGGTGTCCCCTCCGTCGCACGCCTGGACCTGGACCATCAGCTCGTCGCGGACGGCGCTCAGGCGCGGGGGTGCCGACGTGTAGACGGCCAGGTCCCGCCGGCCGGACTCCGTCAGGCGGAACACCCTCTTGTTGGGGCGCCGTTCCTGCTCCACCACCCGGGCCGCGATCAGACCGGCCTCGGCGAGCCGGTCGAGCTCGCGGTAGAGCTGCTGCGGGGTGGCGGCCCAGAAGTTGGCGACGGACACGTCGAAGACCTTCGCCAGGTCGTATCCGGAGGCCTCGCCCTCCAGGAGAGCGGCGAGGACGGCGTGCTTGAGGGACATCCGGACACGCTAGCAGTCCGTTGAATAGTTTCCTCCGCACCTATTCAACGGAAGAAGGATCATCGGACCGGCGGGGGCCGCGCGCACCGGACGGGGGTTCTTCACTGGCACGTCCGTCCGGCCCCTGCCTAGGCTGGAGGGGGGCCGGCCGTGGGGGAGCAGATCCGAGGGCAGCGCGATGGACAGCGACACGTTCGTCTACACCACTTACATCCGGACCACCCCCGACGAGCTCTGGAAGGCGCTCACCGAACCGGATCTGACCCGCCGCTACTGGGGCGTGACCTTCGAGACGGAGTGGACGCCCGGCGCCCCCATGGTCTGGCACGAGGGCGGCCGCGCGACCGCCGACCCCGAACAGGTGGTGCTCGAGGCCGAGCCCGGCCGCCGCCTCTCGTACACCTGGCACACCTTCACCCCGGCCTGGGCGGAGGCCGTCGGCCTCGGACACGACGCGTACGAACGCCTCACCCGGGAGCGCCGGTCCCGGGTGACCTTCGTGATCGAACCGTCCGGCGACACGGTCGCGCTGACGGTCACCCACGGAGACCTGGAACCCGGCGGAACCGTCGGACGACTGGTCGGCGAGGGCTGGCCCGCGCTGATCTCCAGCCTCAAATCGCTTCTGGAGACCGGCGAAGAGCTTCCGGAACCGCCCCGCTGACCCCGGCGACCCCGCCGCCCGCGCCCCCCCCGCCGCCCGCGCCCCCCGCCCGCGCCCCCTCCCGATCCCGGGCGGTGGCCGCCCTTCGCCGCCCTCCCGCTGGCCCATTCGAGTCGTCCCGTGTCCGACTCCGCCGCCACGCCCGGAACCTTGGCCACCCCTTCCCGTCCCATCGGTTCTGATGCTCCGGTCGGCACCGTCCGCCGACACCGCCAGACCGAAGAGGAGGCAGTCCGAGGTGCCGTCACCCAGACGCGCGCGGAGGGGCAGGACCCTCTCCCTCCTGATCGGCGCCGCCCTCGTCGGCGCGGCGGTCCAGCCGCCCGCCGTCCGTGTCACGGGCGGCGCCGCCCGTGACGCGGCGGCCGCCCCGGCACCGGACTCCACCGCCGTCGTCTCGGTGGACGACTGCTCCACGGGGAAAGGCCTCTGCGCCGCGCCCCTCCACACCGTGTCGCTGAGCGGCGGCCCCGTCCTCACCGCCCGGCCGTTCACGCTCGGCACACGGTCCTCCGGGCCGGTGGAACTGACGCTGCGCACCCCCGGGGCGCTCGCCGACGTCACCGTCACCGACCGGCGCGGCCGCCGGATCGCGGGAGAGCCGAGCCCGGACGGCACCCGGTGGACCAGCACCGCCCCCCTGCCGTCGGGGACCCGTTACGCCGCCCGTCTCGTCGTGGAGCGCACCGGGGCCGACGGCCCCCACCGCTCCCTCGCCCGCCTGGACTTCCGTACGCCCCCGGCGCCCGCCGGGGACCGGCTCACGGTCTCCTTCGGACCGGAGGACGGCGGCACGTACGGCGTCGGCCGGCCGGTCACCGCCGAACTCGACCACCCCGTACCGGCGGACGACCCCGAGGCCCGGCGCGTCGTCGAACGCGCCCTCGACGTACGGACCGAGCCCCGCGTCGAAGGCGCCTGGCACTGGGTCGGCCCCACCACGCTCCACTACCGGCCGCGCGGCTACTGGCCCGCCCACGCCACGGTCCGGGTCCGCGGCGGCCTCGACGGGGTCCGTGTCACCGACGGTCTGTACGGCGGCCCCTCACGCCCCCTCACCTTCACCACCGGGGCCCGGATCGAGGCCGTCACCGACGTCGCCGCCCACGAGATGACCGTGTACCGCGACGGACGGGCCCTCCGCACGCTCCCGGTCACCACCGGCAGGGCCGGCTACCGCACCCGGGGCGGCACCAAGGTCGTTCTCGGAAAGGAACCCCTGGTCCGCATGCGCGGCGACTCCATCGGCATCCGGCCGGGCAGCGCGGACTCCTACGACCTCCGGGTCCGCTGGGCCACCCGGGTGACCTGGAGCGGCGAGTACCTGCACGCCGCCCCCTGGTCCCTCGACGCGCAGGGCAAGGAGGACGTCAGCCACGGCTGCACCGGCATGAGCACCGAGGACGCCGCCTGGCTGTTCCGCACGGTGCGCGAGGGGGACGTCGTCCGGGTGGTCAACGGCAGCGGCGAGCCCATGGCCCCCTTCGGCAACGGCTTCGGCGACTGGAACCTCGGCTGGTCCGAGTGGCTGCGGGGCAGCGCCCTCGGCCCGGGCGAGTCCGGCGGCCCGGCCCCCGGCTCCGGCGCGCTCGCCCCGGCGCTCTGAACGGCCGGGCGGCGGGGGCGGCGGCGGACCGGAGGGCCGGGGGAGGTGCGCGTCAGTCGTTCACGGCCGTCAGGAGGACCACCGCGTCCTCCAGGGCGGTCAGTCCGTGCCGTTCCTTGGGGATCATGCGGAGCGTGCCCGTCCGCAACTCCTCGGCCCGGCCGGCCGCCGTGAGGTCCACCCGGCCCCGCAGCACCTGGAGGCTCGCGGCGGGGGGCGCGTTGTGCTCGTCCAGGGACGTGCCCGCCGTCAGGGCGATGACGGTCTGGCGGAGCACCCCGTCGTGCACCACCAGATGGGCGCTCCGCCCGTGCGGCGCGGTACGGGCCGCGGCCAGGTGCTCGTCGGCGAGGGCGGTGAGGTCCGGGGTCATGTCTCTCCCTGCGGGGTGCGCGGGCGGGTGTTCCCAGCGTCTCCCGCGACGGCGGGGACGCAAGTCGGGGCCGCCGCCCCGTCCTGCTCGGGGCCTTCACGGCGGCGGTCGCCGCGCCGGAGGCCGCCCACCCGCGCCGGGACCCCCTCCCGGGTGACGAGAGTCCCCGGTCCGCCGTCGGGGGCCGGGCGAGCGCGGTGTCCGCGTCGGCTTCGCGTCGGGGAGGACCCCGTCCGCGGAGAACCCCGCCGGGGGAGAGGCGTCCCGGGAGGAGTCCTCCACCGGGCGGGGCGTTCCGCCGCGCCGCCCCCTCAGACCGCCGCGTCCGGGCCGCTCCGCGCGATGACCGACGCCGTGTCCAGGCCCGCCGGGAGCGTGCCGAAGGCCAGGCCCCGGTCGCCGTCGAGCCGCGAGGCGCAGAACGCGTCCGCCACCGCCGGGTGCCCGTGCCGTACGAGCAGCGAACCCTGGAACACGAGGGCGAGGCGTTCCACGAGCCGTCGCGCCCCGTACGCCGCCGTGTCGGGGTCGCCTGACCCCGACAGCTCCTTGCGGAGCCCCGCGACCGCCGCGTCCAGGCGCCGGTCGGCGCCCGCGCCCCGGTCGACCTCCGCGAAGAACGCCTCCACCGCCCGCGGCTGACGGTCCATCGCCCGCAGCACGTCGAGCGCGGCCACGTTCCCCGACCCCTCCCAGATCGAGGGCAGCGGCGACTCCCGGTAGAGCCTCGGCAGGCCCGAGTCCTCGACGTAGCCGTTGCCGCCCAGGCACTCCAGGGCCTCGGCCGCGTGCGCGGGCGCCCGCTTGCACACCCAGTACTTGGTGACCGCCAGGCCGAGCCGCCGCAGCTGCTCCTCCTCCGCGTCGCCGCGCGCCGCCCGGTCCACCGCCCCGGCGAGCCGCAGCGCCGCGAGCGTGGCCGCCTCCGCCTCCACCGCCAGGTCGGCCAGGACGTTCCGCATCAGCGGCTGGTCGACGAGCCGCGCCCCGAACGCCCGCCGGTGCGTGGCGTGGTGGACCGCGTGCACGAGCCCGAGGCGCATTCCGGACGCCGAGCTGACCGCGCAGTCGAGCCGCGTCATGTTGACCATCCGGATGATGGTCGCCACCCCGCGCCCCTCCTCGCCGACCAGCCGGCCGAGGGCGCCCTCGTACTCGATCTCGGAGGAGGCGTTCGACCGGTTCCCCAGCTTGTCCTTGAGACGCTGGAGGCGGATCGCGTTGCGGGTGCCGTCCGGCAGGACGCGGGGCACCAGGAAGCAGGAGAGGCCGCCGGGCGCCTGCGCGAGGGTGAGGAACACGTCGGACATGGGGGCCGAGGTGAACCACTTGTGGCCGGTCAGCGCGTACAGGCCGGGTTCGCCCGCCGGGACCGCCCGGGTCGTGTTCGCCCGGACGTCCGAGCCGCCCTGCTTCTCGGTCATCGACATCCCGGCGATGATCCCGCGCTTCTCCGTCGGCACCCGCAGCCCGAAGTCGTACGACGGGGAGGCGAGCAGCGGCTCGTACACCTCGGCGAGCTCCGGCTGGACGCGCAGCGCGGGCACGGCGGCGTACGTCATCGAGACCGGGCACAGGTGACCGGCGTCGGCCTGTCCCCACACGAACACCTTGGCCGCGCGCGCCACGTGGGCGCCCGGCCGTTCGTCCCGCCAGGGCGCACCGTGCAGTCCGTGCCGCACGGCCACGTCCATCAGGGAGTGCCAGTGGGGATGGAACTCGACCTCGTCGATCCGGTGGCCGTACCGGTCGTGGGTGTGGAGGACGGGGGAGTGGCGCTCGGCGAGGCGTCCCCACTCCTGGGCCTCCGCGCCACCGGCCCGCTCGCCCAGCTCGCGCACCTCCGCCTCGGCCCAGCCGGCGCCCTCCCGGCGCAGCGATTCCAGGAGCGCGGGATCGGCGGAGACGTCGTGACCGGTCAGCGGGGGGACCTGGTTGGTGACCTCATGGGTGGTCGGCATCGTGGACTCCCAGTGCGCGCAGGGTGAAGGTGACGAGTGCGGGTACGGTGCCGGGCCCGACGGACCCCTCCGCCAGCGGGCCGACGAGCGCCTCGGCGCCCGCCCCGACCAGTGCCGAGGCCGTCAGGACGGGGTCCTGGGGCGGCAGTTCGCCCGTGCGGACGCCCTCCTCGATCCGGGCGGCGAACACGTCCCGGAAGGCGCGCCGGAAGACGAGCCGTTCGGCGTCCACGGCCGGGTCGACGGGTTCGGCGAGCAGCGCGTAGGCGAGGCGCGGCGACCTCAGGGCGCGCCGGGCGAAGGTCTCGACCACGGCGACCACCCGCCCGGCCGCCGTGCGCTGCGCGGGATGTCCGGCCGCGTCGGAGACGGCCGCGACCTCCCGGCGGACCACGGTCCTGAAGAGTTCGACGGCGAGTTCGGCCTTGCCGTCGAAGTGGCGGTACACGCTGCCGGTGGCGATCCCGGCCCGGGCGGCGACGGCGGCCACGGTGCAGCCCGCGTATCCCCGCTCGGCGAGCAGTCCGAGCGCCGCCTCCACGACGGAGGCGCGCTGGGCGTCGAGCCGGGCCTGGACGGCGGGGGTGCGTCGATAGGGCACGGAAGAAGTGAAGCAGCGATTCAGTTCTTCCTCAAGGGGCCGGACGGAGCCCTCTCCTCGCCGCGCCCGGGGCGGGAGGCTCCCCGCGAACCGGGGCCTCTCGTTCCCTTCCCGGTCCCGGAACGCCGAACGGGCCCGTGCGGACCCCGGCGGGGTTCCGTACGGGCCCGTTCCGGGCGGACGGGGGGTCAGCCGGTGAAGACCTCGACCAGGGACCAGATCGCGAGCCCCGCCATGCACACGCCGCCGACGCGCTGGACGGTCTTGAGGGGGACGCGCTTCGCGATGAAACGGCCCGCGACCAGGGCGAGGGCGGAGACGCTCATCAGGGCGGCGAGCGAACCGATCGCCGTGGACCAGGTGCCGTTGGTGGCGGCCAGGTTGGCGGTGGTGATCTGGGTCAGGTCGCCCCACTCGCTGATGAAGACGGCCGTGAACGCGGTCGAGAAGACGGGCCAGAAGCCGGTGACCGTCCGGCCGCCGGTGTCGTCGTCCTCGTCGTCGTCCCCGCCGCGCAGCAGCATGAAGGCGCCGAAGCCGAACAGCAGCGCCGAGACGAGTTTGACGATCCACCCCGGGAGGAGCCCGAGCAGGCTGCCGGCGCCCACGGCGATGGCGACGTGCGCCAGGAAGGCGGTGGAGGTGCCGATCCACACGTACAGGGGACGCATGCGCGTGCCCATGGCGAGGGACGCGAACATCGTCTTGTCGGGAAGTTCGGCGAGGAAGATCAGCCCGAAGGCGGTGAGGATCGCCAAGGGGTCGAGGTGCATACCGGGGCTCTCTGCTCGGTCCGGGCCCGGGCCCGCGCGACGCCTCTACGGGCGGCAGGAGGACCACTCGGCCCGGCATGACGGACCACGCCCACGGAGGCGCGGGCGCGGTTGATGCCTGGCCGAAGGTCTCGCCCGTCCACGGCGTCCGTGGACCCGGCCACCGGGAACCCGGGGGTTCCAGTGTGTCGACGACCGGTTCGCGGGGCTACTCCCCTTCGCTGCCCACCAGTCTAACGGACTGCGGCCCGAAGGGAGTAGACACTGTCTACTCGGGCTTGGTAGACAGGGGCCGTGCGGGGAGACGACGACCACGACGGTCACAACGACTACGACGGCCACGACGAGCACGACGGCCACGAGGACGAAGGGGGCGGCGAGGACCACGGGGGCGGAGGGCTGCGCGGGCGGCTGGTCCGGGCCGGGGTCGAGCTGGTGGACGCCGAGGGCGTCCAGGCCCTCTCGCTGCGCGAGATCGCCCGGCGGGCCGGCGTCTCGCACGGCGCCCCCCGCCGCCATTTCCCGGCCCACCTCGACCTCCTGTCGGCCGTCGCCCGGGAGGGCTTCGCCGAACTGGCCGCCCGGATCGCCGCCGGGGACCGGGAGGACGCGGCACCGCGCGAGCGGATCGCGCTCCTCGCCCGCGTCTACCTCGACTACGCCGGTTCCCGGCGCGGCATGTACGAGCTGATGTTCCGGCACGACCTCCTGGAGAGCGGACGGCTCGGACTGCGCGGGACGAGCCTGCCGCTCTTCGCCCGGCTCACCGGGCTGGTCGCCCGCGTCCGCCCCGACGCCGATCCCGTCGTCGCCGCGGGAGCGCTCTGGGCCAACCTGCACGGCATCGCCCAGCTCCGCCACTGGGGCAGCCTCCGGCTCGCGACCGGCGGCGACGACCCCGCCCCGCTCCTCGCGGCCGCCCTCGACGCCCACCTCGGACCGGCGGAGCCGGCCCCGTGACCCGGCGTCGCACCCCCGTCCTCGCCTGCAGCGTCGTCGGCGCCGCCGTCGTCGCCCTCGACGGCACCGTGCTGACCGTGGCCCAGCCCGCCCTCCAGCACGACCTGGGCGCCGACACCGGCCGGATCCAGTGGACCAGCACCGGCTACCTGGTGGCCGTCGCGAGCCTCCTGGTGTTCGCCGGCCGCCTCGGTGACCGCCACGGCCACCGCCGGGTCTTCACCGCGGGGGCCCTCGGCTTCGCCGCCGCCTCCGCCGGCATCGCCCTGGCCCCCGGCATCGGGACCGTGATCGCGCTGCGCGTGCTCCAGGGAGTGTGCGGGGCGCTCCTCCAGCCCGCCACCCTCGGCATGCTGCGCACGGCCTTCCCGCCCGACCGGCTCGCCACCCCGATCGCCGTCCGCACCGCCGTCATCGGCCTCGCGGCCGCGGCCGGTCCCCTCGTGGGCGGCGCGCTGGTCTCCTCGTACGGCTGGCGCTCCGTCTTCCTCCTGAGTGTGCCCCCGACCGTCGCGATCGGCCTCCTGGCCCTCGCGACCCGGGAACCGGTGCCGTACGGGGCGGACGCCCCCGCAGGGAAGGCGCCGGGGCTCCCGGGGCCCGCCCGGGGCCCGCTCCCGGGCGGGTCGGCCGGACCCGGGCGGGGCCTCGCGGCGCTCGATCTCCCCGGCGCCCTGCTGCTCGCCGTCGCCCTGGGCCTGCTCGTCCACGGGCTCGTCGTGACCGCCCGTCCCGGCGGTGCCGGGGCCGGCGCGCTCGGCTGTGCCGGAGCCGTCGCCGCCGGGATCGTCCTCGTCCGTCACGAGCGCCGCGCCGCGCACCCCCTCCTGCCTCCCGAAGTGCTCCGGAACGTGCCGGTCGTCGCGGGCCTCGCCGCGCTCCTCGCCGCCTCGGCGGCCCTCTTCGGCGCGCTCTTCGTGGCGACGTACTTCCTCCAGGACGTCCAGCGGCTCGACCCCCTCGCCTGCGCGCTGCGCGTCCTGCCGCTCGCCCTCCTCATGGTGCTCGGCGCGCCGCTCTGCCCGCCCCTCCAGCGCCGCTTCGGCCCCCGCCGCACGGCGACGGGCGGCGCCGCGCTCCTCACGCTCGGCGTCCTGCTGCTCTCCCGTCTGGACGCGACGGCCGGTGCCGTCGCCGTCGGGGGCTGCTCCGCCCTCCTCGGCGCCGGCTTCGTCACGCTCATGGTCGTCGCGACCTCGGTCGTCGTGCGCCGAGCGCCCGGGGCCCACGCCGGAGTGGCCGGCGGGCTCCAGCAGACCGTGATGAACGCCGGGCCGGCGGTCGGCGTCGCCACCGCGACCCTCCTGCTCACCCTCGTCCCGGACGGAGGGTTCGTGCCGGTCCGGGGCGCCGCCGTCCCGGCCATGGCGGTGCCCGCCGCCCTCGCGCTGCTCGCGGCCCTCGCCCTGCCCCGCGCCGCCGAACGCCCGGGAACGCGTCCGGAGCCCGCGCCGCGCCGTCCCGACGGTCGGCCCCGCGTGCGGCCGTGAGACGGCCTCGGTCCGTCCGCCCTACGCCTCCGGGCCCCCGCCGCCCTCCGGGCGCCGGCCGGACGGCACCCGGGAGCGGGCCGCCTGTTCGGCGGCGGTGAGCACGGCCTCGACGGCCGTGTCGTAGACCGCCTTCTCGTCGACCAGGGCCAGCGCGCCGGCGTGTGCCCGGGTCGTGGGGTAGTCCGCGGCCGGGAGCCGGGTGTAGACCCGGGTCCAGGTGGTGGCGTCCTTGGCGCGGTCCTCGGGGGGGAGCGAGAGGAGCGCGGCGGAGCCGGCGCAGAGCCCGAGGGCCGTCTCGATGAAGGTCCGGTAGAACAGTGCCGCCCGGTCGGGGTCGAGGCCCGAGCGGGCGAAGCCGGAGAGCAGGAGCTCCACCATCCGGTGCTCGGCGGGACCTCCGGTGGTGCGGGCGAAGGTCAGGGTGGTGATCGCCGGATAGCGGGTCTGGACCCGCCACGTGGCCTCGGCGATGCGGCGCAGCGCGTCCTGCCAGGACTCCGTCCCGGGCGTCTCGCCGATCTCGTCGAGCGCCAGCTCGATGGTGCGCTCGCACAGGGCGATCAGCAGTTCGTCCTTGTCGCGGAACATCCGGTAGAGCGCGGTCACGTCGACGTCGAGTTCCCGGGCGAGCCTGCGCATGGTGAGACCGGCGGGGCCGTCCCGCTCGGCGACCCGGAACGCGGCCTCCACGGCCTCCTCCGGGCGCAGGCTCCCGCGCGCCCGCCGCCCGCGCGGTCCGCCGGGGTCCTCCCCGGCGTTCCGGGAGTCCTCGGTCGCGGTCTTCTTCGCCATCGCTCTCCTCGGTCGGGGCCGCTCCCTGCCGGTGCACGACCTTACAACGGTTGTTCACCAGAAGTTGGCAACACCATTGACAACAGTGTTTCGAATCGGGTTCCGTGGTCCGCGCCCCCCACCCGGACCCCCTTCTTCCGGTCCGTGGCCCCCTTCGCCCGACGAGTCAGGAATCCCATGAGCCGGTACCTACGTGTCGCCCTCGTCCAGACGGCCCACGAGAGCCCCGAACAGTTCGCCGACGGCCTGCGGGCCCGCATGAAGTCGCCCAACGCGGCGGAACTCGTCGTCTACCCCGAGCTGCACCTGTGCCCCGCGGGGGACACCACGAGCGTCGAGGAGTACTACGCGGCCCACGCCCAGCCCCTCGACGGGCCGCGCGGGAAGGCCCTCTCCGGCCTCGCCCGCGAGCTGGGGATCTGGCTCGTTCCCGGCACCGTCCTGGAACGGGACGAGAACGGGAACGTCTACAACACGGCCGTGGTCTACGACCCGCGGGGCGAACTCGTCGCGACCTACCGGAAGATCTTCACCTGGCGCCCCTACGAGCCGATGTGCGTCGGCCGGGAGTTCGTCGTCTTCGACATGCCGGGCACCGGCAGGATCGGCCTGTCGATCTGCTACGACAGCTGGTACCCGGAGGTCACCCGGCACCTCGCCTGGATGGGCGCCGAACTCGTCGTCAACCTCGTGCAGACCACCACGACCGGCCGCGCGCAGGAGATCCCGGTCAACCAGGCGAACGCCATCGTCAACCAGATCTGGGTGGCCAGTGTGAACGGGGCCGCCCCGACCGCCCAGGGCCGGAGCCTCCTGATCGACCCCGAGGGACACGTCCAGGCCGCCGCCGTCGGCACGGAGGACACCACCCTGCTCGCCGTCGTCGACTTCGACCGCGTCCCCGCCGCGAGGAAGTACGGCACCGGCGGCGACTCCTGGCCCTGGGACCACTTCGCCCCCGGTGACACCCCCCTGGAGCTGCCCCTCTACAACGGCCGCATCGACCCGGCCACCTGGCGGCCCGCGATCTCCCCCGAGACCCCGGCCGGACTGCGCCCCGCCGGCCCCGTCGTCCTCCGCCGCCCGGCCGCCGGGGGCGAGGAGTCGTGACCGCGACCCGGCCCGGTCTCACCGGCAACCTCTCCCTCGCCTCGGTCGTCGCCTTCGGCGTCTCCTACATGGCGCCCAGCCTGGTGATGGTGATCTTCGGGGTGGTCGCCGTCACCAGCGCGGGCACCGCGCCGACCGCTTTCCTCGTCGCCACCGGAGCGATGCTGCTCACCGCGCTGAGCTACGCGAAGATGGCCCGCTACTTCCCCAGCGCCGGCTCGGCCTACTCGTACGCCAGGAAGGCGATCGGCGCGCCGGTCGGGTTCCTCGTCGGCTGGACCGTCCTGCTGGACTACCTGTTCCTCCCGATGGTCGCCTGGCTCGTCCAGTCGGTGTACCTCAACGCCCAGTTCCCGGCCGTCCCGGTCTGGGTGTGGATGCTCGTCAACGCCGGCCTGACCACGCTCGTCAACATCGTCGGACTCGCCCTCACCGACCGCGTCAACAAGCTCCTGACCGGCGCGGCCCTCCTCGTCGTCCTCCTCTTCGCCGCCTACTGCCTGGTCCACCTCGCGGGCCACCCGCCGCGCTCCGTCACGGAACCGCTGTGGAACGCGGACAGCACGGCACTCGGCGTCTCGGCGGCGGCCGCGGTGGCGGCCTACTCCTACCTCGGCTTCGACGCGGTCACCACGCTCTCCGAAGAGACCCGCGACGCGGAGCGGACCATTCCGCGCGCCGTCGTCCTCGTCGTCGCGGTCGGCGGACTCCTCTTCGCCGCGGTCGCCTACGTCATGCAGCTGGTCCACCCCGGCGGCGTGTTCGACGCCCCCGAGATCGTCGGCTACACGATGTCCGTCCAGGTCGGCGGCCAGACGTTCGCCGACTGGACCAACATGGCGGGCATCGTGGCGGGCTTCGGCTCGGGCCTCGCGGTGCAGCTCGCCTCCAGCCGGCTGCTCTACACCATGGGCCGCGACGGAGTCCTGCCCCGGCGCGTCTTCGGCGTGCTGAACACGCGCACCGGGACGCCGGTGTTCTCCCTCCTGGTCACCGGCGCCATGTGCCTGGTGGGCCTCAACCTGTCCCTGGAGACGGCCACGTCGTTCATCAACTTCGGGGCGTTCCTCGCCTTCACCGCCGTCAACGTGTGCGTCGTCCTCCACTTCCTCCGCCACCGCGACGCCCGCGGCCCCGGGTTCCTCGGCCACGTGGTGCTCCCCGCGCTCGGCACCTGCGTCACGGTCTACCTGATGACGCGGCTCAGCACCACGGCCCTCGTCGTCGGAGGCTGCTGGCTCGCCGTCGGCTTCCTCCACCTCCTCCGGCTCACCGGCGGATTCCGCCGGCCCACCCCCGAATTGGGCACGGACGAGGAGGCGCCGGTCACCGGCCGGGGAGTGCCCGGGGAGCCGGCCGGGGCCTGAGGGACGGGCCCGGCCGGCTCCCGGGGCCTGACGGACGGGGCCCGGCCGGCTCCCGGGGATTCCCGCGAGCGAGGGGATGCACGGGAGCGGGACGACCCCCAGGAGCCGGAGGACCCTCAGGAGCTGTACGGGACGTTCGCCCGCGCCCAGTCGGCCAGCACCCGCGCGCACCCGGCGACCGACTCGCGCCAGGTGCGCGCGGCGCCCTCCCCGGCCTCGTCGCTGACGTGCTTCACGATGCGCAGCGGCACCCCGGCGGCCCCGGCGGCGTGCGCGAGGGCGTACCCCTCCATGTCGACGAGGGCCGCCCCCTCCGCGAGGCGGGCGCGGGCCGCCTCGTCCGAGATGAACGTGTCCCCGGTCGCCAGGACCACGTCACCGCCGTCCGGCAGCGTCAGCGGCGCCCCGTACGACTCGCCCGTCAGCATGGCGAGCAGCCGGCCGTCGAAGTCGTGCTGCACCACGGTGCCGACGACGTGCGTCCCGGTCAGGCCGGGACGCAGCGCGCCGGCCGTCCCCAGGTTCACGATCCCGGACGGCCGGGGCCCCCGGCCGAGCACGGTCGCGAGGGCGGTCGCGGCGTTCACCTTGCCCATGCCGGTGAGCAGGACCGGCAGCTCCGTGTCGAGGAACTGCGCCTCCTCCTTGACGGCGAGCACCAGCAGGGGGCGGTCGGCCGTGATCTGTCCCAAGAGTTCCATGGGGGCCACGCTAGTTCGAGGGCCGGCCCGCCGTACAACCGGCCCGGGGTCCCCTCCCGGCGGTCCGGCCGACGGGACCCGCCGGGGGTTCGTTCCCTCCCCGGCCGGATTCTTCCCGCAGGACGCTTGTGCGCCGTCCCGGTGCCCGGCACGCTCCTCGTATGAACACGGCAAGGCACGCCAGCGAACGCCTGATGAGCCGGCCCTCGCTGACCCCCGGCCGCGCCCACTGCGGCGCCGAGGTCGGACTGGGCACCGCGACGCAGGAGATCGTGCACTTCCACGGCGAGCACGAGGCCGACGTCCACCTCACCCGCGCCATGGTCGCGAAGCTGCGTCCGGCCCTCCTCGGATCGAGCGCCGTCCGCCTGCGCGCCGGCTCCGGCTGGGTGACGGTCCGCCTGGACACGGGATCCGACATCGACCTGCTGGCCACCCCGGTGAGCGCGGCCCTCCAGGCCGGCGGCGTTCCCGACGCCGTCCCGGACGGCTGCACCCGCACCCGGCCGGTCCCCGCGTTCCGCTGAGCCGGGCCCGCCGGCGGGACGGCGGCCCGCCCGGCGCCCCGCCCCCACCCGTTCGGCCGCATCCCGCGATGCGGTGCCGCCCGGCCGGGTACCTCACGAGGCATGCCCTCCACACCCGGTCCGCCGCGCGACGGTGCCCCCACCGAACACGGCCACTGGTTCCCCCGGCTCCACGCCCGCGTCGCCGCCTCCTCCGTCGCCGTCGCGTGGAACAGGGGCCGCGCCATGGAACTCATGCACCGGGCCATGGGCTTCGCGGCGCTCAGCCTGCTCACCCTCGTCCCCCTCCTCATCGTCGTCGCGGCGGCCGACCTCGCCAGCGGCCAGGGCTTCGCCCGCTGGCTCATCCAGGGCCTCGGCGTCTCCGAGGTCTCCCAGGAGGAGGTCGAACGGCTCTTCGGCCAGCCGGGACAGGCCCTCCAGCGCACCACCGCCTTCGGCCTCGCCGCCCTCGCCGCCTTCGGCGTCACGTTCGGCTCCGCCGTGCAGACCGGGTACGAGCGGGTCTGGGACCTGCCCACCGCCCGTTGGCACACCATGTGGCGGCACGTCGTCTGGCTCGCCGTCCTCGTCGCGGCCCTCCTCCTCTTCGTCGCCTTCCCCGCCCCCGAGCACGCCTCCGCCGCCGTCACCGCCGCCGTCGCCCTCGGGGACCTCGCCGGCACCTTCGTCTTCTTCTGGTGGTCCCAGCGCCTCCTCCTCTGCGGCCGCATCAGCTGGCGCGCCCTCGTTCCCGGGGCCGTCCTCACCGCCCTCGGCCTGCTCGGCCTGCGGCTCTTCTCCCAGGTCGTCTTCTCCCCGCTCATCGCCTCGAACACGGTGACGTACGGCGAGTTCGGCACCGTCCTCGTCCTCCAGTCCTGGCTCGTCGGCGTCGGCTTCGTCGTGTACGGGGGCGCCCTCGTCGGCCGTCTCGTCCACGAACACCTCGTCGGCCGTCGCCTGCGCCGCCGCCGGCCGGACGCCGGGTGACCCGGCCGCGCCCCGCCCGGCCGCGCTCACACGATCCGGTGATCCCCCCGCGAGCGGCCGGACGGCCCGGCCCGGCCCGCTTGGATGGGGACGACCCACCGGCCCGTCGAGAGAGAACCGCCCATGACGCACACCTGGCTGCCGCCCGCCGAGTACGTCGCGACCCTGCCGAGAGCGACGGCGTACGCCTGCCTCTACTTCACCGACACCCGGGGCCGCCCCCTCCAGCTGCTCTCCACCTACCACTCCGGGCTGTGGCAGTGGCCCGGCGGCAACATGGACCCGGGGGAGACCCCCTGGGAGACGGCGGTGCGCGAGTGCCACGAGGAGACCGGGATCACCTTCACCGGGGAACCCCGCCTGCTCGCCACCCACTTCACGACCGACCGGGGCGACGAGTGGCCCGCCAACCACATCGGCTTCGTCTTCGACGGCGGCGAGCTGACGGACGAGCAGATCGCCGCCGTCGTCCTCGACCCGCGCGAACACAGCGAGTACCGGCTGCGCACCCTCGCCGAGTGGGAGCGGGAGATGGAGCCGGCGGAGTTCACCCGCCTGGCGGCGGTCGACCGCGCCCGCGGCACCGGCACGTCCGTCTACCTGGAGGACGCCCCGGCGGAGGCCTGACCGCCCGGCGACAGGGCGACGGCGCCACTCGCGGGGCCCGGCCGCGCCCCGCGCCGTCCGGCGGACGGCGCCGGCCGCGGTCGTACGGACCCGCCCGGCGTGCGGTAGAAGTGCGCCATGTGCTGGAGCGCGACGGCCGACCTCTGGGCGGGCCTCGGGATCGGTGCCGCGGGGGTGGCCTCCCTCGCCTCCGTACGCCGCCCCGGGGACGTGCCGCTCGCCGCCCTGCCCCTGCTCCTCGGCGCCCACCAGATCCTGGAGGCCGCCGTCTGGCACGGCGGCGGCGGGGCCGGGCCCGCCACCCTCGCCTGGGCCGTCGTCGCCCTGCCCCTGCTGCCCCTCTGGGTGCCGGCCGGCGTCCTGGCGGCGGCCCGGCCCGCCGACCGTCCCCGCCTCCTGGCGCCGCTCGCCCTCGGCCTCGCGACCGCGGGGTTCCTCGCCCACCGGCTCGCCACCCGCCCCGTCACCGCCGAGATCCGCGGCCACACCGTCGGCTACGCCGTCGACCTGCCGTACGCGCCGCCGGTCCTCGCCGCGTACCTCCTCGCCACCGTCGGCTCCCTGCTCCTCGCCCGTGACCGGCTCCTGCGGCTCCTCGGAGTCCTGACCGGGGCCGGGGCGGCCGTCTGCGCCCTCCTCTGGACCACCGAGTTCGTCTCCACCTGGTGCGCCCTCGCCGCGGTGGCCTCGCTGCTGCTGCTCGCCTGGACCCGGCGCCGGGCCGGCCCCGATCCGCGTCCGATCCGGTCACACCCGTAACCCCCCGGCCGTTCAGCAGTTGACCAGGCCATGAAGAAGCGCAGCATGCTCGCCATCGCCTCCCTCGCCGCCGGCGTCGTCACCGCCCTCATCACGCCTCCGCCGCAGGCGAACGCCGCCGTCGAGAGCCCGCTCGGCGGCGCCACCGGCCTCCTCCAGGAGGACCGTGGCGTCGAGAGCGTCCTCCACGACACCGTCCAGGGAGCCGGGGGCGCCCTCCAGACCCCGGAGACCGGCGGACTGCTCTGACGCCACACCCGCCCCGTCCGTCCGGTGTCCGGCGACACGCACGGTGCCCCGCGCCCCACGGGCGGCGGGGCACCGGCGTGCCGTGACACGGGAGGGGGCGGCCCGTGCGCGCCCGGCGCGCGAGTAATGACAGGATGGACCCCATGAGCGACAACGTGTACTTCGACATCTCCATCAACGACGAGCCCGCGGGACGCATCGTCTTCAAGCTGTTCGACGACGTCGTGCCGAAGACGGCGCGGAACTTCCGCGAGCTCGCCACCGGCGAGCACGGCTTCGGTTACGCCGGCTCCCCGTTCCACCGCGTCATCCCGCAGTTCATGCTCCAGGGCGGCGACTTCACCCGGGGCAACGGCACCGGCGGCAAGAGCATCTACGGCGAGAAGTTCGCGGACGAGAACTTCCAGCTGAAGCACGACCGCCCGTTCCTGCTCTCGATGGCCAACGCCGGCCCGAACAGCAACGGCTCGCAGTTCTTCATCACCACGGTCGTCACCGACTGGCTCGACGGCAAGCACGTCGTCTTCGGCGAGGTCGTCGAGGGCGAGGACCTGGTCAAGAAGATCGAGGGCCTCGGCTCCCGCTCCGGCGCCACCAGCGCCAGCATCAAGGTCGCCGACTCCGGTGTCGTGAAGGCCTGATCGCCTCCCGGAGCCGAGCGGAGGGCCCCGCGCCCACGCTCGTCCGTCCGGCCGGGGCGGGGAACGCGGACACGCGTCCCCGCCCCGCCGCGTGTGCCGGCGGGGTACGCCCGGAGGGGTCAGTCCCCGGAGGGGCCCCGCTCCCCGAAACGCCGCTCGAACCTGGCGATCCTGCCCTCGGTGTCCACCGTCCGGGCCCTGCCCGTGTAGAACGGGTGGCTCTCGGAGGAGATCTCGACGTCGATCACGGGATACGTGTTGCCGTCGTCCCACTCGATGGTCCGGTCGCTGGTCGCGGTGGAGCGGGTCAGAAACGCGTATCCGGCCGAGCGGTCACGGAAGACCACGGGGCCGTACTCGGGCTGCTCGTCCTGCTGCACGTGTCCTCCTCGGGCTGCCGCCCTGACTCGTCCGGCCTGATCGGCACGGCACCCCCAGCCTCCCCGGCACCGCGCCCGCCGACCAGCGCCAAGGGCCCGACCGGGTGACGTCCCCCTTCCCGCGGCCCCACCCCTTCCCGCGGCCGTACGGGGGGCGGGTCCCGCACGGCCGGTCCGCGCCGCGCGGACGGTTCAGTCGTCCCCCGGCCAGCGCGCGGCCAGCAACAGGGCGATGTCGTCGGGCCGGGACGCCGCCTGCCGGGCCTCTCCGGTCAGCCGGTCGGCCGCCTCCGCGAGCGGCAGGGAGGCCGTCGCGGCGAGCGACCGGCGCAGCCGTTCGATCCCCTCGTCGATGTCCCGGCCCGGCTGCTCCACCAGCCCGTCCGTGAACAGGGCGAGGACCGCGCCGGGGGCCAGCCGCAGCCGGGTCACCGGATACGAGGCGCGGTCGTCGATCCCGAGCACCACCCCGCCCGCCAGGTCCACCACCTCCGCCGTCCCGTCCGGCCGCCGCAGCAGCGGCTGCGGATGCCCCGCCCGCACCGCGCGCGCCTCGCCCGTCTCCGGATCGAGCAGCACGTAGCAGCAGCTCGCGAACTGCCCCGGGTCCAGATCGATCAACAGCCGGTTGGTGCCCCGCATCACGTCCTGCGGCCGGTGTCCCCCCAGCGCGAACGCCCGTACCGCGCTGCGCAGCTGACCCATCGTGGCCGCGGCCGCCACCCCGTGCCCCTGCACGTCGCCGATGACCAGGGCGAGCCGCCCCTGCCCCGTCTCGATCACGTCGTACCAGTCCCCGCCCACGTCCATGCCCTGCGTGCCCGGCAGATAGCGGCCCACCGTGTCCACCCCGTCCCGCACCGGCAGCCGGTGCGGCAGCAGCGCGTCCTGGAGCCCCCGCGCGACCGTCGACTCCGTGTCGTACCGCCGCGCCCGCTCCAGGGCCTGCGCGATCAGCCCGGCGAGCGCCGTGAGCACCGTCCGCTCCTCCGGGGCGAACCCGCGCGGCCGGTCGAACCCCAGGACGCAGGAGCCCACCGGCCGGCCCGAGGCGATCAGCGGCAGGAACGCCCGCGCCCCTTCCTCCGCGTCCAGCGGAAGACCCGGATACGCCCGGCCCAGCTGCTCCATCGACTCGAAGAACAGCGGCCGTCCCGTCGTCAGCGTCTCCACCCCCGGCGTCCGCGCGTCGAGCCCCATCCCGTCGAAGGGTTCGAGGAAGCCCCGGGGGAAGCCCTTCTCCCACGCCAGGTAGAGACGCCGGTCGCTCAGCAGGTAGATCGCCAGCTGCCGCCCGCCGAACGCCGGCAGCAGCTCCTCCGTCACCACCGCCGACACCTGGCGCGCGGTCACGGCCTCGGTGAGCGCGATCGCCAGGGCCACCGGCCGGTACAGGGCGGCCGCCCGGTCCCCCGGGGAGGTGAGGGCGTCCTCGGCGCGCCGGCCGGTCCCGGTCCTGTACGTGAGCCGCACCGGGTCCTCCTCGGGGGTGAGCACCATCGTCACCCCGTCCCGGCCCGGATGCAGCGAGACCGACAGCCACAGTCCCCCCTCCGGACGGGCCAGGAAGCGCACCGGCCCGCCGGAGAGCAGGGCGGCGCGCAACTGCTCCTCCTGGAAGGCGTGCCCGAACCAGGGCAGCGCCTCCCACAGCGGCCGCCCCGTCAGCACCCCGCGGGGCTCGCCGAGCAGCCGCTCCGTACGTTCGCTGACGTACGTGACGCGGCCGAGCCGGTCCACCGCCAGGATCGCCCACGGCAGCCGGTCGGTGGCGTCCGAGCCGACCAGGCCCGTCCCGAGGTCGACGAGGGTGCCCGTGAGCCGGACCGCTTCCCCGGGGGTGGTCCGCCGGGCCCGGGCGGACACCTCCAGGAGGTGCAGCCCGCCGTCCGGGCCCCTGAGGCGGAGCCTGCGCGCGAGGGGCCGCCCGCCCGCGACCGTCGCGTGCCGGGCCGCCGACCACAGCGCGTACCCGTCCTCCGGCGCCAGGAGGGAGGTGAGGAGCCCGATCGGGCAGGGCGAGGTCACGCCCGCCCCGAGGATCGCCAGGAGCCCGTCGTCCATCGTGACGGTGCCCGTGCCCAGGTCCCAGTCGAAGGAGCCGGACCGGACCGGCGCCCCCGAACCGGTCGGCAGCTGGACGCACACCGGGTCGCCGGACCAGTCGACCGGCGTCCCCCGGCGGGACAGGCCGGAGAGGGTCTCGCCGAGCCGGAGCGCGTGCCGTGTCAGCAGGTCGCGGTCCCGCGCGTTCACCGGGACGCCCGGTGTGGGGGACCGCAGCACCACGAGCACGCCGAAGCGCTCGCGGCCCGCGGTCACCGGCGCGTACAGCGAGGCGAAGGGGAACGGCAGGCTCGCCACCAGCTGGGGGAACCGCCGCATCGCCTCCTCGACGTCCGCGAGGTGGACGGCCTGGCCCGACCGGTGGACCTCGGCCACCGGGAACGGCCGGTTGACGTGCATCCGCCACCACGGGCGGAACAACGGGCCCGGAAGCCCCACGAGGACCGCGAGCCGCAACAGACCGGGTGTCTCGGAACGCAGGTACACCCCGCCCGCGTAGCCCCCGGTCTCCTCCACCGCGCCCAGCACCGTCTCCGCGAGCGTCCAGGCCGTCGTCCCGGGAGCGGGCCCGTCGCCGGGTTCGCTCCCGGGCGGACGCCCGGTACCCTCCGCCGGGCCGGGGCCGGACGCGCCGTGCGAGGTCACACAGCCAGGATGCCCCCGGGACGAAAGCCTCCGCATCCCGGACCCGGGCCGGGCCGCAGCCTCCGCCGGGCCGCCCCCTCCGCGTGCCCGGACCCCGGCCGGTCCGTGCCCGGACCCCGGCCGGTCCGTCCCCGACCTCGCGCTCGGCGCGGAGGCGGAGGCGACGCGGGCGCGGGCGCCGGGGTCGGGGGACGGGGGGCCGGGGTCCGCGACGGCCGCCCGGCCCCGGTGGCTCCGCGCGTCCTACCCTGGGAAGGGCGGACGGGAAACGGGTGCGCCGTTCCCCTCCGGCCCGGGCGAGTGGTGCGGGCGGGTCCTTCCGGGGCCGTTCCGCACAGGCGGAAGGGCGGTGGGCCGTGTTCTTCGACGATCGCGGTGACGCGGGACGGCGGCTCGCCGCCCGGCTGGACCGCTTCAGGGACGACGACGTCGTGGTCCTCGGCCTCCCGCGCGGAGGCGTGCCGGTGGCCGCCGAGGTCGCCCGTGCCCTCGGCGCCCCGCTCGACATCTGTCTCGTCCGGAAGCTGGGCGTGCCGGGGCGGCCCGAGGTGGCGATGGGCGCGCTCGGCGAGGGCGGCGTGCGGGTGCTCAACGAGCGGGTGCTCCGCGAGGCCGGCGTGGACGGGCGCGAGCTCGCCGCCGTGGAGGAGCGCGAGCTCGCCGAACTGGAGCAGCGGGTCCGCCGTTACCGGGGCAGTCGGCCGTCCCTGCCCCTGGACGGCCGGACGGTGCTGGTCGTCGACGACGGGCTGGCCACCGGAGCCACGGCCCTGGCCGCCTGCCGGGTGGTCCGCGCGCGGGGCGCGGCCCGGATCGTCCTCGCGGTCCCGGTCGCCCCGGCGGGCTGGACGGCCCGTTTCGCCGGTGAGGCCGACGAGACCGTCGGCGTCCACGCGCCGGAAGGGTTCTGGGCGGTCGGCCAGTTCTACCGGGACTTCCCGCAGACGCCGGACGCCGAGGTCGTCGCCTGCCTGGACCGGAGCCGGGCCGCGCACGCGCGCACCGGCGCGGACGCCGATGCCGGCGTTCCCGTCCCCGGGGACGCGGAGGTGCGGATACCGGTCGCCGGAACCGTTCTCGCCGGGCACCTCACCGTTCCCGAAGGGGCCCTCGGCGTCGTCCTGTTCGCCCACGGCAGCGGCAGCGGCCGCCACAGCCCCCGGAACGGGGCCGTCGCCGGGGCGCTCGGCGGTGCCGGTCTGGGGACCCTCCTGTTCGACCTGCTCACCGGGGACGAGCCGGCCGACCGGGCGCGGGTCTTCGACGTCCCGCTGCTCGCCGGCCGGCTCGCCGGAGCCACGGACTGGCTGACCGGACGGCTCGGCACGGAACTCCCGCTCGGCTACTTCGGCGCGAGCACGGGAGCGGCGGCCGCGCTGTGGGCGGCCGCCGCTCCCGGGTCCCCCGTCCGCGCCGTCGTCTCGCGCGGCGGCCGGCCGGATCTCGCCACCGAGCGCCTGGGCCGGGTACGGGCCCCGACCCTCCTGGTGGTGGGCGGCGAGGACCCTTCGGTCCTGGACCTCAACCGGCGGGCCCGGACGCTGCTGCGCTGCGAGAACCGGCTGGCCGTCGTGGAGGGCGCCACCCACCTCTTCGAGGAGCCCGGTGCCCTGGAGGAGGTAGCGGAACTCGCCGCCTCCTGGTTCACCGGGCACTTCCGGGACCCGGGCGTCAGTACGCCCCGTTGACGTTGTCGATGGAGCCGTAGCGGTCGGCCGCGTAGTTGCAGGCGGCGGTGATGTTGGCGACCGGGTCGTACAGGTCCATGGCCGTGCCCGGCACGTGGTAGGCGAGGAAGGTCGGCTCGATGACCTGGAGGAGGCCCTTCGAGGGGGTGCCGTTGACGGCGTTGATGTCCCAGTTGTTGATGGCCCGCGGGTTTCCGGAGGACTCGCGCATGACGTTGCGGTGGATGCCCTCGTAGGAACCGGGGATGCCGTGCCGGGCCATGATGTCCAGCGACTCCCGTATCCAGCCGTCGAGGTTGTCGGCGTAGCCGGTGGCGGCGACGGCCGCCGCCCGGACGGGAGCGGGGGCGGCCTGGGCGACGGCGGGAACGGCACCGGCGGCGGAGGCTCCCGTGGTGGTGGCGACGGCCGGGGTGGCGGTGCGGCGCTCGGAACGGTTCGCCCGTTCGGTCGAAGCGGACTTCTTCGCCTTCGGAGCGGTCTTCGCACCGGTCCGGCCCGTGGTCTCCGCCTGCCCGGGAACGGTCTTCGCGGAATTCCGATGAATCGTCAGTTCAAGACCGGGGTGAATGAGTGACGGATTGTCACCCACGATGCTCCGGTTGGCGCGGTAAAGGCTCTTCCAGCCTCCCTGAATTCCCTTCTTCCGGGCGATCAGGGAAAGCGAGTCACCGTTTGTGACGGTGTAGGTGCGCGAGGCGGCCGGCGCGGCGGGAGCGGTGGCGGCAGCCGGTGCGGCGGGGGCGGTGAACACCGTGGCCGCGGTGCCCGGCGTTCCGGCGGCGGGCGCGGCGCCGGCCGTGGCGGGGACGATGAGCGGCAGGGTCAGAGCGGCCCCACCGGTGCCGATCAGGGCCATACCACGGGAGATGGGGGTGCGGCGGGGGCGGCGGTGCTTGCCGTGTGCGGGCATGACGGATTCCTCTCCGGCGCCTGCGGGGTGAGCTGTCGGGTTCGGACGGGAGGTGTCCGGCCGCGAGCACGCGGCTTCACCCCGAGCCGCTCCGGGGATTCCGGAACGGCGTATTCGTGGGTCCCCCGCTCCTGCCGTCGGGTGAAAAGGGAGGTGTGCCGAGCGGCGGCAGGATTAGGCGTTCCGCTCGAATGGAGGTGACCGTAGGCCAGTAATGCGAGGAATAACAAGAGGATCAAAGCGGTGCTCTCCGGAAAAGGATCACCGAATTCGTTCGGCCCAAGATCGACCGGGTCCCGGGGGTCCCGAACTTCCTTGTGCGGCACGGGGGCGCGGGGCGCGCGGCGGACGGCGGGACGCGCAGAGTGAGTCGCGTCACCCGGAGGTCTATGTCCTGTATGCCCCGTAATTCCATTGATTGCCATAAAGGGGGAGGAAAGGTCCTTGCGATTCGCCGACCGTTCGGGGGGTGCTTTATTTACATCTCATGACACGTCGGGTCATAACTGGCAAAACGGTCATTTCTCCTGAAGGATGGAGGGCCCGACCCAGGAGCCGCCCCGATGCCCCCCTCCGCCCCCTCGCTCGGTCCCGCCCCCCTGACCGCCCCCGACGCCCTCGACCGCGAGGCGGTCGCCCTCTACGAGAGCGCCGCCTGGCGGCGGTTCGTCGCCGACTGGACGGCCGGGGAGGAACCCGCACCCGGCCCGCCGGAGGAGCGGAACTGGCGGGACCTGCTCAGCGTGCCGGTGGACCGGCTCGTGGCCGAGGCGCTCGACGCGCTGCCGGCGCCCCTCCCCGCCGAGCGCCGCCTTCCCGGGCGGCTCGGGGCCGTGCTGCCGGACCGCCTGCACGCCTGGCGCCGCATCGGCCAGGCCGAACTGCGCCCCTCGGTCCACCTCGGCTACGCGCGCCTCGTCCTGACGGAGTGGGGCTGGCAGAACGCCCCGTACAAACTGCGGAACAGGCGTGGGGCCCGGTGCGTCTGCGGAGCCCTCCTCGCCGCCCACCGCCTCGGCTACGGCGGCGCGGACACCATGAACGAGGCCGCCGCCTGGATCATGACCGAACTCCGGTCGCGGGGATGGCGGGACCTCATCGGCCCGTGGAACCGCGCCCCCGGCCGTACGGCCGCCGACGCGGTGGCCCTCCTCGACGCCGCCATCCACCGCGCCGCGCACGCCGGCCGCTGACGCCGCCCCGGGGCGGGCCCCGCGCCCGGGTGCCGGGTCGGCCGCCGGTGCTCGGTTTCCGGTCCCGGGGCGGCCGGTGCGCCGACGTGACCGGCTCCCGCCGATGCCGATGCCGACGAGGACCGTGAGGCCGTACCGGCCGCTCCGGTGGGCCACGGTGTCCGGGAAGGCCCCGGCGGCGGACCCCTGCGGTCCACGGGAATCGCGCCCCGCCCCTCGTGCCGTGGCGCGCCCCGGCGGCACGACGACGGGGGAGGGGCGGCCGAAGGCGCACGCCCGCGCGGTGACCGACGGGCCGCCGGCCGGAAGCCCCGGTGTCCCCGGCCGGCGGTCGATCCGGCCGCGCACCGGTGGCGAAGTCGGTGTCAGACGGTGAGGACCCGCACCCCGGCCTCGGTGAACTGGGCGACCGCCTCCGGGGAGATGCCGGTGTCCGTCACCAGGACGTCGACCCGGTCCAGACCGCAGATCCGCGCGAACGCCCGGCGGCCCGTCTTCGAGGAGTCGGTCACCACGACGACCCGGCTCGCCCGCTCCGCGAAGAGCCTGCTGATGCTCGCCTCGTCCTCGTGGTGCGCCATCGCGCCCAGTTCGGCGCCGATCCCGTCGACGCCGAGGATCACCACGTCGAGCACGACCTCGTCGAGCACCCCGGCCGCCAGCGGGCCGACCAGCTCGTAGGTCTGCGGGCGCGCGACACCGCCCGTGGCGACGATCTTGATCTGCGGGCGCACCGCCAGCTCGCCCGCGATGTTGAGGGCGTTGGTGACCACGGTCAGCGCCGGAGCCGCGGGCGCCGCCGGTCCCGGGGCCTCGGCGCGCCCGCCCGCGAACCGCAGCGCCAGCGTCCGCGCCACCTCCGTCGTCGTCGTGCCGCCGTTGAGCCCGACGACCTCGCCGGGCGCGACCAGACCGGCCGCGGTCTCCGCGATCCGCTTCTTCTCCGGCGCGTGCCGCGCCGACTTGTACCGCAGGGGGAGTTCGTACGACACGCCGTGCGCGACCGCACCGCCCCGCGTCCGCACGAGGAGCTGCCGCTCGGCGAGCTCGTCGAGGTCCCGGCGGATCGTGGCCGCGGAGACGTCGAGCGCCGCCGCCGCCTCCTCCACCTCGATCCTTCCCGAGGCCGCCAGTAGTTCGAGGAGCGTGTTCCACCGCTCGTGCTTGGACATGGGTCCCTCCCTCCCGGTCGTGCGAGCGTCCGATTCTAGCTGCCGGAGGGTGAGGGATCTGGAAACAGCGTGCATGTTTCTGCTTGAATGACCTCGGCTTCAAGCATGTTCGTTCAACATCTCGCAGTCTTTCTTGCAAGGAGACCGGCATGAGCACCACCCGCACCGTCCTGGAGATCGACTCCCAGCCGGCGACCTGGCGACAGGCGGCCCGCACCCTGTCCCAGCACACCGCCGCCCTTCCCCGGCGGGGCGAGCGGGTCGCGGTGATCGGCTGCGGCACCTCCTGGTTCATGGCCCTGGCCTACGCCGCACTGCGCGAGACCGGCGGCCACGGCGAGACCGACGCCTTCGCGGCCTCCGAGTTCCCTTACGGACGCCACTACGACCGGGTCGTGGCCCTCACCCGGTCCGGCACCACCAGCGAGGTGCTCGCCGTCCTTTCCCGGCTGCGCGGCACCGTGCCCACGGGCGCGGTCACGGCGGACCCCGCCACCCCGGTGATGGACCTCGCCGACGAGGTCGCCGTCCTCGACTTCGCGGACGAGGAGTCGGTCGTCCAGACCCGCTTCGCGACCACGGCGCTCGCCCTCTTCCGCGCGCACCTGGAGGCCGAGGACGCCCTCCCCGAAGGAGTGGCCACCGTCGAGGAGGCCGCCCGCGACGCCGAGCGGGCCCTGGCCTCCACGCTGGACGAGAACGTCCGCACGGCCGAGCAGTTCACCTTCCTCGGCTCCGGCTGGACCTACGGACTCGCCCTGGAGGCCGGCCTGAAGATGCGTGAGGCCGCGGGCGCGTGGACGGAGGCGTACCCGGCGATGGAGTACCGCCACGGCCCGATCAGCGTCACCGGCCCGGGCCGGGTCGCCTGGGGCTTCGGCACCCTCCCCGAGGGACTCGCGGACGACGTGCGAAAGGTCGGCGGCATCCTCTCCGAGAGCGGCCTCGACCCGCTCGCGGACCTGATCCGGGCCCAGCGCCTCGCCGTCGCCGTCGCCGAGGCGCGGGGCCTGAACCCGGACACCCCCCGCAACCTGACCCGTTCCGTGGTCCTCTCCGGCGTCCACGCCTGAGCCCCGCCCCACCGCCGACCGCATCCCGGGAGAAGAAGAACCATGCCGCTGACGCCCACCGACGAGATCGCCCGCCGCGCCCGCGCGGCGGGGACCGGGGTGGGGGCCTTCAACGTCCTCCAGCTCGAACACGCCCAGGCCATCGTCGCCGGTGCGGAGAGCGCCGACCGGCCGGTCGTCCTCCAGATCAGCGAGAACACCGTCCGCTACCACGGAGCCCTGGAGCCGGTGGCCCTCGCCTCCCTGGCCGTCGCCCGCGCCGCCAAGGTCCCGGTCGCCGTCCACCTCGACCACGCCGAGTCCCCCGACCTCGTCCGCGAGGCGGTCGGACTCGGCCTGGGCTCCGTCATGTTCGACGCCTCGAAGCTCCCCTACGACGAGAACGTCGCCACGACCCGCGAGGTCGTGGAGGAGTGCCACCGCCACGGCGTCTGGGTCGAGGCCGAACTCGGCGAGGTCGGCGGCAAGGGCGGCGCCCACGCCCCGGGCGTGCGCACGGACCCGGAGGAGGCCCGCGCCTTCGTCGCCGCCACCGGGGCCGACGCCCTCGCGGTCGCCGTCGGCAGTTCCCACCGGATGCTGACCCGGGACGCGGTCCTCGACTTCGACCTCATCGCCCGCCTGCGCGCCGCCGTCGACGTCCCGCTGGTCCTGCACGGCTCCTCGGGCGTCCCGGACGCGGACCTCGTCGCCGCCGTCACGGCCGGCATGACCAAGGTGAACGTCTCCACGCACCTCAACAAGGCCTTCACCCGGGCCGTCCGCGACCACCTCGCGGACCACCCCGACACGGTCGACCCCCGCCGCTACCTGGCCCCGGCCCGCGCGGCCGTGGCCGGGGAGGTCGCCCGTCTCCTGACGGTCCTGGCCCCGGCCTGACCCTCCCGGCCCCCGCCCGTCCGGCCCCACGGTCCCGGGCGGGGCACCGGCGGCCGTACCCGGCGTGACCAGCGCGAACGGGCGGGCGGCGGGCGCCGGACCCGGGCGGGGGACACCGTCCGCGTTCTGTACGATGCGGTCGCTCGACAGATGTCCCGGGGACCTCACGGGCCGTCACGACCCCGCCGCAGAAAAGGCACCGCCCATGCACCGCCCGCCCGTTCCCTCCCCTCCTCCGCCGCCGGCTCCGGCCCCGGCGGCTCCCCGCGCCCGCTGGTGGTCGGCCGCCCCCGCCCGCGTCGGCTTCTTCCTCGCGATCCCCCTGCTGGGGCTGATCAGTCCGTACCTGGGATTCGTGATGATGGTCGTCACGGTCGTGCTGGTCTGGAAGGAGCGTTCCTGGAGCCGGGGCGTGAAGACGGTCGCCACGGTGGCGGCGTTCGCGCTGCTCGGCTCGGTCGCCCCGGACCGGCCCGAGGACGGCACGCCGCCCACCGCGGCGCGGACGGACGGGAAGACGGCGGTGGACGCGGGCGCGGTGCGCGTCCCGGTCCGGACGCCGCCGACGTCCTCGCCGTCGCCGGCCCCCAAGCCCCGGCCCACGGCGAAGGACTACCGGGGGATGGCCCTGGACGACGCGCGGAAGGCCGCGGAGGCCGCCGGGTTCGGCGTGGAGGAGCACGACGCGTCCGACCGGGGCAAGAGCATCTGGATGCGGATGAACTGGACCGTCTGCTTCCAGCGCACCGGCTGGACCTCGTTCGACACGCGGACGATCGACTTCGGCGCGGTGACGAAGGGCGCCCCCTGTCCCCGGGAGGACGGCGGCGCGATCCCGTGGCCGACGATGCCGGACCTGGTCTGGAAGACGTGGAAGACGGCGCGCAAGGAGGTCGCCGCCCTCGGGATCGTCCCGGCCGACCGCGTCAGGGCGTCCGAGGCGTACGTCAACGACCAGCTCCCCGACGAGGGGGAGTACGACGACTGGCGGGTGTGCGTGACCGACCCGGCGAAGGGCGGGGACGTCACCGTCGACACGGGGGTGACGCTCGGACTGACCCACCCGGACAACGGCTGCCCCGAACCCGCCCGGAAGGACGGTGACCGGCCGAGCCTGCCGGACCGGGACGACGACGGCGACCCCGACTACCACGACCCGTTCCCCCGCGACCGGCACCGCAACAGCGCCTTCCCGAACGGCCTGCCGAGCGGATCGGGCGGCTCGTCGAGCGGCGGCGGAGGAGGCGGCGGCTGGAACTGCCCCCGTACGCGCTGGTGCTGACGGGGCGCCGGACCCGTTCCCGCCCGGCGTCCGCCGGGCCGCCCCGCGCGCGTCCGCGTCGGCCGGCCCGCGGCGGGACGCCTCGTCCAGGGCTCATCGGCGTCTGGGGAGTGGCGGCGCGGATCGCTGAGCAGGCGCGCGTCGACGGCCCCGACGTCCCGGGACGAGCTGTCGCACCCGGTCTACCAGGGTGAGCGGGTGTCGCGGAGTGCTTCCGGGGTCTGCTCGGGCAGAGCCGTGTCCTGGTCGGTGCGCAGCAGCACGCCCGGCTCGGGGTCGGAGTCCTCGTCGGGCGGTGCCGGCCGGTGGAAACGCCCGGTGTGCGGAATGGCGACTTCCACCAGACGGCCCTCCTGGAACATCCACATCCCGAAACAGTCGTCGTCCTGGTCGCGGAGCAGGACCTGCACCGTGTGCGGGTGCGGCCACGGCAGCGACTCGAGGTGCCTGAGCAGGCCCTTGCGGGCATGCATTTTCTCGAACTCCAGGGCCCACCCGAACGCGTAGCCCCAGTGGCCCGCTATCGGGACGAAGTGACCTCGCCACGTGCGTTCCGGGTCTTCCCGGGTCAGCGGTTCCATCACCTCGTCCGACCAGCGGGCGAGCACGATGACCTCGGCGTCTCTACTCATGCCGGAGTATCACCGCATCCGCCCGGCCCACCGCAACCCGATTCCTCGGCCGGCCGGCCGGCGCGGGCAGGGGCGGGTGGAACGGCGAACGAGCCCTCGGCACCGGCGAGCCCTCGGCGCCAGAGCGCGACGACGGCGCCCCGGAGGAGCTCGGCTGCGGCTCAGCCACTGCCCCGACTGCCCCCAACGGCCCGTCGGACAGCCCCTAGGGCGTGTGTCGAAAGTCCCGTCTGCCCGGCGGCGCCCGGCACGCACGCTCGCCGCGTTGTCGGGATCACCCCGATACACCCAGTATCGGGGCGACCCTCCGCCTTGCGATCGCACGCACCGGACACCGCCGGGCCTGCCCTCCGGGCAGACGACGCCACTTTCGACACACGCCCTAGCCGACCCGCTCCGCCACGAAGACGGGGATCTCCCGGTCGGTTTTGACCTGGTAGTCCGCGTAGTCCGGGAAGGCGGCGACGGCCCGGTCCCACCACGTGCGGCGCTCCTCGCCGGTGACGAGCCGGGCCCTCATGTCCCACGTCTCGGTGCCGTCGCGCAGCTCGACGAGGGGCGAGGCGACGACGTTGTGGTACCAGACGGGATGCGCCTCGGCGCCGCCGTTCGACGCGACGAGCGCGTACGCCCCGTCGTGCTCCACCCGCATCAGCGGGGTCTTGCGGAGCTTGCCGCTCTTCGCGCCGCGGGTCGTCACCAGCACCACGGGCATGCCGCGCATGGTCGTGCCCTCCGTGCCTCCGGACGACTCGTAGAGCTCGACCTGCTCCCGGACCCACTGCGTCGGGCTGGGCTCGTACTCACCTTCGAGGGGCATGGGTGTCCTTTCGGGTCGCGTCCGGCGTCGCCGGCTCGGCTCTGAACCGACGCTATCGGACGCCCCGCGCCCCCGGCAGCAGGCGGCTCCGGGAGGCGTTGTCGGTGCCGTTCCGTAGGGTGGTTCCCGACGAGCACGGCACCACCACGGCGCGGGGGAGAGCGGCATGCGGGAGTTGTTCCTGGAACGGCAGCGGGCGTACGTCCGGTGGATCGACCTGCCGGGCGACGGCCCGGTGCGGGTGTTCGTCCACGGCCTCGGATGCACGGCCGCCTCGGACTTCGCCCACATCGCCACCCACCCCGCGCTCCGCGGCGGCCGGGCCCTCCTGGTGGACCTGCTGGGCCACGGACTGAGCGACCGGCCCGCGGACTTCGACTACCGCACGGAGTCCCAGGCCGGCGTGGTCGCCGCCGTCCTCGACCACCTCGGGGTGCGGGGGACCGACCTCGTCGGGCACTCCATGGGCGGCGCCGTGGCGATCCACCTGGCGGCGGCCCGGCCCGACCTGGTCGCCCGCCTCGTGGTGGCGGAGCCGAACCTGTACGGCGGCGGGGGCGCGTTCAGTTCGCCGGTGGCCGCCCAGAGCGAGGAGGCGTTCGTGACGAAGGGGTTCGCCCGCATGCTCGCCCTCACCGGACGTCCCGACTACGCCGCCCGGCTGCGCCTCGCCGACCCGCGGGCGGTCCACCGCTGCGCGACGGCGCTCGTGGAGGGGAGCGTGCCCGCCCCGGGCGACCTCCTCGCGGGGCTCGCCGTGCCCCGGACCTTCCTCGTGGGGGAGGCGAGCCTGCCGGACGCGGACGCGGAGAAGGTCGCCGCCCTCGGCATACCGGTGGTCGAGATCCCCCGGGCGGGGCACAACATGATGCTGGACAACCCGGACGGCTTCGCCACGGCGCTCGCCCGCTCCCTTCCGTAGGGCAGGGCGGTCCCCGCCGGAGCGGGCGGCGGCCGGGCCCGGTTCCCTCCGGCGCCCCCGCCCGCTCCCGGTGGCGGGGACACCCGCCCCGTGCGTCAGGATGGGGGCATGACCGAGATCCGCACCCCCCGCCTCCTCCTCCGCCGCTGGACCGACGACGACCTCGTCCCGCTGTCCGAGATCAACGCCGACCCGGAGGTCATGCGCTGGATCGGCGACGGATCGGTCCGCGACCTGGAGGAGACCGCCGGGGACATCGAGCGCTACGAGGAGGAGTGGGACGAGGAGGGCTTCGGCCTCTTCGCCGTCGAGCTGCTGGGCTCCGGCGAACTGATCGGCTTCGCGGGGCTCTCCGTGCCGGAGTTCCTGCCGGAGGTGCTGCCGGACGTCGAGATCGGCTGGCGCCTCGGCCGCCAGTTCTGGGGCCAGGGCTACGCCTCCGAGGCCGCCCACGCGGTCCTGGAGTGGGCCCTCCAGGACCGGGGCCTCGACCGGGTCGTCGCCATCACGCACATCAGCAACCGCGCGTCCGAGAACGTCATCGGCAAGCTCGGCATGAAGCCCGAGCGCGAGACGGACCACCCGGTCTTCGGCGTCCCGCTGCGCGTCCACGCCATCGACCTCACGGAGTACCTGGCGTGACCGCCGGGGGGCGCCCGGCCGGTGGTGCGGGCCCGGACGCCCCCGTCGGGAGGGGTCAGTGCCGCTCGGGCAGGTCCCGCTCCGCCGGCAGCGACGAGAAGTCACGGGCGCCGGACGGGGAAGCGGCGCGCGAGGACGGCGCCGCGGCCGGCTTCGCACCACAGAACGCGGCCTCCAGCGTCCCCCCGAGCGCGGTGTTCACCGCGCCGCGGTTCGAGGCGTTCGCCATGGCCGAGAGGCTGCGCCGGCCGTCGCGCGTCGAGAAGGCGTACGTGTAGAAGCCCTGCACGGTGCCGGTGTGCCCGTACACCCGGGTGCCGCACGACAGGTCGTAACGGCGCAGGCCGAGCCCGTAGAACCGGGTGTTGGTGGCGTCCGTCGGCGTCACCGTCGTCATCTCCTCCGTCATCGCCGGGGACAGCAGACGGCCGCGCAGGAGGGCGCTGGTGAAGGCGTTCAGGTCGGCGGGGCTGGAGATGACGGCGCCGGCGGACTGCGCCCAGGACACGGTCTGCTCCGTGGAGTCCACCAGCGGGTCGCCGGCGGTGTCGGGGTGGAGGTACCCGCGCACGTGCCGGCCCTCGATGCGGGTCTCGGGGTGGACGTACGAGGTGTCGCGCAGTCCGAGCGGTTCGAAGATGCGGTGCTCGTACGCGTCCGCCACCGGGCGGCCCGTGAGCTTCTCGATGAGCATGCCGACCACGACGAAGTTGGCGTTCGAGTACTTGTAGGACACGCCGGGCTCGGTGGTCCGGGGCAGCGCCAGGGACAGGTCCACCAGCTCCTGGTAGCCGAACACCCGGTTCCGCACGGACTCGAAGCCCGGCACCGTGTCGGCGAACATCCGGTCGGTGTAGTCGGCGAGACCGCTGCGGTGGGTGAGCAGGTGGCGGACCGTGATGCGGTCGTCGGGGAGCAGACCGGGCAGGTACGTGTTGACCGGCGAGTCGAGCGTCAGCCGTCCCTCCTGCACCAGCTGGAGCAGGACGACCGCGGAGAACGTCTTGCTGACGCTGCCGACCCGGAACCGCGACCGGATGTCCATGGGCGCGCCGGTCACCCGGTCCCGGACGCCGACGGTACGGGTCCGGACGCCGTCGGGGCCGGAGAAGCGGGCCATGGCCCCCGGCGCGCCGTTGGCCACGGCGGCGTTCAGGGCGGCGCTCACGCCCGCCATGTCGGGGGCGGGCACGGTGTCGGGGGCGGGCACGGTGGCCGCCGGGGCGGGCGCCTGCGGGGTGGCGGCGAACGCGCCGGTGGCGGGCGCGAGACCGGCGGCGAGCGCGGCGATCAGGGTGGCGCTCACGGCCAGGCGCCGGTGCGACGTCAGGGACACGGTGTTTTCCTCGGCTTCGTCGGTGTCGTTCGGAGCGGCGCGCCGCGGGGCGGCCGCGAGGGGCGGGAGGGCACCGCCGTCGTGGTGCGGACCCGGGCCCATGGAGCATGAGTCCTCACGCCCGGGAAGGGTTCCTGACACGGGCCACGGGAAGCGGAATGCATCGCTCCAGTTGTGGTCCCGAGCTCCCGCCCGATCGCTCCGGGCCCCCGCGTACCCTCGTGACGTGCCCGTTTCCCGTCTGCATCGCGTCGCCGTCCTCGTCCTCGAAGGGGCGAAACCCCTCGACGTCGGCATCCCCGCACAGGTGTTCACGACCCGCGCGAGCATGCCCTACGAGGTGCGGGTCTGCGGCGCGGAGCCCGGCGTCGTGGCCGGCGGCGACGGCCTGTCGTACCAGGTCGCCCACGGCCTGGACGCGCTCGCGTGGGCCGACGTCGTGTTCGTCCCCGGCTACCGCTTCCCGGACCGCGAGGACCCGCCCCGGGCCGTCGTGGACGCGCTGATCGCCGCCCACGACCGGGGAGCGCGGCTCGCCGCGATCTCGACGGGCGCCTTCGCGCTGGCCGCGACGGGCCTCCTCGACGGCAGGCGCGCCACGACGCACTGGCACTACGCGCGGGCGCTCGCGGCGAAACGGCCCCTGATCAAGGTGGACGAGAACGTGCTCTTCGTCGACGAGGGCAGCGTCCTGACCTCCGCCGGCGCCGCCTCGGGCATCGACCTGTGCCTGCACATCCTGCGCGGGGACCTCGGCGTGGCCGCGTCCAACCACGCGGCCCGGCGCCTGGTCGCCGCCCCCTACCGCAGCGGAGGCCAGGCGCAGTACGTGCCGCGCAGCGTGCCCGAACCGCTCGGCGAACGCTTCGCCGCCACCCGCGAATGGGCACTGCACCGGCTCGGCGAACCCCTCACCCTCGACGTCCTGGCCCGGCACGCGGCGGTGTCGGCGCGCACGTTCTCGCGCCGGTTCGCCGAGGACACCGGGTACACGCCGATGCAGTGGGTCATGCGGGCCCGCATCGACATGGCCCGTGAACTCCTCGAACGCTCGGAGCGGGGGGTCGAGCAGATCGCCGCCGACGTGGGGCTGGGCACCGGGGCCAATCTGCGGCTGCACTTCCAGCGGATCCTGGGCACCACGCCGACCGAGTACCGGCGCACGTTCACCCGGGGGGAATGAAGGGTTCCCCAGGCCGTGGCGTTCTGGCGGGATACTTGCGGACCGTGGCGATCACGCCGCTGTCCCGGGCGGGTGCCGCGCACGAGCATGGGGGGCGAACCGAAGGGACATCGCCATGACTCGTATCGCCATCAACGGATTCGGCCGTATCGGACGCAACGTGCTGCGCGCGCTGCTGGAGCGCGACAGCGGCCTCGAGGTCGTCGCGGTCAACGACCTCACCGAGCCCACCGCGCTCGCGCGGCTCCTCGCCTTCGACTCGACCTCCGGTCGTCTCGGCCGCCCGGTGAGCGTGGACGGCGACACCCTCGTGGTCGACGGCCACCGCATCAAGGTCCTCGCCGAGCGCGAGCCGGCGCGGCTTCCCTGGGCCGAACTGGGCGTCGACATCGTCCTGGAGGCGACCGGCCGCTTCACGTCGGCCAAGGCCGCCCGCGCCCACATCGACGCCGGCGCGAAGAAGGTGCTCGTCAGCGCCCCGGCGGACGGTGCCGACGTCACCCTCGCGTACGGCGTCAACACCGACGCGTACGACGCGGACCTGCACACGATCGTCTCGAACGCCTCCTGCACGACCAACGCGCTCGCGCCGCTCGCCTCGGTCCTCGACGACCTCGCCGGCATCGAGCACGGCTTCATGACGACGGTCCACGCCTACACGCAGGAGCAGAACCTGCAGGACGGCCCGCACCGCGACCCCCGCCGCGCCCGCGCCGCCGGCGTCAACATCGTGCCGACCACCACGGGTGCCGCCAAGGCCATCGGCCTCGTGCTGCCCAACCTGGACGGCAAGCTGTCGGGCGACTCGATCCGCGTGCCGGTCCCGGTGGGCTCGATCGTCGAACTCAACACGACCGTCTCCCGCGACGTGACGCGCGAGGACGTCCTGGCGGCGTACCGCACCGCCGCCGAGGGCCCGCTCGCGGGCGTCCTGGAGTACTCGGACGACCCGCTGGTCTCCTCCGACATCACGGGCAACCCCGCCTCGTCGATCTTCGACTCGGCGCTCACCCGCGTCGAGGGCCGCCACGTCAAGGTGGTCGCCTGGTACGACAACGAGTGGGGCTTCTCGAACCGTGTGATCGACACGCTCGAACTCCTCGCCGGCCGCTGACGGAACCGCCCGCCCGCGAAACCGGCCCCGTCGCCACCGGCTCCCGGTGACGGCGGCGGACCGCCCGCCACGCGCCGACCCCGCTCCCCCGGGGCCGGCGCGTGGCGCGTTTCCGGCACGGCCGGGCGGGGCCTCCCCGGCCGGCCGTGCCGCCGGAGGGGCCGGGCCGTCCTTCACGCGCCCGTGACCTGCGAGGATGGACGCGGGCCGTCGCCACGGAACGGCCCGCGCGGTACGAGGGAGCGGTACGGGTGTCGCAGCGGGAGCCACAGGGCCCGGTCGAGCGGATGGAACGCCGTCAGGTCACGGTCTACCTGGTGGCGATGGCCGCCGGAGCCCTGCTCGGACGGACCGCCCCCGGCCTCGGAACGGGACTCGGGCACGCGATCGATCCGGTGCTCGGGGCCCTGCTGTTCGTCACCTTCCTCCAGGTCCCGGCCGCCGAGCTGGCGCGTTCGCTGCGCGACGGCAGGTTCCTGGCCGCCGCGCTGGTGGTGAACTTCGTGGTGGTGCCGCTGGTCGTCGCCGCGATGTTCGCGTTCCTCCCGGACGACCGGGCGGTCCGGCTCGGCGTCCTGCTGGTGCTGCTCTGCCCGTGCGTGGACTACGTGATCGTCTTCTCCGGTCTGGCCGGCGGCTCCAGCCGCCGTCTGCTGGCCGCCACGCCCGTCCTGCTGGTCGCGCAGATGGCCCTCCTCCCGCTGTTCCTGCGCCTGTTCATGGGCCCGGAACCGTCCGGAGCGGTCGGGGCCGGTCCCTTCGCCGAGGCGTTCCTCGTCCTGATCGCCGTCCCGCTGGCCCTCGCGTGGGTGCTCCAGGCGTGGGCCGCCCGCCGCCCGGCCGGGCGCAAGGCCGCCGGCGTGGCGACCGCCGCGACGGTGCCCCTGATGGGGGCCGTCCTCTTCGTCGTGGTGGCCTCCCAGGTGCCCGGCCTCGGCGGCCGTCTGTCCGACGTGGCCGCCGTCGTCCCGTTCTACGCGCTGTTCCTGGTCGTCATGGCGTTCGCCGGGAAGACCGTGGCCCGGCTGTTCCGCCTCGGACCGTCCGCCGGAAGGGCGATCGTCTTCACGGGCGCGACCCGCAACTCCCTCGTCGTCCTGCCGCTGGCCCTGGCCCTGCCCGGCTCCCTGGCCCTCGCCCCGGCCGTCGTGGTCACCCAGACCCTCGTCGAGGTCCTCGGCATGGTCGTCTGCGTCCGCCTGGTTCCCCGCCTGGTCCCCGGCCCGGCCTGAGGACGCGGCCCCGCCCGGCCGGACCGGGGGAGCGGAGGGCCCCTCCGGCTCCTCCGCCGGCCGCGCGGGGCCGGACCGGGGTGCCGCTCCGGCCCGTTCAGTCCTCCGCGGTCTCCGGGCCGGCCGGGAGGCGGACCGGCAGCTCCAGCGCCGATCCGATCGGCTGGTCCGGATCGAGCTTCAGCCCCAGCCGGGGGGTGGAGCCCGAGAGCACGCCCCACAGGGCGTCGCTCAGGAAGTGCGTCAGTTCGTCGAGGGAACTCCTCGATCCGGGGCGGGCGGCCCACTGGTCGACCACCCCGTCGACCAGGCCGACCATGCCGAACGCCAGGTTGAGGGTGAAGCCCGCCGGCGCCTTCGCGCCGTCGAGCATCTGCTCGGCGTACGAGTCGAGCAGCCGCGCCAGGTGGAGGGCGATGGCCGTGCGGGTGCCCGCGACCACCCGGGAGCCGCTGAGGCGGTGTTCGGGCGAGCCGATGCCGAGGAACTGGTGGAGCCGGGGGTGTTCCGCGACCCAGCCCGCGTAGGTGGCGGAGGCCAGCTCGATGGCCTCCCGGATCGTGCCCTTCGGGTCGAGGGCCGGGTACAGCGAGGCCAGCAGGTCGTCGGCGATGCGCGCCCGGATCTGCTCGTCCAGGTCCTCGCGGCTGCGGAAGATCCGGTAGACCACGGAGCGGGGCACCCCGGCCTCGGCGCCGATGGCCGCCACGCTGACCGACGTCCCCTCCCGGCCGATGACGGCGAGGGCCGCGGTGAGGATCTGGTCACGGCGTTCGGCGCGGTGGCCGGACCAGCGCGTGTCCCGGCCGTCGGGCCGGGCGTTGCCGTCTGCGTTCCTGTCCTCCGCCACGGCGTGGATCGTACCCGGCCGCTCGCGGCGGACGGGACGCGGACGTTCCCGGGGGTGGCGCACATCGTGTTACCGCCGGTACCTTGGACGCAGTGACACAGGTAAATACCGGTACCGGACGGACCCGTCCGGCTCTCCCGGGAACCGGCGGCGACGGGAACGGGCGGCCCCGGCCCCCGGTACGAGGCCGGGCGCGGACCGGCGACAGAGAGGTATCGAGATGGAGCACCAGCACGTCGATGTACTGATCATCGGCGCGGGACTGTCCGGCATCAGCGCCGCCTGCCACCTGGCCGACGGAAACCCCGGCACCACGTACGCGATCGTCGAGCGGCGCGCGCGGATCGGCGGCACCTGGGACCTGTTCCGCTACCCGGGCGTCCGCTCGGACTCGGACATGTACACCTTCGGCTACGGCTTCCGCGCCTGGCACGGCACCAAGGTCCTCGCCGAGGGCGCGGACATCCGCCGTTACGTCCGGGCCACCGCCGAGGAGCACGGCGTCACCGAGCACATCCGCTTCGGCCGCCGGGCCGTCCGCGCCGACTGGTCGAGCGACGAGGGACGGTGGACCGTCGAGACCCTGGACGAGGCCACCGGCGGGACCGAGACGTGGACCGCCCGCTTCCTCGTGGGCGCCACCGGCTACTACGACTACGACGCCGGACACCGGCCGGAGTTCCCCGGCGAGGAGCGCTTCGGCGGCACCCTCGTGCACCCGCAGCACTGGCCCGAGGACCTCGACCACGCGGGCAAGCGCGTGGTCGTCATCGGCAGCGGCGCCACCGCCATCACCCTGGTCCCCTCGATGGCCGCCACCGCCGCGCACGTCACCATGCTCCAGCGCTCGCCCACGTACGTCCTGGCGCTGCCCGCCGACGACCCCGTCTCCACCCTCCTGCGCGGGCTGCGCGTCCCGGCCGGACTCGTCCACCGCGTGGGGCGCGTCCGCAACATCGCGCTCCAGCGCGGCCTGTACGTCCTGTGCCGCAAGGCCCCCCGGCTCATGCGCCGGGTCCTCCTCGGCGCGGTGCGGGCGCGGGTCGGCAAGAGCGTCGACATGCGCCACTTCACCCCGTCGTACAAGCCCTGGGACCAGCGGCTGTGCGTGGTCCCCGGCGGCGACCTCTTCAAGGCGCTCAGGAGCGGCAGGGCCTCCGTGGTCACCGACCACGTGGAGACGTTCACCGAGACCGGCGTGCGGGTGGGGTCCGGCGAGGAGATCCCGGCCGACATCGTCGTCACCGCCACCGGCCTGCGGCTGCAGCTCGCCGGCGGCATGGAGATCGCGGTCGACGGCGAGCCCGTCGTCACCCGCGACCGCCTCCTCCACAAGGGCGTGATGCTCGACGGCGTCCCCAACCTGGCGATGGTCATCGGCTACACCAACGCCTCCTGGACGCTCAAGGCCGACCTCGCCTGCGCCTACTTCAGCCGGCTGATCGCCCACATGGACCGGCACGGCATCACCAGCGCCACCCCCGTCGCCACCGACGACGACCGGTCCCCGGTCTCCGTCATGGGCGAGTCGCTGACCTCCGGCTACATCGCGCGCGGCGACGCGATCATGCCCCGCCAGGGCGTCCGGGACCCGTGGCGGATCTGGAACGACTACTACCGCGACCGCCGCGCCCTGCGGGACTCGCCGGTCGAGGACCCCGCCCTCCGTTTCGTCCGGGCCGCCCCCGAGGAGCGGCCCGCGGACCGGAAGGACCGGGCCCCGGCGGCCTGACGCCCCCTCACCACCCCCTCCGGACAGCAGATCGCGAGAGACCGAGGACGACGATGACCACCAGCCAGGAGAGCTACCACGAAAGGCTCCGGACCCTGTCCGAGGCGTCGGTGCACATCCACTTCGACGCCTTCACCGACATCGACTGGGACCACCCCGACTTCGCCATCGACCCGAAGGACCCCCGCTGGGTCCTCCCGGCCGCGGACCCGCTGGGCGGGCACCCGTGGTACCGGGCGCAGCCGCTGGAGGTCCGGACGAGGATCGGCCTGTGGCGGTACGCCAACATCGTCAAGGTGGGCATGCAGTTCGAGAACGTCCTCATCCGCGGGGTGATGGACTACCTCTTCTCGCTGCCCAACCAGAACCCGGAGTTCCGTTACCTCACCCACGAGGCGACGGAGGAGTGCCACCACACCCAGATGTTCCAGGAGTTCGTGAACCGCGCGGGCGCCGACGTGCCCGGCGGAAGGCGCTCCTTCCGGGTGGTCAGCCGCTTCCTGCCGCTGGCCGGCTCCCTGATACCCGAGTCGTTCTTCACCGGCGTCCTCGCCGGCGAGGAGCCCATCGACCACCTCCAGAAGGCGATCCTGCGCGGCGGCGAGGACATCCACCCGCTGATGCGGCGGCTCATGCAGATCCACGTCGCCGAGGAGGCCCGCCACATCTCCTTCGCCCACGAGTTCCTGCGCGTCAAGGTCCCCGGCTACGGCAGGTTCCGCAAGGGCGCCCTCTCCGTGGCCTTCCCGGTGATCATGCGGGTGCTCGGCGACGTCATCATGGTCCCCGACCGCAGGACCGCGGAGAGGATCGGCGTCCCCCACCGGGTGATCAAGGACATCTTCTGGAAGTCCCCCGAGGGCGAGAAGATGCTCCGCGACCTCTTCTCCGACGTGCGGATGCTCGCCGAGGACATCGGCCTGATGAACCGCACCTCCCGGAAGGTGTGGCGGGCGCTGCGCATCGACGGCCGCCCTTCCCGCTACCGGGGCGAACCGGCCCCGAGGGCCGCCTGAACCGCGTCCCGCCCGGGGCGTGACGGCGCGCGGACCCGGTCCGCACGCCGTCACGGCCCCGGCCGCGCGGCCTCCGGGACCGCGCACGGCCCCGGTCCACCGGGCCCGCCCGGCCCCGACGGCACACCCCGACCCGCTCCGGCGCGCCGGCCGCCCCACCTGTTCCGCGAACGCGAACGGAGAACCGCCCCTCATGCCCTACGTCGTCACCCGGTCGTGCTGCGCCGACGCGTCGTGCGTCATGGCCTGTCCGGTCAACTGCATCCACCCCGCACCCGGCGAACCGGACTTCGGGAAGACCGACATGCTCTACGTCGACCCCCGCACCTGCGTCGACTGCGGCGCCTGCACGACGGCCTGCCCGGTGGACGCGCTCAAACCGCACACCGGCCTCACCCGGGCGGAACTCCCGTTCCTCGAACTCAACCGCGCCTACTACGACTCCGCCCCGCACGCGGACCGCACGCCCATGTTCCTCGTCCCCCCGCAGCGCCGGGCGGCGACGGAAGGCCTGAGGGTGGCGGTGGTCGGCGCCGGACCGGCCGGCCTCTTCACGGCCGACGAGCTGCTGCGGCACCCCGGGGTGAGCGTGACCGTGTACGACCGGCTGCCCACCCCGTACGGCCTGGCGCGGGCGGGGGTGGCGCCCGACCACCAGGACACCAAGCGGGTCGCCGAACTCTTCCGGACCATCGAGAACCAGCCCGGCTTCGCGTACCGCCTCAACACCCGGATCGGCCGCGACCTGCACCACGAGGACCTGGTCCGCGACCACCACGCCGTGGTCTACGCCGTGGGCGCGGCCACCGACCGGCGGCTCGGCATCGAGGGCGAGGACCTGCCCGGCAGCGTCTCCGCGACCGACTTCGTCGCCTGGTACAACGGCCACCCCGACCACGCCGCCGCCACCCACCGCCTGGACGGCGAACGGGCCGTCGTCATCGGCAACGGCAACGTGGCCCTGGACGTGGCCCGCGTCCTGACCGCCGACCCCGACGCCCTCGCGCGCACCGACATCTCCGACCGCGCCCTGGCCGCGCTGCGCGCCGCCCGCGTACGGGAAGTCGTCGTGCTCGGCCGCCGCGGGCCGGCCGAGGCCGCGTTCACCCTGCCCGAGCTGATCGCGCTCGCCGCGCTCGACGGCGTCGACGTCCTCGTGGAGGGCTGGCCGGAGGACGTGCCGGCGGACGCCACGCCCAAGACCGCCGTGCTCGCCGAACTCGCCGCCCGGACCCCCGTGCCGGGCCGCCGCCGCATCGTCCTGCGCTTCCTGACCGGCCCGGTCCGGATCACCGGCGGCGACCGGGTGACCGGCCTGACCGTCGTGAGGAACGCACTGCGCCGCGCCGGCGACGGCACCGTGCGGGCCGTCCCCACGTCCACGACCGAGACCCTCGACGCGTCGCTGGTCCTGCGCGCGGTCGGCTACCGCGCCGAGCCCGTCCCCGGCCTCCCGTTCGACGCGGAGACCGGCACGGTGCCCCACGACCGGGGCCGGGTCGAGCCGGGCGTCTACGTGACCGGCTGGATCAAACGCGGTCCCGTCGGCTTCATCGGCACCAACAAGTCCTGCGCGGAGGAGACCGTCTCCGCCCTCCTCGACGACCTCGAAGCCGGTCGGCTGACCGCCCCCGCCGGCCCGCCGGCCGCCGCGGCGCACCCGGACGCGGTCGGTCTCGACGGCTGGCGGGCCATCGACGCCGCCGAGCGCGCCGAGGGCCGCGCCCAGGGCCGCCCGCGCGTCAAGCTCGTCGCCCGGGACGACCTGCTGGCCGCCGCGCGCGGCGCCTCGCGGGACGGCCGGCCCGTCACCGTCTGAACGAGCGGCGCCCGCCCGGGGGAGAGAGCCCGCCCCGTCGCTGTGGTCCGGCCCCGGGAGGCACCGGCGGCACGGGCCGGGGCCGGCGCCTCCGCAGGCGCGGGACGGCCGGGCCTCACGCGGGGTGCTGCCGCCGCGTCGACGCCCGGGGGCGGAGACGGGCCCTGGTGAGACGGGGCGCGACGGTCTCCCCGCCCGCGATCAGGGACTGGAGGATGTCGAGCAGCGCCGCCGAACTCTCCACCGGGTTCAGCGCGACCGCCGAGACGGCGGGACGGCTGTGGCGGGCGTGCTCGGAGTCGGAACCCGCGGCCACCATGGTGTCCTCGGGCACCCGGACGCCCCGCGCCAGCAGACCGCGCTGGACACCGGCCGCGTGCCGTCCGGTGAGGCAGAAGACCGCGTCGGGCACGCCGTCCTCCACGATCCGGCCGGCGAGCTCCGCCCCGCCCTCGACGCCCGCGCGCTCGGCCAGCTCGTACAGCCGGGGCGTACCGCCGCGCCCGGCGCACCACTCCAGGTAGACGTCCTGGTGGTCCAGGTTCCAGGCGTTCGGGTCGGTGCCGCGCACCAGGGCGACGCTGCGGGCCCCGGCGGCCTCCAGGTGGGCCAGGACCAGACGGGCCGAGGCCGCGTCGTCCTCCGAGGCCCAGTGGACGAAGTCCGGGCGCCCCGGCGGACGCCCGTAGGTCACGTACGGGATGCCGCGCTCCTCCAGGCGGGCGACGACCGGGTCGTCCACGTGCGGGTTGGTGACGATGTAGCCGTCCAGGGAGAAGGCGAGCGGCGGCACCGGCGTCCGCGTCAGGTCGGGCACCAGCATGAGGCTCAGGCCCCGGGCCAGGGCCTGCGAGGCGGTGGCGCCCACGAACCGTTCGAAGACGTCCACACCGGCGGGCGCGTAGTCGCCCAGGGCGTCGAGGGAACGGAGCACCAGCCCCACCGCCCCCATCGTGGAGCGGCGCAGACCGCGCGCCAGGGCGTCGGCCTCGTACCCCATGGCGTCGGCGACGGAGCGGATGTGCGCGCGCGTGGCCGCGCTCAGGGTCCCCTTGTCGTTGAGGGCGTGCGAGACGGCGGTGATCGAGACCCCCGCCCTGCGCGCCACGTCCTTGATCGTGATGCCCCGTGACCGTGTCACCGTGCCGCCCGCCCGCCCCGGCCGAAACCGCTGGTTCCCGAAGAGTTTCCCGAAGCATTGCATAAAACGTTTTACGTTCCTAGCTTGAAGCGCACCGCTCACCGTTCGTGAGCGATCCCGCCGGACGTCTCCGAGTCCGGCGCCCCCCTCCGGAGGAACACCCGTGGAACTGCGCACCCTGACGACCGCGACGACCGACCCCCACGAGCGCGGCACCCTGGTCGGAACCCGGTTCGGCGACAGCGTCCGGAGGACCGCGGAGCTTTACCTGGAGCACTTCGCCGTCCTCGGCCTGAGCGGGGAGCGGGTCCGCGCCGTCGCGGAACGGAGCCACGAGGCCCTGCGCGCCTGGGCGCCGGGACTGGCCGAGGAGTCGGACGCCTGCGCCGACGCGGCCGGGACCGAGCGCTGGAAGGTGGCCGCCGTCGGAGCCCGCACCGAGGTCCTCGCCGGATGCCCCGCGCCCGGCAAGGGCGAGTGCTCCACGGCCGTCTTCGCGCCCGCCGGAGCCGCCCCGCAGACCCTTCAGACCTGGGACTGGCACGACCTGCTCACCCCCGAGGCGCTGTTGCACGAACTGACGCCGGGCGAGGGCCGCACGGTGAAGCTCTTCACGGAGTTCGGCGCCCCCGGCAAGATCGGCGTCAACAGCGCGGGCCTGGGCGTGCACTTCAACATCCTCTTCCACACGTCCGACTCCGGCAGCGGCGGCGTCCCCGTGCACGCGGTCGCCCGGCGCATCCTCGACGAGGCCGACACCCTCGACCAGGCCGTCGGGATCGCCTCGACCGCCCGCGTCAGCGCCTCGACCTCCCTGACCGTGGTCACCGCCGACTCCTCGGCCGCCAGCCTGGAGCTCTCTCCCGCCGGCCTCGCGGTGGTCCCGGCGGGCGAGGACGGCTGGCTGCTGCACACCAACCACTTCCTCGACCCCGGCCTCGCGGCGGGGGAGGCAGGCCCGGCCGACTCGATGACGGCGGAACGATTCGCCCACCTGCGCGAGGTGCGCGCCGCGATGCCGGGACTGTCCCCCGCCGAGCGGGCCGGCGCCCTGTGCGGCACCGCCGGGGCCGACGCCGTCGTCTGCATGCGCCCCGACGGGAGCCGGCCGCCGCACGAGCAGTGGGGCACCCTGCTCACCATCGGCCTCGACGTCGCCCACTGCGCCCTGGACCACCTGGCCGGCCCTCCGCACGAGGCCGCGGCGAAGGGGCTCGCGCGCTTCTGAGCCCGCCCCCCTGCGCGCTCCCGTATCCCCGGCCCCGCGCGTTTCCCCCCCGTATCCCGTATCCCCGCCCCGCGCGTCCCCGCCCCGGTCCTCCCGCCCCGCGCGGGCCGGTCCCGCGCACGTCCGCGCCCCGCTCCCTCCCCACCCCTCCCACCCGAAGGACCCGCCATGACGGAGACCGTCCGGCCCGAACCGAAGGCCCCGGCGGCCGGAGGCACGCGCACCTTCTTCATCTCCGGTTTCGGAACGGCCCTGGAGTTCTACGACTTCATCATCTACGGCCTCGCCGCCGCGATCGTCTTCCCCGCCGTCTTCTTCCCGAGCTTCGACCCCGCGGTGGGCACCCTGGTGGCCTTCGCGGCGTTCGGCAGCGGCTTCGTCGCCCGTCCCCTCGGCGGCATCGTGATCGGCCACTTCGGCGACCGGATCGGCCGCAAGGCCATGCTGGTGCTCACCCTGCTGATCATGGGGGGCAGCACCTTCCTCATCGGCTGTCTGCCCTCCTACGGAACCGTCGGCCTCGCCGCCCCCGTCATGCTCGTCGCCCTGCGCCTCGTCCAGGGCTTCGCGGCCGGCGGCGAGTGGGGCGGCGCGTCCCTCTTCGGCATCGAGAACGCCCCGGAGGGCCGCCGCGGCCTGTGGGGCAGCTTCACCAGCGCCGGCATCGGCATCGGCAGCCTCTTCGGCACCGGCGTCTTCACCCTGGTCACCCTCCTGCCGGAGGAGCAGCTCCGGGCCTGGGCCTGGCGCGTGCCGTTCTGGCTGGGCGGCCTGCTCGTGCTGGTCGGCGTCGTGGCCCGCAGCCGCATGCCCCGGGAGGAGAGCCGCGCCGGCCACGCGCCCCGCGTCCCGATCCTCGACTCGATCAGGCGGCACCCGCGCCGCATGCTCCTGGCCATCGGCGTCGCCTTCGGCTACAACACGCTGGCCTACATCGGCACCATCTTCACGGTGACGTACGCCGAGGAGCGCGGCTACAGCTACACCGAGTCCCTGCTGCTCCAGGTGGCGGGCTCCCTCGCCTTCACGGCCGCCGTACCGGTCATGGCGGCGCTCTCCGACCGGCGCGGCCGCAAGCCCGTGGTGATCGCCGGCACCCTCGCCTACGCCGCCTTCTTCTTCCTCTACTTCCCCCTGGTGGACGGCCACGTCCTCGTCCTCGCGACCCTCGCCTACGTCCTCCTGAACGTCCTCATGGCCGCCCCGCAGGGCTGCGTCCCCGCCTTCCTGGGCGAGCAGTTCCCGGCCGCGACCCGCTACTCCTCCATCTCCGCCACCTACCAGACCGGCGCGGCCCTGGGCGGCGGCACGGCCGCCACCGCCGCGACCGCCCTCCTCATCGCCTGCGACGGCGACCCCGTCGGCGTCGGCCTCTACTCCGCCGCGGCGGCGCTCGTCCTGGTCCTGTGCGCCCGGGGCCTGCGGGAGACGTACCGGACGCCGACCGCCCGGCTCGGCGCGCCGGCCGGCGACCGCGCCGCGGAGGAGGTCCACGGCGCCACGGCGGTCTGACCCGCCCGGCGGACACGGTTCGTTCTCCCGGTCAGGGGTACCAGCCGCACTGCGCCGCCCCGCGGCGCGACGGGAAGACGAACCGAGGAGGAGACGGGACGATGGCGGGCAGCAAGGAGAACCAGGACGTGGTCGCGGCCATTCTGGAGGACCACCGCGCGATGGAGGACCTGTTCCGCCGGATGCGGAGCGTCGAGGCCGACCGGGCCGCCGCGCTGAAGGAGTTCTCGGCCCTGCTCATCGCCCACGGCGAGGCCGAGGAGGCCGAGGTCTACGGCGCCCTCAAGCGCTTCAAGGACGTCGACGACGAGGAGGTGGACCACGGCGTCGAGGAGCACGACGAGGGCAACAAGGCGCTCCTCGCCCTCCTCGAAGTGGACGACATCGGCTCCGACGCGTGGGACGAGCGCCTCGAGGAACTGGTCGGGGCGGTCACCCACCACATGGACGAGGAGGAGCGCACCATCCTCAACGACGCCCGGGAGACCGTTCCCGACGAGCGCAGGGCCGAACTGGGCGGCGCGTTCCTGAAGGAGCGGGCCCGGCAGCTCGCGTCGGACTGCGGGCGCCTGGAGAACGTGCGCCGCGTCGTGGGCGCGTGACCCCGGGCCGTGCCCCGCGGACGGTCCCCGGGACCGCCCGCGGGGCACGGCTCATCCCGCCGCGCCGCCGGCCTTCGCGTGCGCCGCGTCGGCGACCAGGGGCGGAGTGCCGAGACCCGCGCCCCGGCCGAGGCCTTCGAGGAACTCGCCGACCGCTTCCTCGGAACTCCGCTCCGGCATCCAGTCCAGCTCCTCGCGGGCCCGCCCGGAGTCGAGCAGGGGCAGCCGCACGACCGCGTCGAACAGCCCCGGGGTCGCGGGCACGAGACGCAGGTGCCAGGCGGCGGCGAGCGCGGTCCGGGCGGCCACCGCCGGCACCGGGACGGTACGGGCCCCGAGGAGCCGGGCCATCACACCGGTGTCGAGCACCGGATCGGCCGCCAGGTTGAACGCCCCGCGCACCGGCCGCACCACGGCCGCGCGGTAGGCCTCGGCCGCGTCGTCGGTGTGCAGGGCCTGGAAGCGCAGTCCCCTGACCGAGGGCAGCACCGGAAGCACCCCCGGGCGCACGGCGCGCCACGGCAGCAGGGGGCCGGCGAAGATGCGGCGCTGCTCGCTCGCGGCCCCCTCCTTGAACAGGAACGCCGGCCTCATCCGTACGACCCGCAGCCCGGGATGGGCGAGCTGGAAGCCGTCGAGGTAGCGCTCCAGGTACGCCTTCTCCCGGGTGTAGGCGGCACCGGGCCAGCCGTGGGTGGGCCACGACTCGTCCACGGGGCGCCCGTGGGAGGGGCCGGGGGAGTAGGCGCCGACCGAGGACGCGTACACGAGGGCCCCCACCCCCGCCCGGGCGCACGCCTCGAAGACCCTGACGCTGCCCAGGACGTTGGTGCGCCAGGTCTCCACCGGGTCGCGGGTGGGCCGGAACTTCCAGGCCAGGTGCACCACGGCGTCCGCTCCCGCGAACAGCCCGGCCAGGTCGGGGCCTCCGGGGTCGACGTCCGCCGCCGCCCAGCGCACGCCGCCGATCCGGAGCTCCGGCACGCGGCGGGCGACGCCGAGGACGTCCGTGACCCCGGGATCGCGGTCGAGGGCGCGGACCACGCTCGTACCGACGTTGCCGGTGGCTCCGGTGACGACGACCCTCATGACGCCCGCCTCCCCGCCGTGGCGCGCCGGGCGGGCGGGCCGGCCGGGTCGTGCGGGGGGAGCGGGCGGCGCGGCGCACCGGCGCGGAGGATGTTCATGACGCTGTCCGATCGCGGGGGGACGGAGGAGGACCCGTTCGTTCCGCCGGCGGCGGAACGGGCCACGTCCTGCGAGTGACCGCGCCGGGTACGCCGTAAACGCCGTGTCCCTCAGGACCCGGGCAGCATCTCCACCTCGAACCAGACGGTCTTGCCGCCGTCCCGGGGAACACAGCCCCAGGCCGTCGCCAGCCGTTCGAGGAGGTACAGGCCGTGTCCCGAGGCACGGCTCGGGGAGTGGGGGCCGCGGGGGCGGGGACGCACCGGGCTCGTGTCGCTGACCTGCACCGACAGGCGTCCCCCGACGCGGCCGAGCCGCAGTTCGTACGGCACGCCCCCGTGGGTGAACGCGTTGGTGACGACCTCGGAGACCAGCAGCAGGGCGTCCCCGACGGCGACCTGCCCGGCGGCGCCGAACCACTCGTCCAGCGCCTGCCGCGTGAGGTCCCGGCACGTTCCCGCCAGCCCTGGGTCCTCCGTCAGTTCGTACCGGCGGGCGTCGGTGGCCACGGGGTGTGGGGGGTGACCGTTCATACGCTGCGGGTGCCCCGGCCGCCCGCGCCGAACCCCGCCGCACCGGCCGGGAAACCCCGGCCGGCGACTTCGCGCCGCCGTCCGCCGGGACGGTGTTCCGCGTCGCGTCCCGTGCCCTGAATCCCTCGCGCAACCTCCTGACTCACAGGAATGCGGCCACAGTTCTCGGAAAGATGTAAAAGAGCGAAAAGCAGGAGAGGAACGGTGAAATCCATGCAGAACGCAGAGCCGGGAAACGAAGGACCCGGGCCCCGACAGGGTCATGGCTGACGGCGGAGGAGGAGTCCAGGTGCGGAGGCTGAGGGTGCGCGGGGTGCGGGGCGTGGTGACGCGTTGCCGGGATTTCACCGCCGAAGCGTTGGCGGACTGGGGATGGACTCCGGCGAGGAACGAGGCGGAGCGGGAACGGGTGGAGGACGTCCTGCTGCTGGTGTCGGAGGCGGTGACGAACGCCTGCCTGCACGCGGGGGGCCCGGAGGAGTTCGTGCTGCGGCACGGGCGGGGACGGCTGCGGGTGGAGGTGGCGGACGGGAGCTCCGAACCGCCGCGCGCCCAGGTCCGTCGCTCTCCCGCGCTGCCGGGCGGGCACGGGCTGATGGTCTTCGACCGGCTGGCGGGCGCCTGGGGGTGCGAGGAGAGGGGTGCGGGACTGACCGGGAAGGTGGTGTGGTTGGAGGTCAGTGGTCCGTGGGGTTGTCGGTGAGGAGGGCGGTTTTGAGGTCTTTGAGGATGCGGGTGAGGAGGCGGGAGACTTGCATTTGGGAGAGGCCGATGCGTTGGCCGATTTCGGCTTGGGTGAGTTCTTCGCCGAAGCGGAGTTGGAGGATGTGGCGGTCGCGGGGGTGGAGGTGTTGGAGGAGGGGTTGGAGTGAGGTGAGGGTTTCGATGAGTTCGTAGGCGGGTTCGGTGGTGGCGAGGTGGTGGGGTTGGGTGGTGGGGGTGGTGTCGTGGTCGGTGGTGGGGGTGTCGAGGGAGCGGGTGGTGTAGCCGTGGGCGGCGAGTTGGCCCTGGGTGATTTCTTCTTCGGTGAGGTGGAGGTGGTGGGCGAGTTCGGTGCGGGTGGGGCGTCGGCCGAGGTGTTGTTCGAGGTGGTCGGTGGTTTTGGCGAGGTCGATGCGTAGTTCCTGGAGGCGTCGGGGGACGCGGACGGCCCAGCTGGTGTCGCGGAAGAAGCGTTTCATTTCGCCGGTGATGGTGGGCAGGGCGAAGGCGGAGAAGTCGGTGTTGCGGTGGGGGTCGTAGCGGTTGATGGCTTTGATGAGGCCGATGGTGCCGACTTGGATGATGTCTTCGGTGGGTTCGGCGCGGTTGCGGAAGCGGCGGGCGGCGAATTTGACGAGGCTGAGGTTGAGTTCGACCAGGGTGTTGCGGACGTAGGCGTGTTCGGGGGTGCCTTCGTCGAGTTGGTTCAGTCGGGTGAGGAGGGCGGCGGAGAGGGGTTGGGCGTCGTCGGTGGAGATGGTGGTGGGGCGGGTGAGTTCGGGCAGGCCGGCCAGCGCCGCCCGACGCACCGCGGCCCCCGGATTCCCGGACGTGCCCGGTTCGGGTCCCGAGCCGGCGCCGAGGGGGCGGGCGGAGCGGTTTCCGACGGTGGACATGAGGCTCCTTCGACGGTGGCGGTGGGCCTCCGCCGCCGCTGCGCGAGAGCGGCGACGGGGGTCCGCCTGGCGGGCATCCTCAAGAATGATGCCCGATTTTGTGAGGTTTGACCCAGTTCTCTAGGGTAGTCGCAGGGCTCTGTCGCGGCCGCGCGGGCCGCGGAACCTCATGGTGCAAGCGCCCCCAGGAGGAGGTGTCCGCGATGGGAGAGGTCCGGCTCTCGGCGTACGAGCGACGTGTCCTCGCGGAGATCGAGGAACAGCTCGAGCGGGGCGGTCCCGCCCCTCCCCGGCGGCCCCGCCCGGAGCGGCGCGGCCCCCGGTCGTCCCCGCCCCGGAAGCGCGGCGTGCGCCGCCGCCTGCCGGCCGTCTGCCTGGCCCTGCTGGTGGTCGCGCCCCTCGTCCTCCTCGTCCTCGCCGCGGTCACCGGGGCCCCGGCGTTCGTCTGGGCCTTCGCCGTCGTGTGGGCCCTGACCCTCCTCGTCGTCCTCGGCGCACTCGTCCACTGGGTGCGGCGCAGGGTGACCGGTTCGCGCGATACCGGATAGGCCGGACGGTCCGCCCGGTATGCGGGGTTTCAGGGTGGTCCATGAGGGTGAGGCGCACGGGCGGGACAGACCCGCGCCGGAGGCCCGGGAAACCGACGAGTCCAGAGAGGAACAGACAGTGTCGCTCGACGGAAAGAACGTGCTCGTCCTCACGACCAACTACGGAACGGAGCAGGACGAACTGGAGAAGCCGGTGGCGGCCCTCCGCGAGGCGGGGGCCCGCGTCACGGTCGCCGCGCAGAAGGACGAGGGCGTCCAGACCCTCGTGTCGGACAAGGACCCGGGTTCCGTCGTCCAGCCGGACACGACCCTGGCCGAGGCGACCGCGGACGGGTACGACGCCGTGGTCGTGCCGGGCGGCACCGTGAACGCCGACCAGCTCCGCACCGACGACGACGCGCGCCGCCTGGTCGCGGCCTTCGCGGAGGCGGGCCGTCCGGTGGCCGCCATCTGCCACGGACCGTGGCTCCTCGTGGACGGCGGACTCGCCGGAGAACGCCGCCTGACCTCGTACTTCTCGCTCCGCCCCGACCTCGAGAACGCGGGCGCGACCTGGGTGGACGAGGAGGTCGTCGTGGACACCTCCGGGAGCCACCCCCTGATCACCTCCCGCAACCCGGGCGACCTGGACGCCTTCTCGGCGGCGATCATCCATGCCCTCGGAGGCCGGGAGGGATCGGGGAGCGCGTCGTAGCCGCACGGCGCCGTGCCCGGTCCCCGGCGGATCCCGCCGGGGACCGGGCACGTTCCGTTGCCGGGACCGCCGTCCCGGCCGGACCGGCACGGCGCGCGGACCCGCTCACGGGGCGGGCCCCGGCGGAGGCCGCCGCGGAGGAGAGGGCTCAGACGGCCGTCCGCGCGGCCGCCGCCGTCCCGGGCGTCGCGGGGGAGGCACCGAACAGGGCGTGGACGGCGGAGGTGACCCGGTCGGCGACGGCCTCGGGGGTGGAGGCGTCGAGCTTGCCGTCGAGGTGCAGGAAGGCCAGGCCGTGGACGAGGGCCCACACCGTGGTCGCCAGGGTATCGGTGTCGCCGGCGCCGGGGAAGGCGTCGCGGACGATGCCGTGGACGTACGCGGAGATGGCGGCGGTCGCGGCGACCCGCTCCTCGCTGGTGGGGTCGCAGGGCTCGGCGAACATGGCCCGGAACAGGGCCGGGTGCTCCAGCGCGAACCGCACGTAGGCGACGGCCACCGCGGCGAGTTCGCCGGGCGTCGAGGGCGCCGGGTGGGCCTCGGCCAGGTGGCCGGCGAGTTCGCGGTACCCCTCGGCGGCCACGGCGGAGACGAGCGCGTCGCGGTCGGCGTAGTGGCGGTAGGGGGCGGTGGCCGACACGCCGGCACGCCGGGCGACCGCGCGCAGCGAGAGGCCCGCGCTGCCGTCCTCCTCCAGGAGTTCGCGCGCGGCGCGCAGACAGGCGGCGCGCAGGTCGCCGTGGTGGTACGTGTCGCCGGGAGCCATGGGCCGCACATCCTCACTGTTCACGGCGGTCCCATGTCCTCTCCCATGTGAACGCCGTATACATCGTAAGGGGCCGCAGGGGAAGGGAGAACCGGGACGGCCCGCGAGCCGTTCTCGCCCCCCGCTCCCGCGGGCGGGGCGGACGGCCGCCGGCGGGGCCGCTCAGGCCTTGTTCCGGGGTGTGGCCAGCCAGGCGCGGTAGCCGCGCAGGGCCTTGCGCTGCCTGCGCTGTTCGGAGAGCAGGGCGATCGCGGGGTGGGTGCCGGGCCCGGGGCGGCTGCCCCGGGCGAGGCGGCGCATCTGGTGGCGGACCTGGGCCATGCTCGCGGCGGAGGCGAGGGCCTTGTCGGACCAGGTCACCGGCCGCATCCGCCGGTCGGCCTCGAGGCCCCGGCGCCAGCGGTCGGGCAGGTCGGGGGTGACGGCGAGGGCGGTGCCCATGCCGGCGACCGCCACGCCGCCGGCGAGGACCTTCTCCGCCGTCGCGCGCCGGGTGACGCCGCCGGTGAGCATCAGGGGGAGCGGGCTGGTCCTCGCGAGGTCCTCGGCCAGGTCGAGGAAGTACGCCTCGCGTGCCCGGGTGCGGTCGTCGGCGGCGCGTCCGGTCATGGCGGGGCTCTCGTAGCTGCCGCCGGAGAGTTCGACCAGGTCGACGCCGAGGGGTTCGAGCATCCCGATGACCCGGCGGGCGTCGTCGGCGTCGAAGCCGCCGCGCTGGAAGTCGGCGGAGTTGAGCTTGACCGCGACCGCGAAGGACGGCGAGACGGCGGCCCGCACGGCGCGGACGGTGTCGAGGAGCATCCGGGCGCGGTTCTCCAGGGGCCCGCCCCACCGGTCGGTGCGCCGGTTGACCAGCGGCGAGAGGAACTGCGACAGCAGGTAGCCGTGGGCGGCGTGGATCTCCACGCCGTCGAAGCCGGCCTTCTCGGCCCGCCGGGCCGTGACGGCGAACCGCGCCACGGTCTCCTCGATCTGCCGCGGGGTCATGGCGGTCGGCTTGCCGAAGCGGTTGCTGTGCTTGCCCAGGCTGACGCCGATGTCGGTCGGCCCCCACACGACGCCGGGCATGCCGGAGGGGACCTGGCGGCCGGGGTGGTTGATCTGCATCCAGATCTTGCCCCCGCCGGACGTGCCGGCCCGCGCCCACTCGGCGAACGGTTCCAGGGGGGCGTCCTCGTCGAGGACGACGCCGGCGGGTCCGGTCAGCGCCTCGGCGTGGACCATGACGTTGCCGGTGATCAGCAGCCCGGTGCCGCCCGCGGCCCAGCGCCGGTACAGCGTGAACAGCCGCTCGCCGGGGAGCTGGCCGTCGGCGGCCATGTTCTCCTCCATGGCCGCCTTCGCGATCCGGTTCCTCAGCACCTGCCCGGAGCGCAGGGGCAGGGGCGAGAACAGCTCGCTGGTCATGGGGGTTCCTCTTCTGTCGGGACCGCTCGAAATGTTTGCATCACTTACATTAGCGCCTCGATGTAATCGGTGTAAACATTCGAGTCCGTGAAGTACGCCGCGGCCCGGCGGCCGGGCCGTCGGCGTCCTCCCTTTTGCCGGGGCCGGACCGTCGTGCTTGTCTCGGACGGGAGAGTCACCGCTCGGGCAGAGGAACGGAGTCGTCGTGAAGGCTGTGTCGGTCAGGGAGCACGGTGGTCCCGAGGTCCTGGAGTGGACGGAGGTCGAGGACCCGACGCCCGCCGCCGGCGAGGTCGTCGTCGACGTGGTGGCCAGTGGCCTGAACCGGGCCGACGTCATGCAGCGCATGGGCCTCTATCCGCTGCGGCCCGGCTGGTCGCCGTACCCGGGTCTGGAGGTCTCCGGTCGCATCGGCGCCCTCGGCGAGGGCGTCACCGGCCGGCGGGTGGGTGACGAGGTCTGCGCCCTGCTGACGGGCGGCGGTTACGCGCAGAAGGTCGCCGTTCCCGCCGGGCAGCTCCTGCCCGTGCCGAAGGGGGTCGGCCTGGTGGAGGCGGCGGGTCTGCCCGAGGTCACCGCCACGGTGTGGTCCAACCTCGTCATGACCGCCGGACTGAAGGCGGGGGAGACCCTTCTCGTGCACGGCGGGCTCGGAGGCGTGGGCTCCATGGCGGTCCAGATCGCCAAGGCCCTGGGCGCCCGCGTCGTCACCACGGTGGGCGGCCCGGAGAAGGTGGCGCGGGTGCGGGAACTGGGCGCGGACGTGGCGGTCGACCACCGCGCCGAGGACTTCACCGAGCACGGCCCCTACGACGTGATCCTCGACGTCGTCGGCGGCGACTACCTCGAACGCAACGTCCGGTCGCTGACCGCCGACGGACGTCTGGTCGTCATCGGCGTGCAGAACGGCCCCGACGGCAGGCTCGACCTGGCCGACCTGGTCTTCAAGCGCCTCTCGGTGTACGGCACCACCCTGCGCACCCGGTCGGAGGAGCAGAAGGCCGCCGTGGTCGCGGAGGTCCGCGACAAGGTCTGGCCGATGATCGAGAACGGTTCCGTGCGCCTGCTCGTCGAGGACCGGCTGCCCATGGCGGAGGCCGCCGAGGCGCACCGGAGGATGGAGGCCGGCGGACACACCGGGAAGATCCTCCTGGTCAACGGCGGCTGAGACCCCGGGCCGGCGTCACCGGCGGCACCGGAAGCCGCGCCCACTGGTGCCGTCCGCCGTCCGCCGTCCGCCGTCCGCCGGTCGCCACCCGCCGCCCGCCGTCCGCTGCCCGTCGCCCGCCGTCCGCCCGCCGGACGGGCGTGAGGACCGGGAGGCGTCCGCCCCCGGGAAGGACGAGCGGAACGCCGTCGGGGCGACGGCCCTCACCGGCCGGAACGGGCGGGTGCGGAACCGGCGTTCCGCCGTGCGGGCCCCTGCCCTCGTGTGCCCCCGGATCTGCCCTCCCGTCTCTTCCGGAAGGGCCCCCGCACACGGTGGACTTCACGAGGGAACGGTGGCGGACCACGCCGGGAGTCCCGGGAGCCCCGAGACAGGAGAACCGTGTACGCACGACGGGAAGCGGAGACGGACGGGACGAGCGGCGTCGCGCGGGCGCGGACGGAGCACCCCCGGGGGCAGGCCGCGCGGGTGAGGGCGTTGCAGCGGACCGCGGGGAACGCCGCCGTGGTCCAGATGCTGGGCTCGACCGGCGGGCGCGGCGTCGCCGGACTCGTGGCGAACGCCGGTGCCGCGGAGCGCGAGAGGCAGCTCAGCGCCACGTACGGAATCCGCGTCGGGCCGCCGGCGGACCGGCCGAACGACCACTTCAGCCACTCCATGCTCGACCGGATCGAAGCGATCCTGGCCGGCCTTCCGCCCCGGGACACCAGGGACAACCCGGAGTTGCGGGCCATCCAGCCCGCCGCACCCGAGACGGAGGGGGCGGCCAGCCTGTACGACCCGGACACCGGGGCCATCGACATGGTCAGTCCCTTCGGCATGCCCTCCTGGCTCTACACGGAACTGAACCGGCGCGGTTCCCTGCAGCGTTTCCTGATGGACAAGGGGGCGATGGAGGGCTACGAAGGGATCAGCGGGGCGGAGGACAAGGCCCTGGGCATCGCCGGGGAGAGGCGCCAGGTCATGGGCGGCGTCTCGGACGTGCTGGCCAACGGCAACCTGGTGAAGTGGACGCTGCGGCACGAGATCGGCCACTCCGTCGACCGCGACACGGGCTGGATGAGCAGCGGGACGTACCGTGAACCCCGCTTCGGGGGCTGGGAGGTCCACCACGACCCCACGCCGGTGGTGGAGACGGTCCTGGAAGCGGTGGGGCTCCCGGCCGGCCTGTCCGGCGGACGCGACTACCCCACGACGCTCGCCGAGGCCCTGGCGGAGGCGCTGAACCCGACGGTGGCGCGGAGGGACCCGCAGCGGCTGATGAGTGTCGCCGGCGACTTTCCGGGGCAGGGGGCCGAGTTCGAGAGGGATCTCGACCGCGTCGTGAAGTTCGGGCGTCTCGCCCTCGCGCAGCCGTGGACGCTCACGAACGGCGGCGGGGACCCCCTCACGATCGGGGGCCGGACGTACCACGTCGACCACTACGGGACGTGGGTCAGCTACCTGCGGGCCGAGCGGGAGCAGCACGCCGTCTCCAATTACCAGTTCTCCACGCCGGACGAGTGGTTCGCGGAGGCGTACGCGGCCTTCCACGACCCGAAGCCCGGCCCGCGCGCACGGCTCAACCCGGCGGCGGCGGCGTGGTTCGAGTCGCTCGCGACCCGTCCGCCCGGCACGGGGACGCCCACGCAGCAGGGCGCCGGGTGAAGCAAGGCGCGTGAAGCGGGGAGGGCGGGGCCCGTCTCCCTCCCCGGGGGAAGGAAGGGCTTCGCCCGCTTCGCCCTCGGTGACAACACACCCGAAGCGCCGCGCCACTTCCCGGACGCCGGGAGGCACCGGGCCGCCCGACCGGCACGGCGCCGCACCACGGCGCCGCCCGAGCGGTACCCCCGCCGCACGCCCGGTCGCCGGAACACCGAGAATCCGGGAGGGGCCCGCTGCACCTCTGTGTGCCGGCGGCCCCGCCCGGCGGATCCCGCGCCGGCTCGACGCCCTCCGTGGAGTTCTGCGGTCCCGCCGCCCGGAGCGGCACGGGCCACGGACGCCTCCGACAGCAGAAAGCGTGTTCTTCGATGACCACACAACCCCTACGCGCCGGACGCGGCGGTCCGCGGACCGCTTCCGTCGTGACCGGCCTGCCGTTCAAGCCCCAGCTCGTCAAAGCGGTGTTCGGGGACGTGACCGCGTTGCACGTCTCCCGGCCGGCCGCGTGGGCCGCCGCGTCGGTGACGCGGACCGTGCTGACGGAGATCATCGACGCCGCGAGGAGCGCGGCGGCCGAGGAGGCCAGGAAGAGGCTGATTCCCGAGGACCTCGTCTCGGCGATCGACCGGAACGCCGAGCTGGAGGTGGGGTCGGCGTGGTACCTGCACAGTCCGACCTTCCACGGCCTGATGGGCGAGGTGCGCGACGCCGACGGCGTGCTGGTGTCCCTTCGCGAGCGCCGCGGGGCGCGCACGCCGAGTGGTGTGGCCGGCGCCCACCGGTTCGAGGCCGGGATGAGGAGGCTGCTGGGGAGCCGGGGGGTGAGGGCGGTCCCGGCGATGGTCCGCGACCTGGACGGAATCGCGAGCGTGTTCCTGACGGCCCTGGCCCGGGACGCGGCCGTGGTCGTCCGTGAGGGCGGGGTCAAGCGGTTCGGGACGGCCGGCCTGGTGGTGCCGGGCGAGCCGGCCCCGGCCCCGCCGCTCAAGGACCCCCTCTTCGCCCTGTCCACCCGCCGCGGGGACGGGCGGACAGTCGGCGGGGACGACGTTCTGGCCGCCGTCACGATGCAGCTGTCCGGCGATCTCGGACGACGCGCCGTCACCGAGGCGGCCGAGACGACACGGAACATGTCGGCCGAGTCGACGAGGAGCATGCCGGCCCGCTGATCGGGCCCGTCCCCGCGCCCCCGCGGCGCCCTACGAGGGGCCGGCTCCCCCGGGGGTCGCGGGGCCGTGGGCCGGGAGGACGTGCAGCAGTCCGAGCAGGTGGAGGAAGGCTTCGGCCATGGGGGCTCCTTCCGTCTCCTGGCGTACGCGCGTCCAGTCGACCCGTTCGCGCAGTCCCCGTGCCACGGGCAGCAGGGCGCCGAAGTCGCAGTGGTGCTCGGAGAAGGCCAGCAGCCGGGAGACCATGAGGTCCGTCGGCGCGAGGACCGGCATGTGCACGGAGTCCACCGGGAGCGTCTGGGCCCGTTCGAGGAGCTCGGTCGTGACCGGTCGTCCCGCCAGGGAGAAGATGAGGTCGATCTCCTCCCCGCCCGAGCGGGCCTTCACCAGCCAGTCCTCCGGAGGATCGACGATCCGGACGCCGTGTTCCCGCAGGGCCTCGGTGACCGTCCCGGCGTCCTCCCGCCGCACCGCGAAGTCCGTGTCGTGCTGGAGCCGGACGGGGATGCCGTGCGCGTAGGCGGCGACGCCGCCGATCAGGGCGAAGGGGCACCCCGTCGTCTTCAGTACGGCTCCGACCTGCTTCGTCGTCTCCAGGATCGCCTGGGTGTGGTCGGGGGGCAGCGCGGCCGCGTCGCCCTCGTGGGCTCCCCGCGGTCCCGCGTCCACCGGTTCCGGGGCCACCGCTCCCGCGTCCACCGGTTCCGGGGCCTTCCGGGGCGCGGGGGAGCCGGAGCCCGGGGACGCGCCCTCCGGACCGGCGGGAGCGAGATCCGCCCCGGCGTCCGTCGGCCGGCGCGCGGCCGGTTCTTCCATGAGGTTCATCGCCTGCTCCTGTTCCTCGCCACTGGGCGCGACGGTCCTTCCCGAGGGGTGGAACCGCGTCTACCCGGAGAGGGGCCGGTCATACACCTCCGGTGACCACCCCTCCGGCGTGCGCGGGCGCCCCCGCCACCGGTGCGTACGTACAGGGCCGGGCGCCGTCCCGTACGGGCACCCCCTCCGTGACCGGCCGGTTCCCGGGCGCGCCGCAGCGGGACGGACGCGTCCGGGTCCGTCTGCCGGGCGCCGTACGGGGTAGGCGCGGGGACGGAGGAACACGATCGAGAGGAGGTCCGAGATGGGGAACCCCGACCAGCGGACGACCGGGGAACGGCGTCGGCTCACGGACGAGGAGTTCCGCGCACTGATGCGGGAGGCGAGAGCCGAAGCGCGCCGCCGCTCGCTGGGGGGACCGGTCGGGGCGGATTCCGACTTCGCCCTGCGCGCCCAGCACGCCGAGTTCGGGGCCGCCGCCCACTGACCGGCCCGTCACCGCGGCCCCACGCCCTCCGGCCCCGAGCCCTCCCGGCCCGGGGCCGCGGTGGGCCCCGGGGCCGGCCGTCCCCGGGCCGTCACGGCGCGCGGGGCCGAGAGGGAAAGGGCCCGGATCTCAGCCCCGCCGTGGCCCGGCGTCCGGGACGCGGCGCGAACAGGCCCTTCGCCCGGGATAAGGCCCCATCGGTCGGGTAGTCGCGTATCGGCCGTGTGACATTCCGGAGGGAGATGGACACCATGACCAGTCCGAGCAACCCCGACCCGGAGCCCCGGGACACACCCGGCGTCGACGCCGGTGGCGGCGTCGCACCGGGCGAGACGCCCCCGGCCGAGTCCGGAACGGGAACGGGAACCGGCCCCCACCGGCCCCTCCGGCGCGGATGGGCGGCCGGCCCGCTCGTCGCCCTGTGGATCCTGGTCGCCCTGTGCGCGTTGTTCTTCCTCGTGTACGCGATCACCCTGATGGTCGACTGAGCGGCCGGCCGCGCCCGGGACCGCCCGGGCACCTCGTACAGACAGCAGAACCGGAAAGGAACCGTCATGGACCGCAACGAGCCCGACACGGACGAGGCCCGCGGCGACGACGTCTACCAGCCCACCCATTCCGACGTGGACAACCGCCCCACCGACGAGCTCGATCCGGACAACGCGATCGTGACGGACCCGCTGGAGGACATGTCGGGCCCCGGCTACTCGCCCCCCGAGCGCCCGCGCGGGGTGGACCGCTTCGGCACCACCCAGCGGGAGCAGCAGGAGGGCGAGTCGCTGGACGACCGGCTCGCCCAGGAGGTCCCCGACGCGCGGCCCCCGGAGGGCGACAGCATCGGCGACCTCCCGGAGGGCGCGGGCGAACCCGTCGACGAGCAGGCCGGCGCCACCCGGGCGGGACGGCTCACCCCGGTCGAGACCCCGAGGGAGACGGGCAACCGCACGGTCGCCCGGGACGTCGGCCCGGACGACTGGGCCGCGCCGGCCGAAGAGGCGGCGATGCACGTGGACACCGGGGCGGACGCCACGGTGGACGAGCCGTAGGGACGCCCCGGGGACGGCGCGGCCGGGTCCGCCGCCGCCCCGTTCCGCACGCACCGAGGACGTCCCGCGTCCGCCCCGACCCCGGCGGACGCGGGACGTCCTCGCGTGCGGTGCGGTGCGGGGTGCGCAGGGGAGAGGGGACCGCGAGCGGGGCGCGGGGCCGGACGCGCGTCCGCCCGCCCACGGGGTGGACGGGCGGGGCGGCCGGCCGGTCAGGGGCGGCGCCAGTCGTCGGACGTCAGGTGCGAGCCGGCCATCGGGCCCATGCGGAGCATCCCGCCGTCCACCGCCCAGGACGCCCCGGTCACGTACGACGCCCCGGGGCTCGCGAGGAAGGCCACCACGGCGGCCACCTCGCGGGCGTCCCCCGGCCGGCCCAGGGGGACGCCGGGCCGGGACACGGACCGGACGTCCTCGTCCTCCTGGCCGGTCATCGGCGTGGCGATCTCGCCCGGCGCGACGGAGTTGACGGTGATGCCGTGCTCGCCCAGTTCCAGCGCCATCACCTGGGTGAGCAGTCCGAGACCGCCCTTGGCGGCGCAGTACGGTCCGGCGCCCACGCGGGGCTGGTGCTCGTGCACCGAGGTGATCTGCACGATCCGCCCGCCGCGGCCCCGCTCGACCATCCGCCGGGCGGCCCGCTGCGAGCACAGGAACGGCCCGGTCAGGTCGACGTCCACCACCTCCCGGAACCTTTCCAGACCGAGGTCCAGGAACGGTTCGGCCGTCCCCGTGCCGGCGTTGTTGACCAGCACGTCGACCCCGCCCAGGTCCTCCGCGAGGCGGTCCACCACGTCGGCCGCCTCCGGCAGCGCCGTCAGGTCGAGGCGGGCGACGACCGCCCGCCGTCCGTGCGCGCGGACCTCCTCGGCCGTGGCCTCCGCGCCCGCCTCGTCGGTGTGCCACGTGATCCCCACGTCGAGGCCCGCCTCCGCGAGCCGTACCGCCACGGCACGGCCGATCCCCGAGTCCGAACCGGTGACGATCGCCGTGCGCGGGTCGAAACCCCGGATGTCGGCCATGTGGTGCCTCCTGTCGTGCGTTCCCTCGATCCGGGCGCCCCGTTCCCCCCGGGGAACCGCGCCCTCCGGTGCTCCTGCCGCTACCCCTGTCGCGGTGGGCCATGCTCCGCCACCGCCACCGCCACCGCCACCGCCACCGCCGGTGACCCGCGCCCGCCCGCCCGCCCGCCGGCCGGCCGGCCGAAGACGACGGCGGGCGGACGAGTGGACTCCGCCGCACCGGGCAGGGGCCGGGTGCCGCTGTCCGGGCCTTTCCCCTCCTGCCCGGGCAGCGGTCCGGGCCGCCCCGCCTCCCGCACCGCCGGACGCCGGCCGTCAGCCCTCCACGCCGGTGGCGTCGTGCGCGGCGCCCACGGGCTTCGACTCCGGTGAGCCGCGCTGCCGCAGGTACACGGAGAGGACGGCCATCGAGGCCACGGCCAGCAGCTCCGACTGCCAGTTCTGCAGGGACCGGCTCCAGAAGTCCGCGGACCCCAGGTAGGAGCTCCAGGGAACGGGGGCCTGCAGCTGGCGCAGCCGCAGTTCGTTGGAGGCCGCGGAGCCCGCGATCGACTGCGCCAGCCAGGACAGCACGAAGAAGACGGCCATGGAGAGCCCCAGGGACCGCGAGTACAGGGCCTGCCGCCAACCCTCGGCGCCCGCCCACCGGGGCGAGTCCGCCCGCGCGTGGTCGCCCACGCGCTGGTCGCGCTCGCTCTCCCGGCCCACCCTGTCCAGGGGCTTGGACTCGGGCGAGCCGCGCTGGAGGAGGTACACCGTGCCGAAGATGTACAGGAAGAACTGCAGGAACTCGGACTGCCAGTTCTCGGTGACGTCGACGGCGAAGTCCGAGGACATCAGGTAGTCGCCGAAACCGATCTGCTGCAGCCCCTGGACGGCCAGCTGTTCGTTGAACTCGGCGCGCCCGGCCACGGCCTGCGCGGCGAGCACCACGAGGAAGGCCGCCCCGAAGCAGAGGCTGAGGCTGTTCGACCGCCAGAAGTCCCCGCGGCCCCGTCCGGCCGTCACCGGTGCATCAGCCCGATCGCGGTGAAGTAGCCGAGACCTCCCAGGACGGTCAGCACGCACGCGGCGAACATCGTCCTCACGGTCACGCCCCCTTCAGCGCGCAGCGGTAGGGCGAGTCGCCCTCCTCCGGCACGCAGCCGGCGGCGGTGACCCGCCACCCGTCGTCGAACTGCGACAGGAACAGCGTCTCGCCGTCCAACCGGAGCAGCGCCTGCCGGCCGTACACGTCCACGCTCCGCACGTCCTTCCCGCGCGGCAGTTCCCGCGCGGCCAGGGCCCGTTCGCACGGCTGCTCACCGTCCTCCTCCAGCTGCTCGCGGCTCTCCGGGGCGAGCAGTCCGCACGCCGTGCCGAAGGCGCCGGAGGCGAGGGACTCCTCGAACGAACGGGCCGCCCGGGAGGCCCCGTCCCGGCGGGCCTGCGACGCGCCGCACGCACCCAGCAGGAACACGGCCGCCGTCACGGCCGAAAGCACGCGCACCCTCATCCTGTTCCTCCGTCCGGTCCCCGCGGCCACGGTGCCGGGACTCGTTCCACCGTCCCCCAGCCGTCCCCCGCCGGGTCGCGACGGCGGGGGCGACGAGGCCGAATGCCGACGGACCTCACCTGTTCGAGTGCCCCCGCGCCCCCGGAAGAACCCGCCGCCGGTCCCGCCGCCACCGCCCGGCGGAAGCCCCGGAACCCGCTGTCAGTGGCACTGGCTAGTCTCCCCGCATACCGCAGTTCAGGGGCGTCGCCCCATGGTCCGGGCTGCGCGTTTTCCGACGGACAGGCGGAGGGGCACGGCCGATGGCGTGGCTTGCAGCGGACGAGGGGTACGAGATCACCCTCGAGGACGGGCGCGTGGTGGCACGACGCGCCGGGGGACGGCAGTTGAAGACCCTGCCGAAGGCATTGCGCGACCATCCCGGGGTCGACCGGCTGAGGCGGCTCGCCGAGTGGCTGGACCGGCACGCGGCCGCGTGCGTGGCCCAGGTGGACACCTGGATGGTGTCCTCGCTCCCCGTGCCCGCCGGGCTGATAGCCCGGGTGTGGCCGGACGAGGCCTGGCGGTCCGCCCTCCGCGACATGGCGGTGGTGGGCGACGACCCGGACGAGGTCGGCTTCCTGCGGGACGCCACCGCGGACGGCAAGCTGAAGGTGGTGGACCTCGACGGCGAGACCGTCCGCCTCTCCCCGCGCACCGTGACCCTCCCGCACCCCGTGCTCCTCCCCGACCTCGACGACGTGCGGGACTTCGCGGCCGAACTCGGCATCACCCAGCGGGTGGAGCAGATCCACCGGGCCACCTGGACCCGGCCGGCCGGGGCCCACCCGGAGACGGCGACGGAGGTGCGGGACTACGCGGGCGGCCGGTTCGCCTCGCGCTTCGGCCTCGCGGCCCGCGCGACCTCCCTCGGCTACCGGGTGTCCGGCGGCTACGCCACCTGCGGGGTCCGCGACGGCGGCCGCGCCACGGAGGCGTCGGTGTGGATCGGGGAGCCCTACTGGGACGGCGAGACGGAGACCGGCGGGCTCGGCTGGCACGACGAGGAGGGCCGCGCCGTACGGCTCGCCGAGGTCGGACCGGTGGCCTGGTCCGAGGGGATGCGCATGGCCGCGGCGCTGTACGCCGGCCGCACGATCGAGAAGGGTGGGGACGCGTGACCGGCACGACCGCTTCCGACAGGAACTCCTCCGGCACCGCGGGCGGCGCCCGCGACGCCGCGGAGCTGCTCAGGGCCGGAGCGGTGCTCCCGGCCGGCACCGGGGGAGCGGGGGCCTCGGCGGTCGAACTGACCGCCCGGACCTACCGCCACCCGGCCCTCGGGGACGACCGGGTCGTCGTCCGGCTGGCCGCGGCCGACCTCGGTCCCGCCGAGGACCTCGCCGCCGGCTTCCTCGGCCTCGAACCCCACGGGGAACCGGCCGTCGTGGGCCTCGGCCACCGCCGGGAACTGGGCTTCCCCGAATGGGTCCTGGTGCACCATCCCGAGGACGGCCACCACGCCCTCGCGGTCGTGCCGGAACTCGACCGCCTCGCCCGGCAGGCCAGGACCAAGCCCAAGGCCGCCCTCGACGCCTGCCACGAACTCGCCGGCCGGCTCGCCTCCGCCGTCCCGCACTTCCTGCCCGTCTTCTACGAGCAGGCGGCCCGGATCTTCCTCGGCGTCGACAACACCACCTACGCGGGGCAGCTGTTCGCCCGCGCCCGCACCAGCGAGGCCCAGCACGGCCTCGCCGTCGACGAGGACCGGCTCGACGCCGTCCTCCTCGAATTCGCCCTGGCCGGCGCGCTCCCGGTGAAGGTCCTGGCCGCCCACGGCAAGGACCTCGCCGCCCGCGTCGCGCCCGCGGAGGCGTACGAGCGCTTCCGGCGGCTGTGCGTGCGCAGGACCGCGGGCGGACTCGCCCCCTCCGCGCAGGCCACCGTGGAGCTGCGGCGCCTGGCCCGCGCCGCCGGCCTGTCCGCCGCCGAGGCCGAGCAGGACTACCTCACCGACCTCCTGCCGCTGCCGGCCACCCTGCGGGCGGCCGAAGGATGGTGGAAGACGCACCGGGCCGCGCTGACCGCCCTGGCGCGCCGCGTCCCGGCCGTACGCGGCACGCTCCTGGAGATGATGCCGTCGTCCGACGGCGGCGGGCTCGGCGAACTGTGGCTGGACCTCCTCGTCGAGTCCGGGGCGGACGCCGGACTGACCGACGCGGACGCGCCGCCGGAGGAACGCTGCGCCGACGGCGCGGCCGGCTGGCTGGAGCGCTTCCACACCGCCCGGCACCGGGGCTGGGGCAGCCGCCCCGCCCTGCCGGCCCTCCTCGCCCTGGTGAACCGGGCGGCCGGACGGCTGCGCGCCGACCTGGCGGCCCGCCCCGGCGACCGAGGCTCCCTGCGGATCGGCGTCGAGGACCCCGACCTCCTCGACCTGCTGCTCTCCCTGGAGATCCCGGTCGCCGACCCGGAGCCGGAGACCTCCCGGAGGAGCGGCGCCTCCCTCAACCTGTCGGACTGGGCGCGGGGCGACGAGCGCCGCGACCTGGCCGCGATCGCCGCCGACCCGCGCTTCCGCCCCGCCTTCCGGCGCGCCGCGAACGGCTGCGGCGGGGCCGTCGGAACCGACGTGATGCGCCGGCTCGCCGCCACCGCCGGCGGCCGTACGATGCTCGCCGAATGGATGCGCGACGTCGCCCGCGATTCGGTGGCGGCCGGACTGCCCGGACTGCCCGCGGCGACGGCACGCCTGTCGTGGCTGCCCGCCGAAGCCCTCGCGCTCGCGCCGGAGGAGGTCGCCGCCGCGGCCTCCGCCGACCTCGGCGCGGTCCTGGCCCGCACCCTGCGGGGCGGCCTGTGGGAGGAACTCCACTGGCCCGCGTGGGAGGAGGCGGTCGCGGACCTGGCACCCGGACGCGGCGACCCCGACGACCTCACCGTCGTCGAGGCCTGGCCCCACCTGATCGTCGCCAACGCCCACCGGGTGAGGGTCGTCGACGCGGACTCCACCGTCCTCACGCACGACCTGCGCGTGCCCGCCGGGCACTCCTCCCGCCGGTACGGCTTCCACTACACCGACGGAGCCCTGCTGGTCTTCTGGACCGGCTACGGCGACAGCCCGGTCCAGGGCTACTGGCACACCGCGCCCGACCACGTGTTCACCCTGGACGGCGACGTCACCTACTGGTCCGTCCGCTCCGGACACCTCAGCCTGCCGCTCCCCGGCGGCGGACGCACCACCGGCGGCGGAGTCCTGCACGCCGGCGACACGAAGCTGCCCCCGGAAACGCCGGTGCTCTCCGACGGCACCTCGTACTGGGTCTGGGAGAACGGCGGGGGACGCGACGACAGCGGCTGGACCGAGTACGACCCCGCCGAGGGCACCCGGGGCCGGCGCTCCCAGCCGGGTTTCCTCGCCGACGCGACCCGCTCCCACGGCCCCGGCGCCGAACTGGCCGCCTCCTCCTCGTGGCTGCGGCCCGCCCCCGCGGTGGACGGCTCGGCCCTGGGCACGCCCCGCGACGGCCTGCTGGGCTGGCGCGTCCTGCGCGTCCCCGGCGACGGCTGGCGCGCCGACGACACCGCGGGCCGCGGCGTCTCCCTCCCCGAGGGCTCCGAGATGCCCGTCGCCCTCCTGACCTTCCCCGGCGACGACCGGCCCAGGACGCTGACCCGCCAGTGGCGGACGCTGTCGCTCACCGACCCGGACGGCGTGATCACCACGACGTCCACCGGCGACCGGAACGACATGTACCGCACCGCCGCCGCGCCCCTGCCCCCGGTGTCCCACCTGTACGCCCTGCGCCCGCGCGACCCCCGGGGCTCGGCCGTGCTGCGCGCCGCCGACGCGGAGACGGCCGGCGCCCTGCTGAAGGCGGCCGTCCTCGCGGAGCGCGCGGCGGACGTCCCGGCACTGGTGACCGCCGCGTTCCCGGCGATCACCGCGCCCGAACTGGTCGCGGGCGTGGCGAAGACGGTGCGCTTCGCCGTGGCGCAGCAGAAGGCGCTGGACGCCGTGGCCGCGCGCCTCGACCCGGCGGCCGGGCCCGTGGAGGCCCGCGTCGAAGGCCCCTCCGACGAGGTCCTCGGCGAGGCACTCGGCGGACTCACCGCCTCCGGCTACTACGGCCGGAGCGCCGACACGGACGTGACCCACCGGTTCCTGGACGGACTGGAGGCGGCGCGGGCCGACACCTCCGCCACGGTCCCGCCCGGCAGGCTCCACTACGACCTGCCCTCCCTGCCGTACTCCCGGCTGTCCTTCGTCTCCCTCCTGGACCATCCGGCCCTGATCGCCTACCGGGCCGTCGCGCCCGGCACCGGCGCCGCGCACCGGGCCGCGCTGCTCGGCCTGCTCGGCCGGATGGACTCCCTGGGGCTGGCCTCGGCGGCGGGATCGGCCCGCCACTGGCGCCGGGTGACGCTCCACCTGGCCACCCCCCATCTGCACGCCCCCGACGGCCAGGAGCGTCCCGTCTCGCACGCCGCCGTCCTTCCGCTGGGCGGCGGAGCGGTCCTGGGAACCACCGGGAACGACAACGACGTTCCCGACGGGCGGGAGTTCGAGGCGCTGTTCCACGATCCCGACGGCCGGTTCGACGCCCCCGGCCCGTACACCCTGCGCGACACGGCACCGGTGGGCGACCGCGGGCGCGGCCCCGACTGGCTCACCGCCTTCCTGCGGGAGGCGGAGGCGCGGGCCGAAGCCCCCTTCTTCCCGGAAGCGGCCGAGGAGTTCAGCCGGCTCACCGGCGTCTCCGGAGCGCTGGCCCGGCTCGTCCTCGCCGGCATGCCGAACGTGGACGACTGGCAGAGCAACTTCCTGCCGGCGGAGCTGCGCGCCACCCTCGGCCTGAAGGCGGCCGAGGCCGGTCACGCCCGCGACGAGCTGCGCGCGCTCCCCCTGGAGATCCGGCGCGCCGTGGTGGCGGCGCTCCTGCCGGGCGACCCCGCGCGCCTGTGGAGCGAGGGCCCCGACACGGCGTCGGCGGCGGCCGTCTGGAACGCGCGCGTCGGACGGCGCGCCCGGGTCCCCGACCAGCTGCTCGGGGAGGCCGTCCGCGCGGTCCGCGGCGGCTGGCCCGTCCACCGGGCCCTCCCGACACTCCTCGACCCCGCGTCGTCGCCCGAACTCGGTGCCGACGTGGCCTGGCACATCTCCGGAGACCGGCCCGTGCCCGTGGAGCCGGCCGACCACCCGTTCACCGACGAGGTCCTGACCGGGGCGGTGCGCCTGACGGCCTGGCTGGCCCACCGGCTGCCCGCGGGCGACCCCGTGCGGGCGGCGCTGCCCGGCGCGCTCACCGCCGTACGGCAGCGCCTGGCCTCGCCCGGCCTCCTCCTGTCCGCCGGGTACTACACCAGCCTCACGGACTTCCGGAAGGCGGCGGGCGCCCCGACCGAGACGGCACCCGACCACGAGCGGTACGGCGCGGTCCTCATGGCCACGCACGACGACCGGCCCCGGCCGGCCCTGCGGACCGCCCTGCTGGACTCCACCGGCTCCGACCCGTACCTGGCGGCGCTGCGCGGCCCCGCCCAGGAACCGACCGGGATCGAGACGGCGCTGCGGCACGCGCACGACCCGGCGTTCGCACGGCTCCTCGCCGACCCGGGCGCGCCCGCGGCCGGCGGGACGGACCCGGAGGGCACCTGGTGGCCGCAGGACCCGTCCCGCTCGGTGCCCGGCCTGGTGGCGGAGGCCGCCACGGCCCACGGCCTGGGAGCCGACGCGGCGGCGCTGTACCTGATGCTGCTCGCCATGCCCGACCCCACCGACCGCAACACCGCCCGGTGGACGGGCTGGAAGCCGGCCCGCCTCAAGGCGGCCCGCGCCGAACTGGCCGCCACCGACCTGGTGGTACCGGCGGTACGGGCCAGGGCGGGACGGTCGCTGTTCCTGCCCGGCGCCTGGTCCGAGCAGCCGGCGCCGGTGCCGCCGGTCGAGCGGTGGAAGCTGCCGATGTACGGGCCGGTCGCGGACGACAGGCCGGCCCTGGGCGTCCTGGTGCCGCTCGAACCGGCCGCCGAACTGTTCGCCCGGGCCTGGCGGCGGGTCCTCGACGGCGACGTCCCCCGCTTCGAGGAACTGAAGGTCCGGCGCACCAGGCGCCGCCGCTGACCGGCCGCCGGCAGCGCCGGCGACAACGACAGGCCCGTGCCGCCCGCAGGGGCGGCGCGGCGGGAAAGCACGCCCGCCGCCCGCGACGACGGCGCGGCGCACCCCACCGGATGCGCCGCGCCGGTCCCCGTACCCACCCCGGAGGAACCCCGCATGACCGTCACCGAACAGCCCGCCCCCGTCCGGCAGGTCCAGCCGGCCGAGGAGCGCCACGCCGCCGAACTCGCCTTCCTCGCCGCCCAGGACCCCGGCCCGCGTCCGCCCGGCTGGGCGCTGACCCCCCGCGCGGTCGTCACCTTCGTCTGCGGCAGCGACGGCGTGGAACTGGCCCTGCCCGAGCGCCGCGCCGGCCTGCCGTCGAAACGGGAGATCGCCCCCAAGTTCGTCGGTGAGCGCGCCCTGGTGGAACGCTGCGTGGTCACCCTCGCCGGAGAGCGCGGCCTGCTGCTCACCGGCGAGCCCGGCACCGCCAAGTCGATGCTCTCGGAACTGCTCGCCGCCGCCGTCTGCGGCACCAGCTCCCTCACGGTGCAGGGCACCGCCGGCACCACCGAGGACGCCTTCCGCTACGGCTGGAACTACGCCCTGCTGCTCGCCCAGGGCCCCACCCCGGAGGCCCTCGTCGACTCCCCGGTGCTCGCCGCGATGCGCACCGGCCGGGTGGCGCGGGTCGAGGAGATCACCCGCTGCCTGCCCGAAGTGCAGGACGCCCTGGTCTCCCTCCTCTCCGACCGCCGGATCACCGTCCCCGAACTGACCTCCACCGAGGACGCGGTGGTCGCCGCCGCACCCGGCTTCACCGTCATCGCCACCGCCAACCTGCGCGACCGGGGCGTCTCCGAGATGTCCGCCGCCCTCAAGCGGCGGTTCAACTTCGAGACCGTGGAGCCGATCGCGGACGCCGGCGCCGAGGCCGCCCTGATCCGCCGGCAGGCCGTCGCGGCGGTCCGGCGCGCGGGCGCCGCCTTCGGCGTCGACGACGCGGTCCTGGACGCCCTCGTCACCGTCTTCCGGGACCTGCGGACCGGCCGCTCCACCGAGGGCTGGGACGTGGAACGGCCCGGCACGGTCATGTCCACCGCCGAGGCCGTGCAGGTCGCGGCGTCCCTGGGGGTCGCGGACGCGTACCTCCCGGGCGGGGACGTCCTCGACCTCCTGCCGGGCCACCTCCTCGGCGTCGTCCGCAAGGACGACCCGGCCGACCACGCGCGGCTCCTCGGCTACTGGGACGGCCCGGTCCGGCGGCGGGCCGAGAACGGCTCGGCCATGTGGCGCCGCCTCTGGGACCTGCGCGGGAGCCTGCGGTGACGATCCCCGATCCCCGGGCGGCCGTGGACGCGCTGGCCGCGTCGCGCACCCCGTACCTGCTGGGGGTACGCCATCACAGCCCGGCCCTGGCGGCCGTGGTGCCCGCGCTCCTCGACGGGGCGGGGGCCGAGGTGGTCTGCGTGGAGCTCCCGGCCGACTTCCAGCCGTGGCTGGAGCACCTGACGGACCCGGAGACCGTCGCCCCCGTGGCGCTGGCCGGGGCGGACGGACACGGGCGGCTGTCGTTCTACCCCTTCGCGGACTTCTCGCCGGAACTCGCGGCGCTGCGGTGGGCACGGGCCCGCGGGGCGGAGGTCGTCTGCTGCGACCTCCCCCTGACCGACCCCGGCCGGTCGCCGTCCGGACCGGACGGCGACGGCGGGGGAGCGGACGGCCTCCCGGGCACCGACGACCCGGCGGGCCCCGGCCCCGGCGCGGAACGGCCCGCGGGGACCGGTCACGGGCCCGCGGCGGCCGGCCCGGGGGACGGCACGGGCGGGGGGAGCGGCCCCGCGTCCGCCGCCGGCGCGAGGGGCGGGGCCGGCGGGAGCACCCGTCCCGCCGGGCCGGACGCGAAGGGGCCCCGCTCCTTCGCCGGGGCGCTCGCCGCCGCCGGCACCGGACGGGACGGCGAGGACATGTGGGACCGGGTCGTGGAGGCGCCGGCGCCCGGGTGCTCCCCCGAAGCGGTGCGCCGCGCGGCGCTCGGCGTGGGCTGGGCCCTGCGCGCCGACGCCCCGGTGCCCGCCGCCGACCTCGCCCGCGAGGCCTGGATGCGCCGGGTGATCGCCGGGGCGGCGGCCGGAGGCCGCCGGGTCGCCGCCGTGATCGGCGCCTTCCACGCGCCCGCCCTGCTCGCTCCGGCGGACACGGACACCGGCACGGGCCGCGTCCCGGACGGCCCGGACATGGGCTGCCCGGCCCCGGATACCGGTATGGACGCGGACGGCCCGGCCACGGGCGCCGGCGCGGACCACCCGGGCACGGACGGCCCGGCCACGGACGGCCCGGCCATGGACACCGGCGCCGACCACCCGGGCACGGAGGGTCCCGCCGGGACGGGCGCCGCCGGACCGGGCAGGACCGGCCGGGACCGCGCCCGGACGGCTCCCGCACCGCCGGGGGCCCCCACGGCCCCGGCAGCCACGGCCGGCCCCAAGGCCCCGGCGGCCACGGCCGGTCCCACGGCTCCGGCAGCCACGGCCGGCCCCACGGCGACGGCCGGAGCGGTGACCTCGTTCGTCCCGTACTCCTTCGACCTGCTCGACTCCCGGTCCGGCTATCCCGCCGGAATCCGCGACCCGCTGTGGCAGCAGGCCGTGTTCACCGCCGCCGGCGACCCCGAGCGCGTGCGGGAGGCCGCCGCCGCCTCGGTGACCGGCCTGTGCCGGGAGCTGCGCCGCGCCGGCCACACCGCCGGCACCGGCGAGGCCGCCGAGACGCTGCGGCTGGCCTGCGACCTGGCCACGCTGCGCGGGCTCCCCGCGCCCGGACGCGGGGAACTCCTGGAGGCCGTCACCACCGTCCTCGGACAGGGCGAACCCCTCGGCCGGGGCCGGGCCCTGGCCCGTGCCCTGGAGACCGTGTTCGTCGGCACCGCCCGAGGCCGGACCGGACCGCGGGCGCCCCGCTCCGGCCTCGGGCCCTCGGTGGAGGAGGAGCTCGCCCGGCTGCGGCTGCCGTGCCCGGCGGACCCCGAACCGCGCGAGATGCGCCTCGACCCGCTCCGCTCCGCCCTCGACGGCCGCCGCGAGGTCCTGCTGCAACGCCTGCTCGTCATCGGCGCCTCCTACGGCGAACCCCTCGACGTGGCGGCCGCCGGCGACGGCACGGCGCTCGGCACCACATGGCGCCTGGCCTGGACCCCGTCCGTACCCGCACGGCTCGATCTCGCCGGGGCCCGGGGAGTCACCGCCGCCCAGGCCGCCGCCGGAACCCTGGCCGGGACCGCGCGCCGCGAAGCCGCCGAGGGCGGCCCCACCCCGGCCCAGATCCTCACCGGTCTCACCGCCGCCGCCCGCTGCGCCCTGCCCGACCTGGTCGACGCGCGGCTGGCCGAGGCCTCCGCCGTGCTGCCCGGCACCGCCGGCCTCCCCGAACTCCTCCGGGCGCTGGACCTCCTGGAGGGACTGCGGCGCGGCCACCACCCCGGCACCACGCGGGAGGCCCGCGCCACGGCGGGCGTCCTCACGGACGAACTCCTGGAGGCCGCCGTACGGTCGCTGCCCGGCCTCGCGGGGAGCGACACCCCCGAGGACGCCGGCGCCCTCGTGGCGCTCGCGGACCGGTCGGCCGCCCGGCACCTGGGCCTCCGGATGGACCGGGCCCTCACCGGACTCGCCTCCGGGGGCTCGCCGCTGATCCAGGGCGCGGCCCTGGCCGTACGGGTGATGCTCGACCTGGACCCGGCCGCCGGTCTCGGGGAGCGGGCGTCGGGCTGGATCGACGGCGCGACCTCCCCCGGCGCGCGGCGGGCCCTGGCGAAGCGCCTCGCGGGACTGCTCACGGCCGCCGGCCCGCTGCTCCAGGCGTCCCCGGAAGCGCTCGCCCCCCTCCTCGACCGGATCGACGCCCTGCCCGACCAGGACTTCCTCGACCGGCTTCCGGCCCTGCGCGGCGGATTCGACGCGCTGTCCCCGGCCGCCCGGGAGCGTTTCCTGACCACCGTGACCGAACGGCTCGGGGACCGGCCCGACCTCTCCCTCGACGCCCCGCCCGAACTGCTCGCCCTGTGGGCTGCGGCCGACGCGGCCGGCCTGGCCGCGCTGGAGGCGTCGGCGCTGCCCGGTCCGGACGTCTCCGGGACCTCTCGTCCCGGTCCGGACGTCTCCGGGGCCTCTCGTCCCGGCCCGGACGCCCCCGGCGAGCCCTGCCCCGTACCGGACGCCTCCGGTCCCGTACCGGACGCCGAGCCCGTCACCGGTGCGCCGGACGGGCGCCCGTCCGGCGCACCGGACCGGCGGCTCGCTCCGGCCGACCGCTGGCGCCTCCTCCTCGGCCGACACAAGGACCGGCTGTCGCCCGGCGCCCGCCGCTACGCCCGCGCCCTGGACGAGCTCTACGGCACCGGGCGCGGCGAGGGCGCCGACGACCTGGAGGGCGGGTCCGGCCGGGCCGGGGGACAGGAGGACCCCTTCCCCACCGCCCGGGAGTGGTCACGGGAGCTGGAGGCCCTCTTCGGGGCCGACGTGCGCGAGGAGGTCCTGGCCGAGGCCGCCGACGCGGGACGCGCCGACGTGCTCACCCAGCTGGACCCGGCGGCGGTGCGCCCCTCGGTGGAACTGCTGAGTTCGGTGCTCTCCCTGGCCGGCGGCATGCCCGAGGCGCGGCTCGCCCGGCTGCGCCCGCTGGTGAAGCGGCTCGTCGACGAACTGGCCCGGGAACTGGCCACCCGGCTGCGGCCCGCGCTCTCCGGACTGGCCACCCCGCGCCCCACCCGCCGGCCCGGTGGCCGCCTCGACCTCGCCCGCACCCTGCGCGCCAACCTCGCCCGCACCCGCCGCGCGGACGACGGCCGGATCGTGGTCGTCCCGGAACGGCCGGTGTTCAGCACCCGGGCGAGCAGGGAGGCGGACTGGCGGCTGGTCCTGGTGGTCGACGTCTCCGGTTCGATGGAGGCCTCGGTGATCTGGTCGGCGCTGACCGCCGCCGTGCTCGGCGGCGTGCCGACCCTCTCCACGCACTTCCTGGCCTTCTCCACCCAGGTGGTGGACCTGACCGACCGCGTCGACGACCCCCTGTCGCTGCTCCTGGAGGTCAGGGTCGGCGGCGGCACCCACATCGCGGCGGGCCTCGCGCACGCCCGCTCCCTGATCACCGTGCCGAGCCGCACCCTCGTCGTCGTGGTCAGCGACTTCGAGGAGGGCGCTCCGCTCGCCGGCCTCCTGGGCGAGGTGCGCGCACTGGCCTCCTCCGGCGCGCACCTGCTGGGCTGCGCGGCGCTCGACGACGCCGGGGCGCCCCGCTACTCCGTGCCGGTGGCACGCCAACTCGTCGCCGCCGGCATGCCGGTGGCCGCCCTCAGCCCGCTCGCCCTCGCCCGCTGGGTGGGCGACCGCCTCCGTGGAGAACCCCGTTGAGCCCCGAGTCCCTGCCGCCCGTCGCCCCCGACGTCCTCGCCGAAGCCGTCGAACAGCTCAGCGCCCGGCTGCGCAGGAAACTCGACGCCGCGACCGCGGACTGCGCCGGGCGCGCGGTCCGGACCGCCGACGGGGCCCTGTCCGTGTCCTTCGGGGAGGACGCGGTGGTCACCCTGAGCCCCGGTCCCTCCGGGGCGGTCACGGACGCCGGACAGGCGCTCTGCACCTGCCTGCTGGCCCCGCGCTGCCTCCACCGGGCCGCGGTCCTGGGCGCGGCGCCGCTCGCGGACGCGGAGGCCCCGGCGGAGCCGTCCGGACCCGCCGGGGCGACGGACGCCGGAGCCGAACCGGCCGCGTGCTCCTCCCCGTCCTCCGCGACGGCGCACGGCGTCCCGTCCGCTCCCGCCGTCCCCGGACGGGACCGGGACACCGCGCCCCCGGCCACCCCCGCGCAGATCCGTGCCGCGACCGCGCTGTGGGAAGCCGCCGCCGGGGCCCTGTCGGCGGGGGTCACGGCCGGCGGGGCGGTGGTCCAGGCGGAACTGCTGCGCGCGGCCCACACCGCCCGCCTCGCCGGGCTCCCCCGGGCCGAGGCCGCCGCGCTGCGCGTCGTGCGGGGGCTGCGCGCCGCCCGGGAACGGGGCCGGGGGCAGCGCCTCGGCGACCTCGTGGACGCCTTCCGCGAACTGCTGGCCGGGGCCGCCGCGCTCGCCTCGGGCACGGCGGGCCCCGGCGCGACCGGTACCGTCCGCCGCGCCTACGCACCGGGCGGCAGCCTCCGGGTGTACGGCCTGTGCCGGGAACCGGTCCTGTCCGCGACCGGCTACGGGGGCGTGACCACCCATCTGCTGGACCCGGACGGCACCCCCTACACGGTGTCCGACGTGCGCCCCGGAGGACCGGCCCGTGCCAGAGGGGCGGGAACCGCCTCCGTGGCGCTCGGCGGGGCGGTCCTCGACCACGCGGGGCTGGCGCGCGGAGGACTGCTGGTCGTCGGCGCCACCGTCTCCGCGGACGGGCGGCTCGGTGCGGGCCGGAGCGTGAGCGCCACCCCGCTGCGCGGGACGGACTGGTCGGAGGGGCCGGCGGCGGCGCTGTTCGCCCGCCCGGTGGGCGAGGCGACGGCCGAGGCGCTCGACCGGGGCGCGCGGGACGCCGACGGGACCGGAACCCCGCTGCTGGGGTGCGACGTGGAGGTGGCCGGCGCGGCGGGGGAGTACCTGGTGGTCCGCGTCGCGGGGGACGGGCCGCTGCTGCGCCTGCGCCCCGCCCACCCCCACCCGGAGCTGCCGCACGCCGCCAACCTGCGCAGGATCGCGGAGCACCCGGGGCTCGCGCTGCGGGTCCTGGGCCGTCCGGACCCGGACCGGGCGGCGACCCTCCGGCCCCTGGCGGTCGGCCCGGTGCCGGGGGCGCCGTCCACGCTGCGGCTGCCGGACGAGTGGCTGGGCCGGGCCGACCTGGGCTACGACCGCCTCCAGGGCGACCACTTCCCGCGCGGGACGGCCGCCGGACGGCCCGGTCCGCCGCCCGCCGTGCCGGACCCGCTGGCGGACGCGCCGCTGTGGCGGGTGCGGCGCCTCCTGGAGACCGGGGTCTCGGGCGGGCGGCGCGCCGTGGCCGAGGCCGGCCGGGGGACGGACGCGACGGCCCTCCTGGCCCCGCTGCGCCGGGCGGGACTCGGCGGGGCTGCGGGGCTCGCGGAGGCCCTGACGGCGGAGGCGGACCGCCGCCCCCGCGACGTCTTCGGCCGCCTCACCGACCCCTCGGCCGACGGCTACGCGCGGGCGTGGCTCGCCTCGGCGGTCCATCTGGCGGCGGCGGAACGGTCGTTGGTGGTGGCCTCCTGGTCCTGACCCGTTCGTGCCCGTCCGGGCTTCCCGCTCCGGCCCCGTTCTCCCGAAGCCGCCACGGAGCGACGGGGGGTCCGGCGCGTCGTCGGTGAAGCCGGGACGTGCGGGGACGCGGGTGCCGATCTCCTCGCCGGAGACCTCGTCCCCCGGGACGCCGTGCTCGCCGAGTGCGCCGGGCGTTCAGTTCGCGGTGCCGCCGCGACGGGCGTAGGCGCGGGCGGCCCGGGCGCGGTCGCCGCAGCGGGTGGAGCACCAGTGGCGCCGGCCGTGGGTGCGCAGGAGGAACCGGTCGCAGGGCGCGGAGCCGCAGGCGGCGAGGAGGGCGGCGTCGGGGCCGGTGAGCAGGTCGGCGGCGTCGGCGGCGAGGGTCGCGAGCGCGTGGTTGACGGCCTGGTCGGTGGGGTGGGCCTGGACGCGGTGCGGTCCCCGGGCGCCGTCCCAGGCGAGCAGGGGTGCGCTGGGTACGGCGGCCAGGGCCTCGTTCACGGCGCGCAGGGATTCCCCGGGCGGGGTGGTGCCGTCCACGCGCGCGGCGAACAGCGCCCGCACGTGGCCGCGCAGGGTGCGCATCCGCTGGGCGCAGAACTCGTACAGCCGCACGTCCGGGGTGGTCAGGTCGTGGGCGACGAGCCAGCGCAGGGAGGACTCGGGCGCGGCGAGCAGGTCGTAGTCCTGACCGGCCGGGAGCGTCGCGGTGGTGTCGGCGAAGTCCAGGGAGCGGTACCGGTCGGCGCCCGGAGCCGGGGGCAGGGCGGTCTTCGCGGCGTCGGCGGCCATGGTCTCGTTCATGCCCCTCATGGTAACGCTTGCGTTTTTCCGTGAACCCCGCTTACGGTGGACATCACGGAAAACGCTTCAGTTATCCGTGATGAATAAAAGGCGAGGAGATGGCATGTCCCAGCACGGCACCCAGCAGTTCCCGGTTCGCGTCTTCGGCGGCCCGACCGCCCTGTTCGAGTACGGCGGCCTGCGCTTCCTGACCGACCCGACCTTCGACGGCCCCGGCGACTACGCCTCGCCCGGGGGCCCGACCCTGACCAAGACCGCCTCCTCCACCACCACCCCCGCCGACCTCGGCTCCATCGACGTGGTCCTGCTCTCCCACGACGAGCACGCCGACAACCTCGACACCTCCGGCCGCGCCCTGCTCGCCGACGTCCCCCTCACCCTCACCACACCCGGTGGCGGCGAGCGCCTCGGGGCGAAGGCCAAGGGCCTGGCCGACTGGGAGACGGTCGAGCTGGAGCGTCCGGGCGGCGGCACCGTCACCGTGACGGGGGTCCCGGCCATCCACGGCCCCGGAGCGCGTGAGGAGATCGAGCCCTTCACCGGTCAGGTCGTCGGCTTCGTCCTGACGGGCGAGGGCCTGCCGACGGTCTATGTCAGCGGCGACAACGCCTCGCTCGACGCGGTCGGGGAGATCGCCGAGCGCTTCGCCCCGGTCGACACCGCCCTCCTGTTCGCCGGAGCGCCCCGCTTCCCCATGCTCTTCGACGGCCGGCCGGTCGTCCTGGACAGCGCCCAGGCCGCCGAGGCCACCCGGATTCTCGAAGCCCGCCGCGTCGTCCCGGTCCACCACGACAGCTGGGCCCACTTCACCGAGGGCCGCGACGAACTGGAGGCCGCCTTCACCGCCGCCGGCCTGGCCGACCGCCTGGACGCGGACTGGATCCAGCGCGCCTGAGCAGAACTCCCCGCTCGGGAACCGTGACCCCGCACCGCCGGCTCCACCAGCCGGGCGGCGCGCCCGGACGCCGGCGGCTCCGGCCAGCCGTCGCGGCGGCGGGCCCCCACGACCCCCGCGAGCCGGTCCCGGTTCGGTCCCGCCCCGCGCGGCCCGACCGCCGGCCCCCCCGGCGAGCTGGCCCCCGACGAGCGGCCCCCGGGTCCGCCTCGGGGAGCCACGTGTCCCTTCGTGGCGGCTCCGGGAGGACAGGGCCGCTCCCGGGGCCGCGCACCCCCCGGACGGCCGTCCGGCAAACGCGCGACACGGGCCGCCCGTACGACATAACGTCCCCCGCGCGGGGTAGCGGCAGACCCATGGACACGGGAGCCGGGCGCCGTCGCCCCGGGCCGCCCCCCTCCCCACCGGCCCGGAGGCCCGCGCCCGCACCGTGTCCGCCGTCCCGAACGACACCAGGGAGTGCCAGATGACCCATCACCGGAACGACGAGACGGACCCGCACACCACCCCTCCCTCCGAGGCGCCGGGTGAGAGCGGTGACCAGGAGGCGCGCGAGGAGGCGGCCGACGCGGTCGTCGGCGAAGCGGGAGAGGGCGACGAGGACGGGACGCCGGACGACCGGCGCGGGGACGCGTAGGGAAGACCGGCGCCGTGTGCCCGGGGGCCGTGAGAACGCTCACGGCCCCCGGGCACACGGCGTCCGGCCGCTCCCTCAGGCGCTCACGGCGGGAGGCGTGCTCCCGGGGGCCCGGAGCGGCACGGCGGCCGGGCCGCTCGCCACCAGGGGGATGCCGAGGCTCGCGCACATCCTGCGGGCCCGCGCGAGCGCGCTGAACGAGGCGGGGGACGGACAGGCCGACGGGAACTCGAGGAGCACCCGGACGGGACGGTAGGCGGAGACGGTCGCCTCGATCTCCAGGGCCGCCGCGGCCCGACTGGTGACGTCGAGTTCGCGCAGGAGCCTCAGGTGCAGGATGCCGTCCTCGAAGGTGTGGCTCATGAGCATGGGTCTGCCTCCCGGACCTGGTGGGCGCCGTAGGCGCGGCGCAGGGCCGTGTTCGGTGGGGAGGGGCCGGCGAGCGGCCCCGGTGCGGCGCACGGTGAGAGGTTCACGGGAATCGGGAGGGCACCGTGGGCGTCGCTTCCTCGCGCGAGCCGGCCCGCGGGGCCGCTCTTCGCCGGGCGCCCTGTGTCCGGCCCGAGGCAGCTCGACGGGGGGCTGCCACCCCCATTATGCAAGGAACGCGCCTGCCTGCACCTTTCCCGTCCGGGGCCCGTACGGCCACCGCCCGATTGGAAGGAGGAAGCGCGGGTACGCGGGCCACGACCACAAACGAGCCACGACGAGACGAAGGAGGCCGAACCGTGAGTACGGTCGAGCAGACCATCGATGTGGACGTTCCGGTGCGGAACGCCTACGACCAGTGGACGCAGTTCGAGGAGTTCCCCCGCTTCATGGAAGGCGTGGAGGAGGTCCGGCAGGTCGACGACCGCCACTGCCACTGGCGTACCAAGGTGGCGGGGGTGCGGCGCGAGTTCGACACCGAGATCGTCGACCAGCTGCCGGACGAGCGCGTCGCCTGGCGCACCGTGGGCGGGGAGGTCCGCCAGAAGGGCGTCGTGACCTTCCAGTCGCTCGACGAGGGACACACCCGGGTCCGGCTCGCGATGGAGGTGGAGCCGGAGGGCGTGGTGGAGAAGACCGGTGACGCCCTCGGCATCCTGGACCTGCGGGTCAAGGGCGACCTCAAGCGGTTCAAGGGATTCATCGAGGAGCGCGGACAGGCGACCGGCGGCTGGCGCGGCCGTGTCAGCCCCTCCGACGCGGCGGGCCCGGCCGCGACCGGCCCGGCGGACGTCCGGGGAACGGCCGGCACGCCCTCGCCCGGCCTCGGCAACCCGCCGGTTCCCCCGGCCGCTCCCGGAGACCTCGGGGCACGCTGAACCCCACCCGGTCACGGGGCCGGTCACGGACACGTTCCGTGACCGGCCCCGCCGCGTTCGCACCCCGGCGGCCGGTCCGTTCCGCGCGCGGAACCCCCGGCGGGCCCGACCCCGGCGGGACGGCCCTCGCGACGGGTCCGGCCCCACCACGACGGACCCGGCCCCCTACGACAGGCCCTCGCGACGGGCCCGGCCCGCCACGACAGGCCCTCGCGACGGGCCCGGCCCGCCACGACGGGCCCCGTGACGCGCCCGGCCCCCGCCCGACGGACCCGGCCCCCTACGACAGGCCCTCGCGACGGGCCCGGCGTCACAGGTCCCGGATCTGGAAGGTCGCGCGCGCCTTGTCCATGAGGTCGCCGAGCTTCTTCTCCGCGCCGTCGCCGGCGGGCACGTCCACCTCCAGGCTGACGCGTTCCTGCCCGGAGGTGACCACGATGAGGACCTTGTGCACCCGTCGCGGAGTGCCTTCGCCCTCCTTGCTGTAGCTCTCGGTGAGGAACGCCGCGTCACGGCCCTGGTGGGTGGTCGGCTGCACCGTGCCGACACTGGCGGTGCCGCCGGAGGGCGGAACGGCCGACTCGTGCTCCTTCTTCCAGCGTTCGGCGATGGCCATCGGGGTCTCGGTGGCCTTCTCCCTCCTGACCACCTCCATCCAGGAGTCGCCCTTGGGAGCGGTGTAGCGGGTGCTCCGGTAGGCCTCCTTGGTGGGGTCGAGATCCTCCCAGACGGTGATCTTCCAGTCGGCCGGGGCCGCGACGGACAACCGCATCCGGTACTCGTCGTAGCGCTTCCAGCCCTCCGGCACCCCGTCGCCCGTGAGCTGGAACACCAGGGCGGCGATCAGGGCCAGGCCGGTGACCGCGCCGGCCGCGATCCCCCGGCGGCTCCGGACGAACCGGAGCAGGGGAGGAACGGGAACGCCGCCGTCCTCCGTCCCGGTCACCGGCACGGTGGGCGTCCTCTCGGAGACGGGACGCGCCGGGGGAGCGGCGAGGGCGCCCAGGAGGGGCTGCGCCGCCTGGGCGGTGAGCCGGTTCTCCGGCTCCTTGCGCAGCAGCCCGGTGATCAGCCCCGTCATCGCGCCCGAACGCTGCGGCGGCGGAAGCTCCGCGAGCAGGATCGCCTGGAGGGTCGAGGGAGTGGTTTGCCGGCGGAACGGCGACACGCCCTCGACCGCCTGGTAGAGCATGACCCCGAGCGACCACAGGTCGGACTCCGGGCCCGGTCTGCGCCCCAGGACCCGCTCGGGAGCGATGTACTCGGGGGAGCCGATGAACGCCCCGGTCTCGGTGAGCTTCTGCTCGCCCTCCACCTGGGCGATGCCGAAGTCGGTCAGGACGACCCGGTGGTGGTGGCAGACCATCACGTTGCCGGGCTTGACGTCCCGGTGCAGGACCCCGGCCTCGTGGGCGGCGTGGAGCGCGCCGAGGACCGCCTGCCCGATCCGCGCCGCCTCCCGGGGCTCCAGGGTGCCCTCGTCGAGGATCTCGGCGAGCGACCTCCCGCGCAGGAGCTCCATCACGATCCACGGCCGGTCGTCCTCCATGACGACGTCGTGGATGGTGACGACGCACGGGTGGGCGATCCGGGCCGCGGCCCGCGCCTCCCGCTGCATGCGCTGGTGGGCGGTGCGGCGTTCCGCGGCCGAGAAGTGCTCCGGGACCCGGGGCTCCTTGACCGCCACGTCGCGGTCGACGGCCTCGTCCCGGGCGCGCCACACGGTGCCCATGCCCCCCGCGCCCAGCCGTTCGAGGAGCCGGTAGCGGCCGCCCACGAGACGGCCCGCGCCGCTCTCCGCCGGGGAGCCGCCCTTCGCGTCCGGGCGCGGGCCGGCGGCACCCCCGTGCTCCGCCGGCCCGCGCCCGGACGCCCCGGCGGGTCCGCCCGGAGCCCCGGGAGCCGCTTGCGCCGCCGGAGCCCCCGGCCCCTGCGGCGCGGCGGACGCCGGCCGGACCGGATCACCGGCCCGGGGCGCGGGAAGCGGCGGCCGGAGCCCGTAACTCGTCGGCTCCTGCGGCCGTCCCCCGTTGCCCGTCATGCGTCACTCTCCGCTTTCTTCTCACCGGCGCGCGCGTTCCGCGCCCCTGGGCCGGGTCCGGGCTTCCCACCGCCCGGGCCCGTTCCGGAGTGCGCGCCCCCGCGCTCCGCGTCCCCGGTCGAGCCTGCCCGATCATGGGCGTGCTTGTCCTTGGCGTTCCGCGCACTACAGTTGGCGCTCCGTGCACGACGAACCCCCGGACCCGAGGGGACGGACCGTACGAGCCCGGGGGAGGGCCGGCATGCGAACGATCTTCGACAGCTTCGAGCTGCCCGTCCACGAACGGATCGACGCCTGGGTGGAGACCACGGCCCTCGCCCTGGTGCCGACCCGGTTCCGCTTCACGGACCCGGAACGGTTCGGCGGACGTCTGCGCGGGGCCCCGCTCGGGGCGGCGGACCTGACGGTGATGTCGTACTCGGGGCTCGTCTCCCAGCGCAGCCCCGCCCTCATCCGCAAGAGCGACCCGGAGCAGTACCAGCTCGCCCTGATCACCTCGGGACGCCAGGGAATCGAGCAGGACCGGCGCAGCGCGCTCCTCGCGCCGGGGGACCTGGTGCTCTACGACAGCTCCCTCCCCTTCGACGCCCGTGCCGAGGGGGACGGGGGCGCGGCGGAATCGGTGCTGCTGCAGTTCCCGAAGAGCCTGGTCCCCCTCCAGGGCCGCCACCTCGGCGGGCTCCTGGCCACCCCCCTGCCCGGCAGGGAGGGGATCGGCGCCCTGTACGCCCGGTTCGTGACCGGTCTCGTCGAGGAGCAGGACCGGTACACCGCCGCCGACCTGACCCGCCTCGGCACCAGCCTCCTCGACCTGGTGGTGGCCCTCCTGGCCCATCACGTCGACCGGGAGCGCGCCGTGCCGGGGGAGTCCCGGCAGGAGGTCCTCTTCCTCCGGATCACCTCGTTCATCGACGGCCACCTGGCGAGCCCGGACCTCACCCCGCCCGCCGTCGCCAAGGTCCACGGCATCTCCGTCCGCTACCTGCACCGCGTCTTCCAGCAGAGGGGCGAGACGGTCGCCGCGTACATCAGGCGCCGGCGTCTGGAGCGGTGCCGCCGGGACCTGGCCGATCCCGCCCTCCGGGACGTCACCGTCCAGGCGGTCGCGGCGCGGTGGGGATTCCCCCGGCCCGCCGACTTCACCCGCTCCTTCCGCCGGGCCTACGGAACGTCCCCCCGCCAGTACCGGACGGCCGCGCTCGGGGGCGGCGGCCCGGCGGCCGGCTGAACACGCGTGGGGGCCGGGGATCTGGTTACGTGGAGGGCATGACGAAGACCGCCCTCGTGATCATCGACATGCTGAACACCTACGACCACCCGGACGCAGAACTCCTCGTCCCCTCCGTGGAGCGGGCGCTCCCGGCGGTGGAACGCCTCCTGGAGCGGGCCCGGAAGCAGGACCTCCCGGTGATCTACGTCAACGACAACTTCGGTCAGTGGCGCTCCCACCACGGGGAGATCCTGGAGGCGGCGCTCGGCGGCCCGCGCGGCGACCTGGTCGACCCGGTACGGCCGGACGAGACGTCCTACTTCGTGGTGAAGGCGCGCCACTCGGTCTTCTTCGAGACGCCGCTCGCCTACCTGCTGGGAACGCTCGGCGTGGACCGCCTGGTGCTCTGCGGGCAGGTCACGGAGCAGTGCGTGCTCTACTCCGCCCTCGACGCCCACATCCGGCACCTCGCGGTCACGATCCCCCGGGACGCCGTGGCCCACATCCACGAGGACCTGGCCGACGCCGCGCTGCGCATGATGGAGGTCAACATGGGGGCGCGCATCTGCTCCGCCGACGAAGCCCTGGACGCCCCGGAGTGAGAACGGAGTCCGTCCACCGGCCGCCACCCGCCGTTCCCCGTCCCCCGGGCCGTCTCCCCGGGCGGGACGGGACCGGCGGGCCACCGCACCCACGCGGGAGCGCCGACCGCGCGTACGGCACGCGGCGCCGGGTAGGGGGACGGAGAAGCGGACGAGATCCTTCCCGGCAGCGGGCGAGGACAGGACGGAGCCGGGCACGGCCGGCGCCGGACCGGACCGTCCTCCCCGACACGAGGGAGAAGGTGTACGGCATGAACACCGGCATCGGCACGTCGCACACGATCCCGCGCCGGCCCCTCCGGGCGCTCCCGCTCCCCGGCCGGGTGAGCCGGCGGTGAGCCGTCCACGCGTCCCGCCCGGCCGCCGTCCCCCCGGGGACCGGCGGAGGCGGCCGGCCCCCGGACGGCACACCCCGATACGCGTCGCCGACACGGAGGTCGGACCCTCATGAACGCGTCCATGTCCCTGGTGCTCCTGCCGGACGGCCACCTCGTGCTCCCCGCCGACGAGGTGACCGGACTGCTCCGGCACCTCGCGGCCGGATGGCTGGAGTCGACCGGCGAAGACGACCCCGACCTCGCCCCGGAGACGGTGGCGGTGCTGGCGGGCGCCCTGACCGAGGTCGCCGACCGCATCGACGTGGAGTGCATCGCGCTCGCGCCGCCCGGCGACGAGGACCCGTTCGACGACGGGGGCCCCTTCGACGGGGGAGGTCCGTTCGACGGGGGAGGCCCCTCCGGCGACGACCCCCTCAGGGACCGCTACGGCGACCCGTACGACGGAGACGATCCGCCGCCGCCCTGAGGGAGCGGGGACGCGGAGCCGGGCTCCACGGGTCGTCCCTCTCCAGGAGCGCGTCCACGTCCGTGAGGCGCCAGCGGCGCGCGTCGAGATCAGGATCGTCCAGGTCGTCCCAGTCCAGCGGGGCGGCCACGGGCGCGCCCGGCCGGGACCGCACCGTGTACGGGGCCACGGCCGTCTGCCCGTACGCGTTGCGCTGGACGTCGAGGTACAGACGTCCCTCCCGGGCCTTCTTGCGCACCTCGGTGGTGAGCCGGTCCGGGTGGCGGGAGGCGAGCACACCGGCGACGTCGGAGGCGAAGGCGCGCACGTCGTCGAAGGGGGCGCTCCGGTCGAGCGGCACCAGGACGTGCAGGCCCCGGGAACCGGTGGTCATGAGCAGCGACGGCAGCCCCACCTCGTCCAGCAGGTCGCGGAGCCACCGGGCGGCCTCCCGGACCGGCCCGAACCCCTCCCCGGACGGGTCGAGGTCGAAGACCAGCCGGTCCGGACGGTGCGGCCGGTCGGTCCTGGACAGCCACCGGTGCAGGGTCACGCACCCCTGGCCGGCGAGGAGCACCAGGGTGGCCGCGTCCTCGCCCAGGACGTACGTGACGGTCCCGCCCTCCTTCGGCATCTCGGCGCGCCGCACCCAGTCCGGGAAGTGCTCCGGCACCTCCTTCTGGAAGAAGCCCCGGTCGCCGATCCCGTTCGGATGCCGTTCCATCGTCAGCGGGCGGCCCCGCAGGTGCGGCAGCATCCTCGGGGCCACGGCGCGGTAGTACTCCGCGAGGTCGGCCTTGGTGAGGCCGTCCCCGGGGAAGAGCACCTTCTCCGGCCGGCCGATCGTGACGGTGCGCCTGCCCGCCCGCACCTCCAGCGTGTCCGCCATCGGGTCCCGCCTTTCCTCGTCCGTCACGGATGGGCCCCCGTGGAGCCGCTACCCCGGCGGCCGCTCCGCTACCGGTGTTCCCGCCGGACATCGCGGCGGGCGGCGCATACGACCCCGCCGTCCGGGGCACCCGCGACCTGTCCCCGGCAGCCGTACGTGAGGAGTTTGACCATGAGGGCACTGACCTGGCACGGACACCGCGACGTCAGGGTGGACACCGTGCCCGATCCCCGGATCACCGACCCGACGGACGTGATCGTCCGCGTCACCTCCAGCGGCATCTGCGGCTCGGACCTGCACCTGTACGAGGTGTTCGGTCCGTTCCTGGACCCCGGCGACATCCTCGGCCACGAGCCCATGGGCATCGTGGAGGAGGTGGGCCCCGAGGTGAGGAACCTCAAGCCCGGGGACCGGGTGGTGGTGCCCTTCAACGTCTCCTGCGGCACCTGCTGGACGTGCGGCCAGGGTCTCCAGTCCCAGTGCGAGACCACCCAGGTCAGGGAGTACGGGACCGGCGCCTCCCTCTTCGGGTACACCAAGCTCTACGGGCAGGTCCCCGGCGGCCAGGCGGAGTTCATGCGGGTCCCCTTCGGCGACACCCTGCCCATCAAGGTGGCCGGGGACGCACCCGACCAGCGGTACCTCTACCTCTCCGACGTGCTGCCGACCGCCTGGCAGGCCGTGGCCTACGCCGACGTCCCGCCCGGCGGCACCGTCACCGTCCTCGGCCTCGGCCCCATCGGCGACATGGCCGCCCGCATCGCGCTCCACCGGGGCGCGAGCAAGGTCATCGGCGTGGACCTCGTCCCCGACCGCCTCCGGCGCGCCCGGAGCCGCGGCGTCGAGGCGCTCGACCTCAAGGAGCTCGGCGACGGCCTCGGCGACCGGGTGCGGGACCTCACGGACGGCCGGGGCACGGACGCGGTCATCGACGCCGTCGGCATGGAGGCGCACGGCGCCCCGCTCACCAAGGCCGCGCAGAAGATCCCGGGCTTCCTGCCCGACGCCCTCGGCAAGAAGCTGATGACCAGGGCCGGCATGGACAGCATGGCCGCCTTCGACACCGCGGTGGACGTGGTCCGCCGGGGCGGCACCATCAGCCTGTCCGGCGTCTACGGCGGCGCCGTCGACCCCGTCCCGATGTTCAGCCTCTTCGACAAGCAGATCCAGCTCCGCATGGGCCAGGCCAACGTCTGGCGGTGGGTGGAGGACATCCTGCCGCTCCTCGACGACGCCGACCCGCTGGGGGTCGACGACTTCGCCACCCACACCCTGCCCCTGGAGGAGGCGCCGCAGGCGTACAAGACGTTCCAGGCCAAGGAGGACGGCATGGTCAAGGCGGTGCTGACCCCCGGCCGCTGACGGGTCCGTGCGGCACGGCCCACCCGTCCGCCGGGCGAATGGTGTGAAGTCATGACTTCGTGGAAGTCGTCCTTCATGAAGATCACCGAGACGGCGTCCCAGGACCCCACCGGCCGCACGCGCACCCCCCTGCCCGACAGCACCGCGTCCCTTCTCCTCAAGGGGTACGCGTGGCTCCCCGACCTGCGCCGGCGGGCCCGCGACGCCCCGGCCGTGCCGGTACGGCTCCTCGGGAAACGGGGAACCGCGCTGCACGGCAAGGAGGCGGTGGACTTCTTCTACGACGAGAAGCACGTCCGCCGGCACGACGCCATGCCGGGCCCGATCCTGGACACCCTCTTCGGGCGCGGAGCCGTCCACACCCTCGACGGAGGGCCGCACCGCGAGCGGAAGGCCCTCTTCCTGAGCACGCTCAAGGACCCGGCGCGGGTCGCGGCCCTCACGGAGAGGGCCGGAGAGGCCTGGGACCGGGCGGAGGCCGGCTGGCGGGAACGGGACCGGGTGGTCCTCTTCCACGAGGCCGCCCGCGTCCTGACCCGGGCCGTGCACGACTGGGCCGGCGTCCCGCTGCCCGCGGACGAGGAGGAGGCCACCGCCCGGGACCTCGTGGCCATGGTGGACGGCTTCGCCTCCGTGGGCCCCCGGCACGTCCGCGCGCGCCTGGCGAGGAAGCGCCAGGAACGGCGGCTCGCCCCCCTGATCGGGGAGCTCCGGAGCGCCGGTGTCCCGCCGGAGCCGGAGCGGGCCACGGTCGCGCAGGCGGTGGCCGCGCACGTGGACGCGGACGGCCGGCGGCTCGACCTCCACACGGCGGCCGTGGAACTCCTCAACGTGCTCCGTCCCACGGTCGCGGTCAGCTGGTTCCTCACCTTCTCCGCCCACGCCCTGCACCGGTGGCCCGAACACCGCGCGCTCCTCGCGGCGGACGAGCGCCACGCCTGGGGCTTCGCCCAGGAGGTCCGCCGCTTCTACCCCTTCGCGCCGTTCACCGGCGGCCTCGCCGCGGCCGACACCGAGTGGGGCGGCGTCACCCTCCCGGAGGGCAGCCTGGTCCTCCTCGACCTGTACGGCCACGACCACGACCCGGACCTGTGGCCGGACCCGTACTCCTTCGACCCGGCCCGGTTCACCCGGGAGGGCGTGGTGATCGGACGCGACGACCTCGTCCCGCAGGGCGGCGGCGACCCTGCGGCGGGCCACCGCTGCCCCGGGGAGGACATCACCCTCGCCCTCCTGGCCGCCCTGGTCCCGCGGCTCGCCCGGCTGCCCCACGAGGTGCCCGACCAGGACCTGTCGATCCCCCTGAGCCGCGTGCCGACGCTCCCGCGCAGCGGTTACGTCATGGAGCGCGTCCGCCCGGCGCCACCGGCCCCGGCGGGCTGACCGGCCGCGCCGCCGGGCCGCCGCACGTTTGACCGGCGGCGTTCCGGACACCGGAGGTAGCAGCGGACCCGGTGGCGGCGTCCCGGATCGCCTCCGGGACGCCGGACCGTCCCGCCTTCCGTACGAGGCCGCCGTTCCCGCGGCCGGCGAGAGGAGACCACCATGCGCGAGCCGCACACACCGGGGGAGTCGGAGGAACCGGTCCCCCGCGACCGCGAGGACCAGCAGGCCGCCGAGGGCGAGGACCCGTCGGCCATCCCCCTCCCCACGGTTCCGGGCGGCGACGGCGCCCTGCCGGACACCGAGGAGGCCGGCACGGGGCCCCGGGACCGCCCGGAGGACGGTGACGCCGGTCCCGGGCGGTCCGCCCCCGAGGAACCGGCCGACTGACCACCGGCCCCGGACCGGCCGCCCCGGGACCGGCCGGACCGGAGCCGGCCGGACCGGGACCACCGGCCGCGCCGGACCGGAACCGGCCGGAGCGCCCTCACCGGACCGGGGCCTCCGGGTCGCGGGAGTCCCGCCGCCGGGGGAGCCTGGACCGGGGCCGTACCCGTCACGGGGACCGGCCCCGGACGTGAGACGCGACGACGCGAGGACGTGAGGACACGGAGATGGGTGCGTTCGAACCGATGCGCCGCTGGCCCGTATACCGCCAGCTCACCGGCGCCGACCGCCTCGGCCGCGGCCGGGCCGCCACCTCACCGCGCACCGAGGGGCTGCGCCCCCGGACCGCGACCGCCGACCGGGTCGTCCCCTCCGTCTGCCCCTACTGCGCCGTCGGCTGCGGCCAGCAGGTGTACGTCAAGGACGGCCGGGTCGTGCAGATCGAGGGCGACCCGGACTCCCCGATCAGCCGGGGCCGCCTCTGCCCCAAGGGCTCCGCGACCCTCCAGCTCACCACGGGCTCCGCCCGCCGCCACGAGGTGCTGTACCGGCGCCCGTACGCGGCCGACTGGGAGCGGCTCGACCTCGACACGGCGATGGAGATGGTCGCGGACCGGGTGATCGAGACCCGGCGGCGCACCTGGGAGTGGGAGCACGAGGGGGTGCGCACCGCCCGCACGATGGGCATCGCCAGCCTGGGCGGGGCGACCCTCGACAACGAGGAGAACTACCTCATCAAGAAGCTGTTCACCGGACTCGGGGTGGTCCAGGTGGAGAACCAGGCCCGGGTCTGCCACAGCGCGACCGTCTCCGGCCTCGGCACCAGCTTCGGCCGGGGCGGCGCGACCACCTTCATGCAGGACCTCCAGCACGCCGACTGCATCGTCATCCAGGGCTCCAACTACGCCGAGGCCCACCCCGTCGGCTTCCAGTGGGTCACGGAGGCCAAGGCGCGCGGCGCCACCGTCATCCACGTGGACCCCCGCTTCACCCGCACCAGCGCCCTGGCCGACCTCCACGTCCCGATCCGCGCCGGCAGCGACATCGCCTTCCTCGGCGGGATCATCCACCACGTCCTGAGCGAGGAGAAGGACTTCCGCGAGTACGTCCTCGCCTACACCAACGCGGCCACCCTGATCGGCGAGGACTTCCGGGACACCGAGGACCTCGGCGGGATCTTCTCCGGGCTCGACGAGGAGAACCGGCACTACGACCCGTCCTCCTGGCAGTACGAGGGCAGCCCGGTCCAGCAGCCCACCGGGGAGGTCGACGAACAGTACGGACGGCGCGCGGACGGCGACGGGAAAGGCTACGGGGAAGGCCAGGGCGGCGAGGCCGGGGAGCCGGTCGAGTCCGAGGCCCACGGCTCCGGCGGACCCCAGGCCCACCCCTGGCCCAGGAGGGACGACACCCTCCAGCACCCCCGCTGCGTCTACCAGATCCTCAAGCGCCACTACGCCCGCTACACCCCGGAACTGGTGGAGGAGGTCTGCGGCGTCCCCCGGGAGACGTTCCGCAAGGTCTGCGACGCCCTCACCTCCAACTCCGGCCGCGAACGGACCAGCGCCTTCGTGTACGCCGTGGGCTGGACGCAGCACACCACCGGCTCGCAGTACATCCGGGCCGCGAGCATCCTCCAGCTCCTCCTGGGCAACATCGGCCGGCCCGGCGGCGGCATCCAGGCCCTGCGCGGCCACGCCTCCATCCAGGGCTCCAGCGACATCCCCACCCTCTTCAACCTGCTCCCCGGCTACCTGCCGATGCCGCACGCCCACGCCCACGAGACGCTGGACGACTTCATCGACGCCAGCCGCACCGAGAAGGGCTTCTGGGGCGACATGCGGGCGTACTTCGTCTCCCTCATGAAGTCCTACTACGGTGACGCCGCCACGGCGGAGAACGACTTCTGCTTCGGCCACCTGCCCCGCCTGACGGGCTCCCACAGCACCTACGACACGGTCATGGCCCAGCTCGACGGCGTCTGCAAGGGCTACTTCCTCATGGGCGAGAACCCCGCCGTCGGCTCCGCCAACACCCGCCTCCAGCGCCTGGGCATGGCGAAGCTCGACTGGCTCGTCGTCCGCGACTTCTCCCTGATCGAGTCCGCCACCTGGTGGAAGGACGGCCCCGAGATCGAGACCGGCGAACTCCGCACGGAGGACATCGCCACCGAGGTCTTCTTCTTCCCCGCCGCCGCCCACACGGAGAAGTCGGGCTCCTTCACCAACACCAACCGCTGGCTCCAGTGGCACCACGCCGCCGTCGAACCGTCCGGCGACGCCCGCAGCGACCTGTGGTTCACGTACCACCTCGGCCGCCGGATCAAGGAACGCCTCGCCTCCTCCGCCGACCCGATGGACCGGGCGGTCCAGGACCTCACCTGGGACTATCCCGTCGACGGCCCCCTGGACGAACCGATCGCCGAGTCCGTGCTCGCCGAGATCAACGGGCGCGGCCCCGACGGCGCCCCGCTCGACGCCTACACGCAGCTGAAGGACGACGGCTCCACCGCCTGCGGCTGCTGGATCTACTGCGGGGTGTACGCGGACGGCGTCAACCGGGCCGCCCGCCGCACCCCCCACACCGCACAGGACTGGGTGGCCGCCGACTGGGCGTGGGCCTGGCCCGCCAACCGGCGCATCCTCTACAACCGGGCCTCGGCCGCCCCGGACGGCACCCCGTGGAGCGAACGCAAGGCCTATCTCCGGTGGGACGCCGACGCCGGGCGCTGGACCGGCCCCGACGTGCCCGACTTCATCCCGGACCTGCCGCCCGACCACGTGCCCCCCGAGGGGGCGACCGGACCCGGAGCGCTGCGCGGCGACGACCCGTTCATCATGCAGGCCGACGGCAAGGGCTGGCTCTTCGCCCCCGCCGGCCTGGAGGACGGGCCCCTGCCCACGCACTACGAACCCCAGGACTCGCCCTTCACCAACGCCCTCCACCCGGACCGCTCCCGGTCGCCCGTACGGCAGCTCAAGAGCCGCGAGGGCAACCGCTACCACCCCAGCGGCGGGGAACCCGGCGCCGACGTGTACCCGTACGTCGTCACCACCCACCGCCTCACCGAGCACTTCACCGCGGGAGGCATGAGCCGCTGGTCGCCCTACCTCTCCGAACTCCAGCCGGAGTTCTTCTGCGAGGTCTCGCCCCGGCTCGCCGAGGAACGCGGCCTCGAACACGGCGGCTGGGCCACCATCATCACCGCCCGCAACGCCGTCGAGGCCCGGGTGATGGTGACCGAGCGGATCGTCCCGCTGACCGTCCACGGCCGCACCGTCCACCAGATCGGCCTCCCCTTCCACTGGGGCCCCAACGGGATCGCCACCGGCGACGCGGCCAACGAACTCGTCGCCATCGCCCTCGACCCGGACGCCCACATCCAGGAGGACAAGGCGCTGACCGCCGACATCCGCCCCGGCCGCCGTCCCCGCGGCCCGGCGCTGCCCGAGCTCGTCGCCGACTACCGGCGCCGCGCCGGCATCACCGCCACCACCGGAACGGAGCCCCGCCCGTGAACCTCTTCGACAGCGGCCTCTTCTCCGGCAACCGGCTCAGCGGGCCCGAACCCGACCCGGCGGGCGACGCGGGCCACCCCGACCCGCCGCCCCGCGTCGGCTTCTTCACCGACACCTCGATCTGCATCGGATGCAAGGCGTGCGAGGTCGCCTGCAAGGAGTGGAACGCGATCCCCGAGGACGGCATGACCCTCACCGGCATGTCGTACGACAACACCCAGGCCCTCGGCGCCTCCACCTGGCGCCACGTCGCCTTCGTCGAGCAGCGCGTCCCGGCCCCCGAGGGCCGCACCGAACTGCCCCTCGCGGACGGGCCGGTCTCCCCCGCCGAACGTCCCCTCGACGGCGACGGGAAGACGGCGGGGGAGACCGGGCCCGGCGAGCTGCGCTGGCTGATGTCGTCGGACGTGTGCAAGCACTGCACCCACGCCGCCTGCCTGGACGTCTGCCCCACCGGCTCCCTCTTCCGCACCGAGTTCGGCACCGTCGTCGTCCAGGAGGACATCTGCAACGGCTGCGGCTACTGCGTGCCCGCCTGCCCCTACGGCGTCATCGAGCAGCGCCCCGAGGACGGCCGCGCCTTCAAGTGCACCCTCTGCTACGACCGGCTCGGCGCCGGACAGGAACCCGCCTGCGCCAAGGCGTGCCCCACCGAGTCCATCGCCTTCGGGCCGCTCGACGAACTCCGCGCACGCGCGGACGCCCGTGTCGCGGAGCTGAGGGAGGCCGGCGTCGCGGGCGCCCGCCTGTACGGCCACGACCCCGAGGACGGGGTCGGCGGGGACGGCGCGTTCTTCCTGCTGCTCGCCGATCCCGAGGTCTACGGCCTCCCGCCCGACCCGCGGGTCACCACCCGCGACCTCCCCTCGATGTGGCGGCACGCCGGCGCGGCCGCCCTCTCCCTCCTCGTCGGCTGCGCCGCCACGTTCGCCCTGCCGGCCCTCGTACGGAAGAAGGCGGTCCGATGAGCGGACGACGGCGCGGCGAGCGGCTGATGGTGGAACGGGCCGAGTTCACCTCGTACTACGGGAAACCGGTCATCAAGGCCCCGTCCTGGTCCGCGCGGGACATCGCCGGCTACTTCTTCCTCGGCGGCCTCGCCGGGGCCGGCTCGGTCCTCGCCGCCGGCGCCCAGCTCACCGGCCGGGACACCACCGCGAAGGCCCTCAAGGTCTCCTCCCTGGTGACGGTCTCCCTCTCCGCCGCGGCCCTCGTCCACGACCTCGGGCGGCCCGCCCGCTTCGCCCACATGCTGCGCGTGGCCAAGCCCACCTCCCCGATGAGCATGGGCTCCTGGCTCCTGTCCGCCTACGGCCCCGCCGCCGGAGGCGCCGCCCTCAGCGCGGTGACCGGCCGGATGCCCCGGGCCGGAGCCGCCGCCACGGGCGCGGCGGCGCTCCTCGGACCGCTCCTGACCACGTACACCGCCGTCCTCGTCGCGGACACCGCCGTCCCCGCCTGGCACGGCGCGCACCGCGAACTGCCCTACCTCTTCGCCGCGTCCGCGACCGCCGCCGCCTCCGGCATGGCGCTCGCGGCCGGGCCCCGCCGGGAGAACGCGCCCGCGCGCTGCGCCGCCGTCCTCGCCGCGGTGGGGGAGGAGGTGGCGTCCCGGGCCGCCGAACGCGCCCTCGGCCCCGTCGTCGCCGAGACCTGGAGGACCGGGCGCGCGGGCCGGCTCCTGCGCACCGCGCGGGTCCTGACGACCTGCGGGGCCGCGGGGGCCGCCCTCTTCGCGGGCCGCAGCCGCGCGGCCGCCCTGACGAGCGGCCTGGCGCTGCTCGCGGGCTCCGCCTGCACCCGATTCGGTGTCTTCGCCGCCGGCATCGCCTCGGCCGAGGACCCCCGGTACACCGTCGTCCCCCAACGCGCACGCCTCGAAGCGGGCGCCGGCACAAGGACTCCATGACCCCTTCCGACATAACGTTCACGGTTCTCGGCCTCGGAGCGCTGGCGGCGGCGGTCGTCCCGCGGCTCGTGAGCGACAAACCCCTGTCCATGCCCATGGTGTTCCTGGCGGCCGGGGCCCTCTCCGGCCCCCTGCCGGTCCCCCTGCCCGACATCGATCCCGTGGCGGACCGGGTCTGGGTCGAGCACGTCACCGAGATCTGCGTGATCGTCTCCCTGATGGGCGCCGGACTCGCGCTGAACCGCCGCTTCGGACCGCGCTCCTGGGCCGGGCCGTGGCGACTCCTCGGCATCACCCTGCCCCTGACCGTCGCCGCGACCACCGCGCTCGCGTGGTGGCTCTTCGACTGGCCGGTGGCCACCGCGCTGCTCGTGGGGGCCCTGCTGTCCCCCACCGACCCGGTGCTCGCGGCGGAGGTGAGGGTGGGGGAGCCCACCGACGAGGACGACGACGAGGACGAGGTCCGCTTCACGCTCACCGCCGAGGCCGGCCTCAACGACGGACTGGCCTTCCCCTTCGTCCTCGCCGCCGTCGCGCTCGCCGGCGCGGGCGGCGTCCTCACGGAGGCGGACTGGGGCCGCTGGTTCGGCGTCGACCTCCTGGCCAGGGCGGCCGTCGCCGTCGCGGTCGGGGTGGTCCTCGGGCGGCTCCTCGGATGGATGTTCTTCAGGGCCGGGACCCACTCGCTGCGGCTGTCCGAGCACATGGAGGGCTTCGTCGCGCTCGCGGCGACCTTCCTCTCCTACGGCATCACCGAACTCGCCCACGGATACGGCTTCTTCGCCGTGTTCGTCACCGCCTGCACCGTGCGGGCGGCCGAACGCGGCCACGGCTACCACAAGGTGCTGCACGGGTTCACCGAACAGGTCGAGCGCCTCCTGACGGCCGCCCTTCTCTTCCTCCTCGGCCGCTACCTGGCCACCACCGGGATCGGGGCGCTGACCTGGCGGACGGTCCTGCTCGCCCTCGCCCTGATCGTGGTCGTCCGCCCGCTGACGGGATGGATCGCGCAGCTCGGCTTCGTCACCGGCCCCCGGGAACGGGTCGTCACCGCCGTCTTCGGCCTGCGCGGCATCGGCTCCCTCTTCTACCTCGCGTACGCGCTCGGCCACCACGGGTTCGAGGCGCAGGCCCACGATCTGTGGGTGCTGACCGCCACGACGGTGGCGCTCTCCGTCCTGCTGCACGGCGCGAGCGCCACCCCGGTCATCCGCCGTCTGGACCGCCTCCGCGAGATCCGGCCGTCCGACGCGCCCCCGTGAGCCCCGCCGCCCCGCACGCCCCGCCGCGGGGCGCGGAAGCCCCCGCCCCCGGCCGTACCGCGACGGACCGGGAGGAATGGTGCGGTCGGGACGGGGGAGACGCGACGGTGAGGACGCCCGCACCCGGCGGGGACCGCGCCCAGGGAACACGACAGGGACGGCAGAACGGAGGACCACGATGGACACCGGCGGGAACGAGTACCGGATCGCCAGGTTCAGAGACCGGCTCGCACGCGGGGACACGGCCGAACTCGGCGTGCGCGTCGAGGAGCGCGGCGCGGCCGTGCTCCTGACGGGGACGGTTCCGACGGCCGAGGGCCGGGAGGCCGTCCTCCGGCTCGCCCGGGAGGAACTGGCCGGACTCCCCGTCCGGGCGGACCTGGTGGTCGCCTGCGTCGATCCCCCCGAACGGCCCGAGGAGCTGCTGTGACGGCCCCGGAGCGGCACGGAGGGGCCGCCGTCCGGGTGGCGGCCGTCGGTGACATCCACCTGAGCCCGGACTGCCGGGGCCTGCTGCGCCCCTCCTTCGAGACGCTGCCCCTCTGCGCGGACGTCCTCCTCCTCGCCGGCGACCTCACCCGGCACGGCACGGTCGCCGAGGCGGAGGTCGTCGCCGACGAGGTCCGCGACCTCGGCGTCCCCGTCGTGGCCGTGCTCGGCAACCACGACTACCACTCCGACCGGGAGGCCGACGTCACCCGCGTCCTCTCCGACGCGGGGGTCACCGTCCTGGAGGGCGGGACTGCGGTCCTGCCGGTGGACGGCGGACGGCTCGGCGTCGCCGGGGTGAAGGGGTTCTGCGGCGGGTTCGCCGGCCGCAGTGCCGGGGAGTTCGGCGAACGCCAGATGAAGGAGTTCGTCCGCACCACGCGCCGCGCCGCCGAGCGCCTCCACGACGCCCTGGAGGAGGTGTCCGGCTGCGAGGCGCGGATCGCCCTCACCCACTTCTCGCCCGTCTCCGACACCCTCGCGGGCGAACCGGCCGAGATCCACCCCTTCCTGGGCAGCTACCTCCTGGCCGAGGCCATCGACGGCGCGGGCGCCGACCTCGCGGTGCACGGCCACGCCCACCTGGGCACCGAGCACGGCATGACGGCGGGCGGGGTGCGCGTCCGCAACGTCGCCCAGCCCGTCATCCGGAAGGCCTTCGCCCTCTACCACCTGCCGCTCACGGGAGGCCGGGAGGGGACCGGCGACCGGGAGGAGACCGGAAGCCGGCAGGGGACCGGGCGGATCTCCCCGCCGCCGGCCGTGGACGCCCCCATGTGACCCGCCCCCGACACGCGTGTGCCCCCGCCGGCCGCCGGCGGGGGCACACGCGTGTCGGGGGGTTACGGCAGCGGGGTGCCGCCGGTGGCGTTGACGACCTCCCCGGTGATGTAGCTCGCCCCGGGAGAGGCGAGGAAGACGTACGCGGGCGCCAGCTCCGCCGGCTGCGCGGGACGCCCCAGCGGCGACTGGGCGCCGAAGTCCTTCGTGCTCGGCATCGTCGCGGGGATGAGCGGGGTCCACACCGGGCCGGGGGCGACCGCGTTGACGCGGATGCCGCGTTCGGCCAGGAGCTGCGCCATGCTGTGGGTGAAGGAGACGATCGCCGCCTTCGTCATCGCGTAGTCGAAGAGGTGCGGACTGGGCTGGTAGCCCTGCACGGAGGTGGTGTTGATGACGCATCCGCCGCGCGGCATGTGGGCGAGCGCCTTGCGGGTGAGCCAGAACATCCCGTACAGGTTGGTTTTCATGACCCGGTCGAACTGCTCCGTGGTCACGGCCTCGATCCCGTCCGGCTGGGACATCTGGTAGGCGGCGTTGTTGACCAGGAGGTCCACGCGTCCCAGCTCGGCCACCGCCCGGTCGATCAGGGCCGTGCACTGCTCCTCGTCCCGGATGTCGCACGCGACGGGCACCGCCGTGCGCCCCGCCTCGCGGATCAGGCGCGCGGTCTCCGCGGCCTCGTCCGCCTCCTCGGGGAGATGGGTGAAGACGACGTCCGCGCCCTCGCGGGCGAACGCGAGACAGACGGCCCTGCCGATCCCGGAGTCCCCGCCGGTGACCACCGCGGCCCGGTCGGGGAGCAGGCCGTGGCCCCGGTAGGAGTCCTCCCCGTGGTCGGGCCGGGGGTCCATCCGTTCGGTCGAGCCGGGGTGCTCCTGCTCCTGCTCCGGGAACGGCGGGACGGGGTGGAGGGAGACCGGGTCGGGCAGACGGGGGGCTTCCTGAGGTGACATCGGAGCATTCCTTCGTACGGTGCGGATGAACGGGGACCGGGCGGCGGACGGCCGGGGGCCGTCGCCCGGCGCCGGTCCCGGGGACACCGTTCCCGCCCGCGGCGACGCGGGGCGGCGTTTCCGTCGGTGTCCACGGTGTCCGGCTACCCGGACGCCCCGCCCGTATCCCGCCTTCCCCCCGGACGGGGGCCGAACGGGGGGCGGGGCCGCCGGGAACGCCCCGCGCCGCGTCCGGGGGCATGAGTCGCGGAGCGCGGGGCAGGCGGAGTGCGGACGGAGAACGGTTCCGTCGAGTGAGGCATCGCGTACGGAACGGCGCACGGCCCACCGCGCCGCGCACCGCGTACGGAGCAGGAGGACGGCGGCGGACCACCCGCCGTCCTTCCCCATCGGAGGAGTTGTTTTCGCATGACTGAGCACGCGTGGAGTTACCGGCCGACCGCCGGGCACCTGGCCGGCACCGACCTGACCGGATACAAGGTCGAGGCGACGGACGGCGGCATCGGCAAGGTGGACAAGCACTCCGACGAGGTCAACGACGCCTATCTGGTCGTGGACACCGGGGTGTGGATCTTCGGCAAGGAGGTCCTCCTCCCGGCGATCACCGTGACCCGGATCGACCCGGAGGAGCGCAAGATCTACGTCGACCGGACCAAGGAGCAGATCAAGGACGCTCCCGAGTTCCAGCGCGACAAGCACCTGGAGGACCCCGCCTACCGCGAGCAGGTGGGCACGTACTACGGCCTGGGCGGCCCGTTCGGCGGCCGCGTCGTCTGACGGCCCGGCGCACGGGACGGAGCGGGCCCGGACTCACCGAGTCCGGGCCCGCTCCGTCCCGTGCCGCCGTGGCCGCCGCGCACACGACCCGATCCCCCAGGTGCGCCTCCGGTCCGTGAATCCGGAGGCACGCCTGGGGGATCGGGCCCGTGGGCCGCCCCGGCGCGTTCCCGCTACGCCGCGGTGGCGCTGGTACGGAGCAGCAGTTCCCGCTCCTGTTCCGTCAGACCGCCCCAGACCCCGTAGGGTTCCGCCACGCTGAGAGCGTGCTCCAGGCAGCGGGCCCGTACGGGGCACGTCGCGCAGACGGCCTTGGCCGCCTCCTCGCGCGCGGCCCGGTCCGGCCCCCGTTCGCCCTCGGGGTGGAAGAACACCTCGGTCCCCACGCCACGGCACGCGGCCGACATCTGCCAGTTCCACTGGTGCTCCGCCCGGCCGGGCAGACGCGACACCTTCGCCATCCCTGTTGTCCTCCTTCAGCCGGTTCGTCCGACGCTCTCGGGGAACGTCTGGCCGCGATGCCCTCCTCGAAACGCCTTCGGGGCCCGGTGAAGGAAAAAAACGGAACGACCCCCGTCCGCCGGCCGGTTCACGGGCGGCGGACGGGGGCGCCGTCCTCGCGGAACGCGGATCAGCCGTCCGCGCCGGGAGCCCAGTGGGCGTGGACGGGCAGGACGCGCGGCGCGGCGACCGGCCGGGGCCAGCCCTGCTCCGCGGCGACGGGCATCATCTTCTCGACGAACGCGTTCATGTGCTGCTCGGTCTCCCAGACGTCGAAGACCTCGATCCCGTCGTCCGTCGGCACGCACGTGTGGGCCAGACAGCCCTCGAAGATCCCGGGCCTCTCCCGGAGCGCGGAGCTGAGGGCGTCGTACTGCCCGGTGGTGACCCCCGGGACGACGGCGTGGACGAAGAGCGCCATGACTGTGCCTCCTCGTGGGACGGGCAGGGCCTCGTGCCCTCCCCGGCGGCAGGGGCGACGGCGGACCGTCCCCCTGCCAGCACATCACGTTCCGTTCCGGACGGCATCCGAGCGCGCCCCGGCCCCGGGAGGGCGGAGCGCCGTGCCGGTCCACGGCCCCCGCGCTCCCCGGAGGGGTCCCCGGACGGGCCTGTTCCGCCCCGGTCAGCGACGCCGGCGGGGGAGGCGCGGGCTCCGGAGAGCGGCGCGCGCCGCGTTGGCGCCCGGGGCGCCGTGGACACCGCCGCCCGGGTGGGCCGTGGCGGACGCCAGGTAGAGGCCCCGGACCGGGGTGCGGGGCCGGCCCGTGCCCGGCACGGGCCGGAAGACCAGCTGCTGGTGGAGGCTGGTGGTGCCCTGGTTGACGGCGCCGCCCACCAGGGAGGGGTTCAGCCGCTCCAGATCGGTCGGCGCCAGGACGCGCCGCGCGCGCACGGAGGACCGGAACCCGGGCGCCAGACGTTCGATGCCCGCCTCGACCCGGTCCGCGATCGCCTCCTTCTCGCGCTCGTCCCAGCGCCCGGTGATGCCGTCCCCGCCGGCGTCGGAGCGGATGTGCTGCGGGACGTGCGTGTAGCCCCACGCCGACTCCGTACCGGCGGGGGAGCGGCTCGGGTCCGCCGTCGTCATCTGCCCGAGCACGGTGAACGGCACCTCCGGCACCTGCCGCATGGCGAGCTGCCCGGCGAAGCGGGTGAGCGCGTCCACGCCCTCCGCGACGTGGACGGTCCCGGCACCGCGAGCCGCCTCCGAGGACCAGGGGATGGGGCGGTCCAGCGCCCAGTCCACCTTGACCGTGGAGAAGTCCCACTGGAAGCGGCGGAGGTCGGCGCGAAGACTCGGCGGCAGGTGCTCCTCGCCGACGAGACGCGTGTACAGCAGGGGGGCGGGGACATCGGCGAGGACCGCCCGGCGCGCGGGCACCTCGGTGCCGTCCTCGGTGCGGACGCCGACCGCCCGGCCGCCGCGGACCACCACCTCGGCCACCGGGTGACCGCAGCGCAGCTCGCCCCCGCGCTCGCGCAGCCGCGCGACGAGCGCGCCGGTCAGCCGGCCCGCCCCGCCGACGGGCACGGGGAAGCCGTGGTCCTGGCCGAGCATGCTCATCAGCCAGCCGTACCCCCCGCCGAGGGCCGACTCCGGGCCCAGGTCGGCGTGGAGCGCGTTCCCGGCGATCAGCAGCCTGCCGCCGTCCCCCGCGAAGTTCTCCTCGCCGAAGCGGCGGGCGGGCAGGAGCATGGTGCGCAGCAGCCGGAGGCTGTCCCCGGGGCCGGTGCGGCCGACGAGCCGCAGCCCCGCCCGGACCGGGGGGAACGGGGTGAACAGGCACCCGATCAGATCGTCCGCGACGCCCCGCCACAGACGGTGCAGACGCTCCCAGGAGGCTCCGTCGCCGGCGGCGAAGCGGTCCACCGAGGCGGCGGTCGCGCGGACGTCGCGGCGGAGGACCGGGCACCGCCCGTCGGCGAGCGGATGGGCCACGACGGCGGGGGCGTGGCTCCAGCGCAGCCCGTACTCGTCGAGCCCGAGGTCGCGGATCACGGGGGAGGCGGCGGCGAGCGGATAGAAGGCGCTGAACGTGTCGTGGACGTAGTCGGGGTGGACGCCCCGGTCGCTGCGCACGGCCCCGCCGGGCTCGTCCCGCGCCTCCAGGACGACGACCCGCCATCCGGCGTCGGCCAGCAGGTTGGCCGCCACCAGGCCGTTGGGGCCGGCGCCGATCACCACCGCGTCGGGAGCCGTCACGTCCGGGCCTCCTGCCGCCGGGCGGTGGCCATTTTCTCCAGGCGCGCCAGCATGCCCCGGTGGCGCAGGCGCGTCAGCGCGTCGACGGCGGTGTTGTGCCAGCGCGCCGCGGGCCCCCGCAGGGGGTGTTCGTCGACGACGACGAGGGTGTCGTCGCCCCAGGGCTCCAGGCGGAAGGCGATGCGGGCGGTCCCCAGTTCGGTCTTCGCCTCCAGTTCGAGACGGCGTCCCGGTTCGCAGATGCGGGAGATCGTGCGGCCGCGGTACGAGGTGGGCCCGAACTTCAGGACGTACCCCAGCTCCGCGCCCGGGGCGGGCCACTGGCCGTCCTCCTCCCAGGTCTCGTGGGTTCCCACCACGAACCGCGAGTACAGCCGGCCGTCGCTCAGGACCGCCCAGACGTCCTCGGGCGGGACCTCGATGAGCCGGTTCCACTGTGCCATGGGTGCGTTCTCCTCAGGGAAGTCGGGGGCGGGCGCGGAGGGCGCGGGCCACCAGACCCGCGCCCGCGACCGCGGCCAGGGCGGCGGTCCGCCGTCCCGCCGTACGGATGCGTGCGTGCCGGCCGCCGGAGACCGACGCCGTGTCCCCGGACGGGTCGCGGAGGATGCCGGCGGTCACCGGGGCCGTGCCCGGTGCGTCGAAGTAGTGCCGTTCGGTGCGCCGCCGGATCACGCGCCGCACCGGGCCGGGCGCCAGGGCGTGGGCGGCCGGGAGGAACAGGGAGCCCGGCCCGACGGTCACGCGCCGCCGGGGACGGGCGGCGGTGGCCACGACGGCCCGCGCCACCCGTTCGGGGGTGCCGACGGAGGGGAGGGCGCGCAGCCGGCGGCCCGTGTGGTTGGCCGCGTGCCGGAAGAACGGGGTGTCGACACCGGTCGGCAGCACCGTGCACACGGCGATCCCGTGGTCCCCGGAGAGCAGCAGTTCCTGGCGCAGCACCTCGTCGAGGGTGATCAGAGCCGCCTTGGAGGCGGCGTAGTGCCCCTGGTAGGGGGCTTCGACGGAGCCGCCGAGCACGGAGGAGAGGCCGATGACCACCCCCCGGCCCCCGCGGCGCATCACGGGGAGCGCGGCCTGCGTCCCGTGCAGCGCGCCCAGGACATTGACCTCCCACAGCCGGCGCGCGTCGTCCGGCGGGACCCCGTCCAGGCGGCCCAGGACGCCCACTCCCGCGGCGTTCACCCAGACGTCGACGCGGCCGTACCGGTCGAGCGCGGTCCGCGCGACCCGGGCCATCGCCGCCGGATCGGTGACGTCGGCGGGGACGGCCACCGCTTCGGCCAGGGGGTGGCCGGCCGCGCACTCCCGCGCGACCTCCTCCAGGACGTCCGCGCTGCGGGCGGTGACCACCGTGCGCGCGCCGCTCTCCGCGAACGCCCGCGCCACGGCGCGCCCGATCCCGCTCGACGCCCCGGTCACCACGACGACGGTGCCGGGCGGGGTGGTGTGCCGACCTCTTCGCATGGGCCCTCTTCTCACGCGCGGCTTCCTCTCACGCGTGGCCTATGACCCGTTTCGCCGGGTTCATGCGCGGGCGGTGTCCCTCCGGCCCACCGGGCAGGCCCGCCCCGCGGGTCACGCGGCGTCGGCGTGCCCGGTTCCCGCCCCGCGCGCCGGCGCGGCCACGACCCGGGGTGCGCGCCGGGCCGAACGGTGCCGCCCCGGACGGCCCTCCCCGGCCGTCCGGCCGTCGTCCACGACCAGCCGGAGGTGCCGCCGCCCGGCGTGGCGCGACCCTCCCGGCGGGCTCGTCACCCGGTCCTCGATCCGGTCCATCAGGAAGAGGAGCACTCCCAGCAGGGGCAGCAGCAGAACGGCGATCGCAACCACGGCACATGTCCTCCTTGTCGAACCTCGCTCCCCGAGCGGGTGCCCGCTCCCACGCCCGGCGCACGGCGGTCCGTGTGAAGATTCCGCGACCACCCGAACGGCCTCGCCCGGTGGCCGTCACGGCCGGACGCGCGGGAACCCCGGGCCCGAGGGCCCGGGGTTCCCGCGCGGCGGTCCGGCCCGGAGGCCGTCCCGCGTTCCGCTGCCGCGGGGAGGCGTCAGCCTCCCGGACGGTCCTGGTCGGCGGAGGTCGAACGCACCTCCTGGGCGGCGTCCCTTCCGGCCTGCCGCACGCCCTCCGAGGTCTCCTGTCCCGCGCGGCGGACGTCGTCCTTGGTGGTGGAGGCCGCGTCCTGGGCGGTGGACCTGACCGACTCGACCGCCTCCGAGACCGGTTCGCGCAGGTTCTCCTTCAGCTCCCGGGCCGCCTCGGTGGCCGTCTGCCTGACCGGTTCCAGGAGGTCGTCGGAGTGCTCCTTGAGGTGCCGGCCCGCGCGTTCCTCGGCCTCCGTGGTCGGCAGCAGGGCCGCCGCCAGCATGCCCGCGCCGAACGCCATGATCCCGGCGGCGAGCGGGCTGCCCTGCGTCCGGCGCTTCGCCCGGTCGGGCACGCCCTGCACGGTCTCGCTCACGCTGCCCGCCGCCTCACGGGCGGTCTCCGCGAGGCTGTCGCCCGCCTGTCCCGTCCGGTCGGCGAGCCGGTGCCCCGTGTCGTGCGCCGAACCCATCACACGCTCCTTCACATCGGTGATTCCCTGCCGCACGGAGGCGGCCTTGCGCTGCGCCACCCTGCTCGGCGTCAGCCGGTCCGCCAGCCGGTCGACGTTCTGGGCCAGGTGGGCGCGGCGGTACTCCAGATCGGACCTCAGCTCCTCGGGTGTCGTGCCCACTGGGCGTCCTCCTTCAGGGTTTCCACGGTCTGCTCGGGCTTGAGGTTGACGGCGGCGAGGCGCTTGCGTCCCGTGAGGTAGAGGACGCCCCCGGCCACCGCCCACAGGGCGGTGACGATGAGCGCGGCCCAGGCGACGTTCATGACGTTGCTCAGGGCGGCGACGACCGTCAGGCTGCCGAGCAGCAGGACGAGGTGTCCCGCGTAGCCGGCGCCGGCGAGCATGCCCGCCGCCTTGCCGGCCTTCGTCGTCTCCTGCTTGATCTCCGCCTTGGCGAGTTCTATCTCGTCCCGCACCAGCTGGGAGAGGTCGGTGCCGATCTCCCCGATCAGGTCGCCGATCGAGGCGTCGTGCCGTTCTCTCCCCGAGGGCGGCGGGGGAGCGGGCCGGGACCCGGAGGGGGGTGCGGAGGGCACCGGGATCCGTTCGTGGGAGGAGATGGCCATGGTCAGCTCCCCTCACCCGGTCGCGGAGTACCGCCGTACCCGGGCTGCGGCCGGGTCGGGTCCGGGGTGACGGGCGGATGGAGGGGCGGAGCCGGCGTGACCGGGGGCGTGTGGGTCACGTGCGGCGGCTGGGACTGCCCGTAGGTGTCCAGCGGGTCGGTGGGCGCGTACGCCGACGTGGGGAGGGGGTCGCGTGCCGGGGCGGTGCGCGGGCTGTCCTCGCCCCACGTGGGGTCGGAGTTCCGCGCGCCGTCGGAGCCGGACGACGAGGACGCCGCGCCGACCCCCTTCCCGACGCGGGCGACGGCGAACCCGGCCAGCGCCGCGCCGGCGAGGAACACGCCGGGCCGGCGGCGCGCGAAGTCCTGGAGGTCGCTCAGCAGTCCGTCGGGGCCGCGCCGCTCCAGGTGGTCGGCCACCCGGTGCCCGCGGTCGGCCACCTGGCGGGCCAGCTCGCCCGCGGTGGAGTCCGGCTTGCCGTTCTCGCTCATGTCGCGGACCTCGGCCGCGATCCTCCGCACGTTCTCCGCCAGGCGCCGCGTCTGGGTCTGCGCCTGGTCCTGGAGCTGCCCGCGGAACTCTCCGACGAGGTCCTTGGCCTGCGCCCGGGTCTCACCGACGACGTTCCCGGCCTGTTCCTTCGCGGTCCGGGCGACGTCCGTGGCCTTGTCCCCGATCAGGGCGGCGCTCTCGCCCGCCTTGTCCTGGGCTGTATGTGCTACTGCCGCCGGCTTGCTTTCCTGCCGGCGGTCCGAGTCCTGGAAGTCACTCAAGGCTCCTCCTGGGCCATCAGCGGTGATCGGGTCTGTTGTCCGGCGCGTACCCGCCGTTCCGGAAGGCATCCCCCCGGACCGTTCTTTCCTGTGACATCCATTGATTTTTTGCTTCATGGGCGGCATGGGCGGCACGGGGCCCGTGGATCTCGTCGGCGGGGGTGGGGGAGCCCGCTCACCCGTGGGTGCCGTCGGTGTCGTCGGAGCCGCCGGTGCCGCCGGGGAGCGGGCGCGGTGCGAGCGGGCGCACGGCGGGGCCCTGGATCACGGACCCGTCGACGGCGAACCGGGAACCGTGGCAGGGGCACTCCCAGGCCCGCTCGGCGTCGTTGAAGTGGACGAGGCATCCCAGGTGGGTGCAGCGCGCGGACACGGAGCACAGCCCGCCGTCCTCGTCGCGGTAGACCGCGCAGCGCCGTCCGCCGACCCGGACGAGGGCCCCGGTGCCGGGCTCGATCTCCTCGACGGTGTCGGCGTGGGAGGGGCGGAGCCGGTCGCCCACGAAGTGCTTGAGGACCGCGCCCTGCGCCTTGAGGAGGGACGGCGCCTCGGCGGCGTGGAGGCGCCGGGGGTCGTACAGGGAGGACCACGGCAGGTCCCCGCCGGTGATCCGCGCGCTCAGCAGCCGCCCCGCCATGACGCCGTTGCTCATGCCCCAGCCGCCGAAGCCGGTCGCCACGTACACGTGCCGGGACCCGGGGTGGAAGCGCCCCACGAACGGCACCTTGTCCGTGCTCGTGTTGTCCTGGGCCGCCCACCGGTGGGTGATCCGGGCGTCCGGGAAGCGCTCCAGGGTCCAGGCGGCGAGCTTCTCGTAACGCTCGCCCACCTCGCCCTCGCCGGGCCTGAACTTCTCCCCGGTGACGATGAGCAGCCGCTCGTCCCCGCCGTACGGGGCGGTGCGCACCGACCGGGTGTTCCGGTCCGGCGTGAGGTACATGCCCCGGGGGTCGCTCCCGGCCGGGAGTGTCGCGGCGACGACGAGTTCGCGGTGCGGTTCGAGCCGGGAGAACATCAGGGCGCGGTCGAAGACCGGGTAGTGCGTGGCCACCACGACGTCGTCGGCGACGACCTCGACGCCGCTCTCGGTGGTGAGCCGGCAGGGCTCTCCCTCGTGGAGCGAGACGACCCGCGTCCGCTCGCGCACGATCCCGCCCCGTGCCACGAGGTCGGCGACGAGGGCCAGCAGGTACTTGCGCGGATGGAACTGGGCCTGGTGCTCCACCCGGACCGCGCCCGCGACGGGGTACGGCAGACCGGTCTCCGTCACGTAGGAGGCGTCGAGTCCCGCCTCGCGCGCCGCGTCGGCCTCGGCCCGCAGCCGCTCGGCCGTGTCCGCGGACTCCGCGTACACGTATCCCGGCACCCGTTCCAGCTCGCAGTCGATCCCCAGCTCCGCCGCGACCCGGCCGACGTGCTCGACGGCCTCCTGCTGCGAGCGGGCGTACTGCCGGGCTCCCTCCGCGCCGAACGTCGCGCGCAGGTGCGCGTAGAGGGGCCCGTGCTGGGCGGAGAGCTTCGCGGTGGTGTAGCCGGTGACGCCCGCGGCCACCCGGTCGGCTTCGAGCAGGGCGACGCGCCGTCCGGTGCGCGCGAGCTCCCAGGCGGTGCAGATGCCGGCGATCCCGGCGCCGACGACCGCCACGTCGACCTCCGGCCCGTCGGTCAGGGCGGGGTGTCCGGGGCCCTTTCCGGTCTCCATCCAGTACGACTCGTAGGTTCCGGGAAGTTCCGTCATGTCCGTGCTCTCCCTGGTGCGCGGGGCTCTTTCCCCGGGCCGTTCGGGCGCCGCGCCGTCTCTCCGCTCGCCCGGCCCGTCCTCCCGCCTCTGCCCGCTGTGGCGGAAGTCAGCCGTTCCGGCCGCGTCCGAGTCCGTACGGGTCCTCCCGGAGATCCCCCGGGGCACGGGCGGCGGCGACGGTACGGGAGGGGGCCGGCCGGGGGAGCGGAGAGCGGTGGGAGCCCCGGCCGCTCAGGCGGAGGGGGCGTCGAGCCGCCGGTGGGCGACTCCCATGTGGCCGAGACGGGCCAGATGGGGCCGCAACCGCCCCAGGAACTCGGCGTGGTCCCGCCCGGAGGGGGACGACCAGGCCACCTCGGCGAGCGCGCACAGCCGGGGGAAGGCCGCGTACTCGACCCGCTCCGGCGTGGGGAGGTACTCGGTCCACAACTGGCCCTGGGTGCCGAGGACCTGTTCGGCCGACAGGGAGGCGGGGACCGGCTCGTAGCCGTAGACGTCCTCCAGGGTGACGACGTGGCCCATGGAGAGCGGTTCTCCCGGGCCCTCGGCCTGACCGTGGTCGAAGTAGGTCCGGTCGTGCGGCGTCATGATCACTTCGTGCCCGGCGGCCGCGGCGGCGGCCGCGCCGTCCGTTCCCAGCCACGACATGACCGTCGCCCCCTCGGACAGCGGTGCCGCCCTGCCGTGGACGAACGCGTCGTCCCAGACGACCGTCCGCCGGCCCCGCGCGTGCAGCCAGGCGTCCAGCTCCCCGGTGAACCAGCCGTGCAGGCCGTCGACGGGGATGCCCAGCTCGCGCGCCTTCCGCCGTGCGGTGGGCGAGGCGTGCCAGCGGGTGGTCGGCACCTCGTCCCCGCCGATGTGGACGTGGCGGGAGGGGAAGACGTCGAGCACCTCCTCCAGCACGTCGTGGCAGAACCTCAGCGACGCGTCGCCGACGCCGAGGATGCGGTCGTGCACGCCCCAGCGGGGGGAGACCTCGACGCGCCCGTCCGGGCCGGCGGGTCCGCAGCCCAGCTCGGGGTAGGCCGCGACCGCCGCCTGCGCGTGGCCCGGCAGATCGATCTCGGGGACGACGGTGACACCGCGGCGGGCCGCGTACGCGACGAGGTCGCACAGTTCCCGCCGGGTGTAGTGGCCGCCGTGCGGGACGTCGTCGTACCGCTCCTCGGCGAGGGCGCCCGCCATGCTGCGGGACCGCCAGGCGCCCGTCTCGGTCAGCCGCGGGTGGCGCTCGACCGGCATCCGCCAGCCCTGGTCGTCGGTGAGGTGCAGGTGCAGGACGTTCAGCTTGTGGGCCGCCAGCAGGTCCGCGTAACGGAACAGGAAGGCCGTCGGCATCCACCAGCGCGCCACGTCCAGATGGGCCCCCCGCCACCGGAAGCGCGGCACGTCCACGACGGACACGCAGGGCAGCTCCCAGACGACGCCGCGGACCGGACGGTCCGACCACGCCTCGGGCGGCAGGAGCTGGCGCAGCGTCTGCACGCCCCGCAGGAGCCCGGTGGGCGCCGCCGCCACCAGGAGCGCCTCCTCGGGGGTGACGTCCAGCCGGTAGCCCTCGGCGCCCAGCTCCGCCCCGGCCCGCGCGTCGAGGGACAGGACGATCGCGCCGCCCCGCGCGACCCCCGCGGGGGCGAGCGGCAGTCCGGTCGCCGGGCGGAGCAGGTCCCGCAGCAGGGCGGCGGCCCCGTGGGCGCCGTCCCCCGCCGTCAGGGCGGTCGCGCACGTCAGGGGGAAGGTTCCCGCACGGCGGCGGAGGGAGGTCGGGCGGGGGAGCAGATCCATGTCACGTCCCTGCCGGTGCGGGGGCCGGAAGCGGGGCGTCGACGTCGTAGAGGCGCGCGTCGACGTGGTCGAGGGCGTGCCGTACCGCGCCCGTCACCACGGCCTGGTCGCCGAGGCCGGAGACCGCCAGCTCCGGGGGTTCCAGGCAGAGCGGGTCCAGGTGGCGCCGCAGGGGCTCCATCAGGACGTCGCCCGAGCGCGAGACGCCGCCGCCCAGGACCACCAGATCGGGATCGACGCTCAGGACGAGCGCGGCGATGCCCTCGGCCAGGTCGTGGGCGAACTGCTCCACGGCCCAGCGTGCCGCCGGATCACCGGACCTGGCCGCGGCGAAGACCAGTTCGGCGACCGCCTCGGGCGGGGTCTCCCCGGGCAGGCCGGGGAAGGCGGCCAGGTGGGAGGGGGCGCGGTGCCAGCCGACGAGGGGGAGCGCGCCGATCTCCCCGGCGGCGCCCCGGCCGCCCCGGTGGAGCCGGCCCCGGATGAGCATGCCGCAGCCCGTGCGCATGCCGGACAGGACGAAGACCACGTCCTCGACCTGCTGGGCCACGCCCGCCCAGCGCTCGGCCAGGGCGGCCAGGTTGCAGTCGTTCTCGACGAGGACCGGGACGTCCCAGTCCCGGCCGATCTCGGAGGCCAGGTCGACCCCGGTCCACTCGGGCAGGCTGACGGAGAGCCTGACCGTGCCCGACGCGGTGACCACGCCCGTGGTCCCCACGCACACGGCCGTCACCGAGGACGGGGGGACGCCCGCCGAGGCGAGCGCGTCCGCGGCGGCGGAACGCATGGCCGCCAGCCTCTTCGCGCGGCCGAAGGACGGGTCGGTCCGGACGGAGGCCCGGCCCCTCGTCCCGCCGTCGAGGTCGGAGACGACGGCGCGGACGCTGGAGGAGCCCACGTCGATCCCGAGCACGTGGCCGGACTCGGCGCGGAACCGGAACAACCGCCGGGGACGGCCCATCCGCCCGCTCTCCGGCGGCATCTCGCTCAGCCATCCCAGGCCGAGCAGGTCGTCGACGAGTCCTTCGACCGTGGGGCGTGACAGTCCCGCGCGCGCCGCGAGTTCGGTCAGTCCCGTCGGGGGGCTCCCCCGCAGCGCGCGCAGGGTGGCGACCATGTTCATCCTTCTCAGCCGCGACCCGTCGCCGCCCCGCATGCTCACGACCGGTTCCTCCAAGGGTGTTGACAGGGGCTGTGGGGACTAATAAAAACATCCTTCATTAGTAAGGGGCAAGTGAGAGAGGGCACCATGCGAGATACCGATGTCACCCTCGCGGTCATCGGGGCGGGGCTGCGGGGAACCGGGTACGCCCGGCGGGCCCGGAGCACCGGCCGGGCCCGGATCGTGGCGGTGGCCGAACCGGACGACGAGCGCCGCGCGCGCTTCGCCGCGGAACACGACATCCCCGCCGCGAACGTCTTCGCCGACTGGCGCGACCTGCTCGACCGGGACCGCCTCGCCGACGGGGCGATCGTCTCGACCCAGGACCGCATGCACGTCGGGCCCGCGGTCCGCGCGGCCGAACTCGGCTACCACCTCCTCCTGGAGAAGCCGATGGCGCCGACCGAGGAGGAGGCCGCCCTGATCGCCGCGGCGGCCGAGCGGCACGGGGTCCTGCTCGCCGTCTGCCACGTCATGCGCTACACGCGCTACACCGAAGCCCTCAAGGAGCTCCTGGACAAGGGGAGCATCGGCGAGATCATGAACATCCAGCACCTGGAACAGGTCGGCTGGTGGCACCAGGCCCACTCCTTCGTACGGGGGAACTGGAGCGAGGAGGCCGCGTCGGCGCCGATGCTCCTGGCCAAGGCGTGCCACGACCTGGACTGGATGGTCTACCTCAAGGGCTCCCTGCCGGAACGGGTCTCCTCCTTCGGGAACCTCGTCCACTTCCGCCCGGAGAAGCGCCCCGAGGGCGCCGCCGCCAACTGCCTGGACTGCCCGGTCGAGTCCGCCTGCCCCTACTCCGCCAAGCGCATCTACCTGGACTGCCTCGGCGACCCGGTCAGGGAGTGGTGGCCGCTGTCCGCCGTCACCGACGACCACACCGAGGAGGGCGTGCTGACCGCCCTGCGCGACGGCCCCTACGGCCGCTGCGTGTACGGCGCCGGCAACGACGTCGTCGACAGCCAGGTGGTGGGCATGGAGTTCGGCGACGGGACCACCGCCAGCTTCACCATGACGGCGTTCGCCGCCCTGGAACACCGCAAGACCAGGATCTTCGGCACCCACGGCTCCATCGAGGGCGACGGCGTACGGCTCCGCGTCCACGACTTCCTCACCGACACCCACTCCACCGTCGTCACCGACACGGGAACCGACGCCTCGGCGGCCGAGGGCCACGGCGGAGGGGACGAGATGCTGCTCGACGCCTTCGTCGAGGCCGTGGGCGGCGGAGACCCGGCGTCGATCCGGTCGACCGGCCGCGAGAGCCTGGCCACGCACCGCGTGGTCTGGGCCGCCGAGACCGCCCGCCGCACCCGCACGGTGACCACCCTCGCCCCGTCCGACCCCTCCGGCTCAGAAAAGAAGATGTGATGAATCAACTCGTGTCGCGGGCGGCCGCGTTCGCGGTGCTCGGTGCCCTGGCCCTCTCCACGACCGCCTGCGGCAAGAAGAACGGCGGCGGTTCCGCCGACGCGGGGAAGGCGGAGACCTTCTCCTACACCTCGACGTGGGGCAAGGAGGAACCACAGGCGAAGATCTTCCAGGCCGCCGTCGACGACTTCACGAAGCAGACCGGGATCAAGGCCGAGGTGAAGTGGATGGGGCGCAAGGGGACCGACAGCCTCGCCACCGAGATGGCCGCGGGCCAGGGCCCCGACCTGTTCGACACCGGCACCGACAACATCGCCAAGTTCCGCGCCCAGAACCTGCTGGCCCCGGTCGACGACGTGCTGGCCGCGAAGATCCCGGGGGAGGGGAAGGCCGTCGGGGACGTGCTGCCCGCCGCGGCGAAGCAGGCGTCCTCCGACGAGAAGGGCCTCGCCTTCGTTCCCCACACGATCATCTCGACCGGCGTGTGGTACGACGCGACCAGGCACCCCGAGCTGGCCGCCGCGCCGCCGCGGACGTGGGACGCCTTCGTCGCGTACCTCGACGGCGCGAAGAGGGCCGGACGCACCCCCCTGGGACAGGACGGCACGGTTCCGTTCTACAACGCGTACTGGTTCTACTCGGCCCTGGTCCGCGCCAACGGCGCCGGAAGCCTCTACGCGCTCGGCACCGACGCCGGCGCCTGGGACCGGCCCGAGGTGCTGGCCGCGGCCAGGCAGGTGGAGAAGCTCGCCAAGGGCGGCTACTTCCAGAAGTCGTACATGGCGACCAAGTTCCCGGCCGCCCAGGACGCGTTCGCCACCGGCGGGTACGACCTGAACATCAACGGCACCTGGCTCACCAGCGAGATCAAGCCCAAACTGCCCGCCGACGCGCGGATCAACTCGTTCCAGTACCCGGCCGGCGGCAAGGGCTCCGTCGAGGCGGGCGCCCTCGGCTGGGGCGTCAACGCCAAGGGCAAGCACCCCGGGGCCGCGAAGAAGTTCCTCGCCTTCGTCCAGCAGAAGAAGTACGCGGAGCGCATAGGCGCCGAGGCGCTGAACATCCCCGCCCGCTCCGACGTGCCCGCGCCCGGGAACCTGGTCACCCTCCAGAAGGCCATCGGCGAGGCCACCGCGGTCCACAAGCCCTACGACGGCGCACCCGGCCTGAACGCCTGGTGGACCGACGTCTTCATGCCCCTCGACGACAAGCTCCTCGGCGGCTCCCTCACCGCGGAGGAGTTCGTGGCACAGGGCAAGCAGAAGAGCGCCGCGTTCATCGCGTCCAACAGCTGAACCGGGCCGCGGCGGACCCACGCCGTCCGCCGCGCCCGCTCTTCCCACGCCTTCCCACGCCCCGAAGTAGGTGACCATGAGCGCGACAGCGACCCGTACCTCGCGCGACCCCGGGCCCCGCACCCTCCCGCCGGAACGCGATCCGCGCCGGCCGGCCCGCCGCCTGCGGCCGGCGCGCGAACGGTCCTTCTGGCCGTTCCTGCTGCCGGCGCTCGCCCTCTACACGGGCCTGTTCGTGGCGCCCGCGCTCTACGGCGCCTGGGTCAGCCTGTACCGCTGGCCGGGCCCCGGCGCCGAGATGACCTGGCGGGGCGCGAAGAACTACACGGCCCTCTTCCAGAACGAGGCGTTCCAGTCCTCGTTCTGGAACACGCTGGTGCTGTCGCTGGGCGGCGGGGCCGCCGTCTTCACCGTCACGTTCCTGGCGATGACGGTGCTGCGCCAGCTGAGGGGCCGGGCGTTCATCAGGTCCGTCGTGTTCCTGCCGATGATCATCTCGGCCATCGCCGTCGGGGCCGCCGTCGGCTTCCTGCTCAATCCCGGCGGCGCGGTCAACGACGTCCTCGCGGTGTTCGGGGTGGACGGACCGCCCTGGCTCGGGCCCGACCTGGTCTTCCGGTGCGTCGTCGCCGGCCTGGTCTGGTCGTCGACGGGCTTCTACATCGCCCTGATGATGTCGGCCGTGGACTCGATCCCCCCGCACCTGTACGAGGACGCCCGCCTCAGCGGGGCCACCCGGTGGGAGCAGTTCCGCCACATCACGCTCCCGCTGACCTGGGACGTCTTCTCCGTCGCCGCCGTGCTGTGGGTCGTCAACAGCCTGAAGGTCTTCGAGATCGTGCTCGCCTTCACCACCGGCGGCACCCCCGGCAACCCGCCGCTCCAGGCCCGCACGGTGGCCGTCCAGCAATACATCTCCGTCTCCGGCGGCAACGCGGTCCCCGACCTGGGACAGGGCGCGGCCATGGGCGTGGTCGTCGTCCTGATCACCCTGGTCCTGATCCTGCTGATCCGCCGGGCGACGCGTCGCGATCCAGTGGAGCTCTCGTGAATTCCGTCAGGAGCGGTCGTCCGGTCGCCACCTTCGTCGGCGACGTCCTCGTCCCCCGGGCGACCGCGGTCGCGCTGTGGGCGTGGGTGCTCTTCAACCTGGCGCTCGTGGCCTGGGTGGGCCTCCAGTCGCTCAAGTCCTCGGGCGACGTGTGGCTCAGCCCCTTCGCCCTCCCGACCTCGCTGGAGTGGCAGAACTACTCCTCGGCGTGGCAGGCCGCGCAGTTCTCCGGGGCGGCCCTCAACAGCGTCCTCCTCACCGCGGCCGGCTCGTTCCTGATCGTCGGCCTCGCCGCGCCCGCCGCCTACGCGCTCGCCCGCTCGTCGCGCCGCGTGGCCGCGCCGCTCACCAGCTACTTCGCCCTGGGGATGAGCATTCCGCTGCAGACCCTGATCATCCCCGTCGTGGTCGTGAAGCTGTCGCTCCACACGTTCATGGTGGACTGGGTCACCGGCTGGTGGGACGACCGGATCACCCTGCTCGTCTTCGAGGTCGCCCTCTCCCTGCCCTTCGCCGTCTTCGTGCTCACCGGCTACCTCCGCTCGCTCCCCCACGAGGTCGAGGAGGCCGCCGAGCTGGACGGGGCGGGACCGCTGCGGACCTTCGTCCAGGTGATCGTCCCGCTGGCCAGGCCCGGCATCGTCACGGTGCTCGTGCTCAACGTGATCGGCCTGTGGAACTCCACCCTGCTGGTCATGGTGATCGCCCCCGGCGAGGACGAGCGCACGCTCCCGGTCGCCCTCCTCCACCTCTACGGGACGATGCAGTACTCGTCCAACTGGGGCGGCATGTTCGCCGGGATCGCCATCCTCGTCTACCCGATGGTCGTCCTCTACCTGTGGTGCGGGCGCCGCATCATCGACGGCATGACCGCGGGGATCGGCAAGTGACCCCCTTCCTCCCGCTGTTCCCCACCCCTCCGAGAGGACACCTCCCTCATGCGCGACGCACTGGGACGAGCGGCGGCCGTGATCGCCGCGCTGGCGATCGCGACCGCTCCGGTCCCGGCGACGGCTTCCGCCGGGACCGGCCCGGGCAGGACCTACTACGTGGACGCGGTCACCGGGGACGACTCCGCCGGCGGCCGGCTTCCCGGTGACGCCTGGAAGAGCCTCGACAAGGTCAACGGGCTCACCCTCGGGCCCCGTGACACCGTCCGGTTCCGCGCCGGCCGGAGGTGGCACGGCCGGCTCGTGCCGAACGGCGCCGGCGCCCCCGGCAGCCCCGTCACCATCACCTCGTACGGCACCGGGGCCAAACCGGTCATCGACGGCGGCGGGAAGGCCGACTCGGCGGTCCTCCTCGAGAACGTCCACGACTTCGTCCTCGAGGGCATCGAGGTCACCAACTGGAGCGGTGCCACCGACGTCTACCGCAGCGGCGTCCACCTGCACGGCCGGGACGCCGGCGAACTGGCCGGCATCACCCTGCGCGACCTCACGATCCGGCGGGTGGACGGCAAGGGCGGGACGTCGGTCGGCAAGGCCGGCCTGATCGCCTCGATCACCGGCAACCGGGTCCCCACCTACTTCAAGAACCTGACGATCGAGCGCAACGAGATATCCGACGTCCGCTCCTACGGCATGCTCCTCTGGTCCAGCTGGTCGAAGAGGAACGGCATGACCAGCTTCTACCCGTCCGAGACCGGCATCCAGGACGGCGAACTCGGGCCCTGGACGCCGAGCGAGGGCGTGGTCATCCGCGGCAATCACGTCCACGACGTGACCGCGGGCGGCATCGCGCCGATGCACCTCGCCGGCGGCCTGGTCGAGGGCAACAGGGTGGACCGCGCCGTGACGGGCCGTCTGGTGCCCAACGGCGGGAACGTCGGCATCTGGTGGCAGGGCACCGACGACCTCGTCGTCCAGCACAACGAGGTCTCCCGCACCGGGTTCAACGGCCCGGGCAGCGACGGACACGGATTCGACGCGGACGCCGACAACAACCGCAGCCTGGTGCAGTACAACCACAGTCACGGCAACGACGGCGGCTTCTTCATCTCGGTGTCGTTCGCGGGCGCCCCGACCAGGGACACGACCGTCCGGTACAACGTCAGCCACGACGACGGCTACGAGACCTTCGGCATCTCCACCGCCACCACCGGCACCCACATCCACAACAACACCGTCCACACGACGTCCCGCGTGGTCGTCGTCCCGCCGCCGTACAGGGGGGAGGGGAGCTACCCCCTCGGGCGGGTCGTGCGCCTCTACGGCGACGCCGCGAACGTGACGGTCCGCAACAACGTCTTCCTCAACGCCGCCGGGGCCGGATTCGACACCAGGAACGGCGTCGTCTACGACCACAACCTCTACGCGGGCACGGCCCGGCCGCCCACCGGCAACGACCACGCGCCGGTCGAGGCCGACCCGAAGCTGGCCGCGCCCGGCGACGGCTCCCTCGACGGTTACCGCCCCCTCCCCGGCTCGCCCGCCCTCGACGCGGGCGTCACCGTCCCCGCCACCCACGACATCACCGGCGTCCCGGTCCCGGACGCGGCGCCCGACCTGGGGGCCTTCCAGCGCCGCGTCGCCGCTCCCCGGGTGAGCGGCGACCTCTCCCCGAAGGGCGGCCTGGGCCGGCTGGCCGACGGCGATCCGGCGACGTACTGGCAGAGCGTGCCCAAACCGCGCCTCCCGGCCACGATCGACCTCGCGTACCCGGTCGCGCGGACCTTCTCCGCCCTCTCCGTGCTCACGCCCCGCACCGGACGCGCGGTCACCGGGGCCACGGTGCGGACCTGGGACGGGTCCGCCTGGGCCACGCTGTCCGGCGAGTGGAAGGACGGGACCTTCACCACGGCCGCGCCGGTGACCACGGAGCGGGTCCGGCTCGTCCTCACCTCCGCGAGCGGCGGCGGAAGCCTCCGGATCAGCGAGGTGCGGCTCGGAGTCCCGGCCGCCACCGGCCCGTTCGAGACGCCGTGGACGGGTCCGCTCGTCACCAGCTCGTTCCCCTCCTCGCCGGCCACCCCCTGGACGAACCTGGTGGACGGCGACCCGAACTCCGCGTGGTCGACCGCCGCCGAGGGCCTGGCCTTCCCCGGCGACATCACCCTGGACCTGCGGGAACCGCGCGAGGTCTCCACCGTCGCCCTCCACACCGGCTGGGCCCTGGGCCAGGGCGTCAGCGACGTGTCGCTCCAGACCTGGGACGGCACCGCCTGGACGGACCGGATCGACCACCTGCCGATCGCGTGGCAGCACAACAGCGGCGTCGTGGAGACCGCGACGCTCGCCCTCCCCGCCCCCGTCACCACCCGGAAGATCCGTCTCGTGGTGCACGCGGCCCACCTCCAGTGGGGGAACCTCGCCCTCTACGAGGTCGTCGTGGCGTGACCGCGGCGGGGGAGCGGGCCGTGCTGCCCCCGGGCGTGTCCGCGCCCGTCCGCTCCCATCCGCTCCCACCCGTCCATCCGCCCTCGCCGGAGCGACCCGGAACCAGCACTTATGAAAGACATTTTGCTATGTAACCGCTCACCCAGGAGGTCCCATGCACAGCAGGCGCACCCTTCTCTCCGCGGTCCTCGGCACGGCCCTGGCCACCGCCGTGCCCGCCACCGCCGCCCGGGCGGCGGTGGCGGGCACCACGTACTACGTGGACTCCGCCGCCGGGAACGACTCCGCGGCCGGCACCTCCACCGCCACCCCCTGGCGCACGCTGGCCCGGGTGAACCAGCAGGTCTTCCGGCCCGGCGACACCGTCCGGTTCCTGGCCGGGCGCACCTGGACCGGGCAGTTCGCCCCCAAGGGGTCGGGCGCCGAGGGCAGCCCGGTCACCGCCACCTCGTACGGCACCGGCCCCAAGCCGGTCATCGCGGGCGGCAACACCGTCCCGTCGGCGGTCCTCCTGGAGAACCTGCGGCACTGGACGCTGGACGGCCTGGAGATCACCAACGGGACCGGCTCCACCACCTGGCGCACCGGCGTCGAGGTCCGGGCCAAGGACATCGGCGCCGTCCCCGGCATCACCCTGCGCAACCTGTACGTGCACGGGATCGACGGCGTCGCCCAGGTCGGCAAGGGCAACATCGGCTCGGCCGGCATCCTCGTCGACGTCCGGGGCAACAGCGTCCCGACGTACTACACCGGGATGCTGATCGAGAACAACGAGATCGCCGACACCAAGGCGTACGGCATCACCACCTGGTCCACCTGGATGCAGCGCGAGGGCTGGACCTCCCTGTGGGGGGAGCTGAACATCCCCTCCACCGAGTACGGCCCGTTCACGCCCAGCACGGGCCTGGTGATCCGGGGCAACCACGTCCACGACGTCGGCTCCGGGGGCATCAACCCCAACCAGGTCGCCGACACCCTGATCGAGTACAACACCGTGGCCCGCCCCACCTCCACCACCACCAACGTCGGCATCTGGTGGTCGGGCGCGGACCGCACGACCGTGCAGTACAACGAGGTGTACGGAGCCCGGTTCGGCGGGCGGGGCCTCGACTGCACCGCCTTCGACGCCGACGCCTCCACCCACGACAGCCTGGTGCAGTACAACTACAGCCACGACAACGGCGGCGGCTTCTTCATCTCCGTCTCCCTGGGCTCCGCCCCCGCCAGCGCGGTCGTCCGCTACAACATCAGCCAGAACGACGGCAACGAGATCTTCACCTTCTCGACCAACACCGACGGCGTCGACGTCTACAACAACACCGTCTACGTCTCCTCCTCGCCGAGCCGCCCGCTCTACAAGATCGCGCAGGTCTACCACAACCCCAAGAACGTCACCTTCCGCAACAACCTCTTCGTCAACCAGGCGAACCTCCCGTACGACACCGCGGGCATCACCTACCTCAACAACCTCTACCGGGGCGGGCCGGTCCCGCCGGACTCCGCCGCGATCACCGGCGATCCCAGGCTCACCGCGCCGGGGACCGCCACCTCCCGGGCCGACCTGACCGGCTACCGGCCGCTCTCCGGGTCGGCCGCCATCGACGCCGGTCTGACCGTCGCGGACAACGGCGGCCGGGACATCCTGGGCGTCCCCCTCTTCCCGGCCGCCGTCATCGGCGCCGTGCAGGGCGCGCAGGGCAGCCAGGGCGCTCCCGCCGTCTCCACGACGATGGGCGTCGGCCAGGGCTCCGTCGCGGCGGTGGCCGACGGCAGCGAGGCGACGAGCTGGGCGAGCACGGTCTCCGCGACGCTGCCCGGCAGCATCACGGTCGACTACCGGGCCGTCCGGCGCGTCTCCTCCGTGACCCTGGCCACCCACTTCGGCCAGGGGCAGGGCTTCACCCGGGTCGACGTCCAGACCTGGGACGGATCGGTCTGGACCACCCGGCTCGCCGACGCCGCCATCGGCTGGAGCAGCAACACGTCCGTGGTGGAGCGGCGCACCCTCACGCTTCCCTCTCCCGTCGACACCGCCCGGGTGCGGCTCGTCGTCAAGGCGGCCAACCGCCAGTGGGGCAATGTCGCCCTCAACGAACTGACCGCGGCCTGACGGGCCTCCTCCGCCCCGCCACCGGGGCGGGGGAGGAGCGGCACCTCCGCGCGCGGCGGGGCACCGGGCCCCTCCGCGCGCGGAGCCGCGCCGGTGCCCGCTCCGCCCGTCGGCCGGAGGCGCCGCCGGGGAGGCCCCGTCGCGTACACGGGGCTCCCGCCCGCCGCCGTCAGAGGGCTTCGCGCAGGGTGCCCTCCGCGAGGCCGAGCTCGCGTTCGGCCGTGGTGAACACCAGGGCGTCGAGTGCCGGGTGGGTGAACGGGGAGGGGTCGTTCACGTAGGTGCCGAGTCCGTCGATCGCGACGAGGATCACCACGCACGCCCCGAGGGGGTCCGCCGTGGTGAAGTCTCCGGCGCGCACGCCGTCCTCGATGAGCGCCGTCAGGGCGTCGCGCATGACCGCCTCCTGTTCGGAGACGACGCGTCCGAGGCCGGGACGGTAACGGGTGAGGTGGCGGGCGTTGAGCCAGAGCCTGCCGAGGTCGGTGAAGTCCTCGCCGCCGAGCCGGTGCAGCAGGCGGCTCAGCCTCCGTACCGGCGGCAGGGCGGCGTCGGCCTCCGGCAGGAGGGCGTCGCGCTCGCGGCCGACCGCCCGGACGAACGCCTCGCACAGCAGGTCGTCGACGGTCGCGAAATAGTAGCTGATCAGGCCGGGGCGGACTCCCAGCTCGTCGGCGACCAGCTGCATCGTCACGCGTTCCAGCCCCCGCTCCAGGGCGAGCCGGCCGGCGGCCCGCACGATGTCGGACCGCCGCTCCTCGGCGGTCTTGCGGGTCCGTGGCCCCCGGGGGGTTGACGTCATGCGGATCACATTATTGGATGACGCACCAACAGTCTATTGGTTAACTCACCAACAAGACTGGGTCACCTTCGGCCGCACCCTCCCGGACACCTCGGTGGCGAGGACCGTGCCGCCCACCCCCCTCCTCGAAGGAACACCCATGCAGCGTTCTCCAGCAGGCCCCGTCGCGGCCTCGTACGACACGGGACGTGACCTGGCGGGCTCGGTCGAGAGCCGGGGCATCGACTGCGTGCCCGACTCGGAGCGGCACGGGAAGGCGCGCGAGCTGTTCTCGGTCTGGGCCGCGCCGAACGTGAGCTACCTCAGCTTCGTGGTCGGCGGAACCCTCGTCCTGATGGGACTGTCGCTGATCGAGGCGATGGCGGTCATCGCCGCCGGAAACCTCTTCTGGCTCCTGACCGGCTTCATCGCCGTCAGCGGCCCCGTGACGGGCACCTCCGGCTCCGTGATCTCCCGGGCCATGTACGGGATCGTCGGCAACAAGCTCGTCGTCGCGCTCACCGGATGGCTGATCTCGTCGCTCTACCTCGCGCTGAACTGGTCGGCGGCCTCGACCGCCGCCATCGGCATGACGGCCCAGCTGGGGATGGCCCAGTCCGCCGCCCTGGACTTCACGGTGGTCTGTCTCATCGCCGGCGTCACCATCGTCATCGCGATCTACGGACACGCGACGATCGTCCGCCTCTACGGCGCGGTGAGCGTCTTCCTCGCGCTCGTCTTCCTGGCCCTGAGCGTGATGGTGCTCGGCCACACGGACTGGTCGTACGCGCCCGCCGAGCCGCTCACCGGGATCGAGCACCTCGTCGTCCTCGCCTCCGGCTTCACCCTCGTCGCCTCGGCCCCGCTCTCGTACGCCAACAGCCCCGACCTCGCCCGCTACCTGCCGCGCGGCACCAGCGGCCGGGCCGTCACGCTGTGGACCGCCTTCGGCGCCTACCTGCCGAGCGTCCTGTTCACGGGCATCGGCGCCCTCGCGGCCACCACGCTCGACATGAGCGATCCGCAGGCGGCCCTGGAGAGCATCATGCCGCCCTGGTTCGTGCCCACCTTCGTCACCGCGGTGGTGGTGAACACCATCGCGAACAACGGCCTCACCGCCTACAGCTCCGGCCTGTCGATGCAGTCGATCGGCGTGCGGCTGCCCCGGATGTTCACCGTCCTCGTCGTCGGCGTCATCGGCACCACCATGACCCTGTTCGGGCTCCTGGTCTTCGACTTCCTCACCGCCGTCAACACCATGATGGAACTGGTCGTGATCGTCACCGGCCCGTGCATGGCCGTCTACGCCACCGACATCGTCCTGCGGCGCAACCGCTACGACGGAGAACTGCTCCACGACCAGAGCCGCACCAGCCCCTTCTGGTACCACGGGGGCTTCAACTGGGCCGGCATGCTCGCCACCCTGGGCGGCGCGGGCGGGGCCGCCCTGTGCGCCGGCTCGACCTTCTGGGCCGGCCCCCTCGCCGCCGCGATGGGCGGCCTCAACCTCGCCATCCCCGTCGGCGTCCTCGGCGCGGCGGCCCTGTACTGGGCCCTGTCGCGCGCCTTCGGCACGATCCCGGACGCGACCGGCCGGCGCTGAGGGAACCGGACGGGAGGACGCCTCCCCGCGCACACCGCCCGGGGCGGACCGTACGGGTCCGCCCCGGGCGGTGGCATGTCCCCGGAGCCCCGGAGCCCCGGAGCCCCGGAGTCCCGGAGCCCCGGAGCCCCCGGGCCGCCGCGGTCAGTCGACCCAGCCGCGGGCGACGGCCCTGACCCCCGCCTGGAACCGGCTGGAGGCCCCCAGCCGGGCGGACAGCTGGCTGATGATGCGGCGGGTGGTCCGCACCGACAGGCCGATCTGGCGGGATATGGCCTCGTCCAGCTGGCCCGCGGCCATGAGCCGCAGGACGGACCGCTCCAGTTCGCTGGGCTCGTCGCCGCCGGGGTCCTCCGGCTCCCGGGGCGCGGCCTGGTTCCAGTACAGGTTGAACAGGTCGCTCAGCAGGGTGACCAGCGGCCGGTCGTGGACGACCACGGCGCCCAGGGCGCTGTCGCGCGGATCGAGCGGCACGACGGCGGTCGCGTCGTCGTAGAGCAGCATGCGGGTGGGCAGGAGGGCCGCCGTGCGGACCTCTCCTCCCGCCCGCCCGAGTTCCTTCAGGTAGCGGTGGGTGCCCGGATGCGAACGGGCGGAGTCGAGGAACAGGCTGCGCAGGGCGACGCCCCGGTCCAGCAGGGCCCTGTCGAGGGGCAGCGCGGCCCGGACGGCCTCCTCGCTCTGCGCGCCCCCGGGGACCATGGAGTCCACCGAGCGGGAACACAGCGCGGCCAGCTCGGTCAGGGCGGCCCGGACCGTCTCGACGCCGTGCAGGACCTCCACGAGTCCCGTGCTCGAACGTAATCGGCGGGCGTCGAGGTAGTCGGCGGTCAGCGCCAGCAGTTCCTCCTTGCGCCGGCGGAGCTCCCTGCGGCGCCGGTCGAGTTCCTCCTCCTCGTCCGCCAGCAGGGCGTCGGCCGCGGCCTGGGGACTGCGGGCCACCCACGCGTCCTCGTCGATCCGCTGCAGCAGACGCGCGTCCGCCAGCCGTCTCCTCCGCTCGCGCACCTCCTCGGGCACCACCCCCAGGCGTTCGGCCAGCTCCGCGTCGGTGTACCGGGGTCTCTGCACCTCGGCGCGGTAGAGCTCCACGTCCACCCGGTCGAAGATCAACGACATCCCTCCCGCTGTCCAGTAGTGGTCCGGCCACTAGCTGTCACATGACGGGCGCATGCCCCCATCGGGCGCGGATACCCGTTGGCTTGCCCGACCCGTGACACCAGAAAGGGAAGCTGGATGAAACGCCTACGGGAGACCGCGGGAGCCGCACCGACGCCCACGGGGGGAACCTTCCGTACGGCCTGCCGCGCGGACCGGCGGCCACCGGCCGCCACCACCGGCGGAGAAGGCAACATCTGGGACCTCCTCCCGCCGTGCGGGGGCCGGGGCGCACGCGCCGCCCGGCTCCGCGCACCCGGTGCCCGGCCGCTCGCCCCGGCACCCGGCGCCGGACTCCGGCACGGTCCCCGGCCCCGGGCCTGACGCCCCGCCGCCGACCGCGGCCACCGGGCCCCTCCCACCGTTCGTCCCCCGTGCCCCCGGCACGAGCACCTTCCGACGGAGGAACGCACCATGCAGCAGATCGACTACGACTTCGTCTTCACCGACGCCGAGCGCGACGCGCTGCGCGCGGTCCTGCTGGACCTCGCCACCAGCCCGTACAGCGACTTCGAGACCTACATGGCCGACGTGTCCGGACTCCGCAGGGACCGCCGGCTCGGTTCCCGCTTCACCGACTTCTGCGAGGGGTCGATGCTGCGGGACTTCTCCAAGGAACCGCTGGTCGTCATCGGCAACGCCCCCATCGACCCGGACCTGCCCCTCTTCGGGTCGGCGGATCCCGTGCACGAGAAGTACCGGCTGAAGAAGACCTTCGTCGCCGAGGGCTTCCTGGCCGCCTACGCGGTCCTGACCGGCACCGAGATCATCGGGCACCTCAGCGTCAACGGGGGCGACTTCTTCCACGACATCTACCCCAAGGAGTCCATGTTCGACACCCAGTCGCAGAAGACGCTGGGAACGCTCAAGTTCCACCGGGACTTCGCCAACCACTTCGTCAGCCCCGACTTCGTCAACACCCTCACCCTCCGGGACACCCCGACCAACGAGGTGTACTCCACCTTCACGGTCACCCTGCACGCCCTGGAGCAACTGAGCGACTCCGACCGGGAGGTCCTCGCCCAGCCCAGGTTCCACACGCCCTTCGACGACGTCTCCACCCGCGAGGGCAACATCCTCCACGACCGGCGCGCCGAGAACCACGCGGTCGTCAACGGCGAGGAGGGCGCCCGGGTCTTCGAGGACCGCACCCGGGGCCTGGACGACGAGGCCCAGCAGGTGCTGAACCGTTTCATCGGGGCGCTGCACGCCCGCAAGCAGATGCGGGTCTCCAAGCCCGGCGACTCGGTCACCTTCTCCAACCGGCACGTCATCCACGGCCGGGAGGTGCACGCCGTCCACGACATCGAGGGACTCAAGCAGCGCTGGCTCCTGAAGACCCACAACGTCCACACCCGCAGGGCGTTCGAGGAGTTCTTCCTCGGCGACCGCTACGGCGTGGTCAACGGCTGAACCACATGATCGTCATCACGGGCGCAGGACAGGGCATCGGGGCCGCCGTCGCCCGTCGCGCCGCGGAACTGGGCCGGCCGGTGTGCGTCAACTACCGGACCAGTTCCGCGGGCGCGGCCCGGGTCGTGGACGACCTGCGGCGGGCGGGCGTCGAGGCCATGGCGGTCAGGGCCGACGTGGCCGAGGAGGACGAGGTGGAACGCCTCTTCGCGACGGCCGAGGCGGAACTCGGCCCGCTCACCGCCGTGGTCAACAACGCCGGCGTCACCGGAGGCCTGGCCCGGGTCGTGGACCTCGACATCGCCCAGCTCGACACCGCCTACCGCGCCGTCCTGCGCAGCGTCGCGCTGTGCACGCGCCGGGGCCTGCGCAGCATGGCCCGCAGCCGCGGCGGCACCGGAGGGAGCATCGTCAACATCTCCTCCACCGGGGCCCGTACCGGCGGCGGCCACGAATGGGTGCACTACGCCGCCCTCAAGGCCGCGGTCAACGTCCACACCTGGGGCACCGCACAGGAGGCGGCGGCCGACGACGTCCGCGTCAACGCCGTCGCCCCCGGACTGATCGACACCGGACTGCACCGGGCCAACGGCGTCCCCGACCGGCCCGACCGGCTCCGGGCGACCGTCCCCCTCGGCCGCATCGGCACACCGGAGGAAGTCGCGGGAGCCGTGGTCTTCCTCCTCTCCCCGGCCGCCTCCTACATCACGGGAACCGTCCTCGAAGTGGGCGGCGGCCGATGACCCCCTCCCCGCACAAGGAAGCAGACCCCATGCCCGAAACGCCCACCTTCCTGCTCGAACCCCACAGCCCCCTCCACGCCGACACGCCCCCGCACGTGATCACCGAGGGCTCCGGCATCAGCGTCCGCGACGAAGCCGGCGACTGGTTCGTCGACGGCGTGGCCGGCCTGTGGAGCGTGACCCTCGGCTACAGCGAACCCCGCCTGGTGCGCGCCGCCACCGAGCAGATGAACAGGCTCCCCTTCTACGGATCGTTCAACCACCGGACCAACGACGTCGCCCTCGCCCTGGCCGCCGACATCGCCGAGATCGCCCCGATCCCCATGGGCCGGGTCTTCTTCGGCAACTCCGGCTCGGACGCCAACGACAGCGCCATCAAGTTCGCCCGCTACTACCACGGGGCCCAGGGACGGCCGGAGCGCCGCAAGGTGATCTCCCACAGCTGCGGCTACCACGGCACCACCCTGGCCGCCGGATCGGCCACCGGACTGCCGCACATCCACCACGGCTTCCAGTTCGCCACCGAGGACTTCCCCTCGGCGCACTGCCCCAGCCCGCTGCACCCCGCCTCGCGCGGAATGAGCGAGGCCGAACAGGTCGACTGGCTCGTCCAGGACTTCGAGAACCTGCTGTACGAGGTCGGGCCCGAGACCGTCGCCGCGTTCATCTCCGAACCGATCCTCGGCGCCGGCGGCCTCATCATCCCGCCCGCCGGATACTTCGCCCGCCTCCAGGAGGTCCTCGACCGCCACGGCATCCTCTTCATCGCGGACGAGGTCATCACCGGTTACGGCCGCACCGGATCGATGTTCGCCACCACCGAGTTCGGGCTCACCCCCGACATCATCACCACCGCCAAGGGACTGTCCTCGTCCTACCTGCCCATCTCGGCCACGCTGGTGAGCGAGAAGGTCAGCGCCGTCCTGGCCGAGGGCAGCCGGCGGATCGGCACCTTCGGCCACGGCTTCACCTACTCGGGGCACCCCGTGGCGGCGGCCGTCGCCCGCGAGACCCTCGCCATCCTGCGGGAACGCGACATCCCCGGCCACGTCCGCGACGTCGCCCCGCACCTGGAACGCGCGCTGGAGAAGTTCCGCGGCGCCGAACTCGTCCGCGACGTGCGCCACCACGGCCTGCTGGGCGGCGTCGAGTTCGACCCGTCCCAGGGGGGCCATGAGCCCGGCCGGATCGGACAGGCCGTCCTGCGCGCGGCCAAGGAGCGCGGACTGCTCCTGCGGGCCATGGGCGACACCGTCGTCTTCGCGCCCCCGCTGATCATCACGCCCGACCAGATCGACGACCTGATGGAACGCTTCACCGCGGCCCACCACGACGTGCTCGACTCGCTCGGCCGACGAACGGCCTGACCGCAAGGAGCAGCCCGATGGCCATCGGCATCCTCGCCACCGGCTCGTACCTGCCCGACCACGTCGTCACCAACGACGACCTCGCCCGGGTGGTCCCGACCTCCGACGCCTGGGTCACCTCCCGCACCGGCATCCGGCAGCGGCGCCGGGCCGACCCCGGACAGCACACCTCCGACCTGGGGCACCGCGCCGCCCTGGCCGCCCTCGACGACGGCGGCCTCGCCCCCGACCAGCTCGACGCGCTGGTGGTGGCCACCAGCTCGCCCGACCAGATCCAGCCCTCCACCGCCTGCAACGTCCACGCCAAACTGGGCCTGACCCAGGTCCCGGCCTTCGACGTCGGCGCCGTGTGCAGCGGCTTCGTCTACGCCACCGCCACCGCCGCCGGACTCATGGGCGCCTTCCCGCAGTACCGCCGCGTCATGGTGGTCGGCTGCGAGGCGTACAGCCGCATCCTGGACTACGAGGACCGCGGCACCTGCGTCTTCTTCGGCGACGGCGCCGGCGCCGCCGTCCTGGGCCACGTCCCCGACGGCTACGGCATCCTCGGCTGCGACCTGATGGCCGACAGCACCCGGCTCGACGTGGTCGGCATCCCGGCCGGGGGGACCCGCGAACCCACGAGCCGCCGGACCGTCGAGGAACGGCGCCACTACTTCCACATGGACGGACGCCGGGTGTGGGACTTCGCCACCCAGGCCGTACCCCGCGTGGTCAAGGGCGCCCTCGCCGCCGCCGGCCTCGACGTCGGCGACGTGGACGCCCTCATCACCCACCAGGCCAACGCCCGGCTCATCGAAGAATGCGCCACCCGGGCCGGCGTCCCGCTCGACCGCATCCCGATGACCGTCGACCGCTACGGCAACACCGCGGCCGCCTCGGTCCCCATCACCCTCGACGAAGCACGCGCCACGGGCACGCCGCGCCGCGGCGACGTCGTGGTGCTCGCGGCGGTCGGCGGCGGCATGACCGCCGGCGCCCTCGTCCTGCGCTGGTACTGACCCACACCCTGGAGACCCTCACATGACCGCTCCCACCACGGCCCCCGCCGGCCCGACCACCTCCCCGGACCACGCCGCCCCGGCGCGGACGCCCTCCGGAGCGTCCGTCTTCACCGACTTCGCCCGCACCCACATCGCGCCCCGGGCCGACACGGCCTACGAGGCCGAGGTCCTCGACCGCCTGTCCTGGCAGCGCCTCGCCGACCTGGGCCTGTGGCGCGTCGGCGTCCCCGAGCACCTCGGCGGCACCGGGGGAACCTGGCGCGACCTCGCCGAGCGCATCGCCGACATCGCCCGGGGCGGCGACGACCTGGGCTTCACCCTGTCGCTCATCGCCCACGCCGGCCTCCTGCGGGCGCTGGTGGAACACGGCAACGCCCACCACCACCGGACCGTGCTGCCCCCGCTCATGAAGGGGGCGGTCGGAGCCACCGCCCTGACCGAACCGCACGGCGGATCGGACGTCGCCCGCACCCGGACCGTCGGCGAACGGACCCCCGACGGCTGGCGCCTCACCGGCACGAAGGACCACATCACCAACGCCCCCGTCGCCGACCGGGCCCTCGTCCTCGGCCGCGTCCCCGACCTGGGCCGCCGGGACATCACCCTCTTCCTGGTCAACCTGCACAGCCCCGGCGTCCGCCGCGGCCCGGCCGAACAACTCCTCGGCCTGCGGACCAGCCCGACCGGCGCCCTCCACCTGCGCGACGTCCTGCTGCACCCGGACGCCGTCCTGGGCGAACCGGGCGACGGCCTGCGCACCCTGTACGACGTCATCAGCTTCGACCGCGCCCTGTACGGACTCGTCATCGCGGCGTTCCTGGAGCCCCAGCTCGACAGGACCGTCGACTTCGCCCGCCGCCGCGAGGCGTTCGGCGTGCCCATCCTCGACCACCAGTACGTCCAGGGCCGCGTCACCGACATCCGCGTCACCGTCGAGGTCGCCCGCGCCACCGCCCTGGCCGGCATCGACGCGCTCGTCGCCGGGGACCCCGAGGCGTCCCTGCGCTGCTCCGTCGCCAAACTCGTGGGCTCCGAGGGCCTGGTCGAGGCCGCCCAGGACCTCATGCGGCTGCACGGCCACGCCGGATACATGCGCGGCCCCCTGTCGCGCATCGTCCAGGACGCGCTGGGCACCCTGATCGCCGGGGGCACCAGCGAGATGCAGCGCAAGAACATCCTGAACCAGATGCTGGCCCACCGCACGGACTGAACCGATCCGCGCGGACGACCCGCGCACGCACCCGGAACGAGGAGCCGATGACCGCGACATCAACCGACCCCGCCGTCCCCTCGCGGACGTCCCTGGGGCGCCCCTTCCTCTGGCTGTGGAACGCGTGCGCGGGATCGAACCTGGCCGACGGCATCTACCAGGTCGCCCTGCCGGCCACCGCCGTCCACCTGGGCGGCGGTTCCGGCGGCGTCGCCCTGGTGGCCGCCATGTCCCGCCTCCCGTGGCTGCTCTTCGCCCTGTTCTCCGGCCTGCTCGTCGACCGGTACGACGAACGACGCCTGATGCGCCTCGTCAACACCGCGCGCGTCCTCGTCCTCGGCACCGTCGCCCTGCTGCTGGCCCTGGGGGAGGGGAGCATCCCCCTGCTCGCCGCCGCCGCGTTCCTCCTCGGCATCGGCGAGACCGTCTTCGACACCGCGTTCCACACCACCACCCCCGGACTGGTCGACTCCTCCCAGCTCGAACGCGCCAACGCGCGCCTCCAGGCCGCCGAGATCACCACCAACCAGATGGCCGGCCCGCCGGTCGGCGGCCTGCTCCTCGGCCTGACCGCCGCCCTCGCCTTCGGCGCCACCGCCGTCCTCTACCTCGCCACCGTGCTGGCCCTCCTCGCCCTCCCGGCCCCGGACGACCGGACCGCGCGGGCCGCGGCGTCCGGCCGCACCGGCGTCCTGCGCGACATCCGCGCCGGGCTCGCCTTCCTCGTCGGCCACCGCACCCTCCTCGTCTACGCCCTGGGCGTGGGCGTGCTGAACCTGGCCTGGGCCGCGGTCTACGCGGCCCTGCCCGTCCTCGCCCTCCGGCCCGGCCCCCTCGGCCTGAGCCCCTCCGCCTACGGAACCCTGCTGATGATCGCCGGCGTCAGCGGGCTCGCCGTCGGACTGCTGTCCGGCACGGCCACCGCCCGGCTGGGCGCGCGCCCGTGCACGGCGCTGGGACTGGCCGGCATGGCCGTGGGCTTCCTCCTGCCGGGACTGCTGCTCACGACGGCCTCGCTGGGCGCCGGACTGGGCTGCACCGGCCTGCTCGTCCTGATCAACGTGGTGACCGTCTCGTACCGCCAGCGCACCGTCCCGCAGGAGATGCTCGGCCGGGTCACCTCGGCCTACCGCCTGATCGCCTTCGGCTGCCTGCCCCTGGGATCGGCCCTCGCCGGTGTCGTCGGCAGCCACTTCGGCTCCCGCCCGGTGCTCCTCGTGGCCGGCTGCCTCGTGCTCGCGGCGGCGGTCCCGATGATCGCCGCTACCCCCCGCAGGACTCCGGCCCCCACTGAAGTCACGGAGACAGAGTGAACGTCACGACCCGACCCCCCGTCCGCTCCGGCGGGACGCACGTCGACGCGGTCCTCACCCCCCGGACGCTCGACCACCCCCTGGTGCGCCACTGCCCCCATCTGTACTGCGGCCCGCGCTGGCTCCGCGTCGAGGAACAGGCCCACCCCGGCGCCTCCTTCCACACCTGGGCGCGCACCGGGGACGCGACCGCCTTCGCGCCCGCGTACGGCTTCGACCGCACCAGCAACCCCTGGCCCTTCGCCCGCCCCGACCTCTTCCTGGCCGGCGCGACGGGGACCGGCGAGGGCCACGAGGCCCTGCTGCCCGCCTTCACCATCGGCGGACGCCGTCCCGGACGCAGCAAGTTCTGCACCGGCGGTTCCGTCCGGCAGCGCGCCGCGGTCCTGACCCGGCTCCTGGAGGCCGCCGCCGAACAGGCCGCCGCCCGCGGCGCCGCCTGCCTGGCCGCCCTGTACTGCTCGCCCGGGGACGCCGACCTCGTCGCCGCCTTCCGCGCCCACCGGGGCGTCAGGTTCCCCTCCCACGGCGCCAACATCCTCGGCCTGCCCGGCGACGGGTGGCCGGACTGGCTGGCCTCGCTGCCCCGCAAGCAGCGCGCCAAGGAGAAGGCCGACCTGCGCCGGCTCGACGCGTCCGGCGTCGACTTCACCGTCTCCCCGCTGCGGGAGTCCGACATCGACCGCATCGTCCCCCTGGAACTGGGCCTCTACGACAAGTACGGCCACGCGTACGCCCGGGAGGAGGCCGTGGCCCTCCACCGCGCCTACCTCGACCACCTGGGGGACGACGCCCTGCTCGTACGGGCCCGCCGCGACGGCGCCGACATCGGGTTCGTCTCCCTCGTCCGCCACGGGCCCCGGCTCCACGTCCGCCAGGCGGGCTTCGACCCGCGAGCCGGCGACGGCGGCGCCGTCTACTTCGGCGCCGCCCTGCACGAACCCATCCGGTGGGCCTACGCCCACGGCGTCCGCCACATCGACCTGTCCGTCGGCTCGGACGCCGTCAAACGGCGCCGCGGCGCGCGGACGCACCCGCGCGACGCCTGGTTCGTCCCGCTCACCGACACCGCCCGCCGGCACCTGCGCCACCTCGCGGAACGCGCCGGCGAGAACCCCGACCCCACCCCTGCGACAGCGAAGGCGACGACATGACCCCCTCCACGACGCACACCACGGCCGACCCGTCCTCCCTGGTGGGCACGAGCGCCCGCGTCACGCACACCGTCACCGACGAGGACTCCGCCACCCACTGGGGCAACGACCTGCCGGTGCTCGCCACCCCGGTCCTGCTGTGGCTGAGCGAGATCGCCGCCATGAAGGTCGTCGAACCGGCCCTCGGCGAGGGCGACATGACCGTGGGCCTCGCGCACGACTCGGGCCACCTCGCGCCCACGCCCGTCGGGGACGAGGTCACCGTCTCGGCCACCCTGATCCGCGTCGACGGCCGCGAACTCGTCTTCGACGTCGAGGCCCGGGACTCCGAGGCCGTCGTCCTGCGCGGGCGCCACACCCGGGCCCTCGTCGACCGGAAGCGGTTCGTCGCCCGGATCGACCGGCGCCGCGGCTGACCTCCGCACGACGTGGCCGGGCCGGCCGGTGTCCAGGACACCGGCCGGCCCGGCCACGTGCGTCCCCTCAGCGCGCGGAACGGGCCCCGCTGCGCCGCAGGACGCCCAGAGCGGCCTCCACGAGCGGCGCGTTGCCCCCGGCCGGCGAACCGTCCGGAAGGAACAGCGTGTCCTCCAGGCCGACGCGGGTGTCCAGACCCAGCTCGGCGGCGGTCTCCAGGACGGGCCACGCCGCCGCGTCGTCACCGTGCAGGAGGATCGGCGCCGAGGTCGCCGCCGACAGGCGCCGGACCATCTCCCGGGCCGTCTCCGCCGCCCGGCCGGCGGGCGTGCCGGTGACCTCGGCCAGCACGCGCAGGACCCGGCCGGCGAACGGGGACGCGAGGAAGGCGCGCGGCCCGTCGGTACCGGAGAAGAGCCCGGCCTCGATGCCGACACCGCGTTCCGCCAGCGCCCGCGCGACCAGACCGGCCCCGTCCTCGTGCCAGTTGACCGACGCGTGGTCGGGCAGGGTCGTCCAGGACTCGACGAGCCGGGCCCGGCGGGAGGCGTCGCCCTCGATCCACGCCCCCGTGGTCACCCCGACGGGAACCCGGGGCCCGACGGCCTCGCGGACGGCCTGGAGCACGTCGTGGACCACCACCGGGTCCAGCGTGTCCCGCCCCCGCCCGTCCCGGGGGTGCAGATGGACGTCCTCGGCCCCCGCGTCGACCGCCCGACGCGCCTCGGCCGCCAACTCCCCGGCGGTGAAACCCACTCCGGGGCCTTCGTCGGGCCGGCGCGTTCCGTTGAGACAGACTTGCAGCATGCGTGGCACTCTGGCACGCCCCGGCCCGGCGGCGGCGAAGCACACGCCGGGAACGCCACGGACCGGGACGCGACGGCGGCCCCCCCCGCTTCCACTTCCGGCACGGCCACTTGAGGAAGCGTCCCGGCGCGCATGACGCGCGCGCCACCGGTCATCCGACCGGGCGCCGACAGTGGCAGCTTCAGAGAGGAACGCCATGCAGCGCGTGACGACGCACCAGGACCGGCCGCCCGTGGGAGCGCCCCGCCCGGCCGCACCCACCGCACGGGCCGGGACGGAAGGACCCGGAACCGCGCGGACCCGGAACCGCCGCCCGGACGGGAGCTGACATGCTGACGGACATCGTCGTACAGAACGTCGCCTCCTTCCGCATCGACCCCGCCGTCCTGTCCCGCCCCCACCGCCGCACCGTCCTGGTCACCAGCCCGGCGCAGCACCGCAAGCTCCTCGAGCGCAACCGCGCGGACGCCTTCGACCGCGTGATCGTCCACGAGGACTTCGGCCCCGGGGGCATCGCGCGGTGCGTGACGGCGGTGCGCGACGCCCTGCCCCCGGACGACCGCGACGGCGTACGCCTGCTCTGCCACGACGAGTACGCGCTCGGCGCCGTGGCCGAGGCGCGCCTCCTGGCCGGAGTCCCGGGCGACCGCCCGGAGCAGGTGGCCCCGTTCGTCGACAAACTGGTGATGAAGGCCGCCCTGGCGGACTCGGGCGTACGGCTGCCGAAGCACCGGGAGTGGTCCGCCGCCGACTACCACCGCGACCCCGAAGGGTACGCCGCCGGGCTGGGCGACGACATCGGCTGGCCGGTGTTCGTGAAGCCGCTCGACGAGTCCGGCAGCGTCGGCACCGCCGTCCTCCACGACGCCCCCGCCCTGCACGCCTGGGCCCGGGAGGCGGGCGAACGGCGCTTCGAGATGGACGAGTACCTCGACGGGGACCTCTTCCACGTGGACACCACCGTCCAGGACGGGAAGATCCTCCACGCCAAGGCCAACCGGTACCTCCACCCCTGCTACGACTACCTGAAGGGCCGTCTCTGCGCCTCCTGGACCCTCCCCGACGAGCTGCCGGAGACCGGGGCCCTCAAGGAGTTCAACCGGCGGGTCCTCGACGCGTTCCCCGACAAGCCGCGCGACGGCGTCTTCCACCACGAGGTCTTCCGCCGGGGGGACGGCGAACTCGTCTTCCTGGAGATCGCCTCCCGCGCCCCGGCGGCGCTCGTGCCCTCCACCCACCGCATCGCCTGGGGCGTGGACATCGAGGAGTCCCACTTCCGGCTGCAGCGCGGGGAACGCCCCCTCGCCCCGGAGGCCACGGGGCTGCACGCGGCCTGGGCGTACTTCCCCCATCGCTCCGGCACCGTCGTGGACCTCCGCACCGCCGGGCTGCGCAGCGACCACCACTGGCGGTGGAACGTGGAGACGGGCCAGACCACGGAGGCCCCCCGCGACATCAGGGACTTCAGCGCCGCCGTACTGCTGTGGAACCCCGACCACGACGTCCTCCTGGAGGACCTGCGCACCCTCGACGCCCACCGGGCGGTGTTCACCGCCTGACCCGCCGGGGAGCCCCGGCGCCGTCCCCGGCCCCGCCCGTCCGGGCCCGGGGACGGGGCGACGACGACGCCGGGAAGCCCGCGTGATCGAATGCGGGGACGAACCCGACGACGAAGGTGGCTGGTTCCATGCAGGTGCTGACCGATCCGGCCGAGGGCCCGGTGCGGGTGATCCACTGCGCCGGGGAACTCGACTTCGACACCGCCGCCGACCTGCGGCGGGCGGGGGAGGCGGTCGCGGCCGCTCCCGGCGTCGAGCGCCTGGTCGTGGACGTGAGCGGGGTGACCTTCGCCGACTCCTCCGGCCTGAACTGCCTGCTCCTCCTGCGCCGGCGGGTACCGGTCGTCCTCGCCGGTCCCCTGTCCGGCCAGGTCTCCCGGCTGTTGCGGATCACGGGGGCGGACGCGTCCTTCACCCTCGCGGCGGACCTCGACGAGGCCCGCGCCGGGTGAGCCGGAGAAGGCACCGGCCCCGGCCGGTCTCGCCGCCGCCGTCACCTCCCTCCACCAGGACGGCGGCGACGAGGTCTCCATGGCGATCTGCCCGCGGTGGAGCGGCGAGGACGACACCTTCGACATCACCGACTTCCGCGACGTCGCGCTCTTCCCGAACCTCACCGGGATGACGCTGTTCGCCGCGACCGACGAACAGCTCTCCGGGCTCCGCGACCGGGGCGTCGAGGCGGACCTGCTCCGACCGCACGGACCCGCGCCGCCGCCGGCGCGGCCGGCGGGCGGGTGCCGCCGGGGGCGGGCCGGGAGCATCCGGGGGCGGGCCGGGAGCATCCGGCCCGCCCCCTCCGTTCGTCAGGGCACGGGGTGGAGGACGTCGGCGACGGCGTCGAGCGCCGCCCGCCACGGATAGGCCCCGGGATCGCCCGCGCCCGGCGGGTGGGGGACGAACCCTCCCTCGCCGTGCAGGACCCGCACCCCGGCACCGCGAAGGGTCTCGACCGACCGCTCGAACTGCGGGTGCGCGACGTGCGCGGAGTTCACGCACGGCATCACCGCCATGGGCACGCCCTTCCCGATGCCCTCGGCGACCACTCCGACGAGCCACGTGTCCGTGATGCCCAGGGCCCACCGGTTGACCGTGTTGAACGTGGCCGGTGCCACGAGTATCGCGTCCGGCTCCGGCCACACGTCCGGCTCGCCGGGAAGCCGGTGGTCCCAGCGCACGGGGTGCCCGGTGAGCGCGGCCAGGCCGTCGAGGGAACCGGTGAGCCAGTGGGCGGCCCTCGGCGTCAGCCCCAGGCACACGTCCCAGCCGTCGGCCTGTGCCTCCTCGATGACCCGGGCGACGTCGAAGACGGGCTGGGCAGCGCTGCTGAACAGGTACAAGGTCCGAATGTTCATGGCTCCCATCCGATCACACGCGTGTTCCGCCGGAGGGCACCCCGTCCGGCCGCCGGGCGGACGTCACCGGCGGGGCGGCGGCACGACGGCCCGCCGCGCGCCGGCGGTCGGGGCGCCAGGTCGTGACCAGGGCCGCGGCCAGGAGGAGTTCGGCGATGTCGCCCCCGTAGTACATGATCTCCGCGCCGCCCCGGACCTGGTCGGCGGGCGCGTGGACGTGGGTGCCGAAACCGCCGTACAGGAGCTGGGAGACCACCGCGTGCGTCGCGATCGCGACACCGAGCCAGACCAGGCGTACGCGCACGCCCGGCCGGGAGGGGGAGGGGTCCGGTCCGGCGACGACATGGGCGAACAGGCAGCCGGACAGCAGGAAGTGGGCGTGCAGCAGCCAGTGCGCCGCCGGGTTCCCCGAGGCCACGTCGTAGAGGGGGGTGAAGTAGAGCGGGACCAGGCTGCCCGTGGACAGGGCGAACGCGACCGCGGGACGGGTGACCGCCCTGACGGGCGCACCGTGCAGCACGGCGCTCAGCCGCCGTGCCCGCGCCGGAGGCAGCGTGCGCAGCAGGAGGGTGACGGGGGCGGCGAGGACGAGCGCGAGCGGCGCGTACATGCCGATGAGCATGTGCTGGAGCATGTGCCCCCGGAAGTCCCCGTGCGCGAAGGGGGCCACGGGCGGCAGCAGCGCGACGCCGAGCAGGGCGGCGCCCGTCAGGAAGCTCGCCGTCCGCCACGGGCTCCAGCCCAGGACCGGATTGCGGTGCCGTGCCCGGCGGGCCAGCAGCACGTAGGCGACGGCGGCGGTCAGCAGGACGAGGGCGGGCGGCAGCGCCCCCGGGACGCCCCCGCCCCCGGCGTGCCCGTGCCCGGACAGGTCGTGGTCCATCAGGCGCGCCGGCCCTCGTGCGGGGCGGAGGGGGCGCCGGGACCGAGGGCCCGGCCGCCGCGCTGCCACAGCCAACCGCCGGCGACCAGCAGGACGCCCAGGGCGAGGAAGGCGAGGTCCCACCAGAGCTGACCGTCCCCGGCGCGGACGTGGTGGATGCCGAGGAGGTGGTGGTCGAGCACGCCCTCGACGAGGTTGAACAGCCCCCAGCCGACGAGCACCCAGCCCCAGAGCACCCGGGAGGCCCACACCCGCCGCCGGCCGTGGGTGACGCGCGCGTACAGGACGGCGAGCCCCAGGAGCACCGCGAGCCAGCACACCGTGTGGAAGACGCCGTCCCAGACGGTGTTCATCTCCAGGCCGGACACGGTGCGGGGGTCGTAGTACTTCACGCCGACGCGGTCCTGATCGGTGCTGCTGAGCATGTGGTGCCACCGCAGCAGCTGGTGGAGCAGGATGCCGTCGGCGAACCCGCCCACCCCCACTCCGAGCAGGACGCCCGGCAGCCGGATGTCCTCCGGCCGTGCGACGTCGGCCGGGGCCTCGCCCACCGTAGTGGCCATCGCCGGTCTCCACTTCTGCACCTGGTGCGTCGGGAACGTTTCGCGGAACCCTTTCCCCGCATCGCGGGACCCATCCGGTCCCGGTGTCCTCCGTCCGGCCCCGCCGCCGGGGGACCGGACCTCCGGGGGCGTGACGGCCGGACCGGATTGAGACCGGTCCGCACGGGCACGCGCTCCCCAGGACGAGAACGGCCCGCTCGCGCGGGCGGTGAGCAGCAGGGAGAAACGGGTGAGGATGGCCGACCGACCGACGGCGTCGAAGCGACAGTCCCGGCAGGCGGAGGGCGGTGACGTGCGGACGCCGCCGCTGCGTCCCGGCGACTACGATCCGGCCGACTACGCCCCGTCCGTGGTGCACAGTGCCGAGGAGGCCGGGGTCTCGCCCCTGCTCGTGATGACCGTGCTCCACAACGAGGCGTACAAACCGCACCACCCGCTGCTGGAGCGGTTGTGGCAGTGGTGGAAGCCCGGCGCCTCCTTCGGCCTGGCCAACATGCACCGCTCGGCGTTCGAACAGGTCCGGCGGGAGCACGGGCTGTCGGAACGGTGGCAGGACCTCCGTGACGACCCGGCCTTCGCCATCCACGCGGCCGCCCTGCACCTGAAGGACCTCGACCGGAACCTTCCGGAGCGGCACGTGCGCCGCTACACCCGCGACGAACTGCTCGCCCTCGGCTACAACACGGGCGAGCACAACATGCGGGCCTTCGCCCGGGGCGTCCCGCCCGGCCCCATGGCGCGGTCGTACCTGCGCCGTTTCCGCGCCTACCGGAACAGGGCCGCCGAGGTCCTGGCGGACCACCGGGGACGGCGTGACGCGGTGACCGGGTGAGCGCCGCGGAGGCGGTCGCGGCCGCCGGGGGACCGGGTGCGGAAACACCCGGCGGAACCCCGGTGGATCGCGCCGATCGGGGTACACGGGTCCGCATGGCACCGAAGACCGACAACCTCATGTCCGTGCGGGCGGCCCGGCAGCTGCGCCGGGTCCGCGCCTTCTACGCCGCGGGTGTCCTGCTGTGGGCGGCCGCCGCGGCCTGGACGGGATGGACGCATCCCGGAACCCGGCAGATGTGGATCTCCGCGCTCCTGCTGGCCGTCTTCGCCGGTCTGCTCGGCACGGTCTCCCTGTGGCTGCGCCGCCTCCGGACCGCCTCCGGGGGCCCCGCTCATCACGCCGCGCCGCGCCGGGTGAGCGCTCCCCGCCACGCGAACGCCTGATCCCCGGGCCGGAGAGGCGCCCGGTCTCCGTCCCACGGAAGGATTCACCATGACCACCTTCGTCATCACCGTTCCGGGGACGTTCGTCTCCGGGATCACCGACTCCGAGCGGTCGGCCCTGGAACGGAAACTGGCACCCCGGCACACCGACGTGAGCGAGAGCGAGGGCCTGGACCTCCTCACCCTGAACGAGGACGGCACCTTCTCGGTGCGCCTCGAAGTCGAGGCGGCGGACCGGTACGAGGCCGAACTGGACGCCACGCGGCTCGTCTCGGACGCGCTGCGGGCGGCGGGGATCGCGGAGTCCGGTGCCCCGCTCGGCCCGCCGGCCGTCACCGGCATCGACAACGACCTCTGAGGCGTCCACCGCCGCCCGCCGCTTCCCGGGCGAACGGGCGGCGGGGGACCGCGGGACGTGGATACGCGGGCGCGGTCCGGCGAGCGGCCCGGTGGCACACCGCCACCGGGCCGCTCGCCGTTCCCCGGCGGAACGTGCCGTCCCCCGGAGGAGCCGGTGTCTCCCGGCGGCCCGCCCACGTGCCGGCGTCACGGTCCGGCGGTGTCGTCCGGGACGGTTCCGGGGGTCGCGTAGAGGATCTCGCGGGCCTGTTCCGTGGCGCGGGCGAGGCTCTCGGCGACGAAGTCGAGGAAGCGGGCGACGTTCTCCAGGCGGACGGCGGCCGGAGTGCCGGGGCCGAGGACGTCCACGCCCTCCCGTGCCACCTCGACCTGCTGGACGAGGGACCGGACGCTGTCGATCGTCGACTGGTACCAGAGGTCGGCGTCGACGACGTATCGCTCGCGGCGGCCTTCGTCGCGCTCCCTGCGGACGAGCGACTGGCTCTCCAGGAAGGCGATCGACTTGGAGACGGTCGCCGGGCTGACCTGGAGGCGCCGGGCGAGTTCGGCCGCCGTCATGCTGCCGGTGTCGGACAGGAGGAGGGCGACCATCACCCGGGCCATCATCCTGGGCAGGCCCGACTGCGTCATGACGGTGGTGAACGACTCCTCGTACGCGCGGACGGCTTCGGCGTCCCGTCCGTAGGGCTGGGGGTCCGGCTCCGTCCTCCGGGAGGGGGCGGGCCCGCGCCGTCGTGCCCGCTGCTCCGTGGCGCGATGGGCCAGGTCCGCCCGGTACCCGGCGGGGCCGCCGTTGCGCATGACCTCGCGCGTGACCGTCGAGGTCGGACGGTCGAGGCTCCTGGCGATCTCCGCGTAGGCGAGGCCGTCGGCCAGCCCCAGCGCGATCCGCTGGCGGTCCTTCTGGGTGAGCCTGCCTCCCGGCACCACGGCCTCCTTCGTGTTCTTCCCGAGCCGCCACCCTAGCGTTCGCGGTCAGTCCATTGCAATGCTTCCACAAGCTGACGTTGCATTACATGGGAGACCGTTGCAATGATTTCGCGGCTTTGAGCTGCTACTACTTGGTTCTGCCGCGATCAGTCCATTGCCGTACCCGCGAACGCAACGTAGCTTTTCCGGTGTCAGAAACCGCGAACGGCCAGGAGAACACCATGCAGAAGTTCGACACCCCCGCCCCGATCGCCGCCGTCCTCGGCATCCCCGCGGGACGCGTCCAGATCATCGCCGCCGACCGGACCGACACCGTGGTCGAGGTCCTGCCCGCGAACGCCTCCAAGGACCGCGACGTCAGGGCCGCCGAGCAGACCTCGGTCGAGTACGCCGACGGCGTCCTGCGGATCGAGGTGCCGGAGAAGAGCCGGTCCCTCGGTTCCTCCGGCTCCGTCGAGGTCACCGTCCGGCTGCCCGCCGGCTCCCGGATCGAGGGGAAGGCGGCCGCCACCGCGTTCCGGGGCGTCGGACGCCTCGGCGACGTCGCCTTCGACGGCGCGTACCAGCAGATCAAGATCGACGAGGCCGCGAGCGTCCGCCTCACCGCCCAGGACGGCGACATCGAGGTCGGCCGCCTGGACGGCTCCGCGCGGATCACCACCCGGCGGGGCGACATCCGGATCGCCGAAGCCGTAGGCGGCACGGTCACGCTCCGCACCGAGAAGGGCGACATCTCGGTCGGCGCGGCCCGCGGGGTCTCCGCCTCCCTGGACGCCGGCACCGGCCACGGCCGCGTCGGCAACGACCTGAGGAACGACGGCACCACCACCCTGGACATCCACGCGACCACCACCTACGGCGACGTCACCGCCCGCAGCCTCTGACCCGCGGCTTCCGGAGGAGCACCCCACGGGCGCGCCCGCGCGGGCGGTGCGGGCCCGGGGGAGACCCCCGCACCTCGTCCCGCCCGGGGCGGCGTCCACCGGCACCACGCCGGAACGCCGCCCCGTCGGCGTTCCGGCCCGTCCGCGCGGCCGGCGCAGGGTGCGGACCCCGTCGCTTCCGGACGGGGGCGGCGAGACCGCCCGGCCGTCGCCGCTTCCGTCGCCCCGTTCCGCCGGAGCCGGGCGGGAACGGCCTGCCGGACCGGGTCGCACGGGTCCCGGTCCCTTCCGTCGCGGGCCCCGGTCCCTTCACCACGGGGACGGAACGCCAGCCGTGGGAACGGGACGCTCGCCGTGGGGTCGGCACCCCCGCCGCCGGAACAGGCCCCGCCGGGCCGTCTTCGGGGCCGTGACGGACTTCGCGCGGGGACCCGGCGGGTGCCTCAGACGTGTCCGGTCGCCCGCGCCGGGTCGTCCAGGAGGGCCCGTACCACCGAGTGCGTCGCTCCCAGCAGGGGGCCCCGCGAGCCCAGCCGGGACACCGACACCGGGCAGGCCCGCCCGGCCGTCCGCCCCTCCAGCTCCTCCCGCAGGGACGGCAGCAGCCAGGGGGCGAGGCCGGCCAGCGCGCCGCCCAGGACGACGGCCTCGGGATCGAGCAGGTTGACCGCCCCGGTCAGCGCGATGCCCAGCGCCTCGCCGGCCTCCTCCAGGGCCCGCCGCACCGCCGGGTCGCCGGCGGCGGCCCGTTCGGCGAGCAGGCCCGCGCGCCGGGCGTCCGGTTCCAGGCCGGCCGCCCGCAGCATCGCCTTCTCGCCGGCGTACTGCTCCAGGCAGCCGCGGCCTCCGCAGCCGCAGGCCGGACCGTCCGGGCGCACCGGCACGTGCCCCAGCTCGCCCGCGAAACCGCGCGCACCGCGCAGCAGGTGCCCGTCCACGACCACCGCCGCGCCGATGCCGATCTCGGCGGAGACGTGCAGGAAGTTCCGGGGCGTGTCCGTGCCCAGCCACAGCTCGGCCAGACCGCCGAAGTTGGCCTCGTTGTCCACGACCGGGAGGAGGTCCCCGGGCAGCAGGGGACCGAGGTCGGCGTCGTGCCAGCCCAGGTTCGGGGCGTGGACGACGGTGCGCCCGTCCGGTGCCACCGGGCCGGGCACCGCCACGGCGAGCCCCGCCGGCCGCAGTCCCTCGCCCCCGGCCCGGGCGGCGACCTCCCGGACGAGTTCGGTCAGCTCCCCGGCGACCGCCCCGGGGGAGCGGCCCCGGTTGGGGGCGTGCCGCTCGACCCGGGCGCGCACCTCGCCCCGCAGGTCCATCACGCAGACCGCCAGGTGGTCGACGCCGATCTCGGCGCCGACCCCGGCGGGACCCCGGTCGCTGACGGCGAGGGCGGACCCGGGCCGGCCCCGTCCGGCCCGGCCCGGCCGCTCGGGCCCCAGCTCCCGCAGCAGCCCGGTGCCCATGAGTTCGTCGACGAGGGTCGACACCGCCGCCCGGGTCAGCCCGATGCGGGAGGCGACCGCGGCGCGGGAGAGCGGGCCCTCGGCGCTGACCGTGTGCATCACCCGCGCCAGGTTGCGCCGGCGCATGCCCTGCTGGGTGTCGGGCAGCGCGCGGCCGGGGGGCGCGGGACGGGCCTCGTGCAACAGTGCGCTCCTCCCGGAGGTTCGGTCCCCGGCCGGTGTCATCCGGCCGGCGCGCCCCGCTCCAGCAGGGGCGCCGCGTCGGAGAGTACCCCGGAGATCCGGCCCAGCGTCTCCTCGTCCCGGGCCACGGCGTCGAGCACGGGGCCGCGCGCGGTGCCCCAGCGCCGGGCGACCCCGGCCGGGTCCTCCCCGGTGAGCAGACCCGCCGCCTGCGCCGCGGCGCCGAGCGCCACCAACTCCTCGGCGCGCGGGATCTGGACCGGGCGTCCCGACAGCCGCCGTACCGTCCGCTGCCAGGCGGCGCCGCGGGCGCCGCCGCCGATCAGCAGCAGCGGCGCCGAGGGGTCCGCGTCCTCGTCCAGGACCCGTTCGAGCGCGGTGAGCAGGGCGTGGACGGCGCCGTCGTAGGCGGCCTGCAGCAGCTGCCCGGCGGTGGTGTCGTGGCGCAGGCCGAGCAGGAGGCCGGAGGCGCCCGGCAGGTTCGGGGTGCGCTCGCCGTCCAGGTAGGGCAGCAGGGTCACGTCCCCGGCGGGTTCGACGGCCTCGCGGTCCAGGCCCAGGAGCGCGGCGACCCGGTCGACGGCCAGGGTGCAGTTGAGCGTGCAGGCCAGCGGCAGCCAGTCGCCCCGCGCGTCGGCGAAGCCGGCCACGGTCCCGGTCGGGTCGGCGGGACGGCGGGAGGAGACCGCGTAGACCGTGCCCGAGGTGCCCAGGCTCATCACCGGGGTGCCGGGGCGCAGTCCGAGGCCCAGTGCGGCGGCCGCGTTGTCGCCGGTGCCCGGCGCGACCAGGACCCCCTCGGCGAGCGGCAGATCGGGGTGGTCGCGCACGGTGCCGACCACCTCGCCGGGCCGCACCACGCGCGGCAGCAGCGCCGGGTCCAGGCCCACGCGTCCGAGGATCTCCTCGTCGTAGGCCTCCGTCGCCGAGGCCCACCAGCCGGTGCCGGACGCGTCGCCGCGGTCGGTGGTGCCCCGGCCGGTCAGCCGTTCGGTCAGGTAGTCGTGGGGCAGGCGCACCGCCGCGGTCGCGCGCGCCGCGTCCGGCTCGTGCTCGGCGAGCCAGGCCCACTTCGTCACCGTGAAGGAGGCCGTGGGCACGCTGCCGGTGCGTCCGGCCCAGAACTCCGCGCCCCCCGGTCCTCCGGTCAGCCGGCGGGCCTGGGGCGCGGACCGCAGGTCGTTCCACAGCAGCGCGGGGCGCACCGGTTCGCCGTGCGCGTCCAGGGTGACCAGGCCGTGCTGCTGTCCGCCGACCGACAGCGCGGCGGCCCTGCGCGCGTCCGCGCCGCACTGCCGCAGCGCCTCGCACAGCGCCCGCCACCACTCCCGGGGGTCGCTCTCCCGTCCCGCTCCCGAGGAGACCGTGTGCGGTGCCCGGCCACCGGCGACGACCCTGCCGGTGGGCACGTCGACGACCAGCGCCTTGGTGGACTGCGTGGACGTGTCCACGCCGATGACGAACGGACCCTCGGTCACTGACATCACGATCTCCCTCTCGGCGGGGCCGGGAACACCGCATCCCCTGGGCTCTTCCCACCCGTGCGTCGGCATACTAATTTGTAAAGTGCCATGACGAAATAGTCGCGCGCATGAACAAGGAGCTGTGGCATGAACTACCGGCCCACCCCCGAGGACAGGTTCACGTTCGGTCTGTGGACCGTCGGCTGGCAGGGCGGGGACCCCTTCGGGAGCGCCACCCGCGCCGCCCTGGACCCGGTCGAGACGGTGCGGCGCCTGGCCGACCTGGGCGCCTCCGGCGTGACGTTCCACGACGACGACCTGATCCCCTTCGGCTCCTCCGACAGCGAGCGCGAGGCACACGTCAAGCGCTTCCGCGAGGCCCTGGACGCCACCGGCCTGACCGTGCCGATGGCCACCACCAACCTCTTCACCCACCCGGTCTTCAAGGACGGCGCCTTCACCGCCAACGACCGGGACGTGCGCCGCTTCGCCCTGCGCAAGACCCTCCGCAACATCGACCTCGCCGCCGAGCTCGGCGCCGGGGTCTACGTCGCCTGGGGCGGCCGGGAGGGCGCCGAGTCCGGCGCGGCCAAGGACGTGCGGGTGGCGCTGGACCGCATGAAGGAGGCCTTCGACCTGCTCGGCGAGTACGTCACCGAACAGGGCTACGACCTCCGCTTCGCGATCGAGCCCAAGCCCAACGAGCCGCGCGGCGACATCCTGCTGCCCACGATCGGCCACGCCCTGGCCTTCATCGAGCGGCTGGAACGCCCCGAACTCGTGGGCGTGAACCCCGAGGTCGGCCACGAGCAGATGGCCGGCCTCAACTTCTCGCACGGCATCGCCCAGGCCCTGTGGGCCGGCAAGCTCTTCCACATCGACCTCAACGGCCAGTCCGGCATCAAGTACGACCAGGACCTGCGCTTCGGCGCCGGCGACCTGCGCGCCGCCTTCTGGCTCGTCGACCTCCTGGAGAGCGCCGGCTACACGGGCCCCCGCCACTTCGACTTCAAGCCCCCGCGCACCGAGGGCTTCGACGGGGTCTGGGCCTCCGCCGAGGGCTGCATGCGCAACTACCTGATCCTCAAGGAGCGGGCGGCGGCCTTCCGCGCCGACCCGCTGGTCCAGGAGGCCCTGCGCGCCTCCCGCCTGGACGAACTGGCCCTGCCCACGGCCGGGGACGGCCTGCGGAGCCTCCTCGCCGACCGCACGGCCTACGAGGACTTCGACGTGGACGCCGCCGCCGCCCGCTCCATGGCCTTCGAACGCCTCGACCAGCTGGCCATGGAGCACCTGCTGGGAGTGAGCGGCTGACCGGGCGCGACGGCGGCCCGCCCCCGCACCACCCGCCGGCGCCCCCGGGCGCCGGCGGCCGCCCACGGCCCGCCGCCACAGGCCGGGCCCCCTCGTCACGGCGGCCGGGCCGGTCCGCCCCGGCCGCCGCGACGGGACCCTCCGGAACGACGAGGACGGACATGAGACACCCCCTCACCAACTGGGCCGGGAACATCACCTTCGGCGCGCGCCGCCTCGAAGCCCCCGCCTCGGTCGCGGAACTCCAGGAACTGGTGGCCGGGTCCCGGGCCGTACGCGCCCTGGGCACCGGCCACTCGTTCAACGCGATCGCCGACACCTCCGGGACCCTGGTCTCGACGGCGCGCCTTCCCCGCGTCCTCGACATCGACCCGGGGGCCGGCACCGTCACCGTGAGCGCGGGGACCCGCTTCGGCGAGATCACCGGCCCCCTCCACGAGGCCGGGTTCGCCCTGCACAACCTCGGCTCCCTGCCGCACCTCTCGATCGCCGGCGCCTGCGCGACCGGCACGCACGGATCGGGGGACGGCAACGGCACCCTCTCCTCGGCCGTCCGGGCGGTCGAGTACGTCTCGGCCACCGGCGAACGGGCGAGGACCGAACGGGGCGAGGAGCGCTTCGGCGGGTCCGTCGTCGCCCTCGGCGCCCTCGGCGTCGTCACCGCCCTGACGCTGGACCTGGTGCCCGCCTTCGACCTGCGGCAACGGGTCTACGAGGGGCTGCCCCCGGCCGCCCTCCGGCACGACTTCGAGGAGGTGATGTCCGCCGCCTACAGCGTCAGCCTCTTCACCCGCTGGCGGGGCGGCCCGATCGACCAGGTCTGGCTCAAGCGGCGCGTGGAGGACAACGGGCCGGCGACCTGGCCCGGCCGGTGGCTCGGCGCCGTACGGGCCGACGGGCCGCGCCACCCCGTTCCCGGGATGCCCGCCGGCTCCTGCACCCCGCAGGACGGCCTGCCGGGCCCGTCCCACCTCCTGCTGCCGCACTTCCGGCTGGAACACACCCCGAGCAGCGGCGACGAACTGCAGTCGGAGTACTTCGTCGCCCGCGAGGACGCCGTCGCCGCGTTCGACGCGCTGCACGCCGTGCGCGAGGACTTCGCCCCCCACCTGAGGATCGGGGAGATCCGCAGCGTGGCCGGGGACGACCTCTGGCTCAGCCCCGCCCACCGGCGCGCCTCGGTGGCCTTCCACTTCACCTGGCTCCCCGAGCCCGGACCCGTGACGAGGGCGCTCGGAGCGATCGAGCGCGCCCTGGCCCCCTTCGCCGCCCGGCCGCACTGGGGCAAGCTCTTCACCACGGAGCCCGGCACCCTGCGCGGCCTCTACCCCCACTACGACCGTTTCGCGGAGCTGATGGCGGCCGACGACCCCGAGGGCGTCTTCCGCAACGACTTCCTCGCCCGCCACTTCCCCTCCTGAACCGCCACTTCTCCTCCTGAACCGCACCGCGCCACCCGGCCGGGGCGACACCGGACCCCGGTGCCGCCCCGGCCGGCCCCGTCCCCCCACCCCGCTCCGGAGACGGCGGAACCTCCCCCTCCCGGCGGTGTCCCGCGCTCCCGGACCGGCGCGCCGAACGCCGCCGCCGGTTCGCGAAAGGTTTTCGTAACCGAGGGGTTTCCCCTTCTTGTCCCGGCCGCGAGAGCCGTGCCAGTGTCCCGGTTCACCAGGCACGCCGTTCGGGCCGGGCGCATCCGAAAGTCTTTCGTGGCGCCGGTCTCCCGCCTGGTTCATGGAGAGAGCATGCCGAAAGAGAAAAGAGGCAGAGCATGCACGGGTCCCCGGAACACGGTGACGCGGGAAACCGCACCTTCCCGGCATCGCGACGACGCGCGATCGCTTCCCTGGTCGCGGTCGCGGCGGCACTGAGCCTCACCGCGTGCGGATCGTCGGGGCCGTCCGCGTCCTCGCCGGGCAAGGGGCTGACGATGTGGGCGCTGAACGACCAGACGACCCTCAAGGAGTCCGTCGACGCCTACAACAAGGACCACCCGGACGAGAAGATCACCCTGCGGCTGTTCGCCAACGACGACTACAAGCAGAAGCTGCGGGTGGCGTTCGGCGCGGACCAGGCGCCGGACCTCTTCTTCAACTGGGGCGGCGGCGCCCTGAACGACTACGTCGAGGCCGGGAAGGTCGAACCCCTCGACGACAGCCAGGTCGACCTGCTGCGGTTCATGCCCAGCGTCCTGCGGACCGCCACGTTCGGCGCCGAGGTCTACGGAGTCCCCGCCAACGGCCTCGCCCCGGTCGTCCTCTACTACCACAAGAAGGTCCTGAAGGACGCGGGCCTCGAACCGCCGAAGACCTACGCCGAACTGCTGACGGCCGTGAAGAAGCTCAAGGGCGCGGGGATCACCCCGATCTCCCTGGCGGCGAACTCCAAGTGGCCGACGCTGATGCACCTGGAGTACCTGCTCGACCGCGAGGGCGGCCCCAAGGTGTTCCGGAAGATATCCTCCGGGGACTCGGCGGCCTGGAAGGACCCGGCGGTCACCAGGGCCAACACCCGTCTGCAGGAACTCGTGGAGGCCGGCGCCTTCGGCGACAACGCCTCCTCCGTCGGTTACGACCAGGGAGCCTCCACGGCCCTGCTCTACACCGGCAAGGCCGGCATGGAGCTGATGGGCACCTGGGAATACGCCAACATGGTCAAGGCGGCACCGGACTTCGTGAAGAAGGACCTGGGCTACATCGCCTTCCCGGCGCTCCCCGGCGGCGCGGGCAACCCGCAGGACATCGTCGGCAACCCCTCGAACTTCCTGTCGCTGAACGCGCGGAGCAAGAACAAGACGGCGGCGCTGACCTACCTCAAGAAGTACGTCATGAACGACGCCCAGATCGACTCCTACCTCGCCGCCGGCAGCGTGCCGCCGGTCAACAAGCTGGAGACGAAGCTGGCGGCGGTGAAGTCCGCCGAGGACAAGAAGTGGCTGACCTTCGTGTACGAACTGGTGCAGGGCGCGCAGAGCTTCCAGCTCTCCTGGGACCAGGACCTGCCGTCCGGCCAGGCCGACCCGCTGCTGACCAACGTGGACAAGTCGTTCCTGCGGCAGATCGAGCCCGAGCGGTTCGGCGTGAACATGAGCGAGGCGGCGAAGTAATGGCCGCCGTCGCTCGTACGCCGCGCCCGGCCGCTCCCCCCGGAGCGCGCCCGGCCACGGCGCGTGGTGGCCGCAGGGGGCCCGGAGGCCTGCTCATGGCCGCCCCCGCCCTGCTGCTGTTCACCCTGTTCGGCCTGGTCCCCCTCGGCGGCGTGGTGGTGCTCGGTCTCACCCGCTGGGACGGCCTGGGGGCCATCGGCTGGGCCGGCACCGACAACTGGAGCGCCGTCCTGACGGACGGCGCCACCTGGCAGGCACTGTGGCTCACCCTCGAGGTGATGCTGATCAGCTGGCTGGTCCAGACCCCGCTGGCCCTCGCCCTCGGACTCTTCCAGGCGCCCCGGGGCCGTACGCGCGCCTTCCTGGCCGTCCTGTGGTTCCTCCCGCTCCTGCTGTCCGCCGTCGCCATCGGCCTGACCTGGCAGGCCCTGCTCGACCCGTCCTTCGGCATCGGCGCGACCCCCGGACTGCGCTGGCTGGCCCGGCCCCTGCTCGGCTCGCCCGACCTGGCCCTCTACACGGTGATCTTCGTGATCGCCTGGCAGTTCGTGCCCTTCCACGCGCTGCTGTACCAGGCGGGCGTCCGGCAGATCCCCGTCTCCCTGTACGAGGCCGCCGCCATCGACGGCGCGGGAACGGTCACGCGCCTGCTGCGGATCACGCTTCCGCAGCTGAAGTACACGTTCGTCACCTCGAGCACGCTCATGCTGGTGGGCTCGCTGACCTACTTCGACCTGATCTTCGTCCTGTCGGGGGGAACGGGCGGCCCGGGCACCGCGACCCGGGTACTGCCGCTGGCCATGTACATCACCGGTTTCCAGTCGCACGACATGGGCCGGGCCAGCGCGATCGCCACCCTTCTGGTGGTGTTCGGCCTCGGCCTGTCGCTGCTCACCACCCGCCTCTCCGGCTTCACCCGGATGGACAGCCAGCAGGAGGGCATGTGAGCACCACCACGACCGGGGCACGCACCACGACCGGGGCGCACACCGCGTCCGGGTCCCGGCACGCCGCCCGCCCCCGGAAGCCGGACGCACCCCGCCGCCGGCGGAGGACCGCCGCGCCGCGCCGCGCCCTCAGCGGCGTGGCCGCGCTGGTGTGGACCGCGCTCGTCGTCGTCCCCGTGTACTGGGTGGTCGTCACCAGCCTGCGCGACCGCGGGGACTTCACCACCGCCAGTCCGCTGTCCCTGCCGGACGACCCGACCCTGAGCAACTACGGGACCGTCCTGGACAGCGGCTTCACGACCTATCTGCTCAACAGCGCCGTCGTCACCGCCGGAGCCGTCGCGATCACCGTGGCCGCCGCCCTGACGGCCTCCTTCTCGATCGTCCGGTACGCCGACGCGTGGTCCCGCCTGTCCTTCCGGATGTACCTGCTGGGCCTGGCCATCCCCCTGCAGGCGGTGATCATCCCGGTCTACCTCCTGATCATCCGCATGGAGATGTACGACAGCCTGCTCGCGATCGTGCTGCCCTCGGCGGCGTTCGCGCTGCCGGTCACGGTGATGATCCTGGTCAGCTTCCTGCGGGACATCCCCCGGTCGCTGTTCGAGGCGATGATCGTGGACGGCGCCGGCGACTGGCGCATGCTGTTCTCGCTCGTCGCGCCGATGGCCCGCCCCGCCCTGATGACGGTCGCCGTCTACGACGGCCTCCAGGTCTGGAACGGCTTCCTCTTCCCCCTGATCCTCACCCAGAGCGAGGACAAGGCCGTACTGCCCCTCGCCCTGACCCTCTACCGGGGCCAGTTCGGCATCGACGTCCCCGCCACCATGGCCGCGGTGGTCCTCTCCACCCTTCCCGTGCTGGTGGTGTTCGTCCTCGCCAGGCGGCAGCTGGTCGCCGGGCTGACCGCCGGGTTCTCCAAGTGACGCACCGCGCCGAAGCCGGGGCCGGGCCACCGCGCCCGGCCCGCCCCGGCGCGCCCACCCATCCCCCGAGGAGTCGCGCATGACCACCACCACCCCGGACCACGACCTGCCGGACCACGGCCTGCCGGACCACGGAACCGGCCCCCTGGACGACGGCGACCGGCCGTGGAACGACCCCGCCCGGCCGATCGGCGAACGCGTCGAGGCACTGCTCTCCCGCCTCACCCTGGAGGAGAAGGTCGCCCAGCTGAGCAGCGGCTGGGAGGACGTCGAACCCGCCGGCCCGGAGGTCGCCCCAGGCACCAGCCTCTTCGCCCCCGTCGGCGACCTGACCGGGACCGCCCGCCACGGCCTGGGACAGCTCACCCGGCCCTACGGCACCGTGCCCCGCCCCGCCCTGGAACACGCCCGCGTCCTGGCCGAACGCCAGCGGCAGATCATGGCGCAGAACAGGTTCGGCATCCCGGCGATGGCACACGACGAGTGCCTGACCGGCTTCACCGCCTACGGCGCCACCATCTACCCCACCTCCCTGGCCATGGCCGCCACCTTCGACCCCGGGCTGATCCGCCGGGTCGGCGGCGCGATCGGCGCCGACATGGCCGCCGCGGGCGTCCACCAGGGCCTCGCCCCGGTCGTCGACGTCATCCGCGACTACCGCTGGGGCCGCTGCGAGGAGACCTACGGGGAGGACCCGCACCTGGTCGGCGAGATGGGCGAGGCGTACGTACGGGGCCTCCAGGACGCGGGCGTGTACGCCACGCTGAAGCACTTCGCCGGCTACTCCGCCTCCATGGGCGGCCGCAACCACGCCCCCGCCCGGATCGGCCCCCGCGAACTGGCCGACGTGATCCTGCCGCCCTTCGAACGGTGCGTCGCCGCGGGCGTGGGCTCGGTGATGAACTCGTACGCCGAGATCGACGGCGAGGCGCCCGCCGCCAGCCGGTGGCTCCTGACGACCGTCCTGCGCGAACGCTGGGGCTTCGAGGGCACCGTCGTCTCCGACTACTGGTCGCTGCCCTTCCTGGCCGGCGCGCACCGGGTGGCGGCCGGCCTGTCCGACGCCGGAGCACTGGCCCTCAGGGCGGGCATGGACGTCGAACTGCCCGACCAGCGCGGTTACGGGGACACCCTGGTGGCCGCCGTGCGCGCGGGAGCGGCCGACGAGGCCGACGTCGACCGGGCCGTGCGCCGGGTGCTGCGCCAGAAGGCCGCGCTCGGCCTCCTCGACGCGGACTGGGACCCGAGGCCGCCCGCACTGCGCGCGGGCGAACTCGACCTGGACAAGCCGGAGAGCCGCGCCCTCGCCCGCGACGTCGCCCGCTCCGGCGCCGTGCTGCTGTCGAACGACGGCACCCTGCCGCTGCCGTCCGCCGGCCGGATCGCCCTGATCGGCCCGTGCGCCGACGACGTACGGACGATGTTCGGCTGCTACAGCTTCCCCAACCACGTCCTGTCCCAGCGCGACGACCTCGGCGACGGCGTCGAAGCCGTCTCGCTGCGCGACGCGCTGGCCGCGGAACTCCCCGGCGTCGAATGGGACTTCCTGCCGGGCTGCCCGGTCCGCGAACCCGACCGCTCGGGCATCGGGGCCGCGGCACGGGCGAGCGCGGCGGCCGACCTCACCGTCCTGGTCGTCGGCGACAAGCCCGGCATGTTCGGCATCGGCACCTCCGGCGAGGGGTGCGACGTCGAGGACCTGCGGCTGCCGGGCGTCCAGGAGGAACTGGTGGAGGCCGTGCTCGCCGCCGGCACCCCGGTCGTCCTGGTGGTCAGCAGCGGCCGGCCGTACGCCGTGGGCCGGTTCGCCCCCGACGCGGCGGCCATGGTGCAGGTCTTCCCGCCGGGGGAGGAGGGCGGCCGGGCGGTCGCCGAACTCCTCGCCGGGAACGCGGACTTCACCGGAAAGCTGCCCGTGCAGATACCGTTCTCGCCCGCCGGGCAGCCCTACACCTACCTCCACCCGCCGCTGGGCGACCGGCAGAGCGGGCTGTCCAACCTCGACCCCACGCCCACCTTCCCCTTCGGGCACGGGCTGTCGTACACCGCGTTCGAGGTCGGCGGACTGTCCGTGGACCGCGAACGGGTGCCCACCGACGGGGAGTTCACCGCCTCGGTCCGCGTGCGCAACACCGGCGCCCGCTCCGGCACCGAGACGGTCCAGCTGTACGTCACCGACCCGCTCGCGCAGGTCACCCGGCCGGTGCGGGCCCTGCTGGCCTTCGCCAAGGTCCGCCTGGAACCGGGCGAGGAGGCGACGGTCCGCTTCGGCGTCCACACCGACCGCCTGGCCTTCACCGGCCTGGCCGGACGCCGGATCGTCGAACCCGGCGAGATCCTGCTGTACGCCGGCTCCTCCAGCGCCGACACCCCGGCCGAAGCGGTGGTGAACCTGACGGGCGGAGAACGGGACGTGCCCGTCGTCCGCCACCGCACCGTGCCGGTGACCCTCGACCGGAGCTGAACCGGCCCCACCGCCGGAGGGCGGCCGTCCCCGTGACGGCCGCCCTCCGGCGTTCCCCTCAGACGCCGTGCGTGGGCGCGGCCGTCGAGGTCCTCAGGACCAGCTCCGTCGCCAGCTCGATGCGGGACGAGGCCGGCGGCCGGCCGTCGGCCATCTGGAGCAGCACCCGGGTCGCCTCCCGCCCCAGCTCCTCGAACGGCTGGCGGACCGCGCTCAGCGGCGGACTGGCCATGGCCGCCACCAGGGTGTCGTCGAACGACATGACCGCCACGTCGTCCGGGACGCGCAGCCCCCGCCGCCGGGCCGCCTCCAGCACGCCCAGGGCCTGGGCGTCGCTGGCCGCGAACACGGCCGTGGGCGGCCGGTCGGCCGCGAGGATCTGCGAGGTGGCGGCCAGCGCCTCGTCGTAGTCGAAGTCGGTCGAGCGCACGAGCGCCGGGTCGTAGCCGATGCCCGCCTCCTCCAGCGCGGCCCGGTAACCGTGCAGACGGGCCGCCCCGGCCAGGGAGTGGGAGCGCCCGGCGACCATGCCGATCCGGGTGTGCCCGAGGCCGACGAGGTGCTGCACCGCGTCCTTGGCCCCGCTCCAGTTCGTCACCCCGATGCTCGGGATGTCCGCCGACGGGGCGCTCAGGGGGTCGATCAGCACCACCGGCAGCCGCTCCTCGACGATGCGCCGCTGGTCCTCCTCCGCCAGCATCGAGATCACCACGATCAGCCCGGCGGCGCCCAGCGCCGCGGCCTCTTGCAGCCACTGGGAGACGGACCGCCTGCCGGTGGTGCCGGTCACCACGTGGATGCCGAGGTCACCGGCCGCGTCCACGATGCCCCGGGCCACCTCCAGGGTGTACGGGCCCGACAGGTCCCGGAACACCGCGACGATCTGCCGGGGCACCTCGGGATTCCGCTCCCACGGACGGACGTAGCTGTGCCGCGACAGCAGTTCCTCGACCCGGGCCCGGGTCGCCGTGCCCACGTCGCGGCGCCGGTGCACCACCTTCGAGACGGTGCTGAGCGACACGCCCGCCTCCTGCGCGATGCTCGTCAGCAGCCCGTGCCGGGCCTGCGGCCGCCCCTTGTCGTACACAGTCACTGCCCTGCCTTCTCCACCGGCTCCGCACCGGGCGTTCCGCCGTCAGCCAACAGCAGCGGGCGCCGGTGGACAAGCCCCCGGCGCCCGGCGTCCGAAAGACACTTTCTAGCCCCGGCTCCACCGCTGGCCGGCGCTGCCGAGTGCCGTCCACAGGTGGACGGGCGAGCCGTCGGCGGTCTTCGACCCGGCGACGTCGAGCACGAGGCCGTTGGAGCGGTTGGCCACCGAACCGTCCAGCCGGAACGACCACTTCTGGCTGGTCCTGCCGTTGCAGGTCCACAGGATGACCCTGGTGCCGGGGGCGGTCCGGTCGGCCTCCGCCGCCAGGCACCCGCCGGCCACCCGCAGTTCGCCCGCGGCGGTCGCCGTGATCCTCTGGCCGGTGCCGCCGACGCAGTCGCGGATCTGCGCCTGGGCGCCGGTCCGCCCGCCGGGCACGTCCAGGCAGCGTCCGGAGGCGTCGCCCCTCAGCGTGAAGGAGGAGGCCGTCGGCAGGGGGTCCGGGACCGGCCGCCACTCCTGCGCGTCGTCCGCGGAGGGGTTCCCGGAGGCGTCGACGGCCGTCTCCACGGTGACGGCCCCGCCCGCCGTGGCCCCGGTGACGTACAGGCCGTTGTCCGCCGACCTGATCCGGTAGTGGCCGTCCGTCGTGGCGACGAGCGTCCACCACTTGTCGGCGCCACCGTCGTCGACCCACTGGGCGAGCTGCCGTCCGGCGGTCGCGGCGCCGCCCCAGATGCCGGCCGCGCGGCCACCGGCCTTGTTCAGCAGCGTCACCTTTCCGCCCTTGTCGGTCAGGTGCCAGCGCTGCGTGTCGTCGGCCGGGGCCACCGGGTTCGTCACGAGGTCGGGGACGCCTCCGGTGAGGTCGGCGTCCTGGGTCCTGCCTCCCCGGGGACTCAGGGCCTGGCCGGTGCGGCGGTTCACCAGCGTGTAGTAGGCGCCCTCGGAGTGCCCGAGGTCGACCTCGGCGTACTTCACGGGGCCGATGCTTCCGCCGGTCCACGCGGCCTGGAGGATCAGGACCCGTCCCGTGCCCCCGACGTGCTGGAGCGCACGGCTGTAACCGGCGGCGACCGGGGTCCGGTACTCCTTCCAGACGCCGTTGCTCCTGCCGGACTCGTTCATCCAGACGGCGCCGCTGTGACCGGCGTTGTAGACGATGCGCCCGTCGGGCAGCGCCACGAGCACGGGGCTGCCGCCCGTCGCGAGCGGGCTGCCCCCGGAGGGCACGGGCAGCGCGGTGACCGCGTCGTCGCGTCCCGCGCGGAAAGCCAGCGGATCGTCCGCCGTCCGGTACCGGGCGGTCGGGCCCCCGCCCCAGTACTCGTACGTCAGGAGCCACTTGCCGTCGGTGGTCGGCGCGACGGTCGTCATCCCCGGGCGTCCGCCGCCGATCAGCGACTTGTCGCCGACCCGCACCGTCGCGCCCGGCACGTCGACCACCGGGGCGCTCCACGACGCGGCGGTGCCGTCCCAGGTCCTGTGCGCGAGGATCTGGTGGCCGGGCTCGGCCGCCGTGTCGTTGTCCGGGTCGGGGACCGGCACACCGGTGGCGGCGTCGTGGCCGGTGAACTCGTTCTCGTCGGAGTAGTAGGCGATCAGCCTGCCGCCGAGGGCGTACAGGTGGGGCTCCCAGACGGGGTCCTGCTGCCGGTGGGTGTTGGCGGCCGAACGGTTCGTCCCGCCGCCGCCCTGCCAGCCGCCGGCGGCGACGATGTTCTCGAAGCTCCAGGTCGCGCCGTCGTCGGTGCTGGCGTACAGGGCGATCGACACGTCCGAGCGGTCCCCGTCGCCGGAGGGCTGCCAGCCGGGGTCGGCGGCCTTCCGCTCGCGGTAGTAGTGGTCGTCGCCGGAGACGACGCTCGCGAGGAGCAGGGTGCCGGCCCTCAGACGGCCCACGTCGTGGGGGAGGACGTAGAGGAAGGGATTGGTCCAGTTGCTCGTGTACTTCGCGTACCGGGGGTCGTCCGTCATGCGGGCGGGCGCCCCGACGTCAGTGAGCTTCTGCCAGGTCGTGCCGTCGTCGTCGCTCTTGTACAGGGGGATCGTCTGCCCCACCGGATCGCCCTGGCTGTTCTCGAAGGCCGCCACGATCCTGCCGCCCGGAAGCTGGGCCGACTTCGGGTACAGGACGCAGGGCCGCTTGTTGCACGTGGGGTTCTCCGCCACGTACAGGTCGGACGGACTCGGCTGGTACGCCGACGCGTTCGGCGCGGGGGCCAGGGCGAACACCGCCCCGACGCCCACGGCCGCGGCGGCCGTGAGAGCCTTCCGTATCGAATCCGGCATCGGCTGCGACTCCTCGGGGAATGCCGCGCGTCCGGGGAGGCCGTCCCGCCGGCCCGGACGCACGGGAGGGACGCCTCGCGGGGCGAGGCGGAACGTCTCCGGTGCCCACGCGGGGGCGCGGTGCGCCCCGGGCCGTGAGCCGGTTGGTGGAAGTATCGGCACGCGGCATCCCCGTGTCACCGGTCGGCTCACGAAACAGTTTCGGACTCCGTCGTGCGCGGGAGTTGACGGCACGGACCTCGCGGACCCCGGCGTTCCGGTCTCCCGGGTCCCGGCCTTCCGGTCTCCCTGACCACGGAGTTCCGGTCTTCCGGACCACGGAGTTCCGGTCTTCCGGACTTCGGCGTCCCGATCTCCCGGACCCCGGTGTTCCGGCCTCGCGGCGAGCCGGCGGGCGGCGGTGGGGACGGTGCCGCGGCGGCGCTTTCCGGTACGGCCCGGCCGGAGTACGGCCCGGCCGGGACCGGTGCGTACCCCGGCCGTTCTCAGCCGCCGTCGCAGTCGCGGCCGGGGATGTCGTAGGCGACGAGCGTGGGCGTACGCCGCCAGCGCCATCATCGGGCAGCTGACGAGGAAGAGCAGCCCCGCCGCGCGAAACGCCCTGCCGCCGTCGTGCGGGGTCTCGATGCGCGACCCGATCCCGGTCTGCATCAGCACACAGAAGAGGGAGTTGACGGCGAACAGCGCGGCCACCGTCCAGCGTGGCGCTTCGGTGTGCTCGGAGATCCAGATCGGCAGGAGCAGCGAGACCACCGGATACTGCGGTCCCATGGCTCCGTAGAGGGCGGTGAACGCGAGGAAGGGACGATCCGCGAAGACCGGCCGGCGCCGCTGCCGCGGCGGCGCCGCCAGGACCGGACAGCGGGGCAGCAGGAGCAGAAGCACCGCGCACAGGGCGAAGCTCGCCGCGTTGCCGAGGATCAGCGTGACGTAGGCGCCGCGGGTGTTCGCGGCCGGCGCCAGCCCCGCACCCGCCGTTCCCAGGACGACGCCCAGGTTGACGAACGTGCGCAGCCTGGCCCGGAAGAGGACCGGGCGATCACTCCCGACCCTGACCACCAGCGCGCCCCACGCCGCCCCGCCGGCCGCCGAGGCGATCTGGTCGACCGTCGCGACGACCGTGAGCGCGGCCCGGCTCTCGACGAGGACGAGGGCCGCCATCGACACCGCCTGGACCGTGAGGGCCGAGATCATGATCGTGCGCGCTCCTCACCGGCCGGCGAGATGCCCGCCCGGTATCCCCGCGCACAGGCCGATCACTCCGGCGATGTACCGGTAGTTGACCGCTCCGTCGGCCCGGACGAGGAGGGTTCCGCCCCCGGAGGTCCTGTCGTCTAGGGATCGTTTGACGGCGGGCGTGACGGACGTCCAACGGGCCGGTGCGATCCGGGGGTTCACGGCGGCCCGGACCGGCCGCTGTACCGGTGTTCCCCGCGGCCGGTATCGCGGCGAGGGCGTACGGCGGGAATCTCGTGCGCACCGGTTACGGTGTCCTTCGCTCGTGGTGGGGAGCCGGACGCGGGCGCCCCTCGGTCTCCGGACGGCACCCGCCGTCTCCGCGGGGATGCGGGTCGCCCCCTTCGTTCGGGTTGCTTTCCACCATGGTGTGAGCGCTCACATAAGCGCTCACTCTTTCCCCTGTGGAGGTCGCGTTCCCGCTCTTCCCACCCACCCCGCCGATCCCGTCCCGCCCGCCTGCCGGAGGCGGTTTCCCGGAGGCGTATCGGTGCGCACTTCGTGCAGACCTCTTGCCTTCCATGATTGTTAGCGCTCACACTTCCGTAGCGCCACGACCGGTCCGCCGTACGCCGGGCCCGTCCCGGTCCGGGAACCGCCCGTCCGGCGACCGCCGCCCCGCCCCCTCCCGAAGGAAGCGAACCATGAGGTCTGAACCCAGCCGCCGCACAGTGCTCGGCATGATCACCGGCTCGGCCGCCGCCGCCCTCGCCGGGGCCCTGCCGGGCACCGCCCACGCCGCCGTGCCCGCGTCCCCCGGGGTGACGTACACGAACACCCTCGTCGAGCAGCGCGCCGATCCGCACATCCGGAAGCACACCGACGGCTTCTACTACTTCACCGCCACCGTGCCGGAGTACGACCGCATCGTCCTGCGCCGCGCCACCACGATCCAGGGGCTCTCCACGGCCCCCGAGAGGACCATCTGGACCCGGCACGCCAGCGGCGCGATGGGCGCCCACATCTGGGCACCGGAGATCCACTTCATCAACGGCAGGTGGTACGTCTACTTCGCCGCCGGTGACGCCGGTGACGTCTGGAAGATCCGCCCGTACGTCCTGGAGTGCGCCGACGGGAACCCGGTCACGGGCACCTGGACGGAGAAGGGCCGCATCGCGCTGCCCCTGGACACCTTCTCCCTGGACGCGACGACCTTCGCCGTCAACGGCGTCCGCTACCTCGCCTGGGCGCAGAACGACCCGGCCGTCGGCCCCGGCACCAACATCTACATGGCGCGGATGTCCAGCCCGTGGACCGTCACCGGCACGCCGGTCATGCTCAGCCGGCCGACCGCCCCGTGGGAGACCGCCGGGAACCAGACGGTCAACGAGGGACCGGCCGTGATCCAGCGGAACGGCAGGGTCTTCATGACCTTCTCGGCCAGCGCCACCGACGCCCACTACTGCGTGGGCCTGCTGACCGCGTCCGCCTCCGCCGACCTGCTGAACGCGTCGTCCTGGACCAAGAGCGCCGGCCCCGTCTTCGCCAGCAACCCGGCCACCGGCCAGTACGGCCCCGGGCACAACCAGTTCACGGTCTCCGAGGACGGGAAGTCCGACCTCCTCGTCTACCACGACCGCGGCTACAAGGACATCAGCGGCGACCCCCTGAAGGACCCCAACCGCCGCACCCGCGTGCAGAAGATCTACTGGCGGGCCGACGGCACGCCCGACTTCGGCATCCCGGTCGCGGACGGCCCCACCCCCGTCCGGCTCTCCTCGTACAACTTCCCCGACCGGTTCGTCCGCCACTGGGAGTTCCGCGCCAGGATCGAACGGGACGTCTCCCCGCTGGCCGACTCGCAGTTCCGCGTCGTCACGGGACTGGCCGGCAACGGCACCGTCTCCCTGGAATCGGCCAACTTCCCCGGCCACTACCTGCGGCACAGGAACTTCGAGGTGTGGCTGGAGAAGGACGACTCCACGGCGCTGTTCCGCGGCGACGCCTCCTGGACCGCCCGGCCCGGCCTCTCCGACCCGGCCGGGGTCTCGTACGAGTCGGCCAACGTCCCGGGCCGCTACATGCGCCACTACGACAACCTGCTGCGGGTCCAGGCCCTCACCACCGCGACCGACCGGGCCGACGCCACCTTCCACACCCAGTGAGCCGCGGCTGACCGGCCGGCGGGGGCGGCGCACCCGTGTGCCGCCCCCGCCGGTGTCCCCGCTCCCGGCCCCCGTACCGGCCGGTCCGGGGCCGGTACGGGTGTGTCAACCGCGCACGACGCGCCACCGGTTGTCCGCGGTGCCGTCGTCCGCGTCCTGGACCGCGAGGGCGCCGACGGCGGTGGAGCCGTTCTCGATGGCGAGAAGCCCGCCGCTGTGCACGTTGCGGATCTTGAAGGTGCCGTCGTTCTGGTCCAGCAGGGTCCACCGGTGGTCGGCGGTGCCGTTGTCCGCCCACTGGAGGACGGCGGCACCGGCGGCCGTGGACATGTCGAGCACGCCCAGGACCTTTCCGCTGTGGGAGTTGCGGAACCGGAAGGCGTCGCCGTCCGCGATCATCTGCCAGTCGTGGTCGGCGGTGCCCGAGTCCGTCCACTGGAGCGCCCGGCCGCCGTCCGCGGTGGACATGTCCCGGATGCCCAGGACGAGACCGCTGCCCGCGTTGACGAGACGGACGGTGGGGACGGTGCTCCAGTAGACGGTGTAGTTGTGGCCGTGCGCGTCGTGGAACGGGCCGAGGGAGACGGCGGAGCCGTTCGCGGTGGCGGTGAAGCCGAGCGGGGCGGAGCCGGTGCGCCGGATCGAGGACGGGTCCAGCGACGGCGGGGAGCCGAGGGTGGTGGTGCCGTAGTCGCCGGACAGGACGACCGGGCCGTAGGTGATTGCGGCGACGGTCGGGTCGTCGTCGGCCGGACGCAGGACGACGCGCATGGGCAGGCGCACGGTGACCGTGTCCCCGGGGGACCAGGCGCGGGTCAGGGCCGCGTAACCGCCGGGCGGGGTGGCGATGTCCTGGAGGACGCCGTTGACGCGGACGGTGGCTCCGTCGGTCCAGCCGGGGATGCGGACGCGCAGGGTCCAGGTGCCACCGGCGTTGCCGGTGACGCGCAGGGTCGTGGTGTCCTCGGCGGGGTACGACGTGGTCTGGGTGACGGTGATGCCGCGCTGCGTCCAGGTGAGGACCGACGGCACGAAGAGGTTCACGGTCAGCGTGGTGCCCGAGTGGAAGTAGACGGAGTCCATCAGCCGGGTGTGCATCTCGAGGCCCGTGCCCTGACAGCACCAGAAGGTGGTGTAGTCGGTGCTCCAGGTGCCTCCGCCCCAGGCCGGGCCCACGCCGCGCCGGCCTCCGGGGTTCAGGGGCGTGAAGTAGGTGACGTGGCCGTGGGGGTCGGCCGGGTTCTGCTGGCCGATCATGTGGTTCAGCCACGCCTGCTCGTAGTAGTCGAACAACGCGGCCCGGTCCGGCGTCAGCGCGAACAGCTCCCGGGTGAGGGTGAGCATGTTGACGGTGTTGCAGCTCTCGCACGTGTCGTGGCGCAGGTAGGAGGCGATGGCGTGCGGGGCGCGGAAGTGCTCCGCCTGGCTGTTGCCCCCGATGGCGTACGTGTGCGTGCCGACGCAGATGTCCCAGGCGTGGGTGGCGATGTCCCGGTAGCGGGTGGTGCCGGTCGCCTTGTAGGCGCGGACGGCCCCGATCCACTTCGGTACCTGCGTGTTGGCGTGCAGTCCGGCCAGCCTGTCCTGGTTCGCCGCCAGCGGGTCGAACACCGCGGCGTGGTCGAACCGCCGGGCGACGGCGAGCCACCGCTCCTCGCCGGTCTGCTGGTACAGGTCGGTCAGGACGGCGTTCATGCCGCCGAACTCGGTCTCCAGGACGGCCTGCATCTGCGCGGTGCTCAGCCGGCCGGTCCGCCGGTCGACCCAGCCGGCCAGGGCCAGCAGCACGTCGCGGGCCCGGGTGCCGCCGATGTGCCGCCACACGTCCAGCAGACCGGTCATCGTCTTGTGGACGGTGTAGTACGGCACGTTGCCGTTGGACAGCGTCCCCGCCTCCAGGGCGGCGAAGTCGGCCTCGGGGTAGCCCGACAGGTATCCGGCGCCGAACCCCGCGGCCGCGTTGTTGGCCTGGCACCGGGCCAGTTCCTCCACCATGTGGAGGGCCTTGTCCCGGCACACGGTGTCCCCGGTCACCGCGTACAGCTGGGCCCACGCCGTGAGGAAGTGGCCCTGGACGTGGCTGCGGAAGGGAAAGTCGGGAGCTTCCCACCCACCGGTGGGGGCGGCGCCGGCGGTGGAGATCCGGTGGTTGGCGCGGAAGTTGTACAGGAGCCGGTCCACGTCGACGAACCGCAGGTACGCGCGGGTGCGGTTCTGGTTGTCCAGCCAGCGGCTCTCGGTCAGCCGGACCTGGCCGAGGGCGAAGGGGGAGGCCAGGGTCCCGATGTCGGACCGGGCCGGGGGGACGGCCGCCCTCGCGGCGGAACCGCCGAGGAGGGGCCCCGCGGCGGATGCCGCTGCGGTGGCTCCGGCCAGTTGGAGGAGGCGTCGTCTGCTGACGGATGAGGACATGGTGCACCTTTTCTCGTGGGTCTTCGCGGGTTGTCGCGAGGGTGTGGGGGCCACGTGCCGGAAAGGGGTCCTGGCGGGATCGGGGGAGGGGAGGGGGAGGGGAGGAGGAGAGGGGCCGGCCGGGGCGTACGGGGCCGTCCGCTCGGCAGGCGCCGGACCGCAGTCGGTGGCTTCGGTGGCTTCGGTGGTTCCGGTGATCCGGGCGGATTCCCGGATCACCGGATGGCTCCGGGGCGCCGGTCCGGACGGGACTTCCGGGTGGTCCCGTGGAAGCGGCGCCGCGGGCGGGGACGGCGGTGCCCCCACCGGTGTCGGGGCGTGGGCGTATGCGACGGGCCTCGTGGGGGCGTACGGCGTCCACCGTCCGCCGTGCGGGGCGGCGGAAACGGTGGCGGAGCCGGAAACGGGTGCGGCGGTCGTGGCGGCGGTGAAGGGAACGGAGGCGGGGAGGGGGGCGGAAACGGGGGCGGAAACGGGTGCGGTGCCCGGACGGGGGAGCGAACCGGCGGTCCGGCGGCCGTGGGCGGGGTTCTGCCCGACCTGCTTTTCCCGTCGTCCGTGCCGACGCCCGTGGTTCGTCCCGGCGGCCGGAGCCGAAGCCGGAGCCGGCGCTCGGCGCGGGCGGGGGGTCCCGCTTCGGGAACGCCGCCGGCCCCCGGCCGTCACGGACGTCACCGGGCGCGCCACGGACGACGGACGTCCGGGTTCCTTCCCGGGCCCCCCGTCCCGTCCGCAGAGGTCGCGGAAGCAGCGGAGGACGAGGAAACCGCGGAGGGCGAGGAAACAGCGGAGGACGAGGAGGACCAGGAAGGCGAGGACGTCACGGAAAGCGCGGAGGCCCCGGACGACGGACCGCCCGGTCGCCCGGGTCGTTCCGGTCGTCCCGTGCGCGGTCCGGTGCCGGCGCCCGGCGTTCACGTCGCGGTGGTCGTGGTCGTCGTGGTCGTCGCGGTCGGGGGTGACGCATGGCCGACGTTTCCTCCTCCTCGCCTGCACGGATGACGGCACTGAGTGTTAACGCTCACATCAGTTAGGTCAATACTCGGCGCACGGCTACCGAAGGGGAGGCGTCGGAAGAGGGGCGCTCCGTTCCGTTCCGGGCCCGTCGCCCCGTCGGGGAGGAGAGGGCCCTGCGGGCGGCCACTTGATCCGACTGGTTGTCGAACCCCCCCTCGTCGGCCCGGGTCGTTGATCCGGGCCCGCATATCAAGAACGGGTAACGGTCGTGCAAGCCCTTGAGTTACGCCAGTGTTAGCGCTCACAATGTGTCGCATTCGCCACCCCGTCGGACGTCGGGACCAGCGCTTCACCCGACGTGCCCGCCGTCACCGTTCCACGCACAGCCCCACCCCGCCGGGTCCGCCGCCTCAGGGCTCCACCTGGTGCAACGCACGTTTCGAGAGGAAACACGACATGTCCCGCAGAGCCCTTCGCATCATCGCCGCCGCCGCTCTGGCCGGCAGTGTGCTGACCGCCTGTACCACCGAACCCGTGAAGACCGGCGGCGCCGGCAAGGGCTCCTCCGACGGAAAGCTGGTGCTCGGGTTCGCCCAGGTCGGAGCCGAGAGCGGCTGGCGGACCGCCAACACCAAGTCCGTGCGCGAGGCGGCCGAGAAGGCCGGCTTCACGCTGAAGTTCTCCGACGCGCAGCAGAAGCAGGAGAACCAGATCAAGGCGATCCGCACCTTCATCCAGCAGAAGGTGGACGTCATCGCGTTCTCCCCGGTCGTGGAGTCCGGCTGGGACACCGTCCTCAAGGAGGCCAAGAACGCCGGAATTCCGGTCATCCTCACCGACCGCGCGGTCGACTCCCAGGACACCTCCCTCTACCGGACCTTCCTCGGGTCCGACTTCGTCAAGGAGGGCCAGGAGGCCGGCAAGTGGCTCGTGAAGGAGTACGGGTCCGCCTCCGGGCCGGTCAACATCGTCGAACTCCAGGGCACCACCGGCTCCGCGCCCGCCAACGACCGCAAGGCCGGCTTCGCCGAGGCCGTCAAGGGCGACCCCAAGTTCAAGATCGTCGCTTCCCAGACCGGTGACTTCACCCGCGCCAAGGGGAAGGAGGTCATGCAGGCCTTCCTCAAGTCGCAGAAGGACATCGACGTCCTGTACGCCCACAACGACGACATGGCCCTGGGCGCCATCCAGGCCATCGAGGAGGCGGGCAAGAAGCCGGGCACCGACATCAAGGTGATCTCCGTCGACGGCATCAAGGACGCCTTCGTCGCCATGCAGGAGAAGAAGATCAACGTCGTGGTCGAGTGCAACCCGCTCCTCGGCGACCAGCTCATGGAACTCGCCAAGAAGGTCGCGGCGGGGGAGAGCGTCCCGCGCCGGGTCGAGGTCAAGGAGGGCGTCTTCACCCAGGACCAGGCCGCGGCCGCCCTGCCCACCCGGCAGTACTGATCACCCGCCCGCACCCGGCCGGGGACGGCCCTCGCGCCGTCCCCGGTCCCCTCAGGAGAGGAGGGCGGATGGCAGCCCCACCCACCCCCCGCACACCCACCCACACCGGCCGGCCGGTCCTGGAGGCCCGCGGCATCCGCAAGTCCTTCCCCGGGGTCCTCGCCCTCGACGGCGTGGACCTGCGCCTCTTCCCGGGCGAGGTCCACGCCCTGATGGGCGAGAACGGCGCCGGCAAGTCCACCCTCATCAAGGTGCTCACCGGGGTCCACCCGCCCGACGGCGGAACCGTCTCCGTCGACGGCGACGCACAGCGGTTCGCCGAACCGCTGGACGCGCAGCACGCCGGGATCAGCACGGTCTACCAGGAGGTGAACCTGTGCCCCAACCTCTCCGTCGCCGAGAACATCCTCATCGGCCGTGAGCCCCGCCGCCTGGGCCTGATCCACTGGTCGGCCCTCCACGAGCGCGCGGCACGGCTCATCACCGAACTGGAACTCGACCTGGACGTCGGCCTGCCGCTGAGCGCCCACTCCATCGCCGTCCAGCAACTCGTCGCGATCGTGCGCGCCGTGGACGTCAAGGCGAAGGTCCTCGTCCTCGACGAGCCCACCTCCAGCCTCGACCGGGACGAGGTCGCCCAGCTCTTCGCCCTGGTGCGCCGGCTGCGCGACCGGGGCGTCGCGATCCTCTTCGTCACCCACTTCCTCGACCAGGTCTTCGACCTGTGCGACCGGGTGACCGTCCTGCGCAACGGACGGCTCGAGGGCGAGTACCGGATCGACGAGCTGACCCCCGTCACCCTGGTCCACCGCATGGTCGGCAGCGAGCTGAGCACCCTCGACGAACTGGCGGAGTCCTCCCACACGGGCGCCGCCGCCTCCGGCGCCGCGGACGCCCCCTTCCTGAGCGCCCGCGGACTCGGCCGCGCCGGCTCCATCCAGCCGTACGACCTGGACATCCACCGCGGCGAGGTCATCGGCCTCGCCGGACTCCTCGGAGCCGGACGCACCGAGGCGGCCCGGCTGCTCTTCGGGGCCGACCACGCCGACGAGGGCGAGCTGCGGATCGACGGCGACCGCGCCGTGCTGCGGACGCCGCGCGCCGCGATCGCCCGCAAGATCGCCTTCTGTTCGGAGAACCGGAAGGCGGAGGGCCTGATCGGGGAACTCACCGTCCGCGAGAACATCGTGCTGGCCCTCCAGGCCGCCCGCGGCTGGATCAAGCCCCTCTCCCGCGCCCGGCAGGACGAGATCGCCGCCCGGTGGATCGAGACCCTGGACATCCGTCCGGCCAACCCCGAGGCACAGGTCCGCAACCTCAGCGGCGGGAACCAGCAGAAGGTGCTGCTCGCCCGGTGGCTGCTCACCGATCCCGAGCTGCTGATCCTGGACGAACCCACCCGGGGCATCGACATCGGCGCCAAGACGGAGATCCAGAAGCTGGTCACCCGTCTGGCCGCCGAGGGCACCGCCGTCCTCTTCATCTCCGCGGAACTCGAGGAGGTGCTGCGGCTGAGCCACCGGGTGGGCGTACTGCGCGACCACCGGCTCGTCGCCACCCTCGACAACGACCCCTCCCTGACGCCCGACCGGATACTGGGCGCCATCGCCACCGGAGCCACCTCATGACACCACCCGACGACACGGGCGCCGCGGCGCGCCCGGCCCGGACGGCCGGCGCCCGGCGGCTCACCGAGCACCGGCTGTTCTGGCCCGCCGCCGTCCTCGCCGCCCTGCTGCTGGGGAACGTCGCCCTCACCCACGACTTCTTCGCCGTCCGCGTCCAGAACGGGCACCTCTACGGCAGCCTCGTCGACATCCTCCAGTTCGGCGCCCCGCTGGTCCTGGTGTCGCTCGGCATGACCCTGGTCATCGCCACCCGGGGCATCGACCTCTCGGTCGGCTCGACGGTGGCCATCGCCGGCGCCCTCGCGTGCGAGCACATCGCCACCGCCGGGGACCCCGGAAGCGCGGGCACCGTCACGTCGGCGATCGTGATCGCCCTCTCCGTCGCCGCCGCGATCGGGCTGCTGAACGGCTTCCTCGTCGCCCGGCTGGGCGTCCAGCCCATCGTCGCCACGCTGGTGCTCATGGTCGCCGGGCGCGGCGTGGCCCAGCTGATCACCGACGGACAGATCATCAGCGTGTCCAGCAGCGCCTACAAGATGATCGGCGGCGGGTACTGGCTCACCCTCCCCTTCGCCGTCCTGCTGGCCGCCGCCCTCGTCGCCGTCACGTCCCTCGTCACCCGGCGGACCGCGCTCGGCATGCTCATCGAATCGGTGGGCGGCAACCCGGTCGCGAGCCGTCTCGTCGGCATCAGGGCGGGCGGGCTCCTGGTCATGGTCTACGTCGTCAGCGCCGTGTGCGCGGCGGTGGCGGGCCTGATGATCAGCTCCAACGTCTCCAGCGCCGACGGCAACAACGCGGGCCTCTGGATCGAGCTGGACGCCATCCTGGCCGTGGTGATCGGCGGCACCGCCCTCACCGGCGGCCGCTTCTCCCTCGGCGGAACGGTCCTGGGCGCGCTGATCATCCAGACCCTCTCGACCACGATCTACACCCTCGGCGTACCGCCGGAGACCACCCTCGTCTTCAAGGCCCTGGTCGTCATCGTCGTGTGCCTCGTCCAGTCGTCCGCGTTCCGCGCGCGGCTCTCGCGCCGCCGCGCACCGGCCGTCCCCGGGAAGGCCCCGGCCGCCGGCGACACGGGAGCCCGCAAGCAGGAGGTCCACCCGTGAGCACCACCCTCGCCTCCCTCACCAGGCCGTTCCACCGGCTCTCGGCCCGGCACGCCACCCGTCTGCCGCTCATGGTGACGGCCACCCTGCTGATCGCGATGTTCTCGGTCGGCTCCCTGCAGTACGAAGGCTTCTTCTCCGCGCAGGTCCTGCTCAACGTCCTCATCGACAACGGCTTCCTGCTCGTCGTGGCGATCGGCATGACGTTCGTCATCCTCACCGGCGGGATCGACCTGTCCGTGGGCTCCGTGGTGGCCCTGTCGACCATGCTGACGGCCTGGCTCGTCGAACAGAACGGCCTCCCGCTCGCCCTGGCCGTGCCCCTGGTCCTGCTGGTGGGCGCCGGCGGCGGCGCGCTGATGGGCTGGGTGATCCACGCCTTCGAGATCCAGCCCTTCATCGTGACCCTCGCGGGCATGTTCCTCGCCCGCGGCCTCTGCTACATGATCAGCACGGAGTCCATCTCCCTCACCGACCCGACGACCACGCGGATCGCCCAGACCCGGGTCCTCCTGCCCGGCGGCCTGTTCGTCTCGCTCGGGGTGGTCGTCGCCCTGGTCGTGCTGGCGCTCGCCTTCGTCGTCCTGCACCACACCCGTTTCGGCCGCACCGTCTACGCCCTGGGCGGCAACGAGTCCTCGACCCGCCTCATGGGCCTGCCCGTGGGACGCACCAAGATCGCGGTCTACGCCGTGAGCGGTCTGTGCTCCGCCCTCGGCGGTCTGCTGCTGACGTTCTACATGCTGTCCGGCTACGCCCTGCACGCGGTCGGCATGGAGCTCGACGCCATCGCGGCGGCCGTCATCGGGGGGACGCTCCTGACCGGAGGGTCCGGCTTCGTGCTGGGAACCGCGCTGGGCGTGACGGTCCTCGGCCTGATCCAGACGGTCATCAGCTTCCAGGGCACGCTCAGCTCGTGGTGGACCCGCATCGTCATCGGCGGCCTGCTGTTCGTGTTCATCCTCCTGCAGCGCCTCTTCGGCGGCTCCCGGCCGGCCGGGTAGGACTCCCGCCGGACACCGGCACCCAGCTCCCCCCGCATCGAGACACCGCACACGACCGTGCCCGGGCAAGGGGGTCGGACACGCGTCCGGCCCCCTTCCCGGCCGTTCCCGTCCCGGACAAGGAACCCCATGAACCCGCCCCCGCCCTCCTTCACCGGAGGCCCACCGATCTGCCGGCCCGACGCGGAGTCCGGGCAGCTGTGGACCTTCGGCTTCCCCGACGGACTCGTGGCGGAGGTGCACACCCGCGGCGCCCGCCTCCACGCGCTGTGGGTGCCCGACCGGCACGGCGTCCCTGCCGACGTCGTCCTCGGCCCCCGCGACCCGGCCCGGCCCGTCCCAGCGGCCCGGTACTTCGGCGCCACCGTCGGCCGCTACGCCAACCGCATCGCGCACGGCCGGTTCACCCTGGACGGGAAGACCCACCGGCTGACCACGCAGGAGAACGGCCACTGCCTGCACGGCGGAACCGACGGCTTCGACAACCGGGTCTGGGAGGCCGAGAGCGTGCACACCCCGGAGCGCACCGGCGTGCTCCTGCACCTCCGCAGCCCCGACGGCGACCAGGGGTTCCCGGGGAACCTGGACGTCACCGTCAGCTGCCTCGTCGGCCGGAACGCCGAACTGACCTTCTCCTACGCGGCGGTCACCGACGCCGCCACCCCGGTCAACCTGACCAACCACGCCTACTTCAACCTGGAGGGGGAGGGCGCGGGCGACGTCCTCGGCCACGAACTGGCCGTCGACGCCGCCCACTACACGCCGGTCGACGCGGACCTCATCCCCAGCGGGCCCCACCGCCCCGTCGCCGGTACGGTGTTCGACCTCCGCCGGCCGCTCGTGATCGCCGAGGCGCTGGCCCGTCCCGGCCTCCCGTCCGTGGACACGGGCGGCGGGTACGACCACAACTTCGTCCTCACCCCCCGAGAGGGCGACGGGACCCTCCGCCGGGCCGCCGTCCTCCACGCACCGGCCGCGGGCCGGCGCATGGAGGTGCTGACCACCGAGCCGGGCCTCCAGGTCTACACCGCCGGGCAGTTCGACGGGACCGTCGTCGGCAAGAGCGGCACGCCCTACCGGGCGGGCGCCGGCATCGCGCTGGAGACCCAGCACTTCCCCGACTCCCCGAACCGTCCCGGCGACCCCTCCCCGGTGCTGCGCCCCGGTGAGGAGTACCGGTCGAGGACGGTCCTGCGGTTCGGCCACCCCGGCTGACCGGGGCTTCCCCGCCCCCGGCCGACCGGGGCGGGGAACGACGACACGGCCGTGGGGGGGGGGGGGGGGGGGGGGGCGGGGCGGCCGCGGGCGGGGGGGGGGGGGGGGGGGGGGGGGGGGGCCCCCCGCGGGGGGGGGCCCCCCCCCCGGGGGCGGGCGCCCCGCCCCCCCCCCCGCAGCCCCCCC
>NZ_JBVHEG010000005.1:50146-163432 GCF_055562975.1 Streptomyces sp. NPDC014907 | reverse complement strand
GAGGCCGCGTGGGGCCGTGCGGGGGGGGGGGCCCCGGGCGGCCCGGGGGGCCCCCCCCCCCCGCCGCCGCGGGGGGGGGCCCCCCCCCCCCGGGCGGGGGGGGGGGGGGCCGCCCCGGCCCCCCACGGCCGTGTCGGTGGTGGCGGCGCGGTCAGGCGCCCGCCCTCCTCTTGTTCCACACGTCGAAGCCGACCGCCGCGAGCAGCACGAGCCCCTTGATGACCTGCTGCCAGTCGGTCCCCACCCCGACCAGGTTCATGCCGTTGTTGAGCACGCCGAGGACCAGGCCGCCGATGATGGCCCCCAGGACGGTCCCGACGCCGCCGCTCATCGACGCCCCGCCGATGAACGCGGCGGCGATGGCCTCCAGTTCGAAGTTCACGCCCGCCTTCGGCGAGGCCGCGTTGAAGCGGGCCGCGAAGACGAGGCCGGCGAGCGCCGCGAGCATCCCCATGTTGAGGAAGACCGCGAAGGTCACCTTCCTGTCCTTGACGCCGGACAGCTTCGCGGCGGGCAGGTTCCCGCCGATCGCGTACACGTGACGGCCGATCACCGCGTTGCGCATCACGTAGCCGAAGCCGACCAGCAGCACGGCCAGGACCAGGAGCACCACGGGGGCGCCCTTGTAGCTCGCGAGCAGCAGGGTGGTGACCAGGACGGCGGCCACCAGTGCCGTGACCTTCAGCGCGAACAGGCCGGCGGGGAGCGTCTCCAGGGTGAACTCGCGCTGGCGGCGGCGGTCCCGGACCTCCTGGAACACCACGTAGGCGGCCAGCCCGAGGCCGAGGAGCAGGGTCACGTTGTGGTAGTTGGTCTGCGGCCCCACCTCCGAGAGGAAGCCGTTGGCGATCTTCTGCAGCCCGTCCGGGAACGGCCCGAGGGTCTGCCCCTTGAGGAAGATCTCCGTGAGCCCGCGGAACAGCAGCATGCCGGCGAGGGTCACGATGAACGACGGGATGCCGACGTACGCGATGAAGAACCCCTGGAGCGCGCCCGCGACGGCTCCCAGCAGGAGCGTGAGGAGCGCCGCGACGGGCCAGGAGACGTGGTGCTCGACCATGAGCACCGCCCCGACGCCGCCGACCAGGGCCATCAGGGAGCCCACCGACAGGTCGATGTGCCCGGAGATGATGACGATCATCATGCCGATGGCCAGGATGAGGATGTAGCTGTTCTGCAGCACCAGGTTGGAGACGTTGCGCGGCAGCAGGAGGTCGCCGCCCGTCCAGATCTGGAACAGGAGCACGATCAGGCCGAGCGCGAAGAGCATGCCGTACTGGCGCATGTTGCGCCGGACGCCGTCCAGGAGCACCCGCCCCACCGGCGTCCCGGCCGGCCGGGTGCCGCCCGGGGGTGCCGGGGTGGTCGTTTTCGTGCTGACGTCGGTGCTCATTCCTGGTGTCCTTCACTGGGGGTGGCGCTTGCGGTGGCCGCCGGCGGTGCGGAGGGGTCCTGCGTCATGTGCCGCATCAGGACTTCCTGGGTGGCGTCCTCGCGGGTGATCTCACCGGTCAGCCGTCCGGCGGCCATGGTGTAGACGCGGTCGCACATGCCGAGGAGTTCGGGCAGCTCGGAGGAGATGAGGAGGATCGCCTTGCCCTCGGCGGCGAGCCGGTTGATCACGGTGTAGATCTCGAACTTGGCTCCCACGTCGACCCCGCGCGTGGGCTCGTCGAGGATCAGGACGTCCGGACCCGCGAGGATCCACTTGCTGAGGACGACCTTCTGCTGGTTGCCGCCGGAGAGGCGGCCGACCGGTTCGAGGACGTTCGGGGTCTTGATGTTCATGGTCCGCCGGTACCGCTCGGCGACCTTGCGCTCCTCGTGGACGTCGACGACGCCGCGGCGGGCGAGGCCGCCGAGGGAGGCGAGCGAGATGTTCCGGCTCACGGAGTCCCCGAGGTCGAGACCGTAGTGCTTGCGGTCCTCGGTGACGTACGCGATGCCGTTGGCGACCGCCTCCGGGACCGTGCGGGTCCGCACCTCGCGGCCGTCCCTGAGGACCGAACCCCGCTCGTAGCGGCCGTAGGAGCGGCCGAAGACGCTCATGGCGAGTTCGGTCCTGCCGGCGCCCATGAGCCCGGCGACGCCGACGACCTCCCCGCGGTGGACCCGGAGCGAGACCCCGTCCACGACCTTGCGGCCGCGGTCGAGGGGGTGGCGCACGGTCCAGTCCCGGATCTCCAGGGCGGGGACGGCGCCGGCCCCGCCCGTGTAGGGCGTGCGGTCGGGGAAGCGGCTGTCGAGGTCCCGGCCCACCATGCCGCGGATGATGCGCTCCTCGGTGGTGGCCGGGTCCCTGACGTCCAGGGTCTCGATGGAGCGCCCGTCGCGCAGGATGGTGACGGAGTCGGCGACCCGGGCGATCTCGTTCAGCTTGTGCGAGATGATGATCGAGGTGATGCCCTGGTCCTTCAGCTCCTGCATCAGCCGCAGCAGTTTCGCGCTGTCCTCGTCGTTCAGCGCGGCGGTGGGTTCGTCGAGGATCAGCAGCCGGACGTCCTTCGCCAGGGCCTTCGCGATCTCCACGAGCTGCTGCTTGCCGACGCCGATGTCGGCGACCCGGGTCTCGGGGTGTTCGTCCAGCCCGACCCGCCCGAGCAGTGCGGAGGCGCGGCGCAGGGCCTCGCGCCAGTCGATGACCCCCCGCCGGGCGGGCTCGTTGCCGAGGAAGATGTTCTCGGCGATCGACAGGTGGGGGACGAGCGCGAGCTCCTGGTGGATGATGACGATGCCGCGCCGCTCACTGGCCCGGATGTCCTTGAACCGGCACGGTTCGCCGTCGAAGAGGATCTCGCCCTCGTAGGTTCCGTGCGGGTGGACGCCGGACAGGACCTTCATGAGCGTCGACTTGCCGGCGCCGTTCTCCCCGCACAGGGCGTGCACCTCGCCGCGTTCCACGGACAGGGTCACCTCGGACAGTGCCCTGACGCCGGGGAAGGTCTTGACGATGGACCGCATCTCGAGGACGGGGCCGGCCGGGGCGGAGGCCGCGGGGGAACCGGTCGCGGCGGAGGTCACCGGAGCTCCTCGGCGTTGATGTAGCCGGAGTCGACCAGGACCTTCCGGTAGTTCGACTTGTCGACGCTGACCGGGTCGAGCAGGAGGGCCGGGACCACCTTCTTGCCGTTGTCGTAGGTGGTCTCGTCGTTGACCCGGGGCTTCTTGCCGTCGAGGACGGCGGTCACCATGTCCGCGGCGACCTTGGCGAGCGCGCGGGTGTCCTTGTAGACGGTCTGGGTCTGCTGGCCGGCGATGATCGACTTCACGGAGGCGATCTCCGCGTCCTGTCCGGTGACGACCGGCAGCGGCTTGGCGGCGCTTCCGTAGTCGTCCGACTTCAGGGCGGACAGGATGCCGATGGAGATGCCGTCGTAGGGCGAGAGCACGGCGTCGACCCGGGCGGTGGAGTAGGAGGAGGTCAGCAGGTCGTCCATGCGCTTCTGGGCCGTTCCCCCGTCCCAGCGCAGCGTGGTGACCTGGTTGAGCCGGGTCTGCTGGGAACGCACGACCAGCTGCTTCTTGTCGAAGTAGGGCTTGAGCACCTTCATGGCGCCGTTGAAGAAGTACTTGGTGTTGTTGTCGTCGTTGGAACCGGCGAACAGCTCGATGTTGAAGGGCCCCTTCCTGGAGCCGTTCTTCAGTCCCAGCTTCTCGACGATGTACGTCGCCTGGAGTTCGCCGACCTTCTCGTTGTCGAAGGAGGCGTAGTAGTCGACGTGCGGGGAGCCCAGGATGAGCCGGTCGTAGGAGATCACCGGGATGTGGGCGTCCGCCGCCTGCTGCAGGACGTTGGTCAGCGCCTCGCCGTTGATGGCGGCCACGACCAGGGCGTCGACCCCCTGGGTGATCATGTTCTCGATCTGGGCGACCTGCTGGTCGGGGTCGTCCTCCCCGTACTGCAGGGTGGTGGAGAAGCCGGCCCGCTTCAGGCTCTCGGTCATGTTCCGGCCGTCGGCGATCCACCTCTCGGAGGACTTGGTGGGCATGGCGATGCCGATGGTCAGGTCCTTCTTGTCCTTCGACTCCCGGCTCCCCCCTTCGCTGTTCTGCCCGCAGGCGGTCAGGAGCAGGGCACAACCGGTGGTCATGGCCAGGAGGGCGGATGCGGCTCGGAACTTCTTCATGGGTGGTACCCGGCAATCCCGTCGTCGAGGTGGCTCCGGCCGGGGCGGCCCCGGCGGCAGCGCGTCTCCCCGCGCCGCCGGGCGACGTCGTCCCGGCTTGACGGCCGGAGTCCGCGGACCCGGCCAGCTAGATTGTTAGCGCTCACAACGACGTGATACAAGAGGCGCTAGGCTTTTTCTCACATCGATACGCAGCCGTAAGCGGAAAGAAGGGAGGCAAACGTGGCGCATCCCGCGGAAGACGTCCGCCCGCCGACGATGGCCGATGTCGCGCGAGAGGCGGGCGTGTCCCACCAGACCGTCTCCCGGGTGCTGAGTCATCACCCCAACGTGCGCGCGGCCACCCGCGAGCAGGTCACCCTGGCCATCGAGAGGCTGGGCTACCGGCGCAACTCCGCCGCCCGCGCGCTGGTGACGCGCCGCACGCGCACGCTGGGCGTCATCGCCGTCAACACCACCCTCTACGGTCCGGCCAGCACCATGACCGGACTGCAGGAGGCCGCCCGGGACGAGGGCTATCTCGTCTCGACCGTCAATCTGCGCACCGGGGAGGGCGAGGGGCTCAAGGACGCCATCGACCACCTCGCGTCCTGGGGCGTCGAGGGCGTCGTCGCCATCACCCCCCAGCGCTCGCACGTACAGGCGCTCGCCGAACTCGACGCGCCCTTCCCCGTGGTCACCGTGGAGGGCGGGCACCAGCTCGACCTGCCCGGCGTCTCCCTCGACCAGGAGCTCGGCTCCCGCATGGTCACGGAACACCTGCTCGCCGCCGGGCACACCACCGTCTGGCACGTGGCGGGACCCGAGGACTGGCTGGAGAGCGAGGCCCGCACCGCGGGATGGCGCGCCGTCCTGGAGGAGAGCGGCATCCGGCCCCCGCGCGTCCTGACGGGCGACTGGAGCCCGCTGTCCGGCTACCGGGCGGGACAGGAGCTCGCGGGCCTCGCCCTGGCCCGCCGCGGAACGGCACCGGTCACCGCCGTCTTCGTGGCCAACGACCAGATGGCGCTGGGCGTCCTGCGGGCGCTGCGCGAGGCCGGCATCCGCACCCCCGCGCAGGTGGCCGTCGCCGGCTTCGACGACATCCCGGAGGCCGAGTACTTCCCCCCGCCGCTGACCACGGTCCGCCAGGACTTCACCGCCATCGGGCGCCGCAGCATCGGGCTCCTGGTGGACCACATCGAGGGGCGCGCCCGGAAGGCCGAGCACCTCCTGGTGGAACCGCAGCTCATCATGCGCGCCAGCACGCGCCCGGCGGACGAGGTCTGACGCGACGGCACCCGCGCGTCCCTCCTGGCCACTCGGCTGCCGGTCGCCCCTCTCCCGGCCGCTCCCGGTCCTCCCTCTCCCGGCCGCTCGCCTCCCGGCCGTCCCGAGTGCTCCGGGCGTTCTCCCGGTGTCACGCGTGTTCCCGGTGGTGCCGGGCGGGTGCGTCCGAGCGGCGCCGTGCCCGTGACCTGCGTGTCCGTCGGTGTTCGTCGGTGCTCGTCCGCCTGCCGCCCGGTCCGCCTGTCGCCCGTTCCGTGCCCGTCGGTGTCCGTCTGCGCGCCGTCCCGTCCGCGTTCCGTCCGTTCCGTGTCCGTCGGTGTCCGTCCGCGCGCCGTCCCGTCCGCGTCTCGCCCCCGTTCGCGCCGCCCTTCGCCCCCCCTCGTGCCGCCCCGTGCGTCCCTCGTGCCGCCCCGTGCGTCCTTCGGGCCGCCGGCCCGCTCCGCGCCGGCCGCGACGGGCCGCGACGGCCGCGACGGACGGGGGCGACCGCGACTGACGGGGGCGGACGGGACGGGCGGACCCTCTCCGCCGTACGGGTGAGCGCTCACTTCCCGAGCCCGTCCTCCTGCCGAATGTTCGACAGAAGTGCACCCAGCTCTTGTCGAACCCAAATGTGAGCGTTAACAATCAGCGAGGGCGCTCCCGGCCCCCCGCCCATGACGAGAGAGACCGCATCGTGACCACACCTGCCCTTTCCGGCCCCGCAGACCGCCACGACCCCGAGGCCTGCACGATCGGAGTCGACTTCGGCACCCTTTCCGGGCGCGCCGTCGTGGTCAGGGTCCGGGACGGCGCCGAACTGGGTTCGGCCGTCCACGAGTACCGCCACGCCGTCATCGAGGACCGTCTCCCTCTCGGCGGCACCCCCCTGCGCCCCGACTGGGCCCTCCAGCACCCCGAGGACTGGCGCGACGTCCTGCGCACCGCCGTCCCGGCGGCGATCGCCGACGCCGGGGTCCGCCCCGCCGACGTCATCGGCATCGCCACCGACTTCACCGCCTGCACGGTCCTGCCCACCACGCCGGACGGCACCCCCCTCGCCCTGACGCCCGAGTGGGCCGACCGCCCGCACGCCTGGCCCAAGCTGTGGAAGCACCACGCGGCCCAGGACCAGGCCGACCGCATCAACGCCCTCGCGCACGCCCGGGGCGAGAAGTGGATCGCGCGCTACGGCGGCAAGATCTCCTCCGAATGGCAGTACGCCAAGGCCCTCCAGGTCCTCGAGGAGGACCCCGCCGTCTACGCCGCCTGCGCCCGCTGGATCGAGGCGGCCGACTGGATCGTCTGGCAGCTCACCGGCACCGAGTCGCGCAACACCTGCACCGCCGGCTACAAGGGCATCCACCAGGACGGCGCCTACCCCTCGCCCGCCTTCCTCGCCGAACTCCACCCGGACTTCGCCGACTTCCCCGCCACGCGCCTGGAGCACCCGCTGTCGCCGCTGGGCTCCCGCGTCGGCACCCTGAGCGGCCGCGCCGCCCGGTGGACCGGCCTCCCCGAGGGCATCGCCGTCGCCGCCGGCAACGTCGACGCCCACGTGGCCGCGCCCGCCGCGGGCGCCGTGGAGAACGGCCGGATGCTCGCCATCATGGGCACCTCCACGTGCCACGTCCTCAACGGCGCCGCCCTCGCCGAGGTCCCCGGCATCTGCGGAGTCGTCGACGGCGGCATCGTCGAGGGCGCCTACGGCTACGAGGCCGGCCAGAGCGCGGTCGGCGACATCTTCGCCTGGTGGCTCCGCCAGGGCGTCCCGGACGACTACCGCGCCGAGGCCGAGGCCTCGGGCGAGGACCTGCACCAGCTCCTGACCCGCAAGGCCACCGGCCGCCCGGTCGGCGCGCACGGCCTGGTCGCCCTGGACTGGATGAACGGCAACCGCTCCACCCTGGTCGACCACCACCTCTCCGGAGTCGTCGCCGGACTCACCCTCGACACCCGCCCCGAGGACGTCTACCTGGCCCTCCTCGAATCCACCGCCTACGGCACCCGCATGATCGTCGAGGCGTTCGAGGAAGGCGGCGTCCCCGTCGAGGAGTTCATCGTGACCGGGGGCCTGAAGAAGAACGCCCTGCTCATGCAGATCTACGCCGACGTGCTCCGCCGCCCCGTCTCCCTCGGCACCTCCGAGCAGGGACCGGCGCTCGGCTCGGCCATCCACGCCGCCGTCGCCGCCGGCGCCCACCCGGACGTCCGGACCGCCGCCGCCGTCATGGGGAGCGTCCGCCGGCACGCGTACGTGCCCGACCCCGCGCGGGCGGACGCCTACGACGCGCTGTTCGGCGAGTACCGCGCCCTGCACGACCACTTCGGCACCGGCACGGACCTCCTCCTGCACCGCCTGCGGCGCATCCGCAACGCCGCCCGCACCGCGACCACCGGCTGACCGGGCCGCCTCCCCGGCCTCCACCGGCCCGACCTCTCCACTCCCGCACCTCCGAGGAGCACACCCGACATGACGTCCGCCCAGCCCGACCGCGAGATCTGGTTCCTCACCGGCAGCCAGGCCCTCTACGGCGACGAGACCCTGGCCCAGGTCGCCGAACAGTCCCGCACCATCTGCGAGACCCTTGCCGGCCAGCCGCAGATGACGGTCCGCGTCGTCTGGAAGCCGGTCCTCACCGACGCGGCCGCCATCCGCAGGGTGTGCCTGGAGGCCAACGCCGACGACCGCTGCATCGGCCTGATCGCCTGGATGCACACCTTCTCCCCGGCCAAGATGTGGATCGCCGGCCTCGACGCGCTGAGCAAGCCCCTCCTGCACCTGCACACCCAGGCCAACCGCCGGCTGCCCTGGTCCACCATCGACATGGACTTCATGAACCTGAACCAGGCCGCCCACGGCGACCGCGAGTTCGGCTTCGTCCAGACCCGCCTCGGCGTCCCCCGCAAGACCGTGGCCGGCCACGTCACCACCCCCGACGTCGTCGACCGCATCGCCGGATGGGCCCGCGCGGCCGTCGGCCGCGCCGAACTGAGCACCCTCAGGCTCGCCCGGTTCGGCGACAACATGCGCGACGTCGCCGTCACCGAGGGCGACAAGGTCGAGGCGCAGCTCCGCTTCGGGGTCTCGGTCAACACCTACGGCGTCAACGACCTCGTCGCCTCGGTCGACGCCGCCGACGAGGACGCCGTCACCGCGCTCGTCAAGGAGTACCAGGAGCTCTACGCCCTCGCGCCCGAACTGCGGCCCGGCGGCGAACGCCACGAGTCCCTGCGCTACGCCGCCCGCGTCGAGGCCGGTCTGCGCGCCTTCCTCACCGAAGGCGGCTTCCGCGCCTTCACCACCAACTTCGAGGACCTCGGCGGCCTGCGCCAGCTGCCCGGCCTCGCCGTGCAGCGCCTGATGGCGGACGGCTACGGCTTCGGCGGCGAGGGGGACTGGAAGACCTCCGTCCTGCTGCGCACGCTCAAGACGATGGCACACGGTCTGCCCGGCGGCACCTCCTTCATGGAGGACTACACCTACGACCTCACACCCGGCCGGGAGCTCATCCTCGGCGCCCACATGCTCGAGGTCTGCCCCACCCTCACGACGGCGACGCCCAGCTGCGAGATCCACCCGCTCGGCATCGGCGGGCGCGAGGACCCGGTCCGCCTCGTCTTCGACGCGGCCCCCGGCCCGGCCGTCGTCGTCGGCCTCGCCGACATGGGCGACCGGTTCCGCCTCGTCGCCAACCACATCGACGTCGTCACCCCGCCCGAGCCGCTGCCCCGGCTCCCCGTCGCCCGGGCCGTCTGGCGCCCCCGCCCCGACCTGCGCACCTCCACCGAGGCGTGGCTGACGGCCGGCGCGCCGCACCACACCGTCCTGACCACCGCCCTCGGAGGCGAGGAACTCGAAGACCTGGCCGAGATGCTGCGGACCGAACTCGCCGTCATCGACGAGGACACCACCGTCCGCCGCTTCACGCGCGAACTGCGCTGGAACCAGGCCTACCACCGTCTGGCCCAGAGCCTGTGACCGCCCCCGCCCGCACCCCCGCCGCCCCGCAGGGGCGCCCGTGACCGCCACCCCCGCCAGAACGGAGCCCCCCGTGACCACGACCGTCTCCAAGGAGCTGCGCCGGGAGGTGCTGGAGGCCAACCTCCGCATCCCCCGGGCCGGGCTCGCCACCCTCACCTGGGGAAACGTGAGCGGGGTGGACCGGCAGGCCGGCGTCTTCGTCATCAAGCCCTCGGGGGTGGACTACGACACCCTGAGCGAGGAGGACCTCGTCGTCGTCTCGCTGGCCGACGGGAAGGTCGTGGACGGCCGGCTGCGCCCGTCCACCGACACGGAGACGCACCGGAGCCTCTACCTGGCCTTCCCCTCCATCGGGGGAGTGACCCACACGCACTCCACCCACGCCGTCGCCTTCGCCCAGGCCCGGCGCCCCATACCGGTGCTCGGCACGACCCACGCCGACACCTTCAACGGCCCCGTCCCCGTCACCGGGGTCCTCACCCCGGAGCAGTGCGCCGAGGACTACGAGTACAACACCGGCCAGGTCATCGTGGACCTGCTGGAAGGCGACGACACCCGGGCCGCCGAGGTCCCCGGCGCCCTGGTCGCCCACCACGGGCCCTTCACCTGGGGCGCCGGCGCCACCAAGTCCCTGGAGCACGCCATCGTCTGCGAGGCGGTGGCCGAGATGGCCCTCCACACCATCGCCCTGGGAGCGGTCGAGCCCCCGCGGCACCTGCTGGACCGCCACTTCACGCGCAAGCACGGACCGGACGCCTACTACGGCAACCCCCCGGCCGTGTGACCCCGTCCTCACGGCGCGGCGCTCCACCGGGGCGCCGCGCCGTGACGGCGCGCCGGAACGGACCCGCACCCGGGCGACGGGAGCCCGGACGGCGGGGAACGCCGGTTCCCCGCCCGCACCGCACCGCGCGCCGAGAGCACGACGCCCCGAACCGTCCCCCTCAAGGAGAGCCGCCTTGCGCACACGCAACCGCACCACGAGAAGAACCGGAGTCGTCGTCAGCGGCCTGCTGACCACCTCACTGGCAGCCGGACTCCTCACGCAGTCCCCGGCGGCGGCCGACCCCGCCGTGACGGACTACACCCTCTCCGTCGACGCCGGCGGCAAGGGACCGGCGATCGACCCCACCATGTACGGCGTCTTCTTCGAGGACATCAACAACGCCGCCGACGGCGGCCTCTACGCCGAACTCGTACAGAACCGCTCCTTCGAGTACAGCCCCGTCGACAACCGGTCCTACACCCCGCTGACCGCCTGGCAGCAGACCGCGTCCGGCGGCGCCACCGGCACCCTGACGGTCGTCGACGACGCCGAGCGGCTGAACGAACGCAACCGCAACCACCTGCGCGTCGACCTCGCCGGCACGGGCGGCGCCACCGGCCGCTTCGGCATCGTCAACAGCGGCTACGGCGCGGGCATGGCCCTCAAGGCGGGCAAGCGGTACGACTTCTCCGTCTGGGCCCGCACGGACAACGCGGCCGGCACGCGCCTCGCCACCGAACTGCGCACCGGCGACGGGACCGTCCTGAGCGCGCCGCTGGCCGTCACCGTGCGGGGCGACCGGTGGACCAAGTACACCGGCACGCTCGTCCCCAAGGTGACCACCACCACCGGACGGCTCGCGGTGACGGCCGAGGGCGCCGGAACCCTGCGCCTCGACATGGTCTCGCTCTTCCCCCGCGACACCTACAAGGGCCGCGCGAACGGCCTGCGCAAGGACCTCGCCGAGAAGATCGCCGCCCTCGACCCCGGTTTCCTCCGCTTCCCGGGCGGCTGCCTGGTCAACACCGGCAGCCACTACGCCTACGAGGCCCCGAACTGGGAGCGCCGCCGCTCCTACCAGTGGAAGGACACGATCGGCCCGGTCGAGCAGCGGGCCGTCAACGCCAACTTCTGGGGCTACCACCAGAGTTACGGCCTCGGGTACTACGAGTACTTCCAGTTCGCCGAGGACATCGGCGCGATGCCGCTGCCCGTCGTGCCCGCCCTGGTCACCGGCTGCGGACAGAACCGCGCGACCGACGACCCGGCCCTGCTGAAGCGGCACATCCAGGACACCCTGGACCTGATCGAGTTCGCCAACGGCCCCGTCACCTCCACCTGGGGCCGCAAGCGGGCCGAGATGGGCCACCCCAAGCCCTTCCACCTGACCCACCTGGGCGTGGGCAACGAGGAGAACCTGCCCGACGCCTTCTTCGCCCGCTTCACCGAGTTCCGCAAGGCCATCGCGGCCAGGTACCCGCAGATCACGATCGTGTCCAACTCCGGCCCCGCGTCCGGCGGCGCCACCTTCGACCGGCTGTGGGACCTCAACCGGCAGGCGGGCGTCGGCCTGGTCGACGAGCACTACTACAACTCGCCGCAGTGGTTCCTGGAGAACAACAACCGCTACGACTCGTACGACCGCAAGGGACCCAAGGTCTTCCTCGGCGAGTACGCCTCCCGCGACAACAAGTTCTCCAACGCCCTCTCCGAGGCCGCGTTCATGACCGGCCTGGAGCGCAACGCCGACGTCGTCAAGCTCGCCTCGTACGCCCCGCTGCTGGCCGACGTGGACAAGAACCAGTGGCGGCCGGACATGATCTGGTTCGACAACAACCGCTCCTGGGGCTCGACCAGCTACGAGGTCCAGAAGCTGTTCATGAACAACACCGGCGACCGGGTCGTGCCGAGCCGCGCGTCCGGCACCCCCGCCGTCTCCGGACCGATCACGGGCGCGGTGGGCCTGTCCACCTGGGCCACCAGCGCCGCCTACGACGACGTCGAGGTCACCGCGGCGAACGGCACCACCCTGCTGAAGGACGACTTCTCCGCCGGGGCCACCGGGTGGAAGCCGGCGACCGGACGCGGCACCTGGACCGTCCGGGACGGAGCGTACGTCCAGACCGACGAGGCCGCCGAGGACACCCTGGTCACCGCGGGCGACGCGGGCTGGCAGGACTACGACCTGAAGGTCAGGGCCACGAAGAAGTCCGGCAAGGAGGGCTTCCTCGTCGCCTTCGGCGTGCGCGACACCGGCAACCACTACTGGTGGAACCTGGGCGGCTGGGGCAACACCCGCTCCGCCGTGGAGAAGAGCGCCGACGGGGGCAAGCAGACCCTGCTGGAGAACCCCACCACCATCGAGACGGGCCGCGCCTACGACATCCGCGTCCAGGTGCGGGGCCGGCAGGTCACCCTCTACCTCGACGGCCAGAAGTGGGGTTCCTTCACCGACGACAAGGGCGCCGAACCGTTCCGCCAGGTGGTGACCAGGGACGGGAAGGACCTGGTCGTCAAGGTCGTCAACGCCCAGGCCACCCCGGCCCGCACGCGCGTCGACCTCGGCACCGACAAGGTCGCCCCGACGGGCCGCCTGACCACCCTGGAGGGCGCGCCGGACGCGGTGAACAGCGCCGACGCCCAGCCGATCCGGCCGCGTGAGTCGACGCTGGACGGCATCGGGCGGACCTTCACGCACACCTTCCCCGCCCACTCGGTCACCTTCCTGCGGGTCAGGACCCTCTGACCGTGCCCTGAACCGGTTTCCGGACCTCGCCCCGCACCGTGACGGACACGGTGCGGGGCGAGGGCGTGCCTCCCCGCGGGCGGGCGGCCACCGCCGGCGGCACGGGACCGCCGGCCGGGGACTACCGCCCGAGGAAGGCCGGCGCCAGCAGCGCGGCCGCGGCGGCCACCCCCCGCGGGGCCGCCCCCTCCATGCCCGGCAGCGAACCGAGCAGCGCACTGGCCAGACAGGTGTTCTCCGGACGGGAGGCGTAGCGTCCCGCGGCGCGGGGAACCGGCCGCACCAGCTCCGCCGTGACCCCCAGCGCCCCGGCGATCACCCGCGCCCAGTCCGCCCGCGAGATCCGCTCCGGCCCGCCGAGGTGCAGCAGGGACGGCACCGCCCCGCCCGGCCGGAGCAGCAGGGAGGTCACCGCGGCCACGTCGTCGACGAGCACCGGTGTCGTCCACTGGTCGGCCGGCGCCTCCACCGGCAGGCCCCGGACGAGCCGGTGCGCGCAGGACGAGAAGAAGTTCAGCCACTTCTCGCTCCCGGCCGGTTCGTGACCGTAGACGAGGCTGACGCGCAGCACCGTCGCCGGGGAGACCGCCCGGGACAGGAGGAGTTCCTCCGCCCGCCGCTTCGCCGCCCCGTACGCGTTCGCGGGCGCGACCGGACTCGACTCCACGTTCACCGGCGCGGTGCCGTCGAACACGTTGTCCGTCGAGATCATGACCACGCGGTCCAGACCCGGCAGCGCGGCGAAGGAGGCGGTGGCCGCCCCGTGCGCCTCCGCCGCCCGCCGGGGATGGGCCTCGCACCAGGTGACGTCGGACGGGCCGTGGACCAGCACCACCGCGCGCGGCGCGACGGCCTCCACCACCCGGGCGCACGCCACCGCGTCCGTGGCGTCCAGCGGCGTCCACCGGGCCCCGTAGGCCTCCGGACGGTTCGCGGGCCGCCCCCGGGAGGCCAGCGTCACCTCGCGGCCCTCCGCGACGAGCCGCCGGGCGATCTCCGAACCGACGAACCCGCTGCCGACGACGAGGACGCTCCCGCCGGCGTCCGTGATCCCCGCCGTGATCCCCGCCGTCATCCGGCCGTCACCCGCTCCCGTGCTCCGGCTCCGAGCACGCGGGCCATGAGCCGGCCCGCTCCGAGGAGCCCGTGGTCGTCGTCGTCCTCGCCGAGCACCACCATGGCGTCGACCTGCGCGGCCGCCAGCCCGAAGCAGCCCTGGCGCACCAGCTCCTCCACGAGCAGCTCCCGGTAGCGTTCGCCGACGGCGAGGGCGAAACCGCCCATCAGGACGTAGCGCCGGACACCGATCGACGCGAACACCGCGCCCACCGCGGACGCCAGGTGGACCAGGGTGGAGCGCAGGACGGCCGTGGTGAACGGGTCGCCGTTCCGCACCGCCGAGGCGATCTGCGGATTGCCGAGGGCCCGCGGATCGGCCGCCCCGGACCGGGCCGGCTCCGACCGGGCGTATCCGGCGGGATCGGCGGCCGCCGCCCGGCGCACCGCGGCGAGGACGCCCCGCCCGGAGGCGATCGCCCCCAGGTGCCCGCGCCCGCCGCAGTCGCACAGCGGCGCGTCCGGCGCCCGGTCGCAGGTCCAGTGCCCCAGCTCCCCGCCGTGCCCCTCGTCGTCGAGGAGCACGTCGCCGCCGCGGAACACCTTGTTCCCGATGCCCGAGCTGACGGTCAGCAGACAGAACGGGACCGACGTCTCCGTCCCGTACCGCCAGGCCGCCGCCGTCAGGTCGTTGACGACGAGCACCGGAACGGAGAGCCGGGCGCCCAGGACCTCCCGGAGCGGGAGCGGCGCCCCGCCCTCCCCCCACACGGTGGGCGCCCCGAGGACCGTCCCGTCCCGCCCCACCGGCCCGGCGAAGGCCACGGCCAGCGGGGCCGCCGCCCCGGGGCCGCCGCCGTGCGCCTGCCGCTCGGCCTCGCGCACGATCTGGTCGACGACCCGCCGCTGGAGCACGGGCACCGGGGTCCCCGGGAACCGGGCCATGCCGTCCACCCGCATCCTGCGCACCCCCGACAGACGCCCCCCGTCCCGGGCGTCGAAGGTGGCGACGCGCAGCGTCGTCCCCCCGACGTCCATCACGGTGAGCTTCTCCCCGGCGTCCGTCACGGTGAGCTTCTCCCCGGCGTCCGTCACGGTGAGCTTCTCCCCGGCGTCCGTCACGGTGAGCTTCTCCCCGGCGTCCGCCGTCCCCGGATCACCGGACGGGTTCGTCATCGCCGGCCTCCTCCTCGAAGACGAGCAGCGCGAGGTCCGCGTCCGAGTCGTTGCTCAGACCGTGCTCGCCGAAGGGCGCGTTGACGACGACGTCCCCGGCCCGCACCCGGAACTCCTCGCCGTCGCGGTACATCACGCCGTCACCGCTGAGCACGACGTACGTCTCGCGGTCGCGGCCGTGCCGGTGCCGTCCCACGGACGTGCCCGGCGGCAGGACGGCCAGGTCGATGAAGGCCGCGCCGGCCCCCGCGCCCCGGGCGAAGAGACGGTGGGCGAGGATCGTCCCCGCCCCGCCGTGGTCGTGCGGCTTCGGGGACAGCAGCTCCCGCAGGTTCACCACGGGCCCGGCGGCCCGCGCCTCCCGGTTCACGTCCGGCTCCCCTCGTCCGCGCGGTCCGCCCGCCGGGCGAGGTCGTCCAGCGCGTCGGCGAGCACCCGGGGCGGTACGTCCCCGAGCTCGTCGACGAACACCGCCTTGCCCACCGCGGTGGGGACCACGAGGTGCAGCCGGCGGCCGCGCCGCTCCCACGACTCCCGGAGCGCCCGCGTCATCAGTTCCGGCGTGCACGTCGCCGCGTCGAAGACGGGCAGCCCGATGCGGGTCAGGAGACCGGTGATCCGGTCGCACGCCTCCTCGTCGACCAGGCCGAGCCGCAGCGCCAGGCAGGCCGAGAGCGCCATGTCGACGGAGACGGCCTCGCCGTGCTCCAGCCGGTGGTCGCCGGCCGTCTCGATCACGGGGCTGAAGGTGTGGCCGAAGTCCACCAGCCGTGCCAGCTGGTGCTCCCGCAGGTTGGGGCAGAGCTCCTCCATCATCAGCCGCATGGAGGTGCGCAGGATGTACGTCTCGGCCTCCGGCGGCGTCGGCCTCCCGGTCCGGCGGAAGGCGTCCGGATACCGCTCCAGGGTCCCGAACAGCTCCTCGTCCAGGATCACGGCCATCTTCACGATCTCCGCGAGGCCGCACCGGATCTCCCGGACCGGGAGGGTGGAGAGGAACGCGGGGTCGCTCAGCGACGCGTGCGGCGGGTGGTAGGCGCCGAACATGTTCTTGGTGCGGAGGGCGTTGACCCCCGTCTTCACCCCCACGCCCACGTCCACCTGCCCGACCAGCGTCGTGTTGATCCGGACGTGGCGGACGCCCCGCGCGTACATCGACGCGGCGAACCCGACCACGTCCGCGACGATGCCGCCGCCCAGCGCCAGCATCACCCCGTGCCGGTCGAGTCCGTCGGCCTTGGCGAGCGAGCAGACCCGCTCCGCCGAGGCCAGCGTCTTGTTCCTCTCCCCGGTGGGAACGGTGTGCAGCGTCCACGTCCCGGGGGCGAGGTTCGCCTCCAGGTAGCGGCGCAGGGCCTCCCCGTACAGGCGGCCCACGGTCGGCCCGGTGAAGGCCACGACCCGGCGTCCGCCCACCGCGCGCGCGAGCGCGGGGTTCCCCGGGGAGAGCACCCCGGGGACGAGGTCCGCCCGGTACCCGGTGCCGTCCGGCGCGAGCAGGCTGAAGCCGTCGGCGTCCTCCCACACGCCCGACAGCCGTTCGTCGTCAGCAAGAACCCGGCTTGACATGCCTCTCCTCGATGTCTCGGTGTGCTTCGGGCCGGCGGGCGAACGCCCGGGCCAGGTGGTGGACGAGGGGAAAACCGGACAGCTCCTCCAGAGCCACCGGCCGGCCTCGCCCGTCGGCGATCGGCAGGCACCAGTTGGGGTGTATCCGTGCCGTGCCCGGCAGGTTCTGGGGCCGCCGGTCACCCGTCACGTCCGGGAGCCAGACCCCGATCATCCGGGCCGGCGTCAGGCACAGGTACCTGTGGAGCGCCGCGACCTCCCCGGCCGGATCGGGCAGCAGGCCGAGCCGTTCCAGCTCGGCCAGCCAGCCGTCCCGTTCGGCCGCCGCCCCGGCGGCCTCCTCGGCCTCCGGACGGGTGAGCAGTCCCAGCGAGGCCCGCAGCGCCACGTGCTCGCCGTTGAGCCAGGCCGCGGTGCTGGGCAGGTCGTGCGTCGTCAGGGTGGCCAGACAGTTCTCGCGCCACTTCTCCGGCGGGAGCGGGCCGAGACGGCCCTCCGAACCGCCCTCGTACTCGAAGCGCTGGACGGCCGTGCCCACCACGCCGTGGTCCGCCAGCGCCTCGCGCACCCCCGGCTCGACCGTGCCCAGGTCCTCCCCGATGACGAGCGCCCCGGCGGCCTCCGCCTCCGCGGTCAGCACGGCCAGCATCGCCGCGCCGTCGTACCGGACGTACGTCCCCTCGGACGGCGGGCGTCCCTCGGGCACCCACCAGAGCCGGAAGAGCCCCATGACGTGGTCGACCCGCAGGGCGCCGGAGTGCCGCAGCCCGGCGCGCAGCAGTTCGGCGAAGGGCCGGTAGCCCTCCGCGGCCAGCGCGTCCGGACGCCACGGCGGCTGCCCCCAGTCCTGGCCGGACGGATTGAAGTCGTCCGGCGGCGCCCCCACCGACATGCCCTCGGCGAGACAGTGCCTCAGGGCCCAGGCGTCCGCCCCCTCGGGGGCCACGCCCACCGCCAGGTCGTGGACGAGCCCCACCCGCATCCCGGCCTCCCGGGCGGCCCGCTGGGCGCCGGCGAGCTGCTCGTCGGTGATCCAGGCGAGCCAGCGGTGGAAGTCGACGGAGGCCGACAGGACCCGCCGGGCCCCGGCCACCTCGGCCGAGCGGGGGTCGCGCAGCCCGGCGGGCCAGGAACGCCACGCCGGCCCGTGGACCTCGGCCAGGGCGCACCAGGTGGCGAAGTCGGTGAGGTCCCCGCCCTCCCGCGCGACGAACGCGGCGAACGCCGCCTCGCGTTCCGGCGGGCGGGGCACCTCGTACACCTCGCGCAGGGCCAGGTGCTTCAGCTCCCGCACCTCCTCGCGGCGGATGAGCGCGTCCCCGCCGAGAACGGCGGAGTTGAGCACCGCGGCCCGGGCGGCGAGCCGCCGTACCCGGGCTCGCGGCCCGTCCGCCAGGAACGCGAACTCGGGCACGTCCTCCACCCGCACGTGCATCGGGTCCGGGAAGCGCCGGCTGCTGGGGCGGTAGGGCGACGGGTCCGGCAGGGGACCCGGCTCCATCGCGTGCAGCGGGCCCAGCTGGACGAAGTCCGCCCCCAGGTCCCGGCCGGCCCAGGAGACCAGACCGGTGAGGTCGCCCAGGTCGCCCATGCCCCAGGACCGGCGCGAGAGCAGGAAGTGGAGCTGTACGAGGAACCCCCAGGAGTACGGCGCGGGGTCCGGCCGGTCCGGCGCGACGAGCAGCACCGCGGTGTCCCGCCGGCCGCGGGCCTCCACCGTCAGCGTGTGGCGCCCGACGGGCAGCGGTCCGTCCGGGTCGCGCGTGCCGCCGTCGGCGCACAGCACCCGTGCCCGGGCGCCCGCCGGCAGCGGCGGGAGGGGCCCGTCCGGTCCGCGCACCACCACGCACGGGGGCACGAGCCGGCGGGCCCGTCCGGCCCGGTGGGCGGCGAGCGCGGCCCCGGCGGCGGCCGGTGTGGAGGCGTCGACACCGCAGGCGGCGAGCACCGCGACGACGGTGTCCCGGGGGACCCCGACGTTCAGGCCGCGGTCGGTCCGGTACGACGTGGCGACGCCGTGGGCCTCGGCGAGTTCGAGGAGCGGGTCGTTCACGCCCCGCCTCCCATCGGTGTCACCGGCGCGCCGAAGATCCGCTCCAGGACGGCCGCCACGCCGTCCTCGTCGTGACCGGGCGCGATCTCGTCCGCCACGGCCCGCAGCGACGGGTGCGCGCCGGCGACGGCCACGCCGTGCCCGGCCAGCGCGAGCATCGGGATGTCGTTGGGCATGTCGCCGAACGCCACGGTCTCCGCGCCCGTGCGACCGAGCAGGTCGAGGGCCCGCGCCACGCCCGTCCCCTTGGTGACGCCGCGGGGGAGGACCTCGACCATGCCCCGGACGGAGTGCACGACCGTCACCTCGTCGCCGCACAGCCGCAGCGCCGCCTCGGTCAGCTCGTCGTCCCCGACCGCGCGGTGGTGCAGCACCAGCTTGTCGATCGGCGCGTCCCACAGCAGCGACCGGTCGGCGGTCACGTCCCAGCCGTGCCGCACCCGTTCGCCGAAACCGGGGGTGACCTTGAACCGGCTCTCCGGGGGAGAGGTCACCACCCCCAGCTCCAGCGGGCCGAGCAGCTCCTCGACGCGGGCGACGACCGAGCGGGCCAGGGCGGTGTCGAGCCGTTCCGCGGACAACAGCCGGTCCGCGCCCGCGTCGTACAGCTGCGCGCCCTGCCCGCACACCGCGAGCCCGGTGCAGCCCAGCGAGTCCAGCAGCCGGCGGCAGGCCGACGCCGGGCGCCCGGTCACCACCAGGTGCAGGGCCCCCGAGAAGGCCGCCAGCTCCAGGGCGTCCCGGGTCCGCCGCGAGACCGTCAGATCGGTGCGCAGCAGCGTGCCGTCCAGGTCGGTGGCCACGACGCGGTACGGAGGCGCCTCGGGCAGCGGCACGTTGTCCCAGGTCACCCGGCCGTCGGCGAGCGTGAGCCGCAGCACGAGGCCGCCGCGCGCGGCACCGGCGCGGACCGCGCCCCGCAGGACGCCGTCGGCGTCCCGGCGCAGCGCCACGAGCCGGGTCGTCCCGGCCCGGGGCACCGGCTCGTCCGACCGGGCGGCCTCGGCCGCCGATTCGAGGGGGCCGTCGCCGGACGCGGCGTCCCCCCCGGCCGGGGGCGCGGCCCCCTCCACCACCACCTCGGCCGCGACCACCCGGGGGTGCCGGTACTCGATCCGGTGCGTCCCGTCCGCGCCGGCGGGTGCCACGCGGCAGCGCTGCAGGACCGGGGCCATCAGCTCCGGACGTCCCGCTGCCCCGGCCAGTCCGGCGCAGCGGGGGAAGTCCGCCCGCCCGAACGCGGCGGAGAACAGCGCCTCGTAGGCGGCCCCGTCGAGTTCGGCGCACCGCCCGTACGCGTCGGCGTCGCCCAGTTCGGCGGAGCGGCGGACGATCGCCTCGCGGTGCTCGTCCCACTCCGCCCCTTCGAGCAGGTCGAACCAGCCGTAGCGGACGGCGTCCCGCGCCGGCAGCCGGCGCGGGACGCCCGCGAGGAGCTCGCCGAACGCGGTGAGCCTGCGGCGCGCGCTCTCGCTCCAGGTGAAGGACCGGGCGGTGCGGACGGACGCGGCGGAGAGGCGCCGGTACTCCCCGGGAGCCTCGCGGAACATCCGCTCCGCCTCCCGGAACCGGTCGGCGAGCAGGGCCGCGAGCTCCCGGTCGTCGTCCCGGAAGGAGCCGCGCACCGCGAAGCCCGTCGCCCCCGGGTCCTCCCGGGGCAGCGCGTGGCCGAAGTGGGCGGTGGTCCGCTGCGCGGTCGCGATCGGCACCGCGCCGCAGGCCATCGCCTCCGCCTGGGCGATGAGGAAACCGTCCAGCTCGAACTTGGACGGGTAGACGCAGAAGTCGGCGCAGGCGGCCTCGGTGAAGAGCGTCTCCTCGTCGACGAGCCGCCAGTCGAGGCGCACCCGGTCCGGGTAGGAGTCGGCGACCCGCTGGAAGTACGCGTTGGCCGGAGCCGCCCCGGCCGCTCCTCCCGCGCCCGTCGCGCAGCGCAGCACGAAGCTCACGTCGGCGCCGCCGGCCAGCACCTCCTCCATCGCCCGGACCAGTTCGAGCTGTCCCTTGTGGTGCACGGCGTACCGCGCCGCGTGGTAGAAGACCGGCCGGGCCGGGTCGAGCCCCATGCCCCGCAGCACCGCGTCGCGGTCCACCGCGGCGGGGTCCCCGGCCAGCCAGGAGTCGGAGACGCCGCACCCGCCGTCGAACAGCTTGCCCGCGTGCTCCCGCAGCAGCCGGGCGACCGGCAGGGAGGAGACGTACCGCTCCATCGGGGTGTCGGCGAAGGTGCTGTGGTGGTCGCGCTGCCCGGGGGAGACGAAGTCCACCAGATCGGCGTGGGCGAGGATCTGCGGGAAGAGCCCCACGTGGTCCGGTCCGGACTCGCTGTGCAGACGGGTCGCCGCCAGCGCCCGGACCATGGCGGCGGCCGGGGAGTCCTCCGGCGGCGGCTCCTCCTCCCAGGCGTCGAGGACGACGCCGTCCCCGGAACCCGTGCCGGGCCGTCCGGGGTCCTCCCCGAAGAGCCGCAGCAGCGCCTCCACCTGGGGCCGGTAGGCCTTGTGCGTGATCGGCGCGTTGGCCGCCACCGTGCTGACGCAGCGCCACCGCGGATCGTTCCGCAGCACCAGCGGCACCAGGTAGTGGTACGACGGCTCGAAGCCGTGGACGATCGCCGGCTCCCCGTCCCCGGCCTCCTCGCCGAACCACGCGCGCAGGAAGTGCAGTCCGGAGACCTGGAAGACCAGCGGCTTGAAGAACGACAGCTCCCGGCCCTCCGAGTCCGGCGGCGGGTACAGCCGGTCCGGCAGCAGGTCGAGGTGGGAGTCGGAGAGGAAGTACACGTCGACGCCGTCCAGCCGCAGCAGGTGCGCCCGCGTCGTCAGCGGCAGTTCCGCCTCGGCGGGCCGCCCCGGCCAGGTCTTGGGGTCGAGCACCAGCGGCACCGTGTGGTCGTGCCGGAAGTCCAGCTCCTCGACCGGGTACGAGGCCCGCAGCCGTTCCAGGTGGCCGTGGGCCGGGGTCACGACGGAGACCCGGTGCCCCTGCGCCGCGTACTCCCGGGACAGGTTCCACACCAGTGGCGAGAGCCCGCCCCGCATCAGGCGGCTGTCGAAACCGCCGCACTCGTAGGCGAAGTTGATGATGTGCATGGGTGCGCCCTCTCAGCGAGCCGCGTTCGGCGTCGGTTCGACGTGCTGGACGAAGCCGTCCTCCAGGACGACCGCGGAGTCGATGTCGGCCCCGTCGGGCACGACGGCGCCGGGCAGCACCACGCTGTGCCGCACCCGTGCCCCCGTGCCGATCCGCACCCCGGGGAAGAGCACGCTGTCCTCGACCAGGCCCCGGTTCGCCAGGTCGAGGGGGACCACCGAGCGGCGGACGCCCGGGGCCTCCCCGACCAGGGCGCGGGACAGGTGCGGCGAGAGGGTCCGGGGCAGCTCGTCCACGCCCAGGGAGGCGTCGCGGCGGGTCATCGCGAGGTGCGCGCGGTGGTAGCGCTCCACCGTGCCGATGTCCTCCCAGTGGCCCCCGACGCGGTGGCCGCGGACGCGTTCCCCGGCCGCGAGCATCGCCGGGATGACGTCCCGGCTGATGTCGTGCTGCCAGTCCGTCCCCTCCAGCTCCTCCAGGTACCGGCGCAGCACACGGGCGTCGAAGACGCAGAAGGCGGCGAACACGAGGTCGGACGTGGGGTGTTCGGGCTTCTCCACGAAGGAGGTGAGCAGGCCGTCCCGGTCGAACTCGACCATGCCGAAGAGGTGCACCCAGCGCGGGTCGATCCGCTGGTAGGCGAGGGTCAGCGCGGCCCGGCTCTCGATGTGGCCCCGGATCAGGGGCCCGTAGTCGAAGCGGTAGACGTGGTCGGCGTGCAGCACCAGGACGTGCTCCGTGCCCGGCCCGAAGATGTGCCCGCCCTTGCGGATCAGGGCGTCGGCGGTGCCCCTCTCCAGGGGCCGGGCGGGCTCCGGGAGCCGCGCGGGCAGCCCGTCCCCCGCGGCGCGGTAGGCCGCGTCGTACGGGCCGAAGTGCACCCGGAAACCGGGGGAGACGGCGTTCCACGTGGAGTGCAGGTCGTCCATGAGGAACCGCTCCTCGTACTGCGACAGCAGGAGCACCTCCCCGATCCCCGAGTCGCGCGCGTTGGCGAGGCTGAAGTCGACGAGCCGGCAGGAACCGCCGTACGGCACCAGGGGCTTCAGCCGGCCGGCCCCGAGGCGGCCCATGCGCTCGCCCCTGCCGCCGGCGAGGAGGACGGCGCGGACGGAGTCGTGCTCAGCCATGCCGCACCTCGTCCCAGGCGACCCGGCCGTTCGACAGGGTCAGGAGCAGCCGCGCGTCCGCGCCGGCCGGCGGGGCGGCGCCCCTGAACTCGCCGGGGCCCGTGCGGGTCCACTCGGTCACCTCGGCCTCCGCCCGTCCCTCCGGGCTCCGGGGGGCCGGCACGACCAGCTCGACGCGTTCCGCGTGGGCCAGCCGGTAGACCAGCCCCTCGCCCGCGGGCGCGCACCGGTCGCGCAGGAGGGCCAGCCGCTCCGGGGGCACCGCCTCCGGCCGCCGCGCCGCCACCTCCTCGCAGAGGGCGAAGTCGGCCCGTTCCCAGGCCGCCCCGAAGAGCCGCAGCGCCAGTGCGCCGGTGAGGGGCCCGAGCCGCTCGACGGCGGCGAGGTCGCCGGCCGCCACGGCCGCGTCGAGGACCTCCCCGGCCCGCTCCTCCCAGACCTCGTCCGGCAGCAGGTCGAACCAGCCGTGCCGCAGGGCGGCGTCGGTCGCGGGGCCCGGCTCCGTCCCCCGCCACAGCTCCCGGAAGACCTCCAGGTGCAGGTCGGCGCAGTGGTCCCAGGTGAAGCCGCGGGCGACCTCCCGCGCGCGGGCCGACAGGGCCCGGTACTCCTCGGGCCGGTCGTGGAAGAGCCGCACCGCGCGGCGGAAGCGGTCGGCGAGCGCGTCGACGAGGAGGGCGTCGTCCTCGGCGAAGGACCGGTTCACCGAGAAGCCGGTCCGGGTCCCGCCCTCGTCGGCGTGCCGGAAGTGGGCCGTGCCCCACTGCGCGGTGGCCACCGGCACCGCGCCGCAGGCCATCGCCTCGCCCTGGGCGATCAGGAAGGTGTCCATCTCGAACTTGGACGGGAAGACGCAGAAGTCGGCGGAGGCCGCGTAGGCGAAGACCCGGCTCTCGTCGACCCGCTCCCACTCCAGGTGCACCCGGCCCTTGTGCCGCTCGGCGACCTCGTGGAAGTACGGGTCGTCGATGCCCGTGCCGGAGATGCAGCGCAGGACGAAGTTGGCCCCGACGCCCTCCGTGAGGACCCGGTCGATCGCCCGGACCAGCTCGACCTGCCCCTTGTGGTGCACCGCGTACCGGGCGTTGTGGAAGAAGGTCGGCAGCTCCGGGTCCAGGCCGAGGCCGCCCAGGACGGCGTTGCGGTCCACCGCGCCGGGGTCCGCCGCGAGCCAGCCGTCGGATATCGCGCAGCCGCCGACGAACTGCTTGTGCGCGTTGCGGCGGACCGTACCGGCGACCGGCAGCGCGGCGAACAGGTCCTCGAACGGGGTGTCCCGGAATCCGTTGTAGAAGTCCCGCTGCCCGGGGCAGAGGAAGTCGACGCGGTCGGCGTGGTCGGCCACCAGGCCGTAGACGGTGAGGTGGTCGGGCCGGTACTCGTAGTGCAGGTGGGTCCGGGTCTGGTACTGCCGCTGGGCCTCGCGCTCGCCCGCCGGAAGCGGGGGCTCCTCGTCCCTCGGCGCGGGGGCGCCGAGCAGTTCCAGCAGCCGCCGCACCTCGGGGCCGTACACCTTCTTGGTGATCGGCATGTTGCTCTGCACCGTCGTCACCACGCTCTTCAGCGGATCGCCGGCGAGCGCGGGCGGCAGCAGGTAGTGGTAGTACGGCTCGTGGGCGTGGACGACCGCCCGCTCGTCGGCGAACCAGCCGCGCAGGAAGCGCACGCTGTCGACCTGGAAGGCGAGCGGTTTGAAGAAGGTGAGGTCCCGGCCCTTCATCGAGTACGGCGGGTAGAAGGTGTCGGGCAGCAGGTCGAGGTAGTCGTTCGACAGGAAGTAGAGGTCGACCCCCTCCAGGCGGATGCGGTGGGCCGTGGTGCGCAGCTCCACGGGGACCTCCGCCGGGAAGCCGCGCCAGAGCTCGGGGTCCAGGACGAGGGGGAGCGTGTAGCGGTCCTCGTAGTCGAGGTCCTCGACGGTGTGGCGGGCGCGCAGGTCGTCGAGGCGGCCGTGCGCCGGCGTCACCACGGACACCCGGTGCCCCTTGCGGGCGAAGGCGCGGGAGAGGTTCCAGAGGTACACGGAGGTACCGCCCTGGAGGAAGGTGTGGTCGAACCCGCAGCACTCGAAGTACGTCTCGATGATGTGCAGCGGTTCGTCGGTGGCGTCACTCACGTCAGATCCTCGTGGTGAGAGTGCGGGCGAGGGGAGAGGGCCGGCCGAGCGCCATGGCGTGACGCAGGTCGATCGCGGCGTGGTAGGGCCGGGCGTGCGCGAAGTTGTAGTCCAGTTCGTGGAGCAGCCGGCGCAGGTGGAGCAGCCGGCGCAGCGGCGCGCCGGCCGCGTCCGCCGGACCGTCCGGAGCGAGGAGGAGGGAGACGACCCGCCGCCGCCAGGCGTCCGCCGCCCCGAAGACGCGCAGCAGCACGGCCCGTTCGCGCGGCGGCAGGCCGGCGCCGCCGTCGAGGGAGGCGAGCATGGTCCGCGTGGAGTCGGTGCCCAGGAGGCGCGCGCTCTCGTACGCCGCCTCGTCGGAGGCGAAGTACTCCAGGGCCCGTTCGAGCGCCACGAGGTCCTGCAGCGGGGACTGCTCCTCCCAGCCGGGCTCGTGGGGTCCCGTGGCGGGGGTGGAGATGTCGATCAGCCCCGGCGGGTCCCACAGCAGGTGGGACAGGTGGAGGTCGCCGTGGCAGGGGCCGGAGGGGCGGCGTGCCTCCCCGGCCCCGAACGCGGTCCGCAGCAGACCCGTCTCGGCGGCGACCGCCTCGAAGGCGGAGGCGAGGGCGGACGCCGGGAGGGCCGTCTCGTCCCGGCCCCGCGCGCGGAGGGCGGCGGCCCGCTCCTCGGCGGCCCGCAGCGCGCGGGCGACCGGGTACTCGGGCGCCGGGGCGTCGCCGGCGAGCCGTACGCGCAGCTCGTCGTGGAAGGAGGACAGGAAGTCCCGCGTGGCGCCCAGGGGCGCCGCGAGCGGGGCGAGGTGGTCCCGGACGAGCCCGTCCGGGTCCGGCGCGGCCCCCGGCACCGGGTGGTCCGCGCCGCCCCGTCCGTCCGCCGCTCCCCGGTGCGCCGGGACGTCCCGGCGCACCGTCAGCTTCGGCCAGAGCGACCGGAGGTTCGCCCGCAGGGGGGTGTCGATGCCCGTGCCCGGCGTGTAGGCGTAGACCACCCCGAGCGGGAGCCGCTCGCCCCCGCCGGGCGGTACGTAGGCGTAGTCGCCGAACCAGCGGGGCGTGTGGCCGCTCCCGTCCATCAGGCGCAGCAGTTCGGGCTCCCGCACCCCGGGACCGAGCGCGCGGTACGTCTTGTGCAGGTGGGGCAGGCCGTCGATGTCGAGGAGCGAGAGCGCGTTCGAGGACCAGCCCCGGGTGAAGGGCCGTGCCGAGACCGAGCGGGGCACCGCGCCGCGGCCCCGGAACTCGACGTGCCCGCCCCGCGCGGTCCGTGTCCGCCCGCCCGCGGCGGCCAGCCGTACGCAGGCGCGGTCGAACGCCTCCGAGCCGGGCGCCTCCTCCCACCGGCCTCCGGCGTCCTCGCGGACGGGCACGGAGAAGAGCCGGCCGCGGGCCGGGCCGGCGGCGGGGGACACGACGAGGAGGGTGAGGCCGTCGCCGAGCGAAGCCTCGTCGACCACCTCGTGGCGATCGGCCCGGCGCCCGTCCTCCGGCATCCACACGGCGTCGCGCAGCAGTTCGTGGAGCTGGATGTCGCTGGTCACGCAGTTCGTCAACTCCCGGTCATCTCGTATCTGGAAAGGCCGCGGCGCCAGAGCGCCAGTGCGGCGAGCAGGGAAAGGCCGGTCACGAGCGGCAGCCACCGCACCAGCGCGGTGTCGTCGTGCAGCAGGTAGACGGCGGGCGCGTACGACGTGAAGGCGAAGGGCAGCACCCAGGTGAGGAGCGTCCGCAGCGACGGGTGGTAGAGGTCCAGCGGATAGCCCGCGAACTCGGACATCTGGGTGACCGTCTGCATCGCCGGCATGCTCGTCACCGTCCAGAAGGACAGGGAGGCGAAGAAGAGCTTCACGGCGAAGTGGATCAGGGCCCCGGCGACGACCAGCACCGGGACGAGCGCCCACTGCAGGGGCGTGGGGTCGAGGCCCAGCGCGGCGCCGGACCAGAGCACCAGGGCCGCGCCCACCGCCAGTTCGCCGAGGCCGTCGGGGTGGAAGAAGCGCTCCGACAGGAGGGCGAAGAGGGGGTTCACCGGGCGGACCAGGTAGCGGTAGAACTCGCCCCGCTGGATCAGCTTGCGGCTCAGCTCCCACAGCTGGTCGGTGAAGAGGTGGTCCAGTCCGCGCGGCAGCAGGGAGCAGCCGAGGAGGAAGAGCACCTGGTGGTAGGACCAGCCCGCGACGGCCGGCACGTGGGTGAAGACCACGCCGACGGCCAGGGTCTGGAGACCGACCCGGACGAGGAACGCCCCCGAGCCGAGCAGGAAGTCGAGCCGGTAGGCGGTGAGGCGGTGGAGCCCCACCCCGCCGAGGAAGAGGGCGAGCCGCAGGTGGCCGCCGGGGGACCGGTTCATCCGCCCAGCACCTCCAGGCGGGCGGCCGCGGCGCGCCACAGCACGGCGCACAGCAGCACCAGCCCGATCGTCCAGGCGAGCTGGTGGGCGAGGACGGCGCACGCGCCGCCGACCCCCTCGTACCGGCCGAGGAGCAGGGTGAGCGGCCCGTCCGCCATGGCGCGGAAGGGCAGGGCCATGGCGAGGGCGTGCAGGGGGCCCGGCAGCAGGGCCAGCGGGACCGTCTGGCCCGCGAAGAACGCGACGACCCCCTGCTTCACCATGCGGACGCCCCAGGTGTTCGTGGTGACGAAGCCGGCCATCCCGGTCAGCAGGTTCACGCAGAAGGCGATGACCGCCGAGAACACGGCGGACAGGAGGAAGAGCGCCGCGTCGGCCGGCCCGGGGACGGTCAGCGGCACGAAGGCGGCGAAGAGCAGGAGCAGCGGGACGCCCACCAGGAGCGCGTTGGCCGCGACCACCGGCAGGCAGGCGGCGAAACGGACCAGCGGGTAGCTCACGGGGCGCACGAGCATCACCGCGATGTCCCCCCGGTAGACCTCGGCCGCGACCTCGTCGTCCACCCTGTTCGCGTGCACCACGCCCAGCACCTGGGCGACCACGAGATAGGTGGTGATGCCCGCCGTGGTGAAGCCGCCGGGGCCGGTACCCGCCGGGTCCGGGTAGACGGCCCGCCACAGGAAGACGGTGACGGCGGCGCCGGCCGCCGCGGTGAAGCCGGTGACGAGGAAGGTCGCGCGGTACTGGAGCAGGGACTGCAGCCCGCTGGTGGCGAAGGGGACGTAGGCGCCGGCGCGCCCCGGGCGCCTCACGCCGCACCACCCTCCCGCGCGGCGGGGACGCCGCTCCGGTAGGTCTGGCGGAGCACGGTCTCCAGGTCGGGCTCGGGGGCGTAGCAGTCCGCGAGGTCGAAGTGGTCGAGGAGGAAGCCGAGGACCTGCCGGGAGGTGAAGGCGTCCGCCGGGTAGTCGACCCGTACGCGTCCCTCCGGGGTCGGGACGGCCGTCGCGCCCGGCAGCCCCGTCTCGATCCGGAGCGCGGTGTCCCCGGGGCCGGGGCCGCCGCGGTGGTCGAAGACGACCGAACGGCGGTCGGCACGGCGCAGCAGTTCGTGGAGCGTTCCCTCGTGCACGACCCGGCCGCCGTCGACGACGAGCGCGTCGTCGCAGATGGCGGAGATGTCGGAGAGGTCGTGACTGGTGAGCAGCACGGTCGTGCCCAGCTCCGCGTTGGCGCGGTTCACCAGGGTCCGGACGGCCTCCTTGAGGACCATGTCCAGGCCGATCGTGGGCTCGTCCCAGAAGACGACCGCCGGGTCGTGCAGCAGGCTCGCCGCGATCTCGGCCCGCATCCGCTGGCCGAGGCTCAGCTGGCGCACGGGCGTGGTGCCGAGGGCGTCGATGTCGAGGAGCTCCCGGTAGAGCGCCAGGTTCCGCTCGTACACCGCGTCGGGTATCCCGTAGATCCTGCGCAGGATCTGGAAGGAGTCGGGGACGGACAGATCCCACCACAGCTGGCTGCGCTGCCCGAAGACGACGCCGATCGAGCGGGCGTTGTCCCTGCGGTTCCGGTACGGCTCGATGCCGTTCACCAGGCACCGGCCGGAGGTGGGCGTCATGATGCCGGTGAGCATCTTGATCGTGGTGGACTTGCCGGCGCCGTTGGCGCCGATGTAGGCGGTCTTGGAACCGGCGCGCAGGTGGAAGGAGATGCCGTCCACGGCGCGCACGGTCCGGTATTCGCGGGTCAGGAGGGTGGAGAGGCTGCCGAGGAGGCCCGGCCGCCGCTCGGCGATCCTGAAGTCCTTGGTGAGCCGTTCGGCGACGATCACGCGGTCACCTGCCCGACGGCCCGTTCGACGGCCCGTCCGAGGATGCGCACGCCCTCGTCGAGGAGGTCCTCGTCCAGGGTGAAGGGGGGCGCGAGGCGGATGATGTGGCCGCCGACGGAGGTGCGGAGCCCCAGGTCGAGGGCGGCGGTGTACACGGCGCGGGCGATCTCGGGGGCGGGGACGCGCGTCGCGCGGTCCCGGACGAACTCCAGGCCGTACAGGAGCCCGATGCCCCGGACCTCGCCGAGCACCTCGAACCGGTCGCTCAGCTCCGCGAGTTGGCCGGCCAGCCGGTCGCCGAGCACCCGGACCCGGTCGATGAGCCGGTCGCGCTCGACCACCTCCAGCGTCGCGCGGGCGGCGGCGATCCCCAGGGGGTTGCCGGCGTAGGTGGAGGCGTAGGCGCCGGCCGGCGCGGCGGCGGGGCGGTGGAGCAGGTCGCGCCGGCCCGCGAGGACGGCGAAGGGGAAGCCGTTCGCCATCCCCTTCGACAGCGTCACCAGGTCCGGTTCCACCCCGATGAGTTCGGAGGCCAGGAAGGCTCCGGTCCGGCCGCCGCCGGTCGCCACCTCGTCCGCGACGAGGAGGACCCCGTTCTCGCGGCAGGCCGCGGAGATCCGTTCCCAGTAGCCCGGGGGCGGCACGATCACCCCGGCGGCGCCGAGCACGGGCTCGAAGAACAGGGCGGAGACGTTCGGCTTGGTGGCGATGTGGCGGGTGACGAGTCCGGCGCACCGCACCTCGCAGGAGGGGTACGTCAGCTCCAGCGGGCAGCGGTAGCAGTAAGGGGCGTACCCCAGCACGCTGTTGCCGGAGAAGGCCTGGTGGCCGACGTCCCAGTGGACCAGCATGCGGGCGCCCATGGTCTTGCCGTGGAAGCCGTGCCGCAGGGCCCCGACGCGGTTGCGTCCCGGTTCGGCGGTGGACTGGACGACGCGGAGCGCGGCCTCCACCACCTCCGCCCCGGTGGAGAACAGCGCGTAGGTGTCGAGGTGTTCGGGCAGGAGGCGCGCCAGCAGCTCGAAGAAGCCGGCCCGTTCGGGCGTCGCGCTGTCGTGGACGTTCCACAGCCGCCCGGCCTGCCGGGTCAGCGCCGCGACGACCTCGGGGTGGCCGTGGCCCAGCGACTGCGTCAGGGTGCCGGCGGCGAAGTCCAGGTACTGGTTGCCGTCCAGGTCCGTGAGGACGGCGCCGCGCCCCTCGGCGAAGACGCGTCCCGCGAGCGCGGCCTCCTCGGAGGCGCCGGGCGCCAGGTGCCGCGCCTCCCTGGCCAGCAGTTCCCGCTGGTGACCTGCCACCGTTCCCCCTGATCGGTCGAACTGATTCGAATTTTCGGCCAGTTGATCGTTTCGAGAGGCGAGTCAAACATCTTCGGTCGACTCCTAGCAAGGGGTTGCAGAAACTTTCAGAAAGAGGTTGCGGATCATGTGGCGGCTCTGCTTGAGTCGCCGGTGCGAACGCCGACAGAGGTACCGATCGCGAGGAGGGACCGTGCACAGACGCCCCCGTACCGCACCCGACCGAAGGCAGCCGATGTGAAGGCCCTGGTCCTGGCCGGAGGAACCGGCAGCCGCCTGCGCCCGTTCACCCACTCCGGGACCAAACAACTGCTGCCGATCGCCAACAAACCGGTGCTCTTCTACGGCCTCGAGTCCATCGCGGCCGCAGGAATCCGCGACGTGGGCCTCATCGTGGGGAACTACGCGCACGACGTCCGGGAGGCGGCCGGAGACGGAAGCTCCTTCGGACTCGACCTCACCTACATCCACCAGGACCGCCCCCTGGGCCTGGCCCACGCCGTCGCCACGGCCCGCGGCTTCCTGGCCGACGACGACTTCCTCCTCTACCTCGGGGACAACTACCTCCAGGACGGCGTGGCGGACTTCGTCGCCCACGCCGCGGCCGAGCCCGCGGCGGCCCGGCTCCTCGTCACCCCCGTCCCCGACCCCAGCGCCTTCGGCGTGGTGGAGGTCGACGGGGGAGGCCGGGTGACCCGGGTGGAGGAGAAACCCGCCCACCCGCGCAGCGACCTCGCCCTCATCGGGGTCTACGCCTTCACGCCCGCGCTGCACGAGGCGGTGGCCGCGATCCGGCCCTCCGCCCGGGGTGAACTCGAACTCACCCACGCGATCCAGTGGCTCGTCGACGGAGGACACCCCGTACGGGCCGAGGCGACCACCTCCGTCTGGCGCGACACCGGAAGCGTGGACGACATGCTGGAGGCGAACCGGCACGTCCTGGACGGCCTGACCGGACGCCTCGACGGCAAGGTCGACCCCGACAGCGCCGTGGTGGGCCGCGTCCTCCTCGGCGAGGGGGCCGTGGTCCGCGGCTCGCGGATCACCGGACCCGTGGTGATCGGCCCCGGCAGCGTCATCAGCGACGCCGTCATCGGCCCCTACACCTCGATCGGCGCCAACTGCCGGGTGCACGACAGCTCCATCGAGGCGTCGGTCCTGCTCGACGGGGCCGACGTCGAACGGGCCGGCCGCATCGAGCGCTCCTTCATCGGCCGCGACGCCGTCGTGGCGGCCCCCCGATACCCGTACGCCCACCGCCTCGTGCTCGGCGACCACAGCAAGGTGCACCTCCACTCATGACCCGACACGTCCTCGTCACCGGCGGCGCCGGCTTCATCGGCTCCGCCCACGTCCTGCGCCTCCTCGGCCCCGGCGGGCCGCCCGACACCGCCGTGACCGTCCTCGACGACCTCACCTACGCGGGCGACACGGCCCACCTCGACCCGGTGCGCGACCACCCGCGCTTCCGCTTCGTACGGGGCAGCGTCACCGACGCAGGCCTCGTCGACCGGATCGTGCCCGGCCACCACGACCTCGTGCACTTCGCGGCCGAGTCCCACGTGGACCGGTCGATCCGCGACGGCTCGCCGTTCGTCCGCACCAACGTCCTCGGCACGCAGACGCTCCTCGACGCCGCCGTCCGGCACGGCGTGCGGACGTACGTCCAGATCTCCACCGACGAGGTGTACGGATCGATCGCCGCGGGCGCCGCCGCGGAGGACGCCCCGCTCCGCCCCAGCTCGCCCTACGCGGCCTCCAAGGCCGCCGGCGACCTCATGGCGCTCGCCCACCACACGACCCACGGCCTGGACGTCCGCGTCACCCGCTGCTCCAACAACTTCGGGCCGCGCCAGCACCCCGAGAAGCTCATCCCGCGCTTCGTCACCACCCTCCTGGCCGGCGGCGACGTGCCCCTGTACGGCGACGGCCTCCAGATCCGCGACTGGCTCCACGTGGAGGACCACGTCACCGCCGTCGAACTGGTCAGGACCGGCGGGCGCCCGGGCCGCGTCTACAACATCGGGGGCGGCACGTCCCTCACCAACCTGGACCTGACCCACCGTCTCCTCGCCCTGTGCGGTGCCGGACCGGACCGGATCGCCCGGGCGGCGGACCGCAAGGGCCACGACCAGCGCTACGCGGTCGACGACACCCGCATCCGGCGCGAACTGGGCTACCGGCCCCGCGCCGACTTCGCGCGGGCGCTCGCCGACACCGTCCGCTGGTACGCGGACCGGCACGCCACCCCTGCCGGACCCGCCCGGCCCTGAACCGGCTTCCGGCCCTCCTTCTCCGGCCTTCCTCTTGCCGGCCCTCCTTCTCCGGCCTTCCTCTCCCCGGCCTTCCTTCTCCCCGCCCTTCCCTCCCGCCCACGCTCCCGAGGAGCAGCACTCCCGTGACCGGACTCATCCGGCGCTCCGCCGTGCCCCTGGCGACCGCCCTGCTGGCGACGGCCCTCGTCGGCACGCCGTCGACCGCGTCCACGACCGCGACCCCGCCCCCGCCCCCGTCGGACCGGGCGCTCGCGGCCCAGCCCGCCCGCCACGACCTCACCCGCGAGCAGTTCTACCTGGCCCTGCCCGACCGGTTCGCCAACGGCGACCCCTCCAACGACCGGGGCGGCCTCGCCGGCACCCGCATGGAGACCGGTTTCGACCCCACCGACAAGAGGTTCTTCCAGGGCGGCGACCTCAAGGGCCTCACGCAGCGGCTCGACTACATCAAGGGCCTCGGCACCACCGCCCTGTGGATGGCGCCCGTCTTCACCAACATCCCCGTCCAGGACCGGGGCGGCGCCACGGGGGCGAGCGCCGGCTACCACGGCTACTGGATCACCGACTTCACCCGGGTCGACCCCCACTTCGGGACCAACGACGACCTGCGGAAGCTGGTCGACGCCGCCCACGCCAAGGGCATGAAGGTCTTCTTCGACGTCATCACCAACCACACCGCCGACACCGTCGACTACGCGGAGAAGGAGTACGGCTACCGCCCCAAGGGCGCCCACCCGTACCTCGACACCACCGGGCGCCCCTTCGACGACACCGCCGGGGTGCCCCGGGTCGACGCCGACTCCTTCCCCTACACCCCCGTCCCGACGGGCCGCACCAAGGTCCCCGCCTGGCTCAACGACCCCACGATGTACCACAACCGGGGCGACTCCACCTTCGTCGGCGAGAGCGGCCTCTACGGCGACTTCTTCGGCCACGACGACCTGTGGACCGAACGCCCCGAGGTCGTCGAGGGCATGAAGAGGATCTACGAGACCTGGGTCCACGACTTCGGCATCGACGGCTTCCGCGTCGACACCGCCAAGAACGTCGACATGGCGTTCTGGACCCAGTGGGCCACCGCCCTCGACGCCTACGCGGCCCGGCAGGGACGCGAGGACTTCTTCATGTTCGCCGAGGCGTTCTCCGCCGACGCGGCCGTCACCGCCCCCTACGTCACCCGGGGCCGCCTCGACGCCACCCTCGACTTCCCCCTCCAGGCCGCCCTGCGCAACTACGTCTCGCGCGGCGGACCGGCCGGAGACCTCGCGCACGTCCTCGCCCAGGACCACCGCTACACCACCGACAGGGCCAACGCCTACGAACAGGTCACCTTCCTCGGCAGCCACGACATGGGCCGGATCGGGACCTTCCTGGCCCAGGACAACCCGGGCGCCGACGACGCCGAACTGCTCCGCCGCGACCGGCTCGCCCACGAACTGCTCCTCCTCACCCGCGGCAACCCCGTCGTCTACGAGGGCGACGAGCAGGGCTTCACCGGCGCCGGCGGCGACTCCGACAGCCGGCAGACCCTCTTCGCCTCCCGGGTCCCCGACTACCTGGACGACGACCAGCTCGGCACCGACCGCACCCACGCCACCGACGCGTACGACACCGGCCACCCGCTCTACCGCTCCATCGCCGCCCTCTCCCGCCTGACGAAACGCCACCCCGCCCTGCGCGACGGCGTCCAGACCGAGCGGTACACCGCCGGGGGACAGGGCGTCTACGCCTTCTCCCGCTTCGACGCCCGTCACCGCACCGAGTACCTCGTCGCCGTCAACAACGCCGAGGAACCCCGCACCGCCGAGGTGCCCACCGGCGCCCCCCACCAGGACCTGCTGCCGCTGTACGGCACCCGCCGCGCCCTGCGCAGCGGCCCCGACGGCACCGTGACCCTCACCGTCCCGGCCCTGTCGGCCGTCGTCCTCAAGGCGCGCACCCCGCTGCCCCGCACCCCCGGGGCGCCGTCCCTCACCCTCACCGTCCCGCCCCCGGGAGCCCTCGGCACCGTGGAGATCTCCGCGGCCGTCTCCGGAGACCCCCTGAGCCGGGTGGTCTTCGCCGCCCAGGCCGGCGACGGCCCCTGGCAGGTCCTCGGCTCCGCCGACCACGCCCCGTACAAGGTCACCCAGAACCTGCCCACGACCCTGCCCGCGGGCACCGCGGTCCGCTACAAGGCCGTCGCCGTGGACGGCACCGGCCGCACCGCCTCCGCCCTGGGCACCACCACGACCGGCGAGGTCCCGCCCCCGGTCCCGCCGAAGGCCGAACGCCGGCACGTCGTCGTGCACCACCAGCGGCAGGACGGCGACTACGAGGGACTGCGGCTGCGCGCCGGCTCCGTCACCGCCGACTTCGCGGGCCGTGACGCGTACGGCGCCTTCGCCTGGGTGACCCCGCCCGAGAACGGCACGCGGCTCTCCTTCACCGTGGAGAAGGACGGCGTCCCCGACGCCCCCGCACGCGTCCTCGACGTCACGGCCGCCGGAGAGGTCTGGACCCGCGAGGGCACCACCCTCGTCGACGCCACGCGTCCCGCCGGGACCCCGGAACCCCAGGACCCGGCCACGGCGGTGATCCACTACCACCGGCCCGACGGGGACTACGACGGCTGGGGAATGCACGCCTGGACCGGGGCCGCCCACCCGCCCGAGTGGAACGACCCGATCCGCCCCGTGCGCCGGGACGCCTTCGGGCTGGTCTTCGAGGTCCCCCTCCGCAAGGGCGCCGGCTCCCTGAGCTACATCCTCCACAAGAAGGAGGAGAAGGACGTCTCCGGCGACGAAGTCCTCGACCTCCGCCTCCACGGCCGGGAGGTCTGGCGCCTCGCCGGGGAGGCCGCCTATCTGTCCCCCTCGCTCGGCGGGGCCTTCCCGCTCGACCTGGACCGCGACGACGCGGTCTGGCTCGACGACACCACCGTCGTCTGGCGCGGCACCGGGACCGGAGTCGCCAGCCAGCAGCTCGTCTACGCCCCCGGCGGCATCACGCTCACCGGCGGAAGGCTCTCCGACGAGGGCCGGTGGCTGCGCCTCACCCCCACGGCCCTCACCGCCGCACAGCGCGCCGCGCACCCCGCGTACGAAGGCTGGTCGGCCTTCGCCATCGACCCCCGTGACCTCGACCGAGCCGCCGAGGCACGGCGGGGACAGCTCATCGCCACCCAGCGAGCCGCCGACGGAGCCCTGCTCGGCGCGACCGGCGTCCAGCTGCCCCCGCACTGAAGACAGCCCATCCGGAAGGGACCCAGACGTGCACGACACCCCCGCCCCCGCCCGGGCCGCGTACCGCCCCGCCCGCCGCGCGGCACGCGTCGCGGTCGCCACCGCGGTCGCCCTCGTGGCGACCGCGCTCACCGCCCACGCCCCGGCGGCGGCCGGCCACCGGCCGCCGCCCCCGCCCCCGTCGGACCGCGCGCTCGCGGCCCAGCCGGCCCGTCACGACCTGACCCGCGAGCAGTTCTACTTCGTGCTGCCCGACCGGTTCGCCAACGGCGACCCCTCCAACGACCGGGGCGGTCTCACCGGCAGCCGCACCGAGACCGGTTTCGACCCCACGGACAAGGGCTTCTACCAGGGCGGCGACCTCAAGGGCCTCACCCAGCGGCTCGACTACATCAAGGGCCTCGGCACCACCGCCATCTGGATGGCGCCGATCTTCCGGAACAAGCCGGTGCAGGGCGTCGGCAAGGACGTCTCCGCCGGCTACCACGGCTACTGGATCACCGACTTCACCCGCGTCGACCCCCACTTCGGGACCAACGACGACCTGCGGAAGCTGATCGCCGCCGCCCACGCCAAGGGCATGAAGGTCTTCTTCGACGTCATCACCAACCACACCGCCGACGTCATCAGGCCGGCCGAGAACCGGAACGCCTACCGCAGCAAGGGCGCCCACCCCTACCTGGACAGCACCGGTCGCCCCTTCGACGACACGAGGACCTCCGCGCGGGTGGACCCCGACGGCCTCCCGTACACCCCCGTCACCGACCCGGCGGAGAAGGACGCCAAGAAGCCGGCCTGGCTCAACGACCCCACGATGTACCACAACCGGGGCGACTCCACCTTCGTCGGCGAGAGCGGCCTCTACGGCGACCACACCGGGCTCGACGACCTGTGGACCGAACGCCCCGAGGTCGTCCGCGGACTCGCCGAGATCTACCAGCGCTGGGTCCACGACTTCGGCATCGACGGCTTCCGCGTCGACACCGTCAAGAACGTCGACATGGCGTTCTGGACCCAGTGGGCCACCGCCCTCGACGCCTACGCCGCCGCGCACGGGCGGAAGGACTTCCTCATCTTCGGCGAGGTCCTCTCCTCCGACCCCGCCGTCACCGCCCCCTACGTCACCCGGGGCCGCCTCGACTCCACCCTCGACTTCCCCCTCCAGCAGGCCGTCCGCGACGTCACGTCCCTCGGCCGCCCGCCCTCCTCCCTCGCGGAGGTCTTCGCCCAGGACTACCGCTACACCACCGACAGGGCCAACGCCTACGAGCAGGTCACCTTCCTCGGCAACCACGACATGGGCCGCATCGGCGCCTTCCTCGCCCAGGACAACCCGGGCGCCTCCGACCGGGAACTCCTCCTCCGGTCCCGGCTCGCCCAGGAGATCCTCTTCCTCTCCCGCGGCAACCCGGTGGTCTACGCCGGCGACGAGCAGGGCTTCACCGGCGCCGGCGGCGACAAGGACGCCCGCCAGACCCTGTTCGCCTCCCGGGTCCCCGACTACCTCGACGACGACCTCATCGGCACCGACCGCACCCACGCCACCGACGCCTACGACACCGGCCACCCGCTCTACCGCTCCGTCGCCGCCCTCTCCCGCCTGACGAAGCGCCACCCCGCCCTGCGCGACGGCGTCCAGATCCAGCGGTACGCGGACGCCCGCGGCCCCGGTGTCCACGCCGCCTCCCGGATCGACCCGAGGAGCCGCACCGAGTACCTGGTCGCGGTCAACAACGCCACCGCCCCGCGGACCGTCACCTTCCGCACGGGCACCTCACGCGCCCTGTTCGTCCCGCTCCACGGAAGCGTCCGGGCGGTCCGCAGCGACGGCGACCGCGAGGTCACCCTCACCGTCCCCGCCCTCTCCTCCGTCGTCCTCAGGGCCGTCCGCCCCCTCGACGCCCCGCGCGCCGCACCCGCCGTGACCCTCACCGCCCCGGCCGCCGGGGCCACCGGCACCGTCGAGCTCTCCGCCGCCGTCACCGGCGGCGAACTCAGCCGCGTCGTCTTCGCCGCCCAGACCGGCGACGGCCCCTGGCAGGTCCTCGGCTCCGCCGACCACGCCCCGTACAAGGTCACCCAGAACCTGCCGGCCGACCTGGCCGAGGGCACCCCGCTGCGGTACAAGGCCGTCGTCGTCGACGAACGGGGACGCACCGCGAGCGGCCTCGCCGCGACCACCGCGGGCCGCCCCGCCGCCCCCGGCCGCCCCAGCGCCTTCGAACGCGACTACGCCGTCGTCCACTACCGGCGCCCCGGCGGCGACTACACGGGCTGGAAGCTCTCCGCGGACGGCGCGACCGCGGAGTTCACCGGCCGCGACGCCTTCGGCGCCTTCGCCTGGGTCAAGGTCGCCCCCGGCACCGACAGCGTCTCCTACACCGTCGAGAAGGACGGCGTCGCCGACGGCCCCGCGCGCGCCGTCGCCCTGCGCCGCACCGGAGAGGTGTGGATCACCCAGGGCCGGGACGACCAGTCCGAGACCGTACCGGCCGGGGTCTACCCGCCGCAGGACGAACGCAAGGCCGTCATCCACTACCGCCGGCCGGACGGCGACCACACCGGCTGGGGACTGCACACCTGGACCGGCGCCGCCGCCCCCACCGACTGGACATGGCCGCTCACCCCGGTCCGCACCGACGCCTTCGGCGCCGTCTTCGAGGTGCCGCTCGCCGAGGGGGCCACCTCGCTCAGCTACATCGTCCACCGGGGCGACGAGAAGGACCTCCCCAGCGACCGCTCGCTGGAGTTCGGCTCCCACGGCAAGGAGGTCTGGCTCGTCGGCGGCGACACCGGCTACCTCCTGCCCGGCAACCGCACCGTCCCCGACCTGGACCTCTCCCGCTCCAAGGCGGCCTGGGTCGACGGCACCACCCTCGTGTGGGACGTCAGGGCGACCGACTCCACCAGCCAGCAGCTCGTCTACGGCCCGGGTGGCATCGCCGTCGAGGACGGCGCCCTCACCGACGAGGGCCGCTGGCTGCGGCTGCTGCCCGCCGCCCTCACCGGCGAACAGCTGGCCGCCCACCCCGGTCTGGCGGGACGGCAGGCCTTCGTCGTCGACCCGCGCGACCGCGACCGCATACCGGAGGCCCTGCGCGGCCAGCTCGTCGCGACCCAGCGGAACACCGCGGGCGCCCTGCTCGCGGCGACGGGCGTGAGCGGGGCGCCCACGCGCTGACCCGCGGACCCGAACGGGCCGTGCCCCCCGCCGAGTGGCGGGGGGCACGGCCCGTTCGGGCGACCGGGGCGGCGGCGCGCCCTCAGGGGAGCGGCGCGCCGCGCGCCGCCGTCCACAGCGCGTACCACTCCTCGTGCCCGAGGGCGGGTGGCCGGGAGACGGCGTCGCGGCAGGCGCGGACGCGCTCGGGACGCGAGGTGCCGATCACCGGCACGATCCCGGCGGGATGGCGCTGGAGCCACCACAGCACGACGGCCTCCGGGGTGGTGTCCGCGGCCCGCGCGAGCCGGGCCACGAGCGCGGCGGCCGGGCCGGCCTGCGGGTCGGAGAAGCGGCCGCCGGCGAGCGCCCCCCAGGCCTGGAGCTCCATGCCCTGTTCCAGGCAGTACTCCACGGTGCCCGCGGGGAAGCCGACGCCGGCGCCCGCCGGGGTGTTGACGAGCACGCCCTCCTCGACCCAGTCCCGGCGGTGCAGGCTCATCTCCAGCTGGTTGACGGTCAGCGGCAGGTCCAGGAAGGACCGCAGCCGGGCGATCTGGGCCGCGTGCATGTTGGACACGCCGAAACGGCGGACCATGCCCTGCCGGTGCAGGGAGGCGAGCGCGGCGGCCAGCTCCTCCGGATCGGCCAGCGGGTCGGGCCGGTGCAGCAGCAGGACGTCGACGTGGTCCGTCCGCAGCCGGGCGAGGCTCTCCTCCACCCGGCGCAGCACGCTCGGACCGCGCAGGTCGTACAGGCCGGGCCGGTCCCCCTCGGGGAGCCGGATGCCGCACTTGGTCTGGAGGGTGATCCGTTCGCGCAGCCCCGGCGCCCGGGACAGCACCTCGCCGAAGACGGCCTCCGACTTGCCGTACCGGTAGATGTCCGCGTGGTCGAACACCGTGACGCCGATGTCGAGGGCCGCCTCGACGGCCGCCTCGGCGCGGGCGACGTCGGCGGCCGTGTGGGGGAGGGTGTCCCAGCCACCGCCGAGGCCCATGCATCCGTACACCAGGCGTCCTCCGCCGGTGGCGGGTGGTTCCGTCATGTCCGTCGCTCCTTGTCCGGGACGTGGTCGTGGGGCGCGGGCCCGGCGCGGCCGGTCACGGGACGGGCGCGCCGGTGACGGCGGCCGCCAGCGACTCGGCGGCGGCGAGGACGGGCAGCTGGGTGTTGGCGGCCGGAACCGTCGGCAGGACCGAGGCGTCCGCCACCCGGAGGTTCTCCACGCCGCGCACCCGTCCCTCGCCGTCCACCACCGCCGACGGATCGTCCTCGGGGCCCATCGCACAGGTTCCCACCGGATGCCAGTAGGTGCCGAGCCGCGCGCGCAGCTCCTCCTCCGGCAGCTCGTGCGGGGCGGCCGTCCCCTCCGGCAGGGACGCGAGCCCCTTCAGCGCGGCGGACCCGGCGAAACGCAGGGCCGTCTCCAGACCCGACCGGAGCACGGCCAGGTCGCGTCCCCCCGGATCGGACAGGAAACCGGGATCGATGTCCGGGGCGGCGAGCGGATCGGCCGAGCGGAGCCGTACGGTGCCCCGGGAGAGGGGCTTCACCAGGAACGCGGACACCCCCGCCTCGTACGTCCCCGGCGGCAGCGAACCGAAGAGCGGCGGTCCGGCGGCGGGCAGGACGTGCAGGTCCCAGCCGCCCTCCGGGGCGTACTCGCTCGCGACCCGGACGAGGACCCGGCTCACGTACAGTTCGCCCTCGCGCTCCTTCTCCGCCAGGGCGGCGTTCAGCTCCGGCGTCGGTACGAGGGGGAGGAACACGCCGGGCTGGTCGCTGAGGTTCGCCCCCACCCCCGGAAGGTCCACGACGGGCACGACGCCCGCCCTCCGCAGCGGGTCCGCGGGGCCGATGCCGCTGCGCATCAGCAGGGCGGGGGAGCCGAAGGCGCCGCTCGCCGCCACGTACAGGCCGGCGCGGAGCGTCCGGGGCGCGCCGTCGACGAGCACGGTCACCCCGTCCACCCGGCCGCCGCGCAGGAGCAGCCGGTCGGCGACGGCGCCGGCCAGGACCGTGAGGTTCGGGCGCGCCCGGACCCCGGGGCCGAGATAGGCGAGCGCGGCGTTCCGGCGCAGGCCGTCGTGGGCGTTGAGCAGGGGGCGGCCGTACCCGGGCGGGCCGGGCCGCGCCATGTCGACCTCCTCGTGGCCCAGTTCGCGGGCGGCGGCGAGGGAGGCCCGGCTCCAGGGGGACAGTTCGCGGTCGGGCACCGTGCGCAGGCCCATGGCGCGCACGGCCGCGGAACGGTACGGCGCCATGGCCTCCGCTCCCCAGCGCGCCCCTCCCGCCCGTACCCATTCGTCGTGGTCGGCGTCCGAACCCCAGGTGTTCCAGCAGCCGTTGACGCAGGAGGAGCCGCCGATCACGCGGGCGCGGAAGCGGTGGGCGGCCACCCGGCGCTCCCACACGTCGTCGCGGGGGAGGGCGCGGGCGTCGAGCAGCGGGGCGGGCCAGCCGCCGGGCTCCGGCCCGTAGTCGGGTCCCGCCTCGACCAGGCACACCGTCCGCCCGGCGTCCTCGCTGAGACGGGCGGCCAGGACGCAGCCCGCGACGCCTCCGCCGAGGACGACGACGTCGTAGGAGCCGGCGCTCACGCCCCGGCTCCCGCGCCGGTGAGCGCGGCGACCTCGTCGAGGAGGGCCGCGCGGCCGATGGCGTCGCTCCCGGTGGCGGGTACGGTGCAGGCGTACGCCCCGGCGACGGCGCCGTACAGGGCGCACCGCGCGGGGGGTTCGCCGTTGAGGCGGCCGTAGAGGAAGGCGGCGGCGTAGGCGTCGCCCGCGCCGTTGGAGTCGACGACCGGCGCGCGGGGGGCGACCGCCGGGACGTGGTCGAGCGTGCCGTCGGACGTCAGCAGGTAGGAACCCTCGGCGCCGGCGGTGGCGACGACCACCTCGGCCCGGCCCCGCTCCAGGACGCGCCGCATGGTCCGTTCGTGGTCGGCCAGGGCGGTGGTGGAGACGAAGACCACGTCCGCGCCGTGGGCGAACTCCTCGTGGTAGGGGTTCTCGCCGTCCCAGTTGTGGAGGTCCGTGGAGACGGTGAGGCCGGCCTCGCGCAGCAGGGGCAGGGTGAAGGCGCACGGGTAGGTGAGGGAGACGTGCGCGTGGCGGCTGACCGAGGCCAGCCGCCGCACCAGGTCCTCGGGGAGCCGGTCGGACTCCCGCGAGCGGCTGTCGTCGTAGAGGGAGAGACGGCGCCCCCCGGGGTCGACCAGGTTGACGGCCCGCTTCGTCCCGCCGGGCAGGGGCACCTCGGTGAAGTCGATGCCCCGGTCGCGGTGGAAGGCGCGGACGAGGTCCCCGGACGGGTCGTCGCCGATCATGTCGACGTGGTGCGTGCGCAGCCCCAGGGAGTGCAGGCCCAGCGCCACGAAGTCCCCGGTCTGGCCCGCGCGGGTCTCGATGCCGGGCCGGATCATGTAGCTGTCGGCGTAGGGGAGCGGAAGCTCGGGAACGTACACGATCGTGTCGACGCCCGCCCCTCCCAGGACGAGGACGTCGTACTCGCTGCTCATTGCTGTTCCTCTCGCGAAGGGGCCGCAACGACCGTCGGCCACCGGTGAGTCAAGCAGTCGGCCGATCGGGTCTGCAAGGTTTTGCCGATCTTTTCAGCAACTCCTTGCGGACGGGGGCGTGCCCGGCCCGGGGGAGCGGGCCGGGCACGCGGAGCGGACGGGCCGGCGCGGGGCCGGCCCGCCCGCGGTCCGGGCGTGCGGCGTCAGTCGCGCCAGGTGCCCGTGAGGGTGACGGTGCCGGAGGCCGGGACCGTCGCGGTGCGGTTGGCGCCGCTCTCCCAGGTCACGGCGCCGGAGGTGTCCTTGCGGACGTACTTGTACGCGAAGGAGGTGCCGGGGGGCAGCTTCAGGTCCAGCTTCCAGACCGGGTAGCCGGCGGGGTCCAGCCGGAGGGCGGCCGCGGGCGACCAGGAGCCCAGGGCGGCGATGTCGCCGACGACGTGGATGCTCTGGCCCGGCACGGTGGTGGCGGTGACGGCGAACGAGGCGCCGGTCTCCTTCTGCCCCTCGCAGGGGTTGCCCGTGCCCACGGTCCCGCCCCTGACGGTGACGTCGCCCGTGCCGAGCGAGTAGTTGGCGGAGCCGTTGTTGTCCCAGGTGCCGGCGCCGTTGTTGAAGGCGGCCCTGAAGGTCGTGGCGGAGCCCAGGGCGACGGTCTTCCGCACCCAGCCGGCGCAGGCCGGTTCCATGGCGACGCCGGGGACCGCGGTCCAGGCGCCGCCGCCCGGGGCGTAGTGGAGGTTGTAGGCGGGCCAGTTCCCGTCGGTGCCGTAGTACACGGTGGCCGTGTGGTCGCGGGCCTCCCCGCCCCGGGCGCCGACGTGCAGGGCGACCGCGTCGTCACCGGCCACGGTGGCGGTGAACCTGCCGTCGGAGCCGACGGTGTACGAGGTCCCGGTGCAGCCGCCCCCGGTGACCGGGTCGCCGTGCTGGACGTCGCAGTAGGTGCCGGCCGGCAGGGAGGTCTGGAAGGTCCGGGTGACCGGGCCGCTCTCGCGGTTGACGACGACGAAGCCCTTGTCGCCCCGGCCGAAGGCGATGGCGTTGCCGCCGTTGTCCCACCAGTCGGTGATGGCGGTGCCCTCGGCGGCGTTGCGGAAGGCGACCATGTTGGCTATCTGGCGCCAGGCGTGCTGACAGGACCAGCCGTCGCTGTAACAGGCGCGCACGTCGTGGCCGCCCGGCGCGCCGTCGTCCCGGCCGGCGAACTCGTAACCGGAGTGGACCGACGGGCTGCCGTACGGGTGGGCGAGCATGAAGACGTGGGCGAGGGTGTAGCGCGCGCCGTCGCGGTAGTTCAGGCTGTTGCCGTTGCGCTCGGTGTCGTGGTTGGCCACCATGCTGCCGCTCAGGCCGGACGGCATGTAGCCCCACGCCTCGCCGAAGTTCTTGAGGTAGGAGAGCTTCTCGTTGGTGAAGATCCGCTTGAGGTCGGTCGTGTAGCGGAACTCCTGGACGTCGCCGCTGCCGAGGTACTCGGAGGGCGAGACCGCCTCTCCGCCGCCGAAGATGGCCTCCTGTATCCAGTAGGCGTCCGGGTTGCTGAGCCTGGCGCGGACGGCGGTGAGGTCGCTCGCGGGTATGTGCTTGACGGCGTCCACGCGGAAGCCGTCGGCGCCCAGGGACAGGAGGTCATTGAGGTATCCCGCGATCCGGTCCCGCACGTAGGTGCTGCCGGTGTCCAGGTCGGACAGCGAGGGCTGGCCCGTGTCCCCGAGTTCGCACTCCTGGATGTTGCGGCGGTCGGAGTAGTTGCTCCCGATCGGGCGGCGGCAGCCGTGGAAGTCGGCGTCGGAGTAGGTGCCCGGGTAGTCGTACTTGGTGTACCGCGTCCCCGCGGTGCCGGTGCCCGACCCGGACGTCATGTGGTTGAGGACCGTGTCGGTGATGACCTTGACCCCGGCGCCGTGGCAGGTGTCGACCATGTTCTTGAAGGCCGCGCGGTCGCCGAGCGGGCCCTGTATCCGGTAGCTGACGGGCTGGTAGGCGGTCCACCAGGCGCTGCCCTGGATGCGTTCCTGCGGGGGCGAGACCTGGACGTATCCGTAGCCCTTGGGGCCGAGCGTCCGGGTGCACTCGCGGGCGATCGAGTCGAAGTTCCACTCGAACAGGACGGCGGTGACCTTCTTTGCCCCGTTGACGGTCGGCACGGCCGCCGCCTGCTGCGCGGGCAGGGCGAGGGACGTGGTGAGTCCGAGCGTCAGGCCGGTGGCGGCGAGCGCGGCGCCGGCCCGGAGGGAGGCTTTTCTGAGGCGGAACCTCATGGGGATCTCCTCGTGGGGGTGGGTGGGGAAGGAACCTGCGGCGGGTGTGCGCGGGCACACGGCACCGGTGGAACGGGCCGGTGGGCGCGGGGGGTTGCAAAGTTTTTCGGAAATTTTCCGCAAGGCCTTGAGCAAGGTAGGGGCCGGTCCCCGGGGGGGTCAAGACATCGGACACGACCGTTCCGCGTCCTCGCCGGGTGACGCGCCGGACGCGCGGGTGCTCCCGGCGGCACCGTGCTGCGATCATGGGCCGCGCCCCGGCCCCCACCCGCGAGGAGCGCCCCGTGCCCGTGCCCGCCGATCCGACGGTCCTCCACCCGATGCCCGGACAGCCCCGGGTCGTGCTGCTCAAACCCCTGGTGACGTCCCCGCTGATCGAGGTGGGGGAGTACTCGTACTACGACGATCCGGACCACGCGACCGCGTTCGAGACGCGCAACGTGCTGTACCACTACGGGCCGGAGAAGCTCGTCATCGGCAGGTTCTGCGCGCTGGGCACGGGGACGCGGTTCCTCATGAACGGCGCCAACCACCGGATGGACGGCCCGTCCACGTTCCCCTTCCCCACCATGGGCGGTTCCTGGGCCGGGCACTTCGACCTGCTCACGGACCTGCCGGGCCGGGGCGACACCGTCGTCGGCAACGACGTCTGGTTCGGGTACGGCGCCACGGTGATGCCGGGCGTACGGATCGGCCACGGCGCGATCGTCGCCGCCGGCGCGGTGGTCACCCGCGACGTACCCGACTACGGCGTCGTCGGCGGCAACCCGGCCCGCCTCGTCCGCACCCGCTACGACGACCGGGACGTCGCCCGGCTGCTGGCGGTGGCCTGGTGGGACTGGCCCGCGGAGCACATCACCGCGCACGTGCGGACGATCATGTCGGGCACCGTCACCGCACTCGAGGCCGCCGCCCCCGACCTTCCGCGGACATGACGCCGGCCGGCGGGAAGAACCCGCCGGCCGGCGTCACCGCGCACCTCGTCGGTGTCAGTCGTCGAGGGCGTCCATCACGGTGCCGAGGTCGACGAACTTGAAGTTGGTCGACGGGCGGTCGCCGTCACCGGGGGCGTCGTGGCCGTCCTGGACGACGAGGAGGCCGTGGGGGTACTTGGAGCCGAGGGGGGCGTTGAGGGCGGCGGCGCCGTCGCACTCCTCCGACCCGTCCAGGGTGCCGCTCGCGGGGGCGACCCGGAAACCGCCCTCGTACTCGTTGTCGTCCTCCAGCTCCCGGTCGTAGGCGGCGAAGGTGTTGTCGCCCTGGCTGGAGGCGAGGAGGTAGCCGTCGCCGTCCTCCTCCTCGACCAGGGTCAGGCCCTCCACGTCGGCCGTGATCCGGGTGCCGCCGTAGCCGGGGTCGGCGCCCGGCGCGCACTCCTCCGTCTCCTCGTCGTAGACGCCGGGGACGCCGTACTCGCGGACCTTGTCGATCAGCTTCGGGGTGCCGGTGAGGTCGGCGTTCAGGCGCCAGATGCCGACGTCCTCCTGACCGGCGTACAGGGTGCCGTTCGCGGGGTCGACCACCATGCCCTCGACCTGGGGCAGTTCGCCGGGCTCGCCGCAGGGCGACCACGACGTGCCGTTGGGGAGGCGGAAGGAGGAGGGCAGGTCCAGGGTGCGGACCTTGCGGTAGGTGACCTTGCCGTCCGCGGCCGGCAGCAGCTCCAGGAGGGCGATGCTGGTGCGCTCGCGGCGGCTGACCAGGGCGTAGGCCTTCCCGGTCGCGGGGTCGGTCCAGGTCGCCAGGCCGTAGGCGGTCTGCTGGTCGTTGATCTCGGCCTGGTCCCTGGAGAACACGGGCGGCGCGGCGGGGTCGGTGACGTCGGTCAGCGGGCCGCCGACGCGGTCGCGGTCCACGCGGTAGAAACGCAGCCGGTCGTGGCCGCGGTCACTGGTGACGGCCAGATCGGCCTTCCCCGAGGAGAGGCGCAGGCCGTGGACGAGGTCCACGTTGTTGAAGCGGCCCGGGGCGTCGTCCTCACCCGCGGCGGGGGGCGCGGCGATCGACTGCACGGGCTTCGCGTCCAGGTCGTAGACGCGCAGACCACCCTCCTTGGCGGTCGCGATGACCAGGCTCCGGCCGGGGGCGGCGTCGTTGCGCCAGATGGCCGGGTCGTCCGCGTCGGCGTTGCCGCCCGCGTCGTCGTCGTGCAGCGCCGGGGTCTCGGCGCGCGGGGTGACGGTCGGCAGGCTGCTGCCGGAGACGCGGTGGCCGGCGTGCGCCGGCACGGCCAGCGCCGCTGTCGCGAGGGCCGTGGTCAGGGCGAGTATCGCCGGACGGATGGTCGTGGAGCGTGGCACGAGGGTCTCCTCTGTGACGGGGGCGGTGCTGCGCGAGCATCGTTCTCCCGCGTGTCGGCACGGCGGCCGCCGGGCGACCGGTAACCCCGGGCCCGGGTGTACAGAAGGTGAACGATCGCGCGGCGTGCCGAACGGCCCCCCGGCTCCCGCGCCGTTCGCCGGGCCCGCCCGGCAACCTCCTCCGGCGGGGCGCGCGTTGGGGGAGGGGCCGTGACGGGCCCGGGGTCCGGCGGGCCGGTGGCGGTCATCCCTCCCGGACCGGCGGGACGGGCTGGAGGGCGATGGCGACGACGTCATCGGTGAGTGCGGGGGCCCACAGGGCGAGATCGCGCTTGAGGAAGTCGATGACGTCGTCGGGGGAGGGCTGCCGGGCACTGCTGCCGCAGTGGGCGCGCAGCCGTTCGGCGAGGGGGTAGAAGGCGCCGGAGCGGTCGCGTGCCTCGGTGACGCCGTCGGAGTAGGCGAGCAGGATGTCGCCGGGTTCCAGCCGGCGGGTGGCGGTGCGCGGTTGCTCGACCAGAAGGTCCCCCATGCCGAGGGGCAGGCTGTGTTCGGTCCTCATGACGCTCGTGTCGCGGGAGCTGACGAGCAGCAGGGGCTGGTGGCCGCGGTCCAGGGTCCGCACCTCGTTCGTGTCCGGGGAGAACTCGAGCAGGACCGCCGTGGCGAAGAGTTCGTCCGCCAGCGCCACCGGCTCTTCGGGACCCTCCGGCGGCGCGGACCCGGGCAGCGTGCCGATGACGTCCGGGAGCGGTTCGGCACCGGCGCGGTCGAGCTGCAGCGCCGTGTCGATCCGGTCGGCGAGCTGGGGGAGCGTCGGCTGGAGCAGGGCCGCCTCCCGGAAGGACGAGAGGACCGTGGCCACGGTCTGGGTGGTGTCCATGCCCTTGCCCTTGACGTCCCCGACGATCACCCGGACCCCGAAGGGGGTCCGGCGGACGCTGTAGAAGTCCCCGCCGATGAGCGCCTCGTCGTCGGCGGCCCGGTAGAAACCGGCCAGTCGCACCTCGTCCACCCGGGCGGGAAGCGGCCGCAGCAGGGCCAGTTGCACCGCTTCGGCGACCGCCTGCACATGGCGGAAACGTTTCTCGGTGCGGAAGCGCACCGCACACAGCGCGATGGAGAGCACGGTGACCGTGCCCAGCACGATCAACGTCGTGACGGTCTGCGGACCGATGTCGTCCTCGACCTGCTCGGTGACGGCCAGCAAGCCGCATCCGGCCGCACCGGTGACGGCGACGCCGAGCGGCGAGTAGGCGAAGATGGCCAGCGCCACCGACGCCGTGAGCAGCGAGCCGAAGAAGTAGGACGGCGGTGTCATCTGGTCGAGCGCGATCGACGCCACGATCAGGGCGGGCGGCAGCCAGCGTATCCACCGGGGCGGCCACGGGTGTTCCTCGGCCTGCCGCCGGTGCTCCAGAGCGGACCGTCCCGTGCCCACGCCTGCCACTTCCTTCCCGCTCGGCTCCCGGTGCGAAGCCCGTGGCGAGCATCATGCCCGAGCGAACGCGCCCCGGGCGGCATCGACCCGCCCCGTACGCCGGCCGCCGTCCGGAGCGGCGGGGGCGGGCGCCGTGCCGGGAGCCGTTCGGTGGGGGGAGGGGGGAGCCGCCCTGGAAACACCGCTCCCGCCGGCGTGCGCGACGGGCCCGTTCCTCTGGTGGGCTGCTTTCCCGCCTCACTTCGGTGCAGAAAATCTGTTGTGGCGAAGGTAGACATTGGCGGGTGGTGGGGTTAGTGTTTTGTTCGTAGCCAAGGAAGTCCGAAGGGCGCGGCAGGGACGTGTTGCCGCGCGAGCAGGTTCAGCAAGTCCAGCGGGTGCGGAACGGCGGCGGGGCGGTGGAGCCGGAAGTGGTGGGTTCCTCCGTCGGCCGCCGGGCCGGGCGGTCCCAGGGGCCGCGCAGCAGTACCGGTAGGTGAAGGCAGGAAAGAAGAGCAGGGTAAGGAGCGGACGCCATCAGGATCGCCCGGGCGGGAACGCCCGGGTACCGCAGACCCCGGATGGGAGGGTGGTCCCCGGTCACACAGCCGCGATCCCCGCTTTCCGGCCCCGGTGGGCTCAGGGGAGTGGAAGAAGAAGGCCGGTGCGGTTCGGCCGGCAGATGATGGTGAAGGCTCGGGGCCCGGGCGCCGGTGACGGCGTCCGGGCCCCTCGACGCGCCCCCGACCCCCACCCCGGCCGAGCCCGGAAGAAGCCCCGAAAAAGTCCCCGAAAAGTCCCGGAAGAAGAGGTCTATGCCCCCTCGCGGTACCCGTCCCGTCGACATACTCGACGACAACGACTACCCGGCCTACACCATGGGCCGGGCCGCCGACATGCTCGGCACCACCCCCGCGTTCCTGCGCGCCCTGGGCGAACACCGGCTGATCACCCCCCTGCGCTCCGAGGGCGGCCACCGCCGCTACTCCCGCTACCAGCTGCGCATCGCGGCCCGCGCCCGCGAACTCGTCGACCAGGGCACCCCCATCGAAGCCGCCTGCCGCATCGTCATCCTGGAGGACCAACTGGAGGAGGCCCAGCGCATCAATGCCGAGTACCGCCGTGCCGCCGAAACGGTGAATCCGCCCCTCGCGGACTGAGGACGACGCCGGGGCCGGCGGGCCCCGCGCGCACATCCGGAGAACGCGCGGGTCGTTTCCTGTGGTCACGGAGTGTGCGGGCGTGTAGCGTTCCCGTTAGCTGTCGTGGTTCGGAAGTTCCCTCTGCCCATGCCTCCGGTGTGGGTGTTTTGCTGTGCTGTGCCGCAGGGACCAGGGCGATCACCTCCGTTTTCCGCATGGTGCGGAAGACGTTCATCGACTGGAAGGCATGTGACATGGCTACGGGAACTGTGAAGTGGTTCAACGCGGAGAAGGGCTTCGGCTTCATCGCCCAGGACGGCGGCGGTCCGGACGTCTTCGCGCACTACTCCGCGATCAACTCCTCGGGCTTCCGTGAGCTCCAGGAGGGCCAGACCGTGACGTTCGACGTCACCCAGGGCCAGAAGGGCCCGCAGGCGGAGAACATCAGCGTCGCCTGACCCCGCGAAGGGTCCCGACGGCCCCGGCCATCCCATCGGCCGGGGCCGTCGGCCCTGCCGGACCCGCCGGCCGCCGCGGGACGAGTGGGGTCCCGTACTCCATCCGCCCCGCGCACTCCCCCGGGAGGGTGGTGCGACGGGCGGGCTCCCCGCCGGAGAACCGGCCCACGGTGTGCGGCCCCGCGCCGGTCCCGGCGGAGGTGACGACGTCGCCGCCGTCGATCCACCGGACGAAGGAACTCCGCACCGGGGAACGGCACGGGAACGGGGCGGAAAGAGCCCTCCCGGCCTCCCCGCCCCGCCCGCCGTCCCCTCTCCGCGGGCGGCTCAGGCCGCCCGGTACGCCGCCGTCAGCCGCGCGACCGCGCCCGGCAGGTCCCCCGACAGCAGCAGCCGGTCCGCCTCCGCGAACGGCTTGGCCGTCGCCGGGGTGATGTTCCGGCCGATCCTCTTCTGGACGACGTCCCTCGCCCGGGACAGCAGCTCCCGGCCCTCCGGCGACGTCCCGCGACCGGTCGCCCGCAGCACCTCGGCCGCGACCCCGATCGCCTTCAGCGTCAGTTCGCCCCCGGCCCGGGGGACCGGCCGCGTCGTCAGCCCCCAGCCGAACGGGAACTGCGGATCGTACGAGGCGTCACCGACGTTGATCGGCAGCTGCGCCTCGGACCTGGGCCAGGTGACCGGGAGCTGGCCGGTGAACGGCCGGGTCCCGTACAGGACGTCCGCCACGCCGTCGCCCTCGGTACCGGGCAGCCAGGACGCCACCAGGGCGTCGATCGCCCCGAGCCGGTCCCCGATCAGCTGCGGCCGCCCCGAGACGACGAGGACCGCGCACGGCATCGCCGCGCACACCGTGTCCACCGCCGCCTTGTCGGCCGGCGTCAGCTCCAGGTCGTGGCCGTTGCCCACGTCGCCGACGCCCTCGGCGTACGGCGTCTCGCCGACCACCACGACCCCGACGTCGTACCCCCCGGTCGCGGCCGAGGCGTCCTTCGAGTAGTCGATCCTCGCGTCCGGGGCCGCCCTGCGCATGCCTTCGAGGATCGTCGTGCCGGTCGTGTTCCGGCCGGACGAGCCCTGCCAGCTGACGGTCCAGCCGCCCGCCTGGTTGCCCAGGTCGTCGGCGTTGGAGCCGGCGACGTACACCTTCTGGGTCCTCTTCAGCGGCAGTACGCCGCCGTCGTTCTTCAGCAGCACCTGCGACCTGGCGACCGCCTCCCGCGCCACCGCGCGGTGCGCGGCCGAGCCGACCTCGTCGAGGTGGGTGGTGTCGGCGTACGGCTTCTCGAACAGGCCGAGCCGGAACTTCTGGGTCAGGACGCGTGCGACCGCGTCGTCCACCCGCGCCCGGCCGACCCGTCCGGCCGAGACCTCCTCCGTCAGGACACGGGTGAAGCCCTGGTAGTCGGTCGGCACCATGATCATGTCGAGACCGGCGTTGACCGAGGTCCGCACGTCGCTCGCGTAGTCACCGGGAATCTGGTCGATCGCCTGCCAGTCGCTGATCACGAACCCCTCGAAGCCCATGCGGCCCTTGAGGACGCCGTTGATCATCTCGGCGTTGGCGTGCATCTTCACCGGGCCCTTGCCGTCCCCGAGGACGTCGAGCGAGGAGTACGACGGCATGACCGTGCCCGCCCCGCGCCTCACCGCCTCGGCGAACGGCGCCAGGTGCACCGCCTCCAGCTCCTGCCGGGTCACCTCGGTGACGCCCTGGTCGATCGTGTACGAACCGGTCGTGGACGACCCGAACGCCGTACCGCCGTCGCCCACGAAGTGCTTGGCGCTGGTGAGCACCTTGTCGTCGCGGTGCAGATCCGCGCCGCTGCTCGCGCCCTGCATGCCGGTGATGACCGTCTCCATCGCCTTCACCAGGGCCGGGTCCTCGCCGAACGCCTCGTACGAACGGCCCCAGCGCTCGTCCCGTGTGACGCACAGACAGGGGGCGAAGTCCCACGGGACGCCGGTGGCCCGGACCTCCCTGGCGGTCACCGCCCCGGTCCGTTCCGCGAGTTCCGGGTCGCGCCCGGCACCGATGCCGATGTTGTGCGGCATGATCGTCGCGCCGATCACGTTGTTGTGCCCGTGCACCGCGTCCACGCCGTAGATCAGCGGGATCTGCAAGCGGGTGGCCCGCGTCCGGAGCTGGTAGGCGTCGACCATCCTCGCCCACGCCCCGGGCGTGTTGGGCGTCGGCACCGAGCCGCCGCCGGAGAGCAGCGAGCCGATCCGGTAGGCGGCGATGTCGCCCTGCGACCGCAGCGCGTTGCGCTCGGCCTGCGTCATCTGCCCGACCTTCTCCTCCAGGGACATCCGCCCGAGGAGGTCCGCGACGCGCTTCTTCACCGGCAGCCGCTCGTTCAGGTACGGGAACCCGTGCGCGTCCACGACGACCTGGGGCGTCTCGGCGGGGGCCCTGGCGCCGGTCACCTCAAGGGTGAGCGGAATCGTTTCCGCCTCCTCGGCGGAACCGTCCTTCCCCGTCACCACGGTGACGGTGCGCGAGGTACCGGACGGCGTGCCGGCCGGGAAGGTGAGGACCCCACTGACCGGGGTGTAGTCCTGGCCGGGCTCGGCGGTCCCCCTCCCGGTCGTGTACGCGACGGTGACGGGCTCGCCGACGGGAGCCGAACCGGTGGTGGCCACCGTCACCCTCACCCGCGCGCTGCCGCCCTCGGCCACCGGATACACGGCGGCGTCGGTGACGACCGCGGCCTTCAGGGCGGGCTCCGCCCTGCCGTACAGCTCCACGCCGTCGAGGGCGAACGTGCCGGGGGAGCCGGGCGGCAGGGTCAGGGCGTAGCCCCACACCTCGTCGAGGCCGAGGACCTGGTCGATGCCGCCGACGGGCTGGTAGTCGGCCCGGTACCGGAACTCGGAGAACGGGATCTCGACGAGGTGCCAGCCCTCCCAGTCGTCGGTGAAGGACGTGGTCCACAGCTCGGACGCCTCGCCGTTCGCGCCGCCGTCCTTGAGCTCGAAGTTGATCCTCCTGCCCGAACCGGGCGGCAGGGGAGCGGTGTTCTGGCCGTACCACCAGAAACGGACGCCCCTGAACGCGGTCCAGTCGTGGGCCGGCCGGTCGAAGGCGAAGTCGTGGGTGAACCCGCCCCAGCCGCTGATGTCGTACGAGCCCTCCAGGACCCGGCTCCCCTCGGGGGCGTCGGCGCGTTCGGCGATCCGCAGCGCCGGATGGTCGTCGGCGTCGCCGCCCCAGGTGAAGATGCCCTCCGCCGGGGGAGCGGCGAAGGGGACCTCCCCCTCGAAACGGTCGACGGCCACCGGCACCGGGTCGTCGGCGGCGGCGCTCGGCAGGGCTCCGGCGAGCAGCCCGCCGAGCACGGCGGTGGCGGCGACCAGCGCCGCCACGGTTCTGCTCCGGCGTCCGGCGGTTCGGTGTTCTGCGGAGGGCATGGCGGCTCCTTCTGCCTGCTGTCGCGCGACACGGATTCGGGGGTTCCGGGAGACCCGGGGCGGCACGGGCGGTGCGGATGGTACGGGCGGTGCGAACGGTGTACACCGGGGCGGCCGCCCCGGCCGGACACGCGTCCCGCGACCGATCACTTCGTGAACACGGGCGGCGGTGGAACCCGCCCGGACCCGGCACCCCGCCCCGGACCCGGCCCCGGTCGGGACGGACCCGGCCGCTCTCGTTCCCCGTGCGGTGCCGACGGTCGCGACACGCATCGGGGAGCCTCGGCGGCGAGGGGCGGAACAACGTTGTCGGGACGGCTTCCGGCGCGGTGCGGCGAGTCAACCGCCAGGCCGGCATGCCGTCAAGAGTTCACACCGACAACGGCCAAAACCCGTACCGCTCCTGCCGCCCGGCCGATCCGCCGCCCTCCCCGCGTTCACCCTCTGAACGAGAGGCCGCGACGGGCTCCGGGTGCCGCGCCGTCCTCGCGGTCCGCCCGCCCCCGGGTCCGGCCCCGCCCCGCGTCACCGTTCGCCGCGCAGTCCGAGGAGGTACGCCGCGGTGAGCGCCACGGCGCGGTCCTCGTCGTGGGACAGCTCCACGAGGGCGCGCGAGGCCCGTTCCCCCGGGACGTCCGCGAGCGCCTGGGTCAGCCGCCGGCGCGCGGACGGTCCGAGGGACCGGCGGGCGAGGCGGTCGAGGAGCCCGGTGACGACCCGGTCCGCCGACGCGGGATCGGCCGCCGCCGTGCCCAGCGCGTCGGCGGCGTCGACGTCGTTCCTCCCCTCGACGACCATGTCGAGGAGCGTCGGGACCGCGTCGGCCACGCCCCGCGCCCCGAGCGACAGGGCCGCGCATCCGCGCACCACCGCGTCGGAGTGCGCGAGGGCCTCCCGCAGCAGCGCGGCCGCCCCGGCGCCCGGAAGCTCGGCGAGGGACCGGACGGCGCGTTCCCGCACCCCGGCCGAGGGGGAGCGGAGACCCTCCGCCAGGAGTGCCGGCCCGTCCCCGCCCGACCGCGCCAGCGCCCAGCGGAGGGCCCCGGCGACGTTCGGGTCCGGCTCGTTCAGCACGGCCTCGACCAGGGCCTCCACCGGCGTGGGAACCTCTTCGACCGCCGCCAGGGCCGCGCGCTGCCGTGTCCCCGCGTCCTCGGAGCCGAGGGACCGGAGGAGCGCGACGGTCTGGAGGACGTCCTCCCAGCCGGCGGGTTCCGCCGCGCCGATCCGGCGGAGCCGCGTGAGCAGTTCCGTCTCCGCGGCGATGCGGTCCCGCGTCCGGCGGACGAGGTCGTCGACGAGTTCCGAGGGCGCGAAGCCGGGATCGTCGAGCGCCCGCCCGGCGTCCCGCAGCGACAGCCCCAGTGACCGCAGGCTCTCGATGTGGAAGACGCGCCGGATGTCCTCGTCGGAGTACTCCCGGTAGCCGGAGCCGGTGCGGCCCGTCGGCCTCAGCAGGCCGAGCGACTCGTAGTGCCGGAGCATGCGGGCGCTCACCCCGGACCGTCGCGCGACCTCGCCGATCAGCACGTTCCGTCACTCCTCCCGGCCGGACCCGCCGAGGGCCACGACGCGTTTCGCCTCCTCGACCGCGTACGCGAACCCGGCGTCCGGGTCCTGCCGCAGCCGTTCCGTGGCGATCGCGTGCGTGCGTACGCGGGGGTCGGGGTCCCCGGCGGCGGCGTCCAGCACCGGCGAGGCCGCCGCGCCGAGCGCGATCAGCGCCCGGCTGAGACTCAGCCGCGTCTCGAGCCCGCCGCGCCCGAGTCGCGTCGCCAACACTACGGCCAGCGCGTGCTCCTCGCCCTCGGGTACCAGGACGACCGCCGCCCGCCAGGCGCTCCGGGCCACCTCGTCGTCGGCGTCGGACAGCAGGGCCGGTGTGATCGCCGCCCACGCACGCCGGTCCCCGATCTTGGACAGCGTGTGCAGCGCCTGGCTCCGCGCCCGCGCGTTTCCCGAGCGGACCTCGCCGAGGAGCACCGGAACCGTCACCGACGCCGCGTGGCGCGTGAGCGCCCACGTCAGCGTCTCCCGCACGTGGAAGTCGGGTTCGGTCGCGCACCGCTCGACGAGCCCGCCGACGTGTTCCGGGTCCGGGGCCGCGCCGGCCGCCAGCGCCGCCCGCAGCCGGACCGACGCGCTGGTGCTCTCCAGCCCCCGGGGGCCGCGCGCCGTGTTCGCGTCCTCTTCCGCCATCTCTTCCGCCCTGGTCATCGGGACCACCTCCTGGACCGCAGTGAAGACCTTGTCACCGTGTCAAGGTCAAGCGGAGCCGTACCGGCCGCCGGACGGGCCCCGGCGCCGAGCGGGGCCGGAGGAGGCGCGGTCCGGCCGCGTCGCGTGGGGCCGGAGGAGGGGGCCCGGTCGTGTCGCGCGGGGCGGCGGGCCTCCACCGGTCCGGCAGCCGTACTACCGCCGCCGCGACCACCGCCCTATCGTTGCCCGATGCGCGCACACCGTACCGACCGCCCCGCCGATCTCGACGTGGTCCGTGACTCCTACGACCGGGTGGCCGACAACTACGTCCACATGGTGCTGTCCACGGGGATCGGCGACATCCGTCGCCACCCGTGGCTCAAGGCGTCGATCGACGCCTTCGCCGACACCGTGGACGGCCTCGGTCCCGTCCTCGACGTCGGCTGCGGCCCCGGAACGGTGACCGCCTACCTCGCCGGACGCGGACTCGACGTGTCCGGGGTCGATCTCTCCCCCCGCATGATCGAGAACGCGCGCCGTCTCCACCCGGGATGCCGTTTCGACGTCGCCTCGGCCACCGACCTGGATCTCGACGAGGCGTCCCTCGGGGGCGTGCTCGGGTGGTGGTCCCTGTTCAACCTTCCCCGTGACGTCCTTCCCCAGGTCCTCGCGGTGTTCGCGCGCGCCCTGAAGCCGGGCGGGCACTTCATCACCGCGACCCACGTCGGCGACGAGGACGTGGTGCGCACCGAGGCGTACGGGGGCGTGCCCGTCCGCTGGACGACGCATAAATGGCGGCCGGAGCAGCTCGTGGACCTGATCGAGCGGGCCGGACTGCGCCCGGTCGCCGAACTCCGGCTCCCCGCGGACGAGCACACCGGGCCGGGCGTGGTCGTCATGGCCGAGCGCCCCGCCTGAGGCGCGGAAGGCACCCTTCACCGCGACGTGCGGAGGCGGGCACGGCACCTCACCTCGCGTCGAAGGCCTCCCGGGCCCGTTCGATCCGGGGCATGTGCGTTCGCGCCCACTCCAGGAGGACGTCGACGGGCGGTCGCATGGTCTTCCCCAGGGGGGTGATCCGGTACTCCACCGCGACGGGACGGTCGTTCACGACCTCGCGCTCGACGATGCCGTTGCGCTCCAGTCTGCGCAGGGTGGCGGTCAGCGACTTCTGGGTGACCGCGGGAATCGCGCGGCGCAGGTCGTTGAACCGGCGCGGTCCTTCGCACAGTTCGCCGAGCACGCTCAACGACCACTTGTCCAGCACCTGGTCGAGCAGTTCGCGGTGCGGCGCCGAGACGCGCAGTGCGTCGTCGTGGGCCGTGACGTCGTGGTTCATGACACCTGGTCTCGTTGGGGTTTCCCGCGTCTTCCAAGTGTCGAAGGTATACCAGCCCTCGTCGTGCCCGCCGCGTCCGCCCTGCCATTCGGCCGATCCTCCCGTCCCCCGTTCACGGGAACGGGCCCGCCCGCGCGCACCGGGACGTGCGAGGAGCACGGAAGGGCAACTCCCCGCCCCCGGAAGGAGCCTCACCGGTACCGGTCCGTGCCGCGCACGGCCGCAACGGTGCCGGCGGGCGTCCGGGTTCAGCCGTCTGCCGAATGGCGGCGTCCCGGCGGGGCACCCGATGATTTCGACAGGCACCACGTCTATGACCGCTCCCGGAGGCAGTGTCATGAGTCTTCTCCGTATCGCCGGCCGCCCGATGCTCGCCTCGATGTTCATCGCCGGCGGCATGAACTCCCTGCGTCGTCCCCAGGACGTGGCCCCGGTGGCCGAGGCAGTCGTCGGGCCCCTGAGGGAACGCGTCACCGCGCTGCCCGACCGCACCGAGCACCTCGTCCGGTTCAACGGGGCCGTGCAGGTGGCGGGCGGCGTACTGCTCGGGCTCGGCCGCCATCCCCGGCTGTGCGCGCTGGCCCTCGCCGCGACGCTGATCCCCACCACACTGGCGGGGCACCGCTTCTGGGAGGCGGAGGACGAATCCGACCGGGCCCAGCAGCGCATCCACTTCCTCAAGAACGTGTCCATGCTGGGCGGTCTGCTGATCGCCGCCGACGACACCGGCGGCTCCCCCTCGCTGCTGTGGCGCGGCCGTCACGCCGCTCAGGGCCTGCGGCACGACGCCCGCGTGATGCGCCGCGCGGCCCGGGTCGCGGCGCGTCCCGCCGCGGCGACCTGCGGCGTCCGGGCCAAGCTGGGCGTCTGAACGGCACCATGCGTACGGAACGGGGGGCGGCAAAAGGCTCCCCCCGGTCCCCCCGTCCTGGCGGTCCTCCCCGTCCTGGCGGTCCTCCCCGTCCCGGCGGTTCTGCCGGCCCCCGGCCCTCCCGGTCTTCCCGGTCCTCCCGGTCCTCCCGGTCCACGTGGTACCTCGGCGGACCGGGAACGGCTCACCCGACCGCCGGTGCCACGACTCCGACGCCGTTTCGGGGGGTGTGTCGGGTGGTGGTCGGTGGGTTCCGCCGGGTGCGGTGGTGGGGTGATGCGGGTGTGTGTCGGGTGGGTGTGGGTGTGGTGACGGCTCCCGTCCCGGGGGTGGGAGGGGAGCCGTCGGTGGTGGTGCGGGGTGTGTGGGGTGCGGGTCAGGCGTGGCGGTGGGTGTGCCGGTTGCCGGTGACCAGTCGGTAGAGGGCGAGGAGGATGACGGAGCCGACGATGGCGGCGATCCAGGTGGAGATCTCGAAGAAGCCGTCGACGGAGTCGACACCGAAGATCACCTTGCCGAGCCAGCCGCCGAGGAGGCCGCCGGCGATGCCGATGAGCATGGTGATGATGATGCCGCCGGGGTCCTTGCCCGGCATCAGGGCCTTGGCGATGGCGCCGGCGATCAGACCGATGAGGATCCACGCGATGATGCCCATGACGACTCTCCCTTTTGTCACATAAAGACTGTGTCAGTTCATCGTCTGCACCGAACCCGCCCGCCTAAACACCCCCACCACGAAGAAACACTCCGCTACGGAGAAACCCCCACCACAAAGAAACCCCCACCGGGGCGGGAGACCAGGACGGGGGGACGGCACCCCCCCGGCATGGCACCGCCCGCGCTCACGGCCCGCGCCAGACGTTGGCGAAGGCCGCGTTCTCGATGGTCCGCCTCTGGCGTACGGCCTCCAGCTCCATCACCGCGTCGTGGACGGCGGCCACCACGGTCGTCACCGCCTCGTCGTCGAGACCCGGTTCGTTCTCGTGCCGCCCCTCGCCGTCGTTGTCGCCGCCGGCGTCGATGCCCACGGCCGAGGCGAGGGCGACCAGGACGGGTTCCCTCTCCTCCCAGCGCGAGGCCGCACGGCGACGGGCGGACGTGTCGGCCGGCTCCACGCGCTCCGGGCCGAAGGGCAGCCGACCGCCGCGCTTCCGCGTCAGCTCCCCTTCCTCCTCCAGTGCGGTCCGGTACGCGGCCGAGAGGTCCCGGCCCCGTCGCCACAGCCAGTCCTCGACCCGCTCGCCGGACGGCCGGGAGGCGAGCAGCGCCATGGACGCGGCGAGGAGCGGGTCGTCGGGGGCCGGTGAACCGCCCGGCACGATCCGGTCGCCGTCCACGGTGGCGGCCCCCGCCCCGATGAGATCGGCCAACTCGGCCCCCGCGAGCGCGAGGGACAGGTCGCCCTGGCCCACGGCCTGCTCCGGCTCCCGGTCGATGGCGGTGATGAACAGGTCTTTCGCCGTGGTCATGAACGGCTCCCCTCGGAGGCGTCGGCGGATGCCCGGCTCCCCCCGGCCCCCGCCCGGTCCACCGGGCCGGTCCGCGTCCGGAGCCGGCCCGGCGACGGGACGGCTGTCACGACCAGTATCGCCGCACGCCGCCGCAGGCCGTCCCGGCGAGGGTACGGCCCCCCGGATCAGCTCGGTGTGCCGTAGGCCTGGATCACCGTGGCGCCGAGGTCGCACCAGACGGTGGACGTGCCGCCCGACGGAACCCGGTTGCCGAAGTGCCGGTAGACGTAACCGTTGTCGGTCCGCCGGCAGTCGACGACACCGGTGAACGAGGAACCGGTGCAGGTGATGGCGGCGCCCCGGTGGCCGGCGCTGCCGGTGATCAGCCGGGCCGAGCAGTTGAGGGCGGACGGGGCGGAGGCTGAGGCGGAAGCCGGGGAGACGGTGGCCAACAGGCCACCTGCCGCGAGACCCAGAGCGAGAACGGCCCTCGTGACACGCTGACGGGCTTGCATGGAAACCTCCCGGGTCGTTACGGAGGTGAACGGGATCGTCACCGAGAGCAACCTACGGTCTGTGTCCCCGCTCCACCAGGGGACCTGGGAAAGTTGGCGAGTGGGCGCCATGCGCCTGTGATCGGATGCCGGTTCCCGGGACGGGGCCGGGCGCCCCTCCCCGCTACGGCGCGGGAGCACCGGCGGTCAGGCCCGCTGCCCCGCTTGGAGGCTGGCGCACACCGATCCGCGCGCGAGCAGCTCCGCGTGGGTGCCGCACTCCACCGGCCTCCCGCGCTCCGGCACGGCGATGCGGTCCGCCCGCCCGATCGTGGAGAGCCGGTGGGTCACGACGAAGACCGTCCGTCCGGCGACCGGCCGCGCCGGCGCCTCCCGGACCCGTGCCTCCGACCGGGCGTCGAGGGCGGACGTGGCCTCGTCGAGCACGAGGACCCCGGGGTCGCGGATGAGGGCGCGGGCGACCTCGGCGTGCGGGACGGAGGAACGGGTGCGGTTGTGGAAGCCGGTGGAGAGCCGCTGCATGCGCGTGACGAGCGCGGAACGCAGGTCCCGCACGGCCCGCCGAACCGCGCCGTGCGTCCAGTGGACGTAGAGCAGGTGCGGGGGCGGGTTGAGGAGGAGGACCGTGAGCATCGGGGCGCAGTTCCCCCGCGGTCCGGAGATCGCGCGGTGTTCGCCGACGACGTCGATGACGTCGGCCGTCACGGGGGAGGGGCGCGACCGTGGGGACGCGGGGCTCGGTGCGGGGTGCGGGGGAGTTCCGGCGGCCGCGTCCGGGACCCGGACCTCCGGGCGCGCTTCCCCCGGGGGCCGTCGCGACGGCCCCGGCCGTTCCCTCGGTGGTCGCCGCGGGTCGGCGGTAAGGTCGAGTCACCGAGGACCCGGGACAGAACAGGGGTGGCGCGTGAAGCGGCCGACCATGGCGGACATCGCACGTCGCGCCGGTGTGTCCAAGGTGGCCGTCTCGTACGCGCTGAACGACCAGCCCGGCGTCTCGGACGCGACCCGCGCCCTCATCAAGGACATCGCGGGCGAGCTGGGATGGCGCCCCAGCAGCGCGGCCCGGGCGCTCACCGGAGGGCGGGCGCGGGCGGTGGGCCTCGCCGTGCGCCGCCCGGCCCGGACCCTGGGCGTGGAGCCGTTCTTCATGGAGTTCATCAGCGGCGTGGAGAGCGTCCTGTCCGAGCAGTCCTGCGCGTTGATGCTGCAGATGGTGGCCACGCAGGACGCCGAGATCGAGGTGTACCGCCGCTGGTGGGGCGAACGCCGCGTCGACGGCGTGTTCCTGATGGACCTGCGGGCCGACGGCGACGCCCGGATCCACGAGGTCGGTTCCCTCGGGCTGCCCGCCGTGGCCATCGGTCCCCCCGGCAGTTCGGGGGCCCTGCCCGCCGTCTGGTCGGACGACGGCGAGAGCATGCGCGAGATCGTGCGCTACCTCACCGCCCTCGGGCACCGGCACGTCGCCCGGGTCGCCGGGCCCGCGGAGCTGGCGCACACGGTGGTGCGCGACACCGCCCTGCGCGAGGCCTGCCGGGAGGCCGGCATCCCCGAGGCGGAGGTGATCCACACCGATTACACGGGGGACGAGGGCGCGCGGGCGGCCCGCGCGCTGCTCATCGCGCCGCGGCGGCCGACGGCGATCGTCTTCGACAACGACATCATGGCCGTGGCGGCCCTCTCCGTCGCGCAGGAGCTGAACCTCTCCATCCCGGCCGACCTGTCGATCGTGGCGTGGGACGAGTCCCCGCTGACCCAGGTCGTCCGGCCCACGCTGTCGGCCGTCACGAGGGACATCGGGGCGTACGGGGCGCGGTCCGCGGCCGCCCTCCTGTCCCTGATCGACGGCGGGGAGGTGGGGGACATCCGCGAGGGGTACGCGCGGTTCGTGCCCAGGGGCAGCACCTGTCCGCCTCCCGCGAAGGAGTCCGGCGCCGCGGACTGACGGGCCCGGCTTCCGGGGGCGGCACGGGCCCGGCTTCCGGGGACGGCGTGGGGCCGGACCGTCCCCCCCCCGTACGGCCCGGCCCCGGTCTCCCCCTTCGCGGGCTACTTCGTGGCTCCCTGCGAGAAGCCGTTGTAGATCCAGCGCTGCAGCAGCAGGAAGATGACCAGCGTCGGCAGGATCACCAGGATCGCGCCGGCCGAGATGGCCTCCCAGTGGGCCCCGAAGGGGCCCTTGAAGCGGAAGAGCGCGGTGGACATCGTGTCGAGGTCCTCGGAGTGCATGTAGAGGAAGGGGATGTAGAAGTCGTTGTAGGTGGTGATGCCCTTGATGATGACGACGGTGGCGATCGCCGGCTTCAGCAGCGGGAAGATGATCTTCCGGTAGATCGTGAAGGCGTTGGCGCCGTCGATCCGGGCGGCTTCGTCCAGGGACACCGGGATGCCCCGGATGAACTGCAGGAAGATGTAGACGGAGACGATGTCCGTCCCCATGTACAACAGGATCGGTGCCCACCGGGTGTTGACCAGGTCGAAGCTGCTGACCACCTGGAAGGTCGCGACCTGGGTGGTGACGCCGGGGACCAGGGTGGCGACCAGGAAGAGCGCCATCACGAGCTTCTTGGCCCGGAAGTCGAAACGGTCCACCGCGTAGGCGGTCATCGAGCCGATGATCACGGTGCCGCCGATGGAGAAGAACAGGATGAACGCGGTGTTCCCGAAGGCCATGAGCAGATGGCCGTCGGTGAACGCCGTGACGTAGTTGTCGAAGTTCAGCCAGTTCCCGGGCAGTGACAGCGCGCCGCCCTCGCCGACCTCCTTCGACGTCTTGAGCGAGGTGAGGAGGACGACGGCCAGAGGCAGCAGGACCACCACCGAGGCGGCGATCAGCGACAGATAGGTCAGCAGGCTCCCGACGGGGAGGCGGCGGCGCCCGGAGGCTCGGACGGGCGCCGGGGTGGGAGCGAGATCGGAGGTCATACGAGGTCCACCTTGTCGTCGGGCACGAGCCGGCGCTGGATCCAGGTGATCAGCAGGATGATCAGGAGCAGCACCACGGCCGCGGCCGAGGCCAGGCCGGTCTTGTTGAACTGGAACGCGAACTTGATCGTCTGGATGACGAAGGTCTGGGTGCCGGTCGCACCGCCGGTCATGACGTACGGGATCTCGAAGACCGACAGGGACCCGGAGATCGCCAGGATGACGCTGAGGCTGATGACGGGCCTGATGCTCGGCGCGATGATGTGCCGGAACTGCTTCCACCGGCCGGCGCCGTCCAGTTCGGCCGCTTCGTACAGTTCGCCGGGGATGGACTGGATGGCTCCGAGGAAGAGCACGAAGTTCAGTCCGGTGAAGCGCCAGACGGAGACGCCCGCGAGGGAGACGTTGGCGGAGGTGGGGTCGCCGAGCCAGGGGTGGTCGGTGGTCACGCCGAACCAGGACAGCACCGAGTCGAGCGTGCCGCCGTCCTGGAAGAAGTACAGGAACACGAAGCCGATCGCGACACCGTTGATGAGGTAGGGGAAGAAGAGGATTCCCTTGAAGAGGTTCCGGAACTTCAGGTTGAAGCTGAGGACCACCGCGAAGTAGAGCGCGACGGCGATCTGGACCACGGAGGCGGCCAGGTAGTAGCCGCTGACGAAGAAGACCCGGAACAGTTCGGGGCGGGTGAAGATCTGTATGTAGTTGTCGAGACCGACGGTCTCCCGGTCCGGGCTCACCCCGTCCCAGTCCGTGAAGCTGTACGAGATCATGCTCGCCACCGGAACGTAGGTGAACGTGATCAGCAGCGCGAGCGGTCCCGCGAGGAAGAGCCAGGGCGTGATCCGCCGGAGGGGCGAGTCGCGCCAGGAGCGGGGCCGCCCGGCCGAGGGCGCGCGGCGGCGGCCCGCGGGCCGGACCCCCGTCCGGCCACGGCTTCCCGTGTCTGTCTTGTCCGTGGTGGATCGCCCTGTCATGACGGCGCCCTCGGGTGCGGTGTCGGTTGTCTCGGTCATGTCGGCCTTTCGTGTCCGCGACTGCGGAAGGTCCAGGGGCCCCGGCCGGTGTCGTGCGGCCGGGACCCGCTCCGCCGGTCGTCAGTTGCCGACGGTCTTCGCCGCCTCGTCCCACCTCTTGTTCAGGTCGGCGAAGAAGTCCTCGAGGTCGCCCTTCTCCACCCCGCGCGCGGTGTCGACCAGCTTCTGGCGGTAGTCCTGCTTGTTCAGGCCGATCTCCGCCGCTTCGTCGATGTCGTTGACCGCGGCCGTCTTGGCCTCCGAGCGGTCGAAGAAGGTGACATCGTTGTCAACGAATTCCTTGAGCGTGGCCGGCATGGGGGAGGACTTCAGCGCCGAGACGACGCCCTCCTTCTCCGCGAAGCCGGACTTCTCGGTGAACCAGTCGACCCAGGCGCGCGCCGCCGGCTTGTTCTTGGAGTGGACGCTGACGGCCTGCTGGTAGTCCGAGACCAGGGCCGCGCAGAACTTCCCGTTCTTCTGGACCGGGAACGGCATGAAGCCGATGTCCGCCGGACTGACGTTGGCCTCCTTCGCCGCGCCCTGCATCTGCGTGATCGCCCAGGAGCCCAGCATCATGCTGCCGATCTTCCCCTCGGCGAGCAGCGCCTTGGACACCTCCCAGTTGGTGGTCGTCGGGTCCTTCTCGGACAGGCCCTGCTCGACGATGTCGTGGAGCAGGGTGTCGATGGTGTTCAGCTCGCCGCCGGCCTTCCAGGGGGAGACCGCCCCGGCCAGGGCGTTGCTCGCCTGCGCGTCGCAGCCGACGCCGCCGAGGTTGCCGGTCCACTGGGTCAGCGGCCAGCCGTCCTTGAAGTTCGTGTAGTACGGGACGGCGCCCGTCTTGTCCTTGACCGCCTTCAGGCCCGCGAGGAACTCCTGGGGGGTCTTCGGCCAGGCGGTGATCCCGGCCTTCTTCCACAGCGCCTTGTTGTAGACGAAGCCGTTGGCGGTGCCGAACTGGGCGATGCCGTAGACCTTGCCGCCCACCTCGGTCTTGTCGCTGAAGCGGTACTTCGACATCTCGGCGGTCGTGCCGAGGGGCGCGAAGAACTTCGGGTAGTCGTTCTTGGCCACCGCGCCGGGGATGAGGAGGACGTCGCCGTACGCCTTGGCGTTCATGCGGATCTTCACCTCGCCCTCGTAGTCGGTGATGCCGTCGAAGGTCACCTTGACCTTGGGGTAGATCTTGTTGAACTCCGCGGCGTACTTCTTCAGGACACCGTTCTTGACGAGGTCGGTCCGCTGCGTGAGGACCTCGATCTCGCCCGAGACCTCCTTCGGGTCGGACGGGGCGGCGGCCGTCTCGCCCGTGACGGCGCCGCCTCCTCCGCCGCATCCGGCCACGGTCAGCATCGCGGCGGTCAGCAGCGCGCCCGTGAGCGCCATCGGCTTCTTGCCCATTGCCCAACTCCTTCAGGGTTACGGCTCAGGTCCTACTGGTGGGATGTCGGCACTATGCCAGCCGGAAGTGAACCGGTAAAGTGCTGATTTCCCGCGCGATGCCCAATCGTTACCGCCGCCACTCGAAAGTTACGGCACGAAGACATCGCGCCCCTCCCGTGACCGTCGCGCAAGTGATCCGAGGCCATCGGTTCACGGACCGTCACGCAAAGGCGCGGCCGACCCGGCGCCGCGCACCCGCCCACTGCCAGGCGATTGGAGCCGCACACCATGAAGGACGTCACTCAGCTGCACGAGGGCTGGAAACTGCGTCACGAGGACGCACTGCTTCCGGCCACCGTCCCCGGCTGCGTCCACACCGACCTGCTGGCGTCCGGCGTGATAGCCGACCCCTTCCTCGGCCACAACGAGACCGAGGTCGCGTGGGTGGGCCGGCGGGCGTGGTCGTACGTCACGGAGCTGGCCCACGACAGCGGCCACGAGCGCGCCGAGCTGGTCTTCGAGGGCCTGGACACCGCCGCGGAGGTCTTCCTCGCCGGCGAGTCCCTCGGCACCACGCGCAACATGCACCGGGTCCACCGCTTCGACGTCACGGGGCGCACGGGCCCGCTGGAGGTCCGCTTCGCCTCCGCGTACGAGGAGGCCGACCGCGTCCGCGCGCTGACGGGCGAGCGGCCGAACGTCTATCCCGAACCCTTCCAGTACATCCGCAAGATGGCCTGCTCCTTCGGCTGGGACTGGGGCCCCACCGTCGTCACCGCCGGCATGTGGCGGCCGGTCCGCCTGGAGCACTGGTCGACCGCCCGCCTCGCCGGGGTCCGCCCCCTGGTCACCGTCGACGGCACGGCCGGCCGCGTCGAGCTGCGGGTCCGCCTCGACCGCACGGAGAGCGGCACGGGCCGCCCCCTGACCCTCAGGGCGTCGGTGGACGGGAACGGGACCGCCGTGCACGCGGAGGCCGTGTGCGAGGGGGACGAGGCCGTTCTCGTCCTGGAGGTGCCCGACGCCGAACTGTGGTGGCCCCGGGGCTACGGGGAGCAGCCGCTCTACGGACTCGGCGTGACCCTCCTGGACGCCGGAGGGGCCGCGCTCGACACCTGGACGCGGCGCGTCGGCTTCCGCACGGTGGAGATCGACCGTTCCGCCGACGAGCACGGCACCGGTTTCACCTTCGTCGTCAACGGCGTGCGGATCTTCGCGCGCGGCGTCAACTGGATACCGGACGACGTGCTGCCCTCGCGGGTCACGCCGGAGCGCTACCGCACCCGGCTCGCCCAGGCCGCCGAGGCCAACGTCGACCTGGTCCGCGTCTGGGGCGGCGGCATCTACGAGGACGACGCCTTCTACGACGCCTGCGACGAGCTGGGACTGATGGTCTGGCAGGACTTCCTCTTCGCCTGCGCCGCCTATCCGGAGGAACAGCCCCTGCGCGGCGAGGTCGAGGCGGAGGCCAGAGACAACGTTGTCCGCCTCATGCCGCACGCCAGCCTCGTCCTGTGGAACGGCAACAACGAGAACCTCTGGGGCTTCCGCGACTGGGACTGGGAGGCACCGCTGGCCGGCGACTCCTGGGGCGAGGGCTACTACCTCGGCGTCCTGCCGAGGATCGTCGCCGAACTGGACCCGACCCGCCCGTACACGGCGGGCAGCCCCTGGTCCGGCTCCTGGGACCACCACCCCAACGACCCGGCCCACGGCACCCACCACTCCTGGGAGGTGTGGAACCGCCAGGACTACGCCGAGTACCGGGCCAACGTCCCCCGATTCTGCGCCGAGTTCGGCTGGCAGGCCCCGCCCGCCCTCGCCACCCTCCACCGCGCGCTGCCAGGGGAGGAGCTCGCCCCGGACTCCCCCGGCATGCTCCACCACCAGAAGGCCGAGGACGGGAACGGCAAGCTGAACCGGGGCATCGAACGCCACTTCGCCCTGCCGGAGGGGGACTTCGACCGCTGGCACTACCTCGCCCAGGTCGTCCAGGCGCGGGCCGTCGCCGCGGGCATCGAGCACTGGCGCTCCCACTGGCCCCTGTGCGCCGGCTCGGTGGTGTGGCAGCTCAACGACTGCTGGCCGGTCAGTTCCTGGGCCGCGATCGACGGCGACGGCCGGCTCAAGCCGCTCTACCACGAGCTGCGCCGGGTCTACGCGGACCGGCTGCTCAGCCTCGTCCCCGCCGGGGAGGGGCCGGTGCTCGCCCTGGACAACCAGTCCGCCTCCGTCTGGCGCACGACGGTCGTCCTGCGCCGCGTGGACACGGACGGCGGCGTCCTGCGGGAGGCCTCCTTCGAGCTGGAGGCCGCCCCCCGGACGGTGGTCAGACTGGTGGTGCCCGCCTCGCTGCTGCCCGGCCCCGGTTCGTCGAAGGAGTTCCTCGTCGCCGACGCCGACGGACGGCGGGCGGTCCACTTCCCCGTGCCCGACAAGGAGTTCGCCTACCCGGTGCCCGCGTACGACGTACGGCTCGAACCCCGTGCCGGGGGCGACGCCGTCGACGTGGTCGTCACGGCGCGGAGCCTGGTGCGCGACCTGCTCCTCCAGCCCGACCGGCTGGCACCCGGGGCCCGCGCCGACCGGGGGCTGATCACCCTGCTGCCCGGGGACGAGGCACGGATCGCCGTCACGGGATGGGGCGGTGACGACGTGGCGGCCGTCCGCCGCGCCCTGTTCAGCGTGGGAGCGGCGTGAGTTCCCCGGCTCCCCGCGTCTCCGGCCCGCGCGTCACGATCAACGACGTCGCCGCGCGGGCCGGGGTCTCCAAGGGAGCCGTCTCCATGGCGTTCAACAACAGGCCCGGGGTCTCCCCCGCGACCCGCGAGCGCATCTTCGGGGCCGCCGAGGAGCTCGGCTGGACCCCCCACCAGACCGCGCGCAACCTCTCCGGCCGGCGGGCGGGCATCGTGGGGCTCGCGCTCTGCCGGCCGGCCCGGCTGCTCGGACTGGAACCGTTCTACATGGAGTTCATCTCCGGCATCGAGGACGTCCTGGCCGAGCGCTCCTGTTCGCTGCTGCTCCGTCTGGTCCGCGACCTGGAGGAGGAGACGGAGCTGTACGAGGGGTGGTGGCGCAGCCGGACCGTCGGCGGGGCGATCCTGGTGGACTTCCACCGGGACGACCCCCGCGTCCCGCCCCTGCGGGCCCTCGGCATGCCCATCGTCGCCGTCGGCCACCCCTCCCTGACCGGCGGCTTCCCCTCGGTCTGGACCGACGACGCCTCCGCCGCCGGCGAGGCGGTGCGGTACCTCGCCGCGCTCGGCCACCGGCGCATCGCCCGCGTCGGCGGTCCGTCCGGCCTTGGGCACAGCGGCATCCGCGCCGCGGCGTTCGAGGCCACCATGGCGGAACTGGGCCTGGACGGGCGCCGCCAGGTGTCGACGGGCTTCGCGGGGGAGGAGGGCGCGCGGGCGACCCGCGGTCTCCTGATGTCGCCCGACCGCCCGACGGCCATCGTGTACGACAACGACATCATGGCCGTCGCCGGCGCCGCGGTGGCGGCCGAGATGGGGCTCGTGGTGCCGGACGACCTCTCCCTGCTCGCCTGGGACGACTCCCAGCTGTGCCGGCTCACCCACCCGCCCCTGTCGGCCATGAGCCACGACGTCCACCAGTTCGGGGAGGCGGTCGCCCGCACCCTCTTCGGAGTCATCGAGGGCACCCCGGAGGAGGCCGTCCAGGTTCCGACGCCGTCCCTGACGCCACGGGGTTCCACGGGCCCGCCCCGGCGCCGGTAGCCGGGCCGCCGTACGGGCGGGCCGGTCCGGAACGGCGAGGGCCGTACCCCCCGGGGGGTACGGCCCTCGCCGTCACGCTCCTCCGCGCGGGACCGGCGGGGCGGAAGGAGAGGGCGGGTTCCCGGGCGGGGACGCGCCCGGGAACCCGCCCCGTCGCGCACCCGGCACGCGGGCGCGACCCCGGGTCAGCCCTTGGCGCAGGCGACCCCGTCGAGGCTGAAGGCGGCGGGCACGGCGCCGGGGCCCGTGGCGTTGAGACCGAAGCTCACGGCTCCTCCGGCCGGGACGACCTCGGTCCAGGGCCGGCTGGTGGCACGGACCTGCCGGCCGTCCTGGGTGACGACGGCGTTCCAGGAGGAGTTCACGGTGTTGCCGTCCGGGAGGGCGAACTCGAGCTTCCAGCCCTTGAGGGGCAGCGCACCGGTGTTGCGGACGGTGACGTCGGCGTTGAAGCCGGTGCCCCAGCTGTGGAGGCGGTAGGCGACGGAGCAGCCGCCCGCGGGGGCGTCCCCGTAGACACCGGCCTCGCGCGAGGTCGAGCGGATGCCGTCCGGGCCGTCGAACAGCCGCCGGCCCCAGGCCGTGAGCCGGGAGGCGTCGAAGCCCTCGGCGAGGTCGAGGTACTCGACGCCGCCGCCGTTGCCGCTCCAGGACCAGCCCAGGTAACCGAGGCCGAGCCGGCGCGCGGTGGCCATGACGGCGTCCTCGTCCGGGTTGCCGTCCGAGTGCTCGTGGCCGAACTCGCCCACGACGACGGGCAGACCGCGGTCGACGAAGCTGCCGAGGTAGCCCTCGACCTCGGCGGCGGTGTCGTACACGCCGTACATGTGGATGGAGAAGACCGTGTTGCGGTCGGGGTCGGCGGCGAAGACGGCGGGCGCGTTGTCGCGCATGGTGTGCGACCAGTCCTGGCCCCAGTTGGGCGCGTCGACCATCAGCGTGTGATCGAAGCCGGCGGCGCGCAGCCGGCCGACGGCGTTCTTGGTGTCCTGCGTCCAGGCGGCGTAACCGCTGTTGCCGTACGGCTCGTTGCCGAGGTTGACGATGACGTACTTCTCCTGGCCCTTGAGGGCGCTCGCCACCTCCAGCCAGTAGTCGACGGCCTGGGAGAGGGAGGCCGCGCCGTCCTGTTCGCCGTAGCCGGTGGTGTCGTGCGCCTCCAGGACGCAGACCAGTCGGTTGGCCTTGCAGCGGGCGACGACGTTCGCGACGTCCGCCACGTCGTTCTTCGTCCACCGGGTGCCGGTGCCGAGGACCACGCGGACCGAGTTGGCCCCGAGCGCCTTGACGTCGGACAGGGACCGCTCCGTCCGGTCGGCGTACCAGGTGTGCGCGTGGTTGACCCCGCGGAGGACGAAGTCCTGGCCCGTGGCGTCGACGAGCCTTCCGTTCACGACGTGGAAACCCGGGGCGGGGTCGGCGGCGTGCGCCGCGACGGGGGCCGCCGTGAGGGTGGCGGCGACGGCGAGCAGTGCCGCGGCCGAGAAGACCGGTGTCCTGTTCATGGGGTACTCCCAACTCGGTGCCGCGCCCGTGGCCGGAAGAAGCCGGCGCGACCGTTCCTGACAGGGGGTGGAGCGGCGGTCCGCCGGGGCGGTGTGCCCCGGCGGGCCCGTCGGGCGACGGGCGGACCGCCGTCGGCCCCGCTGTCCGGCGCATTGCCGCGGCTCGTGCCGGACAGGGGGGAGCAGCCGTCGGCGCGGGTGAAATTCCGTTCCTCCGAACGACCGGAACGCCTTTCACCGGTGCCTTGCGGCCGAGTTGAGGCTAGAGGGGTGATGTGGCCGATAACAAGAGACCGTACATAACCGGTTAAGTTTAGTTTCGGTTTTGTTCACGGAAGGCTTTTCCGTCAAGGGCGGGCGGCGGTTCCGGTCGTGGCGCGGTAGACCGTGCCGGCACCGCCGAGGACGGCTTCGGCGCCCGCGGGCAGATAGACCGAACGGCCGGGACCGATGCGGAGCGTCCTCCCGGCGCCGGAGACGGAGACCTTCCCCTCGGTGCAGAGGACGATCTGCGGGGCGTCGAGGGCGAGCGGGTGCGGCGGCCCGCCGGGGCCGGGCCGGAGCCGTGACAGCCGGAAGTCGTCGACGGGCGCCGGGTAGACCTCCTCGCCCCCTTCCTCGCGCGGGGTGAGCACCCGCGCCGGCGGCGAGGAGAAGCGGACGACCTCGAGGAGTTCGTCCGCGTCGACGTGCTTGGAGGTGAGTCCGCAGCGCAGCACGTTGTCGGAGCCCGCCATGATCTCCACGCCGAGCCCCGAGAGGTACGCGTGCGGAACGCCGGCCCCCAGGAACAGGGCTTCTCCCGGAGCCAGTTCGACGTACCGGAGCAGCAGTGCGGACAGCAGGCCCGGGTCGCCCGGGTGCGCGCGGGCGACGCGGTCGTAGGCGGCGATGTCGCTCCCGTGCGGCCCGCCGGCCGCCGCCAGCGCCTCCGCGACCGCGTCGAGCAGCCCGGCCGGCGGGCGGAGGAAGGCGCGGAACACCCCGGCGAGGGCCTCCTCCCCGGGGGCGGTGCGCAGCGTCTCCGCGTAGGGCCGCAGTGCGGGGACGCCGAGGGAGTCCAGCAGTTCGGCGCACTGTCCGGGCGCCCGGAACCCGCACAGTCCCCGGAACGGGGTCAGGGCGACGATCATCTCGGGCTTGTGCTGGGGGTCCCGGTAGGTGCGGTGGGGCGCGTCCAGGGGGACGCCGAGCGCGTTCTCCCGTTCGAAACCGGCCCGGGCCCGGGCGGCGTCGGGGTGCACCTGTACGGACAGCGGGGCTTCGGCGGCCAGCAGTTTGAGGAGGAACGGCAGTCGCGGACCGAACCGCCGCAGGACGGCCGGCCCCAGTTCGCCCTCCGGGTCCGCGCCGATGACCCGGTCGAGCGGGACCTCCGTCCCGCCCCTGCGGACCAGGGACGGGGCGGCGGGGTGGGCGCCCATCCACAGTTCGGCCTGGGGTTCGCCGGTGGGCGGCACGCCCATGAGGCCGGGCAGCAGGGTGACGGAGCCCCAGTCGTAGGGCCGGACGGTGTTCTGGAGGAGGTCCACTTCGTGTCCTGGGAAGAGGTGCGGAGGGAGAGGGAGGGGAGGCCGGGCGGACGCCGCGGGGAGGAGGCGCGAACCTCCTTCCGCGGGCGCGACACGGCGGGAGGCGGGTCCGCCGGGCGCCGGTGGCCGGGGCCGTCGCCGGGCGTCAGGAGGCGGGAAGGCCCGTCGCGGCGGCGCCCGCGGGGAAGGAGCCCGTCGCGGCGGCCGCGGCGGCCGCGGCCCCGATCAGGCCGGCGTCGAGGGCGAGCCCGGCGGGCACCACCGGGACGTCGCGGGTGAAGTCCAGGACGGCGTACGACTTCAGGTGGCGGCGCAGCGGCGCGAAGAGCGTCTCGCCCGACTGGGCGACCCCGCCGCCGATCACCACCAGGTCGAGTTCGACGAGCGCGGAGGTGGCGGCGACGGCCGCCGCCAGGGCCCGTCCGGCCCGGTCGAAGGCGGCGAGCGCCCTGGCGTCGCCCGCGCGGGCCGCGAGGCCGACCTCCCCGGCGGAGGCGGGGCAGCCCTCCGGGGGAGTCCAGCCGGACTCCAGGGCGTGGGCCGCGATGGCCGTGCCGCTGGCGTACCGCTCGACGCAGCCGCGTGCCCCGCACGGGCACACCGGGCCGTTCTGGTCGACGGTGATGTGGCCGATGTGGCCCGCGTTGCCCGTCCTTCCGGCGTGGACGCTCCCGCCCAGCACCAGGCCGCCCCCCACGCCGGTGGAGACGACCATGCACAGGGCGTTCTCGACCCCCTTCGCGGCACCCGTCCAGTGCTCGGCCGCCGTCATCGCGACGGCGTCCCCGATCAGTACGGGGCGGATGCCCGGCGGTACGGCCGGATGGCTCCGCACCCGGTCGACGAGGGGGAAGGCGCGCCAGGCGGGGATGTTCACCGGGCTGACGGTCCCCGTCGCGGTGTTCACGGGCCCCGCGCTGCCGATCCCGAGGCAGGAGAGCGCGGCCCACTCCGGACGCGCCGCCAGGTCGTCGAGGACTGCGGAGACCGCGGCCATCAGCGCGTCGGCCGGTTCCCGGGCGGGAGTCGGCCGCTGCGCCCGCGCGACCAGGCGCCCCCCGGGGTCGACGAGGGCCCCGGCGATCTTCGTGCCCCCGATGTCCAGTGCTCCGTACACCATCACGCCCAGCCTTCCAGAACGAAACGAACAGCGGAACCACACTGTGCACGGTCTTTGACAACGTTGTCTAGCCGGGTGGTCCGGTTCAGCCGGCGTTCAGTGGGGGAGCGGCGGCGGAACAGGCGCCCGCGCCCGCCGACCGGGGGTCCGCGTGTGCGGAGACCTCCGGCGGACCGTCGGGCCGCCGCCCGGCCGACATGGGCCGCTCGCCCGGCCGACACGGGCCGCCGCTCGCCCGGCCCACACGGGCCGCCGCCCGGCCGACACGGGCCGCCGGGCCGGCGGTTCCGAGTGCGGCCCGGCGCGGTCCCGTCGCGCTCACGAGACCGTTCCGGGGTCTGTCCGCCGTCCTCCACGGCGTGCACAATCATCCGCATGGTGACCACCGCGGGCGCGCCGCCCACGCACGGCACGCCCACGCGCCTCGCCCTCGGGTTCCTGACGGGCGTCGTCGTCGGGGCGTCGCCGGCCGGTTTCGTCGCCGGCTGTGTCCTCGGGAGGGCGCCGCTGATCGTCGCGGGCCTGGCCCTGCCCGCCGTGTACGGACTGGTGTTCTTCCTCGCGGGAGCGCCGCGCCGCGCCCGGGAGGCGGCCGTCGCGCCCCGCACGGCGCTCGCGGTGATCGAGAGCCTGGAGGCGGACAGGGGCGAGGACAGCGACGTACCGGTGCGGTTCGTGCTGACCGTCGTACCGGACGACGCGCCCGCGTACCGCGTGGAGATCCGGCAGGACCTGCACCTCTCCGAATTCCCCGACCACAGGCCGGGCGGCACCCTGGTGGTCGAGTACCCGCCCGGCCGCCCGTGGCGGGTGCGGATCGTGAAGCGGCCGACGCCCCGGTGGGAGGAGCGGGCGGCCGGGGCCGTCCTGGAACCGGCCTCCGGTCCGGTGATGAAGGACGACGTCCCGGCGGACTCCGCCCGGGGCTTCCTCACGCTCCTCGGCCTGCTGCTCGGCGCGGCCGCCGTGCTCCTGCCGCTGCGCGCGGACCTGTTCGGCCCCGGCGGGGCCGGCGCCTCCCCGGAGCCGTCCGTCTCCGTCTCGGTCTCCGTCTCCGCCTCCGTCTCGGTGTCCACGACCGTCGTGACCTCGTCGACCGGCACGGTCGTCCCGGGGCCGGGCCGGTCGATGCTCGACCGGGGCGAACTGCGCAGGGCCCTCGACTCGCTCGCCGGGAGCGGGGGCGGCCGCCGGGCGCTCGCCGTCGTCGTCCAGGAGCGCCTGCTGACGGTCGTCTTCGTGCCCGACGGGACCCGGGCACCCGGGTTCGACCCGCGTTCCCTGCCCCACGAGCGCCTTCCCGCCCTGGTGGAGGAGGCCCGGGCCACCCTCGGCGCCGGTGCTCCGGGCACCTGGCGGATCACCGCCGACGCCGTCACCGGCTCGCTCGTCCTCAGGGTCTCCGTGACCGGCGAGGGGGGCACGAGATCACTGGAGGCGGACGGGCGGGGGAGGGTCCTGCGGCGCACCGCCGGATGACCCGAGGACTCGTGGAAGGGGGGGGACCGTGGACTGGCACGACTGCCTGGTGCTGTGGTGCGCGGCATGGAGCGTGGTGGCGCTGGTCGGTTACGGGCGTTCGCTGGCCGGGACGACCGGGGCCCAGCGGACGGTCCGGCTGACGGGGCGGATCGTGCGGGTGCGCGCACCCCGGCACGGCGGCTCCCGGAGGGGCGGGATACCGGTGGTCGTCTCCTACCGGGACCCGGTCACCGGCCAGGAGGTCGTCGTGACGAACGACGGCGACCGGGGCGAGCCGATCACCGCGGCGTGGACGGGTCGCGAGATCGGGGTCAGCCATCCGCGGGGCAGGCCGCACGCCTACCGCTTCTCCTCCGCCCCCGAGAAGCCGAGCCGTGGGCTCGGTCCGCCGAACTTCGCGGTCTTCCTGGTCTACGCCGGGCTGGTGGCCCTCCTCGCGATCGACCGGGGCTGGCCCTGGGCGCTGATCGGGTCCGGCGGGCCGTGGGCGGTCGTCGCCGCCGCCCACCTGCCCGGGACCGTACGCGCCGGAAGCCGTCGCGCCGCCCGGCTGGCCGCGATGGACACCGCGCGGGGCCGGATCGTCGCGGTGCTCAAGGACGTCAGCACCGACCTGGAAGGCTACACCTCCACCACCCTCACGCCGGTGGTGTCCTTCACCACCCGGGAGGGGGCGGTGGTCACGGCCCACTGCGACCCGGCGTTCCCGCGTCCCGCCGACGCGTACGGCCGGGACGTCACGGTCCACTACACCCCCACCGACCCGGCCGACTTCATCCTGGACCGCGCGGCCGAATCGTCTTCGGGGAAGCTGGACGTGACGATCCACGCCGTCGTGGTCCTCGTGCTCGCGGGGACGGCCGCGGCGGGAGCGGTCCTCCTGCGGTGAGCCCCGGCGGCGCCCTCCCGCCCCGGTGGGGGTTTCTTTGTGGTGGGGGTTTCTCCGTAGCGGAGTGTTTCTTCGTGGTGGGGGTGTTTAGGCGGGCGGGTTCGGTGCAGACGATGAACTGACACAGTCTTTATGTGACAAAAGGGAGAGTCGTCATGGGCATCATCGCGTGGATCCTCATCGGTCTGATCGCCGGCGCCATCGCCAAGGCCCTGATGCCGGGCAAGGACCCCGGCGGCATCATCATCACCATGCTCATCGGCATCGCCGGCGGCCTCCTCGGCGGCTGGCTCGGCAAGGTGATCTTCGGTGTCGACTCCGTCGACGGCTTCTTCGAGATCTCCACCTGGATCGCTGCCATCGTCGGCTCCGTCATCCTCCTCGCCCTCTACCGACTGGTCACCGGCAACCGGCACACCCACCGCCACGCCTGACCCGCACCCCACACACCCCGCACCACCACCGACGGCTCCCCTCCCACCCCCGGGACGGGAGCCGTCACCACACCCACACCCACCCGACACACACCCGCATCACCCCACCACCGCACCCGGCGGAACCCACCGACCACCACCCGACACACCCCCCGAAACACCGAAGTCCTTCTTCAGCTCTTCGGGGATGGCGTAGTGCATGACGCGGCCCCGCGTCAGGGAGGACAGTTCGAGGACGGTGGTGAGGTGGCCGAGGCGGTCCAGGACCCAGGCGCCCAGCGGTGAGCTGTCCTCGATGCTCTCCAGGACGCCCAGCAGGCCGGGTACGGCCTTGACGACGCCGTCCCACGCGGTGCGGGGGACCCGGAGCCAGTCGGCGCAGGTGTCCCCGATCAGATAGCGGATGAGGGCGGAGACGACGGGGTCGAAGAAGGTGCCGGGGACGACCTCCTCGTAGAGGTCGATCAGCTGGCGGGTCAGATGGGCGCCCTCCTCGGAGGGGCCCATGTGACGGATCATGTACAGGTCGAGGAACTGCCGGCCCTCCTCCAGGGTCCGGGGCACGGCGTCCTGGTCGACGCCGAGCATGGCGCCGACCACGCGCCAGGCGTAGAAGTAGGCCTCCGCGCCCTCGACCGACATGTGGATGCCGAGGCGGTGCAGGCTGTCGAGGACGAGCAGGGAGAAGAACATCTGCCCGCCGATCACGTCCTCCTGGCAGATCGGCGTCCCGAGCGCGGCGGTGTCCCAGAGGCCCTCCCGCTTCAGGTGGTGGCGGATGGAGGCGTGCAGCAGGCGGACCTTCTGCGCGGCCGGGACGAAACGGCCGCCGGCCTCGAAGGCGTCGGGCTGCATCAGGTAGACGGTGAACTGGCCGGTCTCCGCCATCCGCTTCGACGGGTAGTTCAGGCCGTGGGTGGCCGACAGCAGCTTCGCCACGTGGGGGACGACGTAGCAGGCGGGCATGGACGCGAAGGACAGCGCGGTGGAGATGTGCACGTTGTTGTCGATGAAGAACAACCGCGCCTTCTCCATCTCCTCCCAGTCCACCCAGTCCGGCGCCGCGCCGGTGGCCCGGAGGTATTCGCGGGCGACGTCGGGCAGGCCTTCGGGCAGGGGGGCGCCCGCGGTGGAGACGTAACGCATCAGGGCGTTGAACCTGCCCACCTCCCCCCGTTCGAACAGGGTGGCCACGACGGCGTCGGCGAGTTCGTCTCCCGACTGGCGCAGGGCGTCCATCGACGCCCGGGTGTGGATCATCAGACAACGTCCTTCTCTGCGGGCCCCGCGCGGCGGCCCGTGGCGCCGCGGCGGGGGAGGGGGTCAGTGCCGCCGGTCGGTGGCCGACCGCGCGAGGTCGCTCAGGGCCCGCCGGGCGTGCGCGGGCACGTCGAGTCCGGACAGGACGTGAAGGGCCTCCCGTACGCGCGAGCGGATCATCTCCTCGACCCGTTCGGGCGCTCCGAGGGTCACCAGCAGCTCCCGGAAGCGGATCAGGTCCCGGTGGTCCGCGTCCCGGCGTCCCAGCACCTCCCGCAACCGGTCGCGCTGCACGGGCGTGGCGGCCCTCCACGCCTCGGCCAGCAGGGCGGTGGGACGGTTGCCCCGGACGTCGTCCAGGCCGGCCTTGCCCGTGCGTTCCGGCTCGCCGAACAGGCCCAGCAGGTCGTCGCGGAGCTGGAAGGCCTCCCCGAGCGGCAGCCCGTACGCGGACAGTCCCTCCCGCAGGCGCGGCGCGGCCCCGGCGAGCAGGGCGCCGATGAGCAGCGGGTGCTCCACGGTGTACTTGGCGGTCTTGTAGCGGATCACCTTCAGGGAGGCGTCCGTGTCCGGAAGGGCGCCGGTGCGCAGGATCTCCAGGCACTCGCCCGCGATCAGTTCGCGCGCCAGGTCCGCCCACAGCGGCCGGGCGCGCGCCAGGTAGGCGGCGGGCAGGCCGCTGGTGGCGAACAACTGCCCCGCGAGCGCCATCAGGTGGTCGCCGACCAGCATGGCCAGCGCGCGGGCGTCGGCGCACGCCCGGGGCCGTCCGGCCAGGGGGGCGCGCAGGGCGACGTGGACGGTGGGCCGGTGGTGGCGCAGCGGACTGTCGTCGATGAGGTCGTCGTGGACGATCGCCGCCGCGTGGACCAGTTCCATCGAGGCGGCGGCCCGCAGGAGGGCGTCGCTGTCGGGCTGTCCCGCCGCCCGCCAGCCCCAGTGGCAGAACGCCGCCCGCAGCCGTTTCCCCCGTCCGGCCGCGCACCGCAACTGTTCCGCGACGGGCTCCAGGAGGTCGTCGATCGCGCGCAGGCGCTCGGCCTCCTCCGCCAGGAAGGCGCTCAGGACGTCGTCGACGCGCGCCCTGAAGGCGGCGGCCCGCTCCTCCTGGTCAGACATCGTCACCGGCGGCTTCGCGCCGGCTGAGCACGTGCTGGGCGAGCACTTCCAGGTGCGCCGGGGAGGTGGCCGCGTACCGGTCCAGGGCGATCCGGCCGCGGGCCGTCAGGTCCTCTCCCGCCTCCCGCACGAGGTCGGCGCCGTCGGCGCGGCGCAGCAGTTGCCGGAGCGTCCCGGCGGCCGAACCGACGGTGCTCACCGCCAGATCGACCAGGCCCGCCGCGAGCAGGACCGCCTGCTCGTCGAGGCGCCGGCCCGGTCGTGGAGCTGGCGTCATACCCTGAACCCCCGTGATCGCGTGTGTCGGACGGCGGCGCCGGTGCGCGGCGCCGCTGCCCCGATCATGGAGCCGTCCCGCCGCGCACCCGCCGGATGCGTGCCCTCCGTACCGCAACGAGTGACACGGGGAACACCTGTCCCGGGCCGATGCCCGCCGGTGTCCCCGGTGCGCGTACCGGACGGTACGGCGGGCGGACGGGCGGGTCCGGAACGTCCCGCCGCCACGTCCGCGCCCACGGCCGCACCCCGCCCCCGTGACCGGGACGGGCGGGGCCCCGGCGGACGCCCGTACCCCCGGCACGGGACCGCCGCGCACCCCCACCGCCCCGGCTCCCCGGAGGGCGCCGTGCCATACTGGCGCGATGCCGTCGCCGGACCCGGCCCCCGAGCCCCTATCGGCCGACCCGCCCCGCGCGGGGGGCCGGGCCCTGCTCACCCAGTCCTGGCTCGACCTGACCTTCCTGCACTGGCCGGCCGATCCGTCCGCCGTCGCGCCGCTGCTGCCCGCCGGCACCGTGCCGGACACGCTGGAGGGCCTCACCTACGTCGGACTCGTCGCCTTCCGGATGCACCGCGTGGGATGGTTCGGCCTCCCCGGCGTCCCCTACCTCGGGTCCTTCCCCGAGACCAACGTCCGCCTGTACTCGGTGGACGCCCACGGCCGGCGCGGCGTGGTCTTCCGCTCCCTGGACGCCTCCCGGCTGATCCCCGTGGCCGTCGCCCGGACCGTGTTCCGCCTGCCGTACTTCTGGTCCGGGATGAGCGTGCGCCGGGAGGGGGACACGGTCGCCTACACCAGCCGCAGGCGCCTGCCCGGCCCCCGGGGCGCGCACAGCCGGATCGCCGTACGGGTCGGCGCCCCCCTCGGGGAGCCGACCGCGCTCGAACACTTCCTGACCGCCCGCTGGGGCATGCACCGCCTGTTCTTCGGGCGGGCGGCCTACCTGCCGAACACCCATCCCCGCTGGCCCCTGCACCACGCCGAACTCCTCCACTGCGACGAGGACCTCGTGGCGGCGGCCGGGCTCCCCGAGCCGGTCGGGGAGCCCGTGAGCGTGCTCTACTCCCCGGGCGTCCCGGTCCGCTTCGGACGCCCGCCGCGCGCCCCCGGCGGCATCCCCACCCCCTGAACCACCGGACGCGCGCGGCCCGTTCCTCCCCGGGGAGCGGGAGCCGCGGGCGCGCCGTCGCGGGCGGCCCGGCGGCCGGGTCGCCCGCGACGGCCGAGGCCGCCGGTCCGGGTCAGGCGTTGGGGTGGACGATCTGGATGAGGTTGCCGCAGGTGTCGTCGAACACCGCGGTGGTGACCGGGCCCATGTCGGCCGGTTCCTGGGTGAACTCCACGCCCCGCCCGCGCAGCCGGGCGGCCTCCGCGTGCACGTCGGCGACCTCGAAGGAGGCGGCCGGGATGCCGTCCTCGACCAGCGCCCGCTTGTACGGCGGGACCGCGGGGTGGCCGGACGGCTCCAGGAGCAGCTCGGTGCCCCCGGGGTTCTCGGGCGAGACGACGGTCAGCCACCGGGCGCCGCCGCCGAGCGGGACGTCGTTCTTCTTCACGAAGCCCAGCACGTCGGTGTAGAAGCGCTCGGCCTCGTCCTGGTCGTCGACGAACACCTGCGTCAGGTAGATCTTCATGTTCCGGTCTCCGGTGTGCGGGGCCCGAGCCATCGGGCGACGATCTGCTCGAGCGGTTCTGGGGTGAGGTCGTGGAACTTGTAGCGGCCCTCGCGCCGCGTCCGCACCAGCCCGGCGGCCTCCAGGACGGCGAGGTGCTGGCTGATCGCCTGGCGCGACGATCCCAGTCCGTGTTTCGTGGAGAGCCGCGCGCAGATCTCGAACAGCGTCTGGCCGTTCCGCTCCGTCAGCTCGTCGAGGATCGTCCTGCGGGTCGGGTCGGACAACGCCTTGAAAACATCGTCTGCCACCCCTCCACCATAGGCAAGCATCGACTTGCCCATCAAGCCGGGCGGCGCGGACCGCGGCCCGGGACCCCCCTCCATGACCGGCGGCCCGGTCCGGACGCCCCGCCTCCACGGCCGAATGGGAGGATGGAGACGTGGACATACGCAGCAGGAACAACGTGACGGTGACCGGACCGCCCACCGGGCCGACGGTCGTGCTGGCCCATGGTTTCGGTTGCGACCAGAACATGTGGCGCCTGATCGTCCCCGCCCTCGCGGAGCGTCACCGGGTGGTGCTGTTCGACTACGTCGGCTCCGGCGGGTCGGACCTCTCGGCCTGGAGCGAGGAGCGCTACGGGTCGCTCGACGGCTACGCCCAGGACGTGGTCGACGTCTGCGACGCGCTGGACCTCGACCGGGCGGTGTTCGTGGGGCACTCGGTCAGCGCCATGGCCGGGGTGCTGGCCGCACGGGCGGCGCCCGCCCGGATCGGGGCGCTGGTCATGGTGGCCCCCTCGCCCCGCTACATCGACGACGCCGGATACCGCGGCGGGTTCGACGCCGAGGACATCGACGAGCTGCTCACCTCCCTGGAATCGAACTACCTGGGCTGGTCGTCCGCCATGGCCCCGGTCATCATGGGCAACCCGGAGCGCCCCGAACTCGGGCAGGAGCTGACCAACAGCTTCTGCGCCACCGACCCGGACATCGCGCGCGTCTTCGCCCGCACCACGTTCCTGTCCGACAGCCGCCGGGACCTGAAGGACGTGACGGTGCCGACGCTGGTGCTCGAATGCGCCCAGGACGTCATCGCCCCCCGCGAGGTCGGCGCGTACGTGCACGCCGCGATCCCCTCCTCCCGCCTGGTCACCCTGGACGCCACGGGCCACTGCCCGCAGCTCAGCGCACCGGAGGCCACCGCGGGGGCGATCCTGGACTTCCTGGAATCCCTGTGATGTGCAGGGTGGGCGAGGAGCCCGAACGGCCGGGGACCGACACCGGCGCGGCGTTCATCGCCCTGCTGGAGGACAGCGCCGAGGAACTGTACGAGTCCGCGCCCTGCGGGTACCTCTCGACGCTCCTGGACGGCACGATCGCCAGGATCAACACCACCCTGCTGGACTGGCTCGGCATGGAGCGCGGCGCCGTGGTGGGACGGCTGCGCTTCCCCGACCTGCTCACCGTCGGCGGCAAGCTCTACCACGAGACCCACTTCGCCCCCCTGCTGCGCATGCGGGGCAGTCTGAGCGGCATCGCCCTGGAGATGAGGACCGGGACCGGCGGCCGGCTGCCGGTCCTGGTCTCCTCCACCGTCAAGCACGGGGACGGGGGCGAGCCGCTGCTGATCCGCACCACCGTCTTCGACGCCTCCGACCGCCGCGCCTACGAGGAAGAACTCCTGCACCGCAAGAAGGAGGCGGAACAGGCCCGCGCCGAGGCGGAACGGGCCCGCGCGGAGGCCGAACGGGCCCGCGCGGAGGCCGAGGAGGCGCGCCGGCGGGCGGAGGCGGACCGGGCACGGCTCACCGACGCCCTCGCCGTGCTGCAGCAGTCCCTGCTGCCCGTCTCGCTGCCGGCCGTGCCCGGCCTGGAGGCGGCCGTCCACTACCACACCGCCTCCGCCGACCGCCTCGGTGGCGACTTCTACGACCTGTTCCCCATCGACGGGACCCGCTGGGGCTTCTTCCTCGGCGACGTGTGCGGAAAGGGGCCGCAGGCCGCGGCCGTCACCTCCCTGACCCGCTACACCCTGCGCGCCGCCGCCCTCCACGACCCGGAACCCTCCGCCGCCCTCGCCACGCTGAACACCGTCCTGTACGAGCGGTACGCCGCCGGCGGCGACCCCCGCTACTGCACCGCCGTCTTCGGCGTCGTCGACACCGGCGCGGACCCGGGCCGCCCCGTCGTCCGCCTCGCCTCCGGCGGCCACCCCCCTGCCCTGGTCCTGCGGGCCGGCGGACGCGCCGAGTTCCTGCCCACCCCCGGCGGCCTGCTCGTCGGCATCCTGCCCGACGCCCCCTTCGTCACCGCCGAGACCGTCCTCGCGCCCGGCGACACCCTCCTCCTCTACACCGACGGTCTGACCGAGGCGCGCACCGGACCCACCCGGGACAGCCTGTACGGCGAAGACGCGCTGCGCGCGTTCGCCACCGCCCACGCCCCCGCGGGTCCCCGGGAGGTGGTCACCGCGCTGACCGGGCTGCTGGACGGGTTCGGTGACGGCCTCGACGACGACACCGCGCTGCTCGCCCTCGGCGTCCCCGCCCCCGCCGCCTGACCCCCCCGGCCCCGGAGACCGGCCCGGCGCACCGGGGCCGGCGCGCCGGCGTGTGAGGAAGTCGACCGAAGCCGATTCGGCGTTGCACCCGGCCGGGGGATGCGCAATGGTTGTAGGAGGCAATCTTTTTCGAACGGCAGAGAGGTGGTGGGGTGCGCACGATGCGTCCCCCGGCTTGTGATCCCTTCCCCGGGAACCCCTGACAGTCCGCGCGGCGGTGGCGTTCGCACCGGCCCGGCGTGGAGAGACGCCCCCTGGCCCGTCCTCGTCGCCGACGCGGACGGGAACGTCGTCGAGACCAACGAGGCCGCCTGCCGTCTGCTCGTCCGGACCGCGGAAGACGGCGGCAGTCCGGCGGTCCGGGGCCTGCCGGACTGGCTCGCCCGGTCCCACCGGCGCCCCCGGCCGGCCGGGGAGCCGCCGGACGCCGTCTCGGGCACGGTGGCCGGCCGCGCGTTCGAGGCGCACCCCTCGCCCGGGGAGGACGGGCGCGTGGTGTGGTGGCTCGTGGAGAACACCGGCCCGCGCACCACCGAGCGGGCGCTGCGCGGCGAGCGCGAGCGCACCGCCCTCCTCGCGGACGTCTCCGGCGCGCTGTTCTCGTCCCTGAACGCCGAACGGTGCGCCGAGGTGACGGCCCGCACGGCCGCGGACCACCTCGCCGACACGGCCGTCGTCGTCATCCCCGCCCAGGGGCGCCGCCACACCCTGACCCACGCGCGGGCGGGCGGCGGCGTCACCCGGCAGGTGGTGGCGCTCGACACCGGGACGGTCCCGGGCCTCACCGAGGCGCTGCGGGGGCTGCCGCCGGTGCCGACGCGGTGGATCGACCCCGAGGACATCCCCGAGGGAGCGGTGCCGCCCGGTCTCACGGGCCCCGCCGGCTCGGTGATCGTCGCACCGCTGCCCGGGCACGGAGCGCTGGTCCTGCGGTCCGGCGGGCACCGGACGTTCACCGACGCCGAGGAGGCCTTCGCCCGGCTGTTCGCCGCGCGCGCCGGCGCCGCCCTGTCGGCGGCCAGGCTGTACGCGGAGCAGACGTCGATCACGGCCACGCTGCTGCGCGAGCTGCTGCCGCCCCGGCTGGGACGGGTGCACGGGGTGGAGTACGCCGGCATCTACCGGACCTCGCAGGAGCACGAACGGGTCGGCGGCGACTTCTACGACGTCCACCCCGGCGCGGACCCGTCGAAGGAGACCTTCGCCGTCCTGGGGGACGTGGCGGGAAAGGGGCTGGAGGCCGCCGTCCTGACGGGGAGGATCCGCAGCGTGCTGCACGCGCTGCTGCCGCTGTCCGGGGACCACCAGCGCGTCCTGGGCCTCCTCAACGACACGATCGTCAACTCCCACCACACCCGTTTCGCCACCCTGGTCCTGGCCTCCGTCCGGCGCCGGTCGGATCTGGTGCGGCTGCGGCTGACCAGCGCCGGGCACCTGCCCCCGCTGGTCATCCGCGCGGACGGGCGGGTGGAGGAGGTGGCCACCGGCGGCACGCTCGTCGGCGTCCTGCCCGAGGTCCGGGCGCGGAGCGCGGAGGTCACCCTGGCACCGGGGGAGACGTGCCTGCTGTACACGGACGGGATCACCGAGGCCCGCGGCGGGCCGCTGGGGGACCGGCTCTACGGCGAGGAGAGGCTGCGGGAGGCGCTGGGGGAGTGCGCGCGCCTGCCGGCCGAGGCCGTGGTGGAGCGGGTCCAGATGCTGGCCGCGCAGTGGCTGGGCGACGGCCGCCACGACGACATGGCCACCCTGGCCATCACCAACCCGGTCGGCGGGCCCGGGGCGCCGCACCTCCCGGACGGCGAGGAGGACTTCCGCCCGCGCCGGGAGGAGCGGTGGTGACCTCCGGCGCGGCGCGCGCCGCCGGGTACCGGAACGGTCGCGGACACCGGTGACCGGGCGGGGACCGGCGGGGGCGGTCCGGCCCCGTACGGACGCCGGCTGCCCCGCCCCCTCGGTTCCGCCCGCCCCCGGCTCGACCGCCCCCGCCCCCGGCTCGACCGTCCTCGCTTCCGCTCACCCCTCGCTTCCGCTCACCCCCTCGGTCCCGCCCGCCGTCCGGGAGCCTTCGCCGGACGGGCCCCCGTGCGGTCCGGCGGCCCCGGCCGGACCGGCCGCGTCCACCCGCACCGGGCGTCCCGTCGCCCGTGAAAGCGCGGCCGCCTCCGCGACGGCGAGGGCCGAACGCGCGTCCCGGCCGGTGCAGGGGCTCGGGCGCAGCCCGGCGACCAGCTCCGTGAACGCGACGAGTTCCGCCCGGTAGGCGTCCCGGAAGCGTTCCATGAAACCGGGGTACGGGGTGCCGGAGGCCCGGCCGGGGTCCTCGGCCGGGGTCAGCGGGGCGTGCTCGGTCAGGCCGGCGACCAGCGAGCCCTTCGAGCCGCAGACCTCCAGCCGCACGTCGTAGCCGGCGCCGTTGTAGCGGGTGGCGGTGCAGACGGCCAGCGTCCCGTCGTCCAGGGTGAGGACGCTGACCCCGGTGTCGATGTCGTCGGCGGCTGCGAAGAAGTCCTCGCCGCGGTTGGCCCCGGTGGCGTACACCTCGACGACCTCGCGCCCGGTGACCCAGCGGACGGCGTCGTAGTCGTGCACCGAGCAGTCGCGGAAGATGCCGCCGGAACCGGGGACGTAGGCGGGCGGTGGCGGGGTGGGGTCGGCGGTGCAGGCGCGGAGGGTGTGGGTCCAGCCGAGGCGTCCGCTCGCGACCGCCTCGCGCAGTTCCCGGTAGCCGGCGTCGAAGCGGCGCTGGAAGCCCACGTGCAGCGGCACGGCCGAGCCGGCGAGGGCGTCGAGCACCGCGTCGGTCTCCGCGAGGCCGCCGGCGACCGGCTTCTCGCAGAAGGTGGGGAGCCCGGCGCGTCCGGCCGCCAGGATCAGGTCCGCGTGGGTGGAGGTGGGGGAGGCGATGACGACCCCGTCGAGGCCGGCGCCGAACAGGCCGTCGAGGTCTCCGGCCACCTCGCCGCCGGTCCGGTCGGCGACCGCGCGGGCGGAACGCTCGTCGGTGTCGTGCACGACGAGGCCGTCGACCGCGGGGAGGCCGACGAGGGTCGCGGCGTGGAAGGCACCGATCCGGCCCGTGCCGATGAGTCCTATGCGCATGCTGGATGAGCCTTTCGTACGGGAGGAGAGGGCGTCCGGGGACGACCACCGACAGGAGTGACTCCGTATTGTTATTACATAAGGACGTGAGAATATGCGGATGTACTCAACTCAGTAGAACGCGGCATAGTATGTGTGCGCACGAGCCGCGCCCAGGAGGGTGACGTGGAGCAGGTCGCGAAGTTGATCAAAATTGACCGGAGCAGCCCGGTCCCGTTGTACTTCCAGTTCGCCCAGCAGCTGCAACAGCTCATCGAGAACGGTGTGCTGCCGCCCGGAACCAGGCTGAGCAACGAGATCGCCATGGCCGAGCAGTTCGGGCTCTCGCGGCCGACCATGCGCCAGGCCATGCAGCACCTCGTCAACAAGGGCCTGCTGGCCCGCAAGCGCGGGGTGGGCACCCAGGTCGTCACCAACCGCATCCGCCGGCAGATCGAGTTCTCGAGTCTGTTCGACGACCTGCAGCGCGACGACCGCCATCCGCACACCGAGGTGCTCTCGCTGGAGAGCAGGCCCGCCGGGACCGAGGTCGCCGCCGCCCTGCGGCTCGACGAGGGGGCCGCCGTGCTGGTGGTCGAACGGCTGCGGTTCGCCGACGGGCAGCCCATAGCGCTCATGCGCAACCACCTGCCGGCCGGCCGCGTCGAACTGACCGCCGAGGAGCTGGCCGAGACGGGCCTGTACCAGCTGCTGCGCCGGTCCGGCATCGACCTGATCACCGCCCAGCAGACCATCGGCGCCCGCCGGGCCACCCCTGCGGAGGCCGCGCTCCTGGAGGAGTCCCGGGGCGCCACCCTGCTCACCATGACCCGTGTCGCCTACGACGGGAACGAGGCGCCGGTCGAGTACGGCACGCACGTCTACCGGGCTTCGCGCTACTCCTTCGAGATGACGATCGCCGCACGCTGAACCGTCCCGCCCCGCCATCAGTGGCCCCGCTTCAGCAGGGCGTCGGACAGGTCGGCCGCGGCCGTGTTCAGCCGCAGGCCGATGACGTCCTGCCGCCGCAGCAACTCGCGGCGGGGAAGCGTCTCGGCCCGCGGCTCCTCGCGGAACAGGGCGGCGAGCGCCTCCTGGTACTCCCGGCGCACCCGGCCGGCCGCCTTGCGGGCGGCCAGCGCGCCCTCCTGCACCAGGCGCGGGTCGTCCACCAGGTGGGCGACCGCGTTCCGCAGCTCGGTCAGGCCGTCGCGCACGGCACCGAGCGTGGTGAGGTCCGCCGGATCGCCCGGCATGCCGAACAGGTCGGTCTCCCGCACCAGGTCCCGCAGGTTGTCCAGGATGTCGTCGACCGAGCGGGAGAAGCGGTACAGGTCCTCGCGGTCGATCGGCGTGGTCAGGGAGGCGGCCAGTTCCGCCACCAGGGCGGCCCGCCGGCTGTCCCCCTCGTGCTCGACCTCCCCCATCCCCGCCCGCGCCACGGCCGGCGGGACGCGGCCGGCGGCCAGGTCGGCGGCGAGGTCGACACCCTTGAGGGTGGCGTCCAGCTGGGAGGTCAGCAGATCGAGCGTACGGCGGTACGAACGCCCGGACAGGTCCCGCAGGACACGGCGCAGGTTCACGGCGACCACGTGATGACACCCTTCAGGAACAGGCCGGCCAGCGTGCCGGCGGCGAAACTGCCGGGCAGCGTCACCAGCCAGGAGACGAGCAGGGGGAGGGCGTACTGCCAGCGCACCCGCCGGCCCCCTTCGCTGGCGCCGGTGCCCACAAGGCCGCCGGCCACGGACTGGGTCATGCTCACGGGCATGCCGAGTCCCGCGGAGGACAGGACCGCGGCAGAGGAGGCGAGTTCGGCGGACAGCACCTGCCAGGGCCGGGTGACGACCAGCCGGCTCGTGGCGCCGTGGGCGACGCGGCGCAGACCGGCGAGCGCGCCGGCCGCGAAGACCGCGGCGATCACGAGGTCACCGGCCTGCGAGGAGCGGGAGATCAGGGCGTCTCCCGTGAAGGCCACGGCGACCACGGCGAACATCTTCTGTCCGTCGTTGGCCGCGTAGGCCAGGCACTGGGTGCCGAACGCGACCAGTTGCAGGCCGTGGACCAGACGGGGCATGCCGCGCATCGCGGGGACGCGGCGCGCGGTCCGGCCGATCAGCCAGCCCGCCGCCGCCCCGACGAGCGGCGCCGCCGCCGCGACGAGCAGGATGACGCCCAGCAGCCCCCAGGCGGGCCGCACCCCCAGCGCCACGTCGGCGCCGGCCAGCCCGCCCAGGGTCGCCAGCGTCAGCGACGTGGGCACCCCCGCCCGGGTCAGCAGCAGGACGAGGACGGTGGCGGCGCCGGCGCCGGCGAGGAAGACGAGCCGCGCCGTCCCGGGCGGCCCCTCGCCCAGGTGGCCGGTGAAGGTCCGGGCGACGGCGAGACCGAACAGGCTCGGCCCCAGGCCGACGGCCGCGGCGAGCAGCGCCAGTACGAAGGCGATCGACCGGCCGCGGTGACGGACGGCGAGCGCCAGGAGCGCCCCTCCGTCGTTGGCGCCGCAGATGAAGACGAAGGCCACGGCGGTGACGCACAGGGCGACGGTGACCATCGGGGGTCCCTCCCTACTGGACTGGTCGGCCGGGCGGACTGCCCTCGGCGGGGCGGGTCCCGGACGCCGGGGCGTCCGGGACCCGCCTTTGCGCTCAGTCCAGGCCGGCGGCGTCCAGGACCTGACGCAGGTCGACGAACTTGTAGTTGGTGTTCTCCCGGTCCCCGTCGGCCGGCGCGTTGTGGCCGTCCTGGGCCACGAAGAGCCCGCCCGGGAAGGCGCTGCCGAGCGGGGTCCCCAGGGCGGCTATCCCGTCGGTCTCCTCGGAACCGTCGACGGTGCCGCCCGCCGCCAGGCGGAAGGAGCCCTCCCACTCGTCGTCGTCCGAGGTGTCGTACACGCTGTAGGTGTTGTCGCCCTGGCTGGAGACGATCAGGTACTGGTCGCCGGAAGGCGCGCGGAACAGGGTCAGCCCCTCGGTGTCGGCCGTCAGGTGCTCGCCGCCGTAGCCGGGGTCCTCACCCGCCACGCACTCCTCGGTCACCGGGTCGTAGGTGGCCGGTGTGCCGAACTGCTTGGTGGTGTCCACCAGTTCGGGGTCGTCGTCGAGGTCGGCGTCGACCTTCCACACGCCGACGTCCTCCTGCCCCAGATAGGCCACTCCGCGGTCCGGGTCCACCACGATGCCCTCGATGTGCGGTCCCTCGCCGGGGTCCTCGCAGGGGCTCCACCGGCCGCCGGGGGTGTCGAAGGTGCTGGGCAGGGTCAGGGTGCGCACCTTGTGGTACGTCAGGGTGCCGCCGGTGGTGGCGGTGATCCTGAAGAGCGCCACCTCGGACGTGTTCCGCCGGCTGACCAGGGCGTAGGAGGCGCCGCTGTCGGGGTCGCGCCAGGTGGCCAGCCCGTAGGCGGTGAACTGGTCGTCCACCTCGCCCTCGGTGGCCGCGAAGGCGCGGGGGGCGGAGGGGTCGGTGACGTCGGCGAGGGGCGCGGCCGGGTTCGATCCGTCGACCCGGTACAGCCGGAGCCGGTCGCGGCCGCGGTCGGTGGCGACGGCGACCGCCGAGCGGCGGCCGTCGGGGAACCGCACGTTCGGCAGCAGGTCCACGTTGTTGTAGCGGCCGGGGGCCGCGTCGGGCCCCGGGGCGGCGGGGGCGGGCAGGCTCTGGACCAGCCCGCCGTTCAGGCCGTAGACCTGCAGGCCGCCCTCCTTGGCGGTGCCGATCACCAGACTGGCGCTCGGCCGGGCGGAGTTGTACCAGATGGCCGGGTCGTCGGCGTTGGCGTTCCCGCCGGCGGCGTCGTCGAACAGCGGCGGCGTCTCGGTCTTCGCGTAGACCGGCGGCGGGGTGGTGGCGGCGGTTGCCGTGGCGGCGGTCAGTCCCGTGACGAGCACGGTGATCGCGGCGGCCAGGCGGGTGTGGCGGCGCATGCTTCCTCCCTGAGAAGGGTTGGACAGCCGATGTTGCGGAGGACCTTACATAAGTATGTACGGACAAAGGAAGAGGTCGTCAGAGATGACCAGTTGGGGACGGGGAGGTGAAATCGAGGTGACGCACACGTGAACGGCCCGTTGTCGACTCGTCTCATCAGTATGTCTTGACATACGGCTGAATTCAGGTCGAAGCTGTCGGCCATCGACCGCCGGTCCGTACTCATCCGGTCGTCAAGTCCCTTGCATTCGAACCCGGTTGCCGCCGGGACATCGCGGGAGGTCAGGCATGACACGCCCCTCTTCCGGGTTCGGCCCTCCACGCCGCCACCGGTTCATCAGCACCGCGCTCATCGCCGGCGCCCTCGTCGCCGCCGCCGCGTGCGCGCCCTCCGGCGCCGGCGGCACCCCCGGCTCCGGCGCCCCCGCCGACACCCGGCCGGTCGTCGACGACGGCTTCGACCTGGAGAAGCTCGTCGCGGCGGCCAGGAAGGAGGGCGGCGTCACCGTCTACGACTCGACCGGCGACATCACCAAGACCGCCGCCGCCTTCACCGCCAAGTACGGCGTCAAGGCCACCGGCGTGAAGAGCAAGGTCGGGGAGACGCTGGAGAAGATGACCAGGGAGAACCAGGCCGGCAACGTCACCATCGACGTCACCAACTACGAGGACGGCCCCTCCCTGGTCGGCCAGTTGCTGGCGCGGAAGGTCGTCTACACCTACATCCCCGGCCCCCTCGCCGGCGACATCCCGTCCGCCGGGCAGAACCCGCTGCGGGTGCTCTCCAAGGGCAACCTGTGGATCTACAACCCCGAACTCTTCCCCGGGGGCTGCCCCGTCGGCAACGTGTGGGACCTGGCGGACCCGGCGTGGAAGGGGAAGGTCGCCCTGCAGGACCCGCTGGGCAAACCGAACATCGTCGAGTTCTTCAACCAGCTGAAGACCAGGGGCGACGGCGAACTTCGGCAGGCGTACCGGGCCAAGTACGGCAAGGACCTGCCCGCGGGCGACTCGGCCGCCGAGACCTGGGTCAGGGGCCTGGCGAAGAACGCCCCCGTCATCACCTCCTCCGACGACGACGCGGCCGCGGCGGTCGCCGCGCCGAACCAGAAGGAACCCCGCATCGGCCTGGTCTCCAACGCGAAGTTCCGCGACGCGAAGGACAAGGGCTACCACATGCGCGTCTGCGCCGGGATGCGGCCCTGGGCGGGCTTCCAGTACCCCAAGTACTCGGCCATCGCCACCAAGACCGGGCACCCGAACGCCGCCAAGCTCTTCGTCCACTTCATGCTCACCCAGGAGGGGATCGACACCCAGCTGGCCAACGGCGGTCTCCCCGGCAACCCGAAGCTCAAGCCCGGCGCGTTCATGCCCTCCGGCCTGACGGACTGGAACACCCAGCTGTTCGTCTTCGACCCGGCACGGCTCCGCAAGGACTTCGAGGACCTGCAGCCGATGCAGGACTTCTGGCGCCTCAACCACGGCTGACCGTCCGCCGGTCCGGTCCTCCGGGACCGGGCCGGCCCGCACCCGGACACATTACGGAGACCGCGCATGGCCGCCGCCACCCGTCCCCCCGCCGACGCACCACCCCCTCCGCACGACAGTCCGCCCCCGTCCCGGCCGAACCGGCTGCGCTACCGCCTGAGCGTCGTGCGGCACGCGCCGACCGGACCGCTCGGCGTCCTCCTCATCACCGTCCTGCTCTACCTGGTCGTCGCCCCGCTCGTCGCGGTCCTCTCCGACTCCACACGGGTGCAGATCGGCGACGAGGGCCAGGCCCGCCAGGACCCCGGCTCCCTCACCGGCTACTACCTCTGGCGGGTCTTCCGCTCACCGGTCGCCGAACTGCTGTTCTGGAAGCCGCTGCTGCACACCGTCGTGGTCGCCCTCGGCGTCACCGTGTTCGCCGTGCTCCTCGGCGGCGCCACGGCCTGGCTGCTGACCCGCACCGACGTGCCCGGCCGCAGATGGCTGTCCACCGCGCTGGTCGTCCCGTACATGCTGCCCTCCTGGACCTTCGCGCTGGCCTGGCTGGCCCTCTTCAAGAACTCCTCCTCCGGCGGCCAGATCGGCATCCTCGAGGCGTGGGGAGTGCACACCCCGGACTGGCTGGCCTACGGCCAGGTGCCGATCATCATCTGCCTGGGCCTGCACTACTACCCGTTCGTCCTGCTGCTGTTCGGCAACGCCCTGCGCCGCATAGACAGCCAGCTGGAGGACTCCGCCCGCGTCCTCGGTGCCGGACGGCGCACCGTCGCCGCCCGCATCACCCTGCCCCTGATGCTGCCCTCGCTGTCGTCGTCGGTCCTGCTGGTCTTCGGCCGCATCCTCGGCACCTTCGGCACCCCGTACATCCTGGGCCTGCCGGTCAACTACGACCTGCTGTCCACCTCGCTGTTCCGCGCGGTCAACAGCCAGCAGCGCGGCGTCACCGCCGTGCTGGCCGGCGTCATCGTGGTCATCGGCATCCTGGCCATCGTCGTCGACACCCGGCTCGCCCGGGAGGCGAAGCGGTTCGTCACCGTGGGCGGCAAGGGCGCCATGGACCGCCGCGCCCCCCTCGGCCGGTGGCGCCGGCCGGCGTTCTGCGCCGCGCTCACGGTGTTCGCCGTCGCCGTCCTCGTCCCCGTCACCAGTCTCGCGCTGACCACCGTCACCAAGACGCCCGGCGTCTTCCGCGCGGACAACTTCACGCTCAAGTACTGGATCGCCGATCACCTGGAAGGGACCCCCGGCTTCCCCCAGGGCGTGCTGCGCAGCACGCAGCTCTACGAGGCCGCCTGGAACAGCCTGCGCATCGTCGGCCTGGCCTCCCTCGTCTGCGGTGTCGTCGGCCTCCTCATCGGGTACGTCGTGGTGCGCGCCGGCCACAGCCGCGTCGGCACCCTGCTGCGCCAGATCAGCTTCCTGCCGTACATGGTGCCCGGGATCGCCTTCGCCGCCGCCTTCCTGTCCCTCTTCGCCGTGCGCCGCGGACCGGTGCCGGCCCTGTACGGCTCGATCAGCCTGCTGGTGATCGTGCTGGCCGTGACCCACCTGCCGTACGCCTCGCGGTCCGGCATCAGCGCCATGACGCAACTCGGCCGCGAACCGGAGGAGGCCGCCCAGATCTCCGGCGCCGGCTGGTTCACCCGGCTGCGCCGGATCGTCATCCCGATCCAGCGCGGCGCGCTCGTCACGGGCGTCATCCTGCCGTTCGTGTCGGGCCTGAAGGAGCTGAGCATCGTCATCATGCTCACCACCTCCGGCACCGAACTGCTGACCACGCTGTCGATCAACCTCGTCGACTACGCGTACGACCAGATGGCCAACGCGGTGGTGCTGGTCATCGCCCTGGTCTCCTTCCTCGCCACGTACCTCACGCAGCGCCTGACCAAGACCAACCTGTCGTCCGGACTCGGAGGCTGACCCGCCATGCCGACCATCACGCTCACGTCGGTGCGCAAGAGCTACGGCTCCGGCCCGCCCGCCGTCGACAACCTGGACCTGGAGATCCCCTCCGGCTCGTTCACCTGCCTGCTCGGTCCCTCCGGATGCGGCAAGACCACCACCCTGCGCATGATCTCGGGGCTGGAGACCCTCGACGCCGGCAGCATCACCGTCGGCGGACGGACCGTGGACTCCGTCCGCGACGGCGTCTTCGTACCGCCCGAGAAGCGCGGCATGGGCCTCGTCTTCCAGAACTACGCGCTGTGGCCCCACCTGACCGTGGCCAAGAACGTCGAATTCGGCCTGAAGGTCCGGAAGACCGGGCAGGCGGAACGGACCGAACGCGCCCTCGCCGCCCTGCGGATGATGCAGATCGAATGGGCCGCCGGCCGGTACCCGGCGGAGCTGTCCGGCGGACAGCAGCAGCGCGTCTCCCTCGCCCGCATGCTCGCCGTCAACCCCGACGTGCTCCTCCTCGACGAGCCGCTGTCCAACCTCGACGCCCAGCTGCGCCTCGACATGCGCGCCGAACTGAAGCGCATCCACGACGAGACGGGCCACACCATCGTCTTCGTCACCCACGACCAGCTGGAAGCCATGACCATGGCCACCCACGTCGTGGTCATGGAGAAGGGCGTCGTACAGCAGATGGCCCCGCCCATGGAGGTCTACTCCCGCCCGGCCAACACCTTCGTGGCCCGCTTCGTCGGCAGCCCCCCGATGAACCTCTTCGACGTGGGCGACGACGCCTTCACCGGCGTCGTGCGCGCGCGGGTGGAGGAGGAGCGCCCCGACCTGGCCGGCCGGACGGCCACCGTCGGAGTGCGGCCGGAGGCCCTGCGCCTGCTCGGCGACGCCGAACGGACGACGGGGGCGGAGTTCGTCTTCGAAGCCGTCGTCAAGGCCGCGCTGCCCACGGGTTCCAGCACGACGGTACTGGTCACGGCCGTGGACACCGAGCTGTACCTCCTGGCGTACGGCAAGGTGGACGCCGCACCGGGCACCACCGTGCGCTGCGCCGTCCGCCCGGCCGACCTCCACCTGTTCGACGAGGAGGGCGGCCGGCTGCCCGACGCCGCGACCCCCGTACCGGCACCCGCACCGACCGAGGAGAACGCCGCCCCATGGACCAGCTGACCCGCCCCACGACCCTCCTGCTGGACTTCGGCGGAGTGGTCGTGACCACCGCCGGCCGTCCCTCGTGGGCCCGGGAGATGGCCGCCGAACTGCACGACGCGCTGACCGCGGCCGGCTGCCACGGGCTGACCGCCGAGCACATCGAGGCCGACCTGAAGGCCGGCTCCGCCGCCGACTCGCACTGGAAGAACGCCATGAGCCGGCCGTCCGCACCGCGCGAGATGACGCACCGGCGCTTCTGGACCGAGTTCGTCGCCGCCGACTGGCCCGACTCCGCGCTGGCCTGGGTCACCGCCCACGCCCAGCCGCTGTGCCACCGGCTCGGCCGGCTGAAGCAGGACCGCACCACCCGGCCGGGCGTCGGCGAACTGCTCGACACCTGCGACGAGTACGGCATCAGGGTCGGCATCGTCTCCAACGCGCTGGCCGGGTCCGTGCACCGCGCGTACATGTCCGAGCACGGCCTCGACAAGAGGGTGGCCGTGCAGGTCTACAGCGACGAGGTCGGTGTCCGCAAACCCAACCCCGAACTGATCCGCATCGCCGCCCGCGCCCTGGCCACGGAGCCGGCCGCGTGCTGGTACGTGGGCGACAACTACGACCGGGACGTACTGTGCGGCCGCCGCGCCGGCGTGGGCGCGGCCGTCCTCATGGAGGCCCGCGGCACCTACGACCGGCCCTACGTCGTACAGGCCGAACCGGACAGGGTGGTGGCCGACCCGCACGAGCTGCGCCGTCTGCTGACCGGCGCCGTACCGCCCGAGGGCCGATGAGCACCCCCTCCCGCACCCCGGCCCCCGCACGGCGCGGGCCGGACGGGACTTCCGGAACACGCCCCGAGGAGGCGGCCACCGCATGAGCGAACTCGACGACCTGTCCACCCGCCTGCGGGAGATCGCCGCGGAGGCGGCGCTCGCGGTCGCGCCCGGCCTCCTGAAGGCGTTCCGCGGTGCGATGGACGTGGACTTCAAGCGCGACGAACACGATCCGGTCACCGTGCACGACGAGCGCGCGGAGGAACGCATCCGGGAACTGCTGCTCGAACGGGTGCCGGACAGCACCGTCGTGGGCGAGGAGGGCGGTCGGCGGAAGGGCGGCGGACGGGTCGCCTGGTACGTGGACCCCATCGACGGCACCGCCAACTTCGCCCGCGGGCTCGCCTTCTTCTGCACCTCCGTCGGCGCGACCGTCGACGGCGAACCCGTGGCCGGGGCGATCGTCGATCCGGTGACCGGCCACGTCTTCACCGCCGACACCCGCGGCGGCTACCTCGGCGGCGAGCGGCTGCGCGCCGCCGGCGCGCGGGACGAGGCCCGGGGCCTGCTCATCACCAGCTTCCCCAACAGCCGCGAACTGGCCCGGAACGATCCGCAGACCCTGCCGCGCTTCGGCGGGCTCGTCGCCCGCTACGGCACCGTGCGCCGCACCGGAAGCGCCGCGCTGACCCTGGCCCACGTGGCCGCCGGCTGGTGCGACGCCGCGCTCGGGACCTCCGTCAACGCCTGGGACGTGTGCGCCGCGCAGGTCCTGGTGCGCGGCGCGGGCGCGGTGTACCGGCCGTTCGCCGGCGCCGGGGGATGGGACCAGCCCGGCTACCTCGCCCACCGCCCGGGCCCGGTGCCGGCCGCCGAGGAGTTCGTGGACTGGTACCTGTCCCGGCTCCCCGGCGGGAGCACCCGGTGAGCGCCGGACCCGCCGCGCCGGTCCCGGAGGCCGCCACCGGCCCCGGTCCGCGCTACCGGTGGCTCGTCACCGACCTCGACGGCACCCTGGTGGACCGCCGGCTGCGCGTCGTCGGGCGCAGCGCCCGGGCGCTGCGCCGTTACCAGGAACTCGGCGGCACCGTCGTCATCGCCACCGGCCGCAACGAGGTCTCCGCGGGCCGGTACCACCGCGAACTCGGCCTGACCACGCCGATGATCGTCTACAACGGCGCGCGCGTCGTCGACCCGCGCACCGGCGAACGCCTGCTCGACCTGGACCTGGGCGCGTTCTGGCCGGCGGTGCGCGACGGGCTGGTACCCGCCCTCCCCGCCGGCACGGGGGCGGTCGCCTTCCTCGGGGAGGACGCCTACGTGCTGCGCCCGGCCCCCGTGCTCGCCGCCTACGCCGCGCGGGACCGCATCGAGCTGCTGCCGGACCCGCCCGCCGGAGCGCCCACGAAGGTCATGCTCTTCGCCGAGCGGCCGGGGCTCGGCCCCCTGGCGGCACTGACCGCGCGCCACTGCCCCGACGCCACGCTGGTGCAGTCCGAGGACACCTATCTGGAGATCCTTCCGGCCGGCGCGGGCAAGGAAGCCGCGCTGCGCCACCTCGCGCGGCGCTGCGGAGTCCCGATGGCGCGGGTGGCCGCGATCGGCGACAACCCCAACGACACCGGCATGGTGCGCGCCGCGGCCCTCGGCGCGGCGGTCGGCGACGGCCACGAGCAGGTCCGCCGCGCCGCCGACCTGGTGGTCGGCGGATGCGCGCAGGGCGCGGTCGCGGATCTGGTCGAGCACATCCTGGGGGAGCGGTTCCGGCTGCCGTGACCGGCCCCGGTGCACCGCGTCCGGAGCCGGGGGCCGTGGCCCCCGGCTCCGTTCGTCCGCCCGGACGCGGGGCCCCCGGTCACGGCCGGACGGGGGGCCGTCGGCCGGTGAGAACGCCCCGGCCGACCAGCTCCCCTCCCGCCGACCAGCCCCCTTCCAGCCGACCGGAACCCTTCCGGCCGGCAAGAGTGCCCGGCCGGTGGCACCCCCGCGCGGGGCGGGGCCCGGGGCCCGGACGCCCGGTGACGGCGCGGCCCCGGTCGCCCGGACCGCACCACGAACCCGTTAAGCGCAGGACGACGTAATGTCCTGACATACTGTTGACAGGTATCGTGCATCGGGGCAGGCTCTCTGCAGACGAACCGGGCCCCGGGCCCGCACCCCACACCGGAAGAAGGACCAGGTATGCGTAATACGCCGTCCGGCGCGGACACGCCCCTCGTCAGGCGCATCGCCGGCGCACCGATCTCCTGGGGCGTGTGCGAGGTCCCCGGCTGGGGCCACCAGCTGGCACCGGACACGGTGCTGTGCCAGATGCGCGACATCGGCCTGGCCGCCACCGAGTTCGGCCCCGACGGTTTCCTGCCCGACGCCCCCGGGGCGAAGGCCGAGCTCCTGTCCGCGTACGGACTGCGGGCGGTGGGCCAGTTCGTCCCCGCCGTCCTCCACGACCCCGGCCACGATCCGCTGCCCCGGGTGGAGGCCGCGATGGCGGACCTGCTCGTGGCGGGCGCGACCACGGTCGTCGTCGCGGCCGTCGGCGGCGGCGACGGCTACGACGACCGCCCCGCGCTGGACGACGACGGCTGGAACACCCTGCTGGCCAACCTCGACCGGATCGACGCGGCGGCCACCGGCGCCGGCCTCACCGCCGCCCTCCACCCGCACGTCGGCACCCTGGTCGAGACCGCCGAAGAGACCCGGCGCGTCCTCGACGGCAGCCGCATCGCCCTCTGCCTGGACACCGGGCACTGCCTCATCGGCGGCGGCGACCCGGTCGCCCTGGCCGCACGCGTCCCCGGACGCATCGCGCACGTCCACCTGAAGGACGTGCGCCGCCACCTCGCCGATCAGGTGCGCTCCGGGAAGATCACCTACACCCGGGGCGTCGCCGAGGGCATGTACGCGCCCCTGGGCGACGGCGACATCGACATCGCCGCGATCGTCCGCGGACTCGAAGCGCACGGCTACTCCGGCTGGTACGTCCTCGAACAGGACACCGTCCTCACCGCCCCGCCCGGACAGGACGGCGCCCACGACCCGCTGGACGACGCGAAGGCCTCCCTGGAGCGCCTCCTGGCCCTCGCCGCCCCCGTGGGCGAGCCCTCCCGCCGCGCCGGGGCGTGAACCGGTGGCCCACGACCTGATCGCCCTCGGACGCACCGGAGTGGACCTCTATCCCCTCGACCACGGCGTCGGCCTCGACCGGGTGAACACGTTCCAGAAGTTCCTCGGCGGCAGCGCGACCAACGTCGCGGTGGCCGCCGCCCGCCACGGCCGCGCCGCCGCCCTCGTCACCCGCGTCGGACGCGACCCCTTCGGCCGGTACGTACGGCAGGAGGCCGCGCGGCTCGGCGTGGACCCCACCCACATCCAGCCCCTGACCGCGCCGGACGGGCCGCCCACACCGGTCACCTTCTGCGAGATCTTCCCGCCCGACGACTTCCCCCTGTACTTCTACCGCTACCCCACCGCCCCCGACCTGATGATCGAGCCCGGCGACCTGCCGCTGGCCGCCATCCGCGACGCGCGCGTGTTCTGGACGACCCTCACCGGCCTCTCCGCCGAACCCAGCCGCTCCGCCCACCTCGCCGCCTGGCGGGCCCGGGACCGCCGCCCGCACACCGTCCTCGACCTCGACTACCGGCCGGTGTTCTGGAACTCCCCCGAGGAGGCCACCCGCCAGGCCGGCCGGGCCCTGGAACACAGCACCGTCGCCGTCGGCAACCAGGAGGAGTGCCGGATCGCCGTCGGCGAGAGCGACCCGCACCGCGCCGCCGACGCCCTCCTCGCGCGCGGAATCGACCTCGCCGTCGTCAAACAGGGCCCCGGGGGAGTGCTCGCCGCCACCCGGGACGAACGGGTCGAGGTGCCGGCGCACCCGGTCGAGGTCGTCAACGGCCTGGGCGCCGGCGACGCGTTCGGCGGCGCGCTCGTCCACGGCCTGCTCAGCGGCTGGGACCTCACCCGCGTCCTCACCTTCGCCGGCGCCGCCGGCGCGCTCGTCGCCGCACGCCTCGCCTGCTCCACCGCCATGCCCACCACCGCCGAGGTGGAGGCGGCCCTGGCCTCCCGGCAGCCGGACCACGCCGGAGGAACCGCATGATGCACGCCGCCGAGATCACCGACCTCCGGGCCCGCGAGCCCGGACTCATCGCCCGCGCCTGGCGGAAGCGCTCCCGCCGCCCCCTGGCCGGAGAGGACGGCCGGCTGCTGATCATCGCCGCCGACCACCCGGCCCGCGGCGCGCTCGGCGTCCGCGGCGACGACGGCGCCATGGCCAGCCGCACCGAACTCCTGGACCGGATGGCCACGGCCCTCTCCCGCCCCGGGGTCGACGGCGTGCTCGGCACCCCCGACCTGCTCGACGACCTGCTCCTGATGGGCGCGCTCGAAGACCGCAACGCCATCGGCTCGATGAACCGCGGCGGCCTGCAGGGCGCGGTCTTCGAACTCGACGACCGGTTCACCGCGTACACCCCGCAGGCCATCGCCGCCCAGGGCCTGGAGGGCGGCAAGGCGCTGACCCGGATCTGCCTCGACGACCCCGGGACCGTCGCCACCCTGGAGGCGACCGCGGCCGCCGTCACCGGCCTCGCCGAGCACGGCCTGATGGCGATGGTGGAACCCTTCCTCTCGGTGCGCGACGCCGGCGGCGTGCGCAACCTGCTCGACCCCGCCAGCGTGGTGAAGTCCATCCAGATCGCCACCGCGCTCGGCTCCACCAGCGCCCACACCTGGCTCAAGCTGCCGATCGTCGCCGACCTGGAACGCGTGCTGGACGCCACCACCCTGCCCACGCTCCTCCTCGGGGGCGACCCGCGGGGCGACCCGCACGACACCTACACCGCGTGGGGCGACGCCATGGCGCTGCCCACCGTGCGCGGCCTCGTCGCCGGCCGCACCCTGCTCTACCCGCAGGACGGCGACGTGGCCGCCGCCGTCGACATCGCCGCCGAACTCGTCCACGGGAGCCGCCGGTGAACGCCGCGCCGCGAACCCCGGCGGAACCCCGCTGGGTGCGCCCGCGCGGCACCGCCCGCGCCGACGGCTGGGAGGTGGTGATCGTGCCCGACGGGGAACACTGGCACCACACCGGGCTGCGCGTCGCCCACCTCGCGGCGGGGGAGACCCGCCGGCTCCGGGCCGACGGCTGGGAGCACGTCGTCGTCCCGCTGGCGGGCCGCGTCCACGTCACCGCCGAGGACGCGGACGGCCGCACCCACCGGGCCCCGCTCGCCGGCCGGCGGGACGTCTTCGCCGGGCCCACGGACATCGCGTACGCGGCGGCCGGATCGCGGCTCACCGTCACGGCCCCCGACGGCCCGGCCCGGGTGGCGGTGGCCGGCGCCCCGGTGACCGGCCGGAGCACCGTACGGCACCCGTTCCGGCACCTGACCGCGGACGAGGTCCCCGTCGAGCGCCGCGGCACCGGCAACGCCTCCCGCGAGGTGCGTGACCTCGGCGCGCCCGGAGTGCTCGACGCCGACGCGCTCATCGTCTGCGAGGTCGTCACCCCCGCCGGGAACTTCAGCTCCTGGCCGCCGCACAAGCACGACACCGAACGCCCGGGGGAGGAGACCCGCCTGGAGGAGATCTACTACGTCGAAACCGCCCCGGCCGACCCGCGCGCCACCGACCCGACGGGCTGCCTGCGGGTGTACGCCGCCGACCCGGACCGGCCCGTCGACGTGCTCGCCCAGGTACGCGCCGGCGACGTGGTGCTGGTGCCCCACGGCTGGCACGGCCCCGCGATCGCCGCCCCCGACACCCACCTGTACTACCTCAACGTCATGGCCGGCCCCGGCCCCGAACGGGCCTGGCTGATCCACGACGACCCCGCCCACGCGTGGGTCCGCGACACCTGGCCCCGGACGCCCTTCGACCCGCGGCTGCCGCTCGCCGGCGGGACGGGGGACACCTGCCCCGAAGGAGGCGGCGCATGAACCCGTACGAACCCCCGAACCGGCCCCCGGACGGGCCCCGGACCGTCCGGCTGACGGTCGCCCAGGCGACGGTGGCGTTCCTGGCCAACCAGTGGACCGAACGCGACGGCGAACGACGGCGCATGTTCGCCGGCGTCCTCGGGATCTTCGGGCACGGCAACGTCGCGGGCCTCGGACAGGCCCTGCTCCAGCACGAACGGCAGGCCTCGGGCCGGCCGGACCTGCCGTACGTACTGGCCCGCAACGAACAGGCCATGGTGCACACCGCCGTCGCCCACGCCCGCCACCTGGACCGGCTGTCGACCTGGGCCTGCACCGCCTCCACCGGCCCCGGCTCGACGAACATGCTCACCGGCGCCGCGCTGGCCACCGTCAACCGCCTCCCGGTCCTGCTGCTGCCGTCGGACACCTTCGCCACCCGCGTCAGCGCCCCCGTCCTGCAGGAACTGGAGCAGCCCCACGCCGCCGACGTCACCGTCAACGACGCCTTCCGCCCCCTGTCGAGGTTCTTCGACCGGGTCGACAGGCCCGAGCAGCTGCCGGCGGCGCTCCTCGGCGCCGCACGGGTGCTCGCCGACCCCGTCGAAACCGGCGCGGCGACCGTCTGTCTGCCGCAGGACGTCCAGGCGGAAGCCCACGACTGGCCCGCCGAACTGTTCGCGCCCCGGTGCTGGCACGTCGCCAGACCACCCGCCGAGGCCGTGCGCGTCACCGCCGCCGCCGGGATCGTCCGCGGCGCCGAGCGCCCCCTGCTCGTCGCCGGCGGCGGCGTCCACTACTCCGGGGCCGAGGACGCGCTGCGCGCCCTCGCCGACGCGACCGGCATCCCGGTGGCCGAGACCCAGGCGGGCAAGGGCTCGCTCCTGCACGGCCACCCCCGGCTGATGGGCGCCGTCGGCTCGACGGGCACCACCGCCGCCAACGCCCTCGCCCGGGAGGCCGACGTCGTCATCGGCGTCGGCACCCGGTGGAGCGACTTCACCACCGCCTCGCGCACCGCCTTCCAGCACCCGGGGGTCCGCTTCGTCAACATCAACGTCGCCGGTTTCGACGCGGGCAAGCACGCGGGCCTGTCCGTCGTCGCCGACGCGCGGGAGGCGCTCACGGCGCTGACCGCCGCCCTGCGCGGCCACCGGGTGCCGGACGCCCATCTGCGACGGCAGGCGGACCTCCTCGCGGACTGGGAGGGGCGGGCCGCCGTCGCCCTCGACCCGCCGGAGGAGGTCACCGGCGGACTCGCGGAGGGAACCCTGACACAGGCCGCCGTCCTCGGCTGCCTCAACGAACGCTCCGACCCGCGCGACGTGGTGCTGTGCGCGGCCGGCTCGCTCCCCGGCGACCTGCACAAGCTGTGGCGCGTCCGGGACCGCAAGGCCTACCACGTGGAGTACGGCTACTCCTGCATGGGCTACGAGATCCCCGCCGCGCTCGGCGTCCGGCTCGCGGACCCCACCCGCGACGTGTTCGCGCTCGTCGGCGACGGCGGCTACCTGATGATGCCCACCGAACTGGCCACCGCCGTCCAGGAGCGGCTGAAGGTCGTCGTCGTCCTGGTGCAGAACCACGGCTTCCACTCCATCGGCTCGCTGTCGGAGTCGCTCGGATCGCAGCGGTACGGCACCAGCTACCGCTACCGGACGCCCGGCCGCGGACTCGACGGCCCGCCGCTGCCGACCGACCTCGCCGCCAACGCCCGCAGCCTCGGCGCGCACGTCATCGAGGTCCGCACGCGCGCGGAACTGGCGGACGCCGTCGCCCGCGCCAAGGAACTGCCCGACGACGCGGGCCCCGTGGTCATCCACGTCGAGACCGACCCGCTGGTGCACGCGCCGGACAGCGACAGCTGGTGGGACGTTCCCGTCAGCCAGGTGTCGGAACTGGACACCACCCGCGACGCGTACGCGGCCTACGCCGCGCGCAAGAGGACGCAGCTCCCCCTGCTCGCCCCCACCCCCGCGCCCGCCGGCCCCGCCGACGGATGAGGAACCCGCCCGCGCTCCCGCCGGGGAGGACGCGCCGGAGCACGGTGGCCGTCACCGGACGGGCGCCGCCGTCCTCGCGGGGACGCTACAGATCGAACTCCAGGTGCTGGATGTCGGTGAAGCGGACCTCCTCCAGGCTGCCGGCCCGTCTGCCGCCGTCCTGGAAGTAGACCTCCCTGAGCGCGTCGGCCGCGATCCGCCGGAGCTGTTCGTCGCCCGCCCCGGCGTCCTGGGCGTCGAAGAGCCGGGCGGCGTACCGCGGGGGCAGGGCGAGGGTCAGGTGACGGACGCGGTCCTGGTCGGTGGAGCCGATCGGGGCCGTGTAGCCCAGGCGGGCGCGGGTGTCGATGACGATCCCGTCGGTGGCGGCCGCCCTCCTGCGGGCCCTGGCCCTGACCTGCGGCTGCCACCGCGCCTTCACCTCCCGCTCCAGGCGCGCGGCGAGGTCCGGCCGGGGCTTCCTGATCTCGCCCTTCACGTACCGTTCGACGGTGCGCCGGGAGACCCGCAGCAGCCGGGCGGCCTCCTTGGTGCCGCCGAGCCGCTTGACGAGGTAGCGCATCTGCGCGCCGGCCGACTTCGGGGCGGGGCGGGTGAACGCCTTGTGCACCGCCTTGTCGAGGCTGTCGCCGATCAGACCCATCGCCCTGTTCCCTATTCCCCGTTGTCGGCGTCGGTGACGGTGCCGTCCTTGATGTACCGGGCCAGGTTCAGCGCGGGCGCCCGGAACCGCTCCCGCACCCCTTCGCCCCACAGGACCGTCTGGGTGCCCTCGTGCTTGACCAGGCCCGGGTTCACCCCGAGCCTGAACCCGCCCGGCAGGGCCTTGCCGTCCCGGTGGGGCAGGAAGTCCAGCGGGCTCTCGCCGTCGGAGGCGTAGACGACGCAGTCCGACAGGACCGCGACGGGGTACTGGCCGGTGAACGCGGCGTGCTTGACCATCTTGCGGTGCAGGTTGACCCGGGTGCGGGAGATGACGGCCGCGCGGATGTCCGGCCGCCAGGTGGGCCGGGACAGGGCGCGCCAGGGCTCCCCCGGCCGCCAGTTCTCGCCCCGGGGCCGTTCGCGGAGCTTGCCGATGCCGCCCTTCACCGTCGCCTTGACGGCCGAGACGACGACGGCGAGGTCGGGATCGCGGTCCCTGTGGCCTTCCATCTCGGCGAGGAACCGCTCCGGGCCGGTGCCGGCGTGGACGCCGAGGTCGGCCATCGTGGCGAGGTAGGCGTCGCGGAGGCGGTTGTACCAGCCGTCGAGGTAACGCCCGTTGTCGTGGCGGACGTACGCCTCGACCGGGCGCACCTCGTAGCCGAGTTCGGCCGCGTAGGCGACGGTCGGGGTGGCGTACCAGGCCGGGCCCCCGGGACGCTCGCCGTCCGGGGTGAACGGGCTCGGCAGCAGGTCGCCCCTCAGCTCGGTCCACCCGTCCTTGCCGACCCGCACCTTCGACAGGTCGACGTGGGAGAGGTCGACGAGCCAGGAGCCGGGCAGTTTCGGGTCGAACACCGGTTCCTTGACGTGTGTCGGCGCGCCGAGACCGACGACCAGGCCGTTGGCGCCGGCCGCGAAGGCCATGTTGACGTCGATGCCGACGAGGAACCGGCGGGTGCACTCCTCGTCCGTCATCGGCCGCGCCCAGTCGTACGCCTCCTCGAAGAGCTTCTCGGCCGGGCCCCGGACGTGGAAACGCGGCAGACCGGCGAGGAGGGGGTGGCCGTCGGGGGCCTCGCACGGCGCCGGGTCCACCGGGTCCTTGCCCAGGGAGCCGGGGTTCTTCCCGTCGGCCTGCCGGAGGGCACCGGTCTCCGGGTCGCGCACGGCGTGGGTCGGGGGGTGCAGCGCGGTCATCAGCTCCAGGCCGGTCACGGCCGTCGAGCCGCGCGGCGTCGTCACCCGCGCCGCGTACACGCCCAGCACCCGGGCGAGTTCCGCCGGCGGCAGTTCGGCGGCGTGGCCCCAGTGGCGGGCGTCGAGCGCGTTCCACGACGGGACGCACACCTGGACGCACTGCCGTTCCGATCCTTGGGCGGGCCGGTAGATCCGGGCCCACGGTCCGAAACCGCGCTTGGTCAGTTTCCAGTCGGCCCGCGCGAGCTGCTTGACGGCCTTGTGCCCTTCCGGGAGCCGTCCGGCGTTCCGCTGCTCGTCGGTGAGCGTGGCCGGCAGGCCGTAGCGCTCGCACGCGGCGACGGTGAGGACGAGGAGGGGGTCCGCCGGCCTGCCGGGGCCGGACAGCTTCGGCTGTCCGAGCCGGGCCTCCTTCAGGGTCCATTCCACGAGGGAGGGCAGGGTCCTGGCGGGTACGTCGAGGATCGTGCCACCGGTGCAGTACGCCAGCACCTGTCCGGTTCCGTCGGCGTCGACGACCGCCAGCGGCCCGTTGGCGAACCGGGGGTCGGCCTCGCCCGGCGCCGGGGGCGCTCCCGGCGTCGTCTTCCCGGTGGCGCGCGCCGGACGCGGACCCGGCGGCGCGGCCTCCGGGGCGGAGGGGGAGGCGGGGGAGACGGGGACGGCCGGGGCGGTGTCGTGCCCGGTCGTGTCCGCGTTCCGCCGGGCGGGTTCCGCGGAAACGGCCCGCGCGTCCGGCGCGGGGGCGCCGGCGGGCGTCCCCGGGGCGGCCGCGGCGTCGGCGGGTGCCGGAGCGGCCACGGCCTCGTCCGGGTCGCCGCCGGCAGGAGCGGGGTAGAGCCGGGCGAGGCCGTCCAGGAGCCGCGCGTACGCGTCACGCTCGGGCGGACGCGGTTCGGTCCGGCCGGACTCCCAGCTGGTGACCGTGGCCCGGCGCACCTTCAGCGCGGCCGCGACCTCGTCGACCGTCAGGGCGTGGGCCTGGCGCAGGCGTTTGCGCTCCTCGGGCGGCGGCAGTGCGGCACGGGACGCGAGCAACGCGTCGACCGCGTCGAACAACTCGGACATGGAAGGACCTCCTGGGCCCAGCCTATCCCGCGAAGCGCGCTTCTCCCGTACGTCTGCCGTGCTTGTCGCGTCCATATCGCGTTCGGCGGGGGAAGAGGGAGGAGGACGCGCGGACTTCCGGAAACGGATTCCCCGGTGACCGCCACGAGGGGCGGGTGCGCGGCTCGCCCGCCGACGGCGCCCGCCCCATCCCCCCGGGGGGCCTCCCCGTCCGTACGGACTCCGGCCCGCGACCCGTCGCCGTCCGTGTCCGGGGGACCGCCGGTCCGTGCCGAACACCCCGGGGGGAGGAGCTCGTTCCGGTCCGGCGCGCGTGGTCACGGGGTCAGCCAGGTGAGGGGCGCGCTCACCATGTGGTACTCGACCAGCACCCCGGTCGTCACGAACGCCGCCACCGCCGTGCAACTGAACACGAGACGGCCCGGGAGGGACCACCACCCGCGGAACCAGGAGGCGATCGCTCCCGCCACCACGCCCAGGGCCGTGAACCCCAGCACCGTACCCAGCCCCGTCACGACGGTGAGGAGCGGCGATCCCAGGGGGACCATTTCCCTCATCCTGTTGCCGTCGGCGACGACCGCCGCGAGCGCGGTCGCGAAGGCCACCGTGACCAGGCCGGCCGCCGCGCCGGCGGCCCGCGCCGCCCGGGCCGCCGGCGGATGCGGGCTCCGGCCCCGGGAACGCCGCAGCAGGGCGACCGCCGGGAAGGCGACGGCACCCGGGACGAGCACGCTCAGGCCGAAGACGAGCAGCCCCATGTGGAGGGAGGGCGAGCGGCGCCACGACAGCCTCTCGTACGCCGTCGACGGCGTGGCCGACGACACCAGCAGCCCGTCCCGGGTGAACGCGATCGTCCCGCCCTCCGCGCCGCGCTCCCGGAAGAGTCCGCCGCCCAGGGCCGTCCAGCTCTGCTCGGGCCGGTCGGGGTCGGTGGAGAGCCCCGTGGTGCGCAGCCCGTTCCCGCCCTCCCTCTCGACGGTCACTCCCGAGACCAGGCCCTCCACCGCCATGAGGCCGGTGCGGCTCACCCGTGCCGGGCGGTAGGCGCCGGTGTAGGAGTCGATGGCGGCGTCGGCGGCGCCGGCCGGGGCCCCGGCCGGCGGGCCGTCCGGGACCAGCGCGTCCACGACGCGGTGGACCAGTTCCTCGCCGTCCCGGACGGCGCGGCCGTCCGTGCCGTCGCCGTTGAACACGACGAACACCCCGATCCCCCGGTCGGGGACGAGGAGCAGACGGGAATGGAAGCCGGAGACGTCACCGTCCTTGAACCATCCGGTCCGCCCGCCCCGCCGCCACTCCTCGAAGCCGTAGCCGACGCCGGGCAGCCGGGGGTCCTGCCGGTACTGCACCCGCCGCATGAGGCGGTCCGCCGCCGCCCCGCCGGTCAGCTGTCCGGTCATCCACCGGCCCATGTCGGCGGCGGTGCTGACGGCGCCCGGACCGGACGGGGACCACGCCCCGTACTGGCCCCTGTCCTCCGTCCAGCCGGAGGCGCCGGCGGGCCGGTAGCCGCGCGCCGTGTGCGCCGCGACGGGGTCCGGCTGCGGCTGGGCGAGCGTGGAGCGCGTCATGCCCAGCGGCCTGAAGACGTACTCGTCGACGTAGGCGGGGAAGGCCAGGCCGGACACGTCGGCGACGAGCTGACCCGCGAGCGCGTAACCGTAGTTGTCGTACGCCGCCACCGTGCCCGGGGCGCGGACCCGGGGCGGCCGGCGCGTCACGAGGCTCTCGGCGAGCGGTTCCACGTCCTCCGGGCGCGCTTCGGTGCGTCCGACCAGGTCGCTGTCGAATCCGGCGGTGTGCGTGAGGAGGTGATGCAGGGTCACCGGGCGCCCGGGGTGGGTGTCGGGCACGGTGACCGCCCGGAGGCTGTCGTTGACGTCGGCCCCGGGGTCGACCTCGCCGCCGGCGATGAGCTGGGAGGCCGCCTGCGCCGTGAACAGTTTGGCGAGCGAGCCGAGGAAGAAGCCGGTGCGATCCGGGTCGACCGGGGTCCGGCGCTCGACGTCGGCGAGTCCGTACCCCTCGGCCAGGACCGTCCGGCCGCCGGCGACGACCGTGACGGCCGCCCCCGGGATGCGGTCGTCCGCCAGGTACTCCGCGACGGCGGTGCCGACGAGGGAGCCGAGCGGGCCGGAGCGGGAGCCGGGACCGGCCGGACCGGCCGCGTGAGCGGGAACGGTGACGCACGCCGCGGCGACGGCGGTCGTCATCAGGATCGTGGCGGCCCTCGTGGCGAGGACCCGCATCCGTGTCGTACGCATGGGACGACGCTCCCGCACCGCCCGTGCCCGGGGGCAGTGCGGGACGCACCACCCCTTGTGCATTCTGCACGGGTGGGGCGGGTGCGGCGCACGGGTCCGCGTCTACCGTGATCCCATGGACGAGCGGGGCGGGGAAGCACGACACGGACGGACACACGGGCACGGGGGCACGCGCACCCGCCCCGGGGACACCGGCGCGGCGGGACCCGCCGCCGACGACCCCGCCGTCGACGACCCCGCCCCGGGTTCGACGCCCGGAGTCGTCTCCGTCGTCCTCGTCGGAGTCCTCCTCGGCTTCTCCTTCGAACCCGCCGTGGTCCTGCCGCGCCCGGCGGCCGTGCCGATGCTGCTGCTCCAGATCGTCGTCTGCCTGCCTTCGACGAGACGGCTGCGAGGGGCCTGGACCCTGGCCGCGCAGATCCTGCTCGCCCCCTGGTCCGGCCTGCCCGGCTTCCTCGGCGCCTCCGTGCTGCTGATCGTCGGACACCGCGTCCGGTGGGCCCTGTTCGCGGTCGTCGTCCTGGCCGGCGGGCTGCTCGCGACCGGCGACGGCGGTGCGCACTCCGTGCTCAACGGCACGGGCAACGCCCTCGCCCACGGACTGATCCTCTACGCCCTGACCCGGCTCACCGACCTGTACGCCCAACTCGACCTTTCCCGGGAGGCGTTGGCCCGTGCCCGGGTCGCCGACGAGCGCGAACGCGCGGGCCGGGCCCTCGACGCGGAACTCGGCACGGCCCTGGCGGAGATCGTCCGCCTGGCCGGCCGTGGCACACGGGCGGTGCGGCAACTGGTCACCGTGGCCCGGGAGGCGGCCGAGCGCGTGCGGGCCGTGCCCCCGGTGCGGCCGGCCGGCGAGACGGACGTCCCCGGCACCCCGGCCCCCGGCCTGGTGTGGCCCGTCGTCGTCGTCACCCACGCCGAGTACCTGATCGTGGGCGTGACCTTCCTGCTCGGCGAAGGGACGCGGGGCGCCGGACTCGCCGCGTACACGGCGGCGCTGGCGGCGGTCGTGGGCCTGCAGGCGTACCACTCGCTGCCACGCCCCCCGGGGACACGGCCCCGGGGGGCGGCGTGGACGCTGGGCGCGCAACTCGCCGTCGTCCTCGGCGTGCTCGCGGCCCCGGACGGCCCGTACCCCCAGCCGGCGGCCTTCGCGGTGGCGTCGCTGCTGATCGTCCTCCCCGGGCGCGTCGCCCGGCCGGCGGCCGGAGCGCTGACGGCCCTGGTCTCCCTGGTGCTCCTGGCGCGGACGGACGGGCCGGGCGTCCGGGGCACCGCGCTGCTGGTCCTGGACGTCGTGGTGATCGCCCTGGTCTTCTACGGACTGGCGCTGTTCACCGGCCTCGTCCACCGGCTGGGAGAGGCCCGGGACGCCCTCGCCGCGCTGGCCGTGGCACGGGAGCGCCGGCGCATCGCCCGGGACGTGCACGACCTGCTGGGACACGGACTCTCCGCGATCGCGCTGAAGGGCGAGCTGGCGGCCCGCGACCCCGACCCGTCGCGGGCCCGCGCCCACCTCGCCGACGCGGCGGCCCTGGCCGGACGGGCCCTGGCCGATCTCCGGGCGATCCCGGGGGACGGAACGCGGCTCGTCCTGTCCGAGGAGGTGGAATCCGCCCGCGGCGTGCTCGCGGCCGCGGGCGTCCGCATGGAGGTGCGGGGAGGGACGCGGATCGCCGACGCGGCGCGGCGGGAGTTCTTCGCCGTCGTGGTGCGCGAGGCGGTGACGAACGTGCTGCGGCACGCCGAAGGGGCGCGCCGGTGCGAGGTGGAGATCGGGCCGGGCCTGCTGCGCGTCGCGGACGACGGCCGCGCGACGCGCGCCGCGCCCCGGAACGGGGCTCCGGCGGAGACCGGTTCCGGCGGGAACGGGCTGCGGAACCTGCGGGAACGCGCGGAGGCGCTCGGCGGGGTGCTGGAGAGCGGGGCGGGCGCGGACGGCTACGTCCTGACCGTCCGGCTGGAGTCCGCGCCCGTACCCGCCGGCGGACGGCGCCGCGCTACTCCACCCAGCCCTGCTCCCGCGCGATCCGTACGGCGTCGAGCCGGTTGCGGGCGTCGAGCTTGACGACGGCCGCGCCGAGGTAGTTCCGTACGGTGCCCTGGGACAGGTGCAGTTCACGGGCGATCTGGGCGAGCTGGGCACCGGTGGCGGCCAGCCGCAGGACATCGGTCTCCCGGGGGGTCAGCGGGTTCCTCCCGGCGGTGAGCGCGGCGGCGGCGAGCCCGGGGTCGATGACGTGCTCACCGGCGGCCACGCGGCGGATCGCGGTGGCGAGCCGGTCCGGCGGGGCGTCCTTGAGGACGAACCCGCCGACGCGCGCGGCGAGCGCGGAGCGCAGCGCCTCGGGGCGTCCCAGCCCGGTGAGGATCATGGTCCGGCACTCGGGGAGGGCGACGGAGAGGTCCCGGGCGGCCGTCAGGCCGTCGGCGCCCGGCATCTCCAGATCGAGGACCGCGACGGTGGGCCGGTGGGCGAGCGCGGCCGGCACGACGGCGTCCCCGCGGGCCACCTCGGCGACCACCTCCAGGTCGGCCTCCAGGTTCAGCAGGGCCGTCAGCGCCCCGCGGATCATGTGCATGTCCTCGGCCAGCAGAACGCGGATCATGGTGGCTTCCTCCCCGGAGGATCGTACCGGCCGCCGGGGGAGCGTCCGGCTCCCGGCGCACGCGAGCCGGCCCCGGCGCCGGAGCCGGCTCGCGTGCGCCGGTCACGACGGCGAAGACCAGTTCGTCAGCCACGAGCGGCGCGCCACACGTCCGGGTGCCAGTTGCGCTCCCCGGTGTCTTTTGGGCATCGGGGGCCGGTGGAACCGCGAGAGTTGCCCCGTGATCACCAACTCGCTTCCCGCTCCCGACCCCGTCGGCGATTCCGGTCCCGAACCCGGGCCCGTCCGGCGGCCCTCCCGCCGTACCGTCATCGCCGGCGCCGCCGCGGGAGCCGGCGCGCTCGCCGTCACCGCTCCCGGTGCCGGGGCCTCCCCGGCGGCCCCCCGTCCCGCCGCCCCTTCCGACTGGGACGCCTGCCTGACCGTCGCCCGGGCCCTCCTGGTGCGGGACGACGACGACCTGCCCCTCGTGCCGCGCTACGCGGACATCCTGCTGAGGACGGGCCTGCCCCGGCCGGGCGGGGGAGGAGACCGCAGGGGCCGCAAGGTGCTGATCGTCGGCGCCGGACCCGCCGGGCTCGTCGCCGCCCATCTGCTGCGCCGGGCCGGGCACCGGGTCACCGTCATCGAGGCCAACGGCAACCGGGTGGGCGGCCGGATCAAGACCTTCCGCACCGGGGGGCACGAGAAGGCCCCGGCACCCTTCGCCGACCCGAAGCAGTACGCCGAGGCCGGCGCCATGCGCATCCCCGGCAGCCACCCGCTCGTCACCGGCCTGATCGACAGCCTGGGCCTCGAACGCCGTCCCTTCCACCTCGTCGACGTCGACGGGGCCGGCCGTCCCGTCCACCGCACGTGGATCCTCGTCAACGGCGTCCGCGTCCGCCGGGCCGACTACGCGCGCGGCCCGCAGGCCGTCAACCGCTCCTTCGGCGTCCCGGCGGCCTACGAATCCGTTCCCGCGGCGCAGATCGTGCGCGACGCCTTCGCTCCCGTCCGCAGGGAGATCGAGGGCAAGAAGGACAGGGAACTGGTCGAGGGCTGGGCCCGCGTCTTCCAGCGCTACGGCCACATGTCCATGTTCCGGTACCTGACGGAGGAGGCGGGGCTCGACGAGCGGACCGTCGACCTGATCGGCACCGTCGAGAACCTCACCTCCCGTCTCCACCTGGCCTTCGTGCACAGTTTCATCGGGGCCTCGCTCATCAGCCCCGACACCGCCTTCTTCGAGCTGCCCGGTGGCACCGCCACCCTGGCCGACGCCCTCTACGACCGGGTCAAGGACCTCGTGCGGCTGGACCGCCGCGCCACGCGGATCGCGCACGGCGACGGCAGGATCACCATCGACACCGTCTCCGAGGGCCGGGGCCCCGGACCCGTGGAGCGCGAGACCTTCACCGGGGACGCCGCGATCATCACCGTCCCCTTCTCCGGACTGCGGCACATCCCGGTCGTCCCCGCGCTCTCCTACGGCAAGCGGCGCGCGATCACCGAACTCCACTACGACGCCGCGACCAAGGTGCTGCTGGAGTTCAGCCGCCGCTGGTGGGAGTTCGACGAAGCCGACTGGGAACGGGAGCTGGAAGCGGTGCGGCCGGGCCTGTACCGGAAGTACCGGCTCGGGCAGGCCCCCACGGACGGCAGCCTGCTCGGCGCGCACCCCTCCGTGCCCAAGGGGCACATCTCCGCCTCCCAGCGCGTCCACTACGCCGCCACGCGCCTGGTCTCCCGCGACCAGCCCGAGGCCGCCGGGGTCATCGGCGGCGGTTCGGTCACCGACAACCCCAACCGCTTCGTGTTCCAGCCCTCCCACCCCGTCGAAGGCAGCCCGGGCGGCGTGCTCCTCGCCTCCTACAGCTGGGCCGACGACGCCCTGAAGTGGGACTCGTTCGACGACGAGGAGCGCTACCCCCGCGCCCTCGCCGGAGTGCAGGACGTGTTCGGGCAGCGGATCGAGGTCTTCTACACCGGCGTCGGACGCACCCAGTCCTGGATGCGGGACCCGTACGCCTACGGTGAGGCGTCCGTGCTGCTGCCCGGCCAGCACACCGAACTCTTCCCGCACGTCCGCGAGGCCGAGGGGAACCTGCACTTCGCCGGGTGCCACACCTCGGTCAAGCCCGCGTGGATCGAAGGGGCCGTCGAATCCGCCGTGCGGGCCGCCCTGGAGGTCCACTCGGCGTGACGAGCGGCCGTGGGGGGGGGGGGGCCGGCCCCCCCCCCCCCCCCCCCCCCCCCCCCCCCCCCCCCCCCCCCCCCCCCCCCCGTAC
>NZ_JBVHEG010000005.1:0-50140 GCF_055562975.1 Streptomyces sp. NPDC014907 | reverse complement strand
TGGGCGGGTCTCCGCCGCGGGGGGGGCCCCTGGGCTGGACCGGGGGGGGGGGGGGGGGGCGGGGGGCGGGCCCCCCGGGCCCCGCCCCACGGCCCACGGCCCACGGCCCACGGCCCACGGCCCACGGCCCACGGCCCACGGCCCACGGACCGCGCCGGTCCGCCGGGGTCAGCTCTCGGCCAGCACGATCAGCCAGTCGCCCGCGACGAACCGGACCCGGCCCCTCTTGTCGGGGTTGACCCGCACGCCGTAGTCGGGGGCCGTGGCGGCCGACGCGCGCCGCCGGTACCCGACGGCGCACTCACCGCGCCGGCGCGCCGACTCCACGACGGTGGCGAAGGAGACCTCCCGGTCGAGCCGGACGTAGTCCCCGGCCGGCTTCAGGTGGAACTCGCTCCCCTCGGCGGTGAACAACTCCTCGAAGACCGTGGCGAGATAATCGCTCTCCGAGATCTGCGTCATGAGAAGGCTGATCAGCCTGCCGCTCACGATGAAGTCGGCGCCCGCCCGGACGGGCGCGAGCAGCCTGTTGCCGTCGTCGGACATCTCCGTGGTGAGGGCGAGCTCCCGGGACGCGGCGTCCCCGATCGCCCGCAGGTGCAGCAGGGTGACCAGCGTGCGGTCGTCCGACCCCGGTCCGGTCTCCGTGCCCCGCCGCGTCCGCGTCGGCAGACCCGTGTCGCCCATGACGATCACGCCGTCGTAGGACACCACGTCCAGCGCGGCCAGTACCCCTGGATCGGTGATGTCACCGCAGCGGAAGGTGACTTCGAGGTGATCCCGCGCCGGGACGTCGCGGACGGCGTCGCCCGCGGCGGCGTCGTCGCCCCGCGCCACGACGTCGAGGACGGTCCCGGGGCTCACGTACTGGCCGAGCTGCTCCACGACGAGCGGCGCCCGCCGGTTCCAGCCGAGCAGGAGCAGACGCCCGGCGACGGGCGTCCGGGGGCGGGCGGTGACGATCGCGTCCTCGTCGACGTGGGAGGACGCGTCGTCCGGTACGGCCGTGTCGTCGTCCTGGGTGATGACGACGATCCGGTCGTCCGCGCCGATCGTGGAACCGGGGTCGGGGTTGAGGGCGACCGCGCCGTCCGCGTGCAGCAGGCCCACCACGGACGACGTGGTGAACGCCAGCAGGGCCTCGCCGAAGGGGCGTCCGGCCAGGTCCCCCGCCGGGGTGGTGTAGAACTCGTCGCCCTCGAAGTCCAGCAGCTCCTGGTACACGAGCGAGAGGCCCGGCTGGAGGGCGGTCTGGACGAGGAGCCGGGCGACGACGTGGTCGATGCACAGCACGTGTCCGCGCGGCCCGGCGGCCAGCCGGGCGGTGAGGTGGTTGCGGGCGTCGCGGACGGCGGCGACCACCACCGCCTTCCCGTCGCCGGCAGCGACCGCGCCGAGGGCGAGCAGGGTCTTCACCACGTGGGCGTCGCCGTCTTCGTCCTCGGACGGCAGGACGAGCACGGACTTGGCGGTCCGCGGACTGACCCTGGACAGGACCGGGGGGTCGGTGGGGTGGCCGGTGCGGCAGATGATCCGGGTCGTGCCGGGGTCCGTGACGCGGGTGGCGATCCCCTCCTCCATCTCCACCTTGTCCCTGGGGGCGAGAACGGCGATGGCCGCCCGCCGCTGGTTGGCGTTGGCGCAGACCAGCTCCCCGATGACCGGGAAGATCTGGTCGGACCAGCCCAGGATGACGGTGTGCCCGGCCTCCAGGACCGTGGAACGGCCCAGACGGAGCGACCTGATGCGCTGGTCGATGCCCGTGGTGATCAGACTGACCAGTGTCGACACGAACAGCAGGGCCACCAGGGCGAGCGCCACGGAGGTCAGGACGTAGAGCGGGGAACCGACGGCACCGCCGATCTTGAGCGTCTGCCCGACGCTGACCCACACCGCCTGGAGCCGGCCGGTCAGGGAGGCCGGGGCTTTCCGGTCGGCCCAGACCAGAACCGTGCTCGCGGGGACGACGACGGCCAGACAGGCCAGGGTCAGCCATCCGATCAGCGCGGCGGTCCCTCCCGCCACCAGATTGTCGAACCGGTACCGGAGGCGTTGGCGGAGGGTCGTGTGCTGCTGCGCCACGCGGGCTCCCGTGTATGAGACGTGCCGATCGGGCGGCCGTCGGCCGCCCGCACGCTCACCTTAGGGATCATGGGACGGCGTCCGGCGCGAAGCCGCCCGCCTCACTCAGAGGTGTGAACCGGGGGTGAGGGCCCGTGGAACGCGCGGGGGGCGGGCCGGGACGCGTCACGGGCGCCCCCCCCGCCGCCGGGCGCCACAGGGCGCCCGTACCCGCCCGGGGCGTGCGCCGGTGCGGGACGGGCCCGGTGGTGCGCCCGCCCCGCGTGCGGTCGTCCGCCCCCGCCTCAGGGACGGTGGAACCGCACCTCCGGATGGGCCGGGTCCGGACCGTCGAGGAGCGGCTCGTCCCTGTCCCGCAGGTACGCGTCGAAGAAGGCGGCGACGTAGGCGCGGGTGACCTCCGCCGCCCGCGGCGCCGGCACGGCGCCGCCGGGAAGGCCGAGGTGGTTCAGGAGCACGGGCGCGTCGGAGAAGGCGAGGTGGTCGAAGCCCTCCACGGTCAGCCAGTGCTTCTCACCGCCCAGGGCCGCCCAGGTGGTGTCCCAGGAGGTGTCCCCGCCGCCCGGCCGGTGGAACTCGTCGGTGCCGAGGAACAGGAAGGGACGTCCGCCGAGCCCGCCGGCGGGCAACGCGTCCCAGAACGAGCCGTCCATGTTCACACCGGCGTCGATGCGCCGGTCGGCGGCCATGGCGGCGGCCGCGCTCGCGCCCCCGATCGAGTGGCCGGCCATGCCGATCCGCGCCGGGTCGATGGAGGACGCGTACCGCCAGGCGGGCCGGGGGCCGGTCAGCCGGTCCAGGACGAACCGGGTGTCGGCGGCGCGGGCCCCGGTCACCACGTGTCCCTCGGTCCAGTCGTTCTCCTCCATGACGGTGCAGGCCACACAGGTCAGGGTGCGCCCGCCCGGCACCGACGTGCCGGACGACTCGTAGGCGTGGTCGAGCGAGGCGACGACGTAGCCGCGGGAGGCGAGGTCCACGGCGAGGCCGGTGAGGGTGAACCGCGGCAGCCCGAAGCCGGGCGAGAGCACCACCAGCGGGTGCCGTCCCGGCGCGGGGCGCGCGTCGGCCGCGCTGTGCGTACGGGCCTCCGCCACCTGCCGTATCGACTCCGGGTCCCGCACCGACACGCCCTCCAGCAGCAGCCGGGCCTCTTCCCGGGTGGCGTACGGGGCGGGGCGCCCCGGGGTGTGCCGGGCGTGCGCGGGACGGGCCGCGGGATAGTGCAGGGTGACCATGAGTTCCCGGCCGCCGGCCCCGGGCACCCAGGGGTCGGTGCGGGAGCGGTCCACGAGGTGGAGGACGGAACTCCCCACCCCGTACGGCCCGGTGGGGGCCGGCAGCGGCATGCGGCCGGCCGGCCGCTCCGGGGAGACCGCGGCGGTGCGCGGCGGAGCGGGAACGGCGGCGGTGGCGGTGGCGGCGGCCGGTAAGGCGACCGCGCAGGCGAGGAGGAGGGCGGTGACCGCCCGGGTCGGCTTGTTCATGCGAGGGACGCTACGGCCCCGGCCCCCGCCCCGGCGTCCTCCCACGGTCGCAACCGCCGCCGGGGGCGTACGTCCCGGGACGGACGCCGCCCTCGTCCCGGGACGGACGTCGCTCTCGTACCGCTACGCGGCCGAAGGGAGTCCGAGACGTGGCGGAGACGTCGGCGAGGCCGGCCGGACGGATGACGGCTCCATGATCCGCCGGAAGGACGTCCTCGTGCCGTCCACCGGACGAGTCCGCCGGGGCGCGGCCCGGGCGGCAGACAGGAATGGGGTCACTCATGCGCAGGTCAGCAAGCCGACTGGCGGCCGTCTCCCTCGCAGGGGCCTGTACGGTCGGCGGCGTGTCCGCCCTGGCGCCCTCCGCCTCGGCGATCGTCGGGGGGACGCCGGTCGCGGACGGGAAGCGGTCCTTCGTCGTGCGGATCGAACTGCGGGAGGAGGACGGCACCTGGTCGCACCACTGCGGTGCGGTGCTCGTCGACAGCCGCGTCGTGGCCACCGCGGCACACTGCGCCCGTTCCGCGGAACGGGGCGGGGCGACGATCCGGCTGGTCTTCGGACGGGCCGACTCGAACACCCCCGGAGGGAGCGTGGTGACCGGCGACCGCTTCTCCCTCCACAGCCACCCCGGGTTCAGCACCGCGACCAACACGGACCTGGCGCTCATCGTGCTCGACGGCCCGGTGTCCCGGACCCCGGCGGTCCTGCCCTCCCTCGGGGAGAAGCCGCGGCCGGGCCGTCTCCTGCGCGCCGCCGGCTGGGGGCGGACCGTTTTCGACGACGAGGCCAAGCCGTCCCGGCTGCGGGAAGCCCTCCTGCCCGTCCAGAAGTTCGACACCGAGGGGGGCATCTGGTCCAAGGACTTCATCTGTGCGGGAACCGCTGAGACGCGGGTCGCGCCCGGAGACAGCGGCGGGCCCCTGTTCGAGACGAAAGGACACGGCAAGGCGGTCGTGTACGGCCTCGTGACCGGCGAGACGAACACCTGCACCGGGCTGTTCACGAACCTGGCCGATCCCGGCGTCTGGAAGCCGTTCCGCGGCGTCCTCGCCTCCTACGGGCTCGGGCACGTCGTCCCGAAGTAGCCGCGCCCGCCGCTCCGTTCCACCGCGCCGGCGTTCCGGAACCGCCACCGCGCGTGCCCGGGGCGTCCGGACGCGGTGGGACCGGGCGCCGTCCGCCCCGGCTCCTTCAGGGCGTCACGTGGTAGTACCGGGTGCAGGCGCGGACCATGCCGTCGTCGGTGATGCTGAAGAGGTCGACGAAGCGCAGTTCCCGTCCGCCGGCGTCCGGGTCCACGCACCGGCCCGTGGCCACCACGCTCCGGTCCTGGGCGACGACGTGGTCGATCTCGTGGCGGCCGCTCGGCGCGGTGTGTCCGAGCCGGGCGCGCAGGACCGCCGTGCGGCCGCGGACGGGAGGCATGCCCGGCAGTTCGAACACCACGCCGTCGTGCAGCAGGGAGGCGCACGAGTCCAGATCACCGGCGTCGAGGTAGTCGTAGACGAGACGCACGTGGTCGATGCCTGCTGCGGTGACCAGGTCGACGGGTCCGGGCGGGCCGACGGTGGTCGTGTCATCGTGGCGGTTCAACGGCTGAGCCCCTTTCGCTCTCGCTACAGGATTCTCGGGGGTGCCGCCAACTCCGGGTTATCACCCCTCTATCTCCGGCGACTCCGACCGGGATCTTCACGGCATGGACAGACCGGGGGCGGGTGTGGAGACTGTCCTCACTTGGGTCTCCAGGGTCAACTCATTTGTTTTCGTGGGGGAATCGGTGGCTGACGTCGTGGGAGAGGGAGACCCGGGGCCCCCGGACGCGTCGCGCCTTCCCTTCCGGGTTCTCGGACCGCTCCAGGTGCACGCCCCCGGCGGGCCCCTGCGGGTGCCCCCGGGCCGTCAGGAGGTGATCCTCGCGGCCCTGCTCCTCGACGCCAACCGGGTGGTCGCCACCCACCACCTGGTGGACCTCATCTGGGAGGACAACCCGCCGGAGACCGCCCGCACCCAGGTGCAGATCTGCGTGTCGCGCCTGCGGAAACTGCTGGCCGCCGCCGACGGGGAGGCCACGATCACGACCCGGCCCCCGGGGTACGTGCTGCACACCGAGGCGGAGAACGTGGACGCGGCCCTCTTCACCGACCTCGTGCTGCGCGCCCGGCGGCTGCAGGAACGGGGCGCTCCCGAAGAGGCCGTGCGCCTGCTGCGGAGCGCGGTGAGGCTGTGGCAGGGCGACTGCCTGTCCGGCCTCGACAGCGGTCCGCTGGCGAACCGGGCGCGCCGGCTGAACGAGGAGCGGCTGACCGCCGTCGAGTTCCGCATCCAGCTCGAACTCGAACTGGGCCGGTACGACCGGGTGGTGGGGGAGCTGCAGATGCTCACCCACGAGCACCCGCTGCGGGAGAAGCTGCGCGGGCAGCTCATCCAGGCCCTGTACTGGTCGGGCCGGCAGGCCGAGGCGCTGGAGGCCTTCCGCACCGGCCGGCGGATACTCGCCGAGGAACTGGGCCTGGAGCCCGGCCGGGAACTCCGCGAACTGGAGTCCGCGATCCTGGCCGGCACGCTCCCCCCGCCCGCGGGCGCGGGTACGGCCCGCACGCCCGCCGGCGCGGCCCGCGACACGACCGGCGCGGCCCGCGACACGGCCGGCGCCGCCCGCGAGGAGACCGGCGCGGCTCCCGGCGAAGGGCGCGGCACGCCGCCCGGCGGAACCGCGGGCGACGGGAGAGCACGGGCCCCGGAGGACGACGGCGGCCCGGCCGCTCCGGGGCCCGCGTCCGGACCGCACGCCGTGCCCGCCCCTGCACCCGTCCCCGCTTCGTTACCCGCCTCCGTCCCCGGGACGGACACCGCCCCCGAGGCCGTACGGCAGGACACCGTCCCGCACCAGCTCCCGGCCGCGGCCGCCGACTTCGTGGCGGACGACGCCCGGGTCGCCGCCCTCGAACGGGCACTGACCGGGGGGACGGGCCGCACCACGGTGGGACTCGCCGCCATCACCGGCAAACCGGGCACCGGCAAGTCGACCCTCGCCGTGCACGTCGCGCACACGCTGGCCGAGAGCGGGTTCCCCGACGGCCAGCTCTACTGCGACCTGCGCGGCACCACCGGCACCCCGACCACCCCCGCCGAGGTGCTCGGCCGTTTCCTCCGGGCCCTCGGCATCCCCGGCCAGCTGATCCCGGAGTCCCTGGACGAGCGCGCCGAGATGTACCGCACCCGGCTGGCCTCCCGCCGGGTCCTCGTGGTCCTCGACGACGCGGCCGGCGAGGGCCAGGTGCTGCCTCTGCTGCCGGGCAGCCGCGACTGCGCCGTCCTCGTCACGGGCCGGGCCCGCCTCACCGCGCTCCCCGGCGCCCACCGGGTGGAACTCGACGTCTTCGACGAGGACCGGGCCCTCGAACTGCTCTCCCGGATCATCGGCCGGGAACGGGTCGCCGGGGAGCCGTCCGCGGCGGAGGCCCTGGTCCGCACGGTCGGCCGTCTCCCGCTGGCCCTGCGGATCGTGGCCGCCCGGCTCGCGGCGCGCCCGCACTGGACCCTCGCGTCCATGGTGCAGCGCCTGGCCAGCGAACGGCACCGGCTCGACGAACTGACGCACGGCGAGATGACGATGCGGGCCAGCCTGTCCCTCACGTACGAGGGGCTCGGTCCGGACGACCGGCGGCTGCTGCGGCTCCTCAGCATGGCCCAGACGCCCACCCTGCCCAGCTGGCTGGCGGGCGCCCTGCTCGACGATCCCCGCCCCTTCCCCTCGGACCTCATGGAACCGCTCGTCGACGTGCAGATGCTGGACGTCGACGGAATCGAGCGGACCGGAGGCTTCCGGTACCGCTTCCACGAGATCATCCGGGTGTACGCGCGGGAACAACTGGCGGCGCACCACCCGCCGGAGGTGCGGCGGGAGGCACTGGCCCGGATGGCGGGCGGCTGGATGCACCTGGCCCAGCAGGCCCACCGCGCGGTGTACGGGGGCGACTTCACCGTCCTGCACGGCGACGCCCCGCGCTGGGAACCGCCCGCCTCCTCCACCGAGGAGGTCCTGGCCGCCCCGCTGAGCTGGCTCGACGCGGAACAGACCGCCCTGTGCCGGATGGTGGAACACGCCGCCGACGAAGGGCTCCACGACCTCAGCTGGGACCTCGCCACCTCCCTCGTCACGCTCTTCGAGGTGCGCGGCCACTACGACCTGTGGGAGCGGACGCACCTGAAGGCGCTGAGCGCGGTCCGCAAGGCGGGCAACCTGCGGGGCACCGCCGCCGTACGGGCGTCGCTCGGCTCGCTCTACATGAGCCGGAACCAGTTCGACACGGCCCGCCAGGCGCTGAACTCCGCGCTCGACGTCTTCCAGGCGCTCGACGAGCCCATGGGCGAGGCCCTGTGCCGGCGCGACATGGCGCTCATCGCCCGCACCAACGGCGACGACGCCTCGGCCCTGGAGCTGTACCGCAGGTCCCTGGCCGACTTCGACCGGGCCGGCGACGTGGTGGGCCGCGCGATCGTCCTGACCCAGAGTGCCCACATCCGGATGCGCCAGGGGGCGATCGAGGCGGCGAAGACCCAGCTAGACGAGGCGCTGGAGATATACGAGGGGGTCGGCTACACCGGCGGCAGGGCACGGACCCTGCGGCGCGTCGGACAACTGCTCCTCGAACAGGGCCGGAGCGACCTGGCGGTCCTGACCTTCACCGAAGTGCTCGAACTCTGCCGGGACTCCGGCGACGTGATCGGCGAGGGCCATCTGCTGCGCGACCTGGGGAACGCGTTCGCCGTGATGGGCCGTCCCGACCGGGCCAGGGACTTCTACGACCGCGCCGTGGCCGCGCGGGAGGGGATCATGGACCTGAGCGGTGGCGCGCTGGCGCGCCTGGACCTCGCCCGGCTGATCGAGGAGCCGGGACGTTCCCGGGAACTGCTCGCGCCGGCCGTCGAGGTGTTCCGCGAGCGGCGGATGGAGCGGGAACTGGCGGAGGCGAAACGATTGCTCGGAACGGGGTGACGTCCGGCGGCCTCAGGAGCCGGGAGCCGGCCGGGACCGGGGACGGCTGACGCCGGGGAACGCCGGAGAGCGCCGGGGACCGGGGAACGCCGGGTCCGCGGAGGCGGCCCGCTCGTACCGGGTCAGTCCCACGGGTTGTTGTCCCACGGGTTGTTGTCCCACGGGTTGTTGTCGGTGGTGCCGGTCGTCCCCGTGCCGCCGGTCGTGCCCGTGGTGCCGTCGGTGGTCCCCGTGCCGCCGGTCGTGCCCGTGGTGCCGTCGGTGGTCCCGGTGCCGGTGGTGGTGCCGGTGGTGGTCCCGCCGTCCCCGGTCCCGGTGCCGCTCTCGTACGAGGCCGCCGTCGTCGCGCCCACGGGCTCCCCGGCCCAGCTCGTCCCCGCGCCGACACCGGCGGCGAGCACGATCAGCACGGAGGCGGCGGCGGTGCGGAACGCGGTGCGGGCGATGGCCTTCGACATCGGATTCTCCTTCTCGGCGAGGCGCTGCTTCCTTGTGACCACCACGTTAGGAACGACCGGATTCACCGGACCGCCCGCTGCCCTATCACTCCGCTATCGCGGCGCGGCCCCCGCTTTCACCGCCGCCCGATCCGCTTTCACCGAAGCCCTCGTACCCCTCCCACCAGGGAGTTAGCCACGGGATGCCCCCCGGATAGTCCCGTCCTCACGATGGAGAGCAGAAGACGGCGAGACCCTTGCACCGGCCGGCGGCCCGACCCGGACCGCCGGCCGGGGTCCTCGCCCCGACTCGACCAGTGGGGGCTTTCTCATGGCGACGACCAGTCTTTCCCCGGAGGACGGCACGGCGGCCACCGCCGCGCTCGGCACCCTCATACGGGACCACCGGCTCCGCATCGGCCTCACCCAGCGGGAGCTGGCCGACCTCTCCACCATCAGCGTGCGGGCCATCCGGGACCTGGAGAAGGGGAAGGCACAGCGGCCGAGGACGGACACGGTCCGGCTCATCGCCGACGCCCTGCGCCTGGGCCCCAGGGCCCGTGCGGCCCTGGAGGAGGCGGGACGGCGCGGCCACCGGAACGGCGCGCCCCGGTACCCGTCCCCGGAGCGGTCGGCACCGCCCGTCCCCCTGCACCCGCTGATCGAACGGCGGGCCGAGGCCGCCGTCGTCACGGAGGAACTGCGCTCCGGGACCGAACGGCTGATCACCGTCGTGGGCCTGAGCGGCGTCGGCAAGACGAGACTCGCCCTGGAGGCCGCGTCCAGACTCCACGACGCCGGCCTCCCCGTGCTGTGGCACACGGCCCCGGGGGCGGTCGCCGACTGCCTGCCGGCCGACGACGACCCGCTCGGCGTCCCGGCCGCCGAGTGCGCGGGCTTCCTGCGCGGCGACGGGCCGGCCGGCACCGTCCCTCCCGCCCTCACGGGCCTGCTCGGCGACCGCGAGGCACTCCTCGTCCTCGACGGCGCCGACACCGGGACGCTCGACTTCCAGCGGCTGGGGCGGCTGTTGCGCGAACTGCCCGGACTGCGCCTCCTCGTCACCTCCGACGCGCCCTGGAACGTACCCGGCGAACGCCTCTTCCTCCTCGCCCCCCTGGAGGCGCCCGCCCCGTCCGGCACGGCCCGGCCCGACGCCCCCGCCACCCGGTTCTTCCTCAGCCGGCTCCGCCACGTCCGCCCCGACGTCGTCCCCGACGAGCGGGCCCTGACGGACATCGCGTGGGTCTGCCACCGCCTCGACGGACACCCGCTCGCCCTCGCCGCCGCCGCCTCCTGGCTCACCGTCTGCGACCTGCCCACCCTGCGGGGCATCGTCGACTCCGACCCCGCCCCGCTGCTCGACCACCTGGCCGACGGCCGGTCGGGGTCCCGCCTCCGGGAGAGCGTCGGCCGGACCCTGGCCGGACTGCCCGCGGGGCACCGGAGCCTGATCGCCGAGCTGTGCGCCGCCGGCCGGGACGAATTCCTCCTGGAGGACGTCGTGCGGCTGACCGGCCTGCCCCTGTCGCACTGCGGACGCGCGATCCGGGACCTGCTGGTCGGCGGCGTGATCCGGTCCAGCACGGACGGCGGACGGTCCGCGTTCCGCGTGCTGTGCGTCGTCCGGGCCCTCGCCGCCCCGGCGCTCCTCGCCCCCGCGCCCGCGACGGCTACCGACGCCGCCGCTCCTGCCGGAACCGCTGCCGCCTGACTGCCGCCGCCCCGCCCAACCGCTCGTGTACCGCCGGGCCAACTGCCGCTCCCCGCCCGCGCCCACGGGTTGTATGGCCACTGCCCCGCCCGAAGCCCGCCGCGCCTTCCTCCCAGGAGCCCTCCATGCCGTTCGACACGCCCGTCGCACCCGCTCCGGCCGCCGTCCGGTTGCCGCTCTCGGTGGCCCAGCGTGACATCTGGACGGCACACGCCCTCGATCCCACCGGCATCAGGTACAACGTCGGCGAGTGCCGCGAGATCAACGGCCCGGTCGACCCGGAGCTGATGGCGGCGGCCTGGCGCCGGCTCGCCGAGGAGGCCGACTTCCTCCGGGTCGGCGGTTTCGAGGACGACGGCGAACAGGTGTGGCAGATCGTCGAGCACACCGTCGGCGCCCGCACCCTCCCGTTCACCGACGTGAGCACGGCGGACGACCCGGAGGCCGAGGCCCGGCGGCTGATCGACGACATGATCACCACCCCCTTCGACCTGACCCGCCCGCCGGTCCGCTGCGCGCTGATCAAACTGGGCGAGGAACGGTACTTCTACTTCTACGGGTTCCACCACCTGGTCGTCGACGGCGTGGGCGTGTCCATGGCGCTCGCACGTCTGGTCGAGCTGTACGAGCGGGCGGTCGCGGGCGAACCCTGGGGCCCCTCCCCGTTCGGCAGCCTCGCCGACCTGCTGGCCGAGGACGACGCGTACCGGCGCTCCGAACGGGCCGCCGCCGACCTGGCCGCCTGGCGGGAACACCTCGCCGGTGCCCCGGACGCGCCCGCCGGCCTGGTCCGGGGCGCCGGCCGGGCCCCCGCCGCCCACGGCGGCCTGCCCTTCGCGCGCCGCAGCGTACGGGTGTCCGCCGCGGACGCCGACCGGCTGCGGACGGTCGCCCGCGGCGAACGGGTCTCCTGGTCCGTCCTGCTCGTGGCGCTCTTCTCGGTCTACCTGCACCGCGTCACGGGCCGCGAGGAACTGGTCCTCGCCCTGCCCGTCACCGGCCGGACGACCCCGAGGGCGCGCAGCACGCCCGGCATGACGTCGAACGTGGTGCCGCTCCGGCTCCGGGTCCGGCCCGGGGAGACGCTCGGCGCCCTGGCCCGCTCGGCCGCCGCCGAGATCAAGCACGGGCTGCGCCACCAGCTCACCCGGTACGAGGACCTGTGCCGGGACGCCGGTGTCATCGACGGTTCCCGCCGCCTGGCCGCGCCCGTCCTCAACATCATGGGCTTCCACGCGGAGCTCACCGTGTGCGGCCGGCCGACCCTCAACCACAACATCAGCAACGGCCCGGTGGACGACCTCGCCGTCGCCGTCCTCGACCTCGGCGCCGACCACGGGCTGCGGATCGACTTCGACACCCCGGTCGAGGGCGTGGACGTCACGGCCGCCGCCGCCCACCAGGACCGCTTCGCCGCGTTCCTCACCACCGCCCTCGCCCCGGACCGGCCCGCCGAACGCCGGATCGCCGACCTGGACGTGCTGTCGGAGACCGAACGCGCCCTGCTCACCGGCCCGTGGGCCGGACCACTGGCCGGCACCGCCGTCACCACCCTCGTGGAGCGGTTCGAGGAGCAGGCGGCCCGGTACCCCGGCCGGACCGCGCTGATCGACGGCGAACGGACGATCACGTACGCCGAACTCAACGCCGCGGCCAACCGGTGGGCCCGCCACCTGGCCTCACGGGGCCTGGGCCGCGGCGACCTCGCGGGCGTCCTCCTGGAACGCGGCATCCGCTTCGCCACCGCCCTCCTCGCCGTACTGAAGACCGGCGCCGCCCACGTCCTGCTCGACCCCGACTTCCCCGACGAACGCCTCCGCGCGGCGGCCGCCGACGCCGGCATCCGCCACCTCCTCACCCGCCCGGCCCTCGCCGGACGCCTCGACGGCCCCTGGGAGACCCACACCGAAGCCCCCGGCGAACTCCTCTCCCACGGCCCCGGCAACCCCGGCCTCCCCGTCACCCCCGACGATCCGGCCTGCCTGATGTTCACCTCCGGCTCCACCGGCCGCCCCAAGCCCATCCTGTCCACCCACCGCAACCTGGTGTCGACCCTGATCGGCCAGCCCTACCTCCCCACCGGCCCGGACCAGGTGTTCCTCCAGTGCTCACCGGTGTCGTGGGACGCGTTCAGCCTGGAGTTCTGGGGCGGTCTCCTCCACGGCGGCACCGTCGTGCTCCAGCCGGGACAGAAGCCCGAACCCGCCCTCGTCACCGAGCTGGCCCGCCGGCACGGCGTCACCACGCTCCTGCTGTCCGCGACCCTCTTCAACTACCTGACGGACGAGCACCCGGAGGCGTTCGACACCGTCACCACCGCCTTCACCGTCGGCGAGGCCGCCTCCCCGGCGCACGTGCACAAGCTCCAGCGGCTCAGGCCCGGCATCACGGTCCTCAACGGGTACGGACCCGCCGAGGTGATGATCTTCGCCACCACCCACACCGTCGAGCCGGGCGAACGCCCCCACGCCGCGATCCCGGTCGGAACCCCCCTGGTCGACAAACCGGCCTACGTCCTCGACGCCCACCTGAACCTGTGCCCGCCCGGCACCACGGGGGAGCTGTACGTGGCCGGCGAAGGCCTGGCCCACGGTTATCTGGGCCGTCCGGACCTGACGGCGTCCCGTTTCGTGCCGAGTCCGTTCGGGCCGGCGGGCGGGCGTCTCTACCGGACCGGTGACCTGGTCCGTTTCGACCGTGAGGGTCGTCTCGTCTACGAGGGGCGTGCGGACGACCAGATCAAGATCCGGGGTTTCCGGATCGAGCCGGGGGAGACCGAGGCCGCGCTCCTGACCCACCCCCGCGTCACCCGGGCCGTCGTCACCGTCCACGAACAGCGCCTCGCCGCCTACGTCGTCACCGACGGCGACACCGACCCCGACGAGATCCGCACACACGTCGCCGACCGGCTCCCCGAACACCTCGTCCCCACCTACCTGACGTCCCTCGACCGGCTCCCCGTCACCCCCAACGGAAAGATCGACAAGCGGGCCCTGCCCGCACCGGTGGCCCTCCCCGGCACACGGCGGGCCCCGCGCACCCCCACGGAGGAGATCCTCACCGCCCTCTTCGGCGCGACGCTGGAGACGGCCGAACCGATCGGCATCGACGACAGTTTCTTCGCGCTCGGCGGTCATTCGCTGCTCGCGGCCCGGCTGACGAACCGCGTCGCGGAGGCGCTGGGCGTGCGGCTGACGATCCGGGACGTGTTCGGGCATCCGACGCCGGCGGGCCTCGCGGAGCTGATCGCGGCGCAGGAAGGCGTAAGGAACGCCCTTCCGCCGCTGGTGGCGGGGGAGGGGTCCGGCGAGGACGGTGCGCTGCCGCCGGCCTCGTTCGCGCAGCGTCGGCTGTGGCTCCTCTCGCAGCTCGACGGGGACAGTGCGGCCTACAACGTGCCGATGGTGGTGCGCCTTGAGGGCGGAGGTCTGGACGTCGGGGCTTTGGAGGCGGCGCTGGGGGACGTGGTGGAGCGGCACGCTCCGCTGCGGACCGTCTTCGAGGCCGTGGACGGCGAACCGCACCAGCGGATTCTCCCGCCGGAGCGCGCGGGGGTGACGGTTCGGCGGCGCCGGGTGGAGACGGAGGACCTGGACGCGGAGCTGGCGGCGGAGGCGGGCCGGGTGTTCGACCTGGCGGTGGATCTCCCGGTGCGGGCGGTGGTGTTCGATCTGGGCGACGGCCCTGCGGTGCTGCTGCTGGTGGTGCACCACATCGCGACGGACGGCGTGTCGAGCGGGGTGTTCTTCGCGGACCTGGAGCGGGCCTACGAGGCCCGCGTCGGGGGAGCGGAGAGCGGCGTCCTGGAACCCCTCGCCGTTCAGTACGCCGATTACGCGGTGTGGCAGCGGCGGGCGCTGGGGTCGGCGGACGATCCGGACAGTGTGTTGAGCCGGGGACTGGGTTTCTGGCGCGGTGCGCTGGAGGGCCTTCCCGAGGAGCACGGGCTGGCTCTGGACCGGCCCCGGCCGGCGAAGGCATCTCACCTGGGCGACCAGATCGAGGTCGACTTCGGTTCCGAAGTGTTCGAGTGGGTGAGCGCTTTCGCGCGGGAGGAGGGGTGCACGCCGTTCATGGTGGTGCACGCGGCGCTGGTGGCGGCTCTGGCCCGGTTGGGTGCGGGGTCGGACCTGGCGATCGGTTCGCCGGTGGCGGGTCGCGGGGACGAGGCGCTGGAGGATCTGGTCGGGTTCTTCGTGAACACGCTGGTCCTGCGCACCGACAGCTCGGGTGATCCGACGTTCCGCGAACTGCTGGGCCGGGTGCGTACCACCGACCTGGACGCGTTCGCGCACCAGGAGACCCCCTTCGATCTCGTCCTGGAGGCGGTCAATCCCACCCGTACGCTCTCCCGCCACCCCCTCTTCCAGATCTGCCTCACCCTCGAGACCGGCGACGGTTCGGCGTTCGCGCTGCGGAACGTACGGACCGGGCCCGTGGAGAAGGTCTCCAGCGGTTCCGCCAAGTTCGACCTGGAGTTCTTCCTCCGCTCCGACGACGAGAAGTCCCTCCGGGCCACCGTGCTCTTCGCCGCCGACCTGTTCGACGGGACGACGGTACGGCGCACGGCCTCGGTCCTCGGAGAGGTGCTGCGTCAGGTGCTGGACGAGCCGGGTGTCCGGCTCTCGGGTCTTGAGGTGCTGTCGGGTGCGGAGCGCGAGTTGCTGACCGGTTCGTGGGCCGGGTCGGTGGCCGACGTGGGGGACGTGTCGCTGGTCGAGCGGTTCGAGGAGCAGGTGGCCCGTCATCCGGACCGTATCGCGCTGGTGGACGGGGAGCGGAGGGTCACGTACGCCGAGCTGAACGCCACCGCCAACCGCTGGGCACGCCACCTGGGTTCACGTGGGTTGCGCCGGGGTGACATGGCGGGTGTCCTGCTGGAGCGGGGTGCGGACTTCGCGGCTGCCGTGATCGCGGTGGTCAAGACGGGGGCCGGTTACACGCTCCTGGACCCGGACTTCCCCGACGAGCGGCTGAAGTCGGCCGCCACCGACGCCGGCATCGGTGTCCTGGTCACCGATTCCCGCCTCGCGGGAGGCCTGGAGGGGCCGTGGCAGGCCGTCTCCTGCCTGCCCGGAGAGCTGGACGGCCTGCCCGGAGGGAACCTGGGTACGCGACTGACCGGGAACGACGTGGCCTGCTTGATGTTCACGTCGGGTTCGACGGGGCGGCCGAAGGGGATCTTGTCGTCGCACCGGAATCTGGTGTCGACGGTGACTGGTCAGTCCTACGGCCGGTTCGGTCCGGACGAGGTGTTCCTGCAGTGCTCGCCTGTGTCGTGGGACGCGTTCAGTCTGGAGTTCTGGGGCGCGCTGCTGCACGGCGGGACCTCGGTACTCCAGCCGGGGCAGCGGCCCGAGCCCGTGCTGATCAGCGAGTTGTCCCGCCGGCACGGGGTGACGATGCTGCAGTTGTCGGCGAGTCTGTTCAACTTCCTGGTCGACGAGCACCCCGAGGCCTTCGACACGGTCGCGGTCGCCTTCACTGGCGGTGAGGCCGCCTCTCCGGCGCACGTGCACAAGCTCCAGGAGCTCAGGCCCGGCATCGAGGTCGTCAACGGGTACGGGCCCGCCGAGTCGATGGGTTTCACCACCACCCACCCCATCGAAACGGCCGACCTGCCCCATGCCGTCGTCCCGATCGGGACGCCCCTGGTGAACAAGGGCGCCTACGTCCTCGACGCGCACCTGAACCTGTGCCCGCCGGGGGTGACCGGCGAGCTCTATCTCGCGGGTGAGGGTCTGGCCCACGGTTATCTGGGCCGTCCGGACCTGACGGCGTCCCGTTTCGTGCCGAGTCCGTTCGGGCCGGCGGGCGGGCGTCTCTACCGGACCGGTGACCTGGCCCGCTTCGACCGTGAGGGTCGTCTCGTCTACGAGGGGCGTGCGGACGACCAGATCAAGATCCGGGGCTTCCGGATCGAGCCGGGGGAGACCGAGGCCGCGCTCCTGACCCACCCCCGCGTCACCCGGGCCGTCGTCACCGTCCACCACGACCGCCTCGCCGCCTACGTCGTCACCGACGGCGACACCGACCCGCAGGACATCCGCAAGCACGTGGCGGACCGGCTCCCCGAACACCTCGTACCCGTGCATGTCATCGACCTGGAGCGGCTGCCGCTCACCCCGAACGGCAAGATCGACAAGCGGGCCCTGCCCGCACCGGCCGTCGTCGCCGCCTCCGGCCGCGCCCCGCGCACCCCACTCGAAGAGACCCTGCTCGCCCTCTTCGCCCGCGTCCTCGACACGACCGACGCCCTCACCGTCGACGACGACTTCTTCCACCACGGCGGTCATTCGCTGCTCGCGGCCCGGCTGACGAACCGCGTCGCGGAGGCGCTGGGCGTGCGGCTGACGATCCGGGACGTGTTCGGGCACCCGACGCCGGCGGGCCTCGCGGAGCTGATCGCGGCGCAGGAAGGCGTACGGAACGCCCTTCCGCCGCTGGTGGCGGGGGAGGGGTCCGGCGAGGACGGTGCGCTGCCGCCGGCCTCGTTCGCGCAGCGGCGGCTGTGGCTCCTCTCGCAGCTCGACGGGGACAGCGCCGCCTACAACGTGCCGATGGTGGTGCGGCTTGAGGGCGGAGGTCTGGACGTCGGGGCTTTGGAGGCGGCGCTGGGGGACGTGGTGGAGCGGCACGCTCCGCTGCGGACCGTCTTCGAGACCGTGGACGGCGAACCGCACCAGCGCGTCCTTCCGCCGGAACAGGCCCGCGTGAGCGTGGAAACACGCCGGACCCGAACCGGTCTCCTCGACGCGGAGCTGGCGGCGGAGGCGGGCCGGGTGTTCGACCTGGCGGTGGATCTCCCGGTGCGGGCGGTGGTGTTCGACCTGGGCGACGGCCCTGCGGTGCTGCTGCTGGTGGTGCACCACATCGCGACGGACGGCGTGTCGAGCGGGGTGTTCTTCACTGACCTCGAACGGGCCTACGAAGCCCGCGTCGGGGGAGCGGAGAGCAATGAGCTGGAGCCGCTGACGGTCCAGTACGCCGACTACGCGGTCTGGCAGAAGCGGGCGCTGGGATCGGCGGACGATCCGGACAGTGTGCTGGGCCGGGACCTCGGCTTCTGGCGCGATGCGCTGGAAGGCCTCCCTGAGGAGCACGGGCTGGCTCTGGACCGGCCCCGGCCGGCGAAGGCATCTCACCTGGGCGACCAGATCGAGGTCGACTTCGGTGCGGAGGTGTTCGAGCGGGTGAGCGCTTTCGCGCGGGAGGAGGGGTGCACGCCGTTCATGGTGGTGCACGCGGCGCTGGTGGCGGCTCTGGCCCGGTTGGGTGCGGGGTCGGACCTGGCGATCGGTTCGCCGGTGGCGGGGCGCGGGGACGAGGCGCTGGAAGACTTGGTCGGGTTCTTCGTGAACACGCTGGTCCTGCGCACCGACAGCTCGGGTGATCCGACGTTCCGCGAACTGCTGGGCCGGGTGCGTACCGCCGACCTGGACGCCTTCGCGCACCAGGAGACCCCCTTCGATCTCGTCCTGGAGGCGGTCAATCCCACCCGTACGCTCTCCCGCCACCCCCTCTTCCAGATCTGCCTCGGCCTTGAGGCGGGCACCGCACCGCGGGTGGAGCTGGCCGGAGTCCGTACCTCCGAGGTCTCGGGCCTCGCGAACGGCTCGGTCAAGTTCGACCTGGAGTTCCTCCTCCGCTCCGACGACGGCCGGCGCCTGCACGGCGCGGTCCTCTTCGCCGCCGAGCTGTTCGACGAGGCGACGGTACGGCGCATGACGAGGGTCCTCGGGGACGTACTGGTCCAGGTGCTGGACGAGCCGGGTGTCCGGCTCTCGGGCCTTGAGGTGCTGTCGGGTGTGGAGCGTGAGTCGCTGACTGGTTCGTGGGCCGGGGCGGTGGCCGATGTGGGGGACGTGTCGCTGGTCGAGCGGTTCGAGGAGCAGGTCGCCCGTCATCCGGACCGTATCGCCCTGATCGACGGGGAGCGGAGGGTCACGTATGCCGAGCTGAACGCCACCGCCAACCGCTGGGCCCGTCACCTGGGTTCACGTGGGTTGCGCCGGGGTGACATGGCGGGTGTCCTGCTGGAGCGGGGTGCGGACTTCGCGGCTGCCGTGATCGCGGTGGTCAAGACGGGGGCCGGTTACACGCTCCTGGACCCGGACTTCCCCGACGAGCGGCTGCGCTCGGCCGCCACCGACGCCGGCATCCGCCACCTCCTCACCTGCCCGTCCCTCGCCCCGCGCGTCGACGGGCCCTGGACGACCCACACGGAAGCCCCGGCCGAACTCTCCTCCCTCGACTCCGCCAACCCCGGCCTGCCCGTCGGCCCCGACGACTCCGCTTGCCTGATGTTCACGTCGGGTTCGACGGGGCGGCCGAAGGGGATCTTGTCGTCGCACCGGAATCTGGTGTCGACGGTCAGTGGTCAGTCCTACGGCCGGTTCGGTCCGGACGAGGTGTTCCTGCAGTGCTCGCCGGTCTCCTGGGACGCGTTCAGTTTGGAGTTCTGGGGCGCGCTGCTGCACGGCGGGACCTCGGTACTCCAGCCGGGGCAGCGGCCCGAACCCGCGCTGATCAGCGAGTTGTCCCGCCGTCACGGGGTGACGATGCTGCAGTTGTCGGCGAGTCTGTTCAACTTCCTGGTCGACGAGCACCCCGAGGCCTTCGACACGGTCACGGTCGCCTTCACCGGTGGCGAGGCCGCTTCCCCCGCGCACGTGCACAAGCTCCAGGAACTCAGGCCCGGCATCGAGGTCGTCAACGGGTACGGGCCCGCCGAGTCGATGGGCTTCACCACCACCCACCCCATCGCCCGTGGCGACGAGCCGCCCGCCCTCGTCCCGATCGGAACTCCACTCGTCAACAAGGGGGGCTATGTCCTCGACGCGCACCTGAACCTGTGCCCGCCGGGCGTCACCGGCGAGCTCTACCTCAGCGGCGAAGGCCTGGCCCACGGTTATCTGGGCCGTCCGGACCTGACGGCGTCCCGTTTCGTGCCGAACCCGTTCGGGCCGGCGGGCGGGCGTCTCTACCGGACCGGTGACCTGGTCCGTTTCGACCGGAACGGTCACCTGCTCTACGAGGGGCGTGCGGATGACCAGATCAAGATCCGGGGCTTCCGGATCGAGCCGGGGGAGACCGAAGCCGCGCTCCTGACCCACCCCCGCGTCACCCGGGCCGTCGTCACCGTCCACCACGACCGCCTCGCCGCCTACGTCGTCACCGACGGCGACACCGACACCGACCCCGACGCGATCCGGCGGCACGTCGCCGACCGGCTCCCCGAACACCTCGTCCCCACCCACCTCACCTTCCTGGAGCGGCTGCCGCTCACCCCGAACGGCAAGATCGACAAGCGGGCCCTGCCCGCACCGGCCGCCGTCGCCGCCTCCGGCCGCGCCCCGCGCACCCCACTCGAAGAGACCCTGCTCGCCCTCTTCGCCCGCGTCCTCGACACGACCGACGCCCTCACCGTCGACGACGACTTCTTCCACCACGGCGGCCACTCCCTCCTGGGCGCCCGCCTCACCAACCACATCGCCGGCGCCCTCGACGTGCGCCTCACCGTCCGCGACGTCTTCCAGCACCCCACCCCCGCCCGGCTCGCCGCGCACATCGAAGCCCTCGAAGAAGCACGCGGGACCACCACCGTCCCGGCGAAGAAGGCCCGACCCGCCCTCCGCCGCCGCACCGAGACAGAACGGATCAGCTCATGAACCCCTCCCCGGACACCGCCCCCGAAGACATCGTCTGGGACCTCCCCGGAGACGCCCCGCACCGCCTGTCGCTCCTCGTCCTCCCGCACGCCGGAGGCAACGCCCACGCGTACAGCACGTGGCGCGAGCACCTGCCGGCCGACGTCCGGCTGCTGATCGGCCAGTACCCCGGCCGGGGCGCCCGCTACAGCGAGGACCTGCCCGAGTCCGTCGACGACCTGGCGCTCCCCGTGGTCGACGCCCTCCCCGCCGACACCGGACCCCTGGTGGTCCTCGGGCACAGCATGGGCAGCCTGGTCGCCTTCGAGGTGGCCCGGGCCCTCCAGGCCGGCGGCCGCACCCCGCAAGGACTGATCGCCTCCGCCTGCCGGGCGCCCGTCCTGCCCAACCAGTGCCCGGTGCGTCCCGAGGGGCTGGACGACGACCAGCTCGTCGCCGCCATCAAGGAGCGCGGCGGCACCGACGACGGCATCCTCGACGACCCGGAGCTCCGCGAGATCGTCTTGCCGTCCATCCGCGCCGACTTCGCCGTCGACGACGACTACCGGTGCACGGCCCCGGACGTACGGCTCGACTGCCCGGTCGCGGTGTTCGGCGGCGACGCCGACCCGATCGTCCCGGTCGGCATGCTCGGCGGCTGGTCCCTCGTGGCCGGACACCCCGTGGAGCCCGAGGTCCTGCCCGGCGACCACTTCTACTTCCAGCAGGACCTGCCCGGCTTCTTCACCCGGCTGAACCCGGTCGTCGAGGCCCTGTGCGCCTCCGCGACCACGGCCGCCTGACCCGCCCCGTACGGCAGGACCGCACGCCGCGCCCGTCCGGCCCGCCGCCACCACACGAACCCCCTCCCACGGAAGGCGAGGAACCCGCCATGACCACCTTCGTCCCGAGCCCGGCCACCGCCGGCGTCACCGTAGTCCGGGAGCCCGGCAAACCGGCCGTCCTCCACACGCCCGCCTTCGGCACCATGGCCGAGGCCACCGCGTGGCTGTCCGCCCGCCGCCCCGACATCCAGGCCGAACTGCACCGCTCCGGCGCCCTCATGCTGCGCGGGCTGCCCGTGACGGACGCGGCCACCTTCGCCGAGGCGCGGGACGCGCTGATCGCCGAACGCGCCGGGTACAAGGAGAAGGCCACCCCGCGCACCGACTTCGGCGAGGGCGTCTTCTCCTCCACCGACCTGCCCGCCGCCCAGCCGATCCGCCTGCACAACGAGAACAGCTACACCCTCGACTTCCCCGGCGTGCTGCTCTTCGGCTGCGTCACCGCCCCCGAGACCGGCGGCGCGACCACCGTCGGCGACATGCGGCAGGCCCTCGCCCTGCTCCCCCGCGACCTCGTCGACCGGTTCGCCGAAGCCGGCTGGCTGCTCGTGCGCAACTACTCCGACCTGGCGGGCATGCCCTGGCGCAAGGCGTTCTCCTCGGACGAGCCGGCGGGCGCCGAAGCGTACTGCGACGCCCACGCCATCGGCTACGAATGGCTGGACGAGGACACCCTGCGCACCCGCCAGCGCCGCTCCGCGATCATCACCCACCCGGTGACCGGCGAGCGCGTCTGGTTCAACCACTTCGCGTTCTGGAACGCCCGCAGCCTCGACGAGGACGTCCGCGAGGTCCTCACCGACACGTTCGGCGAGGACGGCCTGCCCTTCCAGACCCTCCTGGGCGACGGCACCGCCCTCACCGACGCCGAGGTGGACGCCGTCAACGACGCCTACCAGGCGGTGACCGTGCGGGAGAGCTGGCGGGCCGGCGACCTGATGCTGGTCGACAACATCCTCTGCGCCCACGGCCGCGAGTCGTACACCGGGGACCGCAGCATCCTCGTCGCCATGGGCGAGCCGGTGCCGCTGTCCGCCTGCTCCCCGACCTCCGCCCCCTCCACCGCCCCGTACGGAAGGTGAACCCCGCCGTGACCGCCGTCCTCCCCGAGCGCCCCGCCACCCGGCCCGCCGTCCTCCTCCCGCGCGAGCACGCCGCGGGCGCCTGCCCCTGCGGGGCCTGCGCCGCCGCCGGCACCGGCGCGGCCGACCTGCTGGCCCGGCTCGCCGCCGTCCCCGGCGGCCGTACCGCCGTCGTCGCGGACGACCGCACCCTCACCTTCGACGAACTGCGCGCCGGGGCCACCGCCGTCGCGGCCCGGCTCGCCGCCCTCGGGGCCGGCCCGGAGAGCGTCGTGGCACTCTGCCTGCCGCGCGGCGCCGGCCTCGTCACCGCGCTCATCGGCACCCTCACCGCGGGCGCCGCCTACCTGCCGGTCGACCCCGCGCTGCCCGCCGAGCGCCGCCGCTACCTCGTGGAGGACTCCGGCGCCGACCTGGTGGTGACGGACGGCACGGCCGGCTCCCCGGCCCCCGGCACCCGCGCCGTGACCGTCGCCGAACTGACCGGCGCCGGCGACGGCGCCCCGTACGCGCCCGCCCCGGTCACCCCCGGCACCCTCGCCTACGTCATCTACACCTCCGGCTCCACCGGCCGCCCCAAGGGCGTGGAGATCGGACGCGGCGCCGCGTCCCTGCTGCTGCGGGAGCTCGAAGGGGCGGGCGTCGCCACCGGCGAGGGCCGCCGGGTCGGCTGGAACGCCTCCCCGTCGTTCGACGCGTCCGTACAGCAGTGGGTACGGCTCTGCCGGGGCGACACCCTCGTCATGATCGACGAGGAGACCCGCCGCGACCCGGCGCTCCTCGCCGCACTCGTCGACGAACAGGCCCTCACCGACCTGGACGTCACCCCGTCGCACGCCGACCCGCTGCTCGACCTGCTCACCCCCGGTGGCGGACCGCGCCCGCTGACCCTGCTGGTGGGCGGCGAGGCGATCGGCCCGGCGCTCTGGAACCGCCTGGCCGCCGCCCACGCCTCCGGCCTCCTGAACGCCTTCAACCTGTACGGGCCCACCGAGTGCACCGTCGACGCCACCCTCGCCCGGATCGACCGCCCGGACGAGCCGCACATCGGCGCCGTCCTGCCCGGGCTCCGGATGCGGCTCCTCGACCGGAACCTCGCCCCCGTGGGGGAGGGGGAGGCGGGCGAGCTGTACCTGGCCGGCCCGCGCGTGGGGCGGGGGTACCGGCACCGTCCCGGCCTGACGGCGGAACGCTTCGTCGCCGACCCGTCCGGCGCCCCCGGCGGGCGCATGTACCGCACCGGCGACCGCTGCCGGCTGCTCCCCGGGGGACGGCTCGCCTACCTCGGCCGCGCCGACGGCCAGGTCAAGCTGCGCGGACACCGCGTCGAACTCCCCGAGATCGAGGCCGCCCTCACCCGGCTGGACGGCGTCGCCGAGGCCGCCGTGATCCTCGGCGAGGACGCGGGCGGCACCCCCTGCCTGATCGCCTACCACCGGGGCGGCGACGCCACCGCGCTCCGGGCCGCGCTCACCGCCGCGCTGCCGCCGTACATGGTCCCGTCCGCGTACGTCGCGGTGGACGCGTTCGCCACGACGCCCAGCGGCAAGCTCGACCGGTCTACGCTCCCCACCCGCGCCGGGGCCCCGGCCGGTCCCGCGCCCCGGACCGCCGGGGACGCCGCGGCCGGGACGCCGGGAGGCCCGGCGGAGGAACTGATCGCCCGCGTGTGGACACAGGTCCTGGGCGCCGCGTCGATCGGCCCCGACGACAACTTCTTCAAGCTCGGCGGCCACTCCCTGCTCGCCATCAAACTGGTCTCCCGGGTGCGGGCCGAACTCTCCGTGGCCCTGCCCGTCAAGGCCGTCTACGCCCACCCGCGACTGCGCGACCTCGCCGCCCACATCGAGGAGCTGAGGGCCGCGAAGGACGCCTGACCGCCGCACGCGCCACCGCGGCCCCCGTCCCCGGCCCCGCCCGACCCGTCACCCCGAGGAGCAGCAACCGTGATCCCCCTGTCCTACGCCCAGCGCCGGCTGTGGTTCCTGAGCCGGCTGGAAGGCCCGTCGCCGGCGTACAACGCGCCCGTGGTGCTCCGCCTGGAAGCGATGCCCGACCCGGGGACGCTGGAGGCGGCGGTCCGGGACGTGACGGAGCGGCACGAGGTGCTGCGGACGGTGTACCCGGTACGGGACGGCGAACCGTACCAGCGGATCCTCGACGCGCCCGCGGTGCGGGTCGAGGTCGAACGGGACACGGCCGCCGGGGACGTGCGGGCGCGGGCGACGGCCTTCGCGCGGACGCCGATCGACGTGACCACCGAACCGCCGGTCCGGGCCGGGCTGTTCGGCGTGGAGGATGGAACGGCGGTCCTGGTGCTGCTGATCCACCACATCGCCACGGACGGCTGGTCGGTGGACTGCCTGCTCAGGGACCTGGACCTCGCCTACCGGGCCCGCGCCGGGGGACGCGCCCCGGACTGGGAGCCGCTGCCCGTCCAGTACGCCGACTACGCCCTGTGGCAGCGGGACATGCTCGGGGACCCCGGGGACCCCGGCAGCACCGCGCACGAGCAGCTCGCCTTCTGGCGCGGGGCGCTCGACGGCGTCCCGGTGGAGACGCGGCTGCCCGCCGACCGGCCGAGGCCGTCCGAACCCGGACGGCAGCGGGCCGCGGTGGTGACCCTGGACCTGGACGCCGGAGTCCACGGGGCGCTGACCGGGCTCGCCCGCGCCCGGCGGGCGACGTTCTTCATGGTGGTGCGGGCCGCCCTCTCCCTCGCGCTGCGGGCGGCGGGCGCGGGACCGGACGTCGTGATGGGAACGCCGGTGGCCGGGCGGCCCGAGGAGGCGCTGCACGACCTGGTGGGGTTCTTCGTCAACACGCTGGCCCTGCGGACCGACCTGTCGGGCGATCCCACACCGGCCGAACTGGTGGACCGGGTGCGGGAGGCGGACCTGGCGGCGTTCGCGCACGAGGACCTGCCGTTCGACCTCCTGGTGGAGCACCTGAACCCCGAACGGACCCTCGGCCGGCACCCCTTCTTCCAGGTCGTGGTCGGCACGCGGACCGATCAGGACACCCCGTACGGCCTGGGCGGCATCCCGGCCGTCCTCGACGGCGCCGACCTCGCCGCCGCCAAGTTCGACCTCGGCTTCGACTGCCTGGAACGGTCCGGCCCGGACGGCGGGCCGGCCGGCCTGCGGCTCGGACTGCAGTACGCGACCGACCTGTACGACGAGGAGACCGCGCTCCTCCTCCTCGGCCTGTTCCGGCGGGCGCTGACGGCCCTCGCCGAACTGCCCGCCGACACGCGCCTCGACGCCGCCCGTCTGCTCACCGGCGCGGAGCGCCGGGAACTGGACCGGCGCCACGAGGCCCTGGCGGCGGCCGGACGGCGCCGCGCGGACACCGGGAAGGAGCAGCGCGAGGACGAGCGGGCGCGTACCGCCGCCGACCCCCGCGAGGAGATCCTCCGCGGCCTGTTCGCGGAGGTCCTGGGGCGGGAGGAGGTGCTGCCGGAGGAGAACTTCTTCAAGCTCGGCGGGCACTCCCTGCTCGCGGGCAGGCTCACCAACCGCGTGCGCGGCGCCCTGGGCCTCCAGGCCTCCCTCCGCGACGTCTTCCTCGCCCCGACCCCGCGCCGGCTCCTGCGACGCCTCGGCGAGCGGGGCACCGGACCCGCCCGGCCCGCCCTGCGGCCCGTTCCGGAGGAGGCGCGGCCCGAACGGATACCGCTCTCCTTCGCCCAGCGCCGGCTGTGGTTCCTGAACCGCCTCGAAGGACCGAGCGCCACCTACAACATCCCCCTCGCGATCCGGCTCCGCCGCCCGGTCGACCCGGCCGTGTTCGCCGAGGCCCTCGCGGACGTCACCGCCCGGCACGAGGTGCTGCGCACCGTCTACCGCTCCACCGGCGGCGAACCCCACCAGCACGTCCTCGACGGCGTCGCGCCCGTCCTCGAACAGGTCCGGGCCGACGGCCCGGACGCGCTGCGGGCGGCCGTCGACGAGGCCGCCGGGTACGTCTTCGACCTGGCCGCCGAGATCCCCTTCCGGGCCCGCCTCGTGACCGACGGCGACGGCGGCCAGGTGATGGTGCTGCTCCTGCACCACATCGCGGGCGACGGCTGGTCCACCCCGTGCCTCCTCGCCGACCTCGACACCGCCTACCGGGCCCGCGCCGGGGGACGCGCCCCGGACTGGGAGCCGCTGCCCGTCCAGTACACCGACTACACCCTCTGGCAGCACGTCCTCCTCGACGGCGAGGGCGGCGAGGACAGCGGGGGCGGCGAGGACGGCGGGGGAGACGGAAACGACGGCGGGCGGGGCGGGCGCGGCCTCGCGGGAGCGCAGCTGGCCCACTGGCGCGCCGCCCTCGACGGGATGCCGCCGCTGCTCGCCCTGCCCACCGACCGGCCGCGCCCGGCGGAGAGCGACGGAGCCGGCGCCCTCACCGCCTTCGAGGTGGGCGCCGCCACCCACCGGGCCCTGCTGCGCCACGCCCGGAGCGGCGGCGCCACCCTCTTCATGGTCGTACAGGCCGCCCTCGCCGCCCTCCTCACCCGGCACGGCGCCGGCACCGACATCGCGATCGGCACCACCGTCGCCGGCCGCGCGGACGACGCCCTGCACCCCCTCGTCGGCTTCTTCGTCAACACGCTGGTCCTGCGCACCGACACCTCCGGCGACCCCGCCCTCACCGACCTGACGCACCGCGTCCGCGAGGCGGGACTCGCCGCCTACAGCAACCAGGACCTGCCCTTCGACCGGCTCGTCGAGCACCTGAGCCCGCACCGCTCCGCCGCCCACGCCCCGCTCGTCCAGGTGATGCTCCAGGTCCACGCCGCGGCCACCGGAACGGCCGCCACGGGCACCCCGAACGTCCTGGACGGCGAACCGGTCGCCTTCCGCGCCGCCGGGGCCAAGTCGGACCTCACCTTCGCGCTCACCGAACTGACCGGCGCCGACGGCGCCCCGGCCGGGCTGCGCGGCGTCCTCGAATACGCCACCGCCCTCTACGACGAGGACACCGCCCGCCTCCTGGCCCGGCGCCTCGCCGAGACCCTCGACGCGTTCGCCGCCGACCCCGGGCTCCCGCTGTCCGGGCTGCGGTACGGCCCCGAGGCCCCCGCGGGCCCGGAGACCGTACGGGACGAGAAGGGGCGCCCCGTCCCCGTACGGGTGCCCGGCGAGGTGTACGCCCCGGCCCCCGGCGGCGGTTCGCGGCCCACCGGCCGGCGGGCCTTCCCCGCCGCCGACGGCACCCTGCGCCCCGTCGCCACCCTCACCGCGGGCGGCTACCCGGTGGAGCCCGGCCGCGTCGAGGACGTCCTCACCGCACGGCCCGGCGTGACCGGCGCGTCCGTCGCCGTCCACGACGACCGGCTGTACGCGTACGTCACCCGCGGGCCCGGAGGCCCCGGCGAGGAGGCACTGCGCGACCGGGCCGCCGAACAGCTGCCCGAATACCTGGTCCCCGCCCGCGTCGTCGTCGTGGACCGGCTGCCCGCTCCCGGCGAACACCCCGCCCCCCGCCCCGGGGGAGAGGAACGGGGCGCGGCGGCCCCGGCCGGCCGGGAGGAGGAACTGCTCGCCCTCTTCCGGGACGTCCTCGGCGGCCGGCCCCTCGGCCGGAACGACAACTTCTTCAAGTCCGGCGGCCACTCCCTCCTCGCGGTCAGACTGCTCAACCGGATCCGTGCCGAGTTCGCCCGGGACCTCACCCTGCGGGACGTGTTCCGCAACCCCACCGCGGCCTCCCTCGCCCGGCGCCTGGACGGCGCCGCCGGAACCGGGAGCGGGACCGCCGCCGAGGGAACCTCTTCCGGCAGGGCCGCCCCGTCCGCCCCCGGCGGACCGGCACCCCGCCCGCCGGCCGCCCCGGCGCTGCGCCGCCGCACCAGGGCGGGCGCGCGCCGGGCCCGCTGACGGCCCCGCAGCGGCAGCTCCGGAGGGGCCCGCGCCGGCCCCGCAGCGGCAGCTCCGGAGGGGCCCGCGCCGGGCCCGCAGCGGCAGCTCCGGAGGGCCCCGCACCGGGCCCGCCGACGGCCCCGCCGACGCTTCCGCACCGGCAGCTCCGGACGGCCCCTTCTGCCGCCCGGAGCTGCCGGACCGACTGCCCCGGAAGCGGGGGCGCCGCGCCTAGCGTGGAGGGCACGGAGGCGAGAGGAACCGTTCGCCCCGGTCTCTCGGCCCTTTACCGGAGGAACCCAGCATGCCCCCCAGTGGAACGGACGACCTGCTCGACGGCGGACCCTCTCCCGCCCCCGCCCCGCCCGTGCTCGACCTGATCGCCCATCAGGCGCGCACCCGCCCCGGCGCCCCCGCCCTGGTCCACGCCGGCACCCGGCTGACCTACGCGCAGCTCACCGAGGCCGTGGACGCGAGGGCACGGGAACTCGCCGCCCGGGGCGCGGGCCCCGGCCGCCTCGTCGCCCTGCACCGGCCCCGGGGAGCCGACGCGATCGTCGGACTCCTCGCCGTCCTCAGCACCGGCGCCGCCTACCTGCCCCTCGACGTCCAGGCGCCCGACGCCCGCAACGAGGCCATCCTCAGGGACGCCTGCGGCGACCTGGCCCCCACCCCGGCGGAAGTCGCCCGGCACGGCGAACTCGTCCTCGGCGGACCCGGCACGGAGGCGGGCGCCGCCTACGTCATCTACACCTCCGGGTCCACCGGCACCCCGAACGGCGTCGTCGTCGCCCACGACTCCCTCGCCCACTTCGTCGCCGGAGCGATCCCCGCCTACGGCATCGGCCCCGACTCCCGGGTCCTCCAGTTCAGCCCGCTGCACTTCGACGCCAGCGTCCAGGAGGTCTTCGCGACCCTCGGCGCGGGCGGCACCCTCGTCCTGCGCACCGACGACATGCTGGACGTCGGCGAACTCCTCGCCGGCTGTGAGCGGCACGGCATCACCCTCCTCGACCTGCCCGCCGCCTACTGGCACGAACTCGTCCACGTCCTCACCACCGGCTCCGTCCGCCTCCCGGACCGGCTGCGCACCGTGATCGTCTACGGCGAGGCCGTCCTGCCCGAGCGGATCGCCCAGTGGCGCGGACTCGCCGGCGACCGGATCCGCCTGCTCAACGGCTACGGCCCGACCGAGACCACCGTCGTGGCCACCGTCGCCGACCTCACCCGGCACGAGAGCGGACCGGTCCCCATCGGCCGCCCCCTGCCGGGCGTGCGCGCCGCCGTCGTCGGCGGCGAACTCTGGCTCCTGGGCGGCGGCCTGACCCGGGGCTACCTGCACCGCCCCGAACTGAACGCCCGCCGCTTCACCACGCTGAACGGCGAACGCGCCTACCGCACCGGCGACCTCGTCACCCTCGGCGAGGACCGGCAGATCCTCTACCACGGGCGTCTCGACGACGAGGTGAAGATCGGCGGCCAGCGCATCGACCCCGCCGCGATCGACTCCGTCCTCGCCGGGCACCCCGCCGTCCGCGAGGCCGCCGTCGTCGCCCAGCAGGACGACGACGGGGTCAAGCGGCTGGTCGCCTTCGTCGTCACCGGGGGCGGCACCGGCGCGGAGGAACTGCGCGCCTGGGTGCGGGACCAGATGCCTCCCGCGGCCGTGCCCGCCGTCAGCGTCGTCGTCGCCCTGCCCCGCACCAGCTCCGGAAAGATCGACCGCAAGAGGCTGCGCACCACCGACCCGCGCCTGCCCGTCGTCCACGAGGAACCCCTCCCGGCCGGGGACCGGGTGCCCCTCTCCCACGCCCAGCGACGGCTCTGGCTGGTCAACCAGTTCGACGGCCCGTCCGCCGCCTACAACATGCCGGTCGTCCTCCACCTGGACGCGGCACCCGACCGCACCGCCCTGGCCGCCGCCGTGACCGACCTCGCCGAACGGCACGAGGTGCTGCGCACCGTGTTCCTCGCGCCCGGGGACGAGCCGTACCAGCACGTCCTGCCGCCCGCCACCGTCCGGCTCCGCACCGTCGAGTGCCCCGCGGCCGAACTCCCCGGCCGGGTCGCCGCCTTCACCGCCGAGACCTTCGACCTCTCCCGCGAACTCCCGCTCCGCGTCGCCCTCTTCCTCCCCGACGAGGGGCCCGGCGCCACCCTCGCCGTCCTGCTCCACCACGTCGCCGGCGACGGCTGGTCCCTCACCCCCCTCATGACCGACCTGGCCCGGGCCCACGCCGCCCGCGCCGGGGGCACCGCCCCCGACTGGGAGCCGCTGCCCGTCCAGTACGCCGACTACACCCTCTGGCAGAACGACGTCCTCGGCGCGGAGGACGACTCCGACTCCCTCGTGGCCCGGGGCCTGGCCCACTGGCGGGCCGCCCTCGACGGCCTCCCCGACGCGACCGGCCTGCCGCTCGACCGGCCCCGGCCCGCCGTCCGCGACCACGGCGGCGCCCAGGTGACCACCACCCTCGGACCCGCCGTCCACGCGCGCCTCGCGCGCCTCGCCGAGGAACACGGCGCCAGCCTGCTGATGGTCCTCCAGGGCGCCCTCGCCCTCGCCCTGCGGGCGTCCGGCTCCGGCGACCGCGTCGCCCTCGGCACCCCCGTCGCCGGACGCGACGACGAGGCCCTCGACGACCTGGTCGGCTTCTTCGTCAACACGCTCGTCCTGCCCACCGACACCTCCGGCGACCCCTCCTTCACCGGCCTCCTGCGACGGGTCCGCGACACCGACCTCGCCGCCTTCGCACACCAGGGACTCCCCTTCGACCTCCTCGTCGAACACCTCAACCCGCCCCGCACCCCCGGCGTCCACCCCCTCTTCCAGGTGATGCTCACCCTGCGGACCGGCGGGACCGGCGAGGAGACCTTCCGGTTCGGCGGGGCCGGCGGCCGGTTCGCCGCGGACGGCCCGGCCACCACCAAGTTCGACCTCACCGCGGCCTGCGAGGAGCTCCGCGACGCCGACGGCACCCCCGCCGGGCTGCGGATCGCCCTGGAGTACGCCACGGACGTCCTCGACGAGTCCACCGCCCGGCTCCTCCTCACCGCCCTGGAACGGGCCCTGCGCACCGCCGCCGACCGCCCCGGGGACCGGGTCCGGGACACCGCGCTCGTCACCCCCGCCGACCGGCTCGCCCTCGACGGGCGGCGCGCCCGCGCCGCCGAGACCGTGCGGGAGGAGGCCCGGTCCGCCGCGCGCACCGCCGAGGAGCCGCCCCCGGCCCACGTCGACGCCCTCCGCGCGCTCTTCGCCGAAGTCCTCGGCCTGGACCACGTGGGCCCGCACGAGGGGTTCTTCACCATCGGCGGCCACTCCATGAGCGGCGTGCGCCTCGCCAACCGCGTCCGCGCCCGCCTCGGCGCCGACGTCCAGGTCCGCGACCTCCTCCTCGCCCCCACGCCCGACGCGCTCGCCCGCCGCATCGCCGCCCGGCAGGCCGACGGCGCGGGCCCCGCCGGGACCGCCCGGCCCCGGCCCGTCCCGCGCCCGGACCGGCCCGCGCGCCTCCCCCTCTCGTACGCCCAGCGCCGGCTGTGGTTCGTCGACGCCCTCGAAGGCCCCGGCGCCTCCTACAACATCCCCCTCGTCCTGCGGCCGGCCACCCCCCTCGACCCGGACGTCCTCGCCCGCGCCCTCACCGACCTCTCCGACCGCCACGAAGTGCTCCGCACCCGCTACCGGACCGTCGACGGCGAACCCCACCAGGAGGTCCTCACCGGCGTCCGCCCCCCGCTCGACGTACGGACCGTCCCCGCCGCACGACTCCCCGAAGCCGTCGCCGAGGCCGCCGGGCACGTTTTCGACCTGGCCGGGGACACCCCGCTGCGGGCCACGCTCCTCCTGCCCGACGGCCGGGGGGAACGGCCCGGCGACAACGGCCAGGTCCTCGTCGTCCTCGTCCACCACATCGCCGCCGACGGCTGGTCCACCGGACCGCTGCTCGCCGACCTCACCACCGCCTGCCTCGCCCGCGCCGCGGGCCGCGCCCCCGACTGGGAGCCGCTGCCCCTCCAGTACGCCGACTACACCCTCTGGCAGCGGGACCTGACCGGCGGACCGGCCGCCCGGACCCATCTGGAGTTCTGGGAGAAGACCCTGGCCGGGGCACCGCCCGTGCTCGAACTGCCCTGCGCCCGGCCCCGCCCCGCCGAGGCCTCCCACCGCGGCGGACACGCCCCCGTCACCGTCGACCCCGCCACCCACCGCGCCCTGGAGACCCTGGCCCGGAACACCGGCACCACCCTCCTCATGGTCCTCCAGGCCGCCCTGGCCGCCGTCCTCACCCGGCACGGCGCCGGCACCGACCTGCCCCTCGCCACCATGACCGCCGGACGCGACGACGAGGACCTCGGCGACCTGATCGGCTTCTTCGTCAACACCCTGGTGCTGCGCACCGACACCTCCGGCGACCCCACCTTCGCCGAACTCCTCGAACGGGTCCGGCGGACCGACCTCGCCGCCTACGCCCACCAGGAACTCCCCTTCGACCGCGTGGTCGAACACCTCAACCCCGCCCGCACCACCGCCCACCACCCGCTGGCCCAGATCGTCGTCCAGCTCCACCACGACTACACCCGCGACGCGCCCGGCACGGCCGCCGCGCGGAGCCTCTTCCGCGAGGACGGGCCCGCCCTCCTCGACACCGTCTCCACCAAGTTCGACCTGACCTTCGCCCTCACGGAGCGGAGGGACGCGGAAGGAGGCCCCGGCGGCCTGACCGGCGGCCTGGAGTACGCCACGGACCTGTTCGACGCCCCCACCGCCGCCCTGCTCGCCGGCCACCTCGACCGGACCCTGCGCGCCGCCGCGGCCGATCCCGGCACGCGGATCGGGGACATCGCCCCGCTCACCGGCGCCGACCGGTTCCTGCTCACCGGCGAGTACAACGACACCGCCACCGTGCCGCCCGCCGGCCCCGGCACCGTCCACGAGCGGATCGCCCGCCGGGCCGCCCGCACCCCCGGCGCCCCCGCGCTGATCACCGACGACGAGACCGTCACGTACGGCGAACTCGACGCCCGCGCCGATGCGCTCGCCGCCCGCCTCCGCGCCGCCGGAGCGCGCCGCGGCGACACCGTGGGCGTCCTCCTCGGCCGGGGGACGTCCCTGGTGGTGACGGCGCTCGCCGTCCTCAAGTGCGGCGCCGCTTATCTCCCACTGGACCCCCGCCTCCCCGGGGCCAGGCTCCGCCTGATGACCGAGCACGCCGGCGCCCGCCTCGTGGCGACCGACACGGCGCACGCCACCGCCCTCCCGGACGGCCTCCCCGCCTCCGTGCTCACCGTCGACGCGCCCGCCGGGCACGACGAGGCACCGGGGGAGGAGGAGCCCGGAGCCGCCCGCGCCACCGGCGACGACCTGATGTACGTGATGTTCACCTCCGGCTCGACCGGCCGGCCCAAGGGAGTCGGCGTCACCCACCGCAACGTCCTCGAACTCGCCGCCGACCGCGACCTCGCCAGGGGCGGAACCCGGCGGATGCTGGTGCACTCCGCGACCGGCTTCGACGCCTCCGTCTTCGAGACCTGGGTGCCGCTGCTCGGCGGCGGCAGCCTCGTGATCACCGCCGGCGACGGCACCGACCTCACCGAGACCGCCCGCGCGGTCCACCGGCACGGCGTCACCGGCGCCTACTTCACCACGGGCCTGTTCCACGTCATGGCCGACGAGGGCCTGGACACCCTGCGCTCCCTGCGCGAAGTGTGGACCGGCGGGGACGCCGTCTCCCCGGCCGCCGTCCAGCGGGTCCTCACCCACTGCCCCGACACCGTCCTCGTCCACTCCTACGGCCCCACCGAGACCACCTTCGCCTCCCACAACCAGTGGTTCACCACCGGGCAGCGCACCCTGCGGGGCGCCGGCGTCCACCTCGGCCGGCCGATGGACAACACCCGCAGCCACGTCCTCGACGACGCGCTGCGGCCCGTACCGCCCGGCGTCCCCGGGGAGCTGTACATCGCCGGCACGCACGTGGCCCGCGGCTACGTCGGCCGGCCCGGCACGACCGCCGAACGCTTCGTCCCTGACCCCTTCGAGAACGACGGCAGCCGGATGTACCGCACCGGCGACCGCGTCCTGTGGACCCCCGGCGGCGAACTCCGCTTCCTCGGCCGCGCGGACGGCCAGATCAAACTGCGCGGCGTACGGATCGAACCCGGCGAGGTCGAGCGGGCGCTCGCCGAGCACCCCGCCGTCGGCCAGGCCCTCGCCGTGGTCCGCGAGGACCGGCCCGGGGAGAAGACCCTCGTCGGCTACGCCGTCCCCCGCGCCGGCGGCTCCGTCACCGGGGCCGAACTGCTCGCCGCGGCCCGCGCGACGCTCCCCGAACACCTCGTGCCCTCCGCGGTCGTCGTCCTCGACGCCCTCCCGCTGACCGTCAACGGCAAACCGGACCGCGCCGCGCTGCCCGCCCCGCACCGGCCCTCCCCGGCCGGGGGCGGACGGCGGCCCCGCAACGCCCGCGAGGAGGTGCTGTGCGCCCTGTTCGCCGAGATCCTCGACGTGCCCCGGGTCGGCATCGACGACAACTTCTTCTCCCTGGGCGGCCACTCCCTGCTCGGCGTCCGCCTGGTCAACCGCATGCGCGGCGTCCTCGGCGTGGAGCGCACCGTCCGCGACCTCTTCCGCCTGCCCACCCCCGCCGGCCTCCTCGGCGAACACGGGGACGGGGACGACGGCGCCGCGGCCCTGGGCGTCCTGCTGCCGCTCAGCACCAGGGGCACCCGCCCCCCGCTGTTCTGCGTCCACCCCGGCACCGGCGTCGGCTGGGCCTACGCGGGCCTCGCCCGCCACTTCGGCGACGACCAGCCCCTGTACGCGCTCCAGGCCCGCTCCCTGAGCGACCCCGGCCACCGGCCGCGCAGCGTGGAGGAGATGGCCGACGACTACCTGGAGCTGATCCGCCGCGTCCGGCCCCGGGGCCCCTACCGGCTGCTCGGCTGGTCCTACGGCGGCCTCGTCGCCCACACCATGGCGGTCCGGCTCCACGAGGCCGGCGAACACGTCGAACTCCTCGGGATGATGGACGTCCACCGGACCGGGCCCGGCAGCGTCTCCGTACTGCCGCCGGAGGAGAGGACGGCGGCGCCCTCCGGGGACCCCGCCGGGGAGATGGCGCGAATCCGCCGCGAGGACCCCGTCCTCGCCGGCTTCTCCGACGAGGAGCTGCGGGCGGTGCTCCAGGCCTCCGAGACCCACGCCGGACTCATGGCCCGGCACGTGCCCGGCGTCGCCGACACCGACGTGCTGTTCTTCACCGCCCGCAGACCGGGGGAACCGGAAGGGGCCCTCGCCGCCACCTGGATTCCCTTCACCCGGGGGATCGTCGACAATCACACCGTTGAATGCGGCCATCTCGAAATGGCCGAACCGAAGCCACTCGCACACATCGGAAGAATCCTCTCGGAGAAACTCTCCGCCCTGCAGAAGAAAGAAACGAGGAGCCAGTCATGAGTGATTCCGTCAACCCGTTCGACAACGCCGAGGGAACCTTCCACGTCGTCGTGAACGACGAGGGCCAGCACTCCCTGTGGCCGGCCTTCGCGGACGTCCCCGGAGGCTGGACCAGCGTCCACGGCCCCGCCGGCCGGGACGAGGCCCTGGAGTACATCACCGCCCACTGGACCGACATCCGGCCGCGCAGCCTCGTCGCCCAGTACGCCTGACGCCCCTGCCGGAAAGACCCGGAAAGGCGCCGCGCCCCGCGTCCCACGCGAGGCACGGCGCCTTTCGCTTTCTCTGGCGAGGACCCCCGGGTCGCAATGCGGAAACGAAAGTGCCGGTCCTTGCTGCCGCTTCCACTTCCCCTCCCGGGGCACACGGAACTCTATTCTTCAGGCATGAAGATTCTCTTGAGCGGAACCGCGTCGGATTCCCATACGTGGAATCTCGTGTACCTCGGGCTCTTCCTGGAGGAGCTGGGGTACGAGGTCGTCGGTCTCGGGCCCTGCGCGGACGCCGACCTCGTCGCCGCCGCCTGTCTGCGGCACGCCCCCGACGCGGTGGTGCTCAGCAGCGTCAACGGGCACGGCTACCGCGACGGCCTCGCCGCCGTCCGCCGGCTGCGCGCGGAACCCGCCCTCGCCACCCTGCCCGTGGCGCTCGGGGGAAAGCTCGGCGTCGCCGGCCGCCCCCAGGAGGCGGACGTCACGCGCCTGCTCGCGGCGGGCTGCGACGCCGTCCTCGGCGAGGACCTGGACGCCCTGCGCGGTTTCCTCGCCGGATCGCGCCGAGGAGCCGCCGGGCCGCACCGGGAGACGACCGGGATGCCCCGGGAGACGACCGGGCCGCACCGGGAGACGACCGGGATGCCCCGGGAGACCACCGGTTCGCGCCGGGAGACGGCCGGATCGCGCCAGGAGACCACCGGATCGCGCCGGAAGGCCGCCGGTTCACGCGGGGAGGTGCGGGTTTGACCGCCTCCGCCCCCTCCTTCGGGACGTTCGTCGCGGACTCCGCCGCCGCCGGCCGGCTCGTCGTCCAGCCCCGCATGGGCTTCGGCGACCCGCGCCGGATGCGGGACGGACTCGAACGGACGCGGGCCGCCACCGCCCACACCGCGGGCACCCTGACCGTCGACAGCTACACCCGCGTCGGCGACCTCGCCGCCGCCCGCGCCGCCGTGGCCGAGGGCGCCCCCCTCAACGGCTACCCGATCGCCACCCACGGACCGTCCACCACCCGCGACCTCCTCGACGGACTCCACGACGAGGACTTCCCGGTCCAGGTCCGGCACGGCTCCGCCCGGCCCGGTGCCATCGTCCGGGCCCTCACCGCGGCCGGCCTGACCGCCACGGAGGGCGGGCCCGTCTCGTACTGCCTGCCCTACGGCCGCACCCCCCTGCGGGAGTCCGTCGAGGCCTGGGCGCGCGCCTGCGAGCTGCTCGTCACCACGGCCCGCCCCGGCACCACCCCCCATCTGGAGAGCTTCGGCGGCTGCCTGCTCGGCCAGCTCTGCCCGCCGGGCCTCCTCGTCGCGACGAGCGTCCTGGAGTGCCTGTTCTTCGCCCGGCACGGGCTGCGCAGCGTCTCCCTGAGCTACGCCCAGCAGACCGACCCCGGCCAGGACGAGGAGGCCGTACGGGCCCTGCGTCGCCTCGCCGCCGAGTTCCTGCCCGCCGGCGTCGAGCACCACGTCGTCCTCTACACGTACATGGGCGTCTTCCCCCGCACCGAACACGGTGCCACCCGCCTCCTGGAGGCGTCCGCCCGGCTCGCCGTGCGCTCCGGGGCGGGGCGGCTGATCGTCAAGACCGCCGCCGAGGCGCACCGCATCCCCACCGTCGAGGAGAACGTCCGCGCCCTGGAGACCGCCGCCGCGGCCGCCGCGCTCGCCGGGCCCCCGGCGCCCGGCCCCGCGACGGACACGGGCGGCGGGGCGTACGGCGAGGTGTACGAGGAGGCCCGCACCCTGGTCGAGGCCGTCCTCGACCTCCATCCCGACCTGTCCCGCGCCCTGCCGGCCGCCTTCGCCCGGGGACTCCTCGACATCCCGTTCTGCCTCCACCCCGACAACTCCGGCCGCTCGCGCGGCTTCATCGACCCCGCGGGCCGGCTCCGCTGGGCCCGCACCGGCGCCATGCCGATCCCCGCGGACCCGGCCGCCGACGCCGTCCCCCTCACGGCGGACGGTCTGCTCGCCTCCCTCCACCACGTCGCCGACCGCCACGACGGACCGCGGCGGCCCCGGGACGAGGGAGACGACGGGGGAGAGGGGAACGGCCGGAGCCGTCCGAGGACCGCCCCGCTCGCCGTCTGACCGCCCGCCGCCCGGCCCCTCACCGGGGCCCGCCCGCCGCGACCGCCCGTACCGCCCCCGCCCGCAGCCCGAACGTCCGCCCCGCCCCCGCCCGTTCCGCCCCGACCCGACCCCCGTACCCACCACGAACAGGAGCCCCGCCATGGACCAGCCCCTTCCCACCGGCACACCGGCCGCGTCGGCCGCGCCGCCCCCGCTGGGCGAGCACCTCCGCTCACCGCGGCTGCGGTCCGCCATGCGCGTCCAGCAGGAGGTCCTCAGGTCCGCCCGCGACTTCCTGTACGGCCAGGGCTTCACCGAACTCCTGCCGCCGCTCGTCGGCCCCGTCACCGACCCCGGCGGCCGCGGCGCCAAGGCGCTGGACGTCGACTACTACGGGCACCCCTACAAGCTGATGACCAGCGCCATCCTCTACAAGCAGGCGTCCCTGCACGGCTTCCCGAAGCTCTTCTACATCGCCCCCAACGTCCGTGTGGAGCCCGAGGAGACCGCCACCACCGGCCGCCACCTCGTCGAGTTCCACCAGATCGACGTGGAGGTCGCCGGCGCGACCCGGGAGGACGTCCAGGAGATCGCCGCCGGCCTGCTCACCCACGTCACCGAACACGTCTGGACGACCGTCCCCGACGTCCTCACCGGCCTCGGCCGGCGGGAGGAGGACTTCGCCGACGTCCGCGCGGGCAAGTACGACGTCCGCACCCACGACGAGGCCGTGGCCCGCCTCCTCGCCTCCGGCCACCCGCAGAACCCCGACGGCGAGATCGACTGGACCGGCGAACGGCTCCTCTCCCTGGAGAGCGACCGCCCCTTCTTCGTGGACGACTACCCCAAGGGCTCCCGGGGCTTCTACGACCGCGAGGACCCCGACCGCCCCGGCGTCCTGCGCAACTTCGACCTGATCGCCCCGCACGGCTACGGCGAGCTGGTCTCCGGCAGCGAACGCGAGTCCGACTACGCCACCATCGTCACCCGCATGCGGGAGAGCGGCGAGAACCCCGCCAAGTACGCCTGGTACCTCAAGGAGGCCCGCGAGGGCATCCCGGCCAGCGCCGGCTTCGGCATGGGCCTCCAGCGCCTGGTCCGCTTCCTCACCGGGCTCGACGCCCTCTGGCAGGTCAGCGCCTACCCGAAGCTCCCCGGGGCGGTGGCCCCGTGACCGCCCTCGGCGCCCCCGGCTTTCCCGAGGCGTCCGTACGCGCCCGGGCCCGGGGCGGCGCCGCGGAGGTCTTCCCCGACCCCGCCGCGTACGGCACGCGGCTCTTCGGCCCGGGCGGCACGGGTTCCGGCCACGGACACGGATGCGGACCCGGCGACGCCCTCGACCGGGCGCGCATCGTCCCGCCCGTCTTCATGCCCGAGCGCCTGGAGAAGCTCATCGACCTCGCGCGCGAACCGGAGTTCACCGACGTCGACCTCACCACCCGCACCGGCGGCTTCACCGCCCGGCTGCCCCTCTACCTCTCCGCCTTCGGTTCCACCCGCGCCGGCAGCGGCGACCTCGCCGTCCACGCGAGCCGGCAGGCCGCCCGCCTCGGCATCCCCATGGTCATCGGGGAGAACATGATCCCCGTCCACGGCTACCGCCGGGCCGGCGACGCCACCCGCTCCGCCCTGCTCGCCCGCGTCGAGGCCTATCTCGACGCCGCGCCCGACGGGACCGGGGGCATCGTCGTCCAGCAGTCCACCGAGGACGCCGACTCCGAAGTCTGGAACCTCCTCTACAGCGACCCCGCCACCCGCCCCCTCCTGGAGTCCGGCCGCCTCGCCTTCGAGCTGAAGACCGGCCAGGGCGCCAAACCCGGACTCGGCGGCATGACCGTCGTCGGCCGTGCCGAGGCCGAACAGCTCGCCCGCCGCTTCACCGTCCGCGAGGTCTTCGGCCCCGGCGGGGAACACCGGCTCCGCTGCGCCACCCCCGGCACCTTCACCGACGAGATCCTCCGCCAGCAACTCCGCTTCATGCGCAACAACTTCCCCAGGGCCCGCGCCTGGGTGAAGTTCCACCCCGGCCGCGACATCGCCCACGCCGCCCGCACCGCCTGGGCCGCCGGAGCGGACGCCGTCACCGTCGACGGGGCCGAGGGCGGCACCGGCTGGGCCCCGGGCGTCTTCCTCGACCAGGTCGGCCTGCCCCTCGCCGAGTGCCTGCGCCGCGTCGGCCGGCCCACCGGCTGCCTCCTCGCCACCGGGGGCATGTGGGAGGGCGGACGCGTCCTGCGCGCCCTCGCCCTCGGCGCCACCGCCGCCGGCCTCGGCCGGGCCGCCCTGATCGCCGTCGACGAGGACCCCGAACACGGTCTGGAACGACTCGTCGAGAGCATCGTCCTCGAACTGCGGCTGCTGGTCAGCGCGCTGGGCAAGTACGCGGTCTCCGCGCTCGGCCCGGAGGACGTGTGGTGGCCCGAGGGCCACCCGGACGGCTTCCGGCCCGGACACACCACCGGTCTGCCCGAGCCGGCCGGCCCCGGCCCCGCCGGGGCGACGCCGTGACCGCGCGGCGACCGCGCGGCGGCCGCACCGTCCACGCCCGCTTCTCCGTACGGGAACTCCCCGGCATCGCCGTGACCGCCCCCGGCGGAGGGCCCGACGGCACGGACGGGCTCGCCGCCGCGGCCCGGCGCACCGCGCAGCGCGCCCTCGCGGAGGCGGGACGGAGCCACCTCGGCGGCCGGGTCGAACTCCGCACCCCGGGCACCGCCGCCCGGGGCCCGCGCCGGCGGCGCGCGGTCCGCCGGGCCGCCGACCGCGCCGTGGCACTCGCCGTCGCCGCGGGCCTGCGCGGCGACACCACGGGCGTCCACGTCGCCGTCCGCCCGCCCGCCGCTCCCCGCACCGCCCCACCCCGAACCGTTCCCGGACCGCCCTGACCGGGCTCGCCGGCTCCGACCGGGCCCCCTCGCTCCGACCGGGGTCCGCCCCGCCCCGCCCCGGCCCGGGACCGGGCCGCTCCGAACCGGGCCTTTCCCCTTTCGTCCCGACTCCGACCCCGCCCCCCAACCGGGCCTCGGCCTCGACCCCGGTCCCGGCTCCGACCCCCGACCCCCGACTCCGACCCCGGCCTCGACCCCAGTCCCGGCCCCGACCCCGGTCCCGGACCGCCCGACCCGGGACCGTCCCACCCCGCCCGTTCGTCCCGCCCGCCCCTCCGCGCACCCGCCCGCTCCCGCGACCACCGACCACCGACGACCGACGACAGAAAGCCGACCCCATGGGAACGACGACCCCCGCCCCTCCCGGCACCGAGCCCTCCGTCGACTGGCCGCGCGTCAGCAGCCTCGTCGTCGGGCAGGCCGCCGTCCAGGTGGGCAGCTTCGCCCTCCTGATCGCCATGAGCTGGACCGCGGTCCAGCTCGGCGGCCGCGGTGCCGTCACGGCGGTCACCCTCGCCGCCACGCTCCCGCGCGCCCTGCTGCTCCTCTTCGGCGGCGCCCTCACCGACGTGCTCGGCCCCCGCGCGGTCCTGCTCCGGGCGACCGGTGTCCGCGTCGCCGTCCTCGCGGCCGGGGCGCTCGTCACCGCCACGACCGAGAGCCTGTGGCCGCTGGTCGCCGTCGCCCTCGTCGACGGCGTCCTGCTCGGTCTCACGGGCCCGGCCTCCGGGGTCCTGCTGCCCCGCCTCGCCTCCCAGGAGCAGCTCGGCCGCGCCAACTCCCTCTTCTCCATGGTGCTGCGACTGGCCCCCATCGCCGGGTCGCCGCTCGGCGCCTGGCTCGTCGTCACCGGGGGCCTTCCCGGCGCCGTCACGGCCGCCGCCGTCGGCTGCGCCGTCTGGCTGGGGTGCGCCGCCCACGTGACCCGTGGCATGACCCGTCCCGAACGGGCCCCGCAGGGCCCCTCCCTCCTCTCCCGGAGCGGTGACGGCTTCCGCCTCCTGGCCGCCCACCGGCGCCTGCGGTGGATGTTCGTCGCCTGCTTCTGCATGGACCTGGCGTTCCTGTGGCCCGCCGAGGTCGCCCTGCCCCTGCGCGCCACCGACCGGGGCTGGGGCATCGGAGCCGTGGCGGTGGTCCTGGCCGCCTTCGGCGCCGGCGCGCTCGCCTCCGCCGCGCTCGGCGCGATCCTCGCCCACCGCGTCCCGGTCCACGTCAAGCTGGTGGTCACCGGGGCCGGCCTCGCGGCCGGCATGGCGGCCATGGCGCTCGTCCCCACGGCCCCGGTGCTCGCGGCGACGGCCGGCGTCGTCGGCCTCCTGTCGGGGCTCAACGGCCCCGCCCTCGTCACCGCCTACCAACAGGCCGTTCCCGAAGGCCGGATGGGCGCCGCGATGTCCACCTTCACGCTCTCCGGCATCGGCGCGGCACCCCTCTCCCTCGCCGTCTTCACGCCCGTCTCGCTGCACCTCGGGGTGACCGGGACCTGGCTGCTCTGCGCGGGCCTCGCCCTCCTGTCCCCGGTCGCCGCGGCCGTCGCCCTGCGCGGCGGCGGTACGGACCCGGCCGCGTCGCGCGCCGGCGCCCGTGCCCGTACCGCACCGGAGATCACCGCCACTTCCGTATGAGGCAGACATGACCCGACTGGTTCTTCCGCCCCCGTCCGCCCCTCCGCCGTCCGCCCGGCCCCCGTCCGTTCCGTCCCCACCCGTTCCGTCCCCGCCCGTCCCCCCGCCGTCCGTCCCTCCCGCGGCGGGGCTGCTGGCCCCGGTCGCGCTCCCGCTCCTCACCAGGCCCCTTCCCGGGCCGTCCGGACTCCGGCCCGCGCGTCCGGAACTGTGGCTGGTGGCCACCGACGTCCACCAGGAGAGCGTCGGCAGGTACGGGTCCCTCATCCTGGACGGGACGGAACTGGCGCGTGCCGGGGAGTTCCGCCGGCCCGCGGACCGGGCCACCTACCTGTGCGCCCACGCGGGGCTGCGCCGTCTGCTCGGGGCCCGGCTGGGGGTCGCGCCCCGGGCCGTGTCGGTGGCCCGGGCGCCCTGCCCCTGCTGCGGCGAGCCGCACGGCCGTCCCGTCCTGCCCGACGGGCGCCTGCACTTCTCGCTCTCCCACTGCGAGGGGCTGAGCCTGATCGCCCTCGCGTCCACCCCGGTGGGGGTGGACATCGAGCGCGTACCGCCGCCGCACACGGTCGCGGAGGCCGACGAGGTGCTCCACCCGGCGGAGTCGGCGGAGCTCGCCGCCCTCGCCCCGGCCCGCCGTCCCGGGGCGTTCACCCGGGTGTGGACCAGGAAGGAGGCCTATCTGAAAGGGCTCGGGACCGGACTCGGCGCCGACCCGTCGGCCGACTACGTGGGTGCCGGACCGGTCCCCGCCGCGCCGGCGGGGTGGTTCCTCGCCGACGTCCTCGTCCCGGACGGCCACCGGGCGGCGGTGGCCGTGCGCCTGTGACGCCGTGCGCCTGTGACGCCGTGGGCCGCCCCGCCGTCCGGGCGGTCCCGTGACGGGGGGCCTTCGCGCGCGGTGACGGGACCGCGCGCGAAGGCCCGGTGCGGTCGTCAGTTCACGCGGTTGTAGATCGCGGTGCCGGGGCAGGCGGTGTAGCCGAGGCGGGCGCCGCAGCCGGAGTACTGGCCGGAGCCGTTCCACCACGTCCAGCCGCCGATGGTGCGGCCGTTCAGCCAGGTGTACTGGCCGACGTAGTTCGCGTCGTACGTGCGCAGGCTCCAGTGCACGTGGGCCCCGGTCGCGGAACCGCCGGCGCAGGTGTCGGTGCCGATGGTGCCGAGCAGGGCGCTGCGGGCGATCGCCGTCCCGTTGTAGTAGGTCGTGTTCCGCATGTGGTAGTAGTCCGTGGAGAAGCCGCCGGGGTGGATCACCCGCGTCCAGCCGCCGCCGGCGCCGCACATCGAGGTCGCCGTGCCCTCGCGGGACGAGCGGACCAGGCCGCTGGCGTTGCCGCCGGCGAAGTCGAGGGCGCTCCAGTAGCCGGTCGCGCCGTCGTGCGCGTGCGGACCGCCGGTCAGCGTCATGTAGTAGTCGGGCATCCAGGGCAGCAGCAGCCCGTTGGTGTTGGCCTGGGCGCCGGCCGGCGACAGCTGCGTCCCCGCCGTCCCCGCCGTCCTGTGCTGGGCGTACGCCGTCATGGTCCGCCGTTCCGCCGCGCCGATCAGCGGGGACTCGGCCACGTGGTCGGCGAACGCGCGGTCGCCTTCGAGGCCCGGGACCCATCGTCCGTCCTCGCGGTGGGCGGTGTAGAGCCAGCCCTCGGGCGCGCCGTGCCGCGCCCGCGACGCCTCGACGTAGGCGACGCCGCGGGCCCAGTCGCCCGAGACGGCGCGCACGTCGACGACCACCTTGCGGCCCTCGGCGGCGAGCTTGTCGACGGCGGCCTCCGGGGCGAGGCCCCTGGCGTCGTGGGACCGCGAGAGGACGCGGGCGGAGACGGCGTCCACCAGCTCCCGGCGGTCGGTGCCGAGGCGGTCGGCGACGGCGGCGGGCATCTTCACGGTGACCCCGGCGTACGGTGACCCGGCGGCCACCGGGGTCGCGGGCGAACCCCCGGGGCTCGCCGGCGCCGAAGGCGCGACGGCGAGCAGCCCGGTGACGGCGAGGGCGGTGACGGCGATTCTCGCGGACAGTCCGGAGAACATGGGCGGTACCCCTTTCCTGCTGTTTCCTGCGGGACTCGTGCGGCTCTCGTGCGGCTCTCGTACGGAGGGGCCTGCCGGGCGGGCAGGCGGCGCGGAGAAGGAGTCGGGGGCAGTGGTCCGGTGCGGGTGCGGTCACCGTGTCCGGAGGTCCGGACGCTCCGGACCGGGGGTGGGACGCGTCGGTGTCGGGGGTTTCCGGGGAAGGTTCGGTGACCGGGCGCGGCGGTGGCCGGTCCGGGTGGTCCGGGGGAGAGGGCGCGGAGCGCGTTCGCGCGCCGACCCGGCCCCTCCTCGCTTTTGGCATGTACCTGCGAGAGTGTGGCGCCCCTTGTCAACGCGCGTCAACCACGTCGGGGCCTCGTCATTTGTCGGCCCAATGGCGGTGGGGCGGAGGCGGTTCCGGATGCCGTTCCGAAGACGCCGGGGAGGTCCGGGACGAGCACGGAGGTCCGGGACGAGCACGCCGGCGCCCCGCCCGGCAGACGTACCACCGCCCCCGCCGGCCGGGCGTCCGCTTCCCGCCCGGACGCCTTCGCCGGACGCCCGTCGTCCCCGCCCCGTGGGCCGCACCCGGGCGTACGCCCTTCCCCCGTCGGCCCGGTGACGACCTCTCGGCCCGGTGACGGCCCCCCGGGCCGTCGCGGTGCGGCCGGTCAGCCGCCGTCCGGGCGGTGGACGCTCAGGTCGCCGTACGCCGACAGGACGGCGGCAGGATCGCCGGGCGCGTGCCGCAGCGTGGCGTCCAGGAAGGCGAGGGTGGCCCCGGCGACGACGCGCGTGCTCTCGGTGCGGCCCAGGGAGCCGACCAGCGAGGGCACGGGCGGCAGGTACAGGGGGCCGTCCATGAAGGAGAGGTGCGTGGTGCCGGGGACGGTGAGGCGGTAGCTCGTCGCGGTACCGGCCGCGAGGGCCCGGGTGAGGCGGGGCAGGTAACGCGGGTCGGTCCCGGGGGCGACTGCCTGGGTGAGCGCGAGCGCCGGCTGGTGGAGGGCGGGGGAGAGGGGGCCGTGGGGGTAGCCGTCCAGATCGACGACGGCGTCGAACCGGCGGTCCCGCCGGGCCGCCTGCAGGGCGGCGGCACCGCCCATGGAGTGGCCGGTGACCGCGACCCGGCCGGTGTCCAGGCGCCCGGCCGGCAGACCGGCGGCCCCCTCGCGGTCCAGGTGCTCCAGCCGGGTGAGGACGAACCCGAGGTCGGCGGCCCGGACGGCCGTCCAGCCGGCCGCCGACCCGGCGTCCTCGTCGCGGTCCCCGGTGGAGGCGGTCGCGGAGCGGATCGTCCGGCCGTCGGCGAGGACGACGGCCGAGGAGTCGTAGGGGTGGTCGAGGGCGGCGACCACATAGCCGTGGCTGGCCAACTCCTCCGCCCAGGCGGTGTTCTGGGCGCGCGCCCCGCCCGACCCGGGAGAGAACAGCACGACCGGGAACCGCTCGCTCCCGTCGGCCATGGGGGCGCCGGCGACCGAACGGGTGCGGGCGCGCGGGACGCCGTCGACCAGGAAGGCGGGCAGGCCGGCCCCGCGGGCGAGGGCCTCGGAGACGACGCGCGCCTCGTCCTCCGTGCGCCCGAGGTACCGGGCCCGAGGCGTGCCCGCGGGGCTCTTCCGGGCGGGATACCAGAGCTGGACCACGACCGTGCGCCGGTCGTGCGGATCGGCGGTGAAGCTCTCGGGACGGTGCGGGTCGGTCCACTGCGTCACACGGGTGCCGACGGCGAAACGGCCCGACGGCTCGGGGAACACGGGTACGGGAAAGGCCCACGCTGCCGCCGGGCCCGTGGCGATCAGGGCGACGCAGACCACCGACCCCGGCAGCGCCACCCACCACCGGGCCCGCCGCACCGGCCGGCCGGCACGCCGCCGCAGCAGGGGAGAGACGGCGAACGGCGACGCGACGGCGGCACCCGCCAGAACGGGCAGCATCTGCCAGCGGACCCCCACCACGCCCAGCACGGCCACGGACAGCACGAGAAGCGTCCCCGCCGCGATCGTGACGCGCGGGCGGGCCGCGGGAGGGAGCCAGCGCGCCGCCACCAGCGTGACGGCGCCCAGCAGGGCGAGGAACTCCGGAGGGGACATGGACGGCCCCGTGATGATCTCGGTCACCCCGTCATCCTCGGGCGGAACGCACGGCGCCCACATCGGCCCCGGGTCGCCCCCGTCTGCGACCGGAGGCGTAACGCGCGGCACGCCCCCGTACGACCGGAGTCGCACCCGGACGCCCCGCCCGTGCGACCGGAACCGGTCCGGACGGGACCGCGGAAGGGCGGACATCGCCCGCGGCGACCCCGCCCGCACGCCGCCCCGCGACCGCCGCTGCGACACCTGCCCCGTCCTGTCCGAGGAGGCCGGATTCCGGCACCTCCGGGTCCGGCGCGAACCAGGGCCGATCGGGAGGTGTGAGCGCCGGAACGGGGGGCAGGCGGGTGGTGAGCGCATGGGACCGCTCCGGATATGAGGGGCCCTGCCGGACCTCCCCCTCCGGCGGGCTCCGGGTGGTCGAACGGCCCGCACCGGATGAAGGTGCGGGCCGTTCGGCGCGCACCCGGCCGGTGGCGCCGCACCGTTCGCGGCCGCCGGTACGGTCGCCGCCGACGTCCGGCGACGGCCCCGGCGGGAGCCCCCGGGTCCCGGCGACGGTACGTCCCGACGAGAGTTTCCCGGGAGGCCGTTCCGGGTCGCTCCGCGACGGCCCGCAGGACGGGACCGCGCCGAAGGAGCCCTCCGGTGCGCGCGGAGGGGCCGGTGGTCGCCGTCAACGCGCACCATGAGAATCACTCGGAGGTGATCTTGCCAGCCCGGCGGGCCTGTGACTTTCTGGAACCATCACGCGACCTTCCGTAGCGGGCGGTCGGTGGACGGCGAAGGGATGACGATGAGCACTCCCCAGACGGCGGCCCCGGGCGACGGGGGTTCCGCCCCTCCGGTCAGCACGGTCACGGGCACCGGCGCCCCGGGCTTCGAGGGCGAAGGAGAGCCCGCCGCTTCGGCCCGGGTGAACCGTCCGTACGGGATCGCGGTGGACGGCAACGGCACCCTCTACTTCTCCGACTACAGCAACCACCGCGTCCGGAAGATCACCACCGACGGGAAGATCAGCACGGTCGCGGGCAACGGAACCGCCGGTTTCGGCGGTGACGGCGGGCCCGCCGCCGCCGCCCGGCTGAACTGCCCGCGCGGGGTGGCGGTGGACGGGGCGGGCAACCTCTACATCGCCGACGACGGCAACCACCGGATTCGCAGGGTCGCGGCCGACGGGACGATCAGTACGGCCGTGGGCACCGGTGCCGCCGGGTTCGGCGGTGACGGCGGGCCCGCCACCGCCGCCCGGCTGAACCGGCCGTTGGCGGTGACGGTGGACGGCGCCGGCACCGTGTACCTCTCCGAATACAACAACCAACGGGTCCGGAAGGTCACGGCGGACGGAACGATCAGCACGGTCGCCGGCACGGGCACGGCGGGCTTCGGCGGTGACGGCGGGCCCGCCACCGCCGCCCGGCTGAACCTCCCCTACGCGGTGGCGCCGGGCGACGAGGGCGTCCTCTACATCGTCGAGTACGGCAACCACCGGGTCCGGAAGGTCGCGGCCGACGGCACGATCAGCACGGTCGCCGGCACGGGCACGGCGGGCTTCGGCGGTGACGGCGGACCGGCCGTCTCGGCCCAGCTGAACAACCCGATCGGACTGGCGGTGGACAGCACCGGCGCCCTCCACATCGCGGACTTCGCCAACCACCGGGTCCGGAAGGTCGCGGCCGACGGCACGATCAGCACGGTCGCCGGCACGGGCACGGCGGGCTTCGGCGGTGACGGCGGACCGGCCTCCTCGGCCCAGCTGAACAACCCGTTCGGTCTGGCGGTGGACTGCGTCGACACCCTCTACGTCGCCGACTACGGCAATCACCGGATCCGGAAGATCCCGTCGGCGAAGATGGCCGGGATGCCCGACTCGGGTGCGGTGGTCTCCTGGGCCAACGTCCGCAGCGGGCTGCGGATGGGGGTCCACCGTGAGTCCCTCAAGGACGGGGCGGAGGCCCATCAGGCCCTCGCCGCTCCCCGGGACCACCAGCGGTGGCGGCTGGTCGCGGCGGGCCAGGACGACGGCGAGGTCCTGTACCGGATCGAGAACCTGCGCAGCGGCAAGGTCCTGGAGGTCGCCGAAGCACGGGAGACGGCCGGAGCGGTCGTCGCGCAACGCGCCTACGAGGGGGGCGACGCGCACCACCAGCACTGGAGGCTGATCCCGATGGGTTCGGCGTCCGAGACCCCGCGGGTCTTCGAGATCGCCAACCGCAACAGCGGTCTGCTGCTGCGGGTGGACACCAACGCCCGTACGGCGGTCAGGCAGCACGGGGCGGAGGGCGACCACCGGGACCGCCGGTGGCGGTTGCTCCCCGTGTGACGCGCGGGAGGGGTGGGGGCGGTCCCGCCCCCACCCCTCCCGGCCTTCCCGGTCCTACTGGGAACGGGAAGGCTTCTCCGCGGTCGCCCGGGGCGCCTTGGGGGCCTCCGGCGCCTTGGGGGCGTCCGGGGTCTTGGGCGGCTTGGCGAAGTCGTCCTTCCCGGGCCTGTTCTCCAGGTCCGGGTCCTTCTTCAGGTCGCCCTCCTCCTCCACCGTCGCCTTCGCCTTCCTCATGCCGGCGGACGCGGCCCCGGTCACTGAGCCGGGGTCCTGGGCGTACCGGGCCTGCGCGTCGGCGGACGCCCGGGCGGTCTGGATGAAGGAGCCGAGGAAGCCCAGGACGGCCCGCGCTTCGGGTGACGTCTCCTGCACGACCTTCGCGCGGGAGGAGGCGCCGTGGATCGCGGTGCTGAACAGGCTGGGACTCGTGTCGTCGTACGTGTCGTCGTCGGAGTCCTCGAAGTCGACGTTCTCGCCCGGCCGGGGCTTCGTGCCGTCGGTGGTCACGGAGAAGAGCCCCGCGTTCCTGCCCGCGGAGTTGAAGATGTTGCCGAACACCATGGTCGGTCCCCTCTGGTCGTTTTCGTCGTGGCGGCGGTGCCGCGCGGTCAGGGCTGCTTGTACAGGGTCTGCTGGCTGACGGTCAGGGCCTCGATGTCGAGCAGGGTGTGGTACACGTCCAGGGCGGAGACGACCTCGGCGAGCCCGTGCATGTGGAAGCCGCCGGGGGTCAGGTCGAGGTCGTTGATGTCGCGGGCGACCGTGTGGTCGAGGCCGGGGTAGGTTCCGGGCTGCGGGGGAGCAAGGACCGCCACCGGGACGGCGTACCGCACCGCGATCAGCCCGGAGAAGGTCACCGGGATCTCGTAGGTGTACTGCTTGCGGGCGCGCCGCTGGGTGACGAGTGTCTGCACGCGGGAGTTCGGCGGCACCTTGCCGGAGATCTGCGACTTCGAGGCCCAGCTGGTGGTGAGCGAGCCGCCGACGGTGGCCGCGATGCCCAGGGCCAGCTGGGCGTTGAGCGAGGCGTTGCCGGTGGCGCTGCCCGTGGTGGTGAACCCCACCGAGTTGGTCATCGTGTTCGACGAGGAGTTCGTCGCGGAGCTGCTCGCGGACGTCTCGGTGGTGTTGGCGTTGTCGACCCCGACGCTGTCCTTGCTGTTCTTGTTGGTCACCGTGTTCGCGCTCTTGTTCGCCGTTCCGTTCTGGCACGACGCCGCGAGCTGCGACTGCAGGTCCAGCCGGAGCTGGTTCTGGAGCTGGAGCTGGAGCGACGCGCCGACGCTGCCGCCGAA
>NZ_JBVHEG010000004.1:464388-657730 GCF_055562975.1 Streptomyces sp. NPDC014907 | reverse complement strand
GTCACCCCGTGGGGCGGCATCACCTTCGTCCCCATCACCCACCCCGACACCATCCTCGGGTTCAAGGACCACGCGGTGACGGCCAACAGCGAGGTCCGGCTCACCTGCAACTGGGGCGGGGACTTCACCGGGACGGTCATCAACACCTTCTACCCGCGCCTGCCCAGCGAGTGGAACGTCCCGTACCACCACGTCTTCACGTGATCCGCGGCCACCGCCGCAGCCCGCCCGTCCCGAACCGACGTCCGCACCGCCTGGAAGAGGCACCACGATGTCCGTGCCCACGGAAGAACTGAAACTGGAGATCGTCAACGCCGCCACGGGGAGACCCCTCGGCGCCGAAGCCGTGCCCGGGGCAGGGCGGGACGCTCGTCGTCCGCGAGCTCCCCGACGGCGGCCCGGGCCCGGAGCGGTGGCGGATCGCCCCCGTGCCGTCCGCGCGGGACGAGCGGGTGTACGTGATCCGCAACACGGGTGACGGGAAGGTCCTCGACCAGCCTGCCGCCGCGGGCGGCGGTGTCCGGCAGGGGGACGCGGCCGACGGCAAGAAGAGCCAGCAGTGGCGCCTCGTCCCCGTCGAGGGCGAAGCCGCCCTCTACTTCATCGAGAGCGCGGCTGACGACACCGTCCTCGATCTCGACGGCGGCCTCGACGCGTCCGGTGAGAACGGCACCCCGGTCGTCCTGCGCGCGTACGGCGAGGACGCGGAGAGCCAGCGATGGCGTCTGGTGCCGGCCGAGCCCGAGCGCGTCAGCGACCCGGTGCTGCGCTGGGCACGGCTGGGGCACTGGAACGGACGGCAGTCCTGGCGGCGGCCCCCTCGGCGGCGCTGCGTCCCGTACCCGGTGCGACGCCCTCGTTCAGCGATCTGCTGCTGGTCCTCGACCGGTTCGGGAGCGATCCGGACGCCGGCGGCTGGAAGAGCGAAGGGGCCCCGCCCCGCCCCGGTGCACAGCCGGGCTCGTGGGCCGGGCTCGGCGGGCGGTTCCTCGCCGAAACCGCCGGAAAGGCGCCGGCGGACATCGTCGCGCTCAAGCCGGCCAAGGGGATCGTGTCGGTCGTCGCGCGAGGTGACGGCACGTTCGAGGACGAGGAGCGCGTCCTGCACCCGCCCGCACCGTCCCCGAGTCCGGCGGACCTGTGGACCCTGGCCGACATCGCGGGCGAAGGCAGGCCCGGCATCGTGGTGCTGGCCGCCGACGGTGTCCGGGTGTCCCCCCAGGACGAGGAGGGGACCTTTACGCCCGCGGGCGGCGGGCCGGTCCTCAAGGCGTTCGGCCACGGCGATCAGGCCGGCGGGTGGCTCGTGGACGAGCACCCCCGCTTTCTCGCCGACACCACTGGCGACGGCCGGCTCGACATCGTCGGCTGCCATGACGACGGCGTCTGGATCTCCCTCCAGGACGAGGACGGGACGTTCGCCGAGCCGCTCTACGTCCTGGACGACTTCGGGGCCGGCCAGGGGTGGGCCTCGGCGGAGGAGCACCCCCGGTTCCTGCTGAAGACCACCGGCGACGGCGCGACGGACGTCGTCGGCTTCGGCCCGCACGTCGTCGTCGCCCGAGGCCTCGGCGACGGCACCTTCGAGTCCGCGAAGCTCGTCCTGAACGACTTCGGGACCGCCCAGGGATGGACGGCGAGCAAGCACCTCCGCTTCCTCGCCGACGTCACCGGCGACGGACGCGTCGACATCATCGGCTTCGGAGGACCGGGCGTGTACGTGGCCCGCAACCTCTACCGCCGCTTCCGCACCCGCTGACCGGTGGGTGAGGGCGGGGCCTCCCGTTTCCGCGAGGCCCTGGGACCCATTCGCCACAAGGAGTCCGTCAGGGCGGGGTCATGGTCGGATCGCCAAGTCCCGGACGCCGGCCACGGCCGCGACGACCTCGTCCGGGACCGTCGGACTCCGCTCCGGTTGCCCGTCGGTCACGATGGACGGTGGCAGGACTTTGACCACCTCCTCCTGGAGGCCCGCGGTCTCCAGGAGGAGCCCCGCCCGGTAGGCGGCGTCGCAGACCTGGCGGGCTGCGCCCGAGCGGTTGAGGGGAAGGCCCCGGACCAGACCCCGTCCGCGCGGCGCGGCAAGTCCGTGGTGACGTGCCACTTCGGTGGGGGAACGGCGCACCCGCTCGCCCAGCAGGACGATCCGGGCCTCGAGTGCCCTGTCGGACCAGAAGGCCTCCAACGCCCTGGTGGCGGTGACGAACGCCGGACTGCAGCCACGAGAGGGGTCGTTGTGTTCTCCGGGCCGTCACACGTCGTACCCGGGGAGCATCCGGGTGAGGGTCAGGGGCATTCCGTAGCTGCTGATCGACTTGGACCGGCAGATGACGTCGGGGACGATCCCGGACGTCTCGAAGGAGAGGAACGGGCCGGTGCGTCCGCGGTCCCTCCGGATGTCGTCGGCCACCAGCAGAGCACCGTGTGCCCGGGGCCATGAGGCAAGCGTCCTCAACCAGGCCGGGCGGGCTGGGCCGACCCCGCCCTCGCCCCACACGGTCTCCACCATCACGGTGGCGAGCGGCTCTTCGGCAGCCGCGGCGCCCAGTGCCCGGAACAACCGGATGACGGCCCGCTCGTCGTCGTTGGCGGGGTCGTCGAAGGGGATCGGCACGGTGTGCAGGAACGGAATGCCGGCCCCGGCGCGCTTGACCGGGTTCGCGGTGACGGCGAGCGCGTCGAGCGTCATGCCGTGGAAACCGCCCTCGAAGTAGGCCACGGTGTACCGCCCGGTGACCTTGTGTTCTCCGCGCAGGCGGGAGCGTTGCGAGGGCCGTACCCGGCAGGGCAAGACCCGGCGCGACATCGTCCGGTGCCTCGAACGTTACGCTGCTCGTGAGGTGTTCCACCCGGTCAGGACCACCCATTCGTATCCGTCGCTGTAGGCGCTGTCGTGACAGATGAAGGTGTGAACCGGTGAGCGAGACCAAGATCGATACGCTGCAGTACCGCGTCGACGGGCCGGAACAGGCCCCGGTCCTTGTCCTGGGGCCCTCCCTCGGTACCACATTCCACATGTGGGACCGGCAGATCCCCGAGCTCACGCGGGAGTGGCGGGTCGTCCGTTTCGACCTGCCCGGGCACGGCGGGGCGCCCGCCCGACCCTTCAGTTCCGTCGCCGACCTGGGGGACCGGCTGCTCGCCACCCTCGACGCGCTCGGCGTCCAGCGCTTCGGGTACGCGGGCTGCTCCCTCGGCGGGGCCGTCGGCCTCGACCTCGCGCTGCGGGCGCCCCACCGGGTCGCCTCGCTCGCCCTGGTCGCCGCCTCGCCCCGGTTCGGCACCGCCGACGAGTTCCGGCAGCGCGGCGTCATCGTCCGCGCCAACGGTCTGGAGCCGATGGCCCGCACCGCCCCCGAACAGTGGTTCACCCCGCTCTTCGCCGGCGCGCAGCCCGCCATCGTCGACTGGGCCGTCCAGATGGTCCGCACGACCGACCCCGCCTGCTACATCGCCGCCTGCGAGGCCCTCGCCGTCTTCGACGTCCGCGAGGCGCTCGGCCGCATCGGCATCCCGGTGCTGGTCCTCGTCGGTTCCGAGGACCAGGTCACCGGCCCCGCCGAGGCCCGCACCCTGGTCGCCGGCATCGCCGACGCCCGGCTCGCCGTCGTCCCCGGCGCCTCCCACCTCGCCCCCGTCGAGCAGCCCGCCGCCGTCACCGACCTGCTCGTCGACCACTTCGCCGGGACCGCCCAGGACACCAGCGGCGTCCTGGCCGTGCCGCCGCCCCCCGCGCCCCCGGTCCTCGTCGCCGAGCCCCCGGACGCCGCCCCGGACGCCGGGTCCGCCGGCACGGGCCGCCCCGACCCGTACGAGAAGGGCCTCGGGCTGCGCCGCGAGGTCCTCGGCGACGCCCATGTGGACCAGGCCCTCGCCGACGACCCCGACGGCGCCTTCCAGGGCCTCGTCACCCGGTACGAATGGGGCGAGGTCTGGGGCCGCGAGGGCCTCGACCGCCGCACGCGCAGCGCCGTCACCCTCACCGCCCTTCTCGCCGGGGGCCACCGGGAGGCCCTGGCGGACCACACCCGGGCCGCCCTCCGCAACGGCCTCGCGCCCGGCGAGATCCGCGAGATCGTGCTCCACGCGGGCGTGTACTGCGGCCTTCCGGCCGCCGAGACCGCGCTGCGCGTCGTCACCCGCGTCATCGAGGAGGAGACCACGCCCCCGGCGTAGCCTGGACGTGTGAAGCTGACGAAGAAGACCCACGCCTGCGTCCGCCTCGAGAAGGGCGGGCGGACGCTCGTCCTCGACCCCGGGGGCTTCACCGAGGAGGACGCCGTCCTCGGGGCCGAAGCCGTCCTCGTCACCCACGAGCACCCCGACCACTTCGACGAGGGCCGGCTGCGGGCCGCCCTGGAGGCCGATCCGGCCGTCGAGGTCTGGACGCTGCGCAGCGTCGCCGACACGATCTCGGCGGCCTTCCCCGGCCGGGTGCACACCGTCGGCCACGGCGACGCCTTCACGGCGGCCGGGTTCGACGTCCAGGTCCACGGCGAACTGCACGCGGTGATCCACCCGGACATCCCGCGCGTCACCAACGTGGGCTACCTCGTGGACGGCGCCGTCTTCCACCCGGGCGACGCGCTCACGGTGCCCGACCACCCCGTCGACACGCTGCTGCTGCCCGTCATGGCCCCCTGGAACAAGATCTCCGAGGTCATCGACTACGTCCGCGAGGTGAAGCCGCGCCGGGCGTACGACGTCCACGACGCCCTGCTCACCGACCTCGCCCGCCCCATCTACGACCGCCAGATCGGTGCCCTCGGCGGCACCGACCACTCCCGGCTCGCCCCGGGGGCCTCCGCCGACGTCTGAGCCGGCCCGCCCGGCTCTCCGCCGGCGGCCGGGGGGCCGCCTCCGGCCGCCGGGGAACCGGCCGTTGTCGGTCTCCGCCAGTAGGCTTGCGCGCATGCGCATCGCCACCTGGAACGTCAACTCGATCACCGCCCGGCTGCCCCGTCTCCTGGCCTGGCTGGAGAGCAGCGGCACCGACGTGCTGTGCATCCAGGAGACCAAGTGCGCCGCCGAGCAGTTCCCCGCCGAGGAGCTGCGGGAACTGGGCTACGAGTCGGCGGTCAACGCCACCGGCCGGTGGAACGGCGTCGCCCTGCTCTCCCGGGTCGGTCTCGCGGACGTGGTCACGGGCCTGCCCGGCGGGCCGGAGTACGACGGGGTCCAGGAGCCCCGGGCGGTCTCCGCGACCTGCGGCCCGGTCCGCGTCTGGTCGGTGTACGTGCCGAACGGCCGCGAGGTGGCCCACGACCACTACGCCTACAAGCTGCGCTGGCTGGAGGCCCTCAAGGCCGCCGTCACCGAGGACGCGGCGGGGGAGCGCCCCTTCGCGGTCCTCGGCGACTACAACATCGCGCCGGCCGACGAGGACGTCTGGGACATCGCCCTCTTCGAGGGCGCCACGCACGTGACGGAGCCGGAGCGGGCCGCGCTCGCCGCGCTGCGCGGGACCGGTCTGAGCGACGTGGTCCCGCGCCCCCTCAAGTACGACCACCCCTTCACCTACTGGGACTACCGCCAGCTCGGCTTCCCCAAGAACAAGGGCATGCGCATCGACCTGGTGTACGGCAACAAGTCCTTCACCGAGGCCGTCACGGACAGCTACGTGGACCGCGAGGAGCGCAAGGGCAAGGGCGCCTCGGACCACGCCCCGGTCGTCGTCGACCTCGACGTGTAGCGGTCCCGGGGACGGCGCCCGGTCCGCGCCCGGCGCCCGGAGCGCGGGCCGTGTCCGCGCCCGCCGGGCCGCACCGCCGTGCCCCGGGCCCCCGCGCCCGCCCGCGCCGCGCCCGCCCGCGCCGCGCCCGCCCGCGCCGCGCCGCGTCCGCCCGCGCCGTGCCCGCCCGGAAGGCCCGGGAACGATCTCCGCGCGCCGGGTGGTGGACCGGCGGGAGGCGGTGCGAGGCTGTTCGGATGAACATCCCGTTTCTGGACATCTGGCGCAGACGACACGATCCCGGCCCTCCGGCCTCCCCGCTGGCCGCCGCCTTCGACCGCGACCCGGACGGGGTGGCCGAGCTGCTCGCCGAGTGCGAGCTGCTGCGCGCCCGGGCGGGCGGGGCCGGGGTGGAGCTGGACGACACCCCGCGCTCCCTCCAGGAACTCGACCAGCTGCCGCCCCGCTGGCGGGACGACCCGGAGGAGCTGCCCTGGTTCGGGAACGACGCCGGCCTCTACCTCGGCACGGTGGTCGTACGGAACGTGCCGGGCGCCCGCTGGCAGGTGCGGCCGGGCGGAAGCCCGGTGGTGCGGCTCGCCTCCGGGCGGGAGATCCAGGTCGTCGAGGCCGGTCTCGACTGGGCGCTGACGGGCGCGCCCCCGCTCTCCCGGGTGTACGCGGAGGCCGCCGAGTACTGAGGTGAATGCCCGCCCCCTGCACTCGTGCGTAGTAAATACGGCTTATTCCGGTTTCATGCGTGTCGTCCCGTGAAGTCCATTTTCCGGTGGGTAGTTTGCGCTGACCGCGACACCGCTGAGAAATGGGGCAGGGCAGCGTATGGCCGTCGTCGATCCACTGATCGAACTGCGTGGCGTCAACAAGCACTTCGGCACGTTGCACGTCCTCCGGTCCATCGACCTCACCGTCGCCCGCGGGGAGGTGGTCGTCGTCATCGGGCCCTCCGGGTCGGGCAAGTCCACCCTCTGCCGGGCGATGAACCGCCTGGAGAGCGTCGAGTCGGGAGAGATCCTCATCGACGGGCGGCCGCTCCCCGCCGAGGGCAAGGCGCTCGCCCGGCTGCGGGCCGAGGTCGGCATGGTCTTCCAGTCCTTCAACCTCTTCGCGCACAGGACCGTCCTCGACAACGTCTCCCTCGCCCAGGTCAAGGTCCGCAAGCGCAAGAAGGAGGAGGCCGACCGGCGTTCGCGCGACCTCCTCGACCGGGTCGGACTCGCCGCGCACGCCGGCAAGTTCCCGGCCCAGCTCTCCGGCGGTCAGCAGCAGCGCGTGGCGATCGCCCGCGCGCTCGCGATGGACCCGAAGGTCATGCTGTTCGACGAGCCGACCTCGGCGCTCGACCCCGAGATGATCAACGAGGTCCTGGAGGTCATGCGGCAGCTGGCCCGGGAGGGCATGACCATGGTGGTCGTGACCCACGAGATGGGCTTCGCGCGCTCCGCCGCCAACCGGGTCGTCTTCATGGCCGACGGGAAGATCGTCGAGGACCGCGCGCCGGAGGACTTCTTCACCGCCCCGCGCAGCGAACGCGCCAAGGACTTCCTCTCCAAGATCCTCAAGCACTGACCGGGTGGGAACCATGCAGCGTACGCACCGGACCCTGGCCGCGCTCGCCCTGCTGCTCGCCGCGACGGCGGCGCTCGGCGGCTGCGGCCGGGAGGGCAGCCCGCCCGTCAAGGGCCCCCAGCCCGACCAGCTCCCCGTCTACCAGGTGCGGGAGGACTTCGCCCTGCCCGGCTCGGCCACCTGGAACCGGGCGAAGAAACGCGGCCGGCTCGTCGTCGGCGTCAAGGAGGACCAGCCCTACATGGGCGAGAAGGACCCGGCCTCCGGCCGCTACTCCGGCTTCGACATCGAGATCGCCAGGATGATGGCCGCCTCCCTCGGCTTCGACCCGGCCCGCGTCGAGTTCCGCACGATCGCCTCGGCCAACCGCGAGACCGCCCTGCAGAACGGCCAGATCGACTACTACGTCGGCACCTACACCATCAACGACAACCGCAAGAAGCTCGTCGGCTTCGCCGGACCCTACTACCAGGCCGGGCAGTCGCTGCTGGTCCGCACCGACGAGAAGGACATCCACGGCCCCGGGGACCTGGCGGGCAAACGGGTCTGCTCGGCCGCCGGCTCCACCCCGTACCAGCGCATCCAGAAGGACTACCCGAAGGCCGAACTCGTCGCCTACGACACCTACTCGGCCTGCGTGGACAACCTGCTGACCTATCAGGTCGACGCGGTCACCACCGACGACACGATCCTCATGGGCTACGCCGCCAAGGTCCCCGACGAGCTGAAGGTGGCCGGGAAGCCGTTCTCGAAGGAGCCGTACGGCATCGGCGTCCCGCGCGACGACAACGCGCTGCGCCTGGCCCTGGACGACGCCGTCGTCGCCCACGAGGAGAACGGCGACTGGAAGAAGGCGTACGACGCCACCCTCGGCCTCTCCGGGGTCCCCGCCCCGAAGCCGCCCGCCGTCGACCGGTACCCGGCGGGCCGATCCGGAGGAGCTCCTTCGACATGGACGTCCTGACCGACAACTTCTCCCTCTACGGAAAGGGGTTCCTCGGCACCGTCGAACTCACCGTCTACGCCTCGGCGCTCGCCCTCGTCCTGGGCTTCGTCATGGCCTCCTTCCGGGCCGCGCCCGTGAAGGCGTGCCGGGTCTTCGGAACGGCCTGGGTGACCGTCCTGCGCAACACCCCGCTGACCCTGCTCTTCTTCGCGGTCATGCTGGGGCTGCCGCGCTTCGGACTGGTCCTGCCCTTCGAGCTGTTCGCGGTCCTCGCCCTCGGCTGCTACACCTCGGCCTTCGTCTGCGAAGTGCTGCGCTCCGGCATCAACACCGTGCCGCGCGGCCAGGGGGAGGCGGCCCGCAGCCTGGGCATGACCTTCACCCAGACGCTCGGCACGGTCGTCCTCCCGCAGGCCTTCCGCACCGTCATCCCGCCCATCGGCTCGACCCTGATCGCCCTCGCCAAGAACTCGGCGATCGCGGGCGCGTTCAGCGTCACCGAACTCCTCGGCACGTACAAGACGCTGAGCGAGCTCGGCTACAACATCATCTGGACCTTCGTCTGGATCGCCGTCGGATACCTGATCATCACCCTCACCATCAGCGCCCTCTTCCACGTCATGGAGAAGCGCTGGGGAGTCGCCCGATGACCGAGTCCACCGCCCTCTACGACATCCCCGGGCCGCGCGCCCGGAGACGCCACCTCCTCTACGGCCTCGCCGCCACCGCCGTGCTCCTCGCGCTGGCCGGCTGGGTGCTCTTCCTCCTCTTCGACACCGACCAGTTCACCTCCACCAAGTGGTCGCCCTTCCTCTACGAGGGCATCCAGGAACTGCTGCTCAGGGGGCTCGGCAACACCCTCAAGGCCTTCGCCTGCGCGGCGGTCCTCTCGCTCGCCCTCGGCGCCCTCCTGGCCGCCGGCCGCCTCTCCGAGCACCGGGTGCCGCGGTGGATCTCGACCCTGTTCGTCGAGTTCTTCCGCGCCATGCCCGTCCTGGTGATGATCTTCTTCGTCTTCGTGGCGCTGAAGGTGCAGCCGCTGCCCGCGCTCGTCGCCGGACTGACCCTCTACAACGGGTCGGTGCTCGCCGAGGTGTTCCGCACCGGGGTCCACTCCGTCGAGAGCGGCCAGGGGGAGGCCGCGTACGCGCTCGGCATGCGCAAGACGCAGGTCATGACGTACGTCCTGGTGCCCCAGGCCGTCCGCGCGATGCTGCCCGCCATCATCAGCCAGCTGGTGGTGGCGCTCAAGGACACCTCGCTCGGGTTCCTCATCACCTACGAGGAGTTCCTGCACGCGGGCAAGCTGATCGCGTCGAACCTCGACTACGACCTGCCGTTCATCCCCGTCGTCCTCGTCATCTCGCCCCTCTACATCGGGATGTGCATGCTGCTCTCCTGGTTCGCCACCTGGCTGGCCCGCAAGGAGCGCCGCGACCCGAAGGCGGGGGCCGTGGACGTCGCCCCGGCGGGACCGGGGGCGCCGCTGCCGGGAGGGCGGTAGCGGGACGCGAGGCGCACCCGCCCGGCAGCGGCCGGTGATCACTCCTCCCGCAGCGGTACCGACACGTACGACGGGTCGGCCGCGGGGGAGGAGAAGGTCAGCCGCGCGCCGGTCGGGTTGTGCTCGATGTAGAGCGGGTCGACGGTGTCGACCACCAGGGCGAGCCGGTGCCCGGCCGGCACGTCGTACGCCGTGGAGAACAGCTCCAGGTCGACGGCGAACGGCTGTCCCGGGGTCTTGCCGTGGAAGGTGTACGGGGCGTTGGTGACCAGCTTGCCCACCCCGAGCGGGCCCACGTCGTAGAGGTAGGCGACGAGGGTGCCGCTCTCCTCGGTGGAGGTGACGGTGGTGTGCACCTTCGCCGTGCCGCGCACCCGCTGCGGGGCGTCGTACCACCCGGACTGCCACACGGCGGCGAAGGAGCGGGGGAGCAGGGGCACCGAGACGACGGGCGGGACGCGGAGGAACTGGTCCAGGGCGTTGGTGAGCAGGGTGGTGCCGCCGTTGGCGCCCGAGTCGACGTTCGCCCACACCCGCTGCGTGCCGTCGAGGTCGAACCTCCGCCGGTCGGCGTCGACGGACTTCCAGTCCGCGTAGCCCTCGTACGCCCCGGTGGAGCGGGACTTGAGCTGGACCGGCCGTTCGCGGTCGATGCCGTTGTCCGCGCCCTTGAGGTAGCGGTCGAACCAGCGCCGGGTGCTGGTCCAGGTGTCGTTGGGCAGTCCGAAGAGGCCGGTGAGTTCGGCGGTGGCGTGGTCGCCGGGGCGGAACTCCAGGCGCTTGGGGCCGGTGAGCTTCTCGTAGAAGCTCGCGTACTGGTTGGGCGGGAAGATGGTGTCGCCCCAGGCGTTGCCGAGCATGATCGCGGCGCCGTTGGCGTTGATCCGGTCGAGGTACGTCACCGGGGAGCGCTTGCGGCCCCAGGCGATCATGTCCTCCTCCTTGGCCAGGTTGGAGGAGAGGAAGTCGTCCAGGACCTGCCGGAGTTCGGGGCCCGGGCGTCCGGTGAGGTATCCGGCGCCGCCGAGCAGGGCGGCGGCCTGGAGGTGCTGGGTCCGTCCGCTGTAGATGGAGTCGATGAGGTCGGCCCAGCCGCTGAGCGCGGCGACGGCCTTGATCCGGGGGTCGTGCGCGGCGGCGAGGAGGCTGATCCCGGCGCCGTACGAGACGCCTCCCATGCCCACGTGCCCGGGGTCGGCGGGGGTGTGGGCGAGGGCCCAGTCGATCACCGCGGAGGCGTCGGCGACGTCCTCGGGACCCGCGGTCTCGATCTCGCCGCCGGACTGCCAGAAGCCGCGCGAGTTGTAGCTCACGACGACGTAGCCGGAGTCGGCGAGCTTCTGGGCCTGGGCGACGTACTCGATCTGGGGCATGGCCCAGCTGGTGGGCAGCACGATGAGGGGGAGGCGGGCGTCGGCGGGCGTCCCGGCGGGGGTGAGGACGTTCGCCTTGAGGACGGTGCCGCCCTCTCCGGGGACGTCGACGAAGCGGACGTCGGCCGGGCCGGTGGTGCCGGCCCGGGCCGCGGGGGCGAGACCGAGGGTCGTCCCGGCCACGAGGGCGGCCGAGACGGCGAGGACCAGGGATGCGCGCACGGGGATACTCCTCACCGGGAGCGCTGCGGGGACAGCGCTGGGGGGCAGTGAAAGTACCCGACGGTAACCTTGATGGCTTACCGGAGGTAACACCCCGGCGCGTCACGCGGGGATAACGATTGGCGGCCCCGGCGCCCCGCTCACGCCGCCGCGGACCCGGACTCGGACTCGGACTCGGGTGCGGGAGCCGTGAGCGCCGCACGCGTCACGTCGGCCACCAGTTCCACCACGTCGGGACCGTAGGCCTCCGAGTTGACCACCCGGAGGAGCAGGACGAACGAGCCGTCGCGGTGACGGCGCGCCAGGGCCTCGTGGTGACGGGCCAGATAGCGGGTCGCCGCCTGGTTGGTGATCGCCCGCTGCCCGCAGAAGAGGAAGACCGGCCGGTGCCCCTCCCCGGCCGTGAGCCGGGCCAGGATCACGTACTCGGACGTCCCCTTGACCATGAGGTGGCGCTCGGTGCCGATCGTGATCGACCCCCGCAGCCCGGACGGCTCGACGTCCACGTCGACCGACACGCCCGGCAGCAGGGTGGCCAGATGGGCCGCCGTGCGCCTGTTGGAGAGCATGCTCCAAGAGCACGGTACAACTCAGTTTCGTGACAGCCGCCTGACCTGCACAAACACCAACCCTGAGCCCTCGCTGATGCGGGGGCTCTTCGCATGGGAGGGCTCATGCCCAGCATCGACCCCCGCCAGGACCTGAAGCGGGACATCCGCACGGCGCTTGACCGCAACTCGGAGCACGACCTTCCGGAGGTGGTCACCGTCGCGGTTCTTCAGGCGGTGCTCCCGCACCTGGAGGCGGCGTACAAGCGCGGCGAGACCGTCGCGAAGCTCCGCCAGGGAAGCGTCCTGGTGGTCAAGAACGAAAAGCTGCGCCGGGAGATCCGGCGCCTGAAGGAGGAGGGCAAGTGATCCCCGTCTGCCACAACTGCAAGCAGGTCATCTGCGTGTGCCGGAGGCTGCGATGATCCAACCCAGCCCCACCGAACTCCTCGCCGCCGAAACCCTCACCCTCGCCGAGGCGATCGGCCGCAACCGCTTCGCCGACTTCCTCGAAAGGTACCGACACGAGGTCCGGGCCGCCGTCCTCCGTGAAGCCGCCGACGCGGTCGCGGCTGACACCAGCCACATCCGCTACGGATGCGCCACCGACTACGCCGAGCGACACGCCGACCTGCTCCGCCGCCTGGCCGACGAGGGGACCTGCCGATGAGCGAACGCGTCGAGCACGTCCCGCAGTGCGTGCACGGCTACGGGCTGGGGCAGAGGTCCTGCCCCGGATGCGACGCGGAGCAGGAGCGGTGGCACATCGCCGACCCGGTCCGGTTCAAGCCCCACTGGGCACGGCAGTGGATGCGTCGCTGCCGTCGCTGCGGGCTCGTCGCTTCGCACCGCATCCATGTGGAGGTTCAGTCGTGACCAGACCCCGCAACACCCTGCTCGGCCGCCTCCGTGGCGGCCTTTCTCGTATCGGCCGCGCCCTTCACGTCAAGCGCGAGGACGTCTTCATGACGATCCTCGGCGCCCTGATCGGCGGGCTCATGGGCTGGCTCTTCGTAGCCATGTGGATCAGATAAGGAGGACCGATGGTCCTGTACGACCCCACCCGGGCGTGGTGGGCCGACGGCCTGTGCCGGTCCGCCGACCCTGCGGGCTTCTTCGCGCCCGGCGGGCCGCTCACGGCGCCCCCGTCCCCTTCGACGCAGGCGGCCTGGGACGAGGCGAAGAAGGTTTGCGCCCGCTGCCCCGTCCTCGCCGAGTGCCGGCGGGACACCAAGGGCGAGGAGTACGGCGTCTGGGGCGGCCTGGACGAGCACCAGCGCTACCGCGCTCGCGTCAACCTCAGCAAGACCAGTCAGTGGAAGAAGTGGCCGGAGGCGGAGCGCCTGGAGTGGGGCAAACACCTCGCCGGACTGCGAAAGCAGGGCTACGGCTTTCCCGAGATCCGCTTTCTGACGGGCTTCTTCGCCTCCGTCACGGAGGCGCTGATCCGCGAGTGGGAGGAATCCCGCTCGGCATCCCCCGCTTCCGCCCCTGCTCGGTCCCGCCGGCCGGAGCCGGAGCACCTGGCGCCCGTCCCGTTCCCGGAGAACCCGGGGCAGCGACACGCCTGGGTGCGCAACGGGCGCTCGATCGCGGACGGCTGGTACGCCGGCCAGACCAGCGACGGTGCCTGGGTGCGCATGCGGGTCTTCTCGGGCCGCGGCCAGGTCTTCAAGTTCTTCCGGCCCGAGGACGTGGACTTCTACAACCCCCAGCGGCGCTACATCGTGCCGTACTTCGGGCGGCCTGATGCCGCCAGCACCCAGGAGGGCGCACGTGTTGCGTAAGAGCCCCGCCAGCGAACTCCGGGCCGTCGACCGGCCCAGGGAGCGGTGATCATGCAGCCGTTCGTCACCCTTGGCCGCGAGCTTGCTCGACGTGGACAGAAGTGCAGCTACTCACCTAGCGATACCGACGCCACCGACTGCCCCAACGGCGCCACCTGGCACATCATGTGGACCGTCGACGGAGACGCCGGTCTCTCCTGTGATTCGCACATGGGTGCAGCTCGCCATTTCGTGTTTGTCGACTCCCATCGCATCGGACCCGACTGCGCCGCGCCTGGAGCGCTCTGGGATGCGGACAACCAGCGGTGCGTCTACCCCGACGGACTCGCGCTCGTGGCGACCCGAGCGAGCGCTTGCGAGGCCTCATGATCGCCCACCTCTCGCACTCCTCGAAGGAGACCTTCGAGCGCTGCGCCAAGGGCTGGTTCCTCCGCTACATCGCTAAGGCGCCGCAACAGCCTGCCGTGTGGTCCGTGGGCGGCTCCGCCGTGCACGAGGCGACGGAGCACTACGACTTGGTCACTGTCGCCGGAGGCGGTGACACCTGGACCGAGACTCACACCCGGACGCTTTGGGCCGCGTCCTTCGATGAGCAGCTCGACAAGGCCACCGAGAAGGAGCCGAACCAGAACCTGTGGCGCCGGTCGGGAACCGACGACGTCGAGTCCTGGCGGGCCATGGGCCTCACGCACGTCCAGTCGTACATCGACTGGCGCGAGCGCGCGAAGTGGGAGATCTGGACCACGCCTGACGGCGAGCCCGCGATCGAGCTGGACATCTCCGGGCGACTGCCCGGGTGCCCGGTGGAGATCAAGGCGTACCTGGACCGGATCTTCTACGACCCGCTCTTCAAGAAGCACTGGATCGTGGACCTGAAGACGGGCAAGCGCCCGCCCAGCAGCTCCACGCAGTTCGGCGTGTACGCCGCGCTGGTCAAGGCCAAGTACGGCATTGACATCCACGACGGCGCCGCCTTCATGAACAGGCGGGGCGGGCTCGGCAAGCCCATGGACCTTTCGGAGTACACCCCCGAGGCGGTGGGCCGGGTCTTCGGCGAGACCTGGGAGCAGATCCAGAGCGGGAGCTTCCCGGCAAACGGACTCGATCGCGGTTGCTACATCTGCGACGTCTCCGCTGCCTGCGCTGCCAAGAACGGGCCGCTCGCGGCCCAGTACGACCCGGACTCGCCGGGTCACATCAGCAACCAACCCCCTTACTAGGAGAAGGAATGGCCAGCACGTTCACTGCTCGCTTCGACAGCGAGTGCAACGAGTGCTACGGGCAGATCTGGGCCGGCGACGAAGCGGGCTGGGTGGACGGCGAGGTCGTCTGCGAGGGCTGCTTCAACGAAGCGGAGCGCTCGTGAGCTACCGCCACAGCAGCTACCGCAAGCTGAAGAAGGCCACGGCGGCAGGCCGAGACCTGCCGGAGAAGTTCGACATGGCGACCTTCAGGCGCCTCTACGGGCGTCACCACGGGAACCGCTTCAGCCACTGGCTGAACGCCCGGCCGCTCAACAAGAGCCTGAGCTGGGGCAAGCCGAAGGGCTGGCGCCTGTGAACTGCGACTGCGGCGCGTGCTGCCCGCAGTGCGGGCACTATCCCGGCTGCGCGAGCAGGGAGGGGGCGGCGGAGGAGTGAGCACCAACGAGCCTCCGGGCAGCGGCCCGGATCTGACCGTGTGCATCGCTGACGGCTGCGATGAGACGGGGGACCTGATGGTCCAGGAATGCGCTCCTGGGCGCACCTGGATGTACACGGGCGGCGTGTGTGGCCACGTGGCCTTCATCGCCAAGAAGCACTACGACATCACCAGGAACGAGGACACCCAGTGACCGACACCATGCCCGAGCAGACCACCGAGGACGAGCAGGACTGGACCGCCCCGGAAGGCGCGACCTACCCGGAGCACCCCGCCAACCCGCACAACCACCGCTACACCATCTCCATGAACGGCCAGGGACCGATGGTCGTCATCCGCGGCAACACCGCCGAGGAGATCAACGCCGCGTGCGAGGAGCTGCGCGAGCACGCCACCGGAGCCGCCCTCGGGTCCTTCTGGTCGGACTTCAAGGCTGCCGCGATGGTCGCGAACGGCCTCGGCGGAGCAACGCCCGTCCCGGCCCAGGCCGGACCGCCGGCGCCCCCGCAGGGCGCCCCCACCCCGCCGCCCTTCGGGCCGAACGTCTCCGTCCCCGGTGCCCCCGGCTACGCCGGCCCGCCCGCGCCTCCGGCGCCGCCCGCCCAGCAGGGCGGCTGGCAGCAGCAGGCTCCGGCGCAGGTCTCGCCGGAGTACCGGCAGCACGGCTGGTACAAGCTGACCGTCCCCTTCCCGAAGAAGGGCGAGTTCGACGGCATCGTGGCCCAGTACCAGCTGCGCAAGGGCCGCCCGTCCGAGGGCGGGCAGGTCTCCTGGAACAAGCAGGAGAAGAGCTGGATGGTCTCGCCCGACGCCGCCGGCGCCTTCCCGCAGTTCTCGCCCGTCCCCGCGTAATCGCGTGACCGACTTCCCCGGCGCCCTCCTCCTCCCTCACACTGTGGGGCGAGGGGGAGGGGGTGAGAACATGGCATCGAGGTCCAGGGCGCACACGCGCCCGGGGGCGGACCCCGAGGGGCGATTCCGCCCCGCCCCCACGCCCGCGCTGGTCCAGCGCGGAGACGAGCTTCAGCAGGCGCTCGCGCCCGTGCAGCCGTCGAAGGTCGTCCGCTCGGACGCCTGGTACGGCAAGCAGCGGGAGCACGAGCGTGCCTTCCTGCCGGGGGTGTGGATCGGCATTGTCGCCGCGGTCATCGCGGTGACCATCATCCTGACGAGCGTATAAGTGCAGACACTGTCCCGCTCTGTGGCGCGGGGAGCGCTGGGCAAGGCCCCGCTCCCCGCGCCCTTTCTTTCCTGGAAGGCGCAGGGCGTGAACTTCCGCCCCGCCTCCGTGTCGATGGTCGCCGGCATCCCCGGCTCCCACAAAACGCGCATCGTCCAGAATGCGCTCATCAACATGAGGACGCCCACGCTGGCGTTCTCCACCGACTCCGACCAGGACACCATCGCTTCGCGACTGCTGGCGATCAGCCAGCGGGTTTCGACCGAGACGACGGAGACGTGGCTCCGCACGGAGCCCGAGAAGTGCAAGCAGATCCTCAGCGCGTACGACTTCATCCGCTGGGAGTTCAAGCCCGATCCGAGCCTGGACGACATCTGGCTGAGCGCGTACGCGTACCACGAGACCGAGGGCCGCTGGCCCCAGCAGATCGTGGTGGACATCGCGAGCGATGTCGGGCACGACACGGGCGACGAGTGGGGGTCCCTGCGGGACCTCATGCGCCAGTCCAAGGTGCTCGCCCGTGAGACCGAGGCCCACGTCCTGCTCGTGCATCACTGCGCGGACAGCTCGGGCACGAAGAAGCCGTGCCCCAGGCGCTCGGACATCCACGGCAAGGTGGCGGCGATCCCCGAGGTGATCGTCACCTGCGGCGTGGACAACTCGGGCGGGCTGTACGTGGCGCCGGTCAAGAACCGGCACGCCAAGGCATCTGCGGACGCCGAGATCCGCATTCCCATGACGCTGGACGCCGAGACGTCCTTCGTCGGCGACTTCGAGAGCCAGCCGCACGCGTATGCGAACAGCGGCTGGAGTGAGGGTGGATGGTGATGAGCGAAATCCCGCTCGAAAGCCTGTGGCACTGGGCGTGCCGCACTTGGTGCGGGCTGCGCCCGCGTCGCGTCTGTCGCGGACGGGGGCACCGTTGATGACCGACCTCGTCATCAAGCAGCTCCGCTTCGAGCAGGCGCGCCTGGAACTCCAGGCGGAGAAGCTGCGCACGCGCCAGCGCGGCATGGTCGCGACGAGCCCGGGTGCCGCCGCCATCGGGCGGCAGATCAGGGAAGCGCAGGCGCAGGCGGACAGCTACGGCCTGCTCATCGAGAAGGCGGAGGAGATGCGGTGAGCGAGACCGACTTCGCGGGCTTCAAGGCGCTGTGCGCCTCGCTCGGCGTGCAGACCTACAGCAAGGTGGACGCCTTCGGGCGTTCCGACATCGCGATCGACCGCGAGGGGCTGAACAAGCTCATCGCTGCTGGGGTCCTGCCCGAGGACCCCTCGGATCTGCCCGGCTGGGCGGACGTGCTGCGCAAGCGCCGGGAGGAGGGCGAGTGAGGGTCATCGTCACCGGCTCCAGGAAGTGGAGCGACGCTCAGCAGGTCTTCGACGCCCTCTGGGCCGTCTTCCACGAGCACGGCCCCTTCCAGCTCATCCACGGCGCCTGCTCCACGGGCGCCGACGACCTCGCGGCGTACTGGTTCCGCGTCGCGGGCAAGCAGCTCGGCTGCACCGAGAAGCCCTTCCCGGCGAACTGGAAGGGCCAGGGCAAGGCGGCAGGGCCGCTGCGCAACGTGCGCATGGTCAGCGCTGGCGCGGACCTGGTCCTTGCCTTCCCGCTGTCCGGAGGCTCGGGCACGCAGGGCACCATCAAGCTCGCCGAGGAGGCGGGCATTCCCGTGAGGGTGTTCACGCCATGAAGCTCGGCATCCTCTGGGAAGAACCGCCCGCACAGGGCGGGCACGAGCTGATCGCGGAGCAACTGCGGGCGGAGCCGGGCCGGTGGGCCCGGATCGACAAGCCGTACAAGCTGAAGAGTGCCGGGTCCCTCGCGCGCAGCATCAGGCTTGGTCTGCTGCCCGCGTACGCGCCTGCGGGCGACTTCGACGCGGTCTCACGAGTGAACGGTGAAGCGGAAGCGGCGTACGTGTACGTCCGCTTCCTCGGGGATGGAGTGAGCGATGAGTGATCTCAGGTGGGAAGAGCCGCCGAAGTGGGCGGCGGGACGGGGTGTCGTCGGCGAGCACGCCCAGATCGCCGAGCAGCTGAAGCGGCGCCCGGGTGAATGGGCGCTCGTCCTCGTCCTGGGCAACAGCGGCTCCGCGCGATCGATGGCTTATTGCATCCGCGCCGGCAAGCGCAAGGCGTGGACTCCCTGCGGGGCGTTCGAGGCGGTGTCTCGCTCGGTGGGCAAGGAGCACCGCGTCTACGCCCGCTACGCGAAGGGGGCGGAAGGTGAGTGATCTCCACTCCGGCCTGTCCCACGACCTGCCGGAGTACGCGCCGAACACGGACCCGCTGCCCGCAAGGTGGCGGGTTCAGTTGTATCGCAGCCCGTGGGGCTGGCAGTGGGGCCACCAGTGCGATGCGATCACGCATCGGCAGGGCCACGGCTACAGGCGCTGGTCCACGGCGCTGCGGTACGCCAACGAGCACGCGAAGGGATGCTGCCGGTGAGCGACGGGCGCGAAGGGCTGCCTGGACGGAAGCTGATCGTCAGCGAAGTCCCGGGGCGCAAGGGCAAGTGGCTCTGCACCATGAACGGCCCGGTGTTCCACAGCCTGGCCAAGTTCCGGGACCAGGACGCGGTGGACGAGTTCTTCAAGTGGGTCAAGGAGAACGAAGGTCGCACCCTCAAGCGAGGCGAGGACGAGTGAGCAAGAGCAAGGCGAAGGGCACCGCTGCCGAGCGGGAGGTGGTGCGCTACCTCCAGAACTGGTGGTCGGCGGCGGAGCGCCGCGCGCTGAGCGGCAACAAGGACAAGGGCGACGTCGCCGGGATACCCGGCGTGGTCGTGGAGGTCAAGGCGGCCGCGAAGCAGCTGGTTCCCGCCTGGAAGCGGGAGACCTTGAAGGAGATGGAGAACGCGGGAGTCGAACACTGCGTGCTCGTGGTGAAGCGTCCGCGCAAGTCCGTGCACGAGTGGGACGCCTACATCCCCTGGGTCCAGTTGGGCGCGGAGGAAGGTGACGACACGTGGGTACGCATGGATCTCCAGCTCGCCGTAGCCTTCCTGCTTTTCCCATCGGCCCTGTGCTCCTTCACTACGGCATCGAGCTGAACGCGGGCCGCTGGGGCGAGGAGCAGGTGTGCTGCCCGGTCCACGGGGACCGGCGCCCCAGCATGCGCGTGAACGTGGAGAAGCAGGTCTTCTTCTGCCACGCCTGCGGAGCCAAGGGCTCCGCCATCCAACTCATCCAGGCCATGGAGAACTGCGACCGTGCAGACGCTGTCGAGCGAGCAGAGAGCATTCTTCGAGACAGCGGTCTCGACGTACCAGCAAGATCTCGCGGGCGATACCAGCGCCCAGGCGTATCTGACGGGCCGGGGCTTCAGCCAGCAGGACGCCGCTACGTACCGCCTGGGCGTCGTGGGTAGGCCCCTGCTCGGCCACGAGCAGTACCGCGGGCGCATTGCGATCCCGTACCTCACGCCCTCAGGCGTGGTGAACATGAACTTCCGCTGCGCTCTCGATCACGACTGCAAGAGCATCGAGGGTCACCGGAAGTACCTGAAGCCCGAGGGCTCCAGCTCGAACCTCTTCAACGTGCTCGACCTGAAGAAGGACAGCCCCTTCATCGCGGTCGCCGAAGGCGAGCTGGACACCATCACGCTCTCCATATGCGGCATACCTGCCGTCGGCGTCGCCGGCGTGAAGGCATGGGAGAAGCACTTCGGCCGCTGCCTCGCGGACTTCGACACCGTCTACAGCTTCGCCGACGGCGACAAGGCGGGCGGGAGCTTCGCGAGCTTCCTGGGCCGGGAGGTCAAGGCCCGGCCCATCAGGCTCCCCCAGGACATGGACGTGAACTCGATCTACCAGGAAGGAGGACCGGATGCAGTCCGAGCCCTCATCGCAGGATGACGCGTGCACCTGCGGCCACGACCGCTTCCGGCACGGCTACCAGGGATCGGGCGGGCCCTGCTCGGCCTCCCGGCCGGAGTGCCGCTGCCGGGTGTACGAGCCCGTCACGGTCGAGGCCGTGGAGCTTCCGGAACCGCACGAGTGCGACAACTGCTCGGGCGTCGACCCCGACTCGTGTCTCACGCGCCTCCCGCCCCCCGAGGGGCCGGAGTACACGCCATGCGTGTCCTGCGGGCACATCGAGCCGGACCACCGTGCAGGGGGGTGCTGGGAGTGCAACGAGTGCACGGCCTACCGGCCGCAGTCGGCGGTGGAGTTCGAGCGCTTCACCCCGCCCCAGCCCGAGCGGCGCCCGCCGCTCAGCGTCGCGTACAGCGTGGCCGGAGGCCATGCCTACGAGGTCTTCGTCCCCGGTGACGCGTCCGTCACCGCGCAGGATGGCGCCCTGATCATCACCCATCCCGACACGCAGGTGCTGGCCATCACGCGCGTCGCGCCCATCAAGGAGAGCTGATGCCGAAGTACCGCATCTACCTGACCGGCACCGCTGCCGCCTCGGTCACGGTCGAGACCGACGAGACCGACCCCGAGGCGATCTACGAGGAAGCGATGCAGGAGGGCGCTCCCACCCTCTGCGCCCAGTGCTCCGGCTGGGGGCAGAAGCACTCGCTGGAACTCCCCGAAGAGTGGGAGCCGGACGTGGACGAGGACGGCGTGGTCGTCGCGGAGAAGGTGGAGGACTGATGGCCGCCAGCAACCACAACGGGACCTGGACCCTGACGCACAGCGAGTACCAGGAGCTGCTGCGCGCCTCCAGGGAACTCGAAGCTCTTGAGGCTGCGGGCCTCGACAACTGGGAGGGCTACGACGACACCATCGAAGCTCTGCGCCGTGAGGAGGAGAACGGCTGATGGCCCACGAGACCGAGAACGAGCGCAACGCGTGCACGCACCTGCGCATCGCGCTGGCGGAGCTGATCGAGGACCGCAAGCACGCGCACAGCCGCGAGGACATCCATCGCTTCCTCGAAGCGGAGCTGGACCGCGCCTTCGGGGAGGCGGCGTGAGCGCATGGATGCAGCTCGTCAACCTGGACGGCTCCGGCGAGCACCTGATGCTCTGCAACGACGCACTGGGGGAGATCCAGCGGGAGTACGCGAGCCGACTCGCCCGGTTCATCCGCGAGGCGAACCCGGACCGCTCGCCGGACTGGTCGGACGGTGCGGAGTGGGCTGCCAGCCTGATCGACCCCGACGTGGAGGACTGATGCTCACGCTGACCATAGGCAGGGACACGCTCAAGATCTGCCACAAGGAGGGCGCCCGCACCACGGTGTGGGACGTCTCGAAGAACGACTCCGAGGAGTCCCTGATCCAGACCTTCAAGGACGTCATCGCCTTCGTGGAAGACGAGCGGGCGCAGGAGGGTAACGCAGCGCTGCTCCAGGCCGTCAAGGACTGGCCCGGCCCCGTGCAGGGGCCCGACATCTCCGGTGGGGACGTGCTGCCTTCGCAGCAGCCCACGAACGGCTGGGCTGCGGCCTACGGCCCGCCGGCACTCCCCAAGCGCCTGCACGGCGAGGTCGAGCTGATCCCGCCCGGGGAGGACGCGTGAGCGAGGTCGAGCGCATGACCACAGAGGCGCTGGTCTTGCGCCTGCTGGGCAGCCGCGAGTACGTGGCTGCCCCTGAAGCCTCCCGTCTTCTCGATGAGCTGAAGCGCGAGCACGCCCACGAGCTGGCGGAGCGACAGCGAGCGCTGGCGAACACTTACGCCGTGCTTCGCTCCGAGAGTATGCGCATGCGCGCTGATGGCATGCGCATGGCCGCCAGCGACATCGACCCCACGAAGGAGAGCGACCGTGGCTGACGGCAGGGAGTGGTTCAGCGTCGGAATCACCGAGTTCCCGAACGAGGAGGCCGCCTTCGAGCACGCCTCCTTCGAGGCGGCGCGCACCGACAAGCCCGTGGAGGTCCACCGCTGGACGCGTGCATGCGTGCGCCGCTACACGCGGCAGGTGACCGTGGTCCCCGAGGATGTCAGCGCGTTCGACGCATGACATGATGAGCGTCCGGCCCCCTCTCCAAGGAACTGGGCCGGAGCGTGCCGCCGGACTGATCATCCGACTCAGCGGTAAGCAGAAGACCCCCGCCTCCGGGCGGGGGTCTTTTTTGCGTTGTGGAGCCCTACGGCTCCCGCTTCGCTGCGGCCTCCGCCGCCACTGCCGCAGCTTCCTTGGCGGCCCGCTCGGCCGCCTCGTCCACCGCCGCGCGGATGCGGCGGTCCAGCTCGCCGTTGGTCTGGTGCGTGATGCGGTCGAGCTTCTGGTTCTGCTCGCTCAGAACGCTGTTCTGGTCATCCAGCACGGCGTTCTGCCGCTCAGTCTTCGCGTCCAGGTAGATCGCGGTGAGGATCGGCGTCACCAGCGCGAGGAAGCTGCCCGTGGGCTTGTCGAAGAGAGCGAGCAGCACGGCGCCGATGACGGCGACGGCGAAGGCGCCGAGCTGGAAACCGGTGATCTTCATATGGCGTCCAATACGTGGAGCAGCACCAGGATGAAGGTGCTGAGGATCAGGAGGAAGGAGGCACTGGGCATGTACTCGTTCACGGTCACTTCCTTAGGGACGGAGGCCGCAGGATGTCCAGGGCCTCGCAGGTGGCCCGGTCGAGCACTCCGCTCACCGGGATGTTGAAGAGCTTCTGCACGCCCCGCAGGGCGGCTCGGGTGCTGTCGTCCATGACGCCGCTGTCGGTGATGCGCAGGGCGCGCTGGGCGGTCTTCACGGCCTCGCGCTCGGCGTCGTTCGCCGGCGCGATGATGACGCGGTCAGGCGGCCACATGACGAGCCTCCCGGCGCCAGGCGAGGAAGTTCTTCGTGTAGACCCAGCCGTACGCTCCAGCCGAGATGAGGAAGCCGTACTGCTCTGTGGTGAGCGCGTACGCGATCCATAGGGACTGGGCGCCGATACCGACAGCCCATCCCCAGCGGGATTTGCGTCCGGCCAGGAACAGCCCGAAAACGCCTACGGCGGTGAGGATGTAGCTCCAGTACGTCATCGCTGGCCCCCGCAGGGCCAGTGCCAGGACGGTCCGCCCTTGGTCTCGTCGTGCGGAAGGGCGCGGACGACCCGCCCCCCCGGGAGGCGGTAGCTGATCCGGGCGGTGCTCTCGCCGCCGCCCTCCACGAGGGCTTCCCGGCAGCAGGCGTCCACGAGATCCCAGAAGTGCACGCTCTCGCCGGAGGCTGGTGTGTGGCTCATGATCTGCTCCTAGGTGACGACGTCGGAGATGGTGCGGAGCTGGGCCCAGAGGATTCCGCCCCAGCGGGAATCGCCCGCGTTCGGTGAGGTCTTCTGCTCGAAGCGGTAGTCATCGATCACGACCTGATAGCTCAGGCCGGAGCGAAGGTCCTGGTAGGCGACCGCGTCGCCTCGCGCCGCGATCTGCTCGAACGCCTCCAGGCGCGCGAGCGTGCGCCCGGCGGAGCCGACCATCTGCCCCGAGCGATCCTTCTCGCGGTCGAAGCAGGACAGCGGCAGCGTGAAGATGCGCTGGCGTACCACGCCCGGCATGGCCTTGAGCTGCCAGCCGTTGACCTCGCCACCCTTGGTGGTGTCGGTCGCGGAGCGCCCGAGCGTCAGCTTCAGCGCGACCCATTCGACCGGCAGCGCCGGCGTCACGAGGGACACGTCTTCGATGGCGACCGCGGTTCCCTCGGACATGGTGATGATGGAGGTCTCGGCACCGCCGGGGTCGAGCACGCTCAGGCCTACCGTGCCGAAGATGCTGGTGGGCGTACGTACGGTGGCGCGCTTGAACAGCTTGGGCTCCAGCGTGTTGTACCTGACCCTGCCCGTAGCCAGGTAGCCGGTCGCCTCCACGGTGGAGGCGGATTCCAGGTAGCTGCCCTGGCCGATGACGGCCAGCGCCATGCGGTCGCTGTTGCCGAAGACCGTGACCGCGGAGACCTCGCCGGTCACCTTGCTCTGAAGGTCTGTGGCGTACGCGTAGCGCTGCCCGGCGGAGACGCCGTTGTCCTGGACCGGCTGGCCCAGGTCGACGCGGTAGAGCCCCGACTTCCCCTCGATCGCGTTCGTCGCTGCGGCGAAGAAGAAGCGGTCGTACGCGGCGATGGCCTTCACGCCTCCGGCGACCTCGATGAGCAGCGGGCCGTACTGGATGTCGCCGCTGTCATTGATCTCGCCTACGCGAAGGCCGCGGTTCGTGCCGATGCCGATGAAGCTGCCCAGGTAGGTCGTCATCGTGTGCACGATCTCGCCCCGCGGGAGCTGGGCGGCGAGAATGCCGCCGCTGCTGAGCGTGGGCACGTTGCCCGAGGTGTCGAGCACGAACTTGTAGATGGCGCCCTGGGAGCCCGCGTAGCCGGACGCGTAGATCGCGTTCGTGCCTTCGGCGATGTCGGTCCACTGCCAGGAGCTGTTGAGGTGCGTGAACTTCGCCGCCGGCAGGGCCGGGCCGCCCGTGGTCAGCTCGTAGACGGACGCACCGACGCCCGCCATCAGGCGGCCCTTGACCCACCGGATGGTCGTGTTCGCCGAGCCGGTGTTCCAGATCAGCGAGCCGGCGCCGTTCCCGGCGCCGCGGTAGATGCCCGTGGAGTCCGCGACGTAGTAGTTCGTGCCGTCGCTTGTCAGGGACCTGATGGTCCCCGCGCCGCCCCACGTGATCGTGGTGACGGCGCTGCCCGTGTCGCTCCTGAGGACGAAGCCCACGGCGGACCAGTAGCGGTCCGTGCCGTCGTTCCAGCCGACCAGGAAGTGCCGGTCCGCGGAGGCGTCCGCGATGCGCTGCGTGGTCTCACGCAGAAGCGTGAGCTTGCCGTTCACCCACGGGTTCACGCCGACTGAGTTGGCGAACCTGATCGCGTACTGGTTGTCCGAGGACGGGTCCTGATACAGGAGCCCGGCACCGCCAATGAAGGAGGACTGCGAGCGGAGCCACCAGTTCGCCAGGCTCTGCTCGCCAGGCTCTTGCTGCTGGTCGACCTGGTCCTTCTTAGTGGGCGCCCCGGCCCGCGTCAGCGGGTTCTGGTCGTCGGCCTTGATGAGCCAGGGCATGCCGGCGATGGCCACGTCATAGGCCACGCCCTTGAGAGCATAGGCGGCGGCAGCGGATGAAGAGCGCCCCGACAAGGGGAAGGGAAGGCGCGAGACGAGTCCGGCCATCAGGCCAGCCTCTCCACAGCGACCCAGGACCCGAGGCTCACGATGCTGCCCGTGCCGCCCCCGGTGAGTGCGGCCCACTGAAGCGTGAGGTTACCCGCGGTGCCGTTGCAGCGGATGAAGCCCTTGACCTGGATTCCGTAGGCGTTGGAGGGCGTGGCATGCAGGCCGAAGGAGCGGGTTGCGCTCCACGCGGAGGCGACCAGCTCCGGTGATCCGCTGGTGGTGGACGTAGCGGCGGCAAAATTGATTGGGCTCCAGAAGCCCGTGACGCCTGCGGGTGTGGCCCAGGTGATGTTGATGTCCGAAGCCGCGTCCCCGCGGACGAGGAGCAGGGCTTCCATGGCGTAGATGCCGCTCGCGTCAGGGAGCGGGATCGTCAGGTCCGGGTCGCTGGACAGGGTGGCCGACGTACGGCTGGTGTCCGCGAGCTTGAACGCCTTCCGGGAAGCGTTGACCGTGCCCGAGACCGTGAGTGGACCCGTGACTTCTGTGCCTGCGGTGCTGACCTCCAGGAGGCTCGCATCGGAGACGTTCCGGACAGAGAGCGCACCTGACCCCGGGTAGGTGCCCTGCTTGATGATGACGGCGCTGGAGCCGATGTCCGAGCCGCCCTCGATGTGGGCGCCTGCGCGGAGGTCCACGAAGCCGCTCTTGTAAACCTTGACCAGATCTACTCCGCCGCTGTCCTTGATCTGTACCAGGTCCGCCGTCTGCGAGGCGGCGCCAGTCACGGTCAGCGGGACCGTGCCCGCAGTCCGGGAAGCGGCGATGCCGCCCGAGGCGGTGAGCAGGCCCGTGAAGACAGGAGTGCCCGAGAACGTCGGGTTCCCCGAGAAGGTGGGCGCGCCGCTGTACGTTCCGGCGAGGCTCCCCCCGCCGGTCATCGTCGGGGTCGTGATGGTCGGCGCGGTGACCGTGGGCGAGGTCAGCGTCTTGTTCGTCAGCGTCTGCGTGTTCGTCGTGCCGACGACCGCCCCCGTGGCGCCGTGGGCGGCGGTGGCGGCTTCGTGCGTACGGCAGTCCGTCGCGTCGACCGCGTTCCAGACGGGTCGTACGGCGGCCCCCAGGCTGTGGCTCTGGGCGGAGGTGCCGCCGAAGCCGCGCTCCACCGTGAGGGCCAGACCGGCGACGCCGGTCACCTTGGCCAGCTCCTCCGTGGAGGCGCCGTAGTCGATGGCGATGACGTACGGCACCGTCGGGAAGCCGGCGGTCGAGAGCACGCTGACCACGCTGGCTCCCGCAGAGACGTTGCCCGCCAGCGTGGTCGGGATCGCGACATTCGAGTAGTTGTACGCGTTGGCCACGCTCAGCTCCCCTGAAAGGTCTGGAAGTTCGGGTTCTCCGCGAACTGCCGCTCGCGCTCGGCCTGAAGACGCTCGGCGTACAGCGCCGAGTAGGTCTGCACTGCTCGGGCGACATCGCCCGTGCTGACCAGCTGCGAGCGCTCCGTGGACTCCACGGAGGTCTGCTGGAGACGGGCGCTCATGACGCCCGGGAGCAGCCGCCTGGCGGCATCCCAGATGACGAGATCGGCGACCCTGTCGGGGTAGCCGGTGGTGGTCGCGAAGTCGTCCAACTTGGACGACAGGAGCGCGGGACGCTTCGTGTAGACGACCTGGACGGTCTGGCCGGGCGTGATGGCGTCCCACAGCTGGACCGACCTCCCGGTGGGGAAGTCGGCCGAGTTCGCGTGCGTGCTGAAGCGCCAGTTCGACACCGCTCCGCTCACGCGCTCCGGCCCGAGCCAGCGGGCCGTGATGGTCCAGACGTCCTCGGCGTCCGCCGGCATCGCGTACTCGCTCTGTGCTGCGCTGTACGGGAAGTCCGTCTTCGCGAGGACGACCAGGTTCGGGTACAGGCCCTCCACCGCGTCGTTGATCGCGTCCTTGATGGCCTTCCGCGGAAAGGTAGGCGCTGCGGTGATGATGGCGTCCGCGCTGTGCGCGGCAGCGGTGGTGTCTTCGACGCCGCGGCCGTTCGGGCCGCCGAGCACGGTCACGAGCCCGGTCTGGGCGTCGTAGCTCTTGACCAGGATCAGCTCGTCATCGATCTCCACGAGCCCGCGCGAGACTTCGGTGACGTCGTCCAGGTCCACCATGAAGCTGGTGTCGGCCGGCAGCATGTCCATGGCGAGCGTGGACATAGACGCCTGGTCCAGCGTGAAGCCGCGCAGCTCCCGCCGGACGCGGGAGACGAGCTGGTCGAAGGTCGGCATCAGTTCACCTGCGTTGCCGTGATGGTCGCGGTGTAGATGCTCGACGCAGTCGCGGCGCCCACGGCGTTGACCGTGAGCGCGCTGGAGCCGTCCAGGGCGACGCGGAACCGGAAGGGGCCGGCAAGCGGGTTCGAGGTGCCGTTCGCCGTGTAGGCGATGCGGTCGATGAGCGTGGTGGCGCCGTACTTCAGCATCATGTTCGAGGTGTCGGCGGCAGCCGCCAGCGTGCCGGCCATGCCCACGTAAACCTCCAAGTCGTAGAGGCCCGCGGGCAGCGACCCCGACGGGACGGTGGCAACGGCCACTCCGGCCGTCGGAGCGTTGGCCACGCCTCCATCGGAGGCGGAGGTCCGGTAGGGCACGGTCTGTGTGCCGGTGACGGGGATCGCACCGCTGACGGGGGTGACCCCGTCGATGGCGACTCGCATCTCTGCCATGGTCAGACCCCCTCGGGAACGGGCGTGGCCGCCTTGAAGTCGCGGCCATACGCCGCGCCCGCCTTGTCGCTGGCCTTCAGGGCCTTGACGATTTGCTTGGTCTTGGTGCCCTCGGGCTGGATGCCCTGCTTGCGGGCTTCGCGATACAGGGACAGCTCCGCGTCCCACTGCTTCTGCACGGTGGCGTCGCCGCCGCCGATACCGCAGTAGGCGATGCGCATGTTCGCCGCGCGAGCGCACTCGCCCCAGGTGGCGTGATCCCGGGTGGGGCACCCGGAGCGGCAGTTCTCGCTGGTCACGAGGGCTCCTGAGTGAAGTTCGATTCGGTCACACTGACGCCGGCCGCGATGAGGGCGGCCTTCGTCGCGTCGTCCACGACGTGCTCGTGGCCACCCATGTAGCAGTGGGTGGCTGCGGCGATCTCGTCCTGGGTGGGGTACCGCACCGCGCGGTACGTGCCGCTGGAGTCCAGGATGGTGATACCCTGCGTCAGCTTGTAGAAGCGCATCAGGGCACTGCCCGGGACTGCCGGCCCCTCATCCACCGTGGGGGGCCGGAACAGCCACGTGCTCATCAGGACGCGTTGACCGTGGAGGTCGTCTCGGCGCGGATCAGCGCCTCGTTGCGGTAGATCTTCCAGCCCGCGACGCCGTACCAGCCCAGCGGCCGGAAGCGGCCGAGCTTGTCCGTGATCGGCCCCGCCGTCACGTGGAACTCCTCGGCGACGGCCTCGGCCAGCGCCTCGCGGCCCGCGTAGTACGTGCGGAAGCGGCGCACCGTGTTGTCGCCGGTGCCGGCGTCCACGGCGTTGTAGCAGCGGGGGGACTCGATGTAGAAGGCCCCTTCGTACGCGCCGAGTTCGCCCGCCCAAATGTTGCCGGCGGCCGAGTAGTTGTGCGGGTCACGCCAGGCGGCGGCGCCGGTCTCGGCGCGCAGGTCGTGGGAGACCTCCGGGTGGATCGCAGCCCAGTACAGGCCCTCCTTGCGCGGGACCGCCTTCGCGGCCCGGAGCTTGACCGGCGCGAGCCGGGCGATGGCGGAGTTGAAGGAGTCGGTGGCCGTCATCGTGGTCGCCGCCGGAGTGGAAACGGACCCGTTGGTGACGTACGAGACGTTGCCGCCCTTGCGCTGGATCACGTTGGTGCCCGAGCGCAGCTCGGTCTGCACGACGCGGTCGATGCTGTCGGCGGCGTTGTACGCGATGATGTTCGCGATGGCCGGGTCCACGTCGGACAGCGAGAAGAGGAAGAGCTTCCGCGTACGCAGGATGACGTTGCCGTACTCCTGGAGCGTCAGCGTGGTCTGGGTCGGGTTGCCCAGCGCCACGGAGTCGGGGTCCGTGGTCTCGCTCAGCGGCGTGGTCGCCGCCGCCATGTCCTGGTAGCGCTCCAGGACGATCGAGCCTCCGGGGCCCGTCAGGTTCGCCGGCCGCTTGTCAGCGACGGCGCGGAACATCGGCTCGTCACGGAGAGCGAAGCCGAATTCCTTGTCGAACGCGGTCTGGACCGCGTTGCTCATTGCCGAGGTGTCGGTGTACGCGTTGGCCATAGCCTCTCACCTCCCGGTATCCCGGGATGTCGAAGTGTCGGGGAGAGGTCAGGTCGGGGGCTCAGCTCCAGTTGTGCTGGTTGCCGTGAGCCTTCATCAGCTTGTGGAAGTCCTCGCGGGAGTCGGCGGCGGCGAGCGCCGCTGCGATCTCCTTGTCCGAGCCCTGAGGCGGGGCCACGCCCTGCGTGCCCTGCTCCATCATGCGCTGCATCTCCGCCTGACCGTCAGCCGGAACCGTGGAAGCCGGCGGCCCCTGCGGGGTCACCTCGCCCTGCGTCTGCTCCCCCTCGGGGAGCTTCGCCAGAGCGCCGCCGTTGGCGGTCAGCCACTCGTCCAGCTTCGCGGGGTCGCCCTGGTACAGGCCGGCGGCCTGCGGTGCGTACCCCTTGGCCTTGAGCGTGTTCTCCAGCTCGGAGCGCTGCTGAGCAGCCTTCAGGCGGTCGTTCTCCGCCTTCAGCTCGTTGACCTGTCCCGAGAGCTTGGCCAGCCCCTCGCGGAACCACTTGGGTCCCTGCTCGGTCTGCGCGCCCGTCTCGCCCATGGTCGACGCCTCGTCGCCCTCGTATCCGAAGTCGTACTCGCTCACTGCCACTCCCGTGTCTCTTCGCGGCCTGCTACTCCCCCCGGGGGAGGGGTCTCGCGCTCCGCTACCGGCCTTCAGCAGGGGACGGGGCCGGTCGGTCCGTCGGCGCGGAGAGTACATCGGCTACGCCGCTTTAACTAGCGGTGCTAGTTAAAGCGGCGTGCGGACAGCACGAAGCCCCCGACTTCGGTCGGGGGCTGGTGCTTGCTACGCCTTGTGGCGGGTGGTCTGAAGTCCCCGCCTCGTCACCGCTTCAGAACCGGCTTGAGCGCTACGTACGACGATACCCGGCATTCAGCCCCTGCGAGGTAGCTGCGCGCCCGCCTGCGAAGGCGGCCCGCTCCTGGGAGCGCAGGCGCTTGCCCTTCTCGAAGGCGCTCTCCGTGCCCATGGAGGGCGCGGCCCCGGGCGTGAAGACCTCCTGCTCCGCCTCGCGCTGGCCCCAGCTCGTGCCGTACACCGTGGCGAGGCCGCTCATGGCCTCGAAGCTGTCCGCGATGCGGGCGTACGCCGCCTCGGCGTCCTGACCGCCGATGCCCAGATCCGCATAGGACTCCAGGTCCAGGCGGTCGAGCTTGAAGCCGCGCCGCAGGGCGGCGGCGCCGATGGCGGAAGCGCTCATCTGCTTCTTCAGTACGGGCTCGGCCCGCTTGCGGTCCAGGAAGTACGCGGCGATGTCGGATTCGCTGACGCCGTACATCTGCTTCATGGCGTTGCGCGTCGTCGGATCGGTCTGGTTGACCCGCTCCATCGCCATGTCCACGCGGCTCTTGATCTCCGTCGGCGAGACGTCGCCGCCGATCCAGGACGTGAAGTCGGCCGGGTTGTCGTAGAACCCCTTCGGCATGCCGGCCGATTCGAGGATCTGGCGGTAGCTCGCCTCTGCGGCCAGGTACTCGCCGGGGTTCAGCACGGCCAAGCCCGCCTTGCGGCGGACCTCGTTCCCGGCGAAGCGCTCCTTGTACTCCTTGGTGTCCTGGAGCAGGAGCGCGATGGTGTCCGCGCCGTAGCCCTGCTTGACGTACTCATAGATCTTCCCGGCCAGGGACTCCAGGCCGAAGCGCTTGAACTCGTTGGACAGCGCCAAGTAGGCATCACGGTCGGAGCCGGTCAGATACTCCGCCCAGTTCGACCCGTTGCGCCCGGCTGATCGGGCGGTGCGGTCAGGGAGGGCGGGCGGCTTGGCCGCGTTCGCGGTGGGCATCAGTGGGTCACTCCAAAGGCGTTCAGCACCTGGTGAGCGGTGGAGAACATGCTCTCCCGGGCGTTGTTGGTCTTCTTCCAGAGCGGGTCGGAGCGTACGTCAGTCTCGAACTGCCACAGGGGCGTGGTGCCCTTGGCGGTCATCGCCTTCGAGACGTGCTTGTTGAAGAGGTCCACGTCGCTCTCGGGGAGTTCGAGCAGCGTGGAGACGGTCTTGAGGTACGGCGATGCCAGATCCATGACGTTCTGCCCGGCGAGGATCTGATCGCGGTACGCGGTGTACCGGGCAGCCGCCTGGCGGCGGATCTGGTCCTCGACCGTCGTCGCGGTCGACCTGCCGGAGACCACTGACTTGGCCTGGTCGCGGTACCAGCTGGAGCTGTACCGCAGCCCGTTGGCGTACGCCACGCCGTGCAGCTTGTCGAAGACCTCTCCGGCTTCGCCCCACATCATCTCGCCGTGCAGGCCCACCTGCGTGCCGAGCCAGTCCTTGACGCGCTGATCGCTCCAGCCCAGCGCGAGGCTGTTGTAAACAGCCTGCGTGAGCAGCTTGGACGGCTTACCGCCGCCCATCTGATTGCCCAGTCCGACCTCCACCGCGAGGCGGTTGAGCTTCGCTCCGGCCGCTTCGCTCTGCTGGCGAAGCGTCGCGGGATCGGTGTGCTTGGTCGTGAGGTACTTGCGCAGGGAGTCCGGCTGCGTGCGCCACCAGTTGGAGTTCTTCAGAGCCGCCTGGAAGCGCGCCGGGCTCCACGAGCCCGAGACGGCCTGTCCGAACAGCTTCTTCAGCTCCGCGCTGCTGTTGATCAGATTGGCCGACAGGCCGTACTGCTCGGCCAGCTCGTTCGCGTCGAGCTTGGGGACCACGGGCGCGGCGCCCGTGGCGGGAGCAGCGGGAGCGAAGCTTGTCGTTGAACTTCCGAGACCGCCGCCCTTGTAGCCGGCGGCGCGGCTCATCACGGAGTCGACGTACCCCTTGATCGAGGGACCTCCGGGCTGAGCCCGGGTGGACATGTGCAGGCTGGCCTGGCCGCTGTACCAGGCGCTAGCCGCGCCGCGGTAGCCGTACTTCTTCACGTAGCCGCCGAGGACGCCGCGAACCACCGCGTCCTGCGCTTCGGGGTTGTTCAGGTACTCCTGCGGCGTGAGGCGCCGCCCGTAGTACTTCGCGGTCCACGAGGGGACGTTCGCACCCATGACCTGATAGCGCCCGTACGCGCGGTCGCCACCCACCCACACGCCGACAGCCTTGTAGTTGCCGCCGGACTCCTGCTGAGTCAGCGACCACAGGAACGCCTCGAAGGTGATGTCGGCCATCAGTTCACCAGCCCCATCTGCGCGAGCACGTCACGCCCGATGCCGAGCGTCTTGTCCACGGCACCCCGCGTCCTGCCCCATTCGGGGCCGCTGCGCACCATCTGCGTGAAGTCCGTCAGGCTCATCGGGGACGGCTGGCCGTCAGGGCCGGAGCGGTTCAGCGCCGCCTTGATCTTCGGCGAGAAGACATCCACGTCCGACTCGGGAAGCTCCAGCTCCTGTGCGAGCGCCTGGCGGTAAGGCTGCGCCAGATCCTGCATGCTGGCGCCGGCAAGGATCTGTTCGGACCAGGCCGGGTAGAGCCCGGCCGCCTGCTCGCGCAGGCCGGCGGTGATCTTCTCCATGCTCGTCAGCCCTCTGACGAGGTACTGCGCATTGTTCAGGATGGACTGATCCGTGACGCTGACGCCGAGGCTGTACGCCTCGCGCCGGATCGCGGATGCCGCCTGACCGGCCATGCCGCCCAGGGTCTTCTCGGCGCCAAAGCGTACATACTGACCGACGAAGTTCATCACCTGCTCCTCGGCCCAGCCCAAGTGGACCATGTTGCGCGCGAGGAGGTCGACGTTCGTCGGCGACAGGATCGCGCCCACCTTCACGGCGATCTGCTGCGCCTGAAGGCGCGCGGCTTCCATGGTCGCCTTGTAGGTCGCCGGATCGGTTTTCGCCTGGGCCTGCGCCTGACGAGCGGTCTCTGAGGTGGTCTGCCACCACTTCGTAGTCTTCACCTCGGCCTGGAACTTCTCGGGCGTCCAGGTCTCCTCGACCGCCTGGTTCAGCTTCTTCCACAGCTCGGGCTGGCTCTTCATGAACGCGTAGCTCATGCCATACGCCTCCGCCAACTCCGTGGCGTCGAGCTTGGGCGCGACCTCAGCGGCTTCGCCGCCGCCGGACGCGGCATTCGCGTCCACGCCGGGGATTCGGCGTCCGCCCATCCAGCGGTCCATGTAGTAGCCCTCGGCAAGCGAGGAGATCTTCACGGGCTTGCCCGGGGCGGGGGCATGGATGAACTTCCCCCCGCCCATATAGATGCCGACGTGGTCGGGGCCGGAGCGCTTCCGGTCCGTGTCGAAGAAGACCAGGTCTCCCGGGCGCAGCGCGTCCGGCTGCACCGAATGACCTACGTTGATCTGGTCGTACGTCACCCGCGGCAGCTCGATGCCGTACGCCTTGTAGACCTGCTGGACCAGACCCGAGCAGTCAATGCCGTTCCGCAGGTCGTTGCCGCCCCAGACGTACTTGACTCCCAGGCTCTTGCGAGCCAGCTCGACCAGCTCTTCACCTCGCGCCATGGCTACCCCGGGTTCCCGAAGATCAGGTTCTCCAGCGCGCCCTGGTAGGTCGTGACCGCCTGGTTGACGCCGTACTCCTTGGTCTTCTTGATCTGCTGCTCGCCGATCAGCTTGCGGCCCTCACCCGTGAGGCCGCCGGAGGATTGCGTCTGCTGGGACAGGGCCTGGCCCGTGTCCATGTCGTACTGCGTGACCGTGGTCTGGGTGACCGGGCTCGACGCCTCGGCGGCGTTCAGCGCGCCCGCGAAGGCGGCCAGCTCCCCGGCGCCCGGGTCGCGGCCCATGAGCTGCTGGAAGAGCCCTGTGGCCACGGCCCTGGCCGTGTCCGGATCAGTCAGGTCGGTGCGCGTGTCGAGCTGGACGGCCCGGCCGCCGCCAAGGTACTTGCCGGGGCCGGCGAAGCGCTTCTCGCCCGTCTGGGTGTTGATCTCGAAGGCGCCCTGCTGCTTCCAGACGTCCTTCTGCGTGCCTCCGGCCGCCTTCACATAGCCGTCCAGCAGGTCGTACGGGCTGACCTGCTTGCCCGTAGCGCCGTACCGCCCGGCGGCCTTGACCAGCTTCTGCCAGGAGTCTTCCGCCTCCAGCGCGCCGGAGCCGACAGGCACCAGCCCGGCGACCACCAGCTTGCCGAGGAAGTCGCTGCGCTTCTTCGGCGTCCACTGGTAGAAGTCGTTCATCGCCTCCTGCTCGGACAGCCAGTTGATCGTCTCCTTGGGCATGAGCCCGTACTTCTCGTCCCGGGCGGAGGGCTTGAGCGTCTTGCCCATGAAGACCCGACCGCCGGTCGTGGCCGCGCCGGCGCCCATGATCGCCTTGAGCGCTTCCAGCTCGCCGCCCTTCGGCTGCGGGCCTGCGGTGACCGCCATTACGCCACCTCCTCCGCTTCCTCTTCGAGGACCTTGTCCACATCCACTCCCAGGTCACGAGCCAGGTACCTGCTGTGCAGGTCCCCAAAGCGGGTGTCCGCCTCCGCCAGGTCGTCTACGTATCCGGACCAGGAAAGGCGCAGGTCGGAATTCGACTTGGCGCCCAAGTCCTTTGAGCCGCCTGCTGCATCGCGGCGACTCAGTTCCTGCACGATCGCTGACCGGGCGGTCAGGTAGTTACGCAGGCCCTTGAGGTCCGTGCGGTTGGGGTTATCCGCCAGTGGCGATGACGCGATCTGCTCAAGGGCCGGGACCATCCGGTCATACTTCTGCGAATCGAAGGTATTGAAGTCCTTCGACCACTCTTCGTTGTAGTACGGGTTTGGCGACCCGTCCGGGAGGAGCCGGTCTCCGATCAGCTTGGCGACGGCGCTCTTCATGGCGGCGAACTGCTCAGCGCCAGGGTCGCTGAATCTCTTGAACCCAGCGGAGATGAGCTGCGCGCGGATGACGTTCTGGAGCTGCGTGAACTTGCTCCACCCGCGCCGACGCTCGTTCTCCGTCATCGCCTCTTCGGCGCTGAGCTTCCGCCGCTGCATCTCCGACCCGCCAGGGACGAGCGGGTGGGTGAGCTGGTAGGTGTACGCCTCCGGCGAGAAGGGGCCGCTGCCCTCCGGGCCGATGATGAGCGCGCCCAGCTCGGGGTTCTGCGCCAGCAGCTCCTCGTACTCCTTGGACAGCTCGACAGCCTTCGCCGTCGCCTCGGCACCGACGACGTTCTTCGAGGTCGCCTGAGCGAAGATGAAGTAGTCCTCACCGAAACGGGCCAGAAACTCCTCGTCCGCAGTGCGCGGGTCGCGACGTCTCAAGGCGTTGTACTGGTCACGGTAGAACTGGTACTGGTCCGGCTTGCCGGTGGCGAAGGGCTGCGTGAAGGCGGACGCCGCGGAGAAAAGCCAGTAGTTCCGCGTCATGTCCGCGATCTCGCGGGCACTCGGCATCGGCTTGCCCATGTTCGCGTGCTCGTAGGCGGCGCGCTGCATGATCTGGAGCTTCACGCGCTGGTAGCGCTCATCCGTGGTGTCCCACGCGGTGAGGAAGTTCTTCACCGTCCCGGGCAGGGTCTGATCCGCGACGCGACCGAGCGGCGTGTTGCCGAAAAGCGGGGACCCGGCCGTGGGGCCGTGGGGCAGGATGCCAAGATGCCGGGCGACCTCGCCCAGCTTCGGCTTGTCCTTGACGAACTCGTTCACGGGGATGGCCACCATGGGCCCCGTTCCGGGATTGAAGAAGGGGTCTCCCTGCGTGACGATGTTCATCGAGTCCTGGCTGATCGCCCAGTTGCCGCTGGAGTCCATGCCCAGCGCCTTGCCAATCGGGCCGTTGGCCACGAAGCTCGGGATGCGTGCCAGGATGACGCGATCCCCCTTGGGGATCATCTTCTTCTCGACCTTGCCGGTCTTCTCGTTATAGACCAGCGCCGTGCCGTCGCGGTCGATCTTGTTGCCGTCGCGGTCCTGCATCCACCCGGCCGCCGCCGGAGCGTTGTAGATGACGCCCGCGTACCCGACCACCTGGGGGCGGTCCGCGATGATGCGTGCCCAGCGCTGCCACGCTTCGGTTGTGGCCGCGAAGAACGGACTGACGAAGCGGAGCATGTGCCCCGCGTCCGAGCGGTGCGCGATGTCGAAGACCAAGCGCCGCGTGTCCTTGAGGGCGAGCCGCCGAGCCGTCTCGGCAATGCGGTCCGCGTCCTTCTGGGCGATCTTCGCGCCCTGCTTCAGCTCCTGCTGGGCCAGCGCCATGGCGTGCCCCTCGTAGAGCTGATTAAAGAGGGGGTGGCGGGACATCCTGTCCGCCGGAATCGAAGCAGCGTACTTGTACCACCAGTCGATCACGCGGTCAATGCCGCGAGACAGGTGGTTCGAACCGGCGAGCGCTTCGCCCAGCTGCGTGGTGTGTACGTTGAAGGGGTGCTCGCGCCGCTGCGCCGCTGCGCGCAGGACGTCGTGGTCCAGCTCGCCCCTCAGGGCGGCCTCGCGCAGCATCGGCGTGGGCAAGTACTCGTTCACCTCGTGCCAAACCGAAGCGGCCAGCTTCTGCGGCGTGGCGTACTTGATACCCAGGCGCCGGCGGTATGCCCGGCCCTCGGGGGTCCGGGAGAGCCAGTGCGCCAGCTGCTCGGGCGTCTCGCCCTTCACGGCGCGGAGCGCGAAGGCGTCTTGCATGATCTGGTGGTTAACCGCCTGATGCCAGGACGAGATGAACTTCTCCGGGTCCTGGGCGTACGAGATCGCCACGCCCTGCTTGCCGTACGCCTTCTGAAGGTTCGAATGCACGAGCTGCTTGTTCCGGGCAAGCATGGTGCGGAGCGAGTCGTCCGAAGAAATCATCTTCTGGAAGTACTCGCCACGCTCGCCGGCGAGCGCCGCCGGGAGCACTGTGCCGGGAGCAACCTCCACGCCCTTGTTCAGCTGGGAACTCTGGCGGTGGCCGCGCTCCAGGGCCGTGGAGATCTGGCTCAGCTCCGCCTCGGCGTCGGCCCTCCGGGCCGCCAGGTCAGCAAGCTGCTCGTCGTACTCGCCCAGCTTCGAACGCGGGCCGATCAGGCGCGTCTTCAGGCGCTCCTCGGCTCGGGCGATCTCGCCCGCATGCTTGTCCACCAGCTTCTGGTGAGCGGCAATCGTCTTCGCGTCCGTCGTCGCGGGGTCGAGCGCGTTCAGGCGGTTCGTCGCCCGGCGGTGCCGGTCGCGAGCGCGGCGGATGGAATCCTTGTGGATCATCTCGCGCGTCTGAACTTTCGCGCGCAGCACGTTCGCCTGGGGCTGGAGGAGCTTAACCTCCTCATCGATGTACTTCAGCCCCTCCTTGGCCGCAGCCTCCTGGGCCGCGTAGTGCCGCTGGGGCTTCCACAGTGCGAGGTTCGTCGCCAAGTTCTTGACGCCGTACCCGGCGCGGAGCGCCATGTTCGCGGCGCCAAGGCGGGCGACCTGGCCAACGAGGTCGTCCCCGAGAACGCGGGGGATGTAGCCGAGACGGAAAAGCGTGGCGAACTTCCACAGGTGGTTCATGTAGTCGAGGCTGTTAACCATCCAGTCGGTGTTGCCGATGGACCGGGTCCGCAGTGCCTTCAGGGCGCTGCTGTGACGCGCGAGCGTGGTGTCCAGCGCGTTGAGGTCGACCAGGACGTGGTCGTTGGCGAGCCTCGTGACGAGGTTCGGGTGAACCGCGAGCTTGCCGCCCTCGCCCATAAATTCATCCAGGTGAATGCGACGCCCGCCTTCGGTGACGGCGTCCGTGGAGTAGCGACGCAGTCGGTCCTGGCCGGCGGTGATGTTCGCCTGGTACTGGCCGTAGAGGGTGGCGGCCTCCTCCGGAGTGAAGCCGTGCTTCGCGGCGACCTTCTCGACGCCGAGCTTCTGGACCTTGTCCAGGTAGGCCAGGCGGTCGCCCTCGGTCTTGGTGATCAGGTACTCGTTCAGGAGCGACTGCCGCTCTGCGGCCTGGATGCCCGGGATGCGGGCGATCTGCCCGCGCAGCTCGGCAACGGAGTCGGCGTGGATGTCGTCCACCGAGATCAGCCCGTTGGGGTGCGCCTCTCCGAAGCTCCTCACCACCGTGAGGTTCGGCCCGAAGAAGTCGTTCGCGTACACGCGAGCCGTCGCGATGCGCGACGTCGGCGCCTCGCTCGTCCCCAGGGCGGGACCCGAGCGGTAGCTGGCCGCAGCTGAGGTGCGGCGGTGAGCACGATCGAAGGACCAGCGGGTCAGGTTCACTGCGTCCAGCTCGCCGTAGTGGTCGAGCATGGCGCCGAAGCGGCTGACAAGGTCCTCGTCCGCGTTGATCTGCGCGGTCAACGTCTTGATCCGGTCCTCCACCAGCGCCTGCGCGCGGGGGTTCTGCTGCGCGATCACGCGCGGGAGCGCCAGGTCCAGCTCGGAGAGCCGGGCGGTGTCCTGCTCCAGGCGCTGCGCGGCGACCGCGTTGCGCTCCTGGAGGAGCGCTCGGGCCTGGACGTCGCCGAGCGACGTACGCAGGAACAGGTTCACTTCCTCCGGGGAGCGGAGCGAGGAGATGATGCCGCCGGCCCGGGGGCCGAGCGCGCTCTTCTTGAACATGCTCAGGTTGTTGATCAGCGCCGGGTTGTCCCGGTTGGCCCAAAGGAAATCCTGCGCCCTGCCCATGGTGCTGTTGGCCATGATGGAGTCGATGTCGTCCGCGCTCCACCCTTCCGCAGGGCGGGGCTTGACAACGGCGCTCGTACGCACGGCGCCCGCGACCTTCCCGCCGAGAACGACGGGGTCGAGCCACCAGCGGGTGGCGAAGTCGGTGGCACCGGAGGCGAAGGTGAACCAGCTCTGGTCGCGGCGGATGCGCTCGACGGCGCGGTTGCCGACGACCGGCATTCCTGCCTGGCGCAGCAGCTCCTGCTGCTCGTCCTCGCCCATGTCCTTCCACCCGGGCGGCAGGTAGGCCGCCTCTGGTGTGGCGTAGAGCGGCTGGTTCTTCATAATGTCTTCGACTTCGCGGTGGTTCGCCCAGAACGCTTGCCCAGGGCTGACGTGCTCCGCCACGCGCCACGCCTGCGACCACGTCGAGCCCTTGAAGATGTTGCCGACGCCCTTGTCCTCGGCGGTCGTGCCGGCGAGCAGGAAGGTCGAAATCGGCTGGGAGATCGCGTTGTCGTACGTCCACTCCAGGCCGGCCATCGTCTTTTCGATGGGCTTCGCGCCGGGGCGCAGGAAGTAGCTCTCAATCGCGCGGGCCGAGGCGGTGTCCTTCTCCTCGGGGCCGATGTTCTGCACCCAGCCGCCGACGACCGGGACGACGATTGCGGCGTCCCGGATCTCCTTGAGCCAGTCACCCAGTCCCACTCACGCCTCCATCGGAGGCAGCGGAGCGGTGGCGTCCGGGTAGACGTTGAAGTCGGTGGGCGTCTTCTGGAGTCCGTACGCCAGGCCGTACCCCATCGTGTCGGGGTCGGCTCCGTTGAGCGCCATGTCCACCGCGAGTGCGGGGGTGTCCGGGAACAGGGAGACCATGTTCCCGAGCGCGTTGAACCAGCTCATCCCCATCAGGCCATGCCCTTCAGCTGACGCACGAGGTTCCGGGCCGCCTTGCTGGCGCCCGGGTGATTGGCCATCGATTCGAAGACCGGCAGGTACTTGACCAGGTTCTTGAGGTCTTCGTCCGGCTGGGACGGCAGACCCAGGGCCTCCAGTCCCGGACCCGCGCCCGCCGCAGCGCCGGCGGTCACCGGCTCGTCGGGCCGCTGCGACGGCTCACCGAAGCCGATGAGGTCCGCCGTCAGATCGACCGGCGCCGAAGGCGCAGCAGCCTCGCCGCCCGGGGAAGCGGCGAGCGGAGCAGCCTGCTGGAGCTGTTCCAGGTTCTGGCGCTCGCCGTACGCGCCGCCCGAAGGCGCGCGCACGGGCTGGCCCGGACCGCCGTCCGTGCGCTTGCTCAAAGCCCCCGGCCCGGAGACCGGGGCGGGGGAGGACGGCTGACGGTATCCACCGCTGGCCATGGGCTCCTCCTTGCTACTAATCCCAGCGGGACTAGTAGTTAGCTACTAGTGGTAGTAGTTAGCGCGGCTTGCGGCTGTCGTTGGACGAGGTCGGACCGGGGGTCGCGCCGAGCGTGGTGTTGCTCCAGCCGGTGACGCCCGGCGTGGTGGTGTTGCCGCCGGAGTCGCCGCTGTTCCCGCTCGCCTTCGGCTGCTGGGTGTGGACGGTGTCCATGCCGCCCTGGAGGTGCTGGAGAGGCTTCGAGGAGCCCTCGTGGAACGGGTCGCCGGTCAGTCCTTCGGACATGAAGATCACTTCCTGTTCTTCGGGTCGCTGTGGTCGTCGCAGTACTTGGGCTTGGCGCCCTTGCCGGAGCCTTCGCGCCGGAGCTTGGTGCAGGAACGGACTACACAGAACGAGTCGGAGAAGTCGGGCTCAGTCTCGGCGTCCGAGTGCTCGCGAAGCTTGACGGGACATCCCAGCCAGTGGGTGGCCACGCCGTTCTCGGCCGGACGGCCGCAGGTCTCGCACGTCATGCCGGAACCGCTCTCTTGACGGAGGTGGACAGGGAGGGCTTGCCGCCCGCCGTGAGACCGGCGAGCATCGACATCATGTCGGGAGTCCCGCCGGGGCCCATCTGAGCCTGACCCGGGGCGACGCCCCCGGGAGCGCCCGTGTTCGGGTTCATCTCGAAGGGCACCCCGGCGCCGCCCTCTTCGGCGCCGGGGGCCCCGGGCGGAGCCGCAGGCGCGGGAGGCGCGGGCTCCGGCTGGAACGCCTTCAGGACTGCCTCGTGCATCGGGATGCCCTTCTCGCGCATCTCGATGATGGAGGCCGCCTGGGCGAGCACCATGGTGGGGTCCATGCCCTGCTGGGCGAGGATGCCGGCAGACGACAACATGGCGAACACGCCCTGCTTGAGGGCGTCCGTCGTCTGCTCGATATCCACCTGCGCCTGCATTTGCGCCACGTCCATGTCCTGCGGAAGCTGCCGCTGGACGAAGTCGCGGGAAACGAGCTGATCGCCGCGGAGCTGGAGGAGGAAGACCAAGGCTTGGTTGGGGTTCATCCCGGAGGCAAAGCCGTACGACACCGAGACGGTGTAGTTGCCCTTGATGTCCTTGGACGGCGTGTAGCTCTCCTCGAAGGGAGTGCCGTTGATGACGCCGGAGATGGTCTTCTTCTGGTCAGGCCAGAACTTCTCGTCCATCTCGAAGCACAGCTCCAGGGCGCGCTCCAGCGCGTCCCCGATCATCATCTGGCCCGTGGCGATCTGGATGTCGTAACCGCCGTTCAGAGCGTCCACGCCCCGGCCGGTGATGATCGAGGCGTCCACGTCGCCCGTGGCCGCGGCCGGCGTGCGCGTGCCGCGCATGACCTCGCGGTCCAGAATGGACTCCTGCTGCCAGGCGACCGCGGGGACGTCCTGCCCGACGCGCCTGATTTTCTCCGGTGAGTTCGTGCGAATGATCGCGTCGTCCCCCATGGGGATGCGCTGGACGTCCGTCGGGACCGCGAGCGGCCCGCGCACGGTCTGCTGCGTGGCCTGGAGGCCGAGCATCGCCATCTTGTTGCGCGCGAGCATCGGGTAGATGACGTCATCGAACTGGCCGCGGTCTTCGCCGTCCCACTGGGGCTTGGTCGCCACGGCGACCGGCACCTTGCCGAAGCGGTTCGGCGTCACCATCAGAACGAGGTTCGAGCGCTCCGGCATGTAGAGGACGTAGTCGTACGCGTCGCAGAACTTGACCAGCTCCAGCTCGGTGTCGCCGGAGACCGCCTTCCCGAAGGGGTCGCGCTGCTTCCCCAGGATCGCTTCGGCGTGCTCGGGGAACTTCGCGGCGAGCGACTGCGCCTTCTCCCGCCAGACCTTGGAGTACGAACGGACCTCGCCGTTCAGCGTGTACTCGACGTACGTCTTCATCGGGTTGTCGAGCCGGATGCGAGGGCGGGCATTCGCGAAGTCCGGCTCGACAACGAACGGCAGGGAGCCGTAGGTCAGGTACCAGTCGGCACCGGTCGGCATCTGCTTCTTGAGCCGGGAGTCCGTGACGTAGGAGTACGCGATCTTCGTCTTCTTCGCGACGAAGCGCTTGCCGCGCTCGGAACTCGTCACACCGGAAGAGCAGTTGATCGACGGGAGCGGTGCCAGGTTCTCGGCGAGCTGGCGAGCAGCCGTGTCCAGCACGTTGGCCGTGACGGGCCGGGGCCACGCGTCCGGCAAACTGCCCGGTTGGATGTTGTTGATCTTCTGCGCGCGAGCGTCGAAGACCGTCTGGTGACGGCCGTCCCGCTCGATCGCGTCACGTCGCAGCGCTGCGACGCGCTGTGCGATCGGGCTGATATCCCGCATGCCCACCTCCCGGCGGCGAAGTGTACGTCCTGTACAGAGCCGCGCTAGCGGCGCCGGGTCAGCCCTTCAGGCGGAGCGCGAGCACGTCGGCCACCTTCTCCGCGAGCGCCGAGACCTGCGCGTCCGTCAGGCCGGTCGCCTTGATGCCGTCCACCTTCGCGGAGAGCGCCGAGACGGCCTTCGCCAGGCCGACGACGGAAGCCGAGGTGTTGTTGAGCAGCCCCCAGGCGTCGGTCTTGCCCTGCCCCTTGTACTGCCAGCCGCTGTACGGCACCTGCGCGTCGTAGATCTTCTTGAGCTGGGCTGCCTGCTCGGGGGTCATGTCGTCCTCCTCGATGGGTGCGGGCGATCCGTTCGCCCGGGCGACGATGCCCGGGAAGACGATCTCCCTGAACTGCTTGATGCGGGCCTTGCCGGGACAGGCCGTCCCGCTGACGGACCACTCCGGGAAGAGGGAGTGGTAACCGAAGCCCGGGTCGGTCGCCGTACGGCAGATGCGCAGCGGGATGCCGTGCGTCTTGTGCAGCCAAACGCCGAGGTCGATCAGCGCCGTCATCTGCGCCACGGTCCAGGGGTCCGTGTGCTCCAGGTTCGAGGCCGTCTCGATAGACACGGCGCCGGTCCCGTCGGACCGCAGGTTGGCCCGATAGTTCGCATCGGCCTTGGTCTGGGTGCCGATGAACTGTCCGAGACTGCCGTCGAAGTCCAGCCCAAAGTGGCTCTCCAGGCTGGTCGAGTCGCGCCAGTACTCGTAGATGCGACGCTCGTCCCACGGTGCCGCGATGCTGTGCATGATGAACTGCGTCGGCCTGATGGCCGCCTGCTGGTCACTCTCGGGCTGGAGTTCTAGCCTGATGGCGCCGGGATACCAGGCCATCAGCGGATCACCCCCTGTTCCAGGAGTCGCCCGACGACGGCGATCATGAGGCCCTTGTTCTGCTCGGGGACGTCCGCCCAGGGCTTGCGGGACGCCTCGCGGGTCTCGTAGCCGTGATTCGGCGCCAGTTCCTCATATGCCTCGTGGAACCGGCGGGCGATCTCTTCTGCGTGCTCAGCCATCACGCGCGCTCCGGCCAGTGCCAGGTGCCGCCCTCGTACGCCTCGGAGTGGACGCAGTCCTGATTGAAGAACATGCCGGTCGGGTTCAGCACGGCCAGCGAAACGACCGGGCCCCGCAGGTGCGGCCCCTCGTGACGTACCTCGGTGATGATGGCGGCGCGGCACTGCGAGGTGTACTCGCCGCGAGGTGTGCCGTAGCTGACGTAGTGCACGACCCGGCCCACGCTGGGCTTCTGTTCCACGACGTTCTCCTTCACCATCCCAGGGAGCCGTTCCAGGCTCCGGCGCCCTGCTGTTGCAGGGCGAGGTCTATGTCCACGACCATCTGGTTCGACTGGTCGTACTCCGAGGTGAACTCGGAGCTGTTCAGGTGCCAGCCGCCGTCGCCGGCGCCCAGCATCAGCTCGCGGCAGCGGATCTCCGCGAACCACAGCGCCATAACGGTGTCGGTCAGGCCCTTGGTCTCGGGGAACCAGGCGCACAGCTGCTCGATGAGGGCGCGCACGCCCTCGGACTGCGTCTGCGACGGCAGGCGGATCAAGTTCCGCCCTTCGCCCCACCCCTCGAAGAGCGTGGCCATGCTCGCCACGCCGAAGTCGCTGTCCCACTTGTTGGAGTTCGTGTGGTGCGGCGAGATCAGGCAGCCACGGGCGTGGAGGTACGAGCGGATCTCGGCGTCCTGCACGATGGACGCCTGGTACGCGTTCTTCTCGATCCGCCATTCCTGGATGCCGTACCGCTCCGTCAGGCGCTTGATCTCCGCACGCATGCGGTGCGGCGGCATGCCGCGCTCGTTGACCACGTCCAGCACCCACCGCTGACCGGTGCGCCGATCGAGGCCAACGATCAGCATCGCGGTACACCCGGCGGCGGCCGGGTCGAGCCCGGCGATCACGGTCAGCCCCTCCATGCCGTGCTGGCGGTGATCCGACTGCCCGGCGAACATGCGGCCCGGGTACCGGGCGCGGTCCACGCAGCCCTGCACGTCCTCCTGCTTGAAGACCGCGTCGTCGGCCACCTGGTCCTGCATATAGACCATGGACCAGTTCCGCGGCGCCATGCGGCTGCGCTTGCGCGCGAGCGCGGGGCCGGGCCATGCCGGCCACATGCCGTCAATCGGCCAGCCCTCGGCGATGGCCTGGTTCCGGGCCGCCTTCGAGACGGGCGGACGGTTCGTCCGCGGCCAGAGGGTGACCCAGTCCTTCGGGTCGTCGGCGAAGTGCAGGACCGCCGGCTGCGTCAGGTACGTCCAGGGCGACTTGCCGTCGGAGTAGTACTTCGGCTGAAGGATCTCGGAGTACAGGTCCACCGTCGCCATGCGCGTACCCACGAGCAGCATCCGGCCGCCCATGTCGGCCACGCGGGAGCCGACGATGTTCTGAATCCAGTCGATCTGCGCTTCGTACTGCTGATGGTTCGTGTTGTCCACGCAGTCGTCCATGATGACCAGATCCGTACGCGTGCCGTAGATCTGGCCGCCGAGGCCCACGGCTTCGCATGTGTAGTCCTTCTCGCCGGAGTCCACCCCGGCCACGCGGATCTGCGTGTTCGTCCAGGTGCTCGCGCCCTCGGCCCAGCCGCCAGGCGGGCCGAAGTCCCGCTGAAGCTCGGCGTACGCCTTGCTCTCGGCAAGCCTCTGCTTGATCGCGAAGAGGAACTTCGCGGCGAGCGACTGCGTCTTGGAGATGATCAGCACGCGGATGCTCGGGTCCTGGCAGATGCGCCACACCACGTAGTTCGTGGTGATGACAGTGCTCTTCGCGTGCTCGGGCGGCGTGTTGACGAGAATCGTGTCCGGGTCGCCCTGGATGTAGCGCTGCGCGGGATGCAGGTCCCGCGGCGGACGGCCCTCCAAGAGGTCGTACCACTGGAGGTGGTGTGCGGCGAGCTGCGTGTCCAGGTACCTCGCGCAGAACTCCGGGAAGTCGGGGACTTCCTTGCGCGCGGCCTCCGCGCCCTCCACCTTCGCCTGAAGTGCCCGGTCGATCAGGTCGCGGTAGTCCGGATCGGACTTGCGGTAGTACTCGTGCGTCTTGCGCGAGCAGCCGGCCTGTCGGCAGCCCTCCTCGATCGTGCCGCCCATGCGGACGGTCGCGATGATCGCCTTCTTCTTCTCCGCGGAGCTGAGCGTGCTGTTGCGGCGGTCCCTGGGCTTCAGGGGCGGCAGCTTCTCGGGGTCGGCAACGAGCTTGACCATCAGGCGGCTTCGGTGGTGACCAGGCAGCCTGTGGGCGTGATGCGCGTCAGCAGGCAGGAGTCCACCCAGTCCTGCCACTTGGGCTCCAGGGAGCCCTCCAGGATGACCACGTCCACCCGGCGGCCGTAGGTCGGCCCGCCAGGCATGACCGCATGCACGTCAGCGGCAAGGTCCTGGCCGCGAAGGACGTCGTTGCAGCGGCCGGGGTCGGGGACTACGGCGAGAATGCGCGTGTGCGGGTCCTCCGCAAGGAGGTTGCGGATGTAGTCCTCCGTCTTCACGCCCAGCTCCCCGGTTCCTGGGGGCCCGTCAGGGGGCCCGGCTGGGGGCGGAGGCTACATCCGGAGAAGCGAATCCACACAAGCAAGGGCTTTGCCTTCGCATTACCTTGCTTTGCCAATCCTTTACCCACGACACGCCGTGCTGATTTGCTTTTAGGTACCTTGCGTCAGCTAAGCTCGACCCAGCGAAGCTCGACCGGAGGAAAAGCACCTCCGCTCTCGCTTGAGCGGCCTGGAGGCCGCAGCATCGCCCCTGGTCAGGGGCGCCAGGCCCGCACCAGCGGGCCTTCTGCATGCTCGGGCCCAAAGGGCCCTGGAGCTGCCGGCCATAAAGGCCGGCGCAGAGCTGGGGGGTTTAGCTTCGAACGATGGGTTGACACCATCGCTCGCGCTCGGCCCCGGGTTTAACACCCGGGGGTCAAAGGTGAGCATGAGCCTTCGAAACGAAGGCAGCAGGGGGGAGAGCAGGCCCCTGAGGGGGCCGAGCGCGAGCAAACGAGGCGGACGGCCTCGCTTCAGCTTCGCTTCCGCTCTGCTGCCGAGCACAGCAGGGCCTCCGGCCCACTGCCCTTATGGGCAAGCTGCCGCCTTCGGCGGCAAGCTGAGGGGGAGCAGAGCTGCGGCCTGATGGCCGCTGCTGTCCACACACCTACCGGTGTGTGAGCTGCGTCCACCCATAGGTGGACAGCGCGCACGCGCGTGAGGCTTCGCCTCCCGCACCATCGCCGCCCGATGGCGGCGAAGCTGTCATCCCCTCAAGCACACGGCCTTGATGGCCGTGAGCTGTCGTACGCGGGCGTACGAGGCTGACGCCTCGCCGCCGCTCTCCTTCCGCCTTCCGGCGGAAGAGCTGTCCCCGTGACTCTGGGCCGCCGTAGCGGCCCTGCTGGGGGTAGAGCGCCGGCCTGGTGGCCGGAGCACGCGCACGCGCGCGAGAGGGCCTGTTGCGCCGCTTCTCTGCCGCCCGCAGGCCGGCTTCCGCGACCGCGGGCCGCATCGCCGGCCCGACCCGGGGTAAGCGTCGGCCTACGGCCGAAGGGCAGGGAGCATGCCGCCGTTCCCGGCGCGCGAAGTCTCCCTGCCGGTGCCCCGTGTGGCGCCTGTGACCTGCGCATCTGTTCGATGCAGCTCTCCCGGCCGATGGCCTTTCACGCCCTGCGCACATCCAGTGGTCTACCGCTCCGCATCCGGCGATCCGGACGATTCAAGAGAGAACCAGATTCTTGACCCTAGTGAGGCAACCCTCATTAGTGCAGGTCAGTGACCTAGACCAAAAGATCTTCGAAGAAGTTCGAGCGATGGGCTTGACCGGATATCCGGATGAGTGCAGTCTTAGGTCATCGCCACCGAGCAAGCCCAAACGGGCAAGAAACGGTGACGTTCGAGTGAGTCGAACTGCCCGTACTTCACGGGAAGTTCACAAGCTCGGCAGCGCCCGGAGCCTCCGCCCGCAAGGGGGAACGCGAAGAGAGCGCCAGTGCCTTGAGAACCGAATATCGAGATCTAGTGGGTGACGCACCGGACGTCGCGAGACCTGTACAGCGGCCCACGAAGGATGAGCGCGGATGAGAAACCGCGTGGATGCAATGCCGTGAGGCGTCGCGTCAGTGCACACGCCCCCTGGCACTGAGAAGGGGGCCGGTACGCAGCAACCGTGATGCTGCACGCGGCCTACGGGCCGCACGCAAGCAACGCAAGACGAAGACGAACGAGCCCGGCCGGGCCGGCAAGTAGGTTCCGGACTACGTGCCACTCCATTCGGTTGGGTTCAACGTGCGTACTGGTTCAAGGCCAGTCACGCCGGCCAGACGGCCGGGCTCGTTCGTCACTCGTCAAGTCGGCAGGGCCTGATCTCCCTGTCGGCCTGATGAGCCCCGATCAGTCAATGGAGAGGAACTGATCATGAGCGTTACCGAAGAGACGAAGCAGTGGTGCACTGACAGGCAGCACCCGTGGGTGACCTACAACCCGTGGCTGCACCGCAGTTACTGCCGTTGCGGCGAGCGCCAGGAGGACGGCGAGCGCCCCATGGACTGGCTGGCGAAGCGCGAGGTCTTCTCGTGCGGGGGCAAGTGATCATGAGCGGATACACCGACTGCGCATGCCGCGACTGCATGGACACCGTGGTGAGCAAGAACCCGGCACGGCCGGAGCTGTGCGAGTTGTGCCACGCCGCTGGGTGCGGCGACCCGGACGCCACGACGTGGCCGGAGTGCCAGCGCGACGACGCGAACAGGGGCGAGTTGACCATCCGCGATTGGTGGCTTGCCGAAGCGCGCCGCTACCTGGCACACGCTCGAAGCAACCGTCACAACCCGAGCATCTGGCACCAGGCTATGGCCGATGTCGCCTGGTGCAGGCGCATGACGCAGTGGACGTACTGACATGGCCGACCCCCGCATCACCCGCGCAGCGGCGCTGTACGCCGCATGGCTGGACGCGCACTCGGAGGCGTGAGATGCCCACCGTCAACATCAGTGAGCGTTTCGACGAGATCGATCGCGAGGAGAGATTTGGCCCCCACCGCAGCTCTCACCTTCGCGTGATCAACGGACGACTGTTCGCCTTCATACAGATGAAGAATGCCCGCGGCAAGGTGGTAGCGATCAGGGTTGCGGTCGCAGACCGGCCAGGCTACGTCCATGAGTTCACCCGCTGATCCGCAGCAGCATCGGGCGCACCTCAACGCAGGTGCGCCCCCTTGCTCTTACGGGTGAGAGCGCCGCCGGCTGATCCCTGGCGGTCCGATCTTCGGGAGAGGGAGATCATCATGAACGCCGATCTTGTCGGCACTGCGCCGCAAGTCGAGTGGAGCGATGCGCAGATGCGCGAGGCTCTGCGCATCGTGCTGCGCCACGTCCAGGGCGCCCCCAAGTCGCAGTTCGGCGACACGCGGGAGCGGTCGCGGTACATCCGGAGCATGGTGCGCCGCGTGTCCCACACCAGCCGCTTGCGACTGGAGCTGGGCGCGATCATGTACCTCTGCGAGAACATGGCGCTCACGCGCCAGGAGAAGACCCATTTGTACGACGTCTCTCACGCCCTGCGCGGCGAGATTGCCGAGCGCCGCACGAACGGGGGCGAGTGACCATGGATGACGAATGCGCCCTCTGTGGCGGACCCGGCGTCCCGCCCGGCGAGATCTACTGCTCCCCCGCGTGTGAGTACGCGGACGGTCCCGAGGACGAGAACGACGGCTTCTGACCCTGTAGCGCCATCGGGTGCCCGTCTCGCACGGGCGCCCCCTTGGTCTTGCAGAGACACGCACGACCACACCGCGCCTGATCCGCGCGGTGCCGAACTGCCTTTGGAGAGGGGCAGATCATGAGCATCACCCTGAACAAAACCCACCCCGGCGGAGATCTCCACATGGGCGCGCTGCTTCGCGGCGCGCTGGAGTTCCAGGGTGTTCGCGTCCGTGTGGACAAGCCGTACCGCTCGCTGCCGTGGGAGTACCTGGTAGCCGAGCACGAGGGCCACGCGCCGGTGTGGATTCACGCACTGTCGTGCAACGGCACCATCCACTACGACGTCCCCCGCGCCGAAATGTGGGCCGTGGCCGCAGTCGTCACCGACGACCTGAACACGCGGTTCGTCTATGACGGGTTCAGCGACAAGAACGCTCGCCCGGCCGCTCAGGCCGTCGCGATGGCTGCGGCGGTCGCCCGCCACTTCGGCCTCCCGGTCCGCGAGTACGGCGACCCGTTCGCGGAAGCCGGTGAGCAGGCATGAGTCAGGCAGCGCTTCAGGCGCAGCTGTTCACGCTCGACGCGCAGTACGAGCAGATCACGGGGCACAACGGCTTCCTCTACGCCTCCGGGGAGGGCCCCGGCGCGTACCACTTCACGGACGACCGTGTCGTCTACGGCGTGCGCAGCGCGCTCGCACACATGCGGGAGCTGCTGCACCAGGCGGCCCAGGAGATGGAGGAGAGCGCGTGAGCGAAGCGAAAGCGTGGGCGTACTCCACTACCGGCTGGAGCGCTCACAGCGGTGCCGGGGGTGCCCGTAACTGGTGGCTCGCCTACTACGTGGCCGGTGAGCAGGTGCGTACGCACGACGCCCGCAACGGTCGGCTGAGGCGCTTCGGGTCATACCAGACGGCTTCACGCGCCGCGAAGCGGCTGAACGCGGAGCTGGGCATCGTCGGCCCCCACTAGACCGCCCGGCTTCCCCCGGCCGGGCACCCGAGAGGCCCCCTGTATCCCCTGCGGGGGCCTCTCCCTTCCTCTCGTCCGTGCACCCTCAAGTCCGTACGTGCCCAACCTCTCCGGGGCGCGTGCGGGCCTGTGGTGGCATGGCCACCAAGCCCCCGCTGGTCCGCGGCACGCTCCGGGCCGGCGGGGGAGCCAAGCATGGCGGAGCCCCCGGGGAGACCCGGGGGCTCCTGATCTGCGGTCAGTAGCTACCGCAGCCGTTGCACGGGAACGGGGTCTGCGAGACGCAGTTGCCGTTGTCGTCGTACACGTAGATCACGCTCTTCTGACCCGAGCACGTCTTGGTGTTGGACGGGTTACCGGGAAGCGGGTCGGGCAACTGCTTGCCGCAGATCTGTCGGTGATCCTGCTCGTGTCCCATGGCTGTACCTCTCCACGTGTTCTGTGGCGGGCCGCCAGGTCCCGGCGCAGCCGGTGCAGTACCACGACCATGAGTCCGGGATGTCCGAGCGCATGTGCGTGGTGTCCTTCCAGAGCATCGGCTTCTCGGGGCACTGAGGGCATGACGGGGGCGCGAGCACCATGTGAATCTCCTCGAAGGGGTTGCACTTCACCGTGGCGCTTGCGCCTGTGGTGCGTGGTGCGGAACCGCTCGTCCCACTCGAACGGGGGACGGGACCCGCCCCGAGCGAAGTGCTGCCACCCGACCCCTGAGAGGAGGGTGCTCCGCCCGGGACGGGCGATCAGAGGCCCGGCGGAAGCGGCCGGGCGATGGCCATCGTCTCCGTGACGATGCGGAACAGGGTGTGCCGCTGACCGGAAGCGTCGAGCTGGGCCGCGTGCTTCATGGCCCAGTCCTGCGCCACGGCGTAGTCCCGATGGCCGGCGGACGAGTCCACACAGGACGGGTTCGCACAGACGACGGAGATCATGGGCGGATGGCCGTCCTCGGTCCTCAGAGAGAGGAGTGTCCACTTCTCAAAGCGGTAGACGCGCCGGGTCACCGCGACCAGCTCCGCTGCTCGTTGTAGGCGTGAACCTTCGCCAGCAGCTCCTGCGCCACCGAAGCGCGGCAGACCTGGAGGGCGTGCGCCACCCATTCCGCCTCGCCCGGAGCCTCCGGGTCGAGACAGATGTCCCGGCCGCTGATCTCCACGATCCGGCCCACCCGGCCGGTGGCCGTGTCCTTGGCCCAGTCACCCACTCGCAGGGGGGTGTTGCTCATGACGCCGCCTCTCCTTCGGCAGACAATGCGATTGAGCGTGTCGGCTTGATCACTTGCTGTGACGCCGCTCACTGGAATAGTCGACCGGTGGACCAGTCATGTCAATGGGGTCATGAAGAAGCCCCCGCCGAATGGACGGGGGCTTGGCCGGAATGGATCGGTCAGCGCATCGCGTACCCCTCCGTCCGGGCCCAGCGTCCGGCGGGGGTGACGCCGACCTCGTACGTCAGAGCCCTGCCGTCACCGTCGTAGGTGACGTGCCGGACCTCGGCGACGGCTTCCGGGCCGTCGAGCTGGAGAAGTACCAGCTCATCGGCGGTCGCGAGACGAGCCGTCCACCAGTCCCGCGCAGTGTGCGGGCGACGGCCCGTCTGCATCTCGACGTAGCGGGTCGTGCCCTCGCGGATGCGCTCGCGCTGGAGGAGGCGCGGCGCAGCCTCGGCCACCTCGGCCGTGAACCATGACCAGGAAGTGGCGGTTGCCCTATCACCCTCAAGGGTGACGCGGTGTCGCCTGGCGACGACGTCGCCCGCTTCGATGCCGAGTGCGGTGGCCACATCATCCGGCGCCGGAAGCATTTCGGCGCCCACGATCTCGGCGTGCTCGCCGGCCGTGTAGATGTGGCCGGTGTCCACCGATGCCTTGTACCGCTCACCCGCGGTGCGGGCGAGAAGCACCCGGTCACGCACGACCGAGCCGGTGCCCTGCCGGGTCTCGATCAGACCCTCGTGCCGGAGCACTTCCAGGGCCCGCACCACGGTGGCTCGGGAGACCGACCACCGCTCGGTCAGCTCGCGCTCGGACGGAAGAAGCTCTGAGGGCGCCAGGTCGCCCCGGACGATCCGACCCCGGAGGTCGGCCGCGATCTGGTCGTACTTCGGGAGTGCCATGATCTGCCTTTGCTCGACTAGTGGACTGGTCCAGCAGGCATGCTCTCCGGAGCACTCCGGACGGTCAAGTGCCGTCCGGTCCGTAGACGCCCGGTAGCTCCGGGCAGGGAGACCCTGACAGGGGCACGGCAAAGGACCGGCTGCGCCGGGCCGAGCGGGTTCGAATCCCGCACTCCCACGGAGGCGTGGCAGGCGCCACGAGGAACGCCGGGGCCTTCAGGACCCCGGCCAGCGCCTCGGGCGGGCTTTGCTCTTTAGCCGCCGGTGAGTTTCGCCCCAACTAAGTAAGACCTGCCAGGAGGGGCCGTAAGGGTCTGGTCAGCCTGAACCAAAACCAAGTGACCATGGCCCCCGCCAGTCGGCGGGGGCCGCCCATCCCCGGAGAGGAGAGAAGATCCCGATGTCTCGTCATCGGGGCATGCTCGTGCTGCTCCGCCCCCGCAGGGGGCACGGCGGTACGACGTACGCGAGGGTGCTTCGCACCCCCACCCCCCACACGGTCCAGCTCGTGGCCACCGCCGACTCCGGCGGTCGGCTGCGGGGAAGCGTCTGCACGATGCCCAAGGCGCTGATCACTCAGCGCCTGCGTGGCAGGCACCGCAAACGCCCCTTTCCGTGACACCACGGGATGCGGGTGCGGTGACCTGCGGTGACCACCACTGACCCACGGCCGGGCCCTGCTTTCAGGTCACGTTCGGTTAATTTTTCGGCAAGACAGCACCTGCGATGCCGGTACCGCCTGCACCTGCACCACACTGTCCATGCTGCCACCGACCGCACCTAATGAGGGGACCCCGCTGTGCCGCCGCGGAAGAGGATCGAATTGAGCCAGGACGTTCGCGAAGCTCTGGAAGAAGACCTGAAGCTCTCGTTTGAGGCGTACTGCCGCACAGAAGAGGACTTCAAGATCAAGCTGGCCCTGGCCAACAGGGCCGGGCTCACCATTCAGGACCTCTCCGACGTGATCAACGTCGGCAAGTCCACCGTCGGAGACTGGAAGAGGCAGGGTGAAGAAGCGCGAGATCGACGCCGTAGCGTCCGCCCTGGCGGACCCGGAGAACGCGGAACGGACGGCTGAAGAAGTCGCCGCCGCCGCGATACAGGCTCTGGATGACGTCCGCTCACGGACGCATCGCCTGGCCGTAGTCGGCCAGATCCAGTACGGGCCCCAGGACGAGACCCACACGGTCATCCTGGGGCCTTTCTCGTCCCCGCTCCTGCTCTCCGACCCGGACAAGCTCAAGGCCGCTCTGGAGCGGCCCTGCACGGACACCCGGGAGCAGGGCCGGGCGCTCGCCTGGGACCCGGCGAAGAAGACCGGCGCCGGGCGCTTCATGCTCGCGCCGATGTTCATGCGGGCGCGCGACGCCTGGGACTTCTACCGCGGCAGCGCGGTCGCCGAAGAGGTCGTCCAGGCCGTCTCCGTGCTACCGCGCAGCATCACGCCCGCCTGCCTGTGCGGGCTCAAGCATCGCCCGCCGTGTCGCTTCTGCGGCAAGGCCATCGAGACCACCTGCCCCCTGCACGACCCGGGGGCGCCAACGCACCGCTGCTCGACAGCAGCCTGACCGCGCCGGCGGGGCGCGGGACGGAGGTACGACATGCAGGACGGATCGATACGCGGCGAAGAGGCCAGTGTCTGGCTCAAGTCGCACTTCGCCGGCGAAGCCGAGCCGAGCATCGACATTGGTTGGCGCGACGAGACCCCCGTCTCCTCCGCCAGTCAGCGCCGCATCCTCGAAATCCTGTTCAGCCCCCGGGCTGACACCCCTTCAGCGTAAGATCCTGGCCGCATGGGTGACCCCGGCGGCGCAGCCACGCCCCGGGGTCTGGCCAGTCTTGAAGGGACTGACATGAGCAAGACTCTCACGTCCGCGATCGACGTCGCGGGCAGGGCTGCCTCGCCGAAGACGCTCCGGGCCGTCGCTTACCTCCGAGTGAGTACGGAGGAGCAGGTTAAGGGGTACGGCATTGCCTACACGGAAAAAAAGGTGCTCGCCTACTTCAAAAAGAAGGGGCACGAGCACGTCGGCACCTTTGTCGATGAGGGCCTGAGCGGCAGCCTCGAAGCACACGAGCGCCCCGACCTCAAGCGGTTGATGGAGCTGGCCCGGCAGACGCCGCGCCCGTTCGATCTGGTCGGCGTGAACGAGGGTCGGGCCATCGGTCGTACCGGCCGCGCCTTCTGGCGCTGGGTGTGGGAGCTGGAAGACCTCGGCATTTATGTAGCCGTGGCCTCCAAGGACTACGACAACTCGACGCCCAGCGGACGTAGCCAGATGCGCAAGGATGCCGATTACGCCGAGGAGGAGCGGGAGGCGATCCGCACCCGCACCCAGGGCGGCATCCAGGAGAAGGCGGAAGAGGGGCTGTACGTCGGAGGCAACGTCCCCTTCGGCTGGCGCGTCAAGAAGGGCAAGTTCAAGGTCGCCAAGAAGGAAGCCGCCTTCAGGCACTGGGCGAGAAGGCGGTTCCTCGCAGTGAGGAGCTGGGGGCAGGTCGCCGCCGAGGCGAACCTGGACCGCCGCTTCACGCGGTCCGGTCGTCCGTGGACGCGTAAGAACCTGCAACGCATGATGCTCAGTGAAGCATCGCTGCGAAACAGGATCTTGTGGCGCTCGAAGGGCGCCCGCAATTCCGACGGCAGCACCACCTTCGGCAGGGAGGCGGTCATCAAGCTGCCGAAGATCTTCTCGAAGAAGGAGGCGCAAGAGCTGCTGGATGCACAGAAGGTTGGTCGGACCCCCGCCAAGGGCCGAGCCTATCTCCTGTCCAGGAGCCTCATCAGCCCCTGCGGAAGCGTGTACGCCGGCCACAATCACCGGCCCGGGGTGTACAGCTACCAATGCCAGGGTCGTGCCGAGGAGTATCCCGGCGCCGGCAACGAGAAGTGCAGCTGCCCTCAGCTCGATGTCGATGCCGTTGAGACGGCGGTGTGGGGTGACATCGTGTCGCTCCTCGGCGACGCCGAGCGCATGAAGGCCATGGCCAAGGAATGGCTCGACGCCGCCTCGTCGGAGCACGTTGACCACGTCGCCCGCCTTGCCCAGCTGGATCAGCAGGTAGCCGAGCAGGATCAGGTGATTGCCATCACCAGGGGAGTGGCCGTCCGCCAGGCGGCCAAGCGCGGCCTCGCGGACGAAGAGGCCGAGGCCTTCGTGGAGGAGGCCATCAAGCCCCTGGAGGATGAGCTTCGCGGGCTGGACCGCCTGCGCCTGGAGGCGCTCAGCTGGCAACGCGAGGCCGAGCAGGCATCGCGCCGCGCGAATGACTTCGAGCGCCTGGCTGAGGCCGCCAGGAACAACCTGTCGTCCTTGACGCCGGAGCTGAAGGCCGAGCTGGTCAAGCTCCTGGAAGTCCAGGCGGAGGTTGTGCGCGCGGTCCCGCGGCAGCAGGGCATTCCTTGCCAGATCACCGAGTGGTTCAAGGAGAACGGCCGGGATGTCCCGGACCTGACCGACGAGGTATGGGCGCTCGTGGAACCGCTGCTCCGCCCGAAGCGGAGCGACGCGCTGCCGCCGCGCCCGAAGCTGGAAGCCATCCTCTTCAAGGCCCGCACCGGATGCCGGTACGAGGATCTGCCGGAGGAGTACGGCGCGTACCGCACCATCCGGACCCAGGCTCAGCGCTGGATGAACTCCGGCGTCTGGGATCAGGTGATGGAGCTTCTGAGGGACGCCCCGGGCCAGCCGGTCTGGCAGCCGGAGACCAGTCAGATCAAGGTCACCCTGAAGCCGCTGGCGATTGAGTCCAGCCTGGGCGGCGAAGAAGGCGACCGTTCGAGTACGGGCCTCCCACGCAGAACTCGGTGCGGTCGCCGAAGCCCTGGTGGGTCCGGTCCTGCGGCAGGATGCGCGCGTGCGCCCCGCAGTCCTTGACGAGCGTGGAGAGTTCGAGCAGCGCGAAGACGTCGTAACGGTGCACCACGTTGTCCCCGCCGGACTCCCGGTTCACCACCAGCAGGCACTCCGAGCCCCGGGGGAGCCCGAAGAACGCCTGCCTGCGGCGGAGCCGGCGCCGCCACTGGTACGTGCGGCCGAGCCAGCCGAGGGAGGCGCTGACCCCGGTGGCCAGCACCCCGAGCACGATGTTGCGCACGTCTTCGTTCATGGGCGCGCATGCTAGCGGCGATCCGGCATTCAGTTCGAGGCGTTCCTGACGGAAGGGCACCGGGGAAGTTACGCTGCGCGGACCGCAGTTGACTGGAGGTACGGATGCGTCGTTCCGCCGCAGGCAAGGTCTCGCTTCTCGCCGTCGCGGCGACGGTGCTCTCGGTGGGCGCCGCCGCACCGCCGACGGAGGCGGCGCCCCCCGTCAAGGAGCCCGTCGCGGTCGGCCACGGCGGCGCCGTCGCCAGCGTCGACGCCGACGCCTCGGCCGCCGGCGTCGAGGTGCTCCGCAAGGGCGGCAACGCGGTGGACGCCGCCGTCGCCGTCGCGGCGGCCCTGGGCGTCACCGAGCCCTACTCGGCCGGGATCGGGGGCGGCGGCTACTTCGTCTACTACGACGCCCGGAGCCGCACCGTCCACACGATCGACGGCCGCGAGACCGCGCCCCGCTCCGCCGGCGCGAACCTCTTCGTGGAGAACGGCGCCCCCATCCCCTTCGACGAGGCGATGACCAGCGGACGCGGCGTCGGCACCCCCGGCACCCCCGCGACCTGGGAGTCCGCCCTCGACGCCTGGGGCAGCAAACGGCTCTCCACCCTGCTCGCGCCCGCCGAGCGCCTGGCCCGCGAGGGCTTCACCGTGGACGAGACCTTCCGCTCCCAGACGGCCGCCAACGAGGCCCGCTTCCGCGACTTCCCGGCCTCCTCCGCACTCTTCCTGCCGGGCGGGCGGCTGCCCGAGGTCGGCTCGCGCTTCAGGAACCCGGACCTGGCCCGCACGTACGAGAAGCTCGGCCGCGAGGGCGTCGGCGCGCTTTACGAAGGACCGCTCGCCCGGGACGTCGTCACCACCGTCCGCAAACCCCCCGTCCGCCCCGGCGCCACCCGGAACGTCCGATCCGGGGACCTGACGGAGCGGGACCTGGCCTCGTACCGCACCGAGTTCCGCGCGCCGACGAAGGTCTCGTACCGGGGCCTCGACGTCTACGGCATGGCCCCCTCCTCCTCCGGGGGCACGAGCGTCGGCGAGGCGCTCAACATCCTGGAGAACACCGACCTCTCCCGCGCCTCGCAGACCCGCTACCTGCACCGCTTCGTCGAGGCCAGCCGCATCGCCTTCGCCGACCGGGGTCGCTGGGTCGGCGACCCGGCCTTCGAGTCCGTGCCGACGCGCGGCCTGCTCTCCCAGCGGTTCGCGGACTCCCGCGCCTGCCTCGTCCGCGACGACGCCGTCCTGACCAGCCCGCTCGCCCCCGGTGACCCGCGCGACCCGGTGCCCTGCGCCCCCGGCGGCACCGCCGCCCCCACCCCGTACGAGGGCGAGAACACCACCCATCTGACGGTGGCCGACAAGTGGGGCAACGTCGTCGCCTACACGCTCACCATCGAGTCCACCGGCGGCAGCGGGATCACCGTGCCCGGCCGGGGCTTCCTGCTCAACAACGAGCTGACCGACTTCTCCTTCGCCCCGGCGAACCCGGCCGTGCACGACCCGAACCTGCCCGGCCCCGGCAAGCGCCCGCGCTCCTCGATCTCCCCGACGATCGTCCTCGACCGGCACGACCGGCCCGTCCTCGCCCTCGGCTCCCCGGGCGGCGCGACCATCATCACCACCGTCCTCCAGACCCTCACCGGGGTCCTCGACCGGGGCCTGCCGCTGGTCGACGCGATCGCCGCGCCGCGCGCCAGCCAGCGCAACCAGGCCACCACCGAACTCGAACCCGGTCTGTGGGACAGCCCCGTCCGGGCCGAACTGGAGGCGATCGGACACCGCTTCCGGCAGAACCCCGAGATCGGCGCGGCCACCGGCGTCCAGCGCCTGCCGGACGGCCGCTGGCTGGCCGCGGCCGAGACGGTGCGGCGGGGCGGCGGCTCCGCGATGGTGGTCCGGCCGGCGGAGGGGCCGGGGACGCTCCCCCCGGTCCCTACGGCGCGGTGAGGACGCGCGGGCCGTCGTCCGTGATCGCCACCGTGTGCTCGGCGTGGGCGGCGCGCGAGCCGTCGCAGGTGCGGATCGTCCAGCCGTCCCGCGCCGTGTAGTGCTCGTCCGTGCCGCCGCCGATGAGCATCGGTTCGATCGCGAGCACCATCCCGTGACGCAGCTTCATGCCCCGGCCCGGGCGTCCCTCGTTGGGGACGCCCGGGTCCTCGTGCATGGCACGGCCGATGCCGTGGCCGCCGAACCCGTCCGGGATGCCGTATCCGGCGGCCCTGCAGACCCGGCCGATCGCGTGGGCGACGTCCCCGATCCGGTTGCCGACGACGGCCGCCGCGATGCCGGCCTCCAGGGCCTCCTCCGCCGCGGCGATCAGCCGGGCGTCCTCCGGCCGGGCCGGGCCGACCGTGAAGCTGACGGCGGAGTCCCCCGCCCAGCCGCCCAGCAGCGCCCCGCAGTCCGCGGACACCAGGTCCCCCGGCGCGAGCCGGGTGTCGTCCGGGACGCCGTGCACGATCGCGTCGTTCACCGAGAGGCACACGACCGCCGGGAACGGCACCGGTGCCCACTCCGGCCGGTAGCCGAGGAAGGGCGAGCCGGCCCCCGCCTCCGCCAGGACCTCGCGCGCGGCCCGGTCGAGGTCCGTCAGCCGGACACCGGGTGCCGCCTTCTCCCGCACGGCCGCGAGGGCGCGGGCCACCACCCGCCCGGTCTCGCGCATGGCCGCCAGGGATTCGTTCGTCTTGATCTCCACCATGACCAATTACTATACCGGTATTAGAATGGTCCCATGGTGCGCACCCCCCTGACCCCCGAAGAGCGCGAGCGCGGCGAGCGCCTGGGCCTGCTGCTGCGCGAGGCGCGCGGCGAGCGGTCCATGGTCGAGATCGCCGCGGCCGCCGGACTCTCCGCCGAGACCCTCCGCAAGATCGAGACCGGCCGGGCCCCGACCCCGGCCTTCTTCACCGTCGCGGCCCTCGCCGGCGTCCTCGGCCTCTCCATGGACGAACTGGCGACGCACTGCTCCCCGGCGCCGGTCCCGCTCTGAGCCGGGCCGGCGCCCGGGACGGCCCGGCGCGCCCCGTAGGCTCCCGGGCATGATTCCCGAGGAACTGCGGCGCGGTCGCTACGTCAGCCTGACCACCTTCCGGAAGGACGGCACGGGGGTCGCGACGCCCGTCTGGTACGCGGTGGAGGGCTCCGAGCTGTACGCCTGGACCCGCACCGACTCCTGGAAGGTCAAGCGGCTGCGGAACGACCCGCGGGTCGTGGCCGCCGTCTGCGACGTGCGCGGCAACGTCCCCGAGGGTGCCGAACGCGTGACCGGCGAGGCCCGCCTCGTGACGGGGGAGGAGCTGCGCCGGGTCCGGCGGCTGCTCCTGCGCAAGTACACCTGGCAGTTCTGGTGCGTCGACGTGCCGGCCACGGTCCTCCGGCTCGGCAGGCGCCCGCACACCGGGATCGTCGTGCGCTTCCCGTGAGCCCGGGCCGGCGCGCGCCGGCCCGGCGTCCGCAGGGGTCGGCGCACCCCGCTCGCGCACGGCCGTGCGTCCCGCTCGCACATGGCAGCGCGTCCCGCTCGCGCAAGGCCGCGCGGGCCCGTACGCATGGGGACGCGCGGGTCCGTACGTGTCCGATGTGGACCACTCGGGTATGAAACATGATCGACTCGGCCGCTTCGCGGCGGTGGTCTTGCTCCGGGGTGTGACGGGGCTTACGTTCTCCTCCTACGCATCGCGTCTACGTGCGTAGAGGCTCTCTGACGCCGTGCCGAAGGAGCAGCTCATGAACGACGTCGTACGCGCCGCGCTCGTCCAGGCGACCTGGACCGGGGACACCGAGTCCATGATCGCCAAGCACGAGGAGCACGCCCGCGAGGCCGCCCGGCAGGGCGCCCGGGTGATCGGTTTCCAGGAAGTGTTCAACGCCCCCTACTTCTGCCAGGTCCAGGAGCCCGAGCACTACCGCTGGGCCGAGCCCGTCCCCGACGGCCCGACCGTCCGCCGGATGCGGGACCTCGCCCGGGAGACCGGGATGGTGATCGTGGTCCCCGTCTTCGAGGTCGAGGGCGAGGGCTTCTACTACAACACCGCCGCCGTGATCGACGCCGACGGCAGCTACCTCGGCAAGTACCGCAAGCACCACATCCCCCAGGTCGAGGGCTTCTGGGAGAAGTACTACTTCCGCCCGGGCAACGCCGGCTGGCCGGTCTTCGACACCGCCGTCGGCAAGGTCGGCGTCTACATCTGCTACGACCGGCACTTCCCGGAGGGCTGGCGCCAGCTCGGCCTCAACGGGGCCCAGCTGGTCTACAACCCCTCCGCCACCCACCGCGGCCTCTCCTCCCACCTCTGGCAGCTGGAACAGCCCGCCGCCGCCGTCGCCAACGAGTACTTCGTCGCCGCCATCAACCGCGTCGGCGTCGAGGAGTACGGCGACAACGACTTCTACGGCACGAGCTACTTCGTCGACCCGCGCGGCCGCTTCGTCGGCGACGTCGCCTCCGACAAGGCCGAGGAACTCGTCGTCCGCGACCTGGACTTCGGCCTCATCGCGCAGGTCCGGCGGCAGTGGGCCTTCTACCGGGACCGCCGCCCCGACGCGTACGACGGGCTGGTGGAGCCGTGAGCGGCCTCCACGAGCGGCACCGGGCCGTCATCCCCGACTGGGTCGCCCTCTACTACCGCGACCCCATCGAGATCACCCACGGCGAGGGCCGCCACGTCTGGGACGCCGAGGGGCGCAGGTACCTCGACTTCTTCGGCGGCATCCTCACCACCATGACCGCCCACGCCCTGCCCGAGGTCACCAAGGCGGTCGCCGACCAGGCCGGACGGCTCCTCCACTCCTCCACCCTCTACCTCAACCGCCCGATGGTGGAACTCGCCGAACGCGTCGCCGCCCTCTCAGGCATCCCCGACGCCCGCGTCTTCTTCACCACCTCCGGCACCGAGGCCAACGACACCGCCCTCCTCCTGGCCACCGCGTACCGCCGCTCGAACCAGATCCTGGCGATGCGCAACAGCTACCACGGCCGTTCCTTCTCCACCGTCGGCATCACCGGCAACCGGGCCTGGTCGCCCACCGGCCTCTCCCCGCTCCAGACGCTCTACGTGCACGGCGCCGTCCGCACCCGGGGCCCCTACGCCGGGTACGACGACGAGCGGTTCACCGAGGCCTGCGTCGCCGACCTCGAAGACCTCCTCGGCCACACCCGGAACGTCGCCGCCCTCGTCGCGGAGCCGATCCAGGGCGTCGGCGGTTTCACCTCCCCGCCCGACGGCCTGTACGCCGCCTTCCGCCGCGTCCTCGACCGGCACGGCATCCTGTGGATCTCGGACGAGGTGCAGACCGGCTGGGGCCGCACCGGCGACCACTTCTGGGGCTGGCAGGCCCACGGCCAGGCGGGACCGCCCGACATCCTCACCTTCGCCAAGGGCATCGGCAACGGCATGTCGGTCGGCGGGGTCGTCGCCCGCGCCGAGGTCATGAACTGCCTCGACGCCCAGTCCATCTCCACCTTCGGCGGTTCGCCCGTCACCATGGCCGCCGGACTCGCCAACCTCTCGTACCTCCTGGAACACGACCTCCAGGGCAACGCCCGCCGCGTCGGGGGCCTCCTGCTCGAACGCCTCCGGGCCGTCTGCGCCGGCGTCCCCGCCGTACGGGAGGTGCGCGGCCGGGGCCTCATGATCGGCATCGAACTCGCCGAACCGGACACCGGCCGCGCGAACCCGGACGCGGCCGCCGCGGTCCTGGAGGCGGCCCGCGAGAACGGCCTGCTCATCGGCAAGGGCGGCGGCCACGACACCAGCGTCCTGCGCGTCGCCCCGCCCCTCTCCCTCACCGTCTCCGAGGCCGAGGAGGGCGCCGCCCTCCTCGAACAGGCGCTCCGGTCCCCGTGAAGCCGGAAGACCGCCGGTTCCGGCGGCCCGGCGGACCGGCGGCCCCGGTGGTCCCCGCAGTCCCGACGCATCGAGCAGGGAGAGTCCCGTGAGCACTCGTACCCTCATCAGGGGCGGCCTCGTCGTCACCGCCGCCGACGAGGTCCACGCCGACGTGCTGATCGAGGACGGCCGCGTGGCCGCCCTCGCGGCCCACGGCTCGGACGCGGCGGCCGGCTGGTCCGCCGGCCGGACCGTCGACGCCACCGGCCGCTACGTCATCCCGGGCGGCGTCGACGTCCACACCCACATGGAGCTGCCCTTCGGCGGCACCTCGGCCTCCGACACCTTCGAGACGGGCACCCGCGCCGCCGCCTGGGGCGGCACCACCACCATCGTGGACTTCGCCGTGCAGACCGCGGGCCGCTCCCTGCGCGAGGGGCTCGACGCCTGGTACGCCAAGGCCGACGGCGTCTGCGCGATCGACTACGCCTTCCACATGATCCTCTCCGACGTCAACGAGCACACGCTCAAGGAGATGGACCTGCTCGTCCAGGAAGGGATCACCTCGTTCAAGCTCTTCATGGCGTACCCGGGCGTCTTCTACAGCGACGACGGGCAGATCCTGCGCGCCATGCAGCGCTCCGCCGGCAACGGCGGGCTGATCATGGCGCACGCCGAGAACGGCATCGCCATCGACGTCCTCGTGGAGCAGGCCCTCACCCGGGGCGAGACCGACCCCCGGTACCACGGGGAGGTCCGCAAGGCCCTCCTGGAGGCGGAGGCCACCCACCGGGCGATCCAGCTCTCCCGGGTCGCCGGAGCACCGCTGTACGTCGTCCACGTCTCCGCCCGGGAGGCCGTCGCGGAGATCGCCGCCGCCCGCGACAAGGGGCTCCCCGTCTTCGGCGAGACCTGTCCCCAGTACCTCTTCCTGTCCACCGACAACCTCGCGGAGCCGGGCTTCGAGGGCGCCAAGTACGTGTGCTCGACGCCGCTGCGGCCGAAGGAGCACCAGGCGGCGCTGTGGCGGGGGCTGCGGACGAACGACCTCCAGGTGGTCTCCACCGACCACTGCCCGTTCTGCTTCACGGGCCAGAAGGAGCTGGGGCGGGGGGACTTCTCGAAGATCCCCAACGGCCTGCCGGGGGTGGAGAACCGCATGGACCTCCTCCACCAGGCCGTCGTCGACGGGCACATCTCCCGCCGCCGGTGGATCGAGATCGCCTGCGCCACCCCGGCGAGGATGTTCGGCCTCTACCCGCAGAAGGGCACGATCGCCCCCGGCGCGGACGCCGACATCGTCGTCTACGACCCGCACGCCACCCAGGTGCTGTCGGCCGGGACCCACCACATGAACGTCGACTACTCGGCGTACGAGGGGAGAACGGTCACCGGCCGGGTCGAGACGGTCCTCTCGCGCGGCGAACCCGTCCTCGACCGGCGCACGTACGTCGGCCGCGCCGGACACGGGGCCTTCGTCCCCCGTTCCACCTGTCAGTACCTGAACTAGGAGGCCACCCCGTGGACTTCGGACTCGTCCTGCAGACCGACCCGCCCGCCTCGCGGGTCGTCGGCCTGATGCGCCGGGCGGAGCGCAACGGCTTCCGCCACGGGTGGACCTTCGACTCCGCCGTGCTCTGGCAGGAACCCTTCGTCATCCACAGCCAGATCCTCGAACACACCACCAAGCTCCATGTGGGCCCGATGGTGACCAACCCGGGGACGCGGGCGTGGGAGGTGACGGCCTCCACCTTCGCCACCCTCAACGACATGTTCGGCAACCGGACCGTGTGCGGCATCGGGCGCGGCGACTCCGCGATGCGCGTCGCGGGCCGCAAGCCCAACACCCTGGCCCGCCTCGGCGAGGCCATCGACGTCATCCGCGACCTGGCGGAGGGCCGCGAGGCCGAGGTCGACGGCAACCCGATCCGCATCCCCTGGATCAAGAACGGCAAGCTGCCGGTGTGGATGGCGGCGTACGGCCCCAAGGCCCTCGCCCTCGCCGGGCGGAAGGCCGACGGCTTCATCCTCCAGCTGGCCGATCCCTTCCTCACCGAGTGGATGGCCGGGGCCGTCCGCGAGGCCGCCCGGGACGCCGGGCGCGACCCCGACGCCCTCACCGTCTGCGTCGCCGCCCCCGCCTACGTCACGGCCGACGACTCCCCGGAGGCACTGGCCCACGCCCGCGACCAGTGCCGCTGGTTCGGCGGCATGGTCGGCAACCACGTCGCGGACCTGGTCGCCCGGTACGGCGAGCACTCCGGCATGGTCCCGGAGGAACTCACCGCGTACATCAAGGACCGGCACGGCTACGACTACGCGCACCACGGCCGGGCCGGCAACCCCGACACCGCCTTCGTGCCCGACGAGATCGTCGACCGCTTCTGTCTGATCGGCCCCGCCGAGGCGCACGTCGAGAAGCTGCGACACCTGAAGGACCTCGGCGTCGACCAGTTCGCCGTCTACGCGATGCACGACGCCCAGGAGGCCACCATCGACGCGTACGGCTCCGGGATCATCCCCGTGATCAACTCCTGACCTCCCGCCGTCCCGTCAAGCGGAACCCTTCGACCGGTCCCATTCGGTGTCCATGCGCGGCAGCGGAGCTGTACGTTGCGGAGAGAGGCCTTGAGGCGACGTGAGGGTGGGTGGGGACTTTGCTGGCCGAGACGTTGACCGCGTTGGCGGCGGCGGGTGGCGGGGCGGTGGTCCAGGCCGCGGGGACCGACGCCTGGTACGCGGTGCGGCAGCGGGTCGCCGCGTTGTTCGGCCGCGGTGACGCGGAGCGGGGGCGGACCGAGCTGGAGCGGCTGGACCGGACGGCACGGGCCCTGGAGCCGGGTGCCGTCACGGACCCGGACCGGGAGCTGTCGCGCCAGGAAGGCATGTGGCAGGAGCGGTTCGAGGTCCTGCTGGAGTCCCTCGGCGCGGGAGACCGGGAGCGGGCGGTCCAGGACCTGCGCGCCCTGCTGGCCTTCGTCGCCGGTGCGGGGGACGACACGGCGCTGGCGACCGGGAACGCCCTGGCCCGGGACGGCGGCAGCGCCGTGACCGGGGTGAAGCGGTCGGGCGGCGGCCGGGCCGCGCGAGCCGTGAACACCGGGGCCGCGGAGGCCACCGGCGCGGGGTCCAGCGCGGTCAGCGGCATCGTGGCCGAGTAGACGGCCGGGGCGACGCATGGCCAAGTGGCGATGGGGCAGAAGGCGAGACCCCGGCAAACGCACCCCGGCCGGGGGCACGGTGGGCGGCGTCCCGCCCGCGCAGCAGGTGTCGGGCACCGGAAACGCGAACGCGACGCACGGCGGCATCGCCGTCTCGGGCATCTACAACGACCATTCCAGCGTGGTGCTCCCGCCGGAGGCGGTGCGGCCCGTGGGCGAGGTGAGAGCCCGGCCGGGACTGGACAACCTGCCGTACCGCACGGCCCACTTCGTGGGGCGCGCCACCGAACTCGACCGCCTCGACGCCGCCATGAGGAAGACCGGTGGCGTGTGGATCCAGGCCGTGCACGGCCTCGGCGGGGTCGGCAAGAGCACGCTGGCCGTGCACTGGGCGGCCACCCGGGCCCGGAAGCACCGCCTCGCGCCCATCCGGTGGATATCCGCCGACAGCGCGGCGGGCGTGGAGCGGGGCCTGGCCGCCCTGGCCACCGCCCTGCAGCCCGCGACCTCCAAAGCGCTGACGGTGGAAGCCCTGGCCGAGAACGGGATGCAGTGGCTGGCCACGCACAGCGGCTGGCTGCTCATCCTGGACAACGTCAACCACCTCGCGGACATCGCCCCGCTCCTGGCCCGCGTGCCCAGCGGTCGCTTCCTCATCACCAGCAGACTCGCCACGGTGTGGCACGACGCCGCCGAGGTCATCCGGCTCGACACCCTGCAGCCGGCCGAATCACTGGCCCTGTTCACGCGCATCGCGAACGTCGGCGGCGACCGGGACCTGTCCGGAGCGGCCGAAGTCTGTGCGCAACTGGGGCATCTTCCCCTGGCCGTCAGACAAGCGGCCTTCGCCCTCGCCGAGAACCCCCTGCTGACCCCGGGCAGGTACCTGGAACGGCTCCGGCGGAACCCCGGCCCGCTGTACCTGCGGGGCGGCGAGGGCGCCATCGACCCCGAACACACCGTCGCCCGCGTCTGGCGCGTGACGCTGGACCTCCTCGCCGAACAGCAGCCGCTGGCGGCCGACGTGCTGCGCACCCTGGCCTGGTACGCGCCTGACGGCATTCCCGCCGGGCTCCTGGACGGCGGGGGCGAACCGGCCGAGGTCGACGACGCGATCGGCGCCCTGAACAGATACAGCATGATCACCGTGGACCCCGGTGCCCGAGCCCTCTCCGTCCACCGGCTGGTCCAGTCCGTGGCCCGGACCTCCGCCGACGACGACCCGCACCGCGCGCCCGGTCTCATCACCGAGGCCCGGGAGCGTGCGACCGCCGCACTGGAGGCCGCCGTCCGGCCGACCGACTGGCAGGACGCCGCCACCTGGCCCACCGGGCGCGTCCTGCTCCCGCACATGGACGCCCTGGCCGACCACACGCCGGTGAGCGCCGACACCGGCATCACGGCACGGCTCCTCGTCCACGCCGGTGTGTTCCTCACCAGCCAGGGACTCGCCGTCCGAGCCGTCGCGCACCTCCGCCGGGCCCTCGACCACCACGAGCGGGAACTCGGCCACGACGACATCCACACGCTCACCTGCCGTCACAACCTGGCGCACGCCCACGAGACGTCGGGGCACGTGAAGCGGGCCATCCCCCTGTACGAGCGGGCCCTGCGCGACGAGGAACGCGTACTGGGGGCAACGCATCCACTCACCCTCGCCAGCCGCAACAACCTCGCCGACGCCTACAGGGCCGCCGGCGATCCGGACAAGGCGCTCGCCCTGCTCGGAGGGAATCCCGCGTACGGCCCGCTCATCGGCCCGCTTCCCGGCGCGTCCGAGGACGGCGAGGGCATCACCGCTCTCGCCATGCGCAACACCCTCGCCCACACACGGCTGACGGCGGGGCACCACGACGAGGCCGTTCACCTGTACGGGGAGAACCTCGACGCCTCCGTCCGCGCGCTCGGGGAGGACCACCACCTCACCCTGGTGACGCGGAGCAACCTGATGGCCGCGCGCGCGGCGTCGACGGATCCGCGAGAGACCGTCCGTCTCGTCGAGGAGGTCCTCGGCGACATGGAACGCGTCCTGGGCGATGAGCACCCCGACACCCTCGTCATGCGGGGCAATCTGGCGGGTGCCTGCCGGAAGGCCGGTGAGCTCGACCGGGCCGTCGCGCTGTTCGACGAGGTACTGCCGGTCATGGAGCGCGTGCTCGGCGAGAACCACGGTACGACTCGCGCCGCCCGCGTCGCCCTCGCTCTCGCGTGCCGCGCGGCCGGCGACCCGGACCGGGCAGCGCGCCTCGCCGCCCCGAGGCCGGACCCGCCGGCCGGTCCCGGCGCACCGTCGGCGCACCGTACGGACCCCACCGATCCCGGTGCGGCGGCGGTCCTTCCGGAGGAGGGGCGTCCCGACACCCGCGGCGCCGACATCGGCTACGGGTTCCTGGCCGTCGGCGACGTGGACCGCGCCGTTCCCCTCCTGGAGCAGGCCGTCCGCGACGACCGGCGCCGGCTCGGCGGGGACGACCCCGGCTCGCTCACCACCCGCCACAACCTGGCGGTGGCCCACCTCAAGGCGGGACGCGCCGAGCGCGCCGTTCCGCTCTTCGAAGAGGTCCTCCGGGCGCGGGAGCGCTCACTGGGGGAGGACCATCCCGGCACCCTCACCAGCCGCAGGCATCTCGCGGACGCCCACCGCGAGTCGGGCGACTTCGACCGGGCCCTCCCGCTCTACGAGCGGACGTTCCGCGCGCGGACACGAGTCCTCGGCGCGCGGCACGAGGACACCCTCGCCGTCCTCGGCATGCTCGCGCACACCTATCGGCTCGCGGGCCGGCCGGACCGGGCCGCGCCGCTTTTCGAGCAGGCGCTCCACGGGCAGGAGCGGGTGCACGGACCCCACCATCCCGACACGCTCACCGTCCGCAACAATCTCGCCGGGGCCTACCTGGACGCGGGTGAGATCCACCGGGCCGCGCTGCTCCACGAGGAGAACGCCACCGCGTGCGCCCACGCCCTCGGGGAGGACCATCCGCACACCCTCGTCGCCCGCCACAACCTGGCGGTCGCCCACGCCGCCTCCGGAGACTTCGGCCGGGCCCTCCCGCTGCTCGAAGCCACGTTCCGGCGACAGCGGAGGGTCCTGGGAGCGGATCACCCCGACACCCTCTCCACGCAGCTGAGTCTGGCCGGCGCGTGCCGGGCGGCCGGACTGCGGCGCCAGGCCCGGAGTCTGTACGGGCAGGCCCTCTCCGGGTGCCGTCGCACCCTCGGGGAGGAGCACCCCCTGACGCGAGCCGTGCGCCAGGGCCTGGCGTCCACCAGGCGGTCCGGGCGCCGGCGCTGAGCGCCGCGCCCCTCGCTCCGGCGCACCGCCTTCACGAGGTGCGGGACGGCCGCTCCCCGGTCACCCGTGCGATCCAGTCGAGGTACGACCCGACGCGGGTGTTCACGGCGGGGGAGTCGGTGGCGCACCCCCGCCCGTAGGAGACCAGGCCGACCAGGTACGGCTTCCGCGCCACCGTGCGGACCAGGGGGCCGCCGGAGTCGTACTGGCAGGTGTCCCGCCCGGGGGAGTACGTGCAGAGCTGGGCGGGCGTCACCCGGAACGATCCCCTGGCCTCGCAGGCCGCGTTGTCCACGGTGTCGAGGGTCACGGTCCGCAGGACGTCGGAGGCGCGTCCGCCGAACGAGGTGGCGCCCCACCCCGGCGCCTCGACCCGGACGCGGCCGGAGGCGTCGCGGGCCCGGCGGGAGGGGAGGGCGACCGGGCGCACGTCCGCGCCGGACGCGACCGGCTCGGCCAGCCGGACGAGCGCGATGTCGTTCCGCTGGGTCTCCGGGTCGTACTCCGGGTGCGGCAGGAACCGGGCCGGGGTTGCGAGGACCGCGTGCGGGCTGTCGGTCCCGCTCGTCAGGTCGTGGTCCCCGAGGAGCACGCCCACCCGCGCGGTGCTGCCGTACGCGCCCGTCAGGCAGTGCGCGGCCGTCAGCACGTACCGGTCGCCGATCAGCGCCCCGCCGCACATCACCCGCCGTTCGGCCAGGTCCACGAGCCCCGCCATGAACGGGTACTGGTGCGGCCGGGCCTCCCGGCCCCCGACGACCGCGTGCGCCGGCGCGGACGCGAGCGGGCTCACGCCCATCACCGCTCCCGCGACCGAGGCCACGAGCTTCCGCGTCCCTCCCATGAGCCCTCCGAACCGTCGACGCCGCACTGCCGGGGCCACCCGCGTGCAGAGACGTTTCCTCCGCGTGCTCTCCGGCCCGCGTCGGCATCAACGAACCGGGCGGAACCCGGTCACCCCGGCCCGGGCCCGGACTGGTGTTCGGCGGGAGGGAGCGGGGGAACCGGGGGCGCGCGGGCGCGGAACTGACGGAGCGGGGGTGGTGCGCGGGCGGGGGACCGGAGCGGGGGTGGTGCGCGGGCGGGAAGCCGACGGAGCGCGGGCGGGGGACCGGAGCGGGCGGCTACGGCACGCGCGCGGTCCACTCCTCGGTGGCGAACTTCGTCCGCACCAGCTCCTCCGCCCGGACCCGTTCCTCCTCCGTGACCTCCCCGGCGGTCAGTCCGTAGCGGTCGCGGAAGGAGGCGATCATCTTCTCGATCACCTGCTCCCGGGGGAGGCCCGTCTGGCGCCGGAGCGGGTCCACCCGCTTCTTCGCGCTCCTCGTGCCCTTGTCGGACATCTTCTCCCGGCCGATGCGCAGGACCTCCAGCATCTTGGCGGCGTCGATGTCGTACGACATGGTCACGTGGTGCAGGACGGCCCCCGGTCCGCCGTCCGGTCCGACCACCCGCTTCTGGGCGGCGCCCGCGATCTTCCCGGCCTCGGTGGCGATGTCGTTGAGCGGCTGGTACCAGGCCTTGATCCCCATGTCGCCGAGCGCGCCGAGGACCCAGTCGTCGAGGTAGGCGTAGCTGTCGGCGAAGGACAGGCCCTGCACGAGGGCGTCCGGGACGGAGAGCGAGTACGTGATCGTGTTGCCCGGCTCGACGAACATCGCCCCGCCGCCGCTGATCCGCCGCACCACCCGGACGCCGTGCCGCCCGGCGGCCTCCGGGTCGACCTCGTTGCGCAGGGACTGGAAGCTGCCGATGATCACCGCGGGCGAGGCCCACTCCCAGACCCGCAGGGTCGGCGGCCGGCGGCCGGCCGCGACCTCCGCCGTCAGGACCTCGTCCAGGGCCATGTGCAGGGCGGGGGACTGCGGGGGCTCGTGGATCAGCCGCCAGTCGTAGTCGGTCCAGTCCGTGGCGTGGGCGAGGGCGCGGCGGACCGCGATCCCTACGCCCTCCGACGTCAGCCCGAACATGTGCGTGCCCGGCGGCAGCGCCGCGTCGATCCGCGCCGCGAGCCCGGCGGCGTCCGCGTCGGCCGGCGCGCCCTCCAGGGCCCGGTCGATCGCCAGGATCGCCTCGTCCGGCTCCAGGAAGAAGTCGCCGGCGACCCGGACGTTCCGCAGGACACCGCCCTCGGAGTCGAGGTCGACGACCACCAGCTTTCCGCCCGGGACCTTGTACTCGCCGTGCACGGACTCCTCCTGCGGGTAAAGGGATGAACTCGGCCAAAGAGTACTCTCCGGGGGAACGGCCGACGACGGATGCGCCGCGGCGCCCGCCGGGACGCGCCGCACTGTCCGCCGAGGCGCGCCGCACCCGTCCGCCGGGACGCGCCGTACCGTCCGCCGGAGCGGCGTGATGGGATGGACGCGTGATCGAAGACTTCCTTGAGCACGTCCTCGCCGGCGGTACGACCGAGGTGGAGGAGGCGGTCCGCGAGGCCGCCGCCGCCGAGATCATGCCCCGCTTCCAACGGCTCGCCGTCCACGAGGTCGTCGAGAAGAACGGCCCGCACGACCTGGTCACCGTCGCCGACCGGGCCGCCGAGGCCCACCTCACCGCCTCCCTCACCGCGCTCCTCCCCGGTTCCGCGGTCGTCGGCGAGGAGGCCGTCCACGCCGACCCGGCGGTCTACGACGCGCTCGGCGGCGACGCGCCCGTCTGGATCGTCGACCCCGTCGACGGCACCCGCCAGTTCGTCCACGGCGACCCCGCCTTCTGCACCCTCGTCGCCCTCGCCCGGCACGGCGAGGTCCTCGCCTCCTGGACGTACGCGCCCGCCCTGGAGCAGATGGCCGTCGCGGTCCGCGGCCGCGGCGCCACCCTGAACGGGCAGCCGCTGCGCGCCGGCTCGCCCGCGCCCGGCGAGGTCCTGGAGATCGCCTCCTCGCACCCCGACTACACCACCCCCGAGCAGCGGCACGCCCTGCGCGGCCTGGACACCGACGGCGTCCGCCCCCGCCCCTGCGGCTCCGCCGGGCTCGAATACCTGGCCGTGGCGCGCGGGGAGCTCTCCGGGGTCGCCTTCTCCTGGGAGTACGCGTGGGACCACGCGGCCGGACTCCTCCTGGTCGCCGAGGCGGGCGGCGCGGACACCACGGTCGCCGGGGAGCCGTTCCGCCTCGCAGGGGGCAACGCGCTGCCGTTCACGGCGGCCCGCGACGCGGCGACCGCCGAGCGGATACGGACCCTCCTCGGAGGCGGTGGGGCCGCCGAGCCGGGCCCCCTATCCTGAGAACCCGGCCACCGGCTGACGAAGGAGCCCGCGGGTGACGAACAGGACACCGATGCTCGACGCCGTCGTCGTGGGGGCGGGCCCCAACGGACTGACCGCCGCCGTCGAACTGGCCCGCCGCGGCTTCTCCGTGGCCGTCTTCGAGGCCAGGTCCACCGTGGGCGGCGGCGCCAGGACCGAGGAGCTGACCCTTCCCGGCTTCCGGCACGACCCCTGTTCCGCCGTGCACCCCCTCGGCGCCGGTTCGCCCGTCTTCGGGACGATGCCCCTCGACCGGTACGGACTGGAGTGGCTCCACCCGGAACTGCCCATGGCCCATCCGTGGGACGACGGCACCGCCGCCGTCCTCGCCCGCTCCGTCGCCGAGACCGCCGCCTCCTTCGGCCCGCGCGACGCCGGGGCCTACCGCCGGCTCGTCGCCCCCTTCCTCGGGAAGTGGGACACGCTGGCGGCGGACTTCATGCAGCTCCCGCTCACCGCGCTGCCCCGCGACCCGGTCACCCTCGCCCGCTTCGGCCTCGCCGGACTGCCGCCCTCCACCTGGCTGATGCGCCGCTTCCGGGACGAGAAGGCCCGCGCGCTCTTCGCCGGGCTCGTCGGCCACGTCATCGCCCCCCTCGACGGCTTCGCCACCGGCGCCGTCGGCCTCGTCTTCGCGCTCGCCGCCCACGCCGGCGGCTGGCCGCTGCCCCGGGGCGGCTCGCAGTCCCTCTCCGACGCCCTCACCGCGTACCTCAAGGACCTCGGCGGCGCCGTCCACACCGACTACGAGGTCAAGCGCCTCGACGACCTGCCGCCGGCCCGCGCCTACGTCTTCGACACCTCGCCCACGGCCCTCGCCCGGATCGCCGGCTTCGGCGGCCACTACGACCACTACACGTACGGCGCCGCCGCCTTCAAGATCGACTACGCCCTGGACGGTCCCGTGCCGTGGACCGCCGAGGAACCCCGCCGCGCCGGCACCGTCCAGATCGGCCCCACCGCCGGGGAGATCGGCACCGCCCTGAACCAGGCGTCCTCAGGCACCGCCCCCGACGTGCCCTTCCTCATCACCGCGCAGCCCAGCCTCGTCGACCCCTCCCGCGCGCCCGCGGGCAAGCACGTCTTCTGGGCGTACGGCCACGTGCCCCACGGCTGGCGCGGCGACCTCACCGAGGCGATCGAGCGCCAGATCGAACGCTTCGCCCCCGGTTTCCGCGACCGCGTCCTGGCCCGCGCCACCGCCGGCCCGCCCGAACTCGCCGCCCGCAACGCCAACTACGTCGGCGGCGACATCGCCTGCGGCGCCGCCCGCGGCCTCCAGCTCCTGCTGCGCCCCACCCTGTCGCCGCGCCCCTACGACACACCGCACCCCGCGGTCTTCCTCTGCTCCTCCGCCACCCCGCCCGGCCCCGGCGTGCACGGCATGTCCGGCCACAACGCGGCGAAGGCGGTCTGGCGGCGACTGCGCGCCCCCGCCCGCGAAAATTAGACTGGTCCCCATGGCCAAGTACTTCGACGTGCACCCCGACAACCCGCAGCCGCGCACCATCTCGGCGGTGGCCGACAGCATCCGGAACGGGGCGCTCGTCGCGTACCCGACCGACTCCTGCTACGCGCTCGGCACCCGCATGGGCAGCCGTGACGGCATCAGCCGCATCCGGACGATCCGCGACCTGGACGACCGGCACCACTTCACCCTCATGTGCCGGGACTTCGCCCAGCTGGGCCAGCTCGTGCACATCGACAACGACGTCTTCCGCGCCGTCAAGGCGGCCACCCCCGGCCCGTACACCTTCATCCTGCCCGGCACCAAGGAGGTGCCGCGCCAGCTCCTCCACCCCAAGAAGAAGACGGTCGGCGTCCGCATCCCCGACCACGTCGCCACCCAGGCGCTCCTCGCCGAACTCGGAGAGCCGATGCTCTCCAGCACCCTGCTCCTGCCCGACGAGGCCGAACCGCTGACCCAGGGCTGGGAGATCAAGGAACGGCTCGACCACCAGGTCGACGCCGTCCTCGACTCCGGCGACTGCGGCACCGAACCCACCACCGTCGTCGACTTCTCCGGCGGCGAGCCCGAGATCGTCCGCCGGGGAGCGGGGGACACCGCGCGGTTCGAGTAGGAAGCCCCCCGGGGGCCGGACGGCCATGTCGTTTTTCCGCCAGCCCGGACGCCGTCCGCCCCCGACCATGGAGACATGCACACCGACACCGAGCGCTGCGTACGGGCCGTCCGCTCGAAGGACGCCCGCTTCGACGGCGTGTTCTTCACGGCCGTCCGCACCACCCGGATCTACTGCCGGCCGAGCTGCCCGGTCGTCCCGCCCAAGCCCGAGAACATGGAGTTCCACCCCAGCGCCGCCTCCTGCCAGCGCGCCGGCTTCCGGGCCTGCAAGCGGTGCCGGCCCGACACCAGCCCCGGCTCGCCCCAGTGGAACGTCCGGGCCGACGCCGTCGCCCGCGCGATGCGGCTCATCCAGGACGGCGTCGTCGACCGGGAGGGCGTCCCCGGCCTCGCCCGGCGGCTCGGCTGGTCCACCCGCCAGATCGAACGCCAGCTCCTCGCCGAACTGGGCGCCGGCCCCCTCGCCCTGGCCCGCGCCCAGCGCGCCCAGACCGCGCGGGTGCTCATCGAGACGACCCCGATGCGCCTGGGCGAGATCGCCTTCGCCGCCGGGTTCTCCTCCATCCGCACCTTCAACGACACCGTCCGCGAGGTCTTCGCCCTCACCCCCGGCGAACTGCGCGCCCGGGCCGCCCGCCCGGCCGCGCTCCGGGCGCCCACCCCCGGCGTGATCTGCCTCCGGCTGCCGTTCCGCGCGCCCTTCGAACCCTCCAACGTCTTCGGCCACCTCGCGGCGACCGCCGTCCCCGGCGTCGAGGAGTGGCGGGACGGCGCCTACCGGCGGACCCTGCGCCTCCCGTACGGGCACGGCGTCGTCGCCCTCGCCCCCCGCGCCGGCCACGTCGCCTGCCGGCTCTCCCTCACCGACCCCCGCGACCTCACCCACGCCATCAGCCGCTGCCGGCGCCTCCTCGACCTCGACGCCGACCCCGTCGCCGTGGACGAACGGCTGCGCGCCGACCCGTCGCTCGCCCCGCTCGTGGACGCCGCGCCCGGCCGCCGGGTGCCCGGCTCCGTCGACCCCGCCGAGTTCGCCGTACGGGCCGTCCTCGGCCAGCAGGTCTCCACCGCCGCAGCCCGCACCCACGCCGCCCGGCTCGTCGCCGCGCACGGCGTCCCCGTCGACGACCCCGAGGGCGGCCTCACCCACCTCTTCCCGGAACCCGGCGCGCTCGCGGCCCTCGACCCCGAGACCCTGGCCCTGCCCCGCAGCCGCCGCACCACCCTCCTCACCCTGGTCCGGGCCCTCGCGGGCGGCACGCTCGCCCTCGGCCCCGCCGACGACCGCGAGGAGGCCCGCGCCCGGCTGCTCGCCCTGCCCGGCTTCGGCCCCTGGACCACGGAGATCATCGCCATGCGGGCCCTCGGCGACCCCGACGCCTTCCTCCCCGGCGACCTCGGCGTCCGCCGCGCCGCCGAGCGCCTCGGCCTGCCCGTCACCCCGGCCGCGCTGACCGCCCGCGCCGCGCACTGGCGCCCCTGGCGCGCCTACGCCGTCCAGTACCTCTGGGCGACCGACGCCCACCCGGTCAACCACCCGCCCTCCTGAGGAGACCGCCCCCGTGCCCACCGTCCAGCACACCGCCGTGGACAGCCCGTACGACCCGCTGACCCTCGTCGCCGTCGACGGGGTCCTCAGCCGCCTCCACATGACCGGCCAGCGCCACCGCCCGCCCGAGGAGACCTTCGGCGCACCCGACCCGCGCCCCTTCGGGGAGGCGATCCGCCAGCTCGACGCCTACTTCGCCGGCGGACTCACCGAGTTCGACCTGCCGCTGCACCTCGTCGGCACCCCGTTCCAGCTGCGCGTCTGGGAGCGGCTGCGCCTCATCCCGTACGGGGAGACCCGGACGTACGGCGAACTCGCCGAGGAACTGGGCAGCCCCGGCGCCTCCCGCGCCGTGGGCCTCGCCAACGGCCGGAACCCCGTCGGCATCATCGTCCCCTGCCACCGGGTGGTCGGGACCGGCGGCGGGCTCACCGGCTACGGCGGCGGCCTCGACCGCAAACGGCGGCTCCTGGCCTTCGAGTCGGGTACGCCGGAACCCGACGCCCTCTTCTGAACCCCGCCCCCTTTCCCGGCCGGGGTGTTAGGTTCCCGGCATGGCCAAGGTGAACATCGGGCTCGACGCCGAACTCGTCGTGGAAGTCATGGTCCTGGCGGGGATCAACAACCCCCAGGACGCCGTCGAGGCGATCGTCCGCGACTACATCGCCCGCGGCCACCGCACCGAGGCCCTGGTCGCCGGCCGGGACGAACCGCGGCGCACCGGAGAGATCGTCCCGCCCGAGCCCCCGCAGGGCTGAGACAACCCGAGCCCCCCTGGGGAGCTGAGGCGACCCGAGCCCCCCGGGCCGAGACCGCCGGGGCCTCAGCCCTCCCGGTCCGGGGGCTCCGCGTCGCGGCGCGCCCTCGCCGCGCGCCGCAGCCGGGGATGACGGTCGCCGCCCTGCTCGGTCATCGCCTCGCCGACCATGGAACGCACCGCGTCCCGCAGCCCGTGCAGGGCCTGGTGCCGCGCCGGGCCCGCCCCCGGGTCCTCCCGCAGCTCCTTCACGAGCGCCCAGCAGAGCGCCAGCATCGCCACCACGAACGGCAGCGCCACCAGGATCGTCGCCGTCTGGAGCGAGTCCAGGCCGCCCACCACGAGCAGCGCCGCCGCCACGGCTGCCATCAGGACGCCCCAGACCACCACCAGCCAGGTCGGCGGATGGAGCGAACCGCGGCTCGTCAGCGACCCCATCACCAGGGAGGCCGAGTCGGCGCTGGTGATGAAGTACGTCATCACCAGGAGCATCGCCACCACCGACGTGAGCGTGCCCAGCGGCAGCGCCTCCAGCATCCCGAACAGCGAGGCCTCCGCCCCGTCCTTCACCGTCGCCGCCAGGTCCGCGGCGCCCGTCGACTCCAGCCGGATCGCCGTGCCGCCCATCACGCAGAACCACACCACCGTCGCCCCCGACGGCACCAGCAGCACGCCCACCAGGAACTCCCGGACCGTCCGGCCCCGCGAGATCCGGGCGATGAACGTGCCGACGAAGGGCGCCCAGGACAGCCACCACGCCCAGTAGAAGATCGTCCACGTCCCCAACCAGCCGGGGTCGGTGAACGCCCCGGTCCGGGTCGCCATCGGCAGCAGCTGGTGCAGGTAGCCGCCGACGGACGCCGGGATGGTGTCCAGGACGTAGACGGTCGGCCCGAGCAGGAAGACGAAGAGCATCAGACAGGCCGCGAGGACGACGTTCAGCGTGGACAGCCACTTCACGCCCTTGTGGAGGCCGGAGAAGGCCGACAGGACGAAGGCCGCCGACAGCGCCACGATGACGACGAGCTGGACGCCCTTCGTGTTCTCCACGCCCATGGTCAGGTTCAGCCCCTCGGCGACCTGGAGGGCGCCGAGCCCCAGGCTCGTCGCCGTGCCGAACACGGTCGCGAACACCGCGAGCAGGTCGATCGCCTTGCCCGGCCAGGAGGCCGCCCGCCGCGCCCCCATCAGCGGCACGAAGGCGGAACTCAGCCGGTTCCCGCGCCCCTTGCGGAAGCCCGCGTACGCCAGGGCGAGGCCCGTGATGCCGTAGATCGCCCACGGGGTGAGCGTCCAGTGGAAGAACGAGTACTCCATGGCGGTGAGGGCCGCCCCGCCCGTCCCCGCGGGGACCCCGCTCGCCGGCGGCGGGTCCAGGAAGTGCTGGAGCGGCTCCCCGACCCCGTAGAACATCAGGCCGATGCCCATGCCGGCGCTGAACATCATCGCGATCCACGCCAGGTTCGTGAACTCGGGCTCGGAGTCGTCCGGGCCCAGCCTGATCCGGCCGAACCGGCTCAGCGCCAGCACCACGCACAGCACCAGGAAGACGTCCGCCGCGACCACGAACAGCCAGGCGAAGTTGGAGAGGACCCAGTCCAGGGCCGTGGAGGAGGCACTGTCGAAGGACTCCTCGCCCAGGGCCGCCCAGGCCACGGCCGCGACGACGGCCGTGACCCCGATCCCGATGACCTTGCCGTCAGGCGCGTGCCGCCCGTCCGGGGCTGCCGGGGCGCGCTCGCTCGGTTCCGTGCTCATGCGACCCCACTATGGTGCGGAACGTCCGTGCGGCGGGGGGTGGCACGCCGTCCGGCGGTCCGGATAGGGTCGGCGGCGGCGCGACTGCACGTTCGAAAGCAAGGGATGCAAGGTGACGGACGGAGCAGCAACTGAGGTCGCCCGCGTGCTCGTGGCGGCCGACAAGTTCAAGGGTTCGCTCACGGCGGTGGAGGTCGCGCGGCGGGTCTCGGCGGGTCTGCGGCGGGTCGTCCCGGACCTCGTGGTGGAGACGCTGCCGGTCGCGGACGGCGGCGACGGCACCGTCGCGGCGGCCGTCGCCGCCGGGTTCGAGCGCCGTGAACTGACCGTGACGGGGCCGCTCGGCGAACCGGTCACCGCCGCGTTCGCGCTGCGCGGCACCACCGCCGTCGTCGAGATGGCGGAGGCGTCCGGCCTCCAGCTCCTCCCGCCCGGCGTGTTCGCCCCGCTCACCGCGACCACGTACGGTTCCGGCGAACTGCTCCGCGCCGCCCTGGACGCCGGTGCGACCACCGTCGTCCTCGGCGTCGGCGGCAGCGCCACCACCGACGGCGGCGCCGGGATGCTCGCCGCGCTCGGCGCCCGCTTCCTCGACGCGACGGGCGAGCCCGTCGGCCCCGGCGGCGCGGCCCTCGCGGACCTGGCCTCGGCCGACCTCACCGGCCTCGACCCCCGCTTCGCCACGGTCGACCTGATCCTCGCGAGCGACGTCGACAACCCCCTCACCGGTCCCAAGGGCGCCCCCGCCGTCTACGGCCCGCAGAAGGGCGCCACCCCGGACGACGTCCGGACCCTGGACGCGGCCCTCGCCCACTTCGCCACCGTCCTGGAGAAGGCCGTCGGCCCCCGGGCGGCCGAGGCCGCCGCCGCTCCCGGCGCGGGCGGCGCGGGCGGCGTCGGCTACGGCGCCCTCGTCCTCGGCGCGAGCTTCCGTCCCGGCATCGAGCTGATGCTGGAGGTCCTCGGCTTCGCCCCCGCACTGGAGCGCGCCACCCTCGTCATCACGGGCGAGGGCTCCCTCGACGAGCAGACCCTGCACGGCAAGGCCCCGGCGGGCGTCGCCGCGGCGGCCCGCGCCGCGGGCAAGGAGGTCGTCGCCGTCTGCGGCCGCCTCGCCCTGCCCGCCGAGTCCCTGGGCAGGGCCGGCATCCGTCGCGCCTACCCCCTCACGGACCTGGAACCGGACACGGCGAAGTGCATCGCGAACGCGGGCCCGCTCCTGGAGGACGTGGCGGCGGGCATCGCGCGCGACTTCCTGTCGTAGCACCGCGCCGGGCGCGCCGCCCGCACGGGCCGGGAGGACCACCGGGCCCGTACGGGCGGCACGCCCCCGTCCCCACCGCGCGGACGGCCACCGCCCCGGCCCCCCGGACCCGTTCAGCCTTCCGGACCCGTTCAGCCCCCCGGCCCGTTCAGGCCTCCGGCCCGTTCAGCTCTCCGGCCCGTTCGGCTCTCCGGCCCATTCAGCGCCCCGGACCCGTTCAGGCCTCCGGCCCGTTCAGCCCCCCCGGGCCTGCTCAGCCCTCCGGCCCGGTCAGGCGGAACGCGTCCAGGGCCAGGGTCATCTCCGTGAGGTCCCGGGGCCGGGACAGCGACCGCGACGTGAGCTGTTCGAGCCGCCGCAACCGGTTGAAGACCGTGTTCCGGTGGCAGTACAGACGTCCCGCCGCCCGCCCCGCCGAGCCCTCGCACTCCAGCCACGCGTCCAGGGTCTCCAGGAGCACCGCCCGGTCCGCCGGTTCCAGTTCCAGGAGGCCGCCCAGGACCTCCGAGACCAGCAGCTCCGCCATCTCCGGCCGGCCCACCACCAGCGCGCCCGCCATCCGGCGGTCGAGCCGCACGATCTGCCGGCTGCCCGGCGGACACGTGCGCAGCGCCAGCTCCGCGAGCCGCCGCGCCCGGCCCAGCCCGGTCAGGCCCACCACCACCGGACTGATCCCGCCCGGCCCCGGACACCGCCCGTCGAGGAGTTCCGACAGGGCGTCCAGCCCCGCGTCCCCGGTGAACGCCGCCACCCCCAGCTCGCAGTCCGCGCCCATCCGCCACAGGAACCGCACCCCCTCGCCCTGCACCTGACGGTGGAACGGCTCCCGCTCCTCCCGCCGGTCGTAGCGCAGCACCACCACCGCGTACCGTCCCTGCTCCGCCAGGTCCAGGCCCGCCGCCGCCCGCGCCACCAGCTCGGGCGAGTGCCGGTCCTGGAGGAGCGCGTCGAGGAGCGCCTGCAACTGCTCGTCCGTACGGCTGCGCAGCTCCAGCTCCGTCTCCCGGTACGCCTCCGACGCCGTGTCCGCCTGCGCGTCCACCGCCGACCACACCGTCGTCGCCGACTGCGTCAGCGCCGCCAGCCGGGCCGCGTCCGCCCCCGCGTCCTCGATCAGCGCGTCCCACACCAGGTGCCCGGCGTGCCGGTAGGCGTGCACGACCAGTTCGAGCGGCATGCCCTGCGCGGCCCGCCGCCGGCCCAGCCGGTCGGCGTGCTCCAGGTCCCGCCGGGGCGAGTCGCGGGGCGCCGAGATCATCTCGATCCCGATCCGCATCGCCTCGTGCGCCTCCTGCCAGTGCTGGTCGTACGGCATGATCCGCCCGTAGGCGGGCTCGTACGCGTGAAGTTCCCTCAGATGCTCGTCCACCAGCTCCGGCACCCGCTCCAGAAGGTCCGCGCACGCCCGGGCGAGCACCTTCCAGTCGTCACCGGTCCGCCGTCTGCGCCGTCCCATGCGGGCAGGATTCCCCCTCCCGGCCCCTCCCGCACACCCCTGGAGCGCGGTGTTGTGCGCGTGCACAACCCCCCGCCGCGCCCGCTGGTCACCGGCAGCGTTTCCGCCCCGGGACGTGGACGCGCGGTCCGGCGCGGTGCTGGGGTGAGCGCCACCGAACGGCCGGGCCGACGAGGGCGCCCGGCGAAGGGGGAGACATGGGAGGTACCGCACCCGCCCTGGAGGTCACGGACCTGACGGCGGGATACGGCCCGGTGCGCGCGCTGCGCCGGGTGTCGCTGACCGTCCCGGCGGGCGCCGTCGTCACCGTCCTGGGCGCCAACGGGGCCGGCAAGTCGACCCTGCTGCGGGCCGTCTCGCGCACCCTGCGGTTCCACGGCGGCGGCGTGGTCTCCGGCACGGTGAGCCGCGACGGACGGCCGCTCGACGGGCTGCCGCCCGACCGGATCGTCGCCGCCGGGGTCTCCCAGGTGCCCGAGGGCCGCCAGGTCTTCGCCCGGATGACGGTCGAGGACAACCTGCGCGCCGGCGCGCTCGGCAGCCGGGGCGGCCGGGCCGCCAGGGCCGCGGCCCTCCGCCGGGTCCACGACCTCTTCCCGGTCCTCGCCGAGCGCGCCCGCCAGCCGGCCGGACTGCTCTCCGGCGGCGAACAGCAGATGCTCGCCGTCGGCCGCGCCCTGATGGCCGCGCCCGGCCTGCTCCTCCTGGACGAACCCTCCCTCGGTCTCGCCCCGCTGATGGCGGCCCGGATCGCGGACGCCGTCCGGGAGATCAACGCCCAGGGAACCGCCGTGCTCCTCGTCGAGCAGAACGCGGCGCTCGCGCTGCGCCTCGCCTCCCTCGCGTACGTCCTGGAGGTCGGCGAGGTCACCCTCTCCGGTCCCGCCGCCGAACTCGCCGCCTCCGACGAGGTGCGCCGCCGCTACCTGGGCGTGGTCGACGAGGACGCCGCCGCCGACGCGGCCCGCGCCGCCACCGCCCCTCCGGTCCTGTCCCGCTGGGAGGAGACCCGATGACCCCGTCCCCCCGGCCCGGCACGTCCGGAACCGGACCGCCCCCCGCCCTCCACGTCCGCGACCTCACCGTCCGGTTCGCCGGGCTCACCGCCCTCGACGCCGTCGGCTTCACCGTCCGGCCCGGCACCGTCCACGCCCTCATCGGCCCCAACGGGGCCGGCAAGTCCACCTGCTTCAACGTGCTCTCCGGCGTCTACCGCGCCACCTCGGGCTCCGTGCGCCTCGGTCCGCACGAACTGACCGGCCTGCCCCCGCACCGGATCGCGGACCTGGGCGTCGGCCGGATCTTCCAGAACCTGGCCCTGCCGCCCCGCGCCACCGTCGAGGACAGCCTGATGCTCGGCCGCCACCGGCTCACCCGCACCGGCTTCCTCGCCGCCGGGCTCCGGCTCCCCTCCGCCGTCCGCGAGGAGGCCCGGCACCGGGCCAGGGTCCGGGAGATCGCGGCCTTCGTCGGCCTGGAGCGGCAGCTCGCCAGCCCCGCGGGCTCCCTCCCGTACGGGCAGCAGAAGCTCGCCGAACTCGCCCGCGCCCTCTGCACGGAGCCCGCCCTCCTGCTCCTCGACGAGCCCGTCGCCGGGATGACCGCCGACGAACGGCGCCGGACCGCCTCCGTCATCGCCGGGGTCCGCGACGGCCTGGGCATCTCGGTGCTCCTCGTCGAGCACGACATGGGCCTGGTGATGCGGCTCGCCGACTCCGTCACCGTCCTCGACTTCGGCCGCCGGATCGCCGACGGGGCACCCGCCGACGTGCAGGGCGACCCGGCGGTCGTCCGCGCCTACCTCGGAGAGGAGCCCGCCGCGTGAGCACCTTCGCGGAGTTCCTGATCAACGGCGTCTCGCTGGGCTCGATCTACGCCCTCGTCGCCCTCGGCTTCGTCGTCATCTTCCGTGCCACGGAGGTCGTCAACTTCGCCCACGCCTCCCTCCTCCTGGCCGGCGGCTACGTCACCGCCGTGCTCCACGACGAGATCGGCTTCTGGCCCGCGCTGCTCGCCGGCGTCGCCGGCGCGGCGGCGGTCGGCGCGGCCGTCGAGTTCCTCGTCATGCGCCGTCACCGGGGCTCCGACCACAGCGTCCTCGCCATCGTCACCATCGGCGTCGACATCCTGCTCGCCACCGAACTGACCCGCCGGATCGGCACCGACATCCTCCCCCTGGGGGACCCCTGGGGCGACGCCGTCGTCACCGCCGGACCGGTCACCGTCGCCCAGACCCGGATCGCCGCCCTCCTCGCGGCGGCCCTCCTCATCACCGCCTTCCTGCTCGCCTTCCGGTACACCTCCTGGGGCGTCGCCATGCGGGCCGCCGCCGAGAGCCGGGAGACCGCCGCGCTCATGGGCATCCGGCTCGGCCGGGTCTCGCTCGGCGCCTGGGCGGTCGCCGGCGGTCTCGCCGCCGTCGCCGCGCTCTTCCTCACCGTCTTCCCGACCCCCGGTCTGGAACGGGCCACCTCGCTCGCCGCCCTCAAGGCGTTCCCGGCCGCGATCCTCGGGGGCCTCGACTCGACCACGGGCGCCCTCGTCGGAGGCCTCCTCGTCGGCGTCACCGAGTCCCTGGTCACCGGCTACCAGGGCGACCTGGCGTTCCTCGGCCGGGGGATCGGCGACCTCGCCCCGTACCTCGTCATGGTCGCCGTGCTCCTGGTCCGCCCGGCCGGACTCTTCGGCACGAAGGAGCCCGCCCGTGTCTGAGACCCCCGCCCGCCCCGCCGGCACGGAGCGTCCCGCCGCGTCCGGGGCCCCCGCCCGCGCCCGCCTCCGGGGCCGCCCCGCGCTCTACGGAGGGGCCGCCGCCGGCCTCGTCCTGCTCGCCCTGCCCTTCTACCTGGACCGCTTCTGGCTCCAGGCCGGCCTGTTCGCCATGGCCGCCGCCCTCGGCGCCGTCGGGATCAACCTGCTGACCGGTGCCACCGGCCAGCTCTCGATGGGGCACGCCTTCTTCCTCGCCGTCGGCGCCTACGGCTACTGCGCCTTCGCCGGGGACGGCGGCGACGGCCTCACCGGCCTCGGTCTGCCCGGCTGGCTCGCCGCCGTCCTCGCGGTCGTCCTCGCCGGCCTCGCGGGCGGGGTGTTCAGCCCCATCGCGGGACGGCTGCACGGCGCGTACCTCGGCATCGCCACCCTCGCCCTGATCTTCATCGGGCAGCACGTGCTCTTCAACGCCCACGACCTCACCGGGGGCTACAACGGCCGCGCCGTCCCGCCGCTCTCCCTCTTCGGCCTCTCCTTCGACGACACCGAGGTGCTCGTCGCCCAGGTCCCCTTCGGCGCCGTCGAGAAGCTCTGGTACCTGGGGCTCGCGCTGCTCCTCGCCGGGGTGCTCTTCGCCGGGGGAGTCCTCCGGGGCCGCCCCGGCCGCGCCATGAACGCCATCCGGGACCACCGCATCGCCGCCGGCGTCATGGGCGTCCCCGTGGCCCGTCACCGCGCCGCCGTCTTCGTCCTCTCCTCCATGTACGCGGGCCTGGCGGGAGTCCTGCTCGCCCTGGTCTTCCAGCGGACCGTGCCGGAGTACTTCGGCATGGCCCTCTCCCTCGAGTACCTGGCCATGATCGTCATCGGCGGCCTCGGCTCGGTCGCCGGCGCCGTGGCCGGGGGCGTCTTCGTCGCCCTCCTGCCCCAGCTCCTCACCCGGTACGGCGACGCCCTGCCGCTGGTCTCCGCGCCCGGGACGGGCGGGATCGCGCCGGGGGAGGCCGCCCGCTACCTGTACGGCGCCGCCGTCGTCGCGGTCGTGCTGTTCCTGCCCGGCGGCCTCGTCCGCCTCGCCGCCCGGACCCCCGAGACCCCCACGTCCACCGAACCCCCAGGGGAGACACGATGAACCACAGACGACAGGCCGTGCGGGGCCTGGCCGCCGCGCTCGCCGCGCTGGTCGCCCTCACCGCCGCCGGATGCAGCTCCAAGGCGAAGACCGGCGACGGGAAGCGGACCGGCGCGGACGGGGTGAGGACCGGCGAGGGCGTCACCGACGGCACGATCGCGCTCGGCGCGCTCACCGACATGACCGGCGTGTACGCCACGCTCGGCAAGAGCGTCACCCAGGCCCAGCAGCTCTACGTGAAGCAGGTCAACGCCGCCGGCGGGATCTGCGGCCGGCGCCTGGAACTGACGGTCCGCGACCACGGCTACGACCCGCGGAAGGCCCTCGCCGCCTACACCGAGCTGGAGCCGAAGGTCGTCGGCTACGCCCAGTTTATCGGCTCCCCGTTCGTCGCCGCCGTCAAGCAGCTCATCGACACCCGGGACAAGGGCCTCGTCCTGCCGCAGGCCTGGTCGGCCTCGCTGCTCGGCTCGCCGTACATCCGCGTCCTGGGCTCCACGTACGACATCGAGACGATCAACGCCGTCGACTTCCTCGTCAAGGAGAAGGGGCTCCGGAAGGGCGACCGGCTCGGGCACGTCTACTTCGAGGGCGACTACGGAGAGAACGCCCTCGAAGGATCGAAGTACGCGGCGGACAAGGCGGGCCTGACCGTCGTCGAGCAGAAGATCAAGCCCACCGACAACGACATGTCCGCGCAGGTCGCGGCGCTCAAGCGGGCCGGGGTCAAGGCCGTCGTCGTCAGCGCAGGCCCCCGCCAGGCCGCCTCCCTCGTCGGCGTGGCCGCCGCGACCGGTCTGAAGGTCCCGGTCGTCGGCAACAACTCGGCCTTCGCCCCCCAGCTCCTCGGCACCCAGGCCGGTCCCGCCCTGGAGAAGATGTACTGGTTCGCCTCCCCGAGCCTCCCCGTCGGCGCGGACACCCCGGTCGCGAAGAAGCTGGTCGCCGACTACAGGGCCGCCCACCCGGGCGACACCCTCGACAACGGCGTCGTCGCCGGCTGGACCGCCGCGAGCGTCTTCGGCGAGGCCCTGAAGAAGGCCTGCGCCGACAAGGACCTCACCCGCGAGGGCGTCGGCAGGGCGCTGCTCACCCTGACGGCGTACGACGCCGGCTTCGGCATGACCCACGACCTCGGCGACCCGAAGGCGCCGTCGTCCCGCGAGTCCGTCATCGTCCAGCCGGACAAGTCCGTCCCCGGCGGCATGCGCACGGTCCGGCGGCCCTTCGTCTCGGACGCGGCGAAGACCTACAGGCCGTAGGCGCCCGTCACCGCTCCTGGTCGGCGAAGCCCGTCCGCCAGGACGGGCGGGCCGGGACCCAGCCGAGCGCGCGGGCCCGGGCGTTCAGGGCGCCCCGGGCCCAGGGCGTCCGGCCCCCGGTCCGCGCGGGGGCCGGGACGCCCAGGGCCTCCGCCAGGACCGGCAGCCAGGCGTGACCGGGCGCGGGCTCGTCGTCCACCACGTTGTACGCCCCCGGGGGCCAGGCCAGGGCCCGCACGGCGGCGTCGGCGGCGTCGGCCACGTGCACGAAGGAGCTCACCGAATCGTCGGCCGCCACGCTCCCCAGGAACCGGGCCCCCGGGTCCCCGGCGAGCGCGGCGGCGACGGCGCCGCCCGGCGCGTACCAGGTGCCGGGGCCGTAGAGGATTCCGTACCGCAGGACCACGGCCTCCGGCAGCCCGGCCACCGCCGACTCCAGGGCGCGCACCCCGGCGACGATCCGGGCCCTGGGGGCCTCCTCCGCCGGGTCCAGCGGCACGGACTCGTCGGCGGGCCCGTCTCCGGGGGCGTACGCCCAGGAGATCGACTGCGCCACGATCCGCCGGACGCCCGCCGCGCGCGCCGCGTCCACCAGGTTCCGGGTGCCCTCGACGCGGACCCGGTTGTTGGCGGCCCCGTCCGCCCCGCTCAGATCGGTGAGCTGGTGCACCACCGCGTCCGGCGCGGCCCCGGCCACCGCCCGCCGCACCGCCCCGGCGTCGAGCACGTCCACCGGGCGCGGACCGTGCCGAGAGATGCCCACGACCTCGTGGCCCGCCGCCTCCAGGAGGGGGACGAGCCGGCGACCCACGGCGCCCGTGGCGCCCGCGACCAGTACGCGCATGGACGCAGCTTAGAGGGACGTCACCTCCCGGAAACAACGCGGTGTGAAGCTCGTCCCATGCACCCGCTCTCCACGAACCCGCTCTCCGGAGACCCGCTCTCCACGAATCCCCTCTCCGGGGCCCCGCTCTCCGGGGACCGCTCGCGCCCCGGCCGCCTCCGTGCCGGGGAAGCCCCGGCGGCCGGCCGCGTCGAACGCCTCACTCCCGGCGCCGTGCGCGCCCACGCCCCGGAGGGGCTCGCCGCGCTCCTGGTGGACGCCGTGGACGACGGGGCCTCCGTGGGCTTCCGCGCGCCCCTGGACCCCGTCGAGGCGGCCTCCTGGTGGTCGGGGGCCGCCGGCGAGGCCGAGCGGGGCGTCCGGGACGTCTGGGCGGTCCGGGACGGGGAGGGGCGCCCGGTCGGGGCCGTCACCCTGGTCCGTACCGCCACCGCCAACGGTCGGCACCGGGGAGAGATCGCCCGGCTCCTGGTCCACCGTTCCGCGCGGGGCCGCGGCCTCGGCCGGAGCCTCCTCGCCGCGGCCGAGGCGCACGCCGCCGCCACCGGCCTGACCCTGCTGGTCCTGGACACCCAAACCGGCAGCCCGGCCGAGCGCCTCTACCGGGGCGCGGGCTGGACGGCCGCCGGGACGATCCCGGACTTCGCCGCCGACCCGGCCGGGGTCCTGCGCCCCACCACGCTGTACTACAAGCGCCTCGGGTGAACCCCGGCCACGCGAAAGGGCCCGGAAGGCGAGTCGCCTTCCGGGCCCTTTCGTACGCCGTCCGCTACGGCAGCTGTGCCGCCCGCGCCTCCCGGCTCTCGCGCCGGTTGCCGCGGAAGGTGTTCACCCGGCGGGCCGTCGCGAAGAGGGGGATCACGGCGCCCAGGACGACCTGGAGGGCGCAGCCGGTCTGGAGCAGGAACGCCCCGCCCGGGGCGTCGAACGCCCAGGCGGCCAGCATGCCCATCGCGCCGACGATCCAGCAGAGCATCGCCACCGCGAGCACACCGCGCGGCTTCGGGTACTCGACCCGGCTCACCATCAGCCAGGCCACCCCGATGATCGCGAGCAGCGTCGGGACGAACGGCAGCTCCAGGAGCACGATCGAGACCACCGTCAGCGCCCCGAAGGGGCTCGGCATGCCCTGGAACATGCCGTCCTTCATCGTCACGCAGGAGAATCTCGCGAGCCTGAGCACCACCGCGAGCAGCACCACGATCGCGGCCACGGCCGAGACCTTCTGCTGCGCGTCGTCCGCGACCATGCCGTACACGAGCACGAAGTAGGCGGGGGCGAGACCGAAGCTGATCAGGTCCGACAGGTTGTCGAGCTCGGCGCCCATCGGGGAGCTGCGGAGCTTGCGCGCCACCAGCCCGTCGAAGAGGTCGAAGACCGCCGCGCACAGCATCAGGATCACGGCGGTGGCGGCGCTGTTGCGCGCCATGCCGGTCTCGTTGCTGCCGGTGAGGTGCGGGATGAGGATGCCCGTGGTGGTGAAGTACACGGCCATGAAACCGCACGTGGCGTTACCGAGCGTGAGGGCGTCCGCTATGGACAGCCTCAGCGACAACGGCATCTCCTCGGCCTCCTCGGCCGCCCGCGCCTCGGCGTCGGCGGCCCAGTCGGCCGTCTGTGTGTCGGGATCAATCACGGTCAATGCGAGTCACCCCCGCTGTGGTGACCTGGCCGACCTCGACCGCGACCTCGACGCCCTCGGGGAGGTAGATGTCGACGCGCGAGCCGAAGCGGATCAGGCCGATGCGGTCGCCCTGCTCCACCTTCGTCCCCTGCGGGACGTACGGCACGATGCGCCGGGCGACGGCGCCCGCGATCTGTACCATCTCGATGTCGCCGAGCTCGGTGTCGAAGTGCCAGACAACGCGCTCGTTGTTCTCGCTCTCCTTGTTGAACGCCGGGACGAACCCGCCGGGGATGTGCTCCACGGACGTCACCGTGCCGGCCAGCGGCGCGCGGTTGACGTGGACGTTCAGCGGGCTCATGAAGATGGCGACCCGGGTGCGTCCGTCCTTCCACGGCATGATGCTCTGCACCACACCGTCGGCGGGGGAGATGACCCGGCCCTGAGCGATCTCGCGCTCGGGGTCGCGGAAGAACCACAGCATGCCGGCCGCGAGCGCGGTGGTCGGCACGGCGATGGCCGCGGCGCGCCTCGACCCGCGCGCGCGCACGAGGCTGAGCGCCGCGGTGGCGACGGTCGGCAGGAGCCACGGCGATGCTCCGCGCGCGAGGCGTACGCCCTTGAGGCTGTCGCGGTGTGCAGAGGTTTGGCTGTGGGGCATGGATGACCTTCGTAGCGGATGATGCCGCACTGGCAACGGGGACGGCGGCTTTCCGGCGATGCTATCGGTTGCGGGGCGCAACTGGGCAAGCCAGGAACCGAGTCGGCGGCCGGAAGACGAACACGGGGTGTGATCTTCTTCGCGGCCGAACCGGCTCAAAAGCGACAATCAACCCTGGAATCGGTACTCCTCCAGCAACCGGCGACCAATGATCATTTTCTGGATCTCGGCGGTACCTTCGCCGATGAGCAGCATCGGAGCCTCCCGGTAGAGGCGCTCGATCTCGTACTCCTTGGAGAAGCCGTATCCGCCGTGAATGCGGAAGGCGTCCTCGACGACCTCCTTGCAGTACTCGGAGGCGAGGTACTTCGCCATCCCTGCTTCGAGGTCGTTTCGTTCGCCGGAGTCCTTTTTGCGTGCTGCGTTCACCATCATGGCATGGGCGGCCTCGACCTTGGTAGCCATTTCGGCCAATTTGAACTGGATCGCCTGGTGCTGGGCGATGGCCTTGCCAAAGGTGTGGCGCTGCTGGGCGTACGAAACGCCCAGTTCGAACGCACGCTGAGCGACGCCGCACCCACGCGCCGCCACATTCACGCGTCCGACCTCGACGCCGTCCATCATCTGGTAGAAGCCCCGGCCGGTGACTCCGCCGAGCACACGATTGGCCGGAATACGCAGTCCGTCCATGATGAGCTCGGTCGTGTCGACGCCCTTGTAGCCCATCTTGTCGATCTTCCCGGGGATGGTGAGGCCCGGACGGACCTCTCCGAAGCCGGGCTCCTTCTCCACGAGGAAGGTCGTCATCGACTTGTGCGGGGCGGTGCCCTCCGGGTGTCCTTCGTCACTCCGGACGAGAACGGCCACCAGCGACGAGGTGCCGCCGTTCGTCAGCCACATCTTCTGGCCGTTGAGGACGTACTCGTCACCGTCCCTGACGGCCTTCGAGGTGATGGCCGACACGTCCGACCCGAGGGCCGGCTCCGACATCGAGAACGCGCCGCGCGTCTCGCCGGCCGCCATCCGGGGGAGGAAGTACTCCTTCTGCTCCTGCGTGCCGTGCTGCTTGAGCATGTACGCCACGATGAAGTGGGTGTTGATGATGCCGGAGACCGACATCCAGCCGCGGGCGATCTCCTCCACGCACAGCGCGTAGGTGAGCAGCGACTCGCCCAGGCCCCCGTACTCCTCGGGGATCATCAGGCCGAAGACGCCGAGCTCCTTGAGCCCGTCCACGATCTGCTGGGGGTACTCGTCGCGGTGCTCCAGGCCGGTCGCGACCGGGATGATCTCCTTGTCCACGAAGTCGCGGACGGTGGCCAGGATCTCCTGCTGGACATCGGTCAGACCGTGGGTCTGGGCGAGTCGCGCCATGACTACTTCTCCGACTTCTTGGAGGGCTCGACGAGCGTGGGGCGGCCGGGCTGCTCGCCGCCGCGCTCCTTGACGTACGTCTCGGTGGGGACCATCACCTTGCGGCGGAAGACGCACACCAGGGTGCCGTCCTGCTTGTAGCCCTTGGTCTCGACGTACACGATGCCGCGGTCGTTCTTCGACTTCGAAGGGGTCTTGTCGAGGACCGTCGTCTCGCCGTAGATCGTGTCGCCGTGGAAGGTCGGCGCCACGTGCCGCAGCGACTCGATCTCCAGGTTGGCGATGGCCTTGCCGGAGACGTCCGGCACGGACATGCCGAGCAGCAGCGAGTAGACGTAGTTGCCGACGACGACGTTCCTGCCGAAGTCCGTCGTGTTCTCGGCGTAGTTCACGTCCATGTGCAGCGGATGGTGGTTCATCGTGAGCAGGCAGAAGAGGTGGTCGTCGTACTCCGTGACCGTCTTCCCGGGCCAGTGCTTGTAGACGGCACCGACTTCGAACTCCTCGTACGTGCGGCCGAACTGCATCGGGATCAGGCCTCCGGGATCTCGAACTTGGTGGTACGCCGCATGCCGGCGGCGCGGCCCTTGCCGGAGATGACCAGGGCCATCTTGCGGGAGGCCTCGTCGATCATCTCGTCGCCGAGCATCGCGGAGCCCTTCTTCCCGCCGGCCTCGGACGTGTAGTAGTCGTACGCGTCGAGGATCAGCTCGGCGTGGTCGTAGTCCTCCTGCGAGGGCGAGAAGATCTCGTTCGCGGCGGCGACCTGGTCCGGGTGCAGCACCCACTTGCCGTCGAAGCCCAGGGCGGCGGCACGCCGCGCGACGGCCCGGTAGCCCTCCTGGTTGCGGATCTGGAGGTAGGGGCCGTCGATCGCCTGGAGGTTGTTGGCGCGGGCGGCCATCAGGATGCTCATCAGGATGTGGTGGTACGCGTCCGCCGGGTAGCCGGGCGGCTGCTCGCCCACGACGAGCGACTTCATGTTGATGGAGGCCATGAAGTCGGCCGGACCGAAGATGATCGTCTCGACGCGCTGGGAGGCCCGCGCGATCGCGTTGACGTTGTTCAGGCCCTGCGCGTTCTCGATCTGCGCCTCGATGCCGATCTTGCCGACCTCGAAGCCCATCGTCTTCTCGATCTGGGTGAGCAGCAGGTCCAGCGCGACGACCTGCTGCGCGTCCTGGACCTTCGGCAGCATGATGCAGTCGAGGTTCTGGCCGGCGCCCTCGACGACCGTGACGACGTCCCGGTACGTCCAGTGGGTCGTCCAGTCGTTGACGCGGACCACGCGCGTCTTGCCGGTCCAGTCGCCCTCGTTCAGGAACTTCACGATGGTGTGCCGGGCCTCGGGCTTGGCCAGCGGGGCGCAGGCGTCCTCCAGGTCCAGGAAGACCTGGTCGGCGGCGAGGCCCTGGGCCTTCTCCAGGAAGCGCGGGTTCGAGCCGGGGACCGCCAGACAGGAACGGCGGGGGCGCAGCCGGTTCACGGGAGACGCGGGGCTGGTCATGCGGGGACCTCCGTACTTTCGGGGGAGCTGAGCTTGTTGGCTCTGCGGATCTCGTCGACGATACGGCCGATGATCTCCGTGATGCCGAAGTCCTTCGGGGTGAAGACGGCGGCCACGCCCGCGCGCCTCAGTTCCGCCGCGTCGGCGTTCGGGATGATCCCGCCGACGACGACGGGGATGTCGGCCGCGCCCGCCTCGCGGAGGCGGCCGAGCACGTCCGGGACCAGCTCGGCGTGCGAGCCGGAGAGGATCGACAGGCCCACGCAGTGCACGTCCTCGGCCAGGGCGGCGTCGACGATCTGTTCGGGGGTCAGCCGGATGCCCTGGTAGACCACCTCGAAACCGGCGTCGCGCGCGCGTACGGCGATCTGCTCGGCCCCGTTGGAGTGCCCGTCGAGACCGGGCTTGCCGACGAGCAGCCGCAGCCGCCCGGCGCCCAGCTCCCCGGCGGTCCGCGCCACCTTCTCCCGCACCAGGGCCAGCGGCGTGCCCGCCTCGGCCGTCACCGCGACCGGGGCGGAGGACACGCCCGTGGGGGCGCGGAACTCGCCGAAGACGTCCCGCAGCGCCCAGGACCACTCCCCGGTGGTGACGCCCGCGCGGGCGCACTCCAGGGTGGCGGCGAAGAGGTTGCCGTCGCCGGCCGCCGTCGCCTTCAGCTTCGCCAGGGACTCCTGGGCACGGGCCTCGTCGCGGCGGTCGCGCCACTCGTGGAGGGCGGCGACCACCCGTGCCTCGTTCGCCGGGTCCACCGTCATGATCGCGGTGTCCAGGTCGGCGGTGAGCGGGTTCTCCTCGGTCGCCTGGAAGATGTTGACGCCGACGATCTTCTCCTCGCCGGCCTCGATCCGGGCGCGCCGCTCGGCGTGCGAGGAGACGAGCTGCGACTTGAGGTAGCCGGACTCGACGGCCGCCATCGCGCCGCCCATCTCCTGGATGCGGTCGATCTCGGCCAGGCACTCCTCGACGAGGGCGTCCACCTTGGCCTCGACCACGTGCGAGCCCGCGAAGATGTCCTCGTACTCCAGCAGGTCGGACTCGTGGGCGAGCACCTGCTGGATGCGCAGGGACCACTGCTGGTCCCAGGGCCGGGGCAGGCCCAGGGCCTCGTTCCAGGCGGGGAGCTGGACGGCCCGCGCGCGGGCGTCCTTCGAGAGGGTGACGGCCAGCATCTCCAGGACGATCCGCTGGACGTTGTTCTCCGGCTGGGCCTCGGTCAGGCCGAGCGAGTTGACCTGCACGCCGTAGCGGAACCGGCGCTGCTTGGGGTTCTCGATGCCGTACCGCTCGCGGGTGATCGTGTCCCAGATGCGGCCGAAGGCGCGCATCTTGCACATCTCCTCGATGAAGCGGACGCCCGCGTTCACGAAGAACGAGATGCGGGCGACCACCTCCCCGAAGCGGTCCTCCGGGACCTGGCCGGAGGCCCGGACCGCGTCGAGCACCGCGATGGCGGTGGACATCGCGTACGAGATCTCCTGGACCGGAGTGGCCCCCGCCTCCTGCAGGTGGTAGCTGCAGATGTTGATCGGGTTCCACTTCGGCATGCTGTTCACCGTGTAGGTGATCATGTCCGTCGTGAGGCGGAGGGAGGGGCCGGGCGGGAAGACGTGCGTCCCGCGCGACAGGTACTCCTTCACGATGTCGTTCTGGGTGGTGCCCTGGAGCCGGGTGACGTCCGCGCCCTGCTCCTCCGCGACCACCTGGTAGAGCGCCAGGAGCCACATCGCCGTGGCGTTGATCGTCATCGAGGTGTTCATCTGCTCCAGGGGGATGTCCTGGAACAGCCGGCGCATGTCGCCGAGGTGCGAGACGGGGACCCCGACCCGGCCTACCTCGCCGCGGGCGAGGACGTGGTCGGGATCGTAGCCCGTCTGCGTCGGCAGGTCGAAGGCGACCGAGAGGCCGGTCTGACCCTTGGCGAGGTTGCGCCGGTACAGCTCGTTGGACGCCTCGGCGGTCGAGTGACCGGCGTACGTCCGCATGAGCCACGGCCGGTCCTTCTGGCGCTCAGTCATCTGTGGTCCCGGGTTCAGATGTTGCGGAAGCGGTTGATGGCGTCGATGTGCTGGGCCCGCATCTCCGGGTCGCGCACGCCCAGGCCCTCCCGGGGCGCGAGGGCGAGGACGCCGACCTTGCCCTGGTGGAGGTTGCGGTGGACGTCGTAGGCGGCCTGGCCGGTCTCCTCCAGGGAGTAGACCTTCGACAGGGTCGGGTGGATCTTGCCCTTGGCGATCAGGCGGTTGGCCTCCCACGCCTCGCGGTAGTTCGCGAAGTGCGAGCCGATGATCCGCTTGAGCGACATCCACAGGTAGCGGTTGTCGTACTGGTGCATGTAGCCGGAGGTGGAGGCGCAGGTGGTGATGGTGCCGCCCTTGCGGGTGACGTACACGGAGGCGCCGAAGGTCTCGCGGCCCGGGTGCTCGAAGACGATGTCGATGTCCTCGCCGCCGGTCAGTTCGCGGATGCGCTTGCCGAAGCGCTTCCACTCCTTCGGGTCCTGGGTGTGCTCGTCCTTCCAGAACTTGTAGCCCTCGGCGTTGCGGTCGATGACCGCCTCGGCGCCCATGGACCGGCAGATGTCGGCCTTCTCGGGGGAGGAGACGACACAGATCGGGTTGGCGCCGCCGGCCAGGGCGAACTGCGTGGCGTACGAGCCGAGGCCGCCGCTGGCGCCCCAGATGAGGACGTTGTCGCCCTGCTTCATGCCGGCGCCGTTGCGGGAGACCAGCTGGCGGTACGCGGTGGAGTTGACGAGGCCCGGGGCCGCCGCCTCCTCCCAGCTCAGGTGGTCCGGCTTCGGCATCAGCTGGTTGGACTTGACGAGGGCGATCTCCGCCAGGCCGCCGAAGTTGGTCTCGAAGCCCCAGATGCGCTGCTCGGGGTCGAGCATCGTGTCGTTGTGGCCGTCCGAGGACTCCAGCTCGACCGAGAGGCAGTGCGCGACGACCTCGTCGCCCGGCTTCCAGGAGTTGACGCCCGGGCCGGTGCGCAGGACGACGCCCGCGAGGTCGGAGCCGATGACGTGGTACGGCAGGTCGTGGCGCTTGGTCAGCTCGGAGAGGCGGCCGTAGCGCTCCAGGAAGCCGAAGGTCGACACCGGCTCGAAGATCGAGGTCCACACCGAGTTGTAGTTGACCGAGGAGGCCATGACGGCGACGAGCGCCTCGCCCGGGCCGAGCTCGGGCAGCGGGACCTGGTCGAGGTGGAGCGACTTGCGCGGGTCCTTGTCGCGGCTGGCGAGGCCGGCGAACATCTCGGCCTCGTCCTTGTGGACGGTGACGGCGCGGTACGACTCGGGGAGCTGGATGTTCGCGAAGTCGGCGGACGTGGAGTCCGAGGACTGGATCGCGTCCAGGATTTCCTTCACGGGTTGCCTCCGGCGGTGAGCGTCCGGGGAGGACGCCTGGGGGTTGCGACGGGGAGTGCTGCTGCTGTGGAGGTGTGCCGTCGGTTCGGCTGGGTGGTGCGGTGGCGCGGCGCCGGTCGGGCGCGGGGTTGCCTGTGACGCAGGCGTCCGGGCGCACGGGCCTCCGGCTCGTGGGGACAGCCGGCGCGCGAGGTGGTCTCTGCGCGCCGACCGCCCGGACACCCTCAACGTATGGCACGCCGTGTCACCTGACAAGGCACTGCGTGCCAGTAATTTCACTCGGATGCGAACTGCCCGTCACAGATGAGCGATGATCGATCGAAAAAGGGGTGCGAACCGCTCCGAGCTGGGCGAACGCCGCGTGGGCCGCCCCCGGGATCGGGGACGGCCCACGCGACGTGCCGGGGGACGGAGGGGATCAGGTGGTGCCGAGCGCCTGCTGGATGGAGCGCATGACCTCGTCGAGCGGCGCGTCCGTACGGGCCACGGCGACCACCACGTCACCGCGGGCGGAGACCCTGGCGGCCGGGGCGGAGCCGTCCTGGGGGGCGGCGGAGGACGAACCCGGCCGGCCCGCGTCCATGCCCGACCCGAAGGTCTCCCGGACGATCGCGAAGGCGTGGTCGAGCTGGGCCTCCACGTCGCCCTCGCCGCCCGCCCGCAGCCAGCGGCGCAGCACGTGGTTGTGGGCGGTGACGACCGCCGAGGCCGCCACCTCGGCGAGCAGCGGGTCGTCGTTGCCGTCGTGGTGGTCGCGCTCGTCGAAGTGGCCGAGGAGGTAGCGGGTGAACAACCGCTCGTAGCGGGCCACCGAGGCGATCTCCCGCTCCCGCAGCGTCGGCACCTCGCGGGTGAGCCGGTAGCGCTCCACGGAGACCGCGGGGGACCCCGCGTACATCTTCATGACCTCCTTGATGCCCCGGCACACCGTGTCGAGCGGGTGCTCGTGCGGCGGAGCGGCGTTCAGGACCGCCTCGGCCCGCACCAGGGTGTCGTCGTGGTCGGGGAAGATCGCCTCTTCCTTGGAGCGGAAGTGGCGGAAGAAGGTCCGCCGCGCGACCCCGGCCGCGGCCGCGATCTCGTCCACCGTGGTGGCCTCGTACCCCTTGGTCGCGAAGAGCTCCATCGCCGCGGTGGCGAGCTCCCGGCGCATCTTGAGCCGCTGCGCGGCGGCGCGGGTGCCCGCCGCGCTCTCCGGAGCGTCGGACGGGGAGGTGGCACGGGGTGACTTCGCGGCCTTGGACATGGTCCGAACGTACTGCATCGGAGTGGGCGTGTGCCCAGGTGGGGGCGGGGAGCCCCCCGGGGCACCGGGGGTGCCCGGGGGGATCAGGAGCCCGCCCCAGCCGGGGGTGCGGGGTTCAGCGCCGGGCATGTTCGCGGAAGCCGCGCCCCGTCTTGCGGCCCAGGCAGCCCGCCGCCACCAGGTGCTCCAGGAGCGGGGCCGGAGCGAGGCCGGGGTCGCGGAACTCGCGGTGCAGGACCCGCTCGATCGCCAGCGAGACGTCGAGGCCGACCACGTCGAGCAGTTCGAACGGACCCATCGGGTAGCCGCCGCCCAGCTTCATCGCGGCGTCGATGTCGTCCAGGGTCGCGTAGTGCTCCTGGACCATCTTGACCGCGTTGTTCAGGTACGGGAAGAGCAGCGCGTTCACGATGAAGCCGGCCCGGTCGCCGCAGTCCACCGGGTGCTTGCGGATCTTCGTGGTGACCTCGCGGACGGTGGCGTGGACGTCGTCGCCGGTCAGGACCGTGCGGACGATCTCCACCAGCTTCATCGCGGGCGCCGGGTTGAAGAAGTGCATCCCGATGACGTCCTGCGGGCGCGTGGTGGCCCGGGCGCAGGCCACGACCGGCAGGGAGGAGGTCGTGGTGGCGAGCACCGCGCCGGGCCTGCAGACCTTGTCGAGCCGCGCGAACAGCTCCTGCTTGACCTCCAGGTCCTCCGCGACCGCCTCGACGGCCAGGTCCACGTCGGCGAAGGCGTCGAGCGTGCCGGCCGGGGTGATCAGGCCCAGGACGGTGTCGCGGGCCTCGGCCGTCATCCGGCCCCTGGTGACCGAACGGTCCAGGGACCCGGCGATCCGGGCCTTGGCGGCGTCCGCCTTCTCCTGGGAGCGGGCGGCGAGCACGACCCCGTACCCGGCCTTGGCGAAGACCTCCGCGATGCCGGAGGCCATGGTGCCCGAACCGGCCACGCCGACCGAGCGGACCTCGCGCCCGGCCCCGGCCTCCGCCGCGGCGAGCGGGGTGAGCGCGTCGCGCACCACCTCGCCGGAGCCCGGCGCCGCGTACGTGTAGAAGCCGCGGCCCGCCTTGCGGCCGGTCAGGCCCGCCTCGCTGAGCTGCCTGAGGATCGGGGCGGGGGCGTGCAGCCGGTCGTGCGAGGAGGAGTACATGGCCTCCAGGACCGTGCGGGCCGTGTCGATCCCGATCAGGTCGAGCAGCGCCAGCGGGCCCATCGGCAGGCCGCAGCCCAGCCGCATCGCCGCGTCGATGTCCTCGCGGGAGGCGTACTTGGACTCGTACATCGCGGCGGCCTGGTTCAGGTAGCCGAAGAGCAGCCCGTCCGCGATGAAACCGGCCCGGTCCCCGACCGCCACCGGCTCCTTGCCGAGGTCCTGGGCGAGCCGGGTGACGGCCTCGACGGCCCGCGGGTCGGTCAGCACGGAGGAGACCACCTCGACCAGCCGCATCGCCTGGACCGGGGTGAAGAAGTGCAGGCCGAGCACCCGCTCGGGGTGCGCCGAGTCGGCGGCGAGCCGGGTGACGGAGAGCGCGTTGGTGCCGGTGGCCAGGATCGCGTCGGGTCTGACGATGCCGTCGAGGGCCCGGAAGACCTCCTGCTTCGCCTCGTACGACTCCGGCACGACCTCGATCACGAGGTCCGCCTCGGAGGCCGCGCGGAGGTCGGGGAAGGTGCGGAAGCGGGCCAGCGCGTCCTGCCGCTCCTCCTCGGTGATCCGCTCGCGGGCCACGGCGCGGGCGGTGGAGGCCTCCAGGGCGGCGACGGCCCGTGCGGCGGCCACGTCGCTGATGTCGATGCCGATGACCTCGCGGCCGGCCCGGACGAGGACGTCGGCGATGCCCGTGCCCATGGTGCCGAGGCCGACGACGGCGATGGTGGAGAGAGGGGTGTCCATCAGGGGACTCCAGGGAGGAAGAGTGACGACTGAGGGCAGTGCGTGCGGGTGGTGCCGCTGAATCGCGCGAAAGGAATCGCGGAGGAACACACGGGAGAGCCCGGGAAAGGGCGGTGCCCGGTGAAAAGGGGAGACGGGCTCTGTCCCGGAGCCACGTCGAAACTGCCGAACCGACGAACGCTCACGACGGCTGCGTCACCAGGCCGTTGTGAGAAGCGGGGGTCGACCCGCTCACCCGAGACTAACCGGCGGGTAACGAGCGCGCCAGTCCCGGGAAGTCGAGAAGATGTGATCTGGATCGCGGATAGGCTCGGATTCATGGAATGCGCCGACGACCCGGAATTCTGCTCGATGATCGATCGATTGCGCGACGAGATCGAGAATGAGGGCGGAGAGGTCCCGGCGGAATTCGAACGGCTCGCGGAAACCCGCGACCCCGAGGAACTGCACCGCGTCCTCACCGCGCCCGGGCAGCCGCTCTGGGCCCGGGAGATCGCCGCCTACGCCCTCGGCGTCGCCGGTGATCCACGCGCCTTCGAGGCCCTCGTCCTCCTCCTCAACCACCGCGACCCCGAGCGCTGCGTCACCGCCGCCCACGCCCTGACCCGGCTCGGGGACCCGCGCACCGCCCGCGCGGCCGCCGCCCTCGCCACCAACGAACTCCGCGCCGCCTACGCCCTGCTGCCGGTCCGGCTGCTCGCCGCGCTGCGCGCCCCCGAGTCCGTCCCGGCCCTGATCACCGTCCTCGAACGGCGCCTCCCGGCCGCCGACCCGCACTGGCGGGTCGGTCTCGCCTGCGTCGAAGGGCTCGGCGCCCTCGGAGACCCCCGGGCCCGTCCCGCCCTGGAGGCCGCGCTGCCGCACCCCCGTCTCGGCGCGGCGGCGGGACGGTCCCTGGCCCTGCTCGGCGCGGCGGGCTGAGCGGGACGGGCCGCCGGCTCCCGCGTACGGAGGGGAGACGCGGGCGCCGGCGCGGCGGAGGGGCCCGGCCGGAGGCGGGCCCGGACCTCAGCCCTCCGCCCCCTCCGTTACGTCTCCCGTCCCGGCCGTCCCGGCCTCTTCCGTGGTCTCGGCCCGCTCCGTCCGTTCCGCCACGAGCGCGAACGCCTCGATCTCCACGAGCAGTTCCGGCCGGACGAGCGCCGACACCGCCACCGCCGAACTCGCGGGGAGCGGCAGCCCCGCGAAGGCGGCGTCCCGGGCCTCCCGCACCGCCGGGAGGTGGGCTGTGTCCGTGACGAAGTACGTCAGCTTCACGACGTCCCCGAAGCCCGCCCCGGCCGCCGCGAGACAGCGCTCCAGGTTCGCGAAGACCTGACGGGCCTGGGCCGCCGGGTCGCCCTCCCCGACGACCGCCCCGGAGGCGTCGAGGGAGCACTGCCCGGATATCGCGACGAACCGGCCGGTGCCCCACACGACATGGCTGTACTGCGGGCTGGGCGCGAGGCCGTCGGGGGCGGGCACATGGGTGAGGTGACGAGTCATCCCCCCATCCTCGCGCACGCCGCCGGTGGGGGCGGAGGGGGTCCGGTCAGCGCGCGTGGCCGAGGAGGCCGTGCAGAACGGCCCCGGCCGGCCCCACCCGGGGCGGCGTGCCGCTCTTCTCCGGGGGCTTCGCGCCGGCCGGGGCCGCCGGCTCGGGCTCCGGGTCCGGGAGCGCGGCGCAGACCGCGTCCACCTCGCTCCCCTCCCCGCCGCGCGGGACCCTGCCCGTGGCGAGGTAGGCCGCCAGGTGCCCGTCGGCGCAGTCGTTGCCCGCGAGCGTCACGCCGTGGTTGCCGCCGCCCTCCTCCACGACCAGGCTGGAGCCGCGCAGCAGCCGGTGCAGGGCGACCGCGCCCTCGTACGGCGTCGCCGCGTCGTCCGTCGCCTGGAGGACGAGGACCGGCGGGACGCGGTCGTTGCGGACGTTCGGCGGGGTCAGGGACTCCACCGGCCAGAACGCGCACGGAGCGTTGTACCAGGTGTTGTTCCAGGTCGAGAACGGCGCCTTGGCGTGCGTCTTCCAGGCGTCCTTGCGCCAGACGTTCCAGTCGCGCGGCCAGCCCGCGTCCCGGCACTGCACGCTCGTGTAGACCGAGTAGCCGTTGTCGGTGGCGGCGTCGGCCTCCGCGTACCGCTCGTACGCCTCCGTCAGCGGCTTCGGGTCCGCGTCGACGGCGTACGCGGAGAACGCCTTCGCCAGCGCGGGCCAGTAGCCGTTGTAGTACCCGCCGGGCAGGAAGGTGTCCTCCAGTTCGCCCGGTCCGACCTTCCCGCCGGCCGGGGCCGCGCGCACCGCGTCGCGCATCCGGTACCAGGCCGCCTCGACCGCCGCCGGGTCGGTGCCGAGCCGGTACGCGGAGTCGTGCCGGGCCACCCACGCCATGAAGGCCTTGTGGCGCGCGTCGAAGGCGTGGTTCTGCGCGATGTTGGACTCGTACCAGACGGCGTGCGGGTTGACGACGGAGTCGAGCGCCATGCGCCGCACCCGGTCCGGGTGGAGCCGCGCGTACACGGCCCCCAGGTAGGTGCCGTACGAGTAGCCCAGGTAGGTGAGCTTCGGCGCGCCGAGCGCCTCCCTGACGAGGTCCAGGTCCCGGGCGGTGCTCACGGTGTCGACGTACGGCAGGACGTCGGCGTACTTCTCGCCGCAGGCCTCGGCGAACTCCTGCGCCCGGTTCACCCCCGTCCGCTCGGCCCGGCTCCCGCGCGGCACCGAGTCGGGGCGCACCGGCGCGAAGCGGCCGGGGAGGCAGTCGAGCGCGGGCTCGCTCCTGCCGACCCCGCGCGGGTCGAAGCCGATCACGTCGTACTGGGCGGCCACCTCCGGGGGCAGCGCGGACGCCACGTACCCGGCCATGCCGCGCCCGCTGCCGCCGGGGCCGCCCGGATTCACGAACAGCGGCCCCTGGAAGGCCTTCGCGGTGTGCGGGACCCGGGTGAGGGCGAGCGTGACCGTCCGCCCGGCCGGGTCGTCGTGGTCGAGCGGGACCTTCAGGGTGGCGCACTGGAGCTTCGGGTACGCCTTCGTGGCGCAGTCGGTCCAGGCGAGCCGGGGGAGGGGGCGGGGGGCCGGTTCACCGGCGCCCGCGGGGGAGGCGGGCACGACGGTGACCGTCCCGGCCACCAGTGCTCCAGCGGCGATCAGCATGCCTGCGCGTGGGGTCATGGGGGCTCCGTGCCCCGAACGGGGCCCGGAAGGACCCGTTCGGCCCGGAGTTGACCCGAACGGAGGGACCCGACGGCGTGTCAGGCGTACCGGTCCGACGATCCGACCGGCCGCCGGAGGGGAACCGGTCCCCGCTCCCGTTCCGGTCCCGGGGAGGGGCCCGGCCCCGCCGGCGCGGCGGTCCGGCGCGTCCCGTCCGGCGTCCCGGGGCCGATGCCGAACTCCGCGGCGAACTCGTGCACCTGACGGGTGATCCGGCGCTGGTACCGGGTCGGCGCGTAGGCCCCGTCCGCGTACATCCGCTCGTACCGCCCCACCAGGCCCGGATGGCGGCGCCGCAGCCACTCCGTGAACCACTCGCGGGCGCCCGGCCGCAGGTGCAGGACGAGCGGGGTGACCGACGTCGCCCCGGCCCCGGCTATCGCGCGGACCGTCTCGCGCAACTGCTCCGGCCGGTCGCCGAGGAAGGGCACCACGGGGGCCATCAGGACCCCGCAGCCGATGCCGCGGGCGCCGAGCGCGCGGACGACGTCGAGGCGGCTCTGCGGGGAGGGGGCGCCGGGTTCGACCGCGCGCCACAGCTCCCGGTCGGTGAAGCCGACGGAGACGGAGACGCCGACCTCGGTGACCCGGGCGGCCTGGGCGAGGAGCTCCAGGTCGCGCAGGATCAGGGTGCCCTTGGTGAGGATCGAGAAGGGGTTGGCGCGGTCGCGCAGGGCGGTGAGGACGCCCGGCATCAGGCGGTAGTGGCGCTCGGCCCCCTGGTAGCAGTCGACGTGGGTGCCCACGGCGACGTGCGCGCCCTGCCAGCGGGCCGAGGCGAGCTGCCGGGCCAGCAGTTCGGGGGTGTTCAGCTTGACGACGATCCGGGTGTCGAAGCCGGTGCCCGTGCCGAGGCCGAGGCGGTCGTGGGACTTGCGGGCGAAGCAGTACACGCAGGCGTGGGAACAGCCCCGGTACGGGTTGACCGTCCATTCGAACGGCATCCGGGAGGCTCCGGGAACCCGGTCGAGGGCCGACCGGACCCGCACCTCGTGGAAGGTGACGCCCCGGAGGCCGGGGGTGTCGAAGGTGCGGGTGGCGACCGCCTCCGCGCCGAACAGGGCGATGTCGGCGGGGGGTTCGCCCGGACCGTCCCGGCGCATGGACACCTCCTCGGCGGCCGGGGTTCGGCCGTTCGTCAAGAATAGAACACACGTTCCCTTGATCGCCGCAACCCGGATTTCGCGCCCCGGCGCCCACGTGGTTCGCTTGGACCGCATCTCCCGAGGAACCACGAGCTGGAGGAAGTCAATGGCGCAGGTCGAGGCCACGACGGAACGGATCATCGCCGCGAGCCCCGAGACGGTGTTCGACGCTCTCGCCGATTACAGCGGCACGCGCGCGAAGCTCCTCCCCGAGCACTTCAGCGAGTACGAGGTGCGCGAGGGCGGCGACGGCGAGGGCACCCTCGTCCACTGGAAGCTCCAGGCCACCAGCAAGCGCGTCCGCGACTGCCTCCTGGAGGTCACCGAGCCCACCGACGGGCAGCTCGTCGAGAAGGACCGCAACTCCTCCATGGTCACCACCTGGACCGTGACCCCCGCCGGGGAGGGCAGGTCCCGCGCCGTCGTCACCACCGTCTGGAACGGCGCCGGCGGCATCGGGGGCTTCTTCGAGAAGACCTTCGCCCCCAAGGGGCTCGGCCGGATCTACGACCTCGTCCTCGCCCGGCTGGCGACCGAGGTCGAGAAGTAACGCCCGGAGCGTTCACCGATTCGAGTGGATCGCCCGCGCCCCCGTGTCCGCGCCCCCGGCGCGCCGGGGGCGCGGGCCCTCTCGTAAACGCGCTGATGAGCGCCCCAAGTGCGCCGTCGTGCGGGGGCGTTCGGCCCCCGGCCGCCACCGGCCTCCCGTGCCGCCCGACTTGCTCCCCCTTCGCGCCCAATGCGAAGAATGGCGCGGCGCAGACGCCGTGACGAGGGGAGCAGACACGTGGGTGGGGTCACCATGGCGAAGACCACCGAGGCCGCCGAGGACGCCCGGAGCACCGGGGCCGCCCGGAGCGCCGGAGAGGCGGCGGGCGCGGTGCCGCCCGCACCGGACGGACCGCTCCCCGGTTCCCCGCCCCCGCCCGGCCCCGGCCCGGCCGCCCTCGACCCCCGCCGCGTCCGGCTCGTCTTCCTCGGCCTCGTGCTCGCGCTGCTCCTCGCCGCCCTCGAGCAGATGATCGTCGCCACCGCCCTGCCGAAGATCGTCGGCGAACTCCATGGCCTGGACCGGATGTCCTGGGCGATCACCGCCTACCTGCTGACCTCCACCGTCGGCCTGCCGGTCTACGGAAAGCTCGGCGACCTCCTCGGCCGCAAAGGCGTCTTCCTCTTCGCCATCGTCGTCTTCGTCATCGGCTCGGGGCTCGCCGGCTGGTCCCGGACGATGGACCAGCTCATCGCCTTCCGCGCGATCCAGGGCATCGGCGCCGGCGGCCTCATGATCGGCGTCCAGGCGATCATCGCGGACATCGTCCCCCCTCGGGAACGCGGCCGGTACATGGGCCTCATCGGTGCCGTCTTCGGCCTCGCCTCCGTCGCGGGGCCCCTGCTCGGCGGCTTCTTCACCGACCACGTCTCCTGGCGCTGGTGCTTCTACTTCAACGTGCCCTTCGGGCTCGTCACCCTCGCCGTCGTCGCCACCGTCCTCAAGCTCCCCAAGCCGGCCGCACGCGCGCGCTTCGACGTCCTCGGCGCCCTGCTCCTCGCCGCCGCCTCCACCTGCCTGGTCCTGCTGACGAGCTGGGGCGGCACCGAGTACGCCTGGAACTCCCGCGTCATCCTCGGTCTCGCCTGCGGAGCCGCCGGAACCGCCCTGCTCTTCCTGGTCGTCGAACACCTCGCGCCCGAACCCCTCATCCCGCTCCGCCTCTTCCGCGACTCCGTCTTCACCGTCACCGCCCTCGTCGGCGCCGTGATCGGCATCGCGCTCTTCGGCGCCGCCAGCTACCTCCCCACCTTCCTCCAGATGGTCGAGGGCGCCACCGCCACGGAGTCCGGACTCCTGATGCTGCCCCTCATGGGCGGCATCGTCCTCGCCTCCGTGGTCTCGGGCCAGCTCATCAGCCGCACCGGCCGCTACAAGGCCTACCCGGTGGCCGGCGGCGCCCTCTCCGTCCTCGGCATGTGGCTGCTCTCCCACATGGGCACCGAGACGCCGCGCCTGCACCACAGTCTCTGGCAGGCCGTCCTCGGCCTCGGCATCGGCCTGGTCATGCCGGTGCTCGTGCTCGCCGTGCAGAACTCCGTGCGCCCCGCCGACCTCGGCACCGCCACCAGCGCCCACAACTACTTCCGCCAGATCGGCGGCAGCGTCGGCGCCGCCGTCTTCGGCACCCTCTTCGCCTCCCGGCTCGACGACGCCCTCGGCGACCGGCTCGCCGGCCTCCCGCCCGGGGGCGGCGCCGGCGGCCCGCTCCCGGCCGAGTCGATCACCCCGCAGACGGTGCACACCCTGCCGCCCGCCCTGCGCGACGCGTACGTCCAGGCGTACGCGGACGCGATGCCGCGCGTCTTCCTCTACCTCGTGCCGGTCCTCGTGCTCGGCCTCGTCCTCGCCTTCGCCCTCAAGGAGAAACCGCTGGTGTCCCACCACACCCCCACCGCCGGGGCCACCGACTTCGGTACCCAGGCGGTGCCGCAGGCCCGGCTCGCCGCCCCGGAGCCCGCCCCCGCCGCCCCGTCGCGCCCGGCCCCGCCGTACCCCGGACCGCCGCACTCCGGGCTGCCCGTCTGCGGCACCGTCCAGCACCACGACGGCAGCCGCGTCCCCCGGGCCGCCCTCACCCTCATCGACGTCCAGGGACGGCAGGTCGGCCGGGGCGCGAGCGGCGAGGACGGCCGGTACGCGCTGAGCGTGCCCGGCGGCGGCGCGTACGTCCTGATCGCGGCGGCCGGCGGACACCAGCCGCAGGCCGTCTCCGTCACCGTCGGCGACCGGCCCGTCGAACTCGACGTCGTCCTCGGCGGCGCCGGCCGGCTCGCGGGCAGCGTCGTCACCGCCGACGGCACCCCCGTACGGGACGCGTCCGTCACCCTCACCGACGTGCGCGGCGAGGTCGTCGCCTCCACCCGCAGCGGACGCGAGGGCGGGTACGTCATCACCGAACTGGTCGCGGGGGAGTACACGCTCGCCGCCAGCGCCCCCGCCTTCCGGCCCGCCGCGCTCCCGGTGAGCGTCCAGGCCTCCCGCGAGACCCGCCAGGACATCGAACTGGCCGGCGGCGCCGTGCTGCGCGGGACGGTGCGCGCCGGGGGCGGGCGCGCCGTGGAGGACGCCCGGGTCACCCTGCTCGACGCGGCCGGCAACGTCGTGGACACCCTCACCACCGGCCCGGACGGGACCTTCCGCTTCGTGGACCTGTCCTCCGGCGAGTACACGGTCATCGCCGCCGGCTACCCGCCCGTCGCGACCGTCCTCCAGGTGGCCGGCGGGGGCCGCACCGAACGCGACCTCCAGCTCGGCCACCAGGACTGAGACGGGTCCTCAGGAGGCGGTCGACGCCCTGCGCAGCGTGCTGATGCAGGAGCCGATCGCCTCCTGGAGGGCTTCGAGGCGCTGGAGCATGTCGTCCTCGAAGACCTCCTCCTCCAGGACCTCGTCCAGCGTCAGCTCCTCGAAGACCTTCGTCGCCTTCTGCAGGCTGTTGTAGAACTTCGTCCGCCGCTCCCGCACGCGCAGCGCGGGGTCCTCCTCCACGACCCTGGCGACCAGGCCCCGGACGGCGTCGTAGGCCTCGCCGGCCCACTCGCCCGCCTCCTCCGAGTCGTCCAGCTCGTCCAGGAGGGACAGGTGCCGCTCGGCCTCCGCCCGCAGCTCGGCCGGGGCCTCCACGGTCTGCCCGGCGGGCGTCCTGATCTGCCCCTTCTCGACGATCTGGCGCACGTAGCCGATGCGGTCGGCCGCCTTCGCCTCGCTCGCCACCGCCTTCTTCAGGCCGTCGGTGCGGACGAGGGCGCGGGCCATCTCCGTCTGGAGGGCCGGGTCCTCCTTCATCCGGTCGAGCAGCGCGCCGCGCGCGGCCTCCGCCGTCCCGGGGTCGGCGAGGATCGCGGCCCGGAGCGCCGTCGGGTTCTCCGCGACCTCCAGGGCCTTCGTCGGACGGATGCCCTCCGCCTCGGCCGCCTCGCTGATCGCCCGGCCGCGCACGGAGGCGGCGCCGTTGCGGGAGGAGTAGTACGCGATCCAGGAGTCCGCGTCGGGCAGGTCGACGTCCTCGCCGGGGACCAGGACCTCGAACTGCGGGACCAGGCCGTCGTCGGCCGCCATGTCCCACGCCCGGTAGTGGCGCATGACCCGCTCGGGCGAGCATCCCGCCAGCTCGGCGAACGCCTTAGCCGAGACCTTCGTCCGGGCCGTGCCCTCGGCGGGCTGGCCGCCGGGGCGCACGCTGCGCGCCACCTTGAGCGCGAAGGCCCAGCCGCCGGTGCGCGCGTAGACGCCGAAGTCGCGGGCGTCCCGGACGACGACGGGGTCGGGCTCGCCGGCGTCCGGGTCCTCGTTCCGGTCCCGGTCCTCTTCCCGGCCGTCCTCCCGGTCCCGGTCCTCTTCCCGGCCGTCCTCCCGGCCGTCGCCGTCCTCCCGGTCCGGGGCGTCCCGTCCCTCCTCGCCGTCCCGCTCCTCCCGGGGCTCCGGCGGCGAGGGCTCCCAGAACTCCGGCTCCTCCGCCATGACGGGCCCTGCGGCCTCGCCCGCGGGCCCGGGGACGACGGTTCCGGCCTCGGCGGGCACGGTTTCGGACGGGGTGAAGGCGGTGGTCACCGGGGCTCTCCGGGGGTCGGGTGCGGGAACTGCGGCCGACAGCCTATACACACCCCTTGGCGAGGTTTCACCCGTTTCGGGATATCGGCCCCCGGGAGCGACCGGAACCCGCCGGGTGATTCCGCGCCGCCGTCCGGTCCGTGCCACCGGTCCACTCCAACGGTGGTTTTCCACAGGGGTGGTGGGGCGGCCGGGCGGCGCGTACGGTGCCAGGCATGAAGATCCTCATCAGCGCCGACATGGAGGGCGCGACCGGCGTGACCTGGCCCGCCGACGTGCTGCCCGGCACGCCCCAGTGGGAGCGGTGCCGCGCGATGTTCACGTCCGACGTGAACGCCGCCGTGCTCGGCTTCTTCGACGGCGGCGCCGACGAGGTCCTCATCAACGAGGCGCACTGGAGCATGCGGAACCTCCTCCTGGAGCGGCTGGACGAGCGGGCCGAGATGATCACCGGCCGGCACAAGTCGCTCTCCATGGTCGAGGGCGTGCAGCACGGCGACGTCGACGGCGTCGCCTTCGTCGGCTACCACACGGGCGCCGGCTCCGAGGGGGTCCTGGCCCACACCTACCTCGCCAACTCCGTCACCGGGGTCTGGCTCAACGGCGAGCGGGCGAGCGAGGGCCTTCTCAACGCCCACGTGGTCGCGGAGTACGGCGTCCCCGTCGTCCTCGTCACCGGCGACGACCTCACCTGCGAGGACGCCCTCGGCTACGCCCCCGAAGCGCCCAAGGTCGCCGTCAAGGACCACGTCTCGCGGTACGCGGCGGTGTGCCGCACCCCGGCCAGGACCGCCGCCGACATCCGGGCCGCGGCGAAGACGGGCGCCTCGCTCGCCGTGCGGCACGAACCGGTCCGGGGCGGCCCCTTCACCGTGGAGCTGGAGTTCGACGCCGAGCACCTGGGTGCCGCCGCCACGGTGGTCCCCGGCGTGGCGCGGAGCGGCGAGCGGCGCGTCGCCTACACCGGCGCGACGATGTACGAGGCGATTCGCACGTTCAAAGCGGTCACGACCATCGTCTCGGCCGCCGTGGAGGAGCAGTATGGCTGAGGACGCCCGTGAACCGGACGCGACGGCGCTCGACGAGGTGGTCACCTTCACCTCCGAGCTGATCCGCGTCGACACCGCCAACCGGGGCGGCGGCGACTGCCGCGAGCGGCCCGCCGCCGAGTACGTCGCCGAGCGGCTCGCCGCCGCCGGGATCGAGCCCACCCTCCTGGAGCGGACCGCCGGCCGGACCAACGTCGTGGCGCGCGTCCCCGGCACCGACCCCGGGGCCCCGGCACTCCTCGTCCACGGCCATCTGGACGTGGTTCCCGCCGACCCCGCCGAGTGGACCGTGCACCCCTTCTCCGGCGAGGTCCGCGACGGGCTCGTGTGGGGGCGCGGCGCCGTCGACATGAAGAACATGGACGCGATGGTCCTGGCCGTCGTCCGCTCCTGGGCCCGGCAGGGCGTCCGGCCCCGCCGCGACATCGTCCTCGCCTACACGGCCGACGAGGAGGACAGCGCCGACGACGGCTCCGGCTTCCTGGCCGACCGGCACGCGGCCCTCTTCGAGGGCTGCACGGAGGGCATCGGCGAGTCCGGGGCGTACAGCTTCCATCCGGACCCGCGCACGAGGATCTACCCGATCGCGGCGGGCGAGCGGGGCACCGCCTGGCTCCGGCTGACCGCCCGCGGACGGGCGGGCCACGGCTCCAAGGTGAACACGGCCAACGCCGTCACCCGCCTCGCCGCCGCCGTCGCCCGGATCGGCGCCCACACCTGGCCGGTCCGGCTCACCGCCACCGTCCGCGCCGCCCTCACCGAACTGGCCGCCCTGTACGGCGTCGAGGTCGACACCCACGCCCCCGACCTCGACGTGGACCTCCTCCTCGACAAGCTCGGACCCGCCGCCGCCCTGGTCGGCGCGACCGTCCGCAACAGCGCCAACCCGACGATGCTGGAGGCCGGCTACAAGGTCAACGTCATCCCGGGCACGGCCGTCGCGTACGTCGACGGGCGGATGCTGCCGGGCGGCGAGGAGGAGTTCACCGAGACGATGGACCGGCTCACCGGGCCCGACGTGGAGTGGGAGTTCCACCACCGCGAGGCGCCCCTGGAGTCCCCCGTCGACACGCCGACGTTCGCCCGGCTGCGGGCCGCCGTCGAGCACTTCGACCCGGCAGGACACGTCGTGCCGTTCACCATGTCCGGCGGCACCGACGCCAAGCAGTTCTCCCGGCTCGGCATCACCGGCTACGGCTTCTCGCCGCTCCGGCTGCCCCCGGACCTCGACTACGGGGCGCTCTTCCACGGCGTGGACGAACGCGTCCCGGTGGACGCCCTCCACTTCGGCGTCCGCGTGCTCGACCACTACCTGAAGTCCGCGTAGGGCACGTGAACGCGACCCGGGGAACAGAACCGATGACAGGGGGAGACCGGATGAAGACCAGTGCCGCCCACGGCACCTGGCCGTCGCCCGTCGACGCGGCGCTCGCCGCCGCGCGCGACGGACGGCCCGAATACCTCGGCGCCGTCGGCGACGAACTGTGGTGGACCGCGCCCCGGCCCGCCGAGGACGGCCGCCGGGCCCTCGTGCGACGGCACGCCGACGGCACGGAGGAGACCGCGCTCCCCGCCCCGTGGAACGTCCGCAGCCGGGTCGTCGAGTACGGCGGCCGGCCCTGGGCGGCGGTGGACCGCCCGGCGGGGGGAGCGCTCGTGGTCTTCTGCCACTTCCCCGACCAGCGGCTGTACGCGTACGAACCCGACGCCGCCCCGGGCACGCCGCCCCGGCCGCTCACCCCCGTCTCCGCCGTCGGCGGCGGACTGCGCTGGGCCGACCCGGTGATCCGCCCGGAGCGGGGCGAGGTGTGGTGCGTCCTGGAGGAGTTCACCGGCCCCGCGCCGACCGACGTGCGCCGGGTGCTCGCCGCCGTGCCCCTCGACGGTTCGGCCGCCGGGGACCGCGCCGCCGTACGCGAGCTCACCGCCGAACGGCACCGGTTCGTCACCGGCCCCCGGCTCTCCCCGGACGGGCGCCGGGCGGCCTGGACCGGCTGGGACCACCCCCGGATGCCGTGGGACGGCACGGAGGTCGTCCTCGCCGAGGTCGCCCCCGACGGCACCTTCCGGAACGCCCGGACCGTCGCCGGCGGGCCCGCCGAGTCCGTTCCGCAGGTCGACTGGGACCCCGCGGGGCGACTGCTCCTCGTCAGCGACCGCACCGGCTGGTGGAACCTCTACCGGGCGTCGGTCGACGCCGACGGCACCCTGTCCGAGCCGGTCCCGCTCTGCCCCCGCGCCGAGGAGTTCGGCGGCCCGCTCTGGAAGATCGGGCTGAAGTGGTTCACGCCCCTGGAGAACGGGCTCGTCGCCGTCGTCCACGGCGCGGGCGCCACCTCCCTCGGCGTCCTCGACCCCGAGAGCGGCGAACTGGCCGACGCCGTCGGGCCCTGGACGGAGTGGGACGCGACCCTCGCCGCGCACGGCACCCGGGTGGTCGGCCTCGCCGCCGGACCGCGCAGCTCCCACGAACTGGTCGAGCTCGACACCCGCACCGGCCGCACCCGCGTGGTCGGCGCCGCGCACACCGACGCCGTGGACCCCGCCTACTACCCCTCGCCGCGCACCCGCACCTTCACCGGCCCCGGCGGGCGGGAGATCCACGCCCACCTCCACCCGCCCCACCACCCCGCCTTCACCGGCCCCGCCGGGGAGCTGCCGCCGTACGTGATCCGGGCGCACGGCGGGCCCACCGGACGCACCCCGTGCGCCCTCGACCTGGAGATCGCCTACTTCACGTCACGGGGCATCGGCGTCGCCGAGGTCGACTACGGGGGCTCGACCGGCTACGGCCGGGAGTACCGGGAGCGGCTGCGGGAGCAGTGGGGCGTCGTGGACGTGGAGGACTGCGCGGCCGTCGCGGCGGCGCTCGTCGCCGAGGGCGCGGCCGACCCCGCGCGGCTCGCCGTGAGCGGCGGCAGCGCGGGCGGCTGGACGGCCGCCGCCTCCCTCGCCGGGACGGACGTGTACGCCTGCGGCACGATCGTCTACCCCGTCCTCGACCTGCGGGACTGGGCCACCGAGGGGACCCACGACTTCGAGTCCCAGTACCTCCACGGACTGATCGGCCCCCTCGACCGGGTGCCGGCCCGGTACAAGGAGCGCTCGCCCGCCGAGCACGTCGACCGGATCACGGTCCCGTTCCTGCTGCTCCAGGGCCTCGACGACGTCATCTGCCCGCCCGCGCAGGCCGAGCGGTTCCTCGCCCGCGCGGCCGGTCGGGGGGTTCCGCACGCCTATCTCGCCTTCGAGGGGGAGGGCCACGGCTTCCGCGCGGCCGACACCCTGGTCCGGGCCCTGGAGGCCGAACTGTCCCTCTACTCGGAGGTCTTCGGGCTCGGCCGCACGGACGTGCCCGCCCTGGAGTACCGCACATGACCGGGCGGGAGGGGCGGGGTCCGGCCGTGGCCGTCCCCCTGGCGCGACCCGCCAGGCTCCGGCCCGGGGCGCGGGTCGCGATCGTCGCCCCGAGCGGACCCGTCCCGGAGGAGCGGCTGCGGGCCGGGCTCGACGTGCTGCGCGGCTGGGGCCTGGAGCCGGTGGTCGCCCCGCACGTCCTGGACGTCCATCCCGTGCTCGGACACCTCGCGGGGGCGGACCGGGACCGGGCCCGGGACCTGACCGGGGCCTGGTGCGACCCCACGGTCTCCGCGGTGATCTGCGCGCGCGGCGGATTCGGGGCCCAGCGCATGGTGGACCTCGTGGACTGGACGGCGATCCGGGAGGCCGGGCCCAAGGTCTTCGTCGGCTACAGCGACGTGACCGCCCTGCACGAGGCCTTCGCCGTCCGCGCGGGCTTCGCGACCCTGCACGGCCCGATGGCCGCGGCGGGCACGTTCCTGACGGACCCGCGCACCCGGGAGTCGCTGCGGGCCACCCTCTTCGCACCCGAATCGGTACGGACCCTCGGTCTGGAGACGGCACGGGCCCTGGTGCCGGGCCGGGCCCGGGGCGTGACGCTCGGGGGCTGCGCCAGTCTCCTCGCCGCCGGTCTCGGCACCCCGTACGGGCGGCCCTCGGCGCGCGGCGGGCTGGTGCTCCTGGAGGACGTGGGGGAGGAGCCGTACCGTCTCGACCGCGTCCTCACCCAGCTGGTGCGCTCCGGCTGGTTCGACGGGGCCGCGGGCGTCGCCCTCGGTTCCTGGGCGGAGTGCGGTCCCTACGAGGAGGTGCGGGCGGTGCTCGCCGACCGGCTGGGCGGGCTCGGGGTGCCGGTCGTGGAGGAGCTGGGCTTCGGGCACGGCGCGACGGCCCTGACCGTACCGCTCGGGGTCCCCGGCGTGCTCGACGCGGAGGCGGGCACCCTCACCCTGGACGTGCCGGCCCTGCGCTGAGCCGCCGCCCGCGCCGTCGTCCCCTCCCCGGCACCCCGTGCACCCGTGTCCCCCGGCACCCCGTGCACCCGTGTCCTCGGGGGACACGCGCCCCCGAGGGACCATCGTTACTGGCGCGCGGGGGGGCAACCGGTCCTAGAGGGCCGCGTACCCCGGGCGCACGACCTCGTCGATCAGCCGCCGCCGCTCCGGCAGCGGCAGGAACGCGGCCTCCAGGGCGGCGACCGTGAACTCCTCGAAGACCTCGGGGCCGTAACCGAAGGCGTCCACCATGTGCTGGAACTCCTCGCTCATGGTGGTGCCGGAGACCAGACGGTTGTCGGTGTTGAGCGTGATCCGGAAACCGAGCCGGCGCAGCTCGTCGATCGGGTGCGAGGCGTAGTCCTTCGCCGCGCCCGTCTGGAGGTTGGAGGTCGGGCAGACCTCCAGGGCGATCCGGTTGTCCCGGACGTACGCGGCGAGCCGGCCCAGCGTGCCGTCCTCGGCTATGTCGTCCGTGATCCGCACGCCGTGGCCGATCCGCTCGGTGCCGCAGACCTGCACGGCCTCGTGGATCGACTCCGCGCCCACGGCCTCGCCCGCGTGGATCGTGAAGTGGCAGTTCTCCCGCTTGAGGTGCTGGAAGGCGGGGAGGTGGCGGGCCGGCGGGTTGCCGATCTCGCCGCCCGCGATGTCGAAGCCGGCCACGCCGTTGTCCCGGTGCGCGACGGTGAGCCGCGCGATCTCCAGGGAGCGGTCCGTGTGGCGCATGCCGGTGAGCAGGGTGCGGACGGTGACCCGGCCGCCGGAGCGGCGCTCGCCCTCGCGGAAGCCGTCGTTGACCGCCTCGACCACCTCGTCCAGGGTGAGGCCGCCCTCCAGGTGCTGCTCGGGGGCGTAACGGACCTCGGCGTAGACGACGCCGTCCGCCGCCAGGTCCTCGGCGCACTCGGCCGCGACGCGCGTGAGCGCCTCGCGGGTCTGCATCACCGCACAGGTGTGGGCGAAGGTCTCCAGGTACCGCTCCAGCGAACCGGAGTCGGCGGCGTCCCTGAACCAGACCGCGAGCGCGGCCGGGTCCTCGGTGGGCAGCCCGGTGTAACCGCACGCGCGCGCCAGCTCGACGATGGTCGCGGGGCGCAGCCCGCCGTCGAGGTGGTCGTGGAGGACGGCCTTGGGGGCGCGCCGGATCCAGTCGGAGACCGGGGCGGCGGCAGGCGTGGCGGAGTTGTCAGACAAGTGCATGGCGGGGAAGTGTACGCCACGGCCGGGAGAGCGCGGTGCGGTGCCCGGCGGGGCCTCAGTGGGACTGCGTCACCGGCAGCGCGGGCGCCCCCGTCGGCAGCATGTGCTTGGCGGCCAGGACGGGAACCTCCCCCACCCGTACGACCTGGGTGACCAGGACGGCGGGGGTGTCCGCCGGGCGGCCCAGCTGCTCCCCGCGCCGCCGTCCGAGCAGCGTCGCGGTGATGCCGCTGTGCGCGCTCAGGGCCGTTTCGCGCGAGGCGCCGACCAGGACCGAGAGCATGGAGACCGCCGGACGCCCGCCGCCCCCCGCCGGACGCCCACCGCCTCCCGCCGGACACCCACCGTCCCCCGCCGGGGGCGCGTCCGTCTCCCGGAGGGCCAGCGCGAACGCGGGGTGCACCCGGTCGAGGAGGTCGTCGGCCGCCGCCCATTCGTGGCTCAGGGCCGCTGCCGTGCCCTCCCCGGTGAGCACGGACTCCCAGAACCGCAGTTCGGCGCGGGCCGGGGCGAGCAGGTGCTGGGTGGTGAAGTCGGTCGGCTCCTCGACCGTCCGGAGCAGCGCCCGCACGCGGAGCGGGGCCCCCGATCCCGCGCCGATCAGCTCCTCCAGCGGCTGGACGTGCTCGAAACCGCGCCGGGGCGGGCGGTCGTTGACGGTCCGGCCCACCCCGCGCCGCACGGTCAGGACGCCGTCCTCCTGGAGCAGCAGCAGCGCCTCCCGCAGGGCGGGCCGGCTCACGCCCAGTTCGGCGGCGAGCCTCGGTTCGGAGGGGAGCGTGGAGCCCGGCGGGTAGGTGCCGTCGTGCACCGCGTCCGCGATCCGCTCGTAGAGCGCCACGACGGGCCGCCGCCGCTGTCCGCTGACCGCCACGGCCCCTCCTCGTCTCGTCGCCGGCCTCTTCCGCGCCGGTGCCCGCCCCACGGTAGTCGGGCCACGTTGTCTGACAAGTCGCCCGCGCGGCGCTCACCCGCCGTCACCGAAGGGGCGTCGCCCCCTCATTCTGGTCCCACGGCGCGCCGGCCGGTCACCGGCCCCGCGTAATCTGGTCCGATGTCCGACGAAACCCGCCCGTACCTCGCCGTCGGGCCCCGGGTGGGCCTGCGGCCCTTCTCGTACGACGACGCGGAGGAGTTCACCGCCCGCGCCCGCGAGAGCCGGGAGTTCCACCGGCCGTGGCTCTTCCCGCCGTGCACGCCCGAGGCGTACGCCACCTACGCGGGCGCCCTCGTCGAGAACCCGGAACGCGCCGGGTTCCTCGTGTGCGAGCGTGACGAGGGCGGCCGGATCGCCGGATTCGTCAACATCAACAACATCGTCCGGGGAGGCTTCCTCAGCGGGGCCCTCGGCTACGGCGCCTTCGCGCACGCCGCGGGACGCGGCCTGTTCGGCGAGGCCCTGGGCCTCGTCCTGGAGCACGCCTTCGGCCCGCTGGGGCTGCACCGCCTGGAGGCGAACATCCAGCCCGGCAACACGGCCTCCCGGGCGCTCGTCCGCCGTGCGGGCTTCCGCCTGGAGGGCTTCTCGCCCGCGATGCTCTTCATCGACGGGGCCTGGCGCGACCACGAACGCTGGGCGATCACGGCCGGGGAGCGGAGGCCGGGGACGGGGGAGGGACCGGGGCCGGAAGCCGGGCGCCCCGCCTGAACCGGCGCGCCCCGCCTGAACCCGGCGCGCTCCGTCCGAACCGACGTGCCCCGTCCGGGCCGGCGTCCCGTCCCGGCCTCCTCAGCGCTTGCGGTTGACCTTCATCGTGTCGAGGTCGGTCACCGTCGAGCGCAGCCCCTTGTACCCGTGGCCCAGCTCCCCGAGCGCGGTCTCCACCCGGTCCTCCGCGAGCACGCCCGCCATCTCCTCGCCGTCCTCGGCGTCGGAGACGACGACCAGCCGGTACGAGAAGTGCTTCAGCGTCCGGTCGTAGGTGAGCGAACCCTCCTCCGTGAACCGCATCGCCGTCAGCCCGTGCTCGTCCGCCTCGGCCAGCAGCCGGGACCGGCTCTCCTCCGAGAGGCCGTCGAACGTGCCGCGCACGATGACCCGGTAGGTGTGCTGCGTGCCCATGACCCGTACTCCTTGTGTCGCCTTGTGTCGCCGCTCCCGGCGCGCCGACCCGTCACGGTACGGCGCCGGGGGGCTTCGCCGCCCGGAATATCCGGCCCCGGCCGCCCCGGCCCGGGCGCGCCCGGCCTGGAGGGGGGCGGGGCTGGACGGCGCCGGTCAGGGCACCCGGCACAGGATCTCGCCGTGCGGGACCATGAACCACGCGTCCTCCCGCCCGCCCCACTCCCGCCACGCCTCCGCGATCGCAGCCAGTTCGCCGTCGGTCGCGTGGCCGCCGGAGACGGCCCGGCCGGCGTAGTCGGAGGCCACCGTGCGGTCCGCCCACAGGCCGCTCCACCACGCCCGCTCGCCGGGGGTGGCGAAGCACCAGGCGGAGGCGGTCGTGGTGACCTCGGTGAAGCCGGCCCGCCGGGCCCAGGAGAGCAACCGCCGCCCCGCGTCCGGTTCGCCGCCGTTGGCGCGCGCGACCCGGCGGTACAGGTCCAGCCAGCCGTCGAGGGCGGGCCGTTCGGGGAACCAGGCGAAGGAGCCGTAGTCGCTGTCCCGGGCCGCGACGATCCCGCCGGGACGGCAGACCCGCCGCATCTCGCGCAGCGCCCGCACCGGGTCGCCCACGTGCTGCAGCACCTGGTGGGCGTGGACGACGTCGAAGGAGTCGTCGGGGAAGTCCAGGGCGTGGACGTCCGCCACGCCGAAGGTGACGTTCTCCAGGCCGCGTCCGGCCGCGACGGCGCGGGCCTCCGCCAGGACGCCCCCGGCCGCGTCGACCCCGGTCACGTGCCCCGGAGCGACCAGCGCGGCCAGATCGGCGGTGATGGTCCCGGGCCCGCACCCCACGTCCAGGACGTCGAGTCCGGGCCGCAGCGCGGGCAGCAGGTGAGCCGCGGAGTTGGCGGCGGTCCGCCAGGTGTGCGAGCGCAGGACCGACTCGTGGTGGCCGTGGGTGTAGACGGCGGTCTCGTGGGGCGCGGGCGGTACGGGGGCGTGTGTCATGGAACCGGCTCCCTCGGTGTGGGTGGTGGCTCCACCGTAGGCGGAACACTCACATGGTGAGACCTGCGTCTTGGTATGTGGATGCTCCCCTGTCCGGCAGCGCCCTCCGGTACCGGAGTTCCTCCAGGACCCGGCCGCCCGTCTCCTCCCGCGCGGACCCGCCGTCCGCCCGCCACCCCGCCGCCTCGTAGAACCTCCGGGCCCGCCCGTTCCCGGCGAACACCCACAGCGCCGCCGAGCGGAAACCGGCCTCCACGAGCGCCCCGGTGGCCGCCGCCAGGAGTGCCCGCCCCACACCCGTGCCCCACACCTCCGGCAGGGCGTACAGCGTCGACAGCTCGGCCGTGGTCGCCGGGTCGAACTCCCCGCCCGGCCAGGGGCGGAAGCAGGAGAAGGCGACCGGCCGGCCGTCCGCCGCCGTCGCCAGCAGCACGGCGGGCCGGTCCGGGGCCGTCAGGCGGGCGCGCCAGACGGCGGCGCGCTCCTCCACGTCCAGTCCCTCCAGATACGGACCGGGGAGCAGGTCGCGGTAGGCGGCCCGCCAGGACAGCACGTGCACGGCGGCGAGGGCGGCCGCGTCCCGGGGGAGCGCTTCACGGATCGGCATGCCGTGCATTCTGTGCCCGGAGCCCTCCCGCCGCCCCGCGTTTTCCGGCCCCCGCCGGCGGACGCGGGGGTTCCCGCCGACGGGAGCCCCCGCGTCCACCGGGCCCCGCACCCCCTCTGTGACAGGTCTGTGAACGGACCGTCCGAACGTGTTCCCCGCCCCCGGACCGTGTCCGTAGAGTCCCGCCCGGGCCGCGACGCCTTGCGATTCCACGCACCGGACGTCGCGGTCCCTGCCCTCCGGGCGGACGGCGCTCCCTTCCGGACCACGGCCCGGGACCGGCACGCCGCCCGTCCGGCCGTTCCCCCTTCCGTCCGCCGAGGAGTCCCGTGACGTACCCGCCCGTGCCCGCCCGACGCTCCCTGCTGAAGCTGCTCGCCGCGAGCCCGGCGGTGTCCGCCCTCGGCGGGCTCGCCGGCGCGGCCCCCGCGCGGGCGGCGACCGCGGCGGGACCCGCCGCGCCGGGGATCGTCAAGCCGCTCCCCGCCGAGCACTTCACCGTCCGGGGCACCAACGCCGAGGCGCGGTTCGACGCCTTCGCGGACACCGGGTACCTCACCCCCGCCGACCGCTTCTTCGTCCGCAACCACACCTCCACCCCCGTCCTCGACGTCCGCGACTGGCGCCTGACGCTCTGGGGCGACGGCCTGCACGGCCGCCGCCCCGTCCACTTCACCCACGGGCAGCTGCGCGACCTGCCGTCCGTCACCCGGACGGCCCTCATCGAGTGCGCCGGCAACGGCCGCAGCTTCTATGCGAGCCAGCAGGGCGAGGCCGTCACCGGAACCGCCTGGACCCTGGGCGCCGTCGGGGCCGCCCGCTGGCGCGGCGTCCGCCTCGCCGACGTGCTCCGGCGCGCCGGGATCGCCCGCGACGCCGTCGCCGTCCAGCCGCGCGGCCTCGACGACCCGTACGTCTCCGGCGGCGTCGACTTCGGCCGGGTCCGCCGCCCGCTGCCGCTCGCCAAGGCCCTGGACGACGTGATCCTCGCGTACGAGATGAACGGCGAGCCCCTCCCGTACGACCACGGCCACCCCGTCCGGCTCGTCGTGCCCTCCTGGATAGGCATCGCCTCCATCAAGTGGCTCGGCGACATCGAGGTCTCCACCCGCCCGCTCACCTCGCCCTGGTCCACCGACTGGTACCGGCTCTTCGGCGACGCCCACCCCGAGGGGGGCGGCGCCCCGCTCGGCCGCCAGACCCTCAAGTCCGGCTACCATCTCCCCTCCGGCGCCGCCCTGGAGGCCGGCCGCGTCCACCGGCTCACCGGCCGCGCCTGGTCCGCCCTCGCCCCCGTGCGGAAGGTGGAGGTCTCCACCGACGGCGGCGCCCACTGGCGCCCGGCCCGGCTCCACGACGCCCCCCGGCGCGACGGCTGGGTCCGCTGGAGCGCCCCCTGGCGCCCGCACCGCGCCGGCCGGGTCACCCTGCTCTCCCGCACCACCGACGCCGCGGGCCACGTCCAGCCCGAGCGGGCCGTCCACAACACCCAGGGCTACCTCTTCGACGCCGTCGTGCGCCACCCCGTCACCGTCGTCTGAGCCGCCCCGCACCGTCCCCCGGGCCGGCTCCAGAAGCGGCGGAACCGCCCGAACCTCCGTATAAAGGGCATGAGGGTGCCCTGCCCGGCGCCCCGTGCGCTCAGGAGGTACGGGACATGCCGCAGAAGGCTCCGGAAGGCCGCGGACCGGTCCGTTACGGTCCTCCCGCGCCCGACACCGGGCTGCCCGTCCCGTCCGTGCTCACCGCGCTCCTCTCCGCCTCCGCCGGACGCACCGACCCCGAGCCGCCCGGCGGCGGGCCCGTCCTGCGCGAGGCCGCCGCCGGCTACTGGTGGCGCCGGGGCCTGCGCACCCACCCCGAGGACGTGGTGGCCGCCCCCGGCGCCCCCGTCCTGCTCCTGGCCCTGCTCGCGGCCCACGGCGGCGACCTCCTGCTGCCCCGCCCCTGCCCCGCCTGGTGGACCCCGCAGGCGCGGCTCCTCGGCCGGCCCGCGTACCACGTGCCCACCCCCGCCGAGTGCGGCGGCGTCCCCGACCCGTACGCCCTCCTGGAGACCGTCCGGCGGGTCCGCGCCGAGGGCGGCGACCCCCGGGTCCTGCTGCTCTCCGTCGCCGACGACCCCACCGCCACCGTCCCGCCGCCCGAACTCGTCCGCGAGGCCTGCGAGGCCGCCGTCGCGGAGGGCCTCCACGTCGTCAGCGACGAGACCTGGCGCGACACCCTCCACCCCCCGCAGGACACCGTCCTCCTCAGCCCCGCCGAGATGTGCCCGGAGGACGTCACCGTCCTGAGCGACCTCGGCGGCGCCCTCACCCCGGCCGCCTGGCCCTGCGCCGTCGCCCGCTTCCCGCCCGCCGGCCCGGCCCGCGCCGACCGGTGGGCCGACCCCAGGGCCCGCGTCCTCGACGTGCTCACCGCGCTCGGCGCCATCCTCCCCGCCCCCCTGGTGCCCGCCGTCTCCCACGCCCTCGACGAACCCGGGGACGTCACCGGGGACGCCCGGCGCGCGGCCGCCGTCCACGGGCGCCTCGCCGGCGCCGCGCACCGCGCCGTCCTCGCCGCCGGGGGGCTCGCCCTGCCCCCGAGGGCCGGCCGCCACCTCTACGCGGACCTCGGCCCGCTGCGGGCCGGCCTCGCCGCCCGGGGCGTCACCGACGCCCCGGAACTGGAGGGCCACCTCACCGCGCGGCTCGGCGCCCCGGCGCCCGGCGGCCACCGTTTCGGCGACGGGACCGGCGCGCTGCGCGTCAGGTTCAGCACGCGCATGTTCCTGGGGGGCACGGGGGAGGAGCGGTCCGGGGCCCTCGGAGCCGGGGACCCCGTGGAACTCCCCCACGTGGCCCGCGCCCTGACGGACTTCGGCGCGGCCCTGGCGGAGTTCCGGACCCCGGCCGCGCACCGACGCCCCACGGACCCGCCATGAAGCGCCGAACGGAACGGAGCCCGCAGATGACCGAACGGACGGCAAGCGCCACGTACGACCCCCGTCCCGCGACGGTCCCCGCCGCCGCGCCCGCCCTCCATCCCGTCGGACGGCTGCGGCGGGACTGGCCCCGCAGCTTCACCGACCGGCTCACGACGCCCCTGCCCGGTCTCCGGGCCATGGCCCGCTTCGCCCGCGAAGGTGCCGTGCGCCCCCGCCCCGAGGGTCTGCGCGACGTCCCGCTGCTCCCCTTCGAGCCCGGCCCGCTGCCGCCCGCCGGGCCCGGTACCGTCGCCGTCACCTGGGCCGGGCACGCCAGTTGGGTGGTGCGCGTCGGCGGCCTCACCGTCCTCACCGACCCGGTCTGGTCGCGCCGCATCCTCGGCACGCCCGCCCGGCTCACCCCCGTCGGGGTCCGCTGGGAGGACCTGCCGCCCGTCGACGCCGTCGTCATCAGCCACAACCACTTCGACCACCTCGACGCCCCCACCCTGAGGCGGCTGCCCCGGGACACCCCGGTCTTCGTCCCGGCCGGCCTCGGCCGCTGGTTCGCCCGCCGCCGGTTCACCCGGGTGACCGAGCTCGACTGGTGGGAGGCGGCCGAACTCGACGGCGTGCGCTTCGACTTCGTCCCCGCCCACCACTGGTCCAAGCGCACCCTCACGGACACCTGCCGCACCCTGTGGGGCGGCTGGGTGCTCACCGACCGCTCGGGGCACCGCGTGTACTTCGCCGGGGACACGGGCTACGGACACTGGTTCGCCGAGATCGGCCGCCGGTACCCCGGCATCGACCTGGCCCTGCTCCCGATCGGCGCCTACGACCCGCGCTGGTGGCTCAGCGACGTCCACACCGACCCGGAGGAGGCGGTCCGCGCCCACCAGGACCTGGGGGCGAAGAGGATGGCGCCCATGCACTGGGCCACCTTCGCCCTCTCCTCGGAGCCCGTCCTCGAACCGCTCGTCCGGGTCAGAGCCGCCTGGGAGAAGGCCGGACTGCCCCGCGAGGACCTGTGGGACCTGCCGATCGGCGCCTCACGGGTGCTCGTGCCCTGAGGCGCCCGGGGGGTCCGCCGCCCCGCCGCGCGCCGCCCCCCGTACCCGGCGCCACAGCACCGGGACCGCGCCGACGAGCACCGTCAGGCCCACCGCCGCGACGACGCCCTGCCACGGTTCGGGGAAGAGCGAACCGCCCAGGACCCCGATCAGCTGGTACGTCGCCGCCCACGCCAGACAGGCCGTCGCGTCCCCCCGGAGGAAACGGCGCAGCGGCATCTCCGCGAGCAGGCACGCCAGCATCACCGGAATCCGCCCCGCGGGCACCAGCCGGGACAGCACCAGCACCGACACCTGGTGCGTGTCCAGCCGCCGCCGGGCGTGCGCCAGCCGCTCCGGGGTGACCCGGCCGCGCAGCGAGGCCAGCCACCGGGAGCCGCCGCGCGAGTGCACCCCGCGCCGCCCGAGCCAGTACAGCGCCGCGTCCCCGGCGCACGCGGCCGCCGACGCGACCAGGAAGACGAGGAGCAGCGAGAGCGGTGAAGCCCGGTGCAGGGCGACCACCGCCGCCGAGCTGACGATCGCGCCCGTCGGCACCACCGGCACCAGCGCGCCGAGCGCCACGAGGAGGAACAGCGAGGGGTAGCCGACCGCCTGCTGCGTGGACTCCGGCGGCAGCTCCCGCACCGCCGCGAGGACCCGGGCGGCCCCGTCGGTCACCGGGCGACCTCCGGCCGTACCCGTTCGCCGTGGCCGAGCAGGTGGACCACCACCTTCGGCGCGAGGCGCGCCGCGTGACGGACGAACTCGTCCCCGGGGGAGTGGAACTCGTGCGGCCGGACCCCGTCGAGCCCGACCGGCCAGTACGTGCCGTAGTGCACCGGCACCGCCGCCGCCGGGGAGAGTTCCGCCAGGGCTTCGGCGGCCCGGCCCGCGTCCAGGTGGCCCGCCCCCAGGAACGGGCCCCAGCCGCCGACGGGCAGCAGGGCCACGTCCACCGGCCCCACCGCCTCCGCCATGCCGTCGAAGAGCCCGGTGTCCCCGGCGAAGTACGTCCGCGCCCCGCCCTCGACCACGTATCCGAGCGCGGGGGAGCGGTGCGGCCCCACGGGCAGGCGGCGCCCGTCGTGGAGCGCGGGGACGGCCCGTACCGTCACCCCCTCCACCGTCACCTCGTCGCCCGGTTCCACCTCGGTCAGCCGCAGCCCGTTCCGCTCCAGCCGGCGCAGTCCCGGCACGGTGGCGGGCGCCCCGCGCGGCACCAGGAGCCGCGTCCCGGGCGCGAGCCGGGCCAGCGACGGCAGGTGGAGGTGGTCGGAGTGCAGGTGCGAGACGAGGACGGCCTCGGCGGCGGCCGCTCCGGGCGGCGGCAGGGCGCCGCGCCGCCGCCGCAGGTGGGCGAACCGCCGCGCGAACAGCGGATCGGTCAGGAACCGGACCCCGGAGTCCTCGACCGTGCAGGTCGCGTGTCCCCACCAGGTGACCTCCACCGGCATGCCGTCCTCCGTCCCGGGGCCCGGCCGCCGGGCCCGTCGCCGCGGCCGGTCCGTGCCCCTGTGCCTCCGTGTCCCCGTACCCCCGCGACGAGCGTAGACGTCCCGCCCGGGCACCGGGGATGTCCGGGCCCGCCTTCCCGCAGTAGGGTCGGCCCATGGACGACGTCCGGGTGGCGGTGATCGCCAGCCTCACCCCCCTCGAAGAACTCGACAGCGAACCCTTCCTCGTCGACACGCGCGCCCAGTACGCGATGTGCGCCCGCTGGGCCGAGGACAGGGGGTACGCGATCACCCGCCAGCTCCTGTTCTACGGCCTGCGCCCCGACCACGAGGCGCTGTGGGCGGACGTGGAGGCGGGCGCGGTCGACCTCTTCGTGGCCGCCGGCGAACGGGTCCTCGCCCGCGCCCTGACCTCCGTGGACGGCTTCCGCGCCGAGTGCGGGCGGCGCGGGGTGCGGGTGGAGACCGTCTCCCGCGACGAGCCGCCCTACGACGCGGCGGCCAAGGCCGGGGTGCACCGCAGGCTCTCCATGCCCACCGCGGGGTACGACGGGTCCTGACGCGGGCCCGCCCCCCATTCCGCGACCGCCGGCGGACGGGTCCCCGCCCGCGTCCCGGACCGTTCCGGCCGCTGTGACAGGCTGAGGGGAGGCAGGGAACGCGGGAAGGGCGAGGCGGGCGTGGGTGACGGGCGAGGGGGCGGCGCCGGGCGCTGGCGGTCCGCGGGGCGCGCGCTGGGGCGGGTGGCCGGGGTGTGGGCGGCCTCCACGCTCACCCTGCTGGTCCTCGCGGGGCTGCTCCCCGACTTCCAGCTCCAGTCCCCCGACGGGGACACCCTCACGCGGACCGCGCTCACCGCCGCCTGGGCGGCGGGCGCGTTCGGTCTGCTGGGCGCGCTCGTGTGGCCGCTGCTCGTACGGGCCCTGCTGCTCGTCCCGGCCCTGGTCCTCGGCCTGTTCGGCTTCTTCCTCAACGGTTCGCTGCTGCTCGTCGCGCTCCGGCTGACCCCGGACGGGCGCGGCGCCGCCGATCCCGAGACCGCCGTCGTGGTGGCCGCCGTGATGTCGGCCGTCGCCTCCGGCACCTCCACGGCCCTCGCCGTCCGCGACGACGACGCCTACCGCCGCCGCCTCTACCGGCTCACCGGCCGCACCCGGCCCCGCGGCCCCGGAGGCCCGGCGGACGTCACCCCCGGCACGGTCTTCCTCCAGCTCGACGGCGTCGGCCACGACGTGCTGCGGGACGCCGTCGCCGCCGGGCTCATGCCGACCGTCGCGAAGTGGCTGGCGGCCGGCCACCGGCTCACCCCCTGGCGCACCGACTGGTCCAGCCAGACCGGCGCCAGCCAGCTCGGCATCCTGCACGGCTCCAACGAGGACGTGCCCGCCTTCCGCTGGTACGAGAAGGACACCGGCCGGATCATGGTGTCGAACCGGCCCGGCAGCGCCGTCGAACTCCAGCGCCGGGCGGTGCGCCGCACCGGTGACGGCGGGCTCCTCTCCTTCGACGGGGCCTCCCGGGGCAACCTCTTCAGCGGCGGCGCCGAACAGGTCGCCCTGGTCCTCTCGGTGGCCGCCCGGCGCGGCCGGCGCAACCGTTCCCGGGCCGGCTACTTCGCGTACTTCTCCGACCCGGCCAACGCCGTCCGCACCGCCGGATCGTTCGTCGCCGAGTGCGTCCGCGAGATGTGCCAGTCGGCGCGGGCGGGGCTGCGCCGCGAGACCCCCAGGATCTCGCGCGGCGGTACGTACCCCCTGGTCCGCGCCTTCGCGACGGTCGTGGAGCGGGACGTGGTGGTCTCGGCCGTGATGGGCGACGTGCTGGCGGGGCGGACCGTCGTCTACGCCGACCTGGTGGCGTACGACGAGGTGGCGCACCACTCCGGCCCGCGCGGCCGCGACACCGACCAGGTCCTGCGCCGCCTCGACCGCTCGATCGCGCTCGTGGCGACCGTCGCCGAGCACGCCCCGCGTCCGTACCGGATCGTGCTCCTCTCCGACCACGGGCAGAGCCCGGGCGAGACCTTCGAGGCGGCGTACGGCCTGACGCTCAAGGATCTGGTCAGGGCCGGGTGCGGACTGCCCGTGCCGCGCCGGGTGCGGCGCACCCGCAGCGGCTCGGAGGCGCGGGACGCGGCCAGGGACGCGCTGCGGGGCGCGCTGCACCGCCCGCCGGCCGAGGGGGACGAGACGGCCCGGGAGCTGCCCGCCCGGCCCTCCGAGCCGGTGGTCCTCGCCTCGGGGAACCTGGGCCTGATCTCCTTCCCCGACGTGCCGCACCGGATGACCCGGGAGGAGCTGGACCGGCGCCACCCGGCGCTGCTCCGCACCCTCGCGCACCATCCGGGCATCGGCTTCGTGCTCGTGGCGAGCGCCGAGCACGGCTCGGTGGTCCTTGCGGGCGACGGCACGGAGGTCCCGGTCTCCGAGCTCACCGACGACGGGCCGCTGGCCGTGTTCGGGCGGGGCGCGGCGGCGGCCGTGCGGCGCGTGGACGGCTTCCCGCACGTCGCGGACGTCATGGTCAACTCCGCGTACGACCCGGAGACCGGCACCGTGCACGCGTTCGAGGAGCAGATCGGTTCGCACGGCGGTCTCGGCGGCGAGCAGGCGCGCCCCTTCCTGCTCTCGCCGCCGGAACTCTCGCCGCCCGTGGGGGAGGGGGAGGAGCTGGTCGGCGCGGAGCGGGTCCACCGGGTGCTGCGGCGCTGGCTGGAGGAGTCCGGGGGGCCGCAGGTGCCGGTGGAGTCCCCGCCGGAGGGGGCTCGCGCGCCGGAGGGGGTTTGTGAACCGGGGGAGTCCCCGCCGGCGGAGACGGAGATTTCACCGTCCCCGCGCCGTCCGGAATCACATCTTCCGGTTGATGACCCGATTGCGCAGGACGAAAAGCGCTGATTTGGACGCTTGTGCGTCACCGTCGGACCATGACCGGACCTGTACGACGGAAGGCGCACCCCCTCATGAGCACGGCCCCCACGACACCCCAGCGGGCACCGGACCCGGCCCCCGGCGGCGGGACCGGCCCCGAGAGCAGGCACGCCCGGCGCTTCGGCCTCCCGGTCGCGACCGCCCTGGTCATGGGGAACATCATCGGCGGAGGCATCTTCCTGCTGCCCGCCTCCGTCGCCCCCTACGGCACCATCAGCCTCGTCGCCTTCGGCGTCCTCACCCTCGGCGCGATCGCCCTCGCCGTCGTCTTCGGCCGCCTCGCCCGCCGCCTCCCGAAGACCGGCGGCCCCTACGTGTACGCCCGCGAGGCCTTCGGCGACTTCGCCGGATTCCTGACGGCCTGGTCGTACTGGATCACCACCTGGGTCTCCAACGCGGCCCTCGCCGTCGCCGCCGTCGGCTACCTCGACGTCCTGGTGCCCGTCCACGGCTCCAAGGCCGCCACCATCGCCGCCGCGCTCCTCCTCCAGTGGCTCCCGGCCCTCGCCAACCTCGCCGGCACCCGCTACGTGGGCGCCGTCCAGCTCGTGGCCACCGTGCTCAAGTTCCTTCCGCTGCTCCTGGTCGCGATCGGCGGACTGTTCTCCTTCGACAGCGCCAACCTCGGACCCTTCCGGGCGGGGGAGGACAGCGCCCTCGGGGCCGTCTCCGCCTCCGCCGCGATCCTGCTCTTCAGCTACCTCGGCGTCGAGTCGGCCGCCGTCAGCGCCGGCGAGGTCCGCGACCCGCGCCGCAACGTCGGCCGGGCCACCGTCCTCGGCACCCTCGCCGCCGCCGCGCTCTACCTCCTCACCACCCTGTCCGTCTTCGGCACCGTCCCGCACGAACGGCTCGTCTCCTCCACCGCCCCCTTCACGGACGCCGTCGACCTGATGTTCGGCGGCTCCTGGGGCGGCACCGCCGTCGCCTGCATGGCCCTCGTCTCCATGGTCGGCGCCCTCAACGGCTGGACGCTCCTCAGCGCGCAGACCCCGTACGCGGCGGCCCGGGACGGGCTCTTCCCGGCGGTCTTCGCCCGGAAGCGGCGCGGCGTCCCGACCGCGGGCGTCCTCGTGACCGTCGTCCTCGCCTCGCTCCTGACCGTCTACAACTACACGGCCGGCACCGAGGGCGTCTTCGAGATCCTGGTCCTCGTCACCACCTTCACCGCCACCGTCCCCTACCTCCTCTCCACCGCCGCGCAGCTCTACTTCCTGCTCTCCGGCCGGTCCGACCGGGTCCACGGCCCCCGCCTCGCCCGGGACGCCGTCCTCACCCTCGCCGCCTTCGGCTTCTCCCTCTGGCTGGTCGCCGGCTCCGGCTACGCCGCCGTCTACCAGGGCGTGCTGTTCCTCTTCGCGGGAGTGCTCGTGTACGCCTGGATGGCGGCCCGCAGGCAGCGTGCCGCGGCACCGGACGACGTAGCCCGGGACTGATCGCGCCCCGGCCGTGAGTGCGCCCCGGGTGTGAGCGTGCCCCGGCCGTGAGGGCGTCCCAGCCGTGAGTGCGCCCCGGGCGAGGGTGCGTCCCGGTCGTGAGCGCGCTCCGGCTGCGAGCGCGCTCCGGCCGTGCGCGTGTTCCCGGGACGCCGGGGAAAGCGCCCGGGCATTACCTCCGGGGTCATCGACCCGCCCCGCGCCGCCCGGCATGCTCGTGGGCACCGGAACCCGGGCGGCGCACTCCGTCCGGGCTCCGGGTCCACCACCCGCCGCCCGTCCTCCCGGAGGATGATCCGCCATGCCCCGGACCCCGCTCGCCGGTCCCGCCCGCACCGCCCGCCCCCACCTGGCGGTCCGCCGCCTCCTCGCCCTGGACGCCGCCGTCACCGGGGCCAACGGCCTCGCCTACGCCGCCGCCCCGCGCCCCCTCGGGGAACTCCTCGGGGCCGACGCGGGCCTGCTGCTCGGACTCGGCGCGTTCCTGGTCCTGTTCGCCGCCGGGGTCGCCCTGCTCGCGAGCCGCCCGCAGCCCCCGGCGGCCCTCGTGGGGGCCGTCGTCGACGCCAATCTCCTGTGGGTCGTCCTCAGCCTCGTCGCCCTGGCCGTCTGGCTGGAGCCGACCACCGCCGGCCTGGTGTGGACGCCGCTCCAGGCGGCGGCCGTCGGGGGCTTCGCCGCCCTCCAGTGGGCCGCGCTGCGGGCGGCCGGGGACCGGGCCGCCGGACGCCGCCCTCAGTGACCCCCGTCCTCCCCGGAGGCGTCCGCGAGCGACCGCAGGTACGCGGCCGTCCCCGGATCGGCCGGCATGAGCGTCTCGATGGCCAGCTCGGCGACCGTCACGTCCAACGGGGTGTTGAACGTCGAGATCGACGACACGAACGACAGCACCCGTCCGCCGTGCTCGATCCGCAGCGGCAGCGCGACGTACGGATGCGTCTCCGGTTCCGGCTCCTCCGGGACGCTCCCGGTGCCGGGAGGCGACGGGTAGGCCGCCACCTCCTCGTACAGCGCGCGCAGCGAGTCCGAGCGGACCAGGGCCATCTGGCGCTCCATCTGGGACAGCAGGTGGCCCCGCCACTCCGGCAGGTTCCTGATCCGGGGCGCCAGGCCCTCCGGGTGCAGGGCGATCCGCATCGTGTTCAGCGGCGGGACCAGCAGGTGCGCGGGGAGGCCCGACAGCAGCAGCTCGACGCCCCGGTTGGCCGCCACCACCGTGTACGAGCCGTCCACCACGAGCGCCGGGAACGGCTCGTACCCCCTCAGCAGCCGCTCGACGCCCTCCCGCAGCGCCTCCAGGCGCGGGCCGTCGAGCGGGGACTCCGTGTACCGGGGGGCGTACCCGGCGGCGAGCAGCAGCGCGTTCCGCTCCCGCACCGGCACCTCCAGGTGCTCGGCGAGCCGCAGGACCATCTCCTCGCTCGGCCGGGAACGGCCCGTCTCCACGAAGGAGACGTGCCGCGCCGAGGAACCCGCCCGCAGCGCCAGCTCCAGCTGGCTCAGCCGCCGCCGCTCGCGCCAGCGGCGCAACAGCGGTCCCACTCCCGTGTCGCTCACGACCGTCGTCATGACCGGACGGTATCCCAGGGGGAGGCGCGGGTACCTTCCCCCCGGGGACACCGCCCCGCCCGTCCGCCACCGCCCCGCCCGACCGGAGGGAACACCGCCGTGCCCACGCAACCGCTGTCGCAGAAGGAGATCGAGGACCGCCTGCGGGAGCTTCCCGGCTGGTCCGCCGAGGACGGCCGCCTCACCCGCGCCTACCGGCTCGCCGACCACTTCGCGGCGACCGCCCTCGTCGTCCACGTCGCCCAGGTCCAGCAGGAGCTCGACCACCACTCCGACCTCACGCTCGGCTACGACTCCGTCGCCCTCTCCGTGCACACCCACTCCGCCGGAGGCGCCCTCACCGAGAAGGACTTCGAACTCGCCGAACGCGTCGAACGGATCGCCCCGGCCCACGGGGCCCGCTGACCCCTCCGGCAGGGGCCGGACCTCGCCGGCGGGCCCTCTGTCACGGCCGCCTCTGTCACGGCCGCCTCTGTCACGGCGGCCTCCGCCACGGCTGCCTTCGTCACGGTGCCCTCCGCCCCGGCCGCCTTCCGTCACGGCGGCGGACACCGCCCGGCCCACGCCGCGTCCCGGGCGGGGCGTGGGCGGCACGACGGTGCCCCGGGGCGGACGGCGGACGCCGTGGACCGGGGGCGCCCGCCCCATCGGCGCGGACAACGGACGCTGCGGACCGGGGCCCCGCCCCACCGGCGCGCCCGGCGGACGCTCTCCGCCCGCCTTGCCGAACCGGCAATTTTTGTCGCGCTTCCGGCCGCCCCGGCGCACCCTGGAACCATGAGCCAGCATCACGCACCCCACCAGGACCACTCGCACGAAGCGCACGGCGAGGGGCACGGCCACCGGCACGGACACGGCGACCAGGACGGCACCCACCTCGACTGGAACCTGCTCGCCCCGCTCCTGGAGCGGCAGGCGGAGATCGCGACCCCCGCCTACGCGGACGCCGCCGCCTGGCTCGGCACCCTCGTCCCCGCGCAGGGCGTCCGCCGGGTCCTCGACGTCGGCAGCGGGCCGGGCGTCGTCACCACCGTGCTCGCCGAGGCCTTCCCCGCCGCCGAGGCCGTCGCCGTCGACGGCTCCCCCGAACTCCTCGAACGGGCCCTGAAGCGGGCCGGATCACGCGGACTCGGCGCCCGGGTCTCCAGCCTCCACGCCGAACTCCCCGACGACATCGGCTCCCTGGGCAGGGCCGACGTCATCTGGGCGGGCAACTCCCTGCACCACCTGGGCGACCAGGGCGCGGCGCTGAAGGAGTTCGCCGGCCTCCTCGAACCGGGCGGCCTGATGGTCCTCGTCGAGGGCGGCCTGCCCACCCGGCACCTGCCCCGGCACATCGGGATCGGACGGCCCGGCCTGGAGGCCCGGCTCGACGCGGTCCACACCGAATGGTTCGGCAGGATGCGCGCGGACCTCCCCGGCTCCCGGGACGAGCCGGACGACTGGCGGGCGCTCCTCGCCGCCGCCGGCCTCGCCCCGGCCGGCACCCGCACCTTCCTCACCGACCTCCCCGCCCCCGTCTCCCCGGTCGTCCGGGAGCTGGCCGTCGCCCACTACGAGCGCCTGCGGGAAGGCCTCGGCGCCCGGATCGACCCGGACGACAAGGCGACGCTCGACCGGCTCCTCGACCCGGACGACGTCCTGTCCCTGTACCACCGCACGGACCTCTTCCACCTCACGGCCCGCACGGTCCACACCGCCCGCAAGGGCTGACGGCGGAGGGGCGCGCCCCGGACCGGGACGCGCCCCTCGCCGGGGCCCCGGGCCGCACCGGAACTCCGGCGCGGCCCGGGGCCCCACGTGCTCAGGCGCCGACGGCGAACTCCGCCGGGTCCGGGCCCAGCCGCCGGTTCTCGTCGAGGGCGGCGATCGCGGCCAGGTCCTCGTCGTCCAGCTCGAAGCCGAAGACGTCGATGTTCTCGCGGATGCGCGACGGGGTGACCGACTTCGGGATCACCACGTTCCCCAGCTGGAGGTGCCAGCGCAGCACCACCTGCGCCGGGGTCCTGTCGTGCTTCCGCGCGATCGCGACGATCGCCGGAACCTCCAGGAGCCCCTTGCCCTGGCCGAGCGGCGACCACGCCTCGGTCACGATGCCGTGCCGCGCGTGCGCCTCGCGCGAGGCCCGCTGGGAGAGCTGGGGGTGCAGCTCGATCTGGTTGACGGCGGGCACGACCGAGGTCTCGCCGATCAGCCGCTCCAGGTGCTCGGGGAGGAAGTTCGAGACGCCGATCGCCTTGGCGCGCCCGTCCGCGTAGATCTTCTCGAAGGCCCGGTACGTGTCGACGTACGCGTCCTTCGCGGGCAGCGGCCAGTGGATCAGATAGAGGTCGACGTAGTCGAGGCCCAGCCTGTCGAGGGAGGCGTCGAAGGCGCGCAGCGCCGCGTCGTGGCCGTGATCGCCGTTCCACAGCTTGGTGGTGACGAACAGGTCCTCGCGGGCGATGCCGGAAGCGGCGACGGCGCGGCCGGTGCCCCGCTCGTTCTCGTAGGCGGCGGCGGTGTCGATCGATCGGTACCCGGCTTCGAGGGCGGTCGCCACGGCCTTCTCCGCCTCGTCGTCCGGCACCTGCCAGACTCCGAATCCCAGCTGCGGCATCGGCACGCCGTTGTTCAGGATGACCGGGGGGACCTTGCTGTCCGTGCTCACGTGAGGGGAATCCTTACGTCGTTCTAGGTCGTACGGGGTACTCCCAGCGTCAACGATCACGGGCCGTTCCGCATTCCGGCCCCGGCCGCCGGGGCCCCTCCCGCCGGGCACTTCCCCCTCCCGCCGGGGTTCCTCCCGCCGGGCACTTTCCCCTCCCGCCGGGGTTCCTTCCGCCGGGCACCCCCGGAGCACCCCTTCCGCCGGGCACCCCCCCGGGGCGCCCCTCCCTGCGGGCTCCGCTCAGCCGTACAGCGCCGCGACCTCCACCGCGTACGCCCGCTCGATCGCCCTCCTCTTCAGCTTCAGGGAAGGCGTGAGCAGTCCGTGCTCCTCGCTGAAGGGATGCGCCAGTATCCGGAAGGTCCGGATCGACTCGGCCTGCGAGACCAGCGTGTTCGCCGCCACCACGCCCCGCCGGACCTCCGCCTCCAGGGCCGGGTCGCGGACGAGTTCGGCCGGGGGGAGCGGCGCCCGCCCCTGCACGGCGAGCCAGTGCTCCACCGCCTCCCGGTCGAGCGTCACCAGGGCGGCGACGTACGGCCGGTCGTTGCCCACGACGATGCACTGGGCGATCAGCGGATGCTCCCGCACCCGGTCCTCCAGGGCGCCCGGGACGACGCTCTTGCCGCTCGACGTCACCAGGATCTCCTTCTTCCGCCCGGTGATCGTCAGGTAACCGTCCTCGTCGAGGGCGCCGATGTCCCCGGTGGCCAGCCAGCCGTCGCTCAGGACGGCGGCGGTCGCCTCCGGATCGTTGAGGTAGCCCGAGAAGACCTGCCCGCCGTGCAGCCACACCTCCCCGTCCTCCGCGATGTGCACCGTGGTCCCCGGGACCGGCTGCCCGACCGTGCCGTACTTGGCCCGCCCGGGCGGGTTCGCCGTGGCGGCGGCCGAGGACTCGGTGAGCCCGTACCCCTCCAGGACCGGGACGCCCGCGCCCGCGAAGAACAGGCCCAGCCGGCGGTCCATGGCCGAACCGCCCGACATCGCGTGCCGGACCCGGCCGCCCAGGGCCGCGCGGACCTTCTCGTACACGGTCTTCTCGAAGAACCGGTGCTGCACGCGCAGCGCCGCCGACGGGCCCGGCCCGCGCCCGAACGCCCTCTGCTCCAGCGCCTCCGCGTACGCCACCGCCACCTCCACGGCCTTGTCGAAGGGGCCCGCCCTCCCCTCGCCCTCCGCCGTGCGCCGTGCCGCGCGGAAGATCTTCTCGAAGACGTACGGGACGGCCAGGACGAAGGTCGGCCGGAAGGCCGCCAGGTCCGGGAGCAGCTCGGCCGCCGCCATCACGGGCTGGTGGCCCAGCTTCACCCCGCCCCGGACCGCCGCGACCTCCACCATCCGCCCGAAGACGTGCGCCAGCGGCAGGAACAGCAGCGTCGAGGCCCGTTCCTCCGGCCGGGACCGGAACACCGGCTCCCAGCGGCCCCGTACCATGTCGGTCTCGAACATGAGGTGGGCGTGGGTGATCACACAGCCCTTGGGGCGGCCGGTCGTCCCCGACGTGTAGACGACCGTCGCCACCGTCTCCGGGGTCACCGCCCGCCGGTGCCGGTGCACGACCTCCTCGTCGATGCCGGTCCCCGCCGCCGTCACCTCCGCCACCGCGCCCGCGTCCAGCTGCCACAGCCGCCGCAGCCGGGGCAGCCGGTCGACCACCGAGCCGATCGTCATGGCGTGGTCCTCGTGCTCCACGACGCAGGCCGTGACCTCCGCGTCGTGCAGCATCCAGAGGACCTGCTCGGCGGAGGAGGTCGGGTAGACCGGCACGGGCTGCGCGCCCAGCGTCCACAGCGCGAAGTCGAAGAGCGTCCACTCGTAGCGGGTGCGGGCCATGATCGCGACCCGGTCGCCGAACCGCACCCCCTCCGCGACGAGTCCCTTCGCGAGGCCCAGCACCTCGTCCCGGAACCCGGCGGCCGTCACGTCCCGCCACCGCCCGTCCGGGCCCTTGCGGCCGAAGGCGACCCGCCCGGGATCGGCCAGGGCGTGCTCGAACACGGCGTCCGCCAGACCGCCGACCTGAGGCGCCGCCTCGACGGGCGGCACGGTGAACTCGCGCACTGACCTGCTCCTCGACGGCTCGATGGCTGCCCGAAGGCCGCCCGACGGCTGAAACCCGTTGTCGCGCTCCGTACGGCGCGGGTGACGGTACCCCACCCCATGACCCGGCGGCAGGACCTTCACCAAGCCGGGACGTTCCGCGTTCCCACAGGTCAGCATGGGTGGGGACGGCGGACCGCGACCGCCGTCGGCCCGTCGCGGGCCACGCGGTGCGCCCGCCGGGCACGAATCTCCACGGAATCTGTACGGGCCGGCCACGCGGAGCCCCCGGCCGGCCGGGAGAAGCCCCTTCGGCAAGCGCCCGGACCTTCCCGGAAGTCCCCCAGGAACTCCCCGGGAAGTCCCCGGCGGCTCCTCCGGCACGGCCGCCCGGCACCCTCCCCGTGGACGCCTCCCGCCCGGCCCCGGGCCGGACGCCACCGCCCTCCGGGGGCCGGGGAGGGCGGCGCCCACCCCTCTCCGTAGGCCGGATCACACCCCCGTCCGTCCCTCGGTGATCATCCGGGCCGCTACGGTGCTTCCATGCCCGCACTCGATCCCGGCCGCACCGCGCTCGTCCTCGTCGACCTGATGGAACGCATCGTCGCGCTGCCCCTCGCCCCCCGCCCCGGCACCGACGTCCTCGCCGCCTCCGCCCGGCTCGCCGACGCCTTCCGGGACGCGGGCGCCCCCGTGGTCCACCTGCGCGCCGAGCGGCCGAACACCGCCACCCAGCCGCCCGGCAGCGAACTCGTCCCCGACCTCGTCGGGGACGGCGAACCGGTCGTCGTCAAGCGGACCATCGGCGGCTTCCACGAGACCGGTCTCCACGAACTGCTCTCCGGCCTCGGCGCCACCACCCTCGTCCTCGGCGGCATCGCCACCAACCTCGGCGTCGAGTCCACCGCCCGCGCCGCCTGCGACCTCGGGTACGACCTCGTCTTCGCCGAGGACGCCATGTCCGCCCTCACCGCCGACGAGCACCACGCCTCCGTCGCGCTCGACTTCCCCCGCCTCGGCACGGTCGCCCCCGTCTCGGCGATCACCCTGGACGGCCCGGAGTGAGCCCGTTCCCGATACGGTACGGGGCCCGGCCCTGCTCCCTGGTCGTCTGCCGGGGCTGCTGCTGCGGCGACGCCCGCAAGAACCCCGGCACCGACCACGACGCCCAGCTCGCCCGGTTCCGCGAGGCCGCCGCGGCCTCCGGCGGCCGGCTGCTCGTCCGCACCAGCGACTGCCTCGGCCCCTGCGCCCAGGCCAACGTCGTCGTCGTGCAGCCCTCCACCGAGGGCCGGCGGCGCGGCGGACGGGCCGCGTGGGTCGGCTTCACCCTGGACGACGACTGCCTCGACGACATCCTCGCCTGGACCGACGCGGGCGGCCCCGGCATCGCCCCGCCCCCGGCGACCCTCGCCCTCCAGCTGATCGACCCGCCGAAGAACTGAACCCGGCCGCCGCCCCGCCCGGCCGGGGGGCGGCGGGGCCCGCATCCGGTCCCGCCCGGACGAAGGGCGGCACGACCGGGGCACGCGCCCCGACCGGCCCCTTGTCACGGTCGGCCAAGCGGTACGGGGGAACGTTGGTGGTTTACGTCACCGGTTACCCGTCAGTCGCTGGCAAGACTGGGTGGTCCTGCCGGACGAACGAACCACCTAGGGGGTCCCTGAGCATGACGGGCACTCGCATTGCCGCGCTCGGGCACTACCAGCCCGCCAGGGTGCTGACCAACCACGACCTCGCCGGGATCGTCGACACCGACGACGCGTGGATCACCAGCCGGGTCGGCATCCGCACCCGGCACGTCGCCGGACCGGACGAGCCCGTCGACGAACTCGCCGCCCACGCGGCGGGCAAGGCCCTGGCCGCCGCCGGCCTCACCCCCGGCGACATCGACCTGGTCCTCGTCGCCACCTCCACCGCCATCGACCGCTCGCCGAACACGGCCGCCCGCGTCGCCGCCCGCCTGGGCATGGGTTCGCCCGCCACCCTGGACCTCAACGTGGTCTGCGCCGGCTTCACGCACGCCCTGGCCACCGCCGACCACACCGTACGGGCCGGCGCGGCCCGCCGCGCCCTGGTCATCGGCGCCGACAAGATGACCGACGTGACCGACTGGACGGACCGCACCACCTGCGTCCTCGTCGGCGACGGCGCGGGCGCCGCGATCGTCGAGGCGGTCGAGGACGGCTCCCCTGCGGGCATCGGCCCCGTCCTGTGGGGCTCCGTCCCGGAGATGGGACACGCCGTCCGCATCGAGGGCACCCCGCCCCGCTTCGCCCAGGAGGGCCAGAGCGTCTACCGCTGGGCGACCCAGCGGCTCCCCGCCCTCGCCCGCGAGGCGTGCGAACGCTCCGGGACCGCCCCCGAGGACCTCGCGGGCGTGGTCCTGCACCAGGCCAACCTGCGGATCATCGAGCCGCTCGCCGCGAAGATCGGTGCCGTCAACGCGGTCGTCGCCCGCGACGTCGTCGACTCCGGCAACACCTCCGCCGCCTCGATCCCGCTGGCCCTGGCCAAGCTGGTCGAACGCGGCGAACTGCCCTCCGGCGCACCGGTCCTGCTCTTCGGCTTCGGCGGCAACCTCTCCTACGCCGGCCAGGTGATCCGGGTCCCGTAGCCGGGGCGCGGGCCGCCGGGCCGCACCGGCGGGCGTACCCCGTCCGGCGGAGCCCGGTGGCGGCGGGCCGGGGGCGGGCCTAGCTTCGGACGCGGTGAGGGCCGCTCCCCTCCGGCCGCGGAAACGCTCCGCGACCGGGGCCCTCGTGTGATCCGGAGGACCGCCATGCGCGCGATACGTGCCGCCACCGCGGCCGCCCTGTTCGGTGCCGCCGCCGTTCTGGCGACGGGTTCCGCCGCCCTGGCGGACGGGGCCGACACCCCCGTCACGTCGTTCGGCTTCTCCGTCACCCCGACGACGGTCGCCCCCGGCGGCACCGTCACCCTCGCGTCCGAGGGCTGCGAGGCGCCGTCCGTGACGGCCACCTCCGGCGTGTTCGACGCCGTGACCCTCGGCGAGGGCCGCCCGGGCACCGCGACCGTGGACCCCGCCGCCGAGCCTGGCGCCCGGCACGAGGTCACCTTCGACTGCGGGGGCGAACGGGGCACCACCGCCCTCACCGTCGCCGCGGCCGACGCGGCCGAGCCGACGGCGGGTCACACCGGCGGGACCTGGCCGCAGGACGCCGTCGAGCCCACGGCCGGTCACACCGCCGATGCCTGGCCGCACGACGCCGCAGAGCCGACGGCGGGTCACACCGGCGGGGCCTGGCCGCACGACGCGGCCGAGCCCACCGCCGGCCACACCGCCGGCACCGCCACGCCCCCCGGTACCGCCCCCAAGGGCGTGAAGGCCGGCTACGGAACCGCCTCCTCCGGCGCGGAGGCCGGCGGACTGCGTACGGCCGAGATGGTGACGGGAGCCCTGCTCATCGTCGGCGCGCTCGGCGCCGCCGTCGTCCTGGCCCGCCGCCGCGGCGCCGGCGGCCGCTTCTGACGGCGGGGACCCGGGGGACCTGAAACGGCCCCTCCGCCCCGGTGTGACGAGGACCGGGGCGGAGGGGCGCCATGCCCGTACGGGCACGAGGACGGACGGCGCGGGGCCCGCGAAGGAGAACGAAGAGAACGAAGGGGAACGGAGAGGGCGGAGGAGGGCGGACGTGGGACGGTCGGACGGCACGGGCCGGCGCGGCGCCTGGGGCGTCGTCGCCGTCGTCCTCCTCGTCGGGGTGCATCTCGTGCGCGGAGGTGGGGAGGAGCTCCGGGCGGACGGCCCGCCGCAGCCCCTCCCGGCCGCCGCCCCCGACGGCGCCCGCGCCCGCACCGCCGCGTTCGCTCCCGCTCCCGGTCCGCTGCCGGCCTCGCCGCCGACCCGGGTCCGGGTCCCGGCCGCCCGCGTCGACGCGCCCGTCACCGGCGTCGGCCTCGACGCCGACGGATGGATCGAGCCACCGCCGCCGGAGGAGGACCGGCTCGCGGGCTGGTTCACCGGAGCGGTCACCCCCGGCGAGCGCGGTACCGCCGTCGTCGTCGGCCACGTCGACACCCCGGCCGGCCCGGCCGTCTTCTACGGCCTCGGCGCCGTCGGCCGGGGGAGCCGCGTGGAGGTCCGGCGCCGCGACGGCAGGACCGCCGTCTTCACGGTGTACGGGGTGGAGGTCGTCCCGAAGGAGGGCTTCCCCGCCGGGCGGGTCTACCGGGACACCGGTCTGCCGGAACTGCGCCTGATCACCTGCGGCGGCAGGTTCACGCGGGAGAAGGGCTACGAGGGCAACGTGGTCGTCTCGGCCCGCCTGACCGAAGTCCGCTGACCGCCCGGCCCCACCCCGCCCCGCCTCTCCCGGCCGGAGCCCGCCGCCCCCGGCGCCCGGCCGCGGCCCTACGCCGGACCGCGCCCGCTCTCTCCTCTCCCGCCCCCCCCCGTGGACCTGACGGACTCCGGACGGAGCATTGGCCCGGACCATGCCGCAGTGACCAGGGTGGCTCCCACGGAGCCGGCGTCGGGGGGCGTCGGGCTCCCACCCGGCGGCGTTCACCTTCGGTACGCGAGCGAACGCGCACCGTGAGAGCGACGGGACGGGCCCGGCCGGAGCGGGGGCGACGGGACCCCGCCACCCCACTGACCACGGGAAACGCTGGTGAAAGGGGCCCCGAACCCCTGGTAGAGTTATCTCTGTCGCCGCGGGGGAAACCCCGGGACGACAGACACCTTGTCCGGGTGGCGGAATGGCAGACGCGCTAGCTTGAGGTGCTAGTGCCCTTTATCGGGCGTGGGGGTTCAAGTCCCCCCTCGGACACAGAGAAGAAGCGCCGGTCGACCTCGTGTCGACCGGCGCTTCTCGTGTGCCCGTGAACGGCCCGGCCCGGGGCGCCGGGTCCTGCGGTACTGCCTAGCCCTTCCGCGCCACCACCAGTCTGCACCGGGGGCTCCCGTCCTCCCGGCGGCCCAGGGGTTCGACCGGGACGAGGGAGACGTCGAAGCCCGCCGCCTCCAGGCGGGCGCGCACGTCCGTGAGGCGGAAGGTGCGGTAGTACATGACGAACGGCGGGCGCCACAGCGCGTTCCTGACCCGCATCACCGCGTCGAAGCCCCACAGGGTCCAGTAGGGGCGCGAGCCGACGGCCGGTGGGGCCGGGAGGGGGAAGGCGAAGGTGCCGCCGGGGCGGAGGGAGGCGTGGACCTGCGCGAAGAGGGTCCGCTGGGCGTCCGGGAGGAAGTGGCCGAAGGCGCCGAAGCTGACCGCCAGGTCGAAGGCCGGGGCGAAGGGCAGGGCCAGGGCGTCGGCGCGCACCAGGCCGGCGTCGGGGTGGGCGCGGCGCGCCCCGGCCAGCATGCCCGCGCTGAAGTCGACGCCCGCGACCCGGCCCGCGCAGACCGAGCGGAGGACGCCGAGCCCGGCGCCGGTGCCGCAGCAGACGTCGAGGCCCGTGTCGAAGGGCCCCAGGGGTTCCAGGGTGCGGGTCACCGCCTCCAGGAGGCGGTCGGAGGTGCGGAAGGGGGTCGCGTCGAACTTGTCCGCGAGCAGGTCGTAGCCGTGCTCCACGGAGGAGAGCGCCTGGACGGCCAGTTCGCGGAGGGTGGGACCCTGCGGAGTGGACATGGGCCCGACCCTATGCGGTGGGGGCCGGCGCGCGTCAGAGCGCGCTGCGCACCGGGGACACCGACCAGGCCGGGGCGATGCCCGTCAGCTGGCAGGTCAGCAGGTACAGGGGGATCGGCGGCGTGTAGGGCGAGCTGCCGTCGGGGCGGTGGACGAGGCGGGGGCGGCGGTCCGGGATCTCCGCGCCGGGCGCGTAGCAGGCGGGCAGCGGCCAGGTGAGGTCCAGGTCGGAACCGGCGGGGACGAGCCACCACCACCAGGCGGAGTCGGCGTAGACGCAGCCCTGGGCGGGGAGCCGGGAGAGGATCTTGAAGCCGAAGCGGGCCGGGACGCCGACGGCGTCGCAGCCGAGACCGGTGCGGAGGCCTGCGGGGACGGCGAGGCGGGTGGCGTCCAGTCGCCGGGGGCGTGCCGAATCGGCCGGGACGCGGGCGCCGGAGGCCGCCGGGAGGCGGCGGGCGTCCAGTTCGAGGCGGAGTTCCCGGGAGCGTCCGGCGGCCGGGGCGAGGCCGGCGCCGGGGTACCTGCTGCGGGCCCGCGGCATCATGCGGGTCGCCATCGACCTCAGCACGGTTCGCCCGTGCCGTGGTCCAGCTCCGCCCAGACGGTCTGCGAGGTGCCGTGGCCGGTGCGCTCGGCGCCCCAGGCGCCGCACAGCGCGTCGACGATGAGGAGGCCGCGGCCCCTCTCGTCCTCGCCGCAGTCGCGTATCCGCGGTCCCGCCGGGCCGCCCTCGTCCCGTACCGCTATCCGCAGCTTCTCCCCGCCCTCGCGGAGCTCGCAGACGAAGCGGCCGCTGGCGGTGTGCACGACGGCGTTGGTGACCAGCTCGGACACGATGAGCGACACCGTGTCCCGTACGTCGGGGCCGCAGCCCCAGATGATGAGCCGTTCCTCCGCGAGCCGCCGGGCGCGCGCGACCGACACGGTGAGGGCCGGCAGCTCGAAGGCGAAGCGCCGTACTGCGGGGGTGGTGGTCCGGGGCTGTGGGCGCTGGGCCATGACGCGGGGACTCATGAGACCTGAAGGCTGCGCGTTACCAGAAGCCACGACCGGTTCCTCACAACAGTGGGCAGGACTTGCCGTACGGCGCCGGCGCCGGGGCGCGGAGACGCACGACGGCAGCGTGTACTGGTTCACCGGAACACTGTCCTCCTGACTCGGACACTTGGCAAGTGGCACTCTGAAAATTGCAGAGTGCCGTGTTCTCTCTGACCCCGCTTCGTGGCACACTCGGTCGAAACAGTGCGTCGGGGGAGGTCTGACAGTGAGCGAGCCGCGGTCCGCCCCGACGGTGGGACAGGTCGTCCTCGGAAAGCGACTGCAGGATCTGCGCGAGCGGGCCGGCATGAAGCGGGAGGAGGCCGCGAAGATCCTCCGCGTGGCCCCGGCCACCGTCCGGCGGATGGAGACCGCCGAGGTCGCGCTGAAGATCCCGTACGTGCAGCTCCTGCTGAAGGAGTACGGGGTCACGGACTCCGAGGCGGAGGGCTTCGTCGCCCTCGCGGAGGAGGCCAACCTCCCCGGCTGGTGGCAGCGGTACCACGACGTGCTGCCCGGCTGGTTCTCCATGTACGTGAGCCTGGAGGGGGCCGCGAGCCTCATCCGCGCGTACGAGCCCCAGTTCGTCCCCGGACTGCTCCAGACCGGGGAGTACGCCCGTGCCATCCTGCGCGGCGGGGCGGTCGGGGGCGGCGGCGGCGTCGGGGACGAGGACACCGAGCGCCACGTGGCCCTGCGCATGGAGCGCCAGTCCCTGCTGACCAGGGAGGACGCCCCCAGGTTCTGGGTGATCATGGACGAGACGGTGTTCCGCCGGCCGGTCGGCGACGGGCCCGAAGTGATGCGCGGCCAGATCGACCGGCTGCTCGAGGCCTCGGAGATGCCGAACGTCACCCTGCAGATCGCGGAGTTCGCGTCCGGCCACCACCCCGGCACCTACGGACCGTTCGTCCTCTTCCGCTTCGCCGTGCCCGAACTCCCGGACATGGTCTACAGCGAGTACCTGACCGGTGCCGTCTACCTCGACGCGCGTCCCGAGGTGGCGTCCCACCTGGAGGTCATGGACCGCATGGCGGCGCAGGCCGCGACTGCACAACGCACGAAGGAGATTCTCCGGAATCTCCGCAAGGAGCTGTGAATGGACCGCGTGTACAACGGCATGCCCGCCGCCGAGCTCGGTGCCGAGGGATGGCACAAGCCGTGGAGCGGCGGGAACGGGGGCAACTGCGTGGAGGCCATGAAGCTGGCCGACGGCAGGATCGCCGTGCGGCAGTCCGCGGACCCCGAGGGGCCCGCGCTCATCTACACCCACGGAGAGATCGAAGCCTTCATCCAGGGGGCGAAATCCGGACAGGCTGACTTCCTGCTCACCTGACCCTTCCGTCCCGCCCCGCGCATCGCGTAACTCTTGCTCCCGTACACCTCGTTCGTCCCGACCAGGAGAGCCGATGACCCAGGACCCCGCCGCCCCGCGCAGCGAGATACGCATCGACACCAGCAAGCCGCATCCGGCGCGCATGTACGACTGGTTCCTGGGCGGCAAGGACAACTACCCGGTCGACGAGGCGATGGCCCGCCAGCTCCTCACCCTCGACGCCCGGGGCCGGGACATGGCCCGTGTGAACAGGGCGTTCATGCACCGCGCCATCCGCTGGCTCAGCGCCCGGGGCGTCCGCCAGTACCTGGACATCGGCACGGGCATCCCGACCGAGCCGAACCTGCACCAGATCGCGCAGCAGGCCGCGCCGGAGTCCCGCATCGTCTACTGCGACAACGACCCGATCGTGCTCGCGCACGCGGCCGCCCTGCTGCGCTCGACCCCGGAGGGGGCCACCGAGTACATCCAGGCGGACGCCCGTGAGCCCGAGGCCATCCTGGAAAGGGCCGGAAAGGTCCTTGACTTCGATCAGCCGATCGCCCTGTCGATGCTCGCCCTGCTGCACTTCATCGGGGACGAGGACGGCGCGCACGATCTGGTCGCCAAGATCGTCGAGAAGCTCGCGCCGGGCAGCTACCTCGTCCTCTCCCACGTCACCGGGGACTTCAACCCCGAGGGGTCGGCGCAGGCGGTCGCCCTGTACAAGGAGCGCGGACTGACCCTGCGGCCCCGCTCGCGCGACGAGCTGGCCGCGTTCTTCGACGGCCTGGAAATCGTCGAGCCGGGCGTCTCGCTCACCGCCGAGTGGCACCCGGAGCTGGGCGAGCCCGTCCCGGTCCAGGGCGACGAGCCCATCCCGGGGTGGGCCGGCGTGGCCCGCAAGCCCTGACCCCCGCCGACGGCGTGACGGGACCCGCGGGCCCTCCGGCCCGCGGGTCCTCGCCGTACGCCTCCCCGGCGGCTCAGTTCCGCAGGTGGGCGAGGCCCGGGTGCTCCGCCGCGTACCGCTCCACGAGCCGGCGGGCGACCGCGACGGAGTCCACCAGCGGGTGCAGCGCGAAGGCCTTCACGGCCGTCTCCCGGGAGCCGCTCTCCGCCGCCGCCAGCACCTCCCGCTCCACCGCCTTCACGGCGGTCACCAGACCGACGGCGTGGTACGGCAGCGGGGCCGCCGCCACCGGGCGGGCGCCGTTCGCGTCGACCAGGCAGGGCACCTCGACCACCGCGTCCGCGTCGAGCACGGAGAGCGTCGTGCCGTTGCGCACGTTCAGGATCAGCGTCGTCCGCTCGTCGCGCGCGACCGCCCGCATCAGGGCGAGGGCCACCTTCTCGTAGCCGCCCGGCTCCAGGTCCTCCCCGGCGCGCTCCCCGGCCCCGGCCGCCTCCCGGTTGGCGGCCATGTAGGTGGCCTCCCGGTCCGCGAGCGTGCGGCGCCAGGTGGCCAGGGCCGGGGTGCCCGGCCGGCCCATCTCCTCGTAGAAGGCGTCCTGCTGGTCGCGCAGGTACGCCCCGCGCGTCCGCTCCGCGGTCCGGTAGGCGCGCACCGCCTCCCGGTTGAAGTAGTAGTAGTGCAGGTACTCGTTGGGGACCGCGCCGAGCGAGCGCAGCCACTCCGGACCGAAGAGCCTGCCCTCCTCGAAGGAGCCGAGCGCCTTCTCGTCGGCGAGCAGCCGGGGCAGCTCGTCCCGGCCGCCGATCCGCACCCCCCGCAGCCAGCCGAGGTGGTTGAGGCCCACGTAGTCGAACCAGGCCTCGTCCGGGTCGGCGCCCAGGACGCGGGCGACCCGGCGGCCCAGGCCCACGGGGGAGTCGCAGATGCCGACGACCCGGTCGCCGAGGACCCGGGACATCGCCTCCGTGACCAGGCCCGCCGGGTTGGTGAAGTTGATGACCCAGGCGTCCGGGGCGAGTTCCGCGATCCGCCGGGCCACGGCCGTCGCGACGGGCACGGTCCGCAGCCCGTACGCGATCCCGCCCGCCCCCACCGTCTCCTGGCCGAGCACCCCTTCGGCGAGCGCGATCCGCTCGTCCGCCGCCCTGCCCCCGAGGCCGCCGACCCGGATCGCGGAGAAGACGAAGTCCGCCCCGCGCAGCGCCTCGTCCAGGTCCGTCGTCGCCGTCACCGCCGGCGCGTCCGGCACCCCTTCCGCCTGGTCCGCGAGGACCCGCGCGACGGCGGAGAGCCGCGCTCCGTCCGGGTCGTACAGGGTGACCCGGGTGACCCGCCCCTCGGCGTGGTCGCCGAGGAGGGCGCCGTACACCAGCGGCACCCGGAATCCGCCGCCTCCGAGAATCGTCAGTCTCATGCCCTCACGCTACTGGGAGGCCCCCCGGGGCAGCCGGATTCCGGACGGGCGCCCGTCCGGGCGCCTCCGCGGCGGGTGCCCCCGGACCGGCGGCGGGGCCCGTCCCGGGGGCGCGGTGGGGGAGAATGACGGCATGTCCCGACGCAAGACCCGCCCCCGCACCCCGCAGGCCCCCGCCGTGACGGCGGCCTCGCCCTGCCCCTGCGGCACGGGCGTCCCCTACGGCGAGTGCTGCGGCCGTTTCCACGCGGGCACGGGCGGCGCCGCGCCCACCGCCGAACTCCTCATGCGCTCCCGCTACAGCGCCTTCGTGGTCCGCGACGAGGCCTATCTGCTGCGCACTTGGGCGCCGGAGACGCGGCCGGACGGGATCGACTTCGACCCGGGGCTGCGCTGGACCGGCCTGGAGATCGGGGAGACCACCGGGGGCACCGCCTTCCACCAGCACGGCACCGTCGCCTTCACGGCCCGCCACGTCCACGGCGGGGAGCCGGGCGCGCTGCGCGAGCGGAGCCGTTTCGCCCGCCGCGAGGGGGCGTGGGTGTACGTGGACGGGGACGTCGCGGAGTAGCCGGAGGCGCCGGGGAGGCGCTGGGGGGAGGCCGAAGCTCCCGCCCGTGCCGGAGGGCGCCGGGCGGATGCCCCGTCAGGGGGTGACGGGCAGTTGGGGGTGGTGCTTGGCGAGGATCTTGTTGGCCCGCGCGAGCGCGGCCAGGGCGTGCTCGCGGTCCGCCCGGTCCTCCGCGCAGAGCGGCCCCCGGAACCGGTACACCTCGCGGGCCGCGGAGTCCGCGTCCACCTCGGCCTGCAGGACGTGCAGCGGCAGACAGGAGCCGATCATCGCGGCCACGCGGTCGGGGATCGGAACGGGGACGAGGCGCGAGGGCGAGGTGATCACGGGCAGTCCTAGTGGGGGTCCGGGAGGGGTACGGAAGAGTGTCCCCCCATACGTACCGGATCGCGGTAGGGGTGCTGCCACGGGGATGTCGCGGGACGGTGACGGCGCGGGGCGCCGCCGCCGGGGCGCACGGGCGGGGAGGGGGCCGACCCGTCGCCGGCGCCGGGCGCGGGCGGGGGCGTTCCCGCAGGTGTGGGGGCGGGCGGTCGCGGCTGCTTTTCGCACCCCCCTTCCGTATCGACCGCGTGTTCGTCGAATGCGCGATCGAGTGGGAGGCCCGGAAAGGGATCGATCATCGATAGAATGTGAAGCATCTCACTCGGGGTGCGGACGTCTTCCGGGTCGGCGGGAGGTGTGCCTTTCACGCCGCCGGTGCCGGGATCGTGTCAACCCGCCGGGGCGCCTTGCCGGGGCGCCCCGCCGCGCCACCCCGGCCGGAGGGACGGGGCCCGCCCCACCGGCTCCGTGACCCCGCCGGACCGTCCCGCCGGGAGCGGCGCACCGCCCCCGGCGCGCCGCATTGATCGAACGTTGATGGCTCGTTTACGACGCCTCGGCATCGTGTACGGCATGCAGACCGACACGAGCGTACTGACCGCACCGGAGCCCGACATGACCTGGCAGGAGAACGCACTGTGCGCCCAGGCGGGCCCGGAGTTCTTCTTCCCGGCGCCCGGCTCCTCCACCCGCGAGGCGAAGCGGCTCTGCGGGGCCTGTGAGGGGCGCGTGGCCTGCCTGGAGTACGCGCTGGAGCACGACGAGCGGTTCGGCGTCTGGGGCGGGCTCTCGGAGAAGGAGCGGTTCCGGCTGAAGCGCGGCCGGGCCTGAACGCGCGGCGGGCGGACCCGTCCGCCGCGCGGTGGAACCGGCGGTCAGCCCGCCGCGCGGGCCGCGAGCCGGGCCTTGCGGGCCGCGAGCTTCTCGTCGAACTTGCTCGCCTCGCCGTCCAGGCCCTCCATGTACAGGCCCAGCTCCTCCTGGGCGCGCAGGCCCTCCGGCCCCAGACCGTCGATCTGGAGGACCTTCAGGAAGCGCAGCACGGGCTGGAGGACGTCGTCGTGGTGGATGCGCATGTTGTAGATCTCGCCGATCGCCATCTGCGCCGCCGCCCGCTCGAAGCCCGGCATGCCGTGTCCGGGCATCCGGAAGCCGACCACGACGTCCCGTACGGCCCGCATGGTCAGGTCCGGGGCGAGCTCGAAGGCCGCGCCCAGCAGGTTGCGGTAGAAGACCATGTGCAGGTTCTCGTCGGTGGCGATGCGGGCGAGCATCCGGTCGCAGACCGGGTCGCCGGACTGGTGGCCGGTGTTGCGGTGCGAGATGCGGGTGGCCAGCTCCTGGAAGGCGACGTACGCCACGGAGTGCAGCATCGAGTGCCGGTTGTCCGACTCGAAGCCCTCGCTCATGTGCGCCATCCGGAACCGCTCCAGCTGGTCCGGGTCGACGGCGCGCGAGGCCAGCAGGTAGTCGCGCATCACGATGCCGTGCCGGCCCTCCTCGGCGGTCCAGCGGTGCACCCAGGTGCCCCAGGCGCCGTCGCGGCCGAAGAGGCTGGCGATCTCGTGGTGGTAGCTCGGGAGGTTGTCCTCGGTGAGCAGGTTGACGACGAGGGCGATCCTCCCGATGTCGGTCACCTTGGACTGCTTCGGGTCCCAGGCCTCGCCGTCCTCGAAGAAGCCGGGGAAGTTGTGGCCGTCGGACCACGGCACGTACTCGTGCGGCATCCAGTCCTTGGTGACCTTCAGGTGACGGTTGAGTTCCTTCTCCACGACCTCTTCCAGGGCGTAGAGCAACCGTGCGTCGGTCCACCCAGCCGAGCTGTCGAGGGAGGGAGAGGTGAGCGTCAAGGGGGACTCCTGGGGACGGAGGGGGGCACGCGGACGTACTTACGGATTCGTAGGTTACGAAACCGTAGGTTAAGCCTCCGTAAGTCTCCGGCCAAGCCCGCCCCCGTCACGCCCGGTCACACCGGGTCATGACCCCTGCTCCGGCCGGACGGGGAACGCGCAGGTCACATCCCGTACGACCCCCTCCAGGCACCCCGCCGGACACGCAGCGCGAGTGCCCGGCGCGGCGGGCGGGGGGATTCGGTCCCTGGCCGGAAACGGTGCGCGGGCGGGGTCGGTCCTTGGCCGGAAACGGTGCGCGGGCGGGGTCAGCCCCTGTCCGGAAACGGTGCGCGGACCTCCTCGGCGGTCGTCGGCCGCAGCGCGCCGTCGAGCAGCAGCCAGCGGGTGATCCCGAGCGACTCCAGGAACGCCACGTCGTGGCTCGCCACGACCAGCGCCCCCTCGTAGGCGTCGAGGGCCTCCGTCAGCTTCCGCGCCGACGCCATGTCAAGGTTGTTCGTCGGCTCGTCCAGCATCAGCAGCTGCGGGGCCGGCTCCGCGAGGAGCAGGGCCGCGAGCGTCGCCCGGAACCGCTCCCCGCCCGAGAGGGTGCCCGCGGCCCGGTCCGCCCGCGCCCCCCGGAACAGGAACCGGGCCAGCCGGGCCCGGATCGCGTTCGCGGTCGCCGCGGGCGCGAAGCGGGCCACGTTCTCCACCACGCTCAGCCCGTCGTCCAGGACGTCGAGCTGCTGCGGCAGGAAGCGGAGCGGCACCTTCGTCTCCACCTCGCCCGACAGGGGCTCCAGCTCTCCGGCGATCGTCCGGAGCAGCGTCGTCTTGCCCGCGCCGTTCGGGCCGACCAGCGCGATCCGCTCCGGCCCGCGCAGCTCGAACCCGCCCTCCACGCGCGCCCCGTGCCGCAGCTCCAGGTCCCGCAGGCGCAGCACCTCGCGGCCCGGCGGCACCGAGGTGCGCGGCAGCTCGATCCTGATCTCGTCGTCGTCCCGCACCGCCTCCACCGCCGCGTCGAGCCGTTCCCGGGCCTCCGAGAGGCGCTCGCCGTGGAGCGTGCGCTGTTTGCCGGCCGTGACCTGGGCGCTGCGCTTCCGGCTGTTCGCCACCAGCTTGGAGGCGACCTTGTTCTCGAAGCTCTTCTGCCCGTACCGCCTGCGGCGGGCCAGCTTCATGTGGGTGTCGGCGAGTTCCCGCTTCTGCCGCTGCACGTCGGCCTCGGCGACCCGCACCATCCGCTCCGCCGCGTCCTGTTCGGCCGCGAGCGCCGTCTCGTAGTCCGACCAGGAGCCGCCGTACCAGGCGACCTCGCCGTCCCGCAGGTCCGCGATCTGGTCGACCCGCTCCAGGAGTTCCCGGTCGTGGCTGACCACGACCAGCACCCCGGACCAGTTCTCCACCGCCTCGTAGAGGCGTGCGCGGGCGCGCAGGTCCAGGTTGTTGGTCGGCTCGTCCAGGAGCAGGACGTCGGGCCGGGCGAGCAGCAGCGCGGCCAGGCGCAGCAGCACGGACTCGCCGCCGGAGATCTCGCCCACGGTCCGGTCCAGGCCGACGTGGCCGAGCCCGAGCTGGTCGAGGACGGCCCGTGCCCGCTCCTCCACGTCCCAGTCGTCGGCGAGGGCGGCGAAGTGCTCCTCGGCGGGGTCCCCCGCCTCGATGGCGTGCAGGGCGGCCCGCTTCGCGGCGACGCCGAGGGTCTCGTCGACCCGGCGCGAGGTGTCCAGGACCAGGTTCTGCGGCAGGTGGCCGAGTTCGCCCGTGACCCGGACCGTGCCGGAGGTGGGCGTCAGCTCGCCCGCGAGCAGTCTGAGGAGGGTGGACTTGCCGGAGCCGTTGAGCCCGACGAGCCCGGTGCGGCCGGGGCCGACCGCGAGCCGGAGACCGTCGAAGACCTCGGTGCCGTCCGGCCAGGAGAAGGAGAGCGAGGAGCAGGTGAGGAACGTGGGGTGAGGGGCCATGGGTGCCTCCGGGGTGCGAACGCGGGCGTACGGGATGCGATACGCGGAGACACCGGGGCGCGGGCAGCGGGAAGACGGCTCGTACGCCGAGGTCGAGAACGGCACACGCGGCACGGGGGCGCGCGCGGCACGGTGTCTCGCAACCTCAGACGAGCAACGTCCTTCTCCGATCGGGTGACGGCGGGGGTCGTCACCGACCGTACGGTCCCGGCCGGGAGGGCGGCAAACGGTTTACGGCGCGGCGGCACCGGGCCGGGAGACGGCCGTGCCCGCCGCGGAGAAGGAGCGGGCCGAGCGGGAGGAGGGGCGGACGGAGCGGAGGAAGGAGCCGGCGGAGGGTGAGGCCGGGGCGATCGTCACGGGTGCTCGCGGAACAGCTCCGTCAGGTCGTGGTCCCAGTCCAGGTACTGGTGCTCGCGTCCCTCGGGGACCAGGTGCTGCGAGCGCTCCAGGAACCGGCGCAGTTCCGAGGTCCGGACGTGGACCATGGCCACCCCTTCCGGGGCGTGGAACTCCACCACGGTCCGGTCGTACCCGTACGGGCGCAGCCGCACGTCCCCGACGCCGGCCGGGCGCTCGACCCCCTGGACGAGCAGGTCGCGCGCGAAGGCCCAGGAGACCTCGACGCCCTCCAGGGTCGCGGGGGGCGGGAAGGCCATGCTGACGGCGTACGGATCCTCGCGGTCGTACCGCAGGGTGGCGGGGACGGTCTCCATCCGGGGAGCGGATGCGACCAGACGGGCCTGGACGGCCTGCTCTATGACGGCGGACAAGACCGGCTCCTCTCGTACGGGCTTCGGGTCTTCTGCGTCTCCCCGAGACCGGGGCTTCTGACACCCGTGAAGACGGGTGAGGGCCACGGGGCGTGCATTCCGGGATCGCGTGAGCTGCGTCACCGCGCCCGCCGGGAGGGGAATCCGGGCAGGCCGGAGCCGTCGCGGACCCTCCGGAGGCGCTCCGGGGCGGGGGTCCGTCCCGGACCGGCGGGGCCGCCGCGTCACCGGCCCGGACCGTACGGGCACGCTCCGCCCGCCCCGTCGGCCGGGTGGGCGCCCTGGACGGGGGGCGGTCCCGGGCGCTAGCTTCCGGCGCCATGACGTCCATGGGGAAGACGAGACGAATGATGTCGGCGGGACTCGTCGGGGCGGCGCTCGCGCTGACCCTGACCGCCCCGGCACGGGCCGGGGAGACCCCCGCGGCCTCCGCCGGCCGGCCATCCGCCCCGGCGGCCGGCGAGCGGTCCGGCCCGGCGGTCGCCTGGCGGCTCACGCCGACCGGGACCGGCGCCCGCTTCCGGGGGCTCGCGGCGGTCGACCGCCGGACCGCCTGGGTCGCGGGCTCCAAGGGCACGGTGCTGCGCACCGGCGACGGGGGCAGAAGCTGGCGAAACGTTTCCCCGCCGGGTGCGGAGGGACTGGAGTTCCGCGACGTGGAGGCCTTCGACGCCCGCCGGGCCGTCGTCCTCGCCATCGGGGAGGGAGAGGCATCCCGGGTGCTGCGCACCGAGGACGGCGGCACCACCTGGACCGAGTCCTTCCGCAACACCGACCCGCGCGCCTTCTACGACTGCATGACCTTCTTCGACCACCGGAACGGCCTCGCCATGAGCGATCCGGTCGACGGGAAGTACCGCATCCTCTCGACCCGGGACGGCGGCCGGTCCTGGCGGGTCCTGCCGAACGCAGGGATGCCGGACGCGCTCCCCGGCGAAGCCGGTTTCGCGGCGAGCGGCCAGTGCCTGGTGTCGGCCGGCCCCCGGGACGCGTGGCTCGCGACGGGCGGCGGCGCCACCGCCCGCGTGCTGCACTCCGCCGACCGGGGACTGACCTGGACCGCGACCGACTCGCCCGTCCCGGCGGGCGACCCGGCCCGGGGCGTCTTCGGACTCGCCTTCCGCGACCGCGCGCACGGCATCGCGGTCGGCGGCGACTACCGCAAGGACCAGCCGTCCCCCCGGGCCGCCGCCGTCACCGCCGACGCGGGCCGCACCTGGCACACCCCGGCCGCGCCCCCGCCCGCCTACCGCTCGGGCGTCGCCTGGCTCCCGCACGGCAGGACGTCCGCGCTCGCCGTGGGCCCCACCGGCACGGACCTGACCACCGACGGAGGCCGCACCTGGCGGACGGTCGACACCGGCTCGTACGACACGGTCGACTGCACCCCGGACGGCGCCTGCTGGGCCTCCGGCGAACAGGGCCGCGTCGCACGCCTGGCACACCGCCGGGGGCCGGACGCGGAGGCCCCGTCCGGTCACCCCGGCGACAGGCCCTAGGAGGACGGCAGCTCCCGGTACGCGGCGATCCCGTCGGCCGTCCTGGTCGCGTGGAACTCCGTGATCCGGTACGCGCACACGCCCCCGGTGCTGAACGGGTCGGCCGCCGCGATCTCCTCGATCCGCGCGCGGTCGACCCCGGCGGCCAGGATCACCCCGCCGTCCCGGGGGTTCTTCCGCCCCGACGCCAGGAACACACCGGCCGCGTACTGCTCGTCGAGCCAGGCGATGTGGTCGTCGAACAGCGCGTCCACCCGCTCGACGGGGGCGGTGTAGGTCAATTCCAGTACGAACATGATCGCCAGGCTACCGCCCGCTCCCGGGCGCCCGCCGCCCCCGCCGGGACCCGGTACGGGCGCCCGCCCGGCCGTAGGGTGACCGCATCATGAGGATCATCGAGATTCCGGCGGGCTGGCCCGCCGACGAGACCACCGCCCTCGCCGTCCAGCGCGAACTGCGGGAGCGGCTGGTGCGGGACGAGACGGGACCGGAGGTCGGCGAGGGCCATGTCACGGGGCTCGACGTGGCCTACGACGACGAGCGGGACCTCGTCGCCGCCGCGGCCGTCGTGCTCGACGCCCGGACCCTGGAGGTGGTCGAGGAGGCGACGGCGGTCGGCCGGGTCTCCTTCCCGTACGTCCCCGGACTCCTCGCCTTCCGGGAGGTCCCGACCGTCCTCGCCGCGCTCGGCGGCCTGACCGCCGACCCCGGCCTCCTGGTCTGCGACGGCTACGGCCTCGCCCACCCCCGCCGCTTCGGCCTCGCCTCCCACCTCGGCGTGCTCACCGGACGCGCGTCCGTGGGCGTCGCCAAGAACCCCTTCGCCTTCACGTACGAGCAGCCCGGACCCGCGCGCGGCGACTCCGCCCCGCTGCTCGCCGACGGCGAGGAGGTGGGCCGGGCCGTGCGCACCCGTGCCGGGGTCAAACCGGTCTTCGTCTCCGCCGGCCACAGGATCTCCCTCGCCCGCGCCTGCGCCCACACCCTCCACCTGACCCCGCGCTACCGCCTCCCCGAGACCACCCGCCGCGCCGACTCCCTCTGCCGCCGCGCCCTCGAAGAAGCACGCGGGCAGACCGGGACCCCTCTGCGTACGCGTACGGACACCGGCCCGTGAGCACGCGTACGGATGCCCGCCCGGCAGAGTGGGGCGCATGACAACTCCCCCGTCGCCGCGTCGCGTTCCCCCCGGCGCGCCCCGGTTCCGGCCCTCCCCGCCACCGGTCCCCTCGCGCCGGCCCGGAACCGTGCCGTGCCCCGCACCGCCCGGGCACCGCGTGATCGGGCGGCTGAGGTGCGTCGTCCTCGACTGCCCCGACGCGACCGAACCGGCCTCCTTCTACCGGACGCTGATCGACGGTGGGATCGAGGAGCCCGACCCCGCCGGGCCGTGGGGGAGGGCTGTGTCGTCCTGCGCGGCGACCGCGGTCCGGTCCTCGCCTTCCAGGGCGTCGCCGACCACCGTCCGCCCGTCTGGGGCGCGCCCGAGCAGCAGTTCCACCTCGACGTGCGGGTCGACGGCCCGGCCGCCGCCGACGAGGCCGTCCTCGCGCCCGGGGCCGTACCGCTCGACGACGGGAGAGGGGACCCGGCCCGGCGCGTCTACGCGGACCCGGCCGGCCACCCGTTCCGTCTCGTGGGGCCCTGAGGCCCGCCCCGCGGGCCCCGGCGGCGTCCGGGTCCCGCCGGACGGGCTTCCCGCGCGTGCCCTAACCCCGGTGCGCCACCCGGAAGCGGATGCCCGCCGCCCGCAGCCGGGCGGTGAGGGCGTCGCCCATCGCCACCGCCGTCGTCACCTGCCCGGCGGTCCTCGGCAGCGGGTCGAAGGCGAGGCAGAGGGCCGACTCGGCGAGCATCCTGGCCGTCTCGTCGTATCCGGGGTCACCGCCCGAGACCTCCGTGAGGACCCGCCGGCCGCCGCCCTCGCCCACGAACCGCACGGAGAACCAGCTGCGGGCCCGGCGCTCGGCCGACGGCCCCGTACCGGCCCGGTGACGCTCCATCAGCCAGTCGCGCACGGGCGGGACCTGGGCCGCCACCGCGCACGCCCCGACGGCGGCCGCGCCTCCGAGCGCCATCGGGAGCGTCTTCACGGAGGCGTAGTGCCGGTAGCGGAAGTCCGGGCCGTACCGTTCCAGGGCCGCCGCCGAGCGCGCCACGATCCGCGGGTCCAGGGTCGGCAGCGGCAGCGCCCAGGTGCCCGTCTCCGGGCTGAACCGGGGCCCGCCGAGCGGCGCGCGCGACCGGCGGCCCATCAGCCGGGGCTCGTGCAGGCGCCGTTCGCGCGCGGCCCGCAGGACCTTCCGGCCCCGGCCGAGCGCGGTCAGCGCGGAGGCGAAGGTGCCGCCCGAGAACGCGGCCCCGGCCCGTACGAAGCCGTCCACGCGCAGCGGCACGCCCTCCGGGAGCTGCCCCACGGTGAAGTGCACGCCGAGGTCGTGCGGGACGGAGTCGAAGCCGCAGGCGTGCACGATCCGGGCGCCGGTCTCCCGGGCGCGGGCGTCGTGCCGCACGTAGGTCAGGTCCACGAACTCGGCCTCGCCCGTCAGGTCAAGGTAGTCCGTGCCGGCCTCCGCGCAGGCGGCGACGAGGCCCTCGCCGTACCAGACGTAGGGTCCGACCGTCGTCGCCACCACCCTCGCGGACGAGGCGAGTTCGCGCAGCGAATCGGGGTCGCCGGAGTCCGCGAGGACCAGGGGGAGGCCGGCGAGGTGCGGGCGCGCCGAGGCGAGCCGGTCCCGCAGGGCCTCCAGCCGGCCGAGGTCGCGCCCCGCGAGCGCCCAGCGGCACGTGCCGGGGGCGTGTTCGGCGAGGTACTCCGCCGTGAGCGCGCCCACGAACCCGGTGGCCCCGAAGAGCACCACGTCGTACGGCCTGGCCGAGCCCCCCGGCCCCGCCCCGTGCTCCGGTCCCGTCCCGTGCTCCGCACCGGAACCGCCGCCCCGGTCCGCCCCGGTGCCGCGCCCCGTGCCCGCCCCTGTCCCCATCCAGCCCCTCGCTTCGGCCGTACCGCGCAGCCGTGCGCGGTTGTCGTCGGCGGAGGATAGCGGAAGCCTCCCGCCGGTCTTCCCGGCGCTCGACCGGCCGGGGGGCTTGTGCGGAGTGGAACACGTTCCTAGCATCACTGGTGTTACATCATTGGTGTCACATACTTCTGGGGGCTCGATGAGCACGACGCACACCGCCCGGAACGGTCCGCTCGCAGGGGTGCGCGTGGTCGAACTGGCCGGCATCGGGCCCGGTCCCTTCGCCGCGATGCTCCTCGCCGACCTCGGCGCGGACGTGGTCCGGGTCGACCGGCCCGGCGGCAACGCCCTCGGCATCGACCCCGCCCGCGACCTGACCAACCGCAACAAGCGCTCGGTCCTGGTCGACCTCAAGGCCGGGGACGGTCCCGCGACCGTGCTCGACCTGGTGGCCGGCGCCGACGTCCTGATCGAGGGGTACCGGCCCGGCGTGGCCGAACGCCTCGGAGTCGGCCCGGACGTCTGCCTCGCCCGCAATCCGCGCCTGGTCTACGGCCGGATGACCGGCTGGGGCCAGGACGGGCCGCTGGCCGCGACCGCCGGACACGACATCGGCTACATCGCGATCACCGGCGCGCTCGGCATGATCGGACCGGACCCGGACGGCCCGCCCACCGTCCCGGCCAACCTGCTCGGCGACTACGCCGGAGGTTCCCTCTACCTCGTCGTCGGCGTCCTCGCCGCGCTCCACCACGCCCGCGCCCACGGCGAGGGACAGGTCGTGGACGCCGCGATCGTCGACGGCACCGCCCACCTGACCACGATGATCCGGGCCATGCTGGCCGCCGGGAGCTGGCAGGACCGGCGCGGGACCAACCTGCTCGACGGCGGCTGCCCCTTCTACGGCGTCTACGCGACCTCGGACGGCGGCCACATGGCGGTCGGCGCCCTGGAGGAGCGGTTCTACGCCGAGTTCGTCCGCCTCCTCGGGATCGGGGAGGCCGCCGCCGGACGCCACGACTTCGCCCGCTGGCCCGAACTGCGCGACGCCGTCGCCAAGGCCTTCCTCGGCCGGACCCGCCAGGAGTGGACGGACGTCTTCGACGGCTCCGACGCCTGCGTGGCCCCCGTCCTCTCCCTGAGCGAGGCCCCGTCCCACCCGCACCTGGCCGCCCGCGCGACCTTCACCGAGTACGGCGGCCTGACCCAGCCCGCCCCCGCACCCCGTTTCTCCGTCACCCCCGGCACCCTGCGCAAGGGCCCCGCCCTGCCCGGTGCCGACACCGCCGAGGTCGCCCGCGACTGGGCCGTACCCTCCCTGCACACCCAGGAGACTTCCGCATGAAGCGTCGGATCTACACCGAGGACCACGAGGCCTTCCGGGCGGTCGTGCGCACCTTCCTGGAGAAGGAGGTGCTGCCCCACTACGAGCGGTGGGAGAAGGACGGCATCGTCTCCCGCGAGGCCTGGCTCGCCGCCGGGCGGCAGGGCCTGCTCGGCATCGCCGTCGACGAGGAGTACGGCGGCGGCGGCAACCCCGACTTCCGCTACGCCGCCGTCCTGGCCGAGGAGTTCACCCGGGCCGGCACCCCCGGCCTCGCCGTCGGCCTGCACAACGACATCATCGGCCCCTACCTCACCTCCCTCGCCACCGACGAGCAGAAGCGGCGCTGGCTGCCCGGCTTCTGCTCCGGCGAGACCATCACCGCCATCGCCATGACCGAACCGGGCGCGGGCTCCGACCTCCAGGGCATCCGCACCACCGCCGAGGACCGCGGCGACCACTGGGTCCTCAACGGCTCCAAGACCTTCATCTCCAACGGCATCCTGGCCGACCTCGTGGTCGTCGTCGCCCGCACCACCCCCGAGGGCGGCGCCCACGGCCTCTCCCTCCTCGTCGTGGAACGGGGCGCGGAGGGCTTCGAGCGCGGCCGGAACCTCGACAAGATCGGCCAGAAGTCGCAGGACACCGCCGAACTGTTCTTCCACGACGTCCGCGTCCCCAAGGAGAACCTGCTCGGCGAGCTCAACGGCGCCTTCATCCACCTGATGACCAACCTCGCCCAGGAGCGGATGGCCATCGCGGTCGCCGGCATCGCCGCCGCCGAACACCTCCTGGAGATCACCACCGCCTACGTCAAGGAGCGCGAGGCCTTCGGCCGGCCGCTCTCGCGGCTCCAGCACATCCGCTTCGAGATCGCGGAGATGGCCACCGAGTGCGCCGTCACCCGCTCCTTCCTCGACCGCTGCATCGAGGAGCACGCCGCCGGCACCCTCGACGCCGTGCACGCCTCGATGGCCAAGTGGTGGGCGACCGAACTCCAGAAGCGGGTGGCCGACCGCTGTCTGCAGCTGCACGGCGGGTACGGCTACATGAACGAGTTCCCGGTCGCCAGGGCCTACACCGACGGCCGCATCCAGACCATCTACGGCGGCACGACCGAGATCATGAAGGAGATCATCGGCCGTTCCCTGCTCGGCTGACCTCCACCCCCCCCGGCGCACCCGCGGCGCCCTCCCACCCTCCTCGCGAAAGGCTTCCCGTGAGCACCGAAGCGTACGTGTACGACGCGATCCGCACCCCGCGCGGTCGTGGCAAGGCCAACGGCTCCCTGCACGGCACCAAGCCGATCGACCTGGTCGTCGGCCTGATCCGGGAGATCCAGAGCCGCAACCCCGGTCTCGACCCGGCCGCCGTCGACGACATCGTCCTCGGCGTCGTCGGCCCGGTCGGCGACCAGGGCTCCGACATCGCCCGCATCTCCGCCCTCGCCGCCGGACTCCCCGACACCGTCGCGGGCGTCCAGGAGAACCGCTTCTGCGCCTCGGGCCTCGAAGCGGTCAACATGGCGGCCATGAAGGTCCGCTCCGGCTGGGAGGACCTCGTCCTGGCCGGCGGCGTCGAGTCCATGTCCCGCGTGCCGATGGGCTCCGACGGCGGCGCCTGGTTCTCCGACCCGATGACCAACCTGGAGACGAACTTCGTCCCCCAGGGCATCGGCGCCGACCTCATCGCCACCATCGAGGGCTTCTCGCGGCGCGACGTCGACGAGTACGCGGCCCTCTCCCAGGAACGCGCCGCCGAGGCCTGGAAGGACGGACGGTTCGCCCGCTCCGTCGTCCCCGTCAAGGACCGCGCGGGCCTCACGGTCCTCGACCACGACGAGCACATGCGCCCCGGCACCACCGCCGACTCCCTCGCGAAGCTCAAGCCGTCCTTCGCGGACATCGGCGAGCTGGGCGGCTTCGACGCGGTGGCGCTGCAGAAGTACCACTGGATCGAGGAGATCGACCACGTCCACCACGCGGGCAACTCCTCCGGCATCGTGGACGGCGCCGCCCTCGTCGCCGTCGGCTCCCGGGAGGTCGGCGAGCGGTACGGGCTGACGCCCCGCGCCCGGATCGTCTCGGTGGCCGTCTCCGGTTCCGAACCGACCATCATGCTCACCGGCCCCGCCCCGGCGGCCCGCAAGGCGCTCGCCAAGGCCGGCCTGACCATGGACGACATCGACCTCGTCGAGATCAACGAGGCCTTCGCGGCCGTCGTCCTGCGGTTCGCCAAGGACATGGGCATCTCGCTGGACAAGGTCAACGTCAACGGCGGCGCCATCGCGCTCGGCCACCCCCTCGGCGCCACCGGCGCGATGATCCTGGGCACCCTCGTGGACGAGCTGGAGCGGCAGGACAAGCGCTACGGCATGGCCACCCTGTGCGTGGGCGGCGGCATGGGCATCGCCACCATCGTCGAACGCGTCTGACCGTCCCGTCCGAACCCCTTCTTACGGAGAAGCATCAGTCATGAGCGAGAGCACCACCATCCGCTGGGAGCAGGACGAGACCGGGATCGTCACCCTCGTCCTGGACGACCCGAACCAGTCCGCCAACACCATGAACCAGGCCTTCCGGGCCTCGATCGCCGCGATCGCCGACCGCGTGGAGGCCGAGAAGGACTCCATCCGGGGCATCATCTACACCTCCGCGAAGAAGACCTTCTTCGCCGGCGGCGACCTCAAGGACATGATCCAGGCGGGCCCCGAGCACGCCCGGGACATCTTCGAGGGCGCCCTGGAGATGAAGCGGGCCCTGCGCCGCATCGAGACCCTCGGCAAGCCGGTCGTGGCCGCGATCAACGGCGCCGCGCTCGGCGGCGGCTACGAGATCGCCCTCGCCTCCCACCACCGGATCGCCCTCGACGTCTCCGGCTCCAAGATCGGCCTGCCCGAGGTCACCCTCGGCCTGCTGCCGGGCGGCGGCGGCGTCACCCGCACCGTGCGCCTGATGGGCATCACCGACGCCCTCCTCAAGGTGCTGCTCCAGGGCACCCAGTACAACCCCGGGCGCGCCCTGGAGAACGGCCTGGTGCACGAGCTGGCCGCCACCCCCGAGGAGATGTTCGCGAAGGCCGTCGCCTTCATCGACACCCACCCCGAGTCGCACCAGCCCTGGGACGTGCCCGGCCACAAGATCCCCGGCGGCACCCCCTCGCACCCGAAGTTCGCCGCCAACCTGCCGGCCTTCCCGGCCAACCTGCGCAAGCAGCTCAACGGCGCCCCCTACCCGGCGCCCGCCGCCATCATGGCCGCCGCCGTCGAGGGCTCCCAGGTCGACTTCGAGTCCGCCTCCGTCATCGAGTCCCGCTACTTCACCGAGCTGGTCACCGGCCAGACGGCGAAGAACATGATCCAGGCGTTCTTCTTCGACCTCCAGGCCGTCAACTCCGGCGCCAGCCGCCCCAAGGGGATCGAGCCCCGCGCGGTCCGCAAGGTCGCCGTCCTCGGCGCCGGCATGATGGGCGCCGGCATCGCCTACTCCTGCGCCCGGGCCGGCATCGAGGTCGTCCTCAAGGACGTCTCCGCCGAATCCGCCGCCAAGGGCAAGGCGTACTCCGAGAAGCTGTGCGACAAGGCCGTCTCGCGCGGCCGCACCACCCGCGAGAAGGCCGACGCCCTCCTCGCCCGCATCACCCCCACCGCCGAGGTCGCCGACCTCGCGGGCTGCGACGCGGTCGTCGAGGCCGTCTTCGAGGACACCGCCCTCAAGCACAAGGTGTTCCAGGAGGTCCAGTCCGTCGTGGAGCCCGACGCGCTGCTCTGCTCCAACACCTCCACCCTGCCGATCACCGTCCTCGCCGAGGGCGTGGAGCGCCAGGCCGACTTCATCGGCCTGCACTTCTTCTCGCCCGTCGATAAGATGCCGCTCGTGGAGATCATCAAGGGCGAGCGGACGAGCGACGAGGCCCTGGCCCGCGCCTTCGACCTGGTCCGGCAGATCAACAAGACCCCGATCGTCGTCAACGACTCGCGCGGCTTCTTCACCTCGCGGGTGATCGGCCAGTTCCTCAACGAGGGCGTCGCCATGGTGGGGGAGGGCATCGAGCCCGCCTCGATCGAGCAGGCCGCGGCGCAGGCCGGCTACCCGGCGAAGGTCCTCTCCCTGATGGACGAGCTGACCCTGACCCTGCCCCGCAAGATCCGCAACGAGACCAAGCGGGCGATCGAGGAGGCGGGCGGCGTCTGGGCGACCCACCCGGGCGAGGCCGTGATCGACCGCATGGTCGACGAGTTCGGGCGCCCCGGCCGCAGCGGCGGCGCCGGCTTCTACGAGTACGACGAGAACGGCAAGCGGGGCAAGCTCTGGACCGGCCTGCGCGAGCACTTCGCCAAGCCGGGGTACGAGATCCCCTTCCGCGACATGCAGGAGCGGATGCTGTTCTCCGAGGCCCTCGACACCGTCCGCCTCCTGGAGGAGGGCGTCCTGACCTCGGTCGCCGACGCCAACATCGGCTCCATCATGGGCATCGGCTTCCCGGCCTGGACCGGCGGCATCCTGCAGTACGTCAACGGCTACGAGGGTGGGGTCGCCGGCTTCGTCGCCCGCGCCCGCGAACTGGCCGAGACGTACGGCGAGCGGTTCGCCCCGCCCGCCCTCCTGGTGGAGAAGGCCGAGCGCGGCGAGGTCTTCACCGACGCCTGACCGGCCGGCGCGGCCCCGGGGGAGGGGCCGTCCCGGACTCCGGGACGGCCCCTCACGGACTCCGGAACGCCGTCCTCAGCTCCTCGCTCAGCGAGCGCTGGAAGGCCGTGACGAGGGCCTGGATCACCATCGGCTGCATGTGCGCCGAGAGCGACTTCATCGCGCTCAGGTGGTCCGGGTCCTCCCCGCTCTCCCGGTACGGGCTCCACACCTCGTCCCGGAAGAGCCGGGAGAGCTCCTGGGCGGCCGCGCGCGCGTGCTCCAGGAGCACGGTCCGGGAGGCGAGGATCGTCTCGTGCTCGATGGGCACGTCGAGCAGTTCCACCCCGAGCCGCAGCAGCGCCCCGTCGAGCCGGTAGGTGTCGGCCTCGTCGGTCCGGTCGAGCACCCCCATCGCGGCCAGCCGGTCCACGTCCCGCCCGGTCAGCGCCCGCCCGGCCCGCCGTTCCAGCTCGCGCCGGGTGATCGTCTCGGCGGACTCCGGGGCCCAGGACGCCACGAGGGCCCGGTGGACCGCGAGGTCCCGCGCGCTGAGGTCGGACGGCAGCTGTTCCAGGTAGCGCTCGATCGCGGCCAGCGTCATGCCCTGCCGCTGGAGCTCCTCGATGAACGCGAGCCGCGCCAGGTGCTCCGGCCCGTAGTGCCCGACCCGCCGGGCCCCGATGACGGGTGGCGGCAGCAGCCCCCGGGTTCCGTAGAACCGCACGGTCCGCACCGTGACCCCGGCCCGCGCGGCCAGCTCGTCCACGGTGTACACGGGCTCCTGCGTGTCGCTCCCCTGGTCCATGGCTCAACAGTATTGCTGTCTCACCACTCGTGTAAAAGACCCGGGAGGACGGCGGCTCCCTCCCGGGCCCCCGGGTCAGAGCGGCGCGGCCGCGGTGAGGGCGGTGTCGACGGCGGCGTAGGTCACGCCGTGGTCGGCCAGGACCTCCGCCACGACGCCGCCGGTCGTGGTGAGGGCCAGGAGCAGGTGCTCGTCGCCGATCTCCCGGTCCTTGCGGGCCAGCGCCACGCGGAGCGACTTCTCCAGGACGCCCTTCGCCTCGCGGGAGAAGGGGCGGCGGCCCGTCCGCCGGCCGGCGACCCCGCGGTCGCCGGTCAGGGCGCCCGTGCCGTGGGTCTCCTCGACGCGCGCGACGACGGCGCCGACGTCGATGCCGAGTTCCGCCAGGGCCTCCGCGTCCGCCCGGGACAACCCGGCCCTGCGCCGGGCGTCGGAGAGGGCGGAGAGCAGGGACGGGCGGCGGTCGGGCGGGCAGAGCCGGCCGAGGGCCGCCGCGGCGCGGGTGTCCCGGCGGTCGAGCAGGGCCAGCAGCAGGTGCTCGGGCGCGACGGCCGCCGCGTCGCCGCGTTCCGCGTGCTCGGCCGCCCCCTTCACCACGTCGCGCGCGGCCTTCGTGAGCCGTTCGAACATCACTGCCTCCCGTACTTCTTGTGGACGGCCTGCCGGCTGACGCCCAGCTCGGCCGCGATCTCCTGCCACGACCAGCCCCGGTCGCGCGCGCTGCGCACCTGGACGGCCTCCAGTTGTTCCAGCAGTCGCCGCAGGGCGGAGACGGCCCGCAACCCGACGCGGGGGTCGCGGTCGCCGGCCCGTGCGGCGAGGTCGGTCGCATCGGTCATGCTGTCAACATAGGTTGACGGGCGGGCGATGTCAACCGGAGTTGACGGGCGGGGTGTCGTCTCCCGGCCGGCGGAGCCCTCCCGCCCGGCGTCGGCGCCCCTCCCGCGGTGCACCGGGGGCGCGAGGGGCGGGGTGCCGCGGGGGCGGTCGGCGGGAACCGTTAGAGTCGGCGCCTGTTCGCATCGGGGGTCGGGGCAGGGGAGCCAGATGTACACGCAACTCAGGGACGTGGCGGTCGAGTTGGCCGGGGTCCTGTGGCGGGAGCACACCGTCTACCGGGAGCGGGGCGGCGGCGTGGTGATCCGGGGCGAGCACGTCCGCCGCTGGATCAGCCTGGCGCCGACCGGGGGGAAGGACCGGGCCCTGCTGCGGGCCGGGCGGATTCTGGACGGGGGGACGACCGCCCCGGCCCGTGCGGAGGCGGTCGTCGACCTGACGGCCGGGACGGCGGAGCTGGCGGCCGTCTGCCGCCGGCTGCTCGCCGAGACCGCCGGAGGTGCCGGGCCTACGCCGGGGCCGTCCCGCGCCGGAAGGCCGGGAAGGCCGGGAAGGCGGGAGAAGAAGGAGAGGCCGGGGCGGGCGGCCCGTGCCGCCCGCCCCGGCCGCCGCCCCCGGGGGGAGCGGCACACCGGCCCCGGTTCCTGGTTCGTCCTGCTCTGCGTCGTCGCGGTGCTCGGCGCCTGGCTGTACGGGCTCCTCGGGTAGCCGCTCCGGTCAGAAGCCGGTGACGGGATAGTGGTCGGAGAGGTTGGTGTAGGTGTACTGCTTGCCCCAGCTGGAGACCGTCCACGGCGCGCTCCGCTCCGGGACCACGTCGTTGGTCCAGCCGGCGGGCCGGGCGTTCCCGGCGCGGTAGAGGATGTGGTCCAGGTCCTCGCGGGGGTCGTCCGGGTAGCGCTCGGAGGCGATCGAGTTCAGTTCGGTGTCGAAGGAGTACGGGTGGCCGGTGCGGGCGTCGGCCCCCACCAGGCCCGCGTCGGCGAGCATCGTGCCGTACTCGGGGGTACGGGTGTCGACGTTCATGTCGCCGGCGACGATCACCTGCTCGCCGGCCGGGATGTTCTTGGCGTCGAGGAAGGCGTCGAGCGCCTTGAACTGGAGGCTGCGCGTCCGGGCCGCCTCGCCCGCCGAGCAGCCCGGGTCGGTGGACTGTGCGTGGGTGCCCACGACGTGGACCCGGCTGCCGTTCACGTCCAGGACGGTGTAGGCGAAGCCCTTGTTCGAGTACCAGTCGGAGCCGCAGGCGTCCTTGTAGACGTACTGCTCCTTGCGGACGATCGGCCACTTGCTGAGGATCGTCACGCCGCCGTCCTCGGGCGTGGTCGCGGAGTAGGACCCGCCGGTGGCGTCCCACCCGCTCTTGCTCCGGCCCACGACCGGGGTCTGGTACGGGTACCGCGCGGCGGCGTTCGCCCGGAGGGCGTCCGAGGCGGAGTTGTCGAAGGCCTCCTGGAGGACCACGACGTCCTGCCCCTGGAAGAAGGGGGCGGCGGGGATCGCCTTCGCCCGGTGGTCCTGTCCCCAGTTGGGGTAGAGGGTCTTCGAGAAGAGGAACGTGTTGTACGTGAGCACCTTCAGCCGCGGGACCCCGGCGGCCTGCGAGGGAGCGGCGGACGCGGCCGGAGCGGCCGCCGCCAGGGTGGCGACGGCGAGCGCGAGGGCGAGGGTGGTGCCCGGGGCGCGGCGGGGCGCGGCGAGTGACACGTGAACTCCCTTGGGGGCGTGGGGGTTTGGGGTGGCGCGGCACATACAATCAGCTGCGGTTACCTTCCGGTAGCCTCTGGGTGCCGGGAATCTGGACGCACCCGCACGGGCGTGCCAACTCTCCGCCCGGTGTCGCGTTTGCACCCATTTGGTCCAGGTAGAATGCGCGCATGACCCTCGCGAACGCACAGATCTTCAAGATGGACCTCGGTCCGCTCAACCCCGTCTGGGCCGAGCTCATCCTCGGCCTGGTGCTGTTCGGTATCACCTTCCTCATCCTCGCGAAGGGCGTCCTGCCGAAGGTCAAGCGCACCCTCGACGAGCGCGAGGACGCCATCGACGGCGGCACCGGACGCGCCGACGACCTGCGCGCCGAGGCCGCCCGGGTCCGTGAGCAGTACGAGTCCGAGCTCGCCGAGGCCCGTCACGAGGCCGCCCGCATCCGCTCCAAGGCCGTCGAGGAGGGCTCGGCCGCCATCGCCGCCGCCCGCGCCGAGGGCTCCGCCGAGCGCGACGCCATCCTCGCCGCCGGTGCCGCGAGGATCGCCGAGGAGCGCGCCGCCGCCGAGCGCGAGCTCAACGCCGACGTCGACGCCTGGGCGCACGCCCTCGCCGCCCGCATCGTGGGCGAGCCGGTCGGCGCCGACCGCGTCTGACCCCGTATCCACCCGGAAGGGGCCGTCGCCCGGGCGACGGCCCCTTCGTCACGCGTGGTGCACCCTGGAGGTGCGGGCCGGGCCCGGCCGGAGGCACGAGGAGGAGCACCGTGGAACGCGCGAAGACCGTCGATCCCCCGCCGCCACCCGCCGGCGGGGTGCTGTGGAGCGTCGCCGGGGACGTCCGGGCGCTCCTCATGCTGCCCGCCGCCCTCGCCCTGCAGGTCGCCCACCCCGCGATCGGCGCCGGCGTCGACGAGCACTCCGTCTTCCGCACCGACCCCTGGGGCCGGGCCGAACGCTCCCTGCGCTCGGTCCAGCTCTGGATCTACGGGGGCGAGGAGGCCGCGCGCGAGGGCCGCCGGCTCCGGGAGCTGCACCGCGCGATCCGGGGCACCGACGCCCACGGACGCCGCTACCACGCCCTCACCCCCGCCTTCTACTCCTGGGTGCACGCCACCGGCTTCCCCGTCTACCGGCACGGCCTCGGCCTGCTCGCCCGCCCCCTCACCGGGGCCCAGGAGCGTCAGCTGTACGCCGAGTGGCTCCGGGTCGGCCGCGTCCTCGGCATCCACGACCGGGACATGCCGCAGACCGTCGAGGAGTTCTGGCCGTACTACCGGAAGGTCCTCGCCGAGGAGCTGGAGGTCACCACCGTCCTGCGGGAACTCCTCGACCCCGACCTGCCCGTCCCCGCGCCCGACCGGGGGCCGCTGCCGCTCCGGCTCGTCCTCCGCCCGCTCTGGCCCGTGCTGCGCCGCCCCGTCCTGCGCCTGCGCGCCTTCCTCACCGTGGGCCTCATGCCGCCGGACGCCCGCGAGGCCATCGGCCTGGAGTGGACGGACGACCAGGAACGCGCCCTGCGCCGGTTCGCGCGGGCCGTCCGGGCCGTGGTCCCCGTCCTGCCCGAACGGCTGCGCTACCTGCCCCTGGCCCGGACCGCGCGGAAGGCCGCCCGCCGCGCGAAGCGCTGACGGACGGCCCTCCGGGGCCGCGCGGCTCAGTGCCCGCCGTGCTCCCCGCGTCCGTGGTCGTGGACCGTGTTCGTCGCCGCGATCTTCTCCCACGACTTCGGCCGCACCGGCTCCGGGGCGGTCCGCCGCGCGGCGGCCTCCGGGGCGGACAGCCCGGCCGCGGCCGCCGCCGGCGCCTCCGGCTTCGACGGCTGGTACAGCCAGGTGTCGAACAGCCCGGCCAGCGGCTTGCCGGACACCCGCTCCGCGTACCGCACGAAATCGGCCACCCGCGCGTTGCCGTACGCGAACTGCTGCGGCCAGCCCTTCAGGACCGCGAAGAAGTCCTCGTCGCCGATCTCGTTGCGCAGCGCCTGGAGCGCCAGCGCGCCCCGGTCGTAGACGGCGCCGTGGAACTGGTTCTCCGGGCCCGGGTCGCCCGGCTTCACCGTCCAGAACGGGTCCTCGGCCCCCCGCAGCGCGTACACGTAGTCCGCCAGCTCCTGCGCCGTGCCCTCGCCCTCCTTCTCCGACCACAGCCACTGGGCGTAGCGGGCGAAGCCCTCGTTGATCCAGATGTCCTTCCAGTCCCGCACGGACACGCTGTCGCCGTACCACTGGTGCGCCAGCTCGTGGACGACCACCGACACGTTCGCGCCGTTGGCGAACTGCCGGGGGCTGTAGAACGGCCGGGTCTGCGTCTCCAGGGCGAAACCGCTGGTCACGTTCGGCACGTAACCGCCCAGGGAGTTGAAGGGGTACGGCCCGAAGGCCGACTCCAGCCACTCCGCCACCTCGGTCGTGCGCTCGATCGAGGCGCGCGCCGCGCCGGCGTGGGCGCCCAGGTCCTTGCTGTAGGCATTGAGGACCGGCAGCCCGTTCGCCGTGCGGTCCGTCGTGATGTCGAACTTCCCGACGGCGAGCGTCGCCAGATAGGTCGCCTGCGGCTTGTCGGAGCGCCAGTTGTAGCGGGTCCAGCCCAGGGCCGTCGACTGGGACTGCAGCACGCCGTTGCTGATGGCCTGGTGGCCGGCCGGCACCGAGACCGAGACGTCGAAGGTGGCCTTGTCCAGCGGGTGGTCGTTGGACGGGAACCACCAGACGGCCGAGTCCGGCTCCTGCGCGGCGACACCGCCGTCCGGGGTGCGGGCCCAGGCCGACCAGCCGTCGACCTTGAACTCGGAGGGCTTGCCCGCGTAGCGGACGACGACCGAGATCTGCCGGTCCTTCTCCAGCGGGACGGCCGGGGTGACCTCCAGCTCGTGGTCGCCGGACGAGGCGAACCTCGCGACCCGGCCGTTCACCCGCACCTCGCTGACCTTCAGGCCGAGGTCGAGGTTGAACCGGGACAGGTTCTGCCGGGTGGTCGCGAGTATCGTCGCGGTCCCCTCGAGCAGGTCCGTCGCCGGCTGGTACCTCAGGCGCAGGTCGTAGTGGGAGACGTCGTAGCCGCCGTTGCCGCTGGCGGGGTAGTAGGAGTCGCCGATGCCCGGGGCGCCGGGGACGAAATCGGCCGCCGACGCCGGGATCGCCAGCAGGAGGGAGGCGGCGAGGGCGCCGGGAACGATGATTCTGCGGTGCACGGATGCTCCCCAAGTCATAAGAAACGTAAGACGCGCGGGTGGTCGTCGGTCCTTGCCGAGGACACTATTCAGCGCTCCGACGCACCGTCACGTCCAGAGGGCCCCCGTCACACGATCGCCATTCGGCCGACACGAACCCCTCCCTCCCGGGACCACCCCCGAACGGCCCTCTTCCCTCCGGCACCCTTTCGCGCGGGTGCCGGCCGGGGTACGTTCCGCCCCATGCCGATGCGAGAGCGGACCGCCCGCGGGGCCCGGCCGCCGTACCGGCCCGCCCCGGCGACGGTCACGGCCGCGTCCGCCGCGCCCCCGGCCGCCCCGGCGGCCGCCGCCGGACCCCGGCCGCCCGGAGCGGGGGCCGCCCGATGAGGAGACCCGTCGCGCGCCGGGGTCCCGGCACGCGCGAAGAAGGAGCCGCCCGGTGAACACCCGCACCGCGCGCCGGGGTTCACGGCGCGTCCTCGCCCTCGCGGCGGGCGCCGCCGCGCTCGCCCTGCCGCTCGTCACCGTCCCCGCCGGGACGGCCGGCGGCGCCCTCGCGCGGCCGTTGCCGCGCACCGGGTTCGAGACCGCCGAAGGCGCCCGGTGGACGACCGGGACGGAGGAGCGGGACTTCCTCGCGGCCGTCGCCCGGACGGGCGAGCGGGTGTCGGTGCGCGAGATCGGCACCACCGCGCAGGGCCGCCCCCTCCGGCTCGTCACCCTCGGCGCCGCCCGGGCCGGCACGACCGTGCTCCTCGTCTGCAGCCAGCACGGCGACGAACCCGCCGGCCGCGAGGCGTGTCTGAGCACGGTGCGCGACCTCGCGTTCGCCCGGGACCGGGAGACCCGCCGCTTCCTCGACCGCACCACCCTCCTGGTCGTCCCGACCGCGAATCCCGACGGCCGGGAGGCCGGCACCCGGGGCAACGCCGCCGGCGTCGACATCAACCGCGACCACCTCGCCCTGCGGACCGCCGAGGCGCGGGCGATCGCCGCCGTCGTCCGCGACCGGCGCCCCCACCTCGTCCACGACCTGCACGAGTACGACGCCACCCCCCGGTACTACGAGAAGGACCTGCTCGCCCTCTGGCCCCGCACCCTCGACGCCGACCCGGGCGTCCACGACGAGTCCCGGACCCTCTCCGAGTCCTACGTCAGGCCCGCCGCCGCACTCGCCGGCCACAGCACCGGCGTCTACGGCATCTGGACCGACCCCCTCACCGGTGAACCGGTCCGGCAGGTCGCGGGCGACGGCCAGGAGCGGATCCTGCGCAACACGGCCGGTATCAAACACGCGGCCGGCCTGCTGGTGGAGACCCGGACGGACGCGCTCGACCCGGCCGAGCGGGACGATCCCGCCCGCGGCCACCGGCGCCGGGTCGCCACCCAGCACGCCGCCCTGAAGGGGGTGTTCGCCTACCTGGACGAGCGGCGCGACCGGCTGGCGGCGGCCACCGCCCGCGCCCGGCTCGCCGGCCTCGCCGACCGGGGCCCGGTCTTCCTCGGCGGCGCCGACAACGACCCCCCGGAGCCCGGCGAGGTCCTCGCCGACCCGCCGTGCGGCTACCGCCTGGACGCCGCCCAGTACGCCGGGGCGGGCGACGAACTCGCCCTGCACGGAGTCGTCGTGCGGCGAGAGGGGACGGGGGCGTTCGTACCGCTGCGGCAGTCGCAGCGCGCGCTCGTCCCGCTGCTCCTGGACGGACGGGCCGCCCACCCCCTCGTCGCCGCGAGCCCCGTGGAGGAGTGCTGACGACTCCGCGAGCGGGGGCGCCCCCGTCGCGCGGGGCGGACGCCCTCCGGGGGGGCACCCGCCCCGGACGCCCCTCACCCGTCGGCCAGGTCCGCCGCCCGTTCCGCGCACCCCCAGGCCACCGTCACCCCCGCGCCCCCGTGCCCGTAGTGGTGGACCAGCCGTCCGCCGCCCGGCAGCGCCACCGCCTCGATCCGCACGCCGCCCGCCCGCGCGGGCCGCAGTCCCACCCGGTGCCCCAGCACCCGCGCCCCCGCGATCTCCGGCCGCACCCGCGCGCACCGCGCCACGATCGCCGCCGCCGTCTCCGGACCGGGCGCGAGCCGCTCGTCGTCCTCCTCGGCCGTCCCGCCGAGCACCAGCCGTCCCGGCTGCGGGAAGAAGTACACCGTCTCGCGCGCCCCGGAGTCCGCCGCGACGAACCACTCCCCGATCCCCGGGTTCTCCACCAGGACCAACTGCCCCCGCACCGGACGCAGGCCGGCGTCCGGAACGAGCTCCCGCGCCGCCGTGCCCGTGCAGTTCACGACCGTCCGGGCCCGCGCCGCCGCCTCCCCGAGACCGGTGACCGCCCGCCGCTCGAACACCCCGCCCGCCGCTTCGAACCGGGCCCGCAGCCAGGACAGGTGGACCGGCATGTCGATCAGCGGCAGCCGGGCCGCGAGCCCCGCCCCGTACGGCTCCGGCACCTCTCCCGGAGCCGTACGCCGGAGCCCCGGCACCTCTCCCGCCCAGGCGCCGAGCCGGTCCGGGTCCACGTCCGCGTGGACCCCCGGCACCCATCGCACCCCCGTCCGCTCCGGGTCGGCGGCCAGTTCCCCGTACACCCGGAGCGAGGCGAGCGCCCAGGGTCCCGCCTCCGCCTCCGGCCCGATCCGGTACGGCCACCACAGGGCGCCCGCCACCGCCGAGGTCGTCGCCGTCACGTCGTCCCGCGACCAGATCCGCACCCGCCGGCCGCGTTCCGCCAGGACCGTCGCCGTCGTCAGGCCGACGACCCCGCCCCCCACCACGATCACGTCGTTCTCCATGGGCGGACCGTACCGGGACCGGGACATTTCCGGGACGGAGCGGCCATGGAACGAACCCGTCCACGGGGAAATACTCGTGCCATGCCGTCCGCGTACACCAGTCTCGACCTCACCTCCGCAGCCCTTCCAGGCCCCGCCGACCTCCTGGTCGACGGCAGACCGCTGCTCCACCTGCTCGACGGGGCCGACGGCGCGGACACGGTCTCCCCCCTCGCGGCGGACCTCCCGCCCGTCCTCCGCGCCGCACACGTCCGCCGCCTCCTGGACGCGGGCGGCCACGGCCTCCCGGGCGGCCGGTACGCGTTCCACTCCTGCCCCGCGTGCGACGAACCCGGCTGCGGAGCCGTCACGGCCGTCGTGGAACGCGACGGCGACGACGTCGTCTGGCGCGACTTCGCCTGGCAGACCGGCCCCGCGCCGGACCTCGCGCGCGACGGCTACCCCGGCACCGGCCCGTACCGCTTCCCCGCGGCCACCCACCGGTCCGTGCTCCTCCGGCTCCTCGCCGTCACCCCCGAGCCCGTCACCCCCGAGCCCGTCACCCCCGAGCCCGACTCCCTCGCGCCCGGCCCCCTCGCGCCGCCGGACCCGGAGGGCGCCGCCCCCGCCCGGACGGGGAGCGACCGGGCACCGGCCGGGCGCTGACCGGGCCGGGCCCCGGCCCCCTCGGCGGGTCCCCCCGTCGCCTAGGATTCGTCCCCTGATGACTGCAACCCTCGTCGCCAAGGACCTCGCCGCCGGCCACGGCGAACGCACCCTCTTCGCCGGGCTCGACCTCGTCGTCGCCCCCGGCGACGTCATCGGCCTCGTCGGCGTCAACGGCGCCGGGAAGTCGACCCTGCTGCGGCTGCTCGCCGGACTCGACGCCCCGGAGGAGGGCGAGCTGCGGCTCTCCCCGCCCACCGCCTCCGTCGGCCACCTCCCGCAGGAGCCCGAGCGGCGCGCGGGGGAGACCGTGCGGGAGTTCCTCGCCCGGCGCACCGGCGTCACCGCCGCCCAGACCGCCATGGACGAGGCCACCCAGGGCCTCGTGGACGGCACGCCCGGCGCCGACGACGCGTACGCCGTCACCCTGGAGCGCTGGCTCGCCCTCGGCGGCGCCGACCTGGACGAGCGCGCCGAGGAGGTCACCGCCTCCCTCGGCCTCACCGTCGGCCTCGACCAGCCGATGACCTCCCTCTCCGGAGGCCAGGCCGCCCGCGCCGGACTCGCCTCCCTCCTCCTCTCCCGCTACGACGTCTTCCTCCTGGACGAGCCCACCAACGACCTGGACCTCGACGGCCTGGAGCGCCTGGAGTCCTTCGTGAAGGGGCTGCGGGCCGGCACGGTCGTCGTCAGCCACGACCGCGAGTTCCTCACCCGCACCGTCACCAAGGTCCTGGAACTCGACCTGGCCCAGCAGCGGATCACGCTCTACGGCGGCGGCTACGAGGCCTACCTGGAGGAGCGGGACACCGCCCGGCGCCACGCGCGCGAGGAGTTCGAGGAGTACGCGGGGAAGAAGGCGGCCCTCGAGGCACGCGGCCACATGCAGCGGTCCTGGATGGACAAGGGCGTCAGGAACGCCCGCCGCAAGGCCACCGACGGCGACAAGCTCGGCCGCAACGCCCGCAGCGAGGCCAGCGAGAAGCAGGCCGCGAAGGCCCGGCAGACCCAGCGCATGATCGAACGCCTCGACGCCGTCGACGAGCCCCGCAAGGAGTGGGACCTGCGGATGGAGATCGCCGCCGCCCCGCGCTCCGGCTCGGTCGTCGCGACCCTCCGCGAGGCCGAGGTGCGGCGCGGCGACTTCTCCTTCGGTCCCGTCACCCTCCAGATCGACTGGGCCGACCGGGTCGCCGTCACCGGTGCCAACGGCGCCGGGAAGTCGACCCTGCTCGCCGCCCTCCTCGGCCGTCTCCCCCTGGACTCCGGCGACGCGGTGCTCGGTTCCGGGGTCGTCGTCGGCGAGGTCGACCAGGCCCGCAGGCTCTTCCACGGCGACGAGACCCTGCTGGACGCGTTCTGCGCGGCCGTGCCCGACACCGAGCCCGCCGAGGTCCGCACCCTGCTCGCCAAGTTCGGCCTCAAGGCCGTCCACGTGCTGCGGCCCGCCACCACCCTCTCGCCGGGGGAGCGGACCCGGGCCGCGCTCGCCCTGCTCCAGGGCCGGGGCGTGAACCTGCTCGTCCTGGACGAGCCGACCAACCACCTGGACCTGCCGGCGATCGAACAGCTGGAGACCGCCCTCGACGCGTACACCGGCACGCTGCTGCTCGTCACCCACGACCGGCGCATGCTCGACGCCGTCCGCACCACCCGCCGCGTCGAGGTCGCGAACGGCAAGGTCACCGAAGTCTGACGAACCCCCGGCGGCGGCCACGGACCCGGCCGCCGCCCGCACGGCCGCGACCCGGGCCGCGCACCGCACGAGTACGGCTCTCCCCGGGGGCGGGACCGGGACCCGCGTCCCGGACCCGCCCCCGGGGACGGCGCACCCCCAGGAGGCACCATGACCGACGACCGCATCACCCGGCTCCTCGCGATGCTGGACGACCTCGACGCGGACGTCGACGCGACGATCGACCTCGCCGACGAGATCGCGACGACGGGCGGCCCCGAGCTGCTGCCGCGCCTGGAGGAGGAACTCGGCCGGGCGGTCGAGGAGCGCAACGGGTACGCCCGCGAACTGCTCGGCGGCGTCGTCGCGGGCATCGGCGGCGCCGGGACCCTCCCGGTCCTGGTGCGGGCCTCCGCCGCCGACCTCGGCGACGACCAGGACGGCCTGGCCGCCGAGATCGTCGACCTGGTCCAGGCGGACCCGGAGACGGCCCGCGACGTCCTGCGCCCCCTCACGCGGGACGACGACCTCACCGTCGCCCACCGCGCCGACTGGGCCCTGCGCTTCCTGCCGTAGCGGCACCGGAAGGGGGGCGCGGTCCCGCCGGACCGCGCCCCCCTTCCGCGACGCGCTTCAGCGCCGCCCGCCGCCGCCCTCGCCCAGCAGGCCCGCCTTGCGGAGGGCGTCCGCCATGGCGCTGTTGGCCGGGGCGGGCGCCGGCGACCGCTCCCGGCCGCCCCGGTCACCGCGCTCGGCGCGCCGCCCGCCGCCACCGCCCTGCCGCTGCCGCGGCGGCCGGCCGGAGCGCTCGCCCCGCTCCTTCCGCCCGCTCCCGGGAGCGCCGTCCGCCGTCTCCGCGCCCGGCTCGTCGTCGAGGCGCAGCGTCAGCGAGATCCGCTTGCGCGGCACGTCCACGTCGAGGACCTTGACCTTCACCACGTCGCCGGGCTTCACCACGTCGCGCGGGTCCTTCACGAAGGTCTTCGACATCGCGGACACGTGCACCAGGCCGTCCTGGTGCACACCGATGTCCACGAACGCCCCGAACGCGGCCACGTTGGTGACGACGCCCTCCAGGACCATTCCGGACGCCAGGTCCCCGATCTTCTCGACGCCCTCCTTGAAGGTGGCCGTCCGGAACGCCGGACGCGGGTCGCGCCCCGGCTTCTCCAGCTCGCGCAGGATGTCCGCCACCGTCGGCAGGCCGAAGGTCTCGTCCACGAAGTCCTCCGCCCGCAGCGAGCGGAGCGTGCCCGTGTCGCCGATCAGCGCCGCGACCTCGCCCCCCGTCCGCTTCGCCATCCGGCGCACCACCGGGTACGCCTCCGGGTGCACCGCCGAGGCGTCGAGCGGGTCGTCGCCGCCCCGGATGCGCAGGAAGCCCGCGCACTGCTCGTAGGCCTTCGGGCCCAGCCGGGCCACGTCCTTGAGCGCCCGGCGGGAGCGGAAGGGGCCGTTGGCGTCCCGGTGCGCGACGATGTTCTCGGCGAGGCCGGAGCTGATGCCCGAGACGCGCGAGAGCAGCGGTACGGAGGCGGTGTTGACGTCCACGCCGACGCCGTTCACACAGTCCTCGACCACCGCGTCCAGCGAGCGCGAGAGCTTCACCTCGGCCAGGTCGTGCTGGTACTGGCCGACGCCGATCGACTTCGGGTCGATCTTCACCAGCTCGGCCAGCGGGTCCTGGAGGCGCCGGGCGATGGAGACGGCGCCGCGCAGCGACACGTCCAGCTCGGGCAGCTCCCGCGAGGCGTACGCGGAGGCCGAGTAGACCGAGGCGCCGGCCTCCGAGACCATCACCTTGGTCAGGTTCAGCTCGGGGTGCCCGGCGATGAGTTCGGCGGCCAGCCGGTCGGTCTCGCGGGAGGCCGTGCCGTTGCCGATCGCGATCAGTTCGACCGCGTGCTCCTTCGCCAGACGGGCGAGCCGGTCGAGGGCCTGGTCCCACTTGTTCGCGGGGACGTGCGGATGGATCGTGTCGGTGGCCACGACCTTGCCGGTGGCGTCGACGACGGCGACCTTCACGCCCGTGCGGAAGCCGGGGTCGAGGCCGAGCGTCGTCCGGGTGCCGGCCGGCGCGGCGAGGAGCAGGTCGCGCAGGTTCGCCGCGAAGACCCGGACGGCCTCGTCCTCGGCGGCCGTCCGCAGCCGCAGCCGCAGGTCGATCCCGAGACGGACCAGGATGCGGGTCCGCCAGGCCCAGCGGACCGTCTCCCGGAGCCACTTGTCCCCGGGGCGCCCCCGGTCGGCCACGCCGAAGCGGTGCGCCACGATCCCCTCGTACGAGGAGGGGCCCTCGACGGGCTCCTCCGGCTCCAGTTCGAGGCTGAGCACGTCCTCCTTCTCGCCGCGCAGCATGGCGAGCACCCGGTGCGAGGGCAGCGCCGTGAACGGCTCCGCGAAGTCGAAGTAGTCGGCGAACTTCGCGCCCGGCCCCTCCTTGCCGTCGTCCTTGCCCTCGCGGACCTTCGCCACCAGCCGGCCCCGGTTCCACATGCGCTCGCGCAGTTCGCCGATGAGGTCGGCGTCCTCGGAGAACCGCTCCGCGAGGATCGCCCGCGCGCCCTCCAGGGCCGCCGCCGCGTCCGCGACGCCCCTGTCCGCGTCCACGAAGGCCGCCGCGGCGGCGGCCGGTTCCACGGACGGGTCGGCGAGCAGCCCCTCCGCCAGCGGTTCGAGACCGGCCTCGCGGGCGATCTGCGCCTTGGTCCGGCGCTTCGGCTTGAAGGGCAGGTAGACGTCCTCCAGGCGCGCCTTGGTGTCGGCGGCCCGGATGCGGGCCTCGAGGTCCGGCGTCAGCCCGCCCTGCTCGCGCACCGAGTCGAGGACCGCCGACCGGCGCTCCTCCAGTTCGCGCAGGTAGCGCAGCCGCTCCTCCAGGGTGCGGAGCTGCGCGTCGTCGAGCGTCTCGGTCGCTTCCTTGCGGTAGCGCGCGATGAACGGCACGGTCGAACCGCCGTCGAGGAGCTCGACGGCTGCCCTCACCTGTCGCTCGCGTACGCCGAGTTCCTCGGCGATCCTTGCTTCGATGGACGTCGTCACGGTGTCCCGACTCGCCTTCTCGTGCCCTCAAGCTTGCGACTGCATTGTGCCGGGTCGGTCACCCGGACGCGGCGACCGGCCCGTCCCGCGCGTCCCGCGCCGGGTCCGGCCGTCCGCGGTCAGCCCTTGCCGACGAGGTCCTCGGGGAAGGCGCCCGCGGCGGCCGCCGCGTAGAGGAAGCCGCGTCCCAGCTCGGTGAGGCGCTCGACGCCGGCCGGGCCGAGGTGCTCGTACGGGGCGGCGTCCAGCCGGTCGGTGTGCTCCTCCAGGGCGGCGCGGAACGCCGTCCCGGCCTCGGTCGGCTCGCCCCCGGCGTCGAGCAGGCCGCGGTCGCGCAGCCGCGCCACCGCCCCGTCCCAGTCGACGCGCCGCCAGCCCCGGGACCCGAGGGCCCAGCGGGGTGCGAGGCCCTTGCCGGTGGCGGTGTGGGAGGCGAGGGCCTCGACGGGGTCGAGCCCGGCGGAGAGCAGGGCCGCCAGGTGGCCGTCGCCCCGGTGCTCGCGCAGCAGGGTGGCGGCGTGCCAGTAGGCGAGGTGGGGCTCCTCGGGGACCGGCAGGTCGGCGTTGGCCGCGTACAGGGGCCGGGCGTGCCGGGTGCAGGCCTCGGCGGCGCGCAGCGCGAGCTCCGCCGCCTCGGCCATCTCCGGGGAGGCGACGGCGTCCTCGCCGAGCAGCCGGCGCAGGGTCGTGTCGACGGCCCGCAGCCGCGCGGCCAGGACCTCGGCGGGGGAGGCGGTCTCCCAGACGGAGGGCAGGTGCCGGGCGAGCAGCTCGTGGTTGTAGTTGTAGAAGGTGGCGGCGACCGTGCCCGCTCCCACCGCGCCCAGGGGCGCGCTCCGCGCGGCGAGCCGCATCGCGTTCCGGTCGGTGAGGCCGAGGGCGGAGAGTTCGCGGTCCAGGTCGGGGGAGAAGTAGAGCGTGGAGTGCAGCGGGTTCAGCACGTTGTGGCAGCGGCGTCCGGCGCGCGGGGGGAGGGCAGTCGTCATGTCCTGAACGTTACCGACTGGTCGGTACGACGGGAACAGGCGCGCGTCCCCGGAAACCCCGGCCGGAGCACGGGCTTCCTCCCGGAGCACGGGCTTCCTCCCGGGGTGCGGGCCTCTTCCCTGGGCGCGTCCTTCCTCCCGGCCGCCGGGCGGGGAGGAAGGGGAGGACGGGGGGAGGGCGGAAAGGGGGCCTCCCGTCATTGCGGACGCGGGCCGGCCCGCCGAGGATGGGGCACGCCGCGGCGGCCCGCACGCGGCCCTCGCCCGCCGAACCCGCCCCGCCCCCGGACTCACCTCGCGCCCCGGACCCGCCCGCCGAACCCACCCCGCCCCCGGACCCGCCCGCCGAACCCACCCCCCGGACCCGCCCCGCCCGCCGAACCCCGCTCGTACGCCGGCCCCGGTCGCGGCCCGGAGCCGGCGTGCGGCCGGGCCCGTCCACCGAAAGGGACACCGTGCAGATCGCCGTCCTCCTCCACGACCGCTTCACCGCCCTCGACGCCGTCGGGCCCTACGAACTCCTCGCCCGCCTCCCCGGCGCCGAGAGCGTCTTCGTCGCCAAGCAGGCGGGCCCGGTCCGCAACGACCAGGACAGCCTCGCCCTGGTCGCCGACCGGAGCCTCGCGGAGGTCCCGAGCCCCGACATCGTCCTCGTGCCCGGCGGACCCGACGTCCGGGAGGCCATGGGCGACCCGGAGATCCTCGACTGGCTCCGCGCCGCCGACGCCACCAGCACCTGGACCACCTCCGTCTGCACCGGTTCGCTGATCCTCGCCGCCGCCGGCCTGCTCGGAGGGCGCCGGGCGGCCACCCACTGGCTCGCCTTCGACGAACTGCGGGCCCTGGGCGCCGAACCCACCGGCGAGCGGGTCGTCTTCGAGGGCAAGTACGTCACTGCCGCCGGCGTCTCCTCCGGCATCGACATGGCGCTCCACCTGCTCGGCCGGATCGCCGGGGACGAGACCGCGCAGACGATCCAGCTGCTCACCGAGTACGACCCCCGGCCGCCGTACGACGCGGGTTCGCCGGAGAAGGCCCCGGCCGGGATCGTCGCGAAGTGGCGCGCGGGGACGGCCGGGTAGGGCGTACGGGAGTCAGAGCCCGTACGTGAAGCGGGGCGCGCGCCGCTCCAGGAAGGCGGCGACGCCCTCCGCGGTGTCGCCGCTCCCGCGCGCCCGCCCGGCCCAGTGGGCGTCCCGGTCCAGGCGCCCGTCGGCGAACTCCTTGGCGGCCGCCTGGGTCAGCAGCGAGCGCGAGGCGAGCACCTGGCAGAACCCGTCCACCCGCTCGTCCAGCCCGTCCGCCGGGTGGAGTTCGTCCACGAGCCCGGTCCGCAGTGCCCGTTCGCCGTCGATCAGTTCGCCGGAGAACAGCAGGTACTTGGCGGCCGAGGGGCCGACGAGGGCGGTCAGCCTGCGGGTCGACGAGGACGGGTAGACGATGCCGAGCTTCGCGGGGGTGATCCCGAAGCGCGCGCCCTCCTCGGCGAACCGCAGGTCGCAGGCGGCGGCGAGCTGGGTGCCGCCCCCGACGCAGAAGCCCCGGACGGCCGCCAGGGTCGGTTTGGGGAAGGCGGCCAGCGCCTCCTCCGCCCGTACCGCGAGGCTCTGCTGCTCGTCCCCGGGCCGGCGCAGGGACGAGATGTCCGCCCCGGCGCAGAAGGTGTCGCCCTCGCCGGTCAGGACCAGGACCCGGACCGCCGGGTCGGCGGCGAGCCGGTCCAGGAGGTCCGGCAGGGCGCGCCACATGCCGGCGGTCATCGCGTTGCGCTTGGCCGGGTGGGAGATGACGACGGTGGCGACCCCGTCCGTGACGCTGTGCCTCAGCTGCGGCTCCATGGGCCGGATGCTATCCGGCACGTCCGGACGCGCGACCGGGAAGGGGGCCCGCCGGGGAGGCGCCGGCTCCTTCCGGCACGGCGGCGGTGGCACCCCGGGACCTCATGGCCGGCGCGAGAGGCCCATGGATTCCTCGTATGATGTGCCTGCTCGCGACGTTTTCCGGCCCATTTTCAGAATCTCCAGAAAACGCGCGCGATCGGTCGAGTAATTGACATCGACATACTCACTCGATCGGAAAGTGACCGATAGGTGTCGACTTCTGATCAGTAGGCCGGGCCGTCCCCCCGCAGTGCCAAGACTCGATCCGTGGCGAGAATCGAGCACGAGGGTGGAAATCGGACCGTGGGAACCCGCGAAGGCGGCCCCGCCCGGCACCCCTCCTACGAAGGAGTCTGGCGCTTCACCGCTGCCGCGGTCGACGTCTCCGTCCCGCAGGCCCGGCACGCCGTGCGCGACCTGCTGGTCCGCCAGGGCGTCCCCCTCCACGACGAGATCATGGACGGTCTGCTGCTGATCGTCTCCGAACTGGTCACCAACGCCGTGCGGCACGCGGCGCTGCTGTCCCCCGAGATAGCGGTCGAGGTGGCGATCGGCCCCGAGTGGATCCGGGTGTCCGTCGAGGACAACCACCCCTACCGCCCCAAGGCCCTGGAGGCGGACTGGGGACAGACCGGCGGCAGGGGACTGCTCCTGGTCCGCGAGATCGCCCAGGAGGCCGGCGGCACCTGCGACGTCGAGCACACCGCGAGCGGTGGCAAGATCATCTGGGCGGCGATGCCCCTGGTCCCGGCGGCGCCGGGACCGGAAGCCGTGCCGCACCGGGAAGCGGGGACCGTGCCGCGGGCCCCCGGAGACGTGCCGGGCCCGGTCACCAGCCCCCGGACGGACCCGTCAGTTCCCTGACCGCCGGGCGCGCCGCGTCGAGGACCGTCATGAACCAGGCGGAGAACGGCGCCTCGGCGTGGCGCTCGGCCAGTTCGGCGGCGGTCACGAAGGCGGTCCCCTCCACCTCCTCCGGGTCCGGGCGCGGTTCGGTCCGCACCAGGCCGACGAAGAGGTGGTTGAACTCCTGCTCCACCAGGCCCGAGGCCGGGTCCGGATGGTTGTAGCGGACCGTGCCGGCCTCCGCGAGGAGCGCGGGCGAGACGCCCAGCTCCTCGAAGGTGCGCCGCGCGGCCGCCGCGAACGGCGCCTCGCCCGGATAGGGGTGGCCGCAGCAGGTGTTCGACCAGACGCCGGGGGAGTGGTACTTGCCGAGCGCCCGCCGCTGGAGGAGCAGCCGGCCCGACTCGTCGAAGAGGAAGACGGAGAAGGCGCGGTGGAGCCGGCCCGGCGCCTGGTGGGCGGCCAGCTTCTCCGCCGTGCCGATGGTCGTCCCGTCCTCGTCGACCAGTTCGAGCATGATCGGGGCCGGGTCTCCGGACGGCTGGACGCCGTTCGGCGCGATCTCCGTCGAGATCTGAGCCGCGGGGGCTGGTGTGGTCGGCATACCCATCCTTCGCTTCGGTCCTCGGCCCGGTGGGGCCCCCTCAGTCTGCCGCACAAAAGCGGCTTGTCCGTACTTCGGAGGCCGGACGGGGCCGCGCCCACCGCACCGGAGTACCGGCCCGGCGCCGCGGGAGCGGAGGGAACCGGCGGGGGCGCCCCGCCCCGAAAGGGGCGGGGCGGGCCGGTGTGTCCCCCGCCCCGGGCGGGCGCACCGGCCCCGGGGACCGCTTCTTCCGTACGGCGTTCCCCGCCCGCGCCGGGGCCCGGAACCCGGCCCCGCGCGGGGGCGCCCGCGCGGGACCGCACCGGGAGCGGTCCCGCACGGGCGCCGGTGCCTCACCCCGCGTCCGGCCCGTGTCCGGGGGCGTGACGGGCGCTCCCGCGCGGCCCGCCGGGACGGAGCACGAAACCGGCGTACCCGTAGTCGGAGCCGTGCTCGCGCCGCAGCGCGATCTCGGCCCGGGCCCCGGCGACCGCCCCGGCCATGCCGGGGACGGTGGTGTCCGCCGCCCCGGCGCGCGCGGCCAGCGGGCCGTAGTACTCGTCCCAGTCGCTCTCCGGCTGGATGAAGGTCCCCAGGACGCGGTAACCGGCCGCGACCGCAGCCGCCGCGTTCCCGGCGACGGTGCGGAGCGGATAGTGCTCGTCCCAGAAGGCGCGGGCCGCGGGGCCCGGCTCCCCGGTGGTCCACACGCACTCGGTGAGGACGAGGGTGCCACCGGGCGCGAGGAGACGGCGCCACGCGGCGAGTGCCCGGTCGAAGCCGAGCACGAAGACCGAGCTCTCGGCCCAGACGAGGTCGAAGGAGCCGTCGGCGAACGGCGGGGCGCCCATGTCGGCGCGGAGGGCACGGACCGAACCGCCGCCCCTGCGGACCGGGCCGTCGAGGCCGCGTGCGGCGGCGGCCTCCCGCAGTTCGTCGAGGAACGGTCCGTGGGTGTCGACGGCGGTCACCTCGGCACCCGCCTCGGCGGCCAGGAGCAGCGCGGAACGGCCGGGGCCGCAGCCCAGGTCGAGCACGCGCGGACGGGCCGGGAGCGGCCCCGCGAGCGCGAGGAGCCGGCGGGTGGTGGCGTCGGAGCCGGGGCCCTGGCGCGGCAGGCCGCGGTGCAGGGCGAAGAAGGAGTCGTGCGAAGCGTTGTCGGACAACGTGGAAACCCTTGGAGGAAGGGGTCCCGGCCGACGACGTGACGTACCGGTGCGAGGACCGGGATCAGGTCAGCCGGAGACCCGGAGGCTGAGGGACGACCGGGTGCCGCCGCGCGGGGCGGCCTCCATCGCGACGGTCATCGACCTCAGCTCCTCTCGGCGCGCGTTCGTGCGGCAGAGACTAACAGGGCACCGGGCGCGCCGTCCGGGCCTTTCCCGGGGCACGTGCCGGAAGCGGCGCCGTCTGTTCCCGGGGCACGTGCCGGAAGCGGCGCCGCCGCCCGGAGGGCGGGCGGGGCTTCCGGCACGCGCCCTAGAGGCACAGTCTCGCCTCGTGCTCCGCGTGGCCGGCCGGTTCCAGCTGGAAGGTGCAGTGCTCCACGTCGAAGTGCGAGCCCAGGCAGCCCTGGAGGGAGTGCAGCATCTTCTCGTGCCCCACCGAGTCGAGGGCCCCCTGGTCGACGACCACGTGCGCGGAGAGCACCGGCATCCCCGAGGTGATCGTCCAGGCGTGCAGGTCGTGCACGTCCTCGACCCCCGGCAGGGCCAGGATGTGCGCCCGCACCTCCGCCATGTCCACGCCCTTGGGGGCCGCCTCCAGGAGCACGTCCAGGGTTTCGCGCAGCAGCCCGACCGTGCGGGGCACGATCATCAGGCCGATCACCAGCGAGGCGATCGGGTCGGCGTACGGCCAGCCCGTGACCAGGATGATCCCGGCCGCGACGATCACGGTGACCGATCCCAGGGCGTCCGCCAGCACCTCCAGGTAGGCGCCCCGCACGTTCAGGCTCTCCTTCCGGCCGCGCGTGAGCAGCGAGAGGGAGACCGCGTTCGCCACCAGGCCGACCGCCGCGAACGCGAGGGCGGGCCCGCCCCTGGTCCCGGCCGGCTCGACGAACCGCTGGACCGCCTCGAACAGCACGTAGCCGCCCACGCCGAGCAGCAGCAGACAGTTGGCGAGCGCCGCCAGGATCTCGGCCCGGGCGTAGCCGAAGGTGCGGTTCCCGGAGGGCGGGCGGTTGGCGAAGTGGATCGCGAGCAGCGCCATCGCGAGGCCGACCGCGTCGGTCGCCATGTGGGCCGCGTCCGCGATCAGGGCGAGCGAGTCCGCGACCACGCCGCCGATGATCTCGATCACCGTCACGGAGAGCGTGATGCCGAGCGCGATCCGCAGCCGGCCCCGGTACGCGGCCCCCGCGGTGCCCGTCGGCGGCGGGCCCCCGTGGCCGTGCCCGTGATCGTGTCCAGCCCCCATGACGTGGCCTCCCGGTCGTGTCGTCCGTATGCCCCGAGGCGCAAGTCAACTACGGGTGGGGGGTATGCGCAACACGGCACTGAACACCGTTGTCATATGCCCTGACCTGCGATGACGGGAAACGGCCGGTCGCGGCGCGATGAGCCTGCGGCGACCTCCCGCCCGCACCCGGGCGAGGGCCGGGGGCGGACCGGCGGTCACTCACGATGATCTTCACGGAACCGGACGTGACCGCGCGGTCCCGGAGCGGCCGGAGGGGGTCCCGCCCGCGAAGCCTCGGTGAATCCGTCCCCCCGTTCATCCGATAGCCTCAGCCGACGTGTCGCCGCCCGGTGCCGGGCCGCACCGCCGTGCCCGGGCCGCCACGGCCCCGCCGGTCCCTCCGCCAGCTCCAAGGAGTGAGTTCGTCTGTCGACCGCCATCCTCACCGGCCCCCCGGCACCCGGATCTTCGCTCGACGGGGATCTGCGGTCGCTCGGCTTCGACGTCCGGATCGCCTCCGGCGCCGAGGAGACCGGTGCCCTGCTCGCCGCCGTCCCGGCGGGTGAGCGCGTCGCGCTCGTGGACCCCCGCTTCGTCGGCCACCTCCACGCGCTGCGCCTCGTCCTCACCGACCCGCGGTTCCCGGCCGCCGCCGCCCCCGGCGCGCTCACCGCGCAGGGCGGGGCCCGTACCGCGCTGACCCGCGCGCTCGGCGCGGTTCCCGCCGCCGACGACCTCACGGCCGCCCTCGCCGACGCCCTCGACGCCGAGGGCGTCGCCGTGCACCGGCCCCGGCTCGGCACCCTCGTCGCCACCGTGCCCACCGACGCCGAGGCCCGCCACGCGGCGCGCGCCGCCGTCGGGGCCGTCGACGACGAGGCCGTACGCCTCCGCTCGGCCGTGAAGGCCCACGACGGATTCTTCACCACCTTCTTCATCAGCCCGTACTCGCGCTACATCGCCCGCTGGTGCGCGCGCCGCGGGCTGACCCCCAACCAGGTCACCACCGCCTCGCTGCTCACCGCCCTGATCGCGGCCGGCTGCGCGGCGACCGGCGAGCGCGGCGGCTACGTCGCCGCGGGCGTCCTGCTCCTCGTCTCCTTCGTCCTCGACTGCACCGACGGGCAGCTCGCCCGCTACGCGCTGAAGTACTCGACGATGGGCGCCTGGCTCGACGCCACCTTCGACCGGGCCAAGGAGTACGCCTTCTACGCGGGCCTCGCCCTCGGCGCCGCCCGTGACGGCGACGACGTGTGGGCCCTCGCGCTCGGCGCCATGATCCTCATGACCTGCCGGCACGTCGTGGACTTCGCCTTCAACGAGGCCAACCACGACGCCACGGCCAACACCAGCCCGACCGCCGCCCTCTCCAGCCGCCTGGACAGCGTCGGCTGGACGGTCTGGGCCCGCCGCATGATCATTCTGCCGATCGGCGAGCGCTGGGCGATGATCGCCGTCCTCACCGCCGTCACCAGCCCCCGGACCGTCTTCTGGGCGCTGATCATCGGCTGTGCCTTCGGCGCCTGCTACACCACCGCCGGGCGGGTCCTGCGCTCCCTGACCCGCAAGGCCCGGCGCACGGACCGGGCCGCGCGGGCGCTCGCCGACCTGGCGGACCCGGGCCCGCTGGCGGAGGCGTTCGCCCGCATCGGACGCCGGGGTCCGCGTTCCGCCTTCACGGCGCCGGTCCTCGCGGCCATCGCCGCGGCGATGGTGCTCGTCAACTCGTACGTCATCGGCCCCGGGGCGTCGAACGTGGCGGCCGCCGTCGGCTACGCCTTCTTCGCCGGCCTCGCCGTCGCCGCGCCGCTCAAGGGCCCCCTCGACTGGCTGCTGCCGCCGCTCTTCCGTGCCGCCGAGTACGGCACGATCCTGATCCTCGCGGCGAAGTCGGACGCCGCCCACGCGCTCCCCGCCGCATTCGGGCTGGTCGCGGCCGTCGCCTACCATCACTACGACACGGTGTACCGCATTCGCGGCGGCACCGGCGCGCCGCCCGCCCGGCTGGTGCGCGTCATCGGCGGACACGAGGGGCGCACGCTCCTGGTGGCCGTCCTCGCCGCCCTCCTCGCGGGTCGCGGCGACGACTTCACCCTGGCACTGACCGTCCTCGCGGTCGCCGTCGCGCTGGTGGTGCTCGTGGAGTCCATCCGCTTCTGGGTCTCCGCCGGAGCACCCGCCGTTCACGACGAAGGAGAAACAGCATGATCGGTCTCGTACTGGCAGCCGGTGCCGGACGGCGTCTGCGTCCCTACACCGACACCCTTCCGAAGGCCCTCGTGCCGGTCGACGGGGACACCACCGTCCTCGACCTGACCCTGAAGAACTTCGCCGAGATCGGCCTCACCGAGGTCGCGATCGTCGTCGGTTACCGCAAGGAGGCCGTCTACGACCGCCAGGCGGAGCTGGAGGCGAAGTACGGCCTGAAGCTCACCCTCGTCGACAACGACAAGGCCGAGGAGTGGAACAACGCCTACTCCCTGTGGTGCGCCCGCGAGGTCCTCAAGCGCGGTGTGATCCTCGCCAACGGCGACACCGTCCACCCGGTCTCCGTCGAGAAGACCCTGCTCGCCGCCCGCGGCGACGGGCAGAAGATCATCCTCGCCCTCGACACGGTGAAGAACCTCGCCGACGAGGAGATGAAGGTCATCACCGGCGAGGACGGGGGCGTCCGGCGCATCACCAAGCTCATGGACCCGGCGACCGCCACCGGCGAGTACATCGGCGTCACCCTGATCGAGCCCGAGGCCGCCGAGGAGCTCGCCGACGCCCTCAAGGCCACCTTCGAGCGCGACCCCGACCTCTACTACGAGGACGGCTACCAGGAGCTCGTCAACCGCGGCTTCACCGTCGACGTGGCCCCCATCGGGGACGTCCGGTGGGTCGAGATCGACAACCACGACGACCTCGCGAAGGGCCGTGAGATCGCGTGCCAGTACTGACCCGGCTGATCCCCTCGCCGGTCGTCGTCGACATCCGCGGGGGCGCGCTGGAGGACCTCTCCGCGCTCCTCGCGGACCAGCGGATCTCCAGCAACGGCAAGATCGCCGTCGCCATCAGCGGGGGCTCCGGCCTCAGGCTGCGCGACCGGTTCGCCGCCGAGCTGCCCGGGGCCGACTGGTACCCGGTCGCCGGGGGCACCATCGACGAGGCCGTGAAGCTGGCCGACGCCATGCGCGGCCAGCGGTACGACGCGGTGGTCGCCCTCGGCGGCGGCAAGATCATCGACGTGACCAAGTACGCGGCGGCCCGGGTCGGGCTGCCGCTGGTGGCCATCGCCACCAACCTGTCGCACGACGGGATCTGCTCCCCGATCTCGACCCTGGACAACGACAACGGCCGGGGCTCCTACGGCGTCCCCACCCCGATCGCCCTCGTCATCGACCTGGACGTGATCAGGGACGCGCCGCCCCGCTTCGTCCGCTCCGGCATCGGCGACGCGATCTCCAACCTCTCCGCCATCGCGGACTGGGAGCTCTCCCACCGGGTGAACGGCGAGCCCGTCGACGGCCTGGCGGCCGCCATGGCCCGCAGCGCCGGCGAGGCCGTGCTCCGCCACCCCGGCGGGATCGCCGACGACGACTTCCTCGTCACCCTCTCCGAGGGCCTGGTGATGTCCGGCATCGCCATGTCGATCAGCGGCGACAGCCGCCCCTCCTCGGGCGCCTGCCACGAGATCAGCCACGCCTTCGACCTCCTCTTCCCGGACCGCGCCGCCAGCCACGGCGAGCAGTGCGGCCTCGGGGCGGCCTTCGCCATGCACCTGCGCGGCGCCCGCGAGGGGTCCGCGCTGATGGTCGAGACCCTGCGCCGGCACGGGCTGCCCGTCCGGCCGGAGGAGATGGGCTTCACCGTGGACGAGTTCGTCCGGGCGGTGTCCTTCGCCCCGCAGACCCGGCCGGGCCGCTTCACCATCCTGGAACACCTCGACCTGTCCGACGACGAGATCAGGGACGCGTACGCCGACTATGCACAAGCCATCGGTAGCTGAGCTCCGGCCGGTCGTCCACCCCCCGGGCGTGAAGGACCGGCGGAGCGGCGAGCACTGGGGCGGCCGCCTGTACATGCGGGAGATCTCGCTGCGGATCACCCGGCAGCTGGTGACCACCCGGGTCACGCCCAACCAGCTGACCTACCTGATGACCGTCTGCGGCGTGCTCGCGGCCCCGGCGCTGCTCGTGCCGGGCGTCCCGGGCGCCCTCCTCGGCGTGCTCATGGTCCAGCTCTACCTGCTGCTCGACTGCGTCGACGGCGAGGTGGCCCGCTGGAAGAAGCAGTTCTCGCTCGGCGGCGTCTACCTGGACCGCGTCGGCGCCTACCTGTGCGACGCGGCGGTCCTCGTCGGCTTCGGCCTGCGCGCCGCCGACCTGTGGGGCACCGGCCGGATCGACTGGCTGTGGGCCTTCCTGGGCACCCTCGCCGCCCTCGGCGCCATCCTGATCAAGGCCGAGACCGACCTCGTCGGCGTCGCCCGGCACCAGGGCGGCCTCCCGCCGGTCAAGGAGTCCGCCTCCGAGCCGCGCTCCTCCGGCATGGCGCTGGCCCGCCGGGCCGCCGCCGCGCTCAAGTTCCACCGGCTGATCCTCGGGATCGAGGCCTCCCTGCTCATCCTGGTCCTCGCGGTCGTGGACCGGATCAGGGGCGACCTCTTCTTCTCCCGGCTCGGCGTCGCCGTCCTCGCCGGCATCGCCCTGCTCCAGACCCTGCTCCACCTGGTGTCGATCCTGGTCTCCAGCAGGCTGAAGTGAGGCAGGCCGCCGGCGGTCCGTCCGGGGCGGGAGCCGCCGTCGTCACGAGGGGCGGCCGCCCCGGCGGGCCGTGCCGCCCCACGCGGTGGCGTACGGTGTGGCGGCCGACCCGGCCGGGTCGCCCCCCGGCCGTCCGACATCGTGGTACCCCCCGTGCCGCGCATCTTGAACACGAAAGTTTCGACTGTGAGTGACACACACCAGGGCGGAGCGGTCGCGACGAGCGCGCCCCCGTCCGTCGACGAGGGCCTGGCTCCGGCCGAGCTGGCCGCGAAGTACGGTCTCTCGGTCAGCGGTGCCCGGCCCGGGCTGTTCGAGTACGTCCGGGAGCTGTGGAGCAGGCGCCACTTCATCCTGGCCTTCTCCTCCGCCAAGCTGACCGCCCAGTACAGCCAGGCGAAGCTGGGCCAGGTGTGGCAGGTGGCGACCCCGCTCCTGAACGCCCTGGTCTACTACCTGATCTTCGGCCTGATCCTGGGTGCCGGAAGGGGGATGGCCAAGGACGTCTACATCCCGTTCCTGGTCACCGGCATCTTCGTGTTCACCTTCACCCAGAGCTCGGTGATGGCGGGCGTCCGGGCGATCTCGGGCAACCTGGGCCTGGTCCGGGCGCTGCACTTCCCGCGCGCCTCGCTGCCCATCTCCTTCTCGCTCCAGCAGCTCCAGCAGCTGCTGTTCTCGATGATCGTCCTCGTGGCGATCGCGATCGCCTTCGGCAGCTACCCCTCGCCCCGCTGGCTGCTGCTGGTCCCGGCGCTGTTCCTGCAGTTCGTGTTCAACGTCGGCCTGGCCATGATCATGGCCAGGATGGGCGCCAAGACGCCCGACCTCGCCCAGCTGATGCCGTTCGTCATGCGCACCTGGATGTACGCGTCCGGCGTGATGTTCTCGATCCCCGCGATGCTCTCCGACAAGCCCGCCTGGATCGCCGACGTCCTCATGTACAACCCGGCGGCCGTCTACATGGACCTGATCCGGTTCTCCCTCATCGAGGGCTACGGCGCGCAGAACCTGCCGTCCCACGTCTGGCTGACCGCCCTCGGCTGGGCCCTGCTCCTCGGCGCCGGCGGTTTCGTCTACTTCTGGAAGGCAGAGGAGAGGTACGGCCGTGGCTGACCCGAACCAGTCCAGCGTCCCCACCGTCATCTGCGACGACGTCCACATCGTCTACCGGGTCAACACCGGCGGCGGAGGCCGGGGCAGCGCCACGGCGGCGCTCAGCCGGATCGTCGGCCGCGGCAAGGCCGAGGTCACCCGGGGCGTCCGCGAGGTCCACGCGGTCCGCGGCGTCACCTTCACCGCCTACCGGGGCGAGGCCATCGGCCTCATCGGCTCCAACGGCTCCGGCAAGTCCACGCTGCTGCGCGCCGTCGCCGGCCTGCTCCCCACCGAGAGCGGCAAGGTCTACACCGACGGCCAGCCCTCGCTCCTCGGCGTCAACGCCGCCCTGATGAACGACCTCACCGGCGAGCGCAACGTGATCCTGGGCGGCCTCGCCATGGGCATGAGCCGCGAGGAGATCCGCTCCCGCTACCAGGACATCGTCGACTTCTCCGGCATCAACGAGAAGGGCGACTTCATCAGCCTGCCCATGCGCACGTACTCCTCCGGCATGGGCGCCCGGCTCCGCTTCGCCATCGCGGCCGCCAAGAACCACGACGTCCTCCTCATCGACGAGGCACTGGCGACCGGTGACCGCAAGTTCCAGATCCGCTCCGAGGAGCGCATCCGCGAGCTGCGCAAGGAGGCCGGCACGGTCTTCCTGGTGAGCCACAGCAACAAGTCCATCCGGGACACCTGCGACCGGGTGCTCTGGCTGGAGAAGGGCCAGCTCCTCATGGACGGCCCCACGGACGAGGTCCTCAAGGCGTACGAGCGGGAGACCGCCCGCTAGGCACGGGACCGGAAGCCCCGTCCGGACCCTCCGCCCCCGTCGCGCCGCCGCGGCGGGGGCGGTTCCGTCGAGGACGGCCCCCGTCCGCTCACCGTGCGTCATCCTCCCTGGCCGGAGGCGCTTCTCGCGCGGCGCGGGAGCGCCGCCGCCGGGACCGCCCGGACCGCGCCCGCCACCGGGACACGCCCCCGGCGGCCCGCGCGTCGCCTCGAACGCCCTTGTGCGCGGCGGAGGTTGACGGGACGTAGGGGGCGCGCGCCCGGCACCCGGCACCCCGGAATGGCGGCGGACGTCGTACGACGTAAGCTGGACCGGTCTGTTTCGCGGCAAGTAGGGCGATACCCCACGGTCATCGGGTCTCCGGGCGACGGCCCTACGGGCAGGGGTCGGCGGCGTGTCCGAAATAGGATGGATTGGGTCAGCAGTGTAGAACGGGAGACGTGACGGCCATGACGCAGAATCTCCAGCTCCACGAGGGCGTCGCCGTCCCTCCGACGGGCAGCGCCCGGTGACGGACCTCCGGCAGGCGCGCCCCGACGCCACCTCGCGCGCCACCCTCGACAAGGCGGCGGACGAGAACTTTCCCGTCGCCCCCTTCTTCCTGCCCCGCGCCCGGCGCGACGACCTCATGGCCGCCTACGGCTACGCCCGGCTCGTCGACGACATCGGCGACGGTGACCTCGCCCCCGGCGGGGCCGACGCCCGCCACCTCGGCGTCGCCCCCGGCGAGGCCGGGGACCGGCTCGTCCTCCTCGACGCCCTGGAGGCCGACCTCCACCGCGTCTTCGACTCCACCCCGCGCCACCCCCTGCTGCGCGCCCTCCGGCCGACCGTCCGGCGGTGCGGGCTCACCCCCGAACCCTTCCTCGCCCTGATCGCCGCCAACCGCCAGGACCAGCTCGTCGCCCGGTACGAGACGTACGACGACCTCCTCGCGTACTGCGAACTCTCCGCCAACCCCGTCGGCCGGCTCGTCCTCGCGATCACCGGCACCGACACCCCCGAGCGGGTCCGGCGCTCCGACGAGATCTGCACCGCCCTCCAGCTCGTCGAGCACCTCCAGGACGTCGCCGAGGACCTCGCCCGCGACCGGATCTACCTGCCCGCCGAGGACCTCGAACGGTTCCGCGTCACCGAGGACGACCTCGCCCGGCCCACCGCCGGGGCCTCCGTCCGCGCCCTGATCGCCTTCGAGGCCGAGCGGGCCCGGGCCCTGCTCCACGCGGGCGCCCCGCTCGTCGGCAGCGTCCGCGGCCGGCTCCGCCTCCTCCTCGCCGGATTCACCGCCGGGGGACTCGCGGCGCTCGACGCGATCGCGGACGCGGGACACGACGTGCTGGCCGGCCCGCCGAAGCCCACCAAGCCGAGCCTGATGCGCCAGGCGGGAGCGGTTCTGCTCCGGGCGCGGAGAGAGGGGTGAGCGCGACCGTGGAGGGACAGCACCAGCCGTCCGCACCGGTGCAGGCCGCCTACAGCTACTGCGAGGCGGTCACCGGGCAGCAGGCCCGCAACTTCGCCTACGGGATCAGGCTCCTGCCGACCGAGAAGCGCCAGGCGATGTCCGCGCTCTACGCCTTCTCCCGGCGCGTGGACGACATCGGCGACGGCACGCTCGAACCGGGCGCCAAGCGCGAGCGACTCGAAGCCACCAGGGACCTGCTCGACCGGGTCCGCGCCGGAAAGGTGGAGGAGGACGACACCGACCCGGTCGCCGTCGCCCTCGCCGACTCCGCCGCCCGCTTCCCGATCCCGCTCGACGGCCTCGACGAACTCATCGACGGCGTCCTCATGGACGTCCGCGGCGCGACCTACGACACCTGGGACGACCTCAAGGTCTACTGCCGCTGCGTCGCCGGCGCGATCGGCCGCCTCTCCCTCGGCGTCTTCGGCACCCACCCCGGCGCCCCCGGCGCCGACCGCGCCCCCGAGTACGCCGACACCCTGGGGCTCGCGCTCCAACTCACCAACATCCTCAGGGACGTACGCGAGGACGCCGGCAACGGACGCACCTACCTGCCCGCCGAGGACCTCGCCGCGTTCGGCTGCGGGGACGGTTTCGGGAGCGCCACCCCGCCCGAGGGCGCCGACTTCGCCGGGCTCGTCCGCTTCGAAGTGCGGCGCGCCCGCGCCCTGTTCGCCGAGGGCTACCGGCTGCTGCCCCTCCTCGACCGGCGCAGCGGCGCCTGCGTCGCCGCCATGGCCGGCATCTACCGGCGCCTGCTCGACCGGATCGAGCGCGACCCCGGAGCCGTCCTGCGCGGCCGCGTCTCGCTGCCGGGCCGCGAGAAGGCGTACGTCGCGGTGCGCGGCCTCTCCGGCCTCGACACCCGCCACGTCGCCCGGCGCGACGCCAGGAGGCACCCCTGATGCGCCCGTCCGCCCCCGCGCCCCGGGCAACCCGCCCCCCGGTTCCGGCGTCCCTGCCGGTGACGGCCGCGCACGACCGGGTCCCGACCGCGACGAAGACGAACCGACCGGAGGCCGCGTGACCCACGAAGGAACCGGGCGGAGCGCCCGGCGCTCCCACGCCGTCGTCGTCGGCGGCGGGATCGCCGGGGTCACCGCGGCCCTCCAGCTCGCCGACGCGGGCGTCCGCGTCACCCTGCTCGAAGGCCGGCCCCGGCTCGGCGGCCTCGCCTTCTCCTTCCGGCGCGGCGAACTGACCGTCGACAACGGCCAGCACGTCCACCTGCGCTGCTGCACGGCCTACCGCTGGTTCCTCGACCGGATCGGCGGCGCCCACCTCGCCCCCGTGCAGGACCGGCTCGACGTCCCCGTCCTCGACGTCGGCCACCGGCGCGGCCCCCGCCTCGGCCGGCTGCGCCGCGACGACCTGCCCGTCCCGTTCCACCTCGCCCGGAGCCTGGCGGCCTATCCGCACCTCAGCGTCGCCGAGCGCGTGGGCGTCGGCCGGGCCGCGCTCGCCCTGGGCCGCCTCGACCCCGCCGACCCGGCCCTCGACGGCGTCGACTTCGCGACCTGGCTCGGCCGCCACGGCCAGTCCCCGCGCGCCGTCGAGGCGCTGTGGGACCTCGTCGGCGTCGCCACGCTCAACGCCACCGCCCCGAACGCCTCCATGGGCCTCGCCGCCATGGTCTTCAAGACCGGCCTGCTCTCCGAGCCCGGCGCCGCCGACATCGGCTGGGCCCGCGTCCCGCTCGGCGAACTCCACGACACCCTGGCCGCGAAGGCCCTCGCCGCCCTCGGCGTCCGCACCGCCCTGCGCGCCAGGGCCGGGCGGATCTCGCGCACCGACGACGGCCGCTGGGCCGTGGAGGTGCCGGGAGAGACGATCGAGGCCGACGCCGTCGTCCTCGCCGTACCGCAGCACGAGGCCCACGCCCTGCTGCCCGAGGGCGCCCTCGACGACCCCGGCCGGCTCCTCGACATCGGCAACGCCCCCATCCTCAACCTGCACGTCGTCTACGACCGCAAGGTGCTCAGGCAGCCCTTCTTCACGGCCCTCGGCTCCCCGGTGCAGTGGGTCTTCGACCGCACCCGGACCTCCGGCCTGGAGGGCGGCGGCCAGTACCTCGCCGTCTCCCAGTCCGCCGCGCGGGACGACATCGACGAACCCGTCGCCGTCCTGCGCGAGCGCTACCTCCCGGAACTGGAACGGCTGCTGCCCGCCGCCCGCGGTGCCGGGGTGCGCGACTTCTTCGTCACCAGGGAGCGGACGGCGACGTTCGACCCCGCCCCGGGCGTCGGCCGGCTCCGCCCCGGCGCCCGCACCCGGGCACCGGGCCTCTACCTGGCCGGGGCCTGGACCGCCACCGGCTGGCCCGCGACCATGGAGGGGGCGGTCCGCAGCGGCTTCAGCGCCGCGGGCGCCGCGCTCTCCGCCCTCGGCCGCCGCCATGACCATCCGCTGCAGGAGGCGGTATGAGTGTGAGTACCGGAACAAGAGGAGAGACCGTGCCGACAGCGCCGCCGGGACACCCGGCCGTCGACACCGCGGACGTGTCCGCACTGCTGGAGCGGGGACGGACCCTGTCCACCCCCGTACTGCGGGCGGCCGTCGGCCGCCTCGCGCCGCCCATGGACACCGTGGCCGCCTACCACTTCGGCTGGATCGACGCGCAGGGCAACCCCGCGGACGGCGACGGCGGCAAGGCCGTCCGCCCCGCGCTCGCCCTGCTGTCGGCCGAGGCCGCGGGCGCCGCGCCCGAGGTCGGGGTGCCCGGCGCCGTCGCCGTGGAACTCGTCCACAACTTCTCGCTCCTCCACGACGACCTGATGGACGGCGACGAGCAGCGCCGCCACCGCGACACGGTGTGGAAGGTGCACGGCCCGGCGCAGGCCATCCTCGTCGGCGACGCCCTCTTCGCCCTCGCCAACGAGCTGCTGCTCGAACTCGGCACCGTCGAGGCGGGACGGGCCACCCGCCGGCTCACCACGGCCACCCGCAAGCTCATCGACGGGCAGGCCCAGGACATCTCCTACGAACACCGCGAGCGGGTCACCGTCGAGGAGTGCCTGGAGATGGAGGGCAACAAGACGGGCGCCCTCCTCGCCTGCGCCGTCTCCATCGGCGCCGTCCTCGGCGGCGCCGACGACCGGACCGCCGACAAGCTGGAGGAGTACGGCTACCACCTCGGCCTCGCCTTCCAGGCGGTGGACGACCTGCTCGGCATCTGGGGCGACCCGGAGGCCACCGGCAAGCAGACCTGGAGCGACCTGCGCCAGCGCAAGAAGTCCCTGCCCGTCGTCGCCGCCCTCGCCGCCGGCGGACCGGCCTCCGAGCGGCTGGGCGAACTGCTCGCCGCGGACGCCAAGTCCCACGACTTCGACACCTTCTCCGAGGAGGAGTTCGCCATCAGGGCGGCCCTCATCGAGCAGGCCGGAGGACGCGAGTGGACCTCCCAGGAGGCCCGCCGCCAGCACACCGTCGCGATCGATGCCCTGAACGAGGTGGACATGCCCGCCCGGGTGCGGGCCCAGCTCACCGCCCTGGCCGACTTCGTGGTCGTACGGAAGAGATGATCGCCATCACCCTGATATGAGTTCGCGGTCGCCGGGCGGCGCCCCCCCCCCCCCCCCCCCCGCCCCCCCCCCCCCCCCCCACCAAAACCCCCCCCCCCCCCCGGAACCCAAAAACCCACCCCCCCCCGAAACCCCCGGGGCCGGTGGCCCCCGCCGG
>NZ_JBVHEG010000004.1:401692-464378 GCF_055562975.1 Streptomyces sp. NPDC014907 | reverse complement strand
CACTGCCCCGCCGGGGGGGGGCCCCCCCCCCCCCCCGGGCCCCATTGGGGGGTCGCAGTAACGGTTTCCCCCCAACCCCCTTTTTTGGGGGGGGGGGCCGCGGCCGGCCCCCCCCGGGCCCCCCCCGACGGCAGACCCGCAGGAGCAGAAGGAAACGGACTGCACGAAGGGGAAGCCATGACAGCGACGACCGACGGAAGCGCCGGGGCCGTGAGCCCCCGGACGGCCGCGGCGAACGAGACGACCGACACCCTCGCGCCGCCGGCGGGGACCGTCTTCGGGCCGGAGAGACCCGAAGAGACCGCCGCGCGGGCCGCGGCGCGGGCCGCCGAGCACCTGCTCGCCCGGCAGGACCCGGAGGGCTGGTGGAAGGGCGACCTGGAGACCAACGTCACCATGGACGCCGAGGACCTGCTCCTCCGCCAGTTCCTGGGCATCCTCGACGCCGACACCACCCGGGCCGCCGCCCTCCACATCCGCCGCGAGCAGCGCGAGGACGGAGCCTGGGCCACCTTCTACGGCGGGCCCGGCGACCTCTCCGCCACCGTCGAGGCCTACGTGGCCCTGCGGCTCGCCGGGGACCCGCCCGAAGCCCCGCACATGGCCCGCGCCTCCGCCTGGGTCCGCGCGCGCGGCGGCATCGCGGCCGCCCGGGTCTTCACCAGGATCTGGCTGGCGCTCTTCGGCTGGTGGCGCTGGGAGGACCTGCCCGAACTGCCCCCGGAACTGCTCTTCCTGCCGAAGTGGTTCCCGCTGAACATCTACGACTTCGGCTGCTGGGCCCGGCAGACGATCGTGCCGCTCACCGTGGTCTCCGCGAAGCGCCCGGTCCGCCCCGCCCCCTTCCCGCTGGACGAGCTGCACACCGACCCGGCCCGCCCGAACCCGCCCCGCCCCCTCGCTCCGGTGACCGGCTGGGACGGGATCTTCCAGCGGCTCGACAAGGCGCTCCACCTCTACCACCGGGTGGCGCCGCGCCCGGTGCGCGAGACGGCCATGAACCTCGCCGCCCGGTGGATCGTCGAGCGCCAGGAGAACGACGGCTGCTGGGGCGGCATCCAGCCCCCCGCCGTCTACTCGATCATCGCCCTCCACCTCCTCGGCTACGACCTGGGGCACCCCGTCATGCGGGCCGGCCTGGAGTCGCTCGACCGGTTCGCCGTCCGGCGCGAGGACGGCTCCCGGATGATCGAGGCCTGCCAGTCGCCCGTCTGGGACACCTGCCTCGCCACCATCGCCCTCGCCGACGCCGGGCTCGCCCCCGACCACCCGGCCCTGGTGAAGGCCGCCGGCTGGATGCTGGACGAGGAGATCACCCGCCCCGGGGACTGGACGGTGCGCCGTCCCGGGCTCCCGCCGGGCGGCTGGGCGTTCGAGTTCCACAACGACAACTACCCCGACGTCGACGACACCGCCGAGGTCCTGCTCGCCCTGCGCCGGGTCCGGCACACCGAACCGGCCCGGCTGGAGGCGGCCGTCGCCCGTGGCGTCCGCTGGACCCTCGGCATGCAGTCCCGCGACGGCGCCTGGGGCGCCTTCGACGCCGACAACACCAGCGCCCTCCCCAACAAGCTGCCCTTCTGCGACTTCGGCGAGGTGATCGACCCGCCCTCCGCCGACGTCACCGCCCACGTCGTGGAGATGCTCGCCCACGAGGGCCTGGCCCGGGACCCCCGCACCCGCCGCGGCATCGAGTGGCTGCTCGCCGCGCAGGAGCCGAACGGCGCCTGGTTCGGCCGCTGGGGCGTCAACCACGTGTACGGGACGGGCTCCGTGCTCCCCGCGCTCGCCGCCGCCGGCCTCCCCTCCTCCCACCCGGCGGTCCGCCGCGCCGTCGCCTGGCTCGGCTCCGTGCAGAACGAGGACGGCGGCTGGGGCGAGGACCTGCGCTCGTACCGGGACGAGGAGTGGATCGGGCACGGCGCCTCCACCGCCTCCCAGACCGCCTGGGCCCTGATCGCCCTCCTCGCCGCGGGCGAGCGGGAGTCCGAGCCGGTCCGCCGGGGCGTCGCCTGGCTGGCCGCGACCCAGCTCCCGGACGGTTCGTGGGACGAGCCGTACTTCACCGGCACCGGGTTCCCCTGGGACTTCTCCATCAACTACCACCTCTACCGGCTGGTCTTCCCCCTCACGGCGCTGGGCCGCTACGTGTACGGGGACCCCGCGTTCCGCGAGGAGGGCTGATGGACGGCGGGCCGGGGCCGGCCGCCGCCCCGCCGCTCCTGATCGCCTGCGCGCTCGGCATCGAGCAGCTCGCCCTGCGCAGCGGCGTCCGGGGCGGCGCCTCCGGCCCGGTCACCGTGCTGCGGACGGGCATGGGCCCCGGCCGGGCCCGCGGGGCGGTCTCCCGGGCGCTGGGGGAGCGGCGCCGGTGGGACGCGGCCGTGATCGCCTCCGGGTTCTGCGCGGGGCTCGTCCCGGGCATGCGCCCCGGGGACCTGATCGTCGCCGACGAGACCCGGGGGCCCGGCGGCACGACCGCGTGCACCGGCACCGACCTGCTGGTGAGGGCCCTGGCCCGGGCGGTGCCGGGCCGGGCCGTCCACGTCGGCCCGCTGAGCGGCTCCGACCACGTGGTGCGGGGCCCCGGGCGGGCCGCGCTGCGGGGCACCGGCGCGATCGCCGTCGACATGGAGTCCGCCGTGACCCTGCGCACCGCGCGTGCCGCCGGGGCGTTCGGCGAGGGGCCGGGAGCGCGCCCGGTTGCGGCCGTCCGGGTGGTCGTGGACGCTCCGGAACACGAGCTGGTCCGCATTGGCACGGTTCGCGGGGGAATATCGGCCTTTCGCGTCCTTCGTGCCGTCCTTCCCGCTTTCTTCGAATGGCACCGTTCTTTGCTGCTCCCCAGGAGGTGAACGAGTTATGGCCATGCCGCTCCGTCAGTCCGTCCGGGTCGGGACCTACCTCTTCGAACAGAAGCTCCGCAAGCGCGACAAGTTCCCGCTGATCGTCGAGCTCGAACCGCTCTTCGCCTGCAACCTCAAGTGCGAGGGCTGCGGGAAGATCCAGCACCCGGCGGGTGTCCTCAAGCAGCGCATGCCGGTCGCCCAGGCGGTCGGCGCGGTCCTGGAGTCCGGCGCCCCCATGGTGTCCATCGCGGGCGGCGAGCCCCTGATGCACCCCCAGATCCACGAGATCGTGCGCCAGCTGGTGGCGAAGAGGAAGTACGTCTTCCTCTGCACCAACGCGATGCTGCTCCGCAAGAAGCTGGAGGACTTCACCCCCTCCCGGTACTTCGCCTTCGCCGTGCACATCGACGGCCTGCGCGAGCGGCACGACGAGTCCGTGGCCAAGGAGGGCGTCTTCGACGAGGCGGTGGCGGCGATCAAGGAGGCCAAACGGCGCGGCTTCCGGGTCACCACCAACTCGACCTTCTTCAACACCGACACCCCGCAGACCGTCATCGAGGTGCTCGACTTCCTCAACGACGACCTCCAGGTCGACGAGATGATGATCTCGCCGGCCTACGCCTACGAGAAGGCCCCCGACCAGGAGCACTTCCTCGGCGTCGAGCAGACCCGCGACCTCTTCAGGAAGGCCTTCTCCGGCGGGAACCGGCGCCGCTGGCGGCTCAACCACTCGCCGCTCTTCCTGGACTTCCTGGAGGGGAAGGCGGACTTCCCCTGCACCGCCTGGGCCATCCCCAACTACTCCCTCTTCGGCTGGCAGCGCCCCTGCTACCTGATGAGCGACGGCTACGTCCCCACGTACCGCGAACTCGTCGAGGAGACCGACTGGGACAAGTACGGCCGCGGCAAGGACCCGCGCTGCGCCAACTGCATGGCGCACTGCGGCTACGAGCCCACCGCCGTCCTCGCCACCATGGGCTCCCTCAAGGAGTCGCTGCGCGCGGTCAGGGAGACCGTCTCCGGAGGAGAACGGTGAGCGGGGCATGACGGAGGGCTTCGACCTGGGGGCCCTGCTCGCCGGGCGCGGGGGCGAGCGGTACGAGCTGCACGCCCGGTACCTCAACCCCCAGCTGCCGCGCATGCTCCACACCATCGGCTTCGACAAGGTGTACGAGCGGGCCGAGGGCGCCCACTTCTGGGACGCCGACGGCGCCGACTACCTCGACATGCTCGCCGGCTTCGGCGTGATGGGCCTCGGACGGCACCACCCCGTCGTCCGCAAGGCCCTCCACGACGTCCTGGACGCCGGGTTGGCCGACCTCACCCGCTTCGACTGCCAGCCGCTGCCCGGCCTCCTCGCCGAGCGGCTGCTCGCCCACAGCCCCCACCTCGACCGGGTCTTCTTCGGCAACAGCGGCACCGAGGCCGTCGAGACCGCCCTCAAGTTCGCCCGGTACGCCACCGGGCGGCCCAGGATCGTCTACTGCTCCCACGCCTTCCACGGCCTCACCACCGGCTCCCTCTCCGTCAACGGCGAGCGGGGCTTCCGGGACGGCTTCGCCCCGCTCCTGCCGGACACCGCGATCGACCTCGGCGACCTCGACGCCCTGGAGCGCGAACTGCGCGGGGGAGACGTGGCCGGCTTCGTCGTGGAGCCGATCCAGGGGAAGGGCGTCCAGGAGGCCCCGCCCGGCTTCCTGCGCGGGGCCCAGGAGCTGCTGCGCCGGCACGGCGCCCTGCTGATCGCGGACGAGGTGCAGACCGGCCTCGGCCGGACCGGCGACTTCTACGCGTACCAGCACGAGGAGGGCGTCGAGCCGGACCTGGTCTGCGTCGCGAAGGCGCTCTCGGGCGGTTACGTGCCGGTCGGCGCCACCCTCGGCAAGGACTGGATCTTCAAGAAGGTCTACTCCTCGATGGACCGGGTCCTGGTCCACTCCGCGAGCTTCGGATCGAACGCGCAGGCCATGGCCGCCGGGCTCGCCGTCCTCTCCGTGATGGAGCGGGAGGGCACGGTCGCCCACGCGCGCCGGATCGGCGACCTGCTCGCCGGCCGCCTGAGGGAGCTGGTGCCCCGGTACGAACTGCTCCACGAGGTCCGCGGGCGCGGTCTGATGATCGGCATCGAGTTCGGCCGGCCGTCCTCGCTGGGCCTCCGGAGCCGCTGGGCGATGCTCCAGGCGGCCCGCAAGGGCCTCTTCGCCCAGATGGTCGTCGTCCCGCTGCTCCAGCGGCACCGCATCCTCACCCAGGTCTCCGGGGACCACCTGGAGGTGATCAAGCTGATCCCGCCGCTGGTCGTCGACGAGGCGGACGTGGACCGGTTCGTCACCGCCTTCACGGCGGTCATGGACGAGGCCCACGGAGGGGGCGGGCTGATGTGGGACTTCGGCAGGACGCTCGTCAAGCAGGCGGTCGCGCAGCGCTGACGCGCGCCGCCCGGCCCGGGTTTTGCCTCTGGGGCAATAAACTTGCCTCAGAGGCACGATCCTGGCGGAATGGACGCATGGACCACGTCCCCGGGGAGCCTTCCCCGGACCCCGCCGCTCCCGACGTCCTGCCGGACGTCGCCCCGCAGCTGCGGGCGCTGCGCCGGCGCCGGGGGCTCACCCTGGAGGCCGCCGCCCGGCGGGCCGGCCTCTCGCCCGCCCACCTCTCGCGCCTGGAGACGGGCAACCGGCAGCCTTCGCTGCCCATGCTGCTCGCCCTCTCCCGCATCTACGGTACGACGGTCTCGGAACTCCTGGGGGAGTCCCCTCCCGAGCGGGACCCCGTGATCCGGGCCGGCCGCTCCGAGCCGGTCGAGGCCGACGGCTGGATCTACCGCCAGGCGGGCGGCGCCGGACGCGCCCTCCAGTGCCTGCGGGTCCACGTGCCGTACGCCACCCGGGGCGACATCGTGCGCGTCCACCCGGGCGAGGAGTGGATCCACGTCCTGGAGGGCCGGGTGCGGCTCGCGCTCGGGGAGACGGTCCACGTCCTCGATCCCGGGGACGGCGCGCACTTCGACTCGCTCACCCCGCACCGGATCGGTGCCGCCACCCCCGGCGGGGCCGAGCTGCTCTTCGTGCACACCCTCCTGCAGAGCCCCGCCGCCGAGCTGTGCCTCGGCGACGGGACCCCGCACCGGCGCCGACCTTCGTGACGCATTCCAAGGAAAGGACCGACATGTCCGAGAAGTCCGCACCCGTCACCGGCGAGGAGCGCGGGGAGGGCAAGTTCCCCAAGGGCCTGGTGCTCCGCCTCTTCGCCTACCTGATCGCCGGTCACCTCTTCGCCGGCTTCCTCTACCTGCTCTTCATGCTGGGCGGGCAGAACCAGTAGGCCGGGCGCCGGGCGGGTGGAGCCGCCGGGTCTACGCCTCCGTGAGCAGGCGCTCCCGCAGCCGCTCGCGCGTCTCCGGAGCCAGGCCCAGCCCCTCGGCGAGATAGGCGTCCACCGAGCCCCAGGTCGTGTCGATCGTCTCGAAGGCGGCCCGCAGGTACTCCGCGCGCGCGTCGAAGAGCGGGCTCAGCAACTCCATCACCTCGGGCCCCATGGCGTCCGGAGCGGTGGAGCCGCGGCGCACCTTGTAGCGGCGGTGCGGCTCGTTCGACTTCACGTAGTCGGCCTCGATCGCCTCGCGGTCGACCCCGACGGCGAGCAGGGTGATCGCGACGGCGAGCCCGGCGCGGTCCTTCCCCGCCGCGCAGTGCATCAGCGCCGGCACGCTCTCCTCCGCCATGGAGTGCAGGATGCGGCTGTGTTCCGTGGTTCGCTCGACCACCATCCTCCGGTACGAATCGGACATCCGGGCGGCCGCCCTGCCGTCGCCCAGGGCCTCCCGCAGCTGTGCGATCCCGCCGTCGCGCACCAGCTTCCAGAACTCCTTGCCGTCGGCCGGGTCGTTGAGCGGTATGTTCACGTTGCGCACGCCCGGCAGCTCGACGTCCGCGCCCTCGATCCGCCGGTCGGCCTCGTTGCGGAAGTCGAAGACGGTGTGCAGGCCGAGCGAGGCGAGGAAGGCGGCGTCGGCCTCGGTCGCGTGGGCCAGGTGGCCGCTGCGGAAGAGGCGGCCGGGGCGGACGGCACGCCCGTCCGCCGTCGGCAGGCCGCCCACGTCCCGGAAGTTGCGGACCCCCGCAAGCTCGGGCTCGACGGCTTCGGCGGGCGGGACCTGCGGCAACTGCTGCGTCACGGATGCTCCTGGGGGTCGGCGTTCGGGTGTCCGGCGCGGGACGGGTTCCTGGGGCAATCATCCGGGCGGGAGGCGCGTGGCGCACCCCCTCGGACGGTAATGGGGGAACTGTCCGAATTGAGGCCTTGGGTATAACAAGCCCTGGTTGAGGGGGAGATGGAAGGCGGCGCGTGAGCAGCGTCATAGAAGTGACGGATCGTGGCCGGGGGACCGGCGTGATTTCCGTACGCCAAAGGGAAATCGAAGGACCGTCATCCACGGAGGGTGACCGTGATCCCGCCGTAATGATCTAGCGGGGAATCCCGGGCCGGAGCAGTGGCTTGTTCGCGCCGACCCCGCTCGTCTAGCGTCACCGTCAATCCGGTCGGACCGCCGAATCCTGCCACCGTCCGGAATTCCACCCATCCCATGCGTGGCAGGAGCGGGGGACCCAGGAAGTACGCCGGTCCCGTGACACAGGACGGCTCGGGGTGAAGCCGCGTGAGAACGCGGCCGGACATCTCCAGTCCGAACCCGACAGCTCACCTCGCAGGCGCCGGAGAGGAACGATCCATGCCCGCGAAGGGTAAGCACCGCCGCCCGAAGAACAACCTCCTCACCCGCGGATTCGCCGCCGCCGGCACGGGAGGCGCCGTCGTCGCCCTCCCGCTCCTCGGAGCCACGGGCGCCCACGCCGCCGAGCAGGCCGCCCCGGCCGCCGCCCCCGCGCCGGCCGTCGTGGCCGCCTCCCAGGTGCAGGCCGTCCCGGTGAAGGCCACCCCCGCCGAGGCCGCCCCGGCCGCCGCGAGGAACACGCCGGTGACGTACTCCGTCGTCCGCGGCGACCACCTGTCGAAGATCGCCGCCGACCACCACGTCACGGGCGGCTGGCAGAAGCTGTACGAGGACAACCGCCGGACCATCGGCGCGGACCCCTCCCTCATCATGCCCGGCATGAAGCTCACCGTCGGCGCCCGGGGCTCCGCCCCCGCCGGCCCGAAGAGCGCCCCGGTCACGCGGAGTTCCGGGAAGGGCGACGACACCCCGCGCGCCTCCCGCGAGACCCGCCGCGCCGCCGCCCCGGCCGCCACCACCACGGACGCCCCCGGCGGCTCCACCGGCTCCCCGACCGGTTCCTCCACCGGCTGGGTCGCCCCCGTCACCGGCGGCTTCTCCACCCCGTACCGCGCCTCCGGCTCCATGTGGTCCTCCGGCTACCACACCGGTGTCGACTTCATCGCCTCCTCCGGCACCACCGTCCGCGCCGTCGGCGCCGGCACGGTCGTCTCCGCCGGCTGGAGCGGCTCCTACGGCAACGAGGTCGTCATCAAGCACGCCGACGGCAACTACTCGCAGTACGCCCACCTCTCCTCCCTCGCGGTCTCGGCCGGCCAGTCCGTCACCGGCGGCCAGCAGATCGGCCTCTCCGGCTCCACCGGCAACTCCACCGGCCCGCACCTGCACTTCGAGATCCGCACCTCGCCGAGCTACGGCTCGGACGTCGACCCGCTGGCATACCTGCGCGGACACGGCGTCTCCGTCTGACGAAAACGGCGAGAACCCCCTTTTCCGGCGGCCCGGCGCGAAAGCACCGGGCCGCCGTCGTATTCCGACGTGGCGGAATCTTTACCGGTGGCATATATCACCCGCCGTCAACCCCTCCTTACGGTCGCGTAGGTCACACGGAAGAAGGAATGATGTGCGTTCGTGGCAGACGATTCGAGATCAAGAGACATGAACGCATTCGGGTCGTACACGGCGATCGGTGACAGCTTCACCGAAGGCGTCGGAGACCCGGGCCCCGACGGGACGTACGTCGGCTGGGCGGACCGCTTCGCGGTCCTGCTCGCCGACCGGCTGCCGGAGCACGACTCCTTCCGCTACGCCAACCTGGCCGTACGGGGCCGGCTCCTCGACCAGATCGTGGCGGAACAGGTCCCCCGGGCGAAGGAACTCGCCCCCGACCTGGTGACCTTCTGCGCCGGCGGCAACGACATCATCCGTCCCGGCTCCGACCCGGACGACGTGGCCGAGCGCTTCGAGCGCGCCGTCGCCGACCTGACCTCCGCCGTCGGGACCGTCATGGTGACCACCGGCTTCGACACCCGCGACGTCCCCCTGCTCCGGCACCTGCGCGGCAAGATCGCCACCTACACCGCGCACGTCCGCGCCATCGCGGACCGCTACGACTGCCCGGTCCTCGACCTGTGGTCCCTGAAGTCCGTCCAGGACCGGCGGGCCTGGGACGGCGACCGCCTGCACCTCTCGCCCGAGGGACACACCCGGGTCGCCCTGCGCGCCGCCCAGGTCCTCGGCATCCCGGTGCCCGCCGACCCCGACCAGGCGTGGCCGCCGGTCCCGCCGCGCGGCACGCTCGAGGTGCGCCGCGACGACATCCAGTGGGCGAGGGAGCACCTCGTGCCCTGGATCGGGCGCCGGCTGCGCGGCGAGAGCTCCGGGGACCGCGTCGCGGCCAAGCGCCCCGACCTGATGCCCCTCGGGGACCTCATCGCCCTGTAGCGGGCGGCACGGCGGGAATCCGTTCCAGGACCCCGCCGGCGAACACGTCGTACAGCGGCAGCGTCTCCAGGTGGACGTAGCCGATGTGGCAGTCGCAGACGGCGAGGGGGCAGGGGCGGGGACGCAGGGCGGCGCGGTACGAGCCGTCGTACAGGTTGCCCAGCTCGGCCCTGACGAAGTGGCAGCGCCGCACCGTCCCCCCGCCGTCCACCGAGATCACCGACTCTCCGGTGCGGCACGGCAGCCCCGCCGAGCGGTGCGGATGCCGGCTGTACGGGAAGAGCGGGTCGAGCTCCGTCCACCGCGCGGCCTCCGCGTCGGAGTACGTGTGCCCCTCGGCCGCGTTCACCCACAGGTACACGTGCGGCGGCAGCGCGTCCCGCAGCCGCCGCGCGTCCTCCAGGTGCGCGGGAAGACCGACCACGCCGACGCTGAACCGCACGCCCCGCTCCGCCAGGTCGCGGCACTTGGCGAGGAAGCGCCTGGGCGCCGTCTGCCCGGGGTGGTACGTGCACCAGAGCGCCACGCTCTCCCGGTCCGCCTCCGCCAGCCAGTCGGTCCGGCAGCTCAGATTGGTCTGGATCGCCACCCGTTCGACGTGCGGCAGCCGGGACAGCTCGACGAGGGCCCGCCGGTACCAGGAGCGCACCAGGCCCTCGCCCCACGGCGTGAACAGGACGCGCAGCCGGTCCCCGGTCTGCGCGGCGGCCCACCCGGTGAACCGTTCGAGCGCCGCCCGGTCCGCGCGCAGCTGCTCCCGGCTGTCCCGGCGCTTGGCGAAGGGACAGTACGGGCAGTCGAAGTCGCAGGAGGACAGCGGCCCCCGGTAGAGCAGTGTCAGATCCACGGCCGGCCCCTACTTCGGCTCGTACGCGGCCATCGCGGCCCGCACCCCGGGCGAGAACAGTTCCGGACCCAGCCCGTCCGAGTACGCCAGGCCCTCCGGCGAGAGCCGCAGCAGCCCCTCCGGCGCCTCCCCGTCCAGCCAGCCGAACGCCTCGAACCGGGCCAGCTCCCCGGGGAAGTCCGCGAACGGCGAGGAACCGAACCGCTCCTCGTACCCGGCGACCGGCATCCCCTCCGCCTGGAGCAGCGACTGGAGCAGATGACGGCGGCGGGCCTCCCCGGCGTCGACCCACCGGCCCACCTCGGCGCGCGAGAAGTCCCCGGTCTCCGTGTAGGCGTCGACGATCGAGCGGACCTCCCGCATGTCCACGGCGTAGTCGAAGGAGTAGTGCAGGGCGGAGGTGTACGAACGGGCCCCGCAGCCCAGGCCGATCATCCCGTCCGTCTGGCACGCGTGGTCGGCGGGGCCGGGCGGCGCCGCGTCCGCCCGCCGGAACATCCGCATCGACACCTGCTCGTAGCCGCGGGCCAGGAGGTGGTCCCGGCCGCACCGGTACAGCCGCAGCCGCCGCTCGTCCCACTCCCGGTCGTCCTCGGCGGGCAGGCGGCCCAGCCCGGTCAGCGGCCGGACGTACAGCGGATAGAGGTACAGCTCCTCCGGGCGCCAGGCCAGGGCCGCGTCGAGCGACGCGCGCCAGGACTCCTCGGTCTGCCCGCCGATCCCGTAGATCAGGTCGATGTTGAGCACGGGGACGCCGGTGTCCCGGATCCGGCCGAGCGCCGCCTCCACGTCCGCCCGGCGCTGCGGCCGGACCGCCGCCCGCGCCTCGGCCTCCACGAAGCTCTGCACCCCGATGCTGAGCCGGGTGGCCCCCCGCTCCACGAGCAGCGCGAGCCGGTCGGCGGTCGCGGTCGCGGGCGAGGTCTCCACGGACAGCGGCACCGCCCGCAGGTCCGCCCCCATGCGCTTCTCCGCGATGTCGCAGAGCCGCTCCAGCTCGGCGGCGGTGAGGAAGGTGGGCGTGCCGCCGCCGAACGCCGCCGTGGCGAACCGCACCGGAGCCCCGTCGCCCAGGGCCTCGCGCACGGCGGCCGCCTGCCGGTCGAGGGCGTCGAGGTAGCGGGTGGTCAGCCCGTCGGGGGCGCCGATCCTGGTGAAGAGGTTGCAGAAGCCGCAGCGGACCTCGCAGAACGGCACGTGCGCGTAGAGGGAGAGCGCGTCCTTCGGCTCCCGGGCCCAGAGCGCGGCCAGTCCGGGCCGTTCGGGGAGCCTCCGGTACGCCGTCTTGTGCGGGTAGGCGTAGACGTAGCTCCGGTACGGACGGGGGAGGGGGACGCCGGAGGCCTTCACGCGGCGGCCTCCCCGCCGGGGCCCGGCAGGACGAACTGCGCGTACGGCACCGTCCACACGACCTCGTGGCCGAGCCGGTGACCGGTGAAGCCGTCCTCCCCGTACGCGGTGCCGTGGTCGGAGCAGACGATCGCGAAACAGGGGCGCCGGGCGCTCGCCGCGGCGAAGAGCCGCCCGATGTGCCGGTCGACGTACTCCAGGGCCGCCGCGTGCGTCTCCCGCGAGTCGCCCGCCTCGCGCGTCGCCCCCGGCAGGTGGAACCAGTTCGGCTGGTGCAGCGCCGACACGTTGACGAAGAGGAAGAGCCGCTCCTCCCGGGGGAGCCCCGCCACCACCTCCTCGGCGCGCTCGACCTGGGACTCGAACGACGTGGGGGAGGCGACGCCGAAGGAGGGCTCCCAGTGGCTCTCCCGGAACAGGCCGGGGAGCACGGAGCCGAGCGGCGGCCGCTTGTCGAAGAAGCCCACCCCGCCTATGCAGACCGTCCGGTAGCCCTCGTCCGCGAGGGCGGAGACGAAGTCGGGGGTGTCGTGGACCCAGGTGCCGCCGGCGGTCGACTCGCTCCCCGCGAAACGGGCCGCGAACAGCCGGGGATGGGGCCCCTGCGCGGCGGGGGTCGGCAGGAAACCGGCGAAGATCGCCTGGTGGGAGGCATAGGTGAAGCTCCCCGGCGCGTGCCGCCGCTCCCAGGCGCCGCCGGGCAGGTGACGGGCCAGGTTCGGGATGCGCCCCTCGGCGGCCAGCTCGGCGGCCACGTCGTACCGGAGCGTGTCGAGGGTGACCAGGAGAAGGTCGTGGCTGCCGACGACCGCGTTCATGTCGGGCTGGTTCACGTGGAGCTCGTTCCTGTGGTGCGGGTGGTGCCTGTCGTGCGCGGGGCGGGCGCGGCACGGGGGAACAGCGCGGCCACCTGCGCCGCGTAGGTGTCCAGGCCCTCGGCCCCGCCGCCGGGCAGGCCCGTGAGACCGGGCAGCAGGTCGCCGAAGGCGTTGACCTCGCCCACGGAGAAGCGCCGCCACCCCGACGAGGGCAGCAGGTCGACGCCCACGCACCGGGTGCCGGGGAACGCGGCGGCGGCCCGCTCGCACACCCCGAGGGCGTCCGCCCACCGCCCGCCGACGGCGCCGATCGCGGCCCGGGCGGCGTCCAGGTCGCCCCGGGCGCCGCCCAGGTGCAGATTGGTCAGGGGGGAGCGGCTGGTGCGGAGCACCGCGTGGGTGGCCCGCCCGTCGATCACCACCACCCGCAGGTCGGCGGCCCGCCCGCCCTGGGTGGCCTTCGGCAGCCACCGCTCGACGTGCAGGCCGTCGGGGGCGAGGGCGTCCACGATCGCGGCGACCTCGCGCTCGCTCGTGTAGCGCCGTATCCGCAGGGAGTTGAACAGCCGGCCGTCCGGCCCGCGCTCCACCGAGGTGGTGGCCTGGACCCGGCCCGCGCCGTTCGTCTCCACCGCGAGCACCCCCGAGGCGGAGGAACCGTGCGCGGGCTTCACGAACACCCGGCGCATCCCGGCCCCGGCCGTCAGCGTCCGCAGGTCCGCCCAGCCGCGCACGGCCGGCGCGGCGTCGCCGGAGGTCGGCGACTCGGGCACCGGCACGCCGGCCGCCCGCAGCCGGCCGTGGCACAGCCGCTTGTCGAACAGGACCGGCAGCTCGGCGGGGTCGTCGACGAGGACGGCCCCCGCCCCCTCGACGCTCCGGGCGAGGTCCGCCACGGCGGCGGTGAACCGCTCGTACCAGCGGCCGGTGCCCTCGACCCGGGCCGGGTCGTCGACCCCGCGCAGCAGCCGGTCGGCCTCCGGCTCCCCGCCGGGCGAGTCCAGGCGCACGGTCTCGCCCGCCTCGAACCGGGCCCGGCCCCGCAGTACGTCGGGCCAGGACACGACCCGCGCCCCGGGCAGCCCGGCACGCCGCAGCGCGTCCTGGAAGAACGCCACGCGGCGGTCCGCCGGGACGCCGACGACCACGGGGCGCGGGCCGGGGGTCATTCGGCGACCGCGACGTACCGGTGGACCTCGTCGTCGTACTCCTCCGGCGCCTGTGCCTCGTCGATGACCACGGTCACGCCGTGCGGGACCAGCGCGGCCAGCAGCCGCTCCCGCATCGGGTCCGAGAGGTAGTGGTGCGAGAGGTCGAGGTGCGAGAGGTGGGTCAGCCGCCCGCCGAGGAGGGCCGCCGCCCCCTCGTCCGTGAGCACGCCCATGGACAGGTCGAGCCGTTCGAGCCGGGCGGTGACGGGCGCGTCCGCCACGGCGGCGGCGACCGCGTCCTCGATCACGCTGTTCCGCAGGCCCAGGCGGCGCAGGGCGGGGAAGGACGTGCCGGCGAGCAGCGGGGCCAGGTCCCCGGGGGTGCTGTCGCCGCCGTACTCGTCGGTGCCGAGCCAGAGTTCCAGGGTCTCCAGGGCGGGCAGGTCGCTGCCGGCGATCCCGCGCACGACCTCGGCGCCGAGACCGCCGGTCTCCACCACCAGGGTCTCCAGGGCGGCGTGCCGGACCGACGGGAACGCCAGGCCCGTGCCGCCGCGCACCCCCAGCTCGCGCAGCGCCGGGTAGGCGGCGAGCAGCGGCGTCACGTCGGACTGGATGATCCACGAGATCTCGCAGTCCTCGAACGTCATGTCGCCGAGGAAGACCGCCTCCAGGCCGGTGAGCCGGTTGTTGGCGCCCATCAGGGCGGTGACGATGCCGGCGGACGAGGTCTCGTAGGGCTCGTCCCAGCCGCCGACGACGATCGCGCGGACCCGCGAGGCGTCGACCGCCTTCAGGAACCGCTCGAAGCGCGGGCCCCACCGCTCGTCACCGGGGTCGGAGTACGTCGGCGCCGAGATCCGCCAGGCGACCCCGGACGCGTCGGGCAGCCCGACCGGGGCGGCCGCGTCCGGGAAGTCGAACACGGGGAGACCGTGGAACTCCTGCAGGTGGTGGCCGATGGTCATGAGGGTGCTCCAGGGGAGGGCGGACGGCGTGGGTCGCTGGTGCAAGAGTTCTACCAAGCGGCACCGACAACGTCATCCGCGGGGCGCCCCGGGCGGGGCGCGCCGGACCCGGCCGGGGCGGACCGCCGGACCGCGACGCGGCGGACGCGGGCGCGGGCTCCGTCCCGGGGCGTACGGGACGGCCCCGCGGACCCGGCCGCGCGTGCCGGGCGCCGCGCCCCGCTGGTATGGAGAGGTGAAGGGGGACACCGGTCAGGAGTGGCGCACGGGGCGCGGCGGCGCCGGGTGCTGGGATGTGCCTGCCGGAGCCCCGGCACTCACCTCCGAAGGGACCGCCCGTGACGACCCGCCGGCCCAACGCCGCCCGCACCGCCCGTCTGTTCGCCGCCACCGCCGTGCTCGGCGGTCTCCTGGCCGGAACCGCCGCCCCGGCCCTGGCCGCCGCACCCGCCCCGGCCGCCGCGTTCGCGCGGACGGCACCGTCCGCCGCGGAGCAGGAGACCGCGACGGTCACCGTCAGCGGCACCGGACGCGCGGCCTCCGCGCCCGATCTGGCCATCCTGTCCATCGGCGTCGAGGCCACCCGTGCCACGGCGAAGGAGGCGATGGCGGCGCAGAGCGCGGCGGCCAAGGCCCTCATGGAGGTGCTGCGCGGGCAGCGGATCGCCGAACGGGACATCCGCACCGACAGCCTCTCCCTGGCCCCGGTCTACACCCAGAACGCCCAGGGGGAGAGCAAGGTGTCCGGGTACCAGGCGGGCCAGGGCTTCTCCGTGAAGGTCCGCGACATCGACAGGACCGGGCAGGTCGTCGGCGCCGTCAACGAGACCACCCGGGACGCGGCCCGCATCAACGGCGTCGTGTTCGACGTGGCCGACCCGTCGGCGCTGCGGGCCAGGGCACGGGAGGCCGCCTTCCGGGACGCGTACGACAAGGCGACCCAGCACGCCCGGCTCAGCGGCCACCGACTCGGCCGGCTGGTCTCGCTGAGCGAGGGGGAGTCCGTGCGCCCCGGCTCCGGGGCCGCCGCCGTCGCCGCCGAGGAGACGGGCGTCCCCCTCGCCCCCGGGGAGATCGAGGAGCAGGTCACCGTCTCGGCGGTCTTCGAACTGCTCTGACGGACCGGGCTCCCGGGCCGGCCGCGCCGCTCCCCGCCCCGCTCCTGTCCGCCGCCGGCCCGGTGGGCCGCCGCGGTGCGGGAGGGGGCGGCGGCCGGCCGGTCCCCGCGCACGGAGCGCGGCGGGCGCGCTCCCGCTCCGTGAATGTCAGGCGCATGACAGGAAAATGCGCGCCGGCGTCCCGGTGCGCGACCGGCTCCCCGCCGGCCGGCTCCCCGCCGGCCGGAGCCGCGCCGCGCGGACCGCCCCGGCTCCCCGGACACGGACCGCCCCAGACCTCCGGACGCCGACCGCCCCGGCTCCCCGGACACGGGCTGCCCCAGACCTCCGGACGCGGATCGTCCCGGCCCTCCGGACACGGGTCGCCCCAGCCTCTGGACGCGGACCTCCACAACCCTCTGGACGCGGGCCGCCCCAGACCTCTGGACACGGGCCGCCCCGGCCCTCCGGACGCGGGCCGCCATAATGGAACGCCCCCCAGAGACCAGGAGCTCCCGTGACCGGTACCGGCCCAGACCGCTCGCCGCGGGCCCGACCGCGCCCGCCGCGCCCCGAGTCCTTCGGCGCGGACCCCGAGGGCGAGCGCCTCGCCCGCGTCCGCCGCTCGCCGAACTTCAGGAACGGGTCCTTCCAGAACCCCGAGCCGGCCCGCCGGGGCCCCTCCGGGTCGACCGTCGCACTCGCCAGGACCTACTTCGAGAAGGAGGGGCGCGCCCGCCGGGCCCCCGTCGGCGCGATCCCCGTCCACCCCACCACCGTGGCCGACCTGGCCCGTCCCCCGGCCACCGGTCTGCGCCTCACCTGGATGGGACACTCCGGCGTCCTCGCCGAGATCGACGGCCACCGGGTCCTCTTCGACCCGGTCTGGGGAGACCGCTGCTCCCCGTTCCCGTTCGCCGGTCCCAGGCGGCTCCACCCGGTGCCCGTGCCGCTCTCCGCGCTCGGCCCCGTCGACGTGGTCGTGATCTCGCACGACCACTACGACCACCTCGACCTGCCGACGATCAAGGCACTGGCCACCACGGACACGCTCTTCGCGGTGCCGCTCGGCGTCGGCGCGCACCTGGAGCGCTGGGGCGTGCCCGCCTCCCGGCTGCGGGAACTGGACTGGAACGAGTCCACCGAGGTGGGCGGGCTGCGGCTGACGGCCACCCCGGCCCGGCACTTCTGCGGCCGGGGCCTGCGCAACAGGCAGCACGCGCTCTGGGCCTCCTGGGTCGTGCGGGGCGCCGGGCACCGGATCTTCCACAGCGGCGACACCGGCTACTTCTCCGGCTTCCGGGAGATCGGCGCGGCCCACGGCCCCTTCGACGCCACCATGATCCAGCTCGGTGCCTACTCCGAGTTCTGGACCGACATCCACATGACCCCGGCGGAGGGCCTGCGGGCCCACCTGGACCTCCAGGGCGGCGGGCCGGCCGGTGTGCTGCTGCCGATCCACTGGGGCACCTTCAACCTGGCCCCGCACGCCTGGGCGGAGCCGGGGGAGTGGACGAAGGACGCGGCGGAGGAGGCCGGGCAGGCGGTGGCGTTCCCCCGCCCCGGCGAGCCGTTCGAGCCGGCGGACAGGCTGCCCGGGGACCCGTGGTGGCGGGCCGTCTCCCGTCCGATCGCCCGCCCGTGGCGCCGGCCCCGGTCGGCGCAGACTCCTGCCGGGGCACCCGGGCGTGACCTCGACCCGGCGGGCGATCGCTGACGTCGGGCGAGGACGAGCCGTCGCCCCGGGAGGCGCGGGCGTGACCGCCGTCGCGGCCCCGGCACGCGACGCCGGAGCCGGGCCCGGTGACGGGACGCGGCCGCCGGGGACACGTCCGGGGCGCGGGGCGGTGACCCCGGCCCGGCGGGCGGCCGGTGGCACCGGCCGTGGTGACGCCGCCGGCACCCCGGGCGCCGGCGGTCCGGTCCCGTCCCGTGCCCCGGAACGATCCGGAAAATTTTCCCGCTCACCGAACGTCACGGAACCCTCGGTTTCCAGCCGTTCGCACGCGCGTCCGGACGGAGACCCGCCCGCCGCCCCGGAGGCCGGACGGGCGTCCGGAGGCTCCGGACCGGGCGCCCGGCGGGCGGCCCGGAGGGCGCGGGCGCCCGGCGGCGTCCGGGCGGGCCGGGCGGTCGGCCCTCTCCGCCGGCGGATTCCGGTGGGGGCCGATTTCCGCAGAGGGCGGGGGTGCGAAGACGCCTCCGCCCCCTTCCGCTCCCGTCCTCCCCGCGATCACTCCGCGCCATGACGTCGTCTTTCGGCCAATACTTCTCGGCCTGTCGTGCGAAGTGCAATACCAGAGAGGCTCGTTCTACGGGTAAGTTTGCCAACTGCGCACCACGGGTGAATGGTTGGCGACTACAGTGTGTGGCTGATGATCATCGGTAGGCTGACCGCACCCCCGTAGTCCACCCCCCCCCAGGACCCCTCTCAGGACCCCCTCAGCACACCCCCGCAGTACGCCGATCCCGGGCACGTACCAAGGACACCCATGTCTCAACTTCGCGCACCCGTTCCGCGTTCCGACCGACGTGAGGGCGGGCGGCACGGCCGGCCGGGCGCCCGCTCCTCCGGCAACGGCAACCACCCCACCGCGCAGTCCCCCGCGCGGCTCCCGGCGGAAACCCGCATACGGCCCCAGATCCTGCGCACCTCCGTCCTCCCCGCCGTCGCGGTGGCCCTGGGCGGCGCGGCGGCCGTCCTCTTCACCGTCCGCTCCACGGGAGCGGCCCTCACGCCCGGCCTCTGGGCCGCGCTCGCCGGAGCCGCGGCCCTCACCGCCGCCTCCGTGGCGGCCGCCGCGCTCGGCGCGGACCGCGCGGCCAGGGCCGTACTCGACCGCTGCGACGCACTGCGCCGCGCGACCGCCCACCAGCAGGGCGAACTGCGCACCATCGTCGAGCAACTGCGCGGGGGAGAAGGCCTCCCGCCCCGCCCCGCGCCGCCCGCGCCCTCCGCCGCGGGGGACGCGTTCGACCTGCTCTCGCAGGAGCTGACCCGCTCCCACGAGGCGGCCGTGGCGGCCGTCGTCCAGGCGTCCCGGCTCTCCAGCAGCGTCGGGAACGAGCAGAAGGTCGAGGTCTTCGTCAACCTCGCCCGGCGCCTCCAGTCCCTGGTCCACCGCGAGATCCAGCTCCTCGACGAGCTGGAGAACGAGGTCGAGGACCCGGAGCTGCTCAAGGGCCTCTTCCACGTCGACCACCTGGCCACCCGCATCCGCCGCCACGCCGAGAACCTCGCCGTGCTCGGCGGCGCCATCTCCCGCCGCCAGTGGTCGAACCCGGTCACCATGACCGAGGTGCTCCGCTCCTCCATCGCCGAGGTCGAGCAGTACCCGCGCGTGAAGCTCGTACCCCCGATCGACGGTACGCTCCGGGGCCATGCCGTGGCCGACGTCATCCACCTCCTCGCCGAACTGGTCGAGAACGCGACGCTGTTCTCCGCGCCGAACACCACGGTGCTGCTGCGCGCCCAGTACGTCACGGCGGGCCTCGCGATCGAGGTCGAGGACCGGGGACTCGGCATGCCCGTCACCGAGCAGAACAAGATGAACGCCCTGCTCGCCGACCCCGACCAGGTCAACGTCGCGCACCTGCTCCAGGACGGCCGCATCGGGCTCTTCGTCGTCTCGGCCCTCGCCCGGCGGCACGGCATCGCCGTACGCCTCCAGTCCAACATCTACGGCGGCGTGCAGGCCGTGCTCGTCCTCCCGCAGGGCCTCCTCGGCGCCGACCCGGAGGGACTGGCCCAGCACGAGCGCCAGGCAGCCGCGGCCGCCGGCTCCCCGGCCGTCCCGACCGGCCAGGCGCAGACGCAGCCCCAGCCGCCGTCGCAGCCCGCCGTCACGGCCCCGCCCCAGCCCGTCGTCACGGCCCCGTCCCGGCCCGCCGTCGCGGCCCCGGCGCCGATCCCGCACCAGACGCCGGCCCCCGTACCGGACCGGACCCGCGCCCACCCGCAGGCGTCCCCGCTCACGAGCGGAACGGCCCCCGCGCCGGCCCCCGTTCCCGCGCCCGCCCCCGCACCGGTGTCCGTGTCCTCCCCGGTGTCCGTGTCCTCCCCGGAGCGGCCCGCCGCCCGTCACGAGGAGACCGCCGGCACCGGCGCGCACGCGTACCCGTCGTACTCCCGCACGGCCGAGCGGCCGAGCGGATACGGCGACGACGGCCGGGGCCCCGCCGCGGCGGACCGGACGGCGGGCGCCGGACACCAGGGCCCGCCCGCCTCCCTGACCGCGCCGCTCCCCCCGGCACCCCCCGCCGAGGCCGACGGCAGGCCCCTGCTGCCCAAGCGGCGCGCCCAGGAGCACCTCGTCCCGCAGTTGCGCGACGAGCCCGTGAACCGCAACACCGAGGAGCACACCCTGCACGACCCGGGCCTGATGGCCGCCTTCCAGCGCGGCATCGGCCTCGCCGAGTCCCAGCCCGTCCCCCACGAACCGCCGCGTCCCGGCGATGCGCACAAGGAGTAGATGCACCATGGCGAGCAATGTGCCGACCGGCCATTCCTCGGATCTCGACTGGCTGCTGAGCGGGCTGGTCCAGCGGGTCCCCTACACCCGCAACGCCGTCCTGCTCTCCTCCGACGGCCTCGTGAAATCCGTCCACGGCCTCGACCCCGACGCGGCCGACCACATGGCGGCCCTCGCCTCCGGGCTCTACTCGCTCGGCCGGAGCGCGGGCGTCCGGTTCGGTGACGGCGGTGAGGTCCGCCAGGTGGTCGTGGAGCTCGACTCCACCCTCCTGTTCGTCTCCACCGCGGGCTCCGGCACCTGCCTGGCCGTCCTCGCCGGGCGCGAGGCGGACGCCGCCGTCCTCGGCTACGAGATGGCGATGCTCGTCAAGAGCGTCCGGCCCTACCTGGTCACCCCCGCCCGGCAGGCCGCCGGCGTGGTCGGCGGCCTCGGGCGGTGACCGTGACGTCCCCCCAGGACGGCCCCTGGCTCGACGACGCGGCCGGGCGCCTCATCCGCCCGTACACCGTCAGCGGAGGACGGACCAGGCCCACCACCGCCCTCGACCTGCTGTCGATGGTGATGGCGACCGGTTCGTCCCCCCAGGCGCACATGGGCCCCGAGCACACCCTCGCCCTCGGGCTGTGCGACGGGCCCACCTCGGTGGCCGAGGTCGCGGCGCACTTACGGCTCCCGGCCGTCGTCACCAAGGTCCTGCTCTCCGACCTCGTGGACTGCGGGGCGCTCACCGCCCGGGCACCCCGGTTCCACGCCAACCCAACCGACCGTTCCTTGCTGGAGGCAGTGCTCGATGGCCTACGACAACGGCTCTGAGCGCCACGAGAGCTTCTCGTCCGACCCCTTCCCCACCGCGCTCAAGATCCTGGTCGCGGGCGGATTCGGCGTCGGCAAGACGACCTTCGTGGGCGCCGTCAGCGAGATCGAACCGCTGAGCACCGAAGAGCTGCTGACCTCGGTCAGCGCGGCCACCGACAGCCTGGTGGGCGTGGAGTCCAAGACCACGACCACCGTCGCCATGGACTTCGGCCGCATCACGCTCGACGACCGCCACGTGCTGTACCTCTTCGGGACCCCGGGCCAGGAACGCTTCTGGTTCATGTGGGACGAACTCTCCGAGGGCGCGCTCGGGGCCGTCGTCCTCGCCGACACCCGCAGGCTCCAGGACTGCTTCGCCGCCGTCGACTTCTTCGAGCGGCGGGGCATCCGCTTCGTCGTCGCGATCAACGAGTTCGACGGTGCCCACCGCTACGAGCCGGACGAGGTGCGGGCCGCGCTCGACCTCAGGCCGGAGGTGCCGGTCGTCCTCTGCGACGCCCGCATCTCCAGCGCCGGCATCCGTACCCTGCTGACCCTCGTCCAGCATCTGCTCACCACCATCCCGGACACCGTGCCGAGCTACGGAGCCACACCATGACCTACGACCCGACCGGTCACCTCCTGCTGACCCCGCACGACAAGGACGTGCAGACCCGCGTGCGGCGGCTGCGCGAGCTGGGTCTCGGGGAACGACCGGACCCGGCGTTCGACGACTTCGCCCAGCGGCTCGCCGAGGTCACCGGCGCCCCGTTCTCGATGGTCAACTTCATCGACGAGAACCGGCAGTTCTTCGCGGGGCTCCACACCCCCGAGGGCACCCACTCCGGCAGCGACCTGGGCGCCGCCGCCGCGGGCGGGGGAGGCGTGGGCCGCTTCATGGCCCGCGACCACGGCTACTGCCCGCACGTGGTGGTGCGGCGCAAGGCGCTCGTCCTGGAGGACGTCTGCGACTACCCGCGCTTCGCGGGGAACCCGGTGGTGGACGAGATCGGCATCCGCTCCTACATGGGGGCGCCGCTGATCGACCGCACCGGCGTGGCGCTCGGCACCATCTGCGTGGTCGACACCGACGTGCACCCGTGGGGGCGCGCCGGCCTGGAGACGATCAAGACGATGGCGGCGGAGCTGGTGGAGCAGATCCACCGCCGCGAGGACGGCATGCTCTGACCGCCGCCGTCCGGCACGCGTCGGGGCCCCGGTACGGAGACGTCCGTACCGGGGCCCCGCCGTGTACCGCGTGGGTCCGGCCGCGCGGCTCCGTGCCGGGGCGGATCAGAGGTGCGCCGGCTCCGGGGTGCGGACCACCTCGGACAGCCGCTCCGACCAGCTCCCCTTGTCCAGGCCGAGGGCCATCTCGCCCAGCCGCAGGAGCTGGATGTCGGAGGTGCCGGCCGGGGCGAAGATGTGGAACGCGTCCCGCAGGTACCGTTCGAGGTTCCGGTCCGTGAAGAGACCGGCGGCCGCGTGGATCTCCATGGCGTTGCGGCCCGAGTCGATCGCCGACTCGACGTTGACCAGCTTGGCGTTCATCAGCTCGGCGTCGCAGGAGAACCCCTGGTCGAGCAGGTGCACGGCGTGGTACGCGGCCAACCGGGCGGTCATCAGCCGGGACTGCATCTGGCCCAGCTTCAGCTTGACCGTGGGCAGGTCGTGGAGCGGCTTGCCGTAGCGGATGCGCTCGGAGGCGAACCGGGTGGTCTCCTCCAGGATCGCCTGGTGGATGCCGAGGGAGACGGCGGTGAGGTTGGCCCGCCCGTACAGCACGCTGGAGGAGTACGCGACGGAGAGGCCGTCGCCCTCGTCGCCGAGCCGGTTGGCGGCCGGCACGCGGCAGTTCTCGAAGATCAGCTCGCCGAAGCTGAAGCCGTGGAGTCCCATGGCGGGCTGCTGCGGACCGGTCCTGAACCCCGGACGGTCGGCTTCGACCAGGAAGGCCGTGAGTCCCTTCGAACCGGGACCGGTCCTGACCACGACGCCGTGCAGGTCACCGACGTGGCTGTTGCCGACGTAGACCTTGCTGCCGTTGAGGATGTAGTCGTCGCCGTCCCGGACCGCTTCGGCGCTCATGCCGAGGACGTGACCGCCGGCCTCGGGCTCGGTGACCGCGATGGTCGGCAGGCAGTCGCCGGCGGCGATGGCGGGGAGCCAGGTCTTGCGCTGCTCGTCGCTGCCGAAGTGGATGATCTTGGCGGTGCCCAGCTGGGAGGCCTGGACCATGGCGCCCATGGCGCCGCTGACCCGGGAGAGCTCCTCGATGATGATCGTCTTGGCCAGGTGGCCGGCGCCCATGCCGCCGTACTCCTGGTGGATCGTCGCGCCCAGCCAGCCCTGCGCGGCGATCCGCCGGGACAGCTCGTGGTGAACGGTCCGGGACTCCTCCATCTCGGCTATGTACGGCCGGACCTCACGCTCCGCGAAGTCGCGGACCCGATCCCTGAGCTCATGATGCAGTCGGCCGTTGAAGTAGCTGTCCATCCGAGTCCCTCCCCTGCGAAACGCCTGCCCGGCTGGTTGTCCGAGCGGATGGTGCATCGGCAGTGGTCCCGTCCCGAACAGGCCGACCTCTTCATGGTGTTGATCTTTCCGGGATGGAGCAATATCGCCAGGAAGTTTGTCTGAAACAGGAGCGGTTGACGATTGAAACCGACTGTGTTCTGTGTGGTCCTGGCCTGCTCGACCCGGACCACCGCCTCTTTCCGGTAGGCGTCTTTCTGCCACGCACCGTTGGCGAAAAGCGCCGGTGCATATGGTCACGAGCCCCCGTGCTTCAGCATATGAGCCTATTACTCGACAAAGGAGCGGCATTTCGGCACCCCTTCGACCGCCCTCCCCACGCCCTCCGGCCCGCCGGCCGAGGCCCCGCCCCCTCGCTCCTCCGCCCCTCCCGGGACCCGCGAGGACGACGGCCGGCGCGAAGGCGCGTCACGGAGCGTGACCGGTGCGCCTCCGGCCCGCGCCCCTCCCGGGGCACGGGAAAGGCGTTGGTGAGCACCGGGGAAAGTGCGGTATTGTTCTCATGCGCGTTCGGCCGGGGGAAACCCCAGGTCAGACGGGCAACGGGACGTGGCGCAGCTTGGTAGCGCACTTGACTGGGGGTCAAGGGGTCGCAGGTTCAAATCCTGTCGTCCCGACTGGAGACAGTCGCAGGTGAGGGCCGGTTTCGGAGACATCCGAAACCGGCCCTTCGCCATGTCGGCGGCCAGGGGGCCGGGCCGCGGCCGGCGCTCTCCCGCCACCCGCCCCCGTCCACCCGCCGGGCCCCGCCGGGGACGAGTGCGTCCCGATCACTCCTCCTGGTGCCACGCGCTCCGGGCCACCGCGAGCAGACGGAGCACCGCCGGATCGGCGTCGGGGCGGTGGACGGCGTGCACGGCCGTGTCGAGGTGTCCGGAGCGTCCGCGGAGCGGTACGAGGCGCACCCCCGCGAAGGCGAGGTGGCGCAGGCCCTCCGGAACGAGGCCGACGCAGAGCCCGGAGCCGACGTAGCCGAACAGGCCGCTGAGATCGTCGGCGACGGCCACCCCGCGCGGGGCGAAGCCGGCTTCGCGGCAGGCGACGTGGAGCTGGTCGGCCAGTGCGGGGAGCGCGCCCGGGTCGGGCAGGACGAAGCCCTCGTCCGCGAGCTGCGCGAGGTCGATCCCGTCCGCGTCCGCCAGGCGGTGGCCCCGGGGCAGGGCGGCGCCGATCCGCTCGGTGGCGATGACGGTGCTCACGAGGTCGCCGGTGAGCCGGGCGGGGTCCCGGACGAATCCGAGGTCCAGGGTCCCCGCGCGGACCTGGTCGATCACGCCGGCCGAGGAGTCGTGCTGGAGGTGGACGCTCAGCTCGGGCAGCCGGTCGGCCGCGGCCCGCAGCATGGCGGGGAGGTAGAGGTAGCTCAGGAGGCTCACGTATCCGACCCGGACCTCCCCCGCGAGGCCCGCCGCCCTGCGGCGGGCCCTGGTCACGGCTGCGGTCTGCAGGTCGAGCAGGCGCCGCGCGTCGGCGGCGAACCCCTTCCCGGCGGCGGTCAGCCCCACCCCGCCGGGGCCCCGGTCCAGGAGGCGCGCCCCCACGGCGCGTTCCAGGCGCTGGATGGACTGGCTGAGCGGCGGCTGGCTCATGCCGAGGCGTTCGGCCGCCCTGCCGAAGTGCTTCTCCTGGGCGACCGCGAGAAACTGTTCGAGAAGCCGGCGCGACAAATTGATATCACTCTGCATATCGCTCACTAGGTGACCATATATTGGACAGACCTGGGGCGCCGGGTGTCCACTGGATGTCGGAACCGCCCGGTACGGCGCGCCGAGCCCGATCGTTTCCGATCGGTTCCGCCCGGGCACCGCGCCCCGGCGCCGCCTCCCCGTCCTGTGGAGTGAGGAACGGCCCTCCCCGGGACGGTTCCCGCCCGTACTGCTCGCCCCCTCCCGTTTTCCCCGAGGTGATTCTCATGGCGGTCGTGACGATCGTCGGTGCCGGTGTCATCGGCATCTCCTGGGCCCGCCTGTTCGACGACGCCGGCTGGGAGGTCCGCGTCACTGACCCGCGGCCCGACCTCGGCGACCTGGTGGCGCGCGAACTGCCGGGCAGGCCCGTGACCGCGACCGCCGACCTGGCCGCCGCGGCGCGCGGCGCGCACTTCGTGCAGGAGGCCGGACCCGAACGCGTCGAGGTCAAGGAGGAGATGTTCGCCGCGCTGGCCGCGCACACGGGCGACGACGTCGTCCTGGCCTCGTCCTCCTCGTCCCTGCTGCCCTCGGCCATCGCCCGCGGCAACCCGGCCGCCCACCGCATTGTGATCGGGCACCCGTTCAACCCGCCCGAGCTGATGCCGCTGGTGGAGGTCGTGCCCGGACCGCGGACGTCCGCGGAGACGGTCGACCGGGCCCTCGGGGTGTACCGGGGACTCGGCAAGCTGCCGATCCGCCTGAAGAAGGAGATCCCCGGCTTCGTCGGGAACCGCCTGCAGAAGGTCTTCAACGACCAGGCGATGTACCTCGTACAGCAGGGAGTGGTCGACGTCCGCGACCTCGACGACCTCGTCCGCGCCTCGCTCGGACTGCGCTGGGCGGTGACGGGACCGTTCGAGAGCGGCGCCCTGGGCGGAGGACCCGACGGCATGCGTCATCTGCTCGAACACGTCGGCTCGCAGATGACGTTCGAGACCGGCGGCCCGGACCCGGCCCGCACGGGCGAGGTCCTCGACGCGGTCGAGGAGACCTACGGCACCGGCGAGGACGCCTACCGGCGCCGCAAGGACCGGCGGGACGAACGCACCCGCTCCGTCCTCGGAGCCCTGGGGTGGCAGGACCCCGCCCCCACGCCCGGGGACGACGGGCGGTGAACGCACCGGCGCCCCCTTCCGGGGCGCCGCGGGAACGCCGACGACGGAACGAGGAGAGAACCATCGTGTCGAAAGAACTGCTCGCGCTGCAGATCCTGCCCGGGAAGGTGCTGCGGGTGAGCCTTCCGGACGGCCGGGTACGGACCCTGCTGGAGGACGCCGGCCCCGCGCCGGACGGCATCACCGCGGACGCGACCGACGTGTACTGGACGACGATGGGCGTCCCCGAGACCGATCCCGGCGTCCCCGGCGAGGCGGGCCAGGACTTCTCCCGCCGCGACGGCGGCGTCCACGCCGTGCCCCTGACCGGCGGACCGTCCCGGGCCGTGGCACCGGCCGGAACGATCACCACGGGGAAGCAGCTGACCACCGACGGCGCCGGCACGCTCTACTGGGGCGACCGCGAGGGGCACCGCGTCAGCCGGGTCCGGGCGGACGGCACCGGCCTGACCGACCTCGTGGTCAATCCCGCCGAGGACGGGATCATGGGGGAGTGCGTCGGCGTGGCGGTGGACCCCGTCCGGGGCCATCTGTACTGGACGCAGAAGGGGCCGGCCAAGGGCGGCAGGGGCCGGATCTTCCGGGCGGGCCTGGAGATCCCGGCCGGGCGGACCGCCGGGAACCGCACGGACGTCGAACTGCTCTGGAGCGACCTGCCCGAACCCATCGACCTGCACCTCGACGGGGAATGGCTGTACTGGACCGACCGCGGCGCCGCACCCGCCGGCAACACCCTCAACCGCGCCCCGGTGCCGGAGGCCGGCGCGCCGGGACGGCCGCCCGAGATCCTCGCCGACGGGTTCGGGGAGGCGATCGGCCTCGCCGTCGACACCGAAGCGGGCATCGCCTACGTCTCGGACCTCGGCGGCCGCATACGCGCCGTCCCCCTGCCGGACGGCCCCGCCGCGCACCAGGAGCCGCGCGACGTCGTCCGGCTCCCGCACCCCCTGACCGGGCTGTGCCTCGTGGGCTGACGCCCGGCGGCCGGCCGGAACACCGGGAAGGAGGTCCCGGCCGTTTCCGGGTCGGCCGACGGGCCAGCCGACCGACCCACCGGCCAACGGGTCGGCCGACGGGCCAGCCGACCGGCCCACCGGCCAACGGGTAACGGGTCGGCCGACCTACCGGCCGGCCGATCGCCCGTCCCGCCGGCGGTTCACCGCGCGAGCAGGGGGAGAACCCGGTCCGGGGTCAGCGGCAGCTCGCGCAGGCGCGCGCCCGTCGCGTGGTGGAAGGCGTTGGCGATCGCCGCGGCCGTGCCGACGATCCCGATCTCCCCGATGCCCTTGCTGCCCATGGGGTTGAGGTGGGGGTCGTGCTCGTCCACCCAGTACGCCTCGATCGCGGGCACGTCGGCGCAGGCGGGGACGTGGTAGGAGGCCAGGTCGCGTTCCGCGTAGTCGCCGAAGACGGCGTCCATGGTGCTGTGTTCGGTCAGCGCCATGCCGAGCCCCATCGTCATGCCGCCGATGAACTGCGAACGGGCGGTACGGGGGCTGAGGATCCGGCCCGCCGCGAACACGCCGAGCATCCGGCTCACCCGGACCTCGCCGGTGACCGCGTCGACGCGGACCTCCGCGAAGTGGGCACCGAACGCGTGGCGTGCGTACGGGGACTTCCGCCCCGTCTCCTCCTCGGTGTCCGCCCCGGCGCTCACGCCCCCGGGCGGCAGCGGGCCGGAGCGGTCGGCCAGCGTCCCGCGCAGGGCGGCGCAGGCCTTGTGCACGGCCCAGCCCCAGGAGCCCGTACCGGAGGAACCGCCCGCGACGGGGGCGTCCGGCAGGTCGCTGCTGCCGAGTTCCACGCGCACGGCGTCGAGCGGGACGCCGAGGGCCTCGGCGGCGATCCCGGCCAGGACCGTGCGCGCCCCCGTACCGATGTCGGTGGCGTCGACCCGCACCGTGTACCGGCCGTCCGGACCGGCGTGCGCCGAGGCCTTCGACGGGCTCAGCAGCACGGGATAGGTCGCCGAGGCGACCCCCGTGCCCCACAGCAGGTCCCCCTCGCGCCGCGCACCGGGCCGGGGGTCGCGGCCGGCCCAGCCGAAGCGCCGGGCGCCCTCCCGCAGGCACTCGGCGAGACCCCTGCTGCTGAAGGGCTTGCCGCTGTCGGGCTCCTCGTCGGGGTCGTTGCGCAGCCGCAGCTCCACCGGGTCGACGCCCGCGGCCTCCGCCAGTTCGTCCATGGCGGCTTCCAGGGCGTACATGCCGGACGCCTCGCCCGGCGCGCGCATCCACGACGGGGACGGCACGTCCAGGGCCACCACCCGGTGGCCGGTGAAGCTGTGGGGGGAGGTGTACATGGTGCGGGCCGGGACGGCGGCCTGTTCGACGAACTCCTTCACCGTGGACGTCTGGGTGACGACCTCGTGGGAGAGGGCGGTGATCACCCCGTCCCCGGACGCGCCGATCCGGAGGCGCTGGACGGTGGGCGCGCGGTGGCCCACGACGGCCGGCAGCTCACGGCGCGGCAGGACGAGCCGGACCGGCCGGCCGGTGTGCCGGGCGGCCATCGCCGCGAGGACCGCCGGGGGCCGGGGCGTGCCCTTCGAGCCGAAGCCGCCGCCGACGAAGGCGGAGACGACCGTGATCCGATCCGGCGGCAGCTCGAACAGTCCCGCCAGGACGTCCCGCACCGTCGTCGCGCCCTGGCTGGAGTCGTACACGGTCAGCGCGCCGTCGTCCCACCGGGCCGTGGAGGCGTGGGGTTCCATCGGGTGGTTGTGCAGGGCCGACAGGGAGTACGTCGCGTCGACCCGTACGGCGGAGGCCGCGAAGGCCCCGTCGAAGTCACCGCGCTCCCGCACGGCCGGATAGCCGCCGTTGGCCTTCTCGGGCGTGTAGAGGCGCGGGTGGTCGGCGCGCAGCAGGACGTCGTGGTCCTCGGTGGCGTACTCGACCTCCAGCGCCTCGGCGGCTTCGCGCGCGTTCTCCGGGGTGTCGGCGACCACGACGGCCACGTACCAGCCCCGGTGCGGGACCCTGTCGTCCTGGAGCAGGAGGAGCGTCGGGTCGTCGCACTCGCCCAGGCGGGGCGCGTTCTCGTGGGTGAGCACGGCGTGCACGCCCGGACGCCCCAGGACCTCGTCGGCGCGCACGGCGGTGACCCGGCCGCGCGGGACGGCGGCGGGCACGGGGCAGGCGTGGAGGCAGCCGGGCGGGGTCCGGTCGACGGCGTAGCGGGCCTCGCCCGTCACCTTCTCCCGGGCGTCGCGCCGGACGGCTCCCGTCGTCGGCCCTGCGGATCGGCTGGTCATGGCGCGGTGCCTCCTCCGGTGGTCATCGGTCGGTGCCGTCGTGCGCGGCGCGGGACGCGAGGCCGCGCAGGACGCTCACGGCCAGGTTGCGGGCGAGGGGGACCTTGAAGCCGTTGTCGCGCAGCGGTTCGGCCGCGGCGAGTTCGGCGTCGGCCGCCCGCTCGAACGTCTCGTCGGTCGCCGGCGCGCCGCGCAGGACCTCCTCCGCCGCGCGGGCCCGCCAGGGCTTGTGGGCGAGGCCCCCGAAGGCGAGGGCCGCGTGCCCGATCCGGCCGTCCTCGACGGTCAGGACGGCAGCGACGGAGGCGAGCGCGAAGGCGTACGAGGCGCGGTCGCGGGCCTTGCGGTAGGCGCCGCGCGCTCCGGGCGGGGGCGGGGGCAGCGTCACGCCGGTGATGAGTTCGCCGTCCTCGGAGACCGTGTCCCGGTCCGGCCGGTCCCCGGGCAGCCGGTGGAACTCCGTGACGGGCACCGTCCGTTCGCCGCCCGGCCCCCGGAGCCGGACCTCCGCGTCGAGGGCGGCGAGGGCGACCGCCATGTCCGACGGATGGGTGGCGACGCAGTGCGCGGAGTGGCCGAGCACCGCGAGGTCGCGGTGGACGCCCTCCCGGGCGGGACAGCCCGTGCCGGGCTCGCGCTTGTTGCAGGGCTTCGACGTGTCCTGGAAGTACGGGCAGCGGGTGCGCTGGAGCAGGTTGCCCCCGGTGGTGGCCGCGTTGCGCAGCTGGGCGGAGGCGCCGGCCAGCAGGGCCTGCGAGAGGACGGGGTAGCGGGTGCGCACGGCCGGATGGGCCGCCAGGTCGCTGTTGCGGACGGTCGCGCCGACGCTCAGCCCGCCCCCGGGGGTCTCCTCCACCGCGTCGAGCGGCAGGCCGCGGATGTCGATGAGCAGCGACGGGCCGGTGACGCCCAGCTTCATCAGGTCCACGAGGTTGGTCCCGCCCGCGAGGAACCGGGCACCGGGGTGGGCGGCGAACCGCTCGATCGCCTCCTCGGCCCGCTCGGGCCGGACGTACGCGAAGGGCTTCACCGCGCGGCCTCCTCGATCGCGTCCACGATGTTCGGGTAGGCGCCGCAGCGGCAGAGGTTCCCGCTCATGCGCTCGCGGATCTCGTCCGGGGTGAGCGGGACGGGCTCGCCCGGCGGCCGGTCCGGCGGCGTCACGTGCGAGGGCTGTCCGGCGGCGGCTTCGTCCAGGAGGGCGACGGCCGAGCAGATCTGGCCCGGGGTGCAGTAGCCGCACTGCAGGGCGTCGCGGGAGACGAACGCCTCCTGGACCGGGTGGAGCCGGCCGTCGTCGGCCAGGCCCTCCACCGTGGTGACGGACGCGCCCGCGCAGGCGACGGCGAGCGTCAGACAGCTGTTCACGCGCCGCCCGTCGAGGAGGACGGTGCAGGCCCCGCACTGCCCGTGGTCGCAGCCCTTCTTCGAGCCCGTGAGGTCGAGGTGGTCGCGCAGCGCGTCCAGCAGGGTCGTGCGGTGGTCGAGGACGAGGGCGTGCTCCGTGCCGTTGACCCGCAGGGCGACCGTGGAGGAGACGGCCGAGGCCTCCGGCCCGTGCTCCGCCCCGGCCCTATCCACGGCGGGCTCCCCGGACGGTCCCGGACGGCCTCCCGGCCGTCCCGGGGTCCTCGCGTGTCGCTGCGGTCCGGTCCACGGGTCCTCCTCCTCGGCTTCGGCTTCGCCTCGGTCGACGCTATGCGAGGGGCGCCTTCCCCGCCCGTCGTGACCCATGCGGCTGGTCCCTCCGGGGCGCGGCGGGGCGTGCGGGTCCCGGAGGGGGCGCCGTCAGCAGGGCCTGCGCCACGCGTCCAGTGCCGGGTTCTTCAGCATCGACGAGAGCCGGAGGGCGCGGGCCCGCGGGCAGAACGCGGCGGGGGCCCCGTCGTACTCCACGTGGAAGACCGCCTTGCCCGCCGCGACGAAGGGCGCGAGCCGTTCGCACTCGTCGAACCGGGCGCACTCCTCGTTGACCGCGAAGTCGAAGTGGTCCAGGAGCACGGGGATCTGGGCGAGGTCGTTCTTGAGGCCCACGGCCAGGCCGCGCGCGTGGGCGATCTCCGCGATCACGCGGTTGTAGCGGAGCTGGTCGTCCGCCGTCAGCGGGAAGCCGGTGTCGTTGCCGTAGCCCTCCACCAGATCGGGTTCCACCGCGTCGAACCCCTTGTCGCGGCACATGTCGAACCGGCGCTCCATCAGGGGGCGGAGGACGTCGACGCGGCGGATGTCCAGCCAGCGTTCGCCGTGCCAGCCGTTGGGCGCGCCGAGGACGGAGGCGGGGAAGGCGTCCCGGTCGGGGCGGTAGTCCTCCCACGCGCCGACGTTGACGTAGCAGATCACCCTGCGGCCGTCCCGGTGCAGGCGGGCCACGTCGGCGGCGCTGTTCTCGAAGCCGTCGATGTCGTACACCGGCACGTCGACGGAGGGGTCGGCCCTGCCGTCGAGCTGCCACTGCCACGCCAGGCCGGGACGGGGCCGCCAGCGCGGGCCGGGCGCGGAGGAGGGCGGGGGAGGGGACGCGGGGGGAGAGGAGGAGGGCCGGGCCGGGGGAACGGGGCGGGCCGTGGGGTCCGGCGAGGGACGGCCGGTGGCGGGGCCCGTTGTGGGAAGGCCGGTCGTGGGGCGGCCGGTCCCCTCCTCCGGCGTCCCCGCGGCCCCCGGACCGCCCGGGCCCCCGGAGCAGCCGGCCAGCACCGCCAGGAGGAGCGCCACCGCCGCGACGGTCCGGCGCGGCCGCCTCACCGGTCCGCCTCGGCGAGCGCCGGGGTCAGGCCGGCCCAGGGGTTCGGCGGCTCCCCGGTCACCGGGCCGCACACCCCCGCGCCCCGCTCGCTCGCGGTGCGCACCGCGAGCGGGACGAGCGGGGCGGGCACCCCGTACACCAGGTGGCAGAGCCGTTCCGGTGGCAGCCGCGCCGCCCACGACGGGCGGCTGAACGCCGAGACGTACGTCGACCAGTGGCCCTCGAAGGTGACCGTCAGGTCCGCCAGGCGGGCGTAGCCCGGGTCGGGGTGGACGCCCGGGTTGAGGACCACGGGGGAGACGCCCGCCCTGCGCAGGGACCGCACCAGGCGGCGGCAGTCCGTCAGGCCGTCGCGCCCCGCGGTCGTCCGGTCCAGGAAGCAGCCGTCCACCCCGTACCACTCCCGGTGCCGGAGCGCCTCCTCGACGATCCGGTCCGCGTCGCGCACGCCGTAGTCGGTGTCCACGTAGCCGAGCAGCCGGGCCTCCGCCGCCCGCAGCGCGCGGGCGGCGGAGGCGAACGCCGGGTCGGCCGTGTCGCCCGGACCGCTCGCCGGGTTGATCACCACGCCGTACGTGTGCGCGGCGCCGGCGATCAGCCGGTGCCAGGCGGCCGGGTCCTCGGCGGGATGCACGTACAGCGGGACCAGCAGGCTCACGGCGCCGCCACCCCGTCGTGCGCGCGGGAGCGGGGCCGTGCCGCCCACAGCGCGGCGAGGGAGGCGTCGAGGGAGTGGACCGGGCGCCAGCCGAGGGCGGAGCGGGCCGCGGTGATGTCCGAGCACTGCCACGACACGTGTGCGGACCGGGCCGACCCGTCGCCGCCCGCCTCGGTGATCCGGCCGCGGAACCCGGCCGTGTCCGCCAGCCTCCGCACCATCTCCCGGACCGGCAGGGCCTCGCCGCCGCCGACGTTGAGGACGGGCGGCAGCGGCCCGGCGGCGGTGACCGCCAGCTCCACCGCCCGCGCCACGTCCCGCACGTCCACGAAGTCGCGGTACGCGGAGAGGTCGCCGAGCCGCAGCTCCTCCTCCGGCCCATCCGGGGAGCCGGACCCGCCCGGGGAGCCGGACCCGGCTCCCGCTCCGGCGAGCAGCGCCGCCACCCGTCCCGGCAGGCCCGTGGGCGGCGCTCCCGCCCCCACGGGATTGCCCACCCTCAGCACCACCGCGTCGAGCCCCGACGCGGTCACCGCCACCGTGCCCGCCAGCTTGGTCGCGCCGTAGGGACCCGCCGGAGCGCACGGCTCCGACTCGGCCACCGGCCGGCCGGGCACGCCCGGACCGTACTCGGCGGCCGACCCCAGATGGACGAGCCGGGCCCCGGGCGCGGTCTCGCGCAGCGCCGCGCACAGCACGGCGGGCCCGCGCGCGTTCACCTCCGCGAGCGTGACGGCGTCGCCGCCGGTCGCGCCCGCGCAGTTGACCACGGCGTCGGGCGCGACCGCGGCCAGCGCGCCCGCCAGGACGTACGGACGGTCGGAGGCGAGGTCGACGACGACGTCGGCCCCCGGGGAACGGCCGCCGACGAGCACGCGCGTGCCCGGCAGCGACCGCAGCCGCTCGGTGACGTGGCCGCCCAGATAGCCGCCGGCGCCGAGGACGAGGATGCGCATCGCTGTTCAGGCTCCCTTGAGCAGGAGGGACTTGCGGCTGGTGAACTCCGCGTTGGCCCGGTCGTAGTCGTCCGGCCGGCCGATGTCCAGCCAGTAGCCGTCGAAGTCGTAGGCGTGCGGCGGCGTCCCGGCGGCGAGCAGGTCGAGGACCAGTTCGTCGAAGCCGAGCGGCAGCCCCGGCGTGTAGGCGTCGAGCGTCCCGCGCGAGACGCCGTAGACCCCCATGGACACCCGGTAGTCGATGCTGGGCTTCTCGGTGAAGGCGACCACGCGGTTGTCGTCGGTGGTCAGCACCCCGAAGTCGATGCGCACCTCGCGGGCGTACGTGGCGATGGTCAGCGGGGCGTCCGACCGCTCGTGCCGGCGCAGCACGTCGGCGTAGTCGAGGTCGGTGAGCACGTCCCCGTTCATCACGAGGAAGTGCTCCGGCAGCCGCTCGCGCAGGTTGAGCAGCGGCCCCATGGTGCCGAGCGGGTTCTCCTCGGTGGCGTAGTCGATGCTCATGCCCCACTGCGACCCGTCGCCCACGTAGGCGCGGATGATCTCGCCGAGGTGGCCGATGGCGAGGGTGCAGTGGGTGAAGCCGGACCGGGACAGCTGGCGCAGCACGATCTCCAGAATGGCGTGCTGGTCCCCGATGGGGACGAGCGGCTTGGGGAGCGCGGTGGTGTACGGCCTCAGCCGGACGCCCTTTCCACCGGCCAGGATCACAGCGTGCATGGCATACCTCCTGAAGGGACGTGCCGGACGGGTCAGATGTTGTAGATGCCGGTCTTGTAGCGGGCCAGGTTGGCGGGGTCGGCGAACCACTCGGCGGTGCGCGCCAGCCCCTCCTCCAGGGTGTGGACCGGCTCCCAGCCGGTCGCCGCGGTCAGCCGGGACGCGTCCGCGACGAGCCGCATCACCTCGGAGTCGGCCGGCCGCAGCCGCGCGGAGTCCTCGCGGACGTCGAGCGGGGTGTCCATGACCTTGCCGATCAGCGCGACCAGGTCGCCGACGGAGATCTCCCCGCCCGTCCCCGCGTTGAAGGTCCGGCCCACGACGCCCTCCGCCGGGGCCGTGCCCACCGCGAGGAACGCCCGCGCGGTGTCCTTCACGTAGGTGAAGTCCCGGGTGGGACGCAGGCCCCCCAGGGTGAGGGTGCGCTCCCCGGCGGCCACCTGGCCGATGACGGTGGGGATCACGGCCCGCATCGACTGCCGGGGGCCGAAGGTGTTGAACGGGCGCAGCGTCACCACGGGCGTGCCGAAGCTGGCGTGGTAGCTGTCCGCCAGCCGGTCACCGCCCGCCTTCGAAGCGGCGTACGGGGACTGGGTGTTGATGGGGTGGTCCTCGGTGATCGGCACCGTCCGCGCGGTGCCGTACGTCTCGCTGGTCGAGGTGTGCACGAGGCGGGGCGTCCCCAGGGCGCGGACCGCTTCGAGGACGTTGAGGGTGCCGGTGACGTTGGTGTCCACGTAACTGTGCGGCGCCTGGTACGAGTACGGGATCGCGATGAGCGCGGCCAGGTGGTAGGCGCAGTCGGCGCCGTCGAGCAGCCCGCGCACCGAGCCCGGGTCGCGGACGTCGCCGAGCACGATCTCCACCTGGTCGAGGACGTCGGGGGAGAGGGTCTCCAGCCAGCCGTAGGAGGAGAACGAGTTGTACTGGGCCATGGCCCTGACCCGGTGGCCGGAGGCGACGAGCGCCTCCGTGAGGTGCGAGCCGATGAACCCTTCGGCTCCGGTGACGGCGGCGAGCGGTGCGGAGGTCAACTCTTCGGTCCTTTCGACGGGAACGGCACGGTGGTGGGCGGGTGGGGGCGCGGCCGGGCGGCCGGCCCGTCAGACGTGCGGCGAGGGCCGGCCCAGGAGGGCGACGACACAGGCCGCCAGGCAGACCGCGGCCGCGGCGCAGACCGCCGGCAGCACGCCGGGGCCCGGGGACGGGCCCGCCCCGGTGACGGCCGCGGCGGCGACGGCGGTGGCCCCGCAGAGGGCGGCCGGCGGCCAGGCCACGCCGAACGCCTGGAGGAGCAGGGCGGTCCACAGCACCGCCGCGAGGGAGAGCAGCGCGACCGGGCCGGAGCCCATGACCAGCGCCGGGACCAGCAGGAGCAGCAGGTAGCAGGAGAGGCAGAGCGCGAGGACGCCGGACGAACGGAGCAGGAACGCCCGGGGCGTCGCGCTGGCCCGCAGCGCGGCGACCGACCAGCCCCGGTAGCGGTAGAGCAGCCACTCCGCCGGCCCCATGCTGAGCGTGAGGACGATGACCGCGTACGGGTCCCGCCGGCCCTCCAGCGTCACGAGCACCGCGGCCGCGAGCCCGAACAGGCCGTACGGCACGGAGGCGCGCAGCCGGGGCCGAGGGCCGCCGGCGACGGCCGGTACGGCGAAGCCGGAGCCCAGCACCCGCAGCGCGAGGACGAGCGTGGCGAGGAGCGCGAGCAGGGGGAAGGTGAGCCGCAGCAGGGCGCCCGGCTCCCACCAGGGCAGGAGCACGACGCCGGCCGTCAGCGGACTGAGCGCGGCGAGCAGCAGCCGCTCCCGGCCGAGCACGAGCAGGACGCCCGCCGCTGCCAGGTACAGCGACTGGGCCGCCGCCGCCGCGGTGGCGGGGCCCCCGCCGGCGGGGATCGCGGCGAGGCCCGTGGCCACGGCCGCCCCGAGCACGGAGCCCTTGAGCAGCGTGCGCGACGCCTCCCGGCGTCCCGTCGCGAGCCGCAGGTGCGCCCGGTGGCCGAGGGCCTGGCCCCACGCCCAGGAGACGACGCCCGCCGTGATCAGGACGGGGGCGTGCTCGTCGACGCGCCACAGCGGGGCGGTGAGCAGGTACGCCAGGGCGGGCAGCGCGAACAGCAGGCCGCGCAGCAGGCACCGGGCCGTGTCGGGCCGCCAGGGGTCGGCGGGCACGGGCGGTTCCGGGAACGCCCGGGGCACCCGCTCGTACAGCGCCGCCGCGAGCGAGAACAGGGTGGGGTGGCCGTACCGCTCCTTGATCAGGGAGGCGGTCAGGCCGTCCGCCTCCAGGAGCGCGGCCACCTCGTAGGGGTGGACGGCCGGCCCGACGCGGTCCGCGAGTTCGGCGGCGAGCGCGCTGACCGCCTCCTCGTCGGGCCCTTTCGCGGGGAGCCGGATCGCCAGCGTGGCGTCGTCGAGGAACCGCCGGGAGCGCGGCACGGCGAGCCGGATCGCGAGCGTGTCCTGTTCGGAACCGCCGGGTTCGAGGAATATCGGCCCGCTCATCCGGCGAGGCTCCCCGTACCGCTGGCCACCGGGGTGGGCAGGACGGTCCGGACGGGCGGCCGCCGTTCCCCGGAGGCCAGTTCGCGGTAGATGGCGCGGAAGGTGTCGATGGTCTGCCGGAGGGTGAAGCGCTCGATCACCCGCAGCCGGGCCGCCTCCCCCATCGCCCGGCGCCGGGCGGGGTCCCCGAGGAGCGTGAGCGCGGCGGTCGCCATCGCGGCCGGGTCGCGCGGCGGCACCACGAGCCCGGCGTCGCCCACGGCCTCCCGCACGCCCCCGACGTCGGTGGAGACGGTCGCCCGCCCGCAGGACATGGCCTCGATCAGGGTGAACGGGAAGCCCTCGCTGATGCTGGACAGCATCACCACGTTGCCGGCCGCGTAGGCGTCCTTGATGTCGTCGACGCGTCCCTCGAAGGTGACGGCACCGGCCTGGCCGAGAGCGGCCGCCAGGGCCTCGCACCGCTCCCGGTACGCCTCCCCGCCCCGGGGCGTGCCGCCGAAGAGCCGCAGCCGGACGCCGGGCAGCCGGTCCCGGACGATCGCGAAGGAACGGATCAGCGTCTCCAGGTCCTTGATCGGGTCCACCCGCCCGGCCCAGCTGAGGGTGAGGTCCTCCGGCTCGGGCCCGGCGTGCGGGAAGGCGGCGGGGTCGACGCCGTTGTAGACCGTGCGGATCGACGCCGGGTCGGCGCCGCCCTCCTCCTCCCACAGCCGGTTGTAGCGGTTGCCCGGGGTGATCAGGGACGCCTTGCGGTAGCTCTCCTCGGCGAGCAGCCGGAAGAAGCCGAGCACCACCGCCTTGACCGGCCAGCGGTAGGGCGCGGTGCGGTACCCGAGGTAGCGCTCGCGCAGGTACACGCCGTGCTCGGTGAGGAGCAGGGGCACCCCGTGCCGGTCGAGGGCGGCCAGGCCCGGCAGGACGGCCACCCCGCCACTGACGGCGTGCGCGACCCCGGTCGCCGGGGGCGGCGCGGACAGCGGGCGCAGGGCGTGTTCGAGCAGGGCCGTGGCGGTGAGCGCGTCGTGCAGGGTCGGTCCGGCCTCCCGTACGGCCAGCCCCGGGCGCCGCCACACGGAGGTGAGCACCGCGAGCGCCGTGTCGCCCCGCAGGAACGGGCTGAGCAGGCCGTCCCCGGCGGCGTGCGCGAGCGCGTACAGGGCGGGAGGGAAACCGTCCTCGGCGCGCGGGTCGAGCAGGGCGGTCAGGAACTTCTCGTAGGCGTCGGCGAGCCGCCTGCCGGTCCTGCCCCTGGCCGGCCGGCCCTCCGGCGCGGGGCCCCACATGGGGACGGAGAGGACGCCGGAGACATGGGGCGGCAGGTCCCACGCGAGCGCCTCGCGGCCCGAGGCGGTGACGGCGAGGACGTCGAAGTCGATGTCCGGCATGCCGGTGACGAGCTGGTCGCACCAGACGCTGACGCCGCCGTGGCTGTGCGGGTAGGTGCCTTCGGTCAGGAGGGTGACGCGCGGGGCGCCCGGGCGCCGGGCGCCGCGTTGAACGTGCATGTGTGTGTGCTCCACGGCCGTGGTGGGGTTGGTCGTGCCGGTCCCGGCCGCCCGTGGGCGGCCGGGACCCCGCTGCCGGGACGGGGCTGCGGCGCCGGTGGGGCGGTCAGCCGTCCGTGCCGGGCGCGACCGGACGGGACACGCCCGCGGGGACCCGGGGGGCCGGTCCCGGTGCCGGGACCCGGACCGGTGCGGACGCGGCTCTGGAGACGGCCGTGAACCCGGGGGAGGAGGGCAGTCCGAGGGTGAGGGGCGTGCCCGTGAGCGTCGTCCAGCCGGACCGTCCGCCCGCGTAGGGCTGCCCGAAGCCGGTGCCGTTCCTCAGGGTTCCCTCGGGGGCGGTCGCGGGGACCACCGTGCCGCCCGGCCCCTGGACGGTCACGGTCAGCCCGATGCGGTACGCGGTGACCTGGCCGCTCTGCACGGCCGCGCGCCAGGCGGAGCGCTGCCGGAGCTCCTGCCCGATGTCCTTCATCCGCAGGTTCACCACGGGCGTGTTCGCGGCGAACAGCGTGTCGTACGCGTCGAGGACCCCGTCCACGACCGGGTAGGCGATCCGCTCCTCGGCCAGGTTCGACTGGTGGATGAAGTGGGGCCTGGGGTCGTTGGAGAGGACGTGGCCCAGGGCGATCCGCCGCTCCAGCGGAACGATGTGGTCCGTGTAGCCGGTCGCGGGGTCGAGCGGGGCGGCCAGGCAGGTGGTGGTGGCCGGGTTGTCCTCGCAGATGCCGCTGCCGCCCTGTGCGCGGGCGGTGTAGATCCAGTTGTACTCGTCGACCTGTTCGGCCGCCCGCCCGGCGTTGTAGAAGACGTTCATCGGGTGGCGGGGGACGGTGGTGGCGGAGCCGACCTGGCGCTGGCCGGGCTCGCGGGAGTTGTCCGAACCCAGCCAGGTGACGCCGTTGTCGGCGAGGGCCGGGGCCAGGTTGGGGTTGTCGGCGTTCTGCTGGGGCAGGACGCGCAGTCCGGAGTGCTCGCCGGTGACCAGTTCGTCGTTGGCCAGGGGCAGTCCGGCGGCCTGGCCCCACACGCGGTTGAGGGCGATCTCGTCGGAGACGTCCTGCCGGGAGACCCACCTGACGGAACCGTCGGGGTGGGTGGCGCACCGCCACGGCACCACGCTGACGTCCTGCTCGCAGCCGAGGAAGGCGTGGGTGTAGGTGTGGTTGATCCAGCGGAAGTCGTTCCGCTTCGCGACGAACCGGTCGGCCAGCGGGTCCGCGCCGTTGTTGTCCGCGCGGAAGTCGACGGTGCCGGCGGCGTTGTAGGCCATGTCGAGGGTGAAGCCCCGCGCGCTCTGCCAGGCGGCGGCGTGGTCCACGTCCGCGGCCGTCATCCGGATGGGGTCCGGCACCGCGCCGGGATCGGTGCAGTCCACGTCGCCGGGCGTGCAGTTGAGCGCGGAGTTCCAGCGGTCGTCCGCCGCGAACACGTCGTCGACGTGGACGGCGAAGTAGTTCCGCGAGGCGCCCAGGTGGACCCCGCCGGTCATCCACTCCACGATGCCCCGGGCCAGCAGGCGGAACTGCTGCTGGTACCGGTTGTAGACGAAGGTGACGACCAGTTCGCGCCGCCCGTCGTGCCGGTACTCGCCGACGAGGGACCCGCGTCCGGTCGTCCCGGGTATCGCCGCCTCGACGTACGGGGTGAAGTCCGCGCCCGCCGCCGGGTTCGACAGGTAGGCGTAGCTCTCGCCCACGGTGGGCGAGTTGTCCTCGAACGGCACGCCCCCTTCGAGGTAGCCGAACGGGCCGGACAGGCCGGCGGCGGTCGCCTGCGCCCGGGCCCCGTCGAGGCTTCCGGCGTAGCCGCCGTGGAGGGCGTACTGGAGGCCCACCTCGGGCCGGGCGTAGGTGTACGCGTCGACCTGCGGGATGTCGAAGGACTGCTCGTAGCCCACGAGCGCCGCCATCTCGGGAGAGTCGGCCGGGAACGGGTTGTCGTTCGGCAGGACGACGGCCTGGAACTTGGCCCTGGGCCGGCCGTCCACGGTGTCCGCGAGGTAGCCGGCGTCGATGACGGGCCGGTCGGCGCGGTTGAGGTCGACCGTCGTGTACGGCGTTCCGGCCGCGTCCAGTTCGGCGGCGATGGCGTCGGTGGCCGGGCCGCCGTCGGTCACGACGAGGACCCGCAGGTCGACGCGGGGTGCCTTGCCGGCGGCGTGGGCCGTCGTGCCCGGCAGGACGAGGGCGGCGACGAGCGCGCCCGTGGTGAGCAGGGTGGTGCCTGAGATCCGCTTCATGCGGTGGTGTCCCCTCCCGGAGCAGGGGTGAGCACGGCTCCGCAGAGCGGACGCACCCCCGTCGTGCGACGCCGGCATCCCCCTCGAAGGCCGGTCGTTCACGCATCCGTCGCGTCAAATGGTGATGTACCTGTGGAGTTTTTGTGGTCTCGCGGCGAAAGGTGGCCGAAAAAATCAGATATACGGAACGGTGCCTCGGACGTGACGAAGGGGAGGGAAACCCCTTTCGTCTCTCGCGCCCCTCCACCTCCGCGCCGCTTGCGCGCAGGTGGAGGGGGCGGTGACGACCGGTCGCCCCGGGGCCGCTCCAGCAGAACCGTCATTGGTCTAAACCGCTTGTCCGGAGGGCGGGTTGGCGATTTTCGGCCAGCGCTTCGTGTGACGGTTCACCGGACGCGTCCGTCAGGCGCAGAGGACGCGCGTCTCGGGCGTGTGGACCGGGCCGCCGCTGACGCTGGAGGTGTCGCTGAACTCGGCGTAGAAGTACGAGTAGAAGCCGATGTTGCCGTTGCAGCCGGAGTCGGGCGCGATCTGGAGCGTCAGGGTCACGGTCCTGCTCTGGCCGGGCGGAACCGTGGCTCCGTAGTTGGCGCCGAGGTCGGCCGGCCCGGTGCCGGAGCAGGGGGTGCTGCCGGCGGGGCCGGTGAGGGCGCAGCCGGTGAACGCGTACTTCAGGTCCGGGCGCTGGGTGGTGAGCCAGGTGGGGTTGATCGTCTGGTGGACGAACCAGACGTCGTAGGACGTGTGGTTCGTCAGCGTCATGGAGAGGTGGACCGTGCCGCCCGGAGTGGTCGTCGCGGCGTCGGTGGCGAACGTCAGCTCGGCGGCGGCGGTGGCGGTCCGGCCGGCCGCGTTCGCGGAGGGGGCCAGGCCGAACGCGACGAGGAGGAGGGCGAGGACGGTGAGAGGGCCGAGGCGCCTCGTGAGGTGGGATCGCATGGCCAGGGAGGCTAGGCAGCGGCGCGGTCCGGCGTCTGCCTCGCCGGGAGGCGCCCGCGTCGCCGGCGGCCGAAAGTGTCCTTTCCGTGAAGGCCGTGCGGCGAAAGAGTGACGGACTTCCGGAGAAGCGTCCCCGCACGCCGCGAGGGGTGTGCCGCCCCGCCGCCGGCCGGGCCCGGCCCCGGCACGGCTCCGGAGGGAGGCCGGCGCCATTGGCGCGTACACGACGGATCGCGGCGCGCCGGGAGCCGGCCGCGCCGGTCCGCGACCGCCCTCTCCCGGCCACGGGACGCGTTTCCGGCCGCGCCCGGCCGACCCACGGGCACGGGCCGAGGGGGGCGCCGCTCCGGTGTCACGAGGCGTCTTCCCGGCCCTCCGCGGCGCCCCCTCCGGTGCCGCGTACCGAGTTGTCGACGACGTATGTCCCAACGGTTACACGAAACCCGCCGGGCGCTTGTAACGTCCTCTCACCTGGGAGAAGAACGAAGAACAACGGGGAGTGGGGATTCCATGGGGCAGCGGGGCACGTACAGGACGCACATAGCCATGGTCGCCTCCGCCGTCGGGCTCAGCCTGGCGGTGTGGGGGGCCACGGTGGCGACGCACGACGCGGAGGCGGAGACCTCGGCGGCGGGAGCGGCGGCGGGGGCGCCGGGAGGGAAGACCGGGCCGTCCGTCCAGGCGCCGCCGAAGAAGATGCCCGAGAGCATCGCCCACGCGGCGGAGGCGGGCGGCCGGGCGGTGAACATCACCATCGACGACGGGCCCGACCCGCGATGGACCCCCCGGATGCTGGACATCCTCCGGGAGAACGGCGTCAAGGCCGTGTTCTGCATGGTCGGGCCGGAGGCGAAGCGCTACCCGGAACTGGTCCGGAAGGTGGTCGCGGACGGGCACCGCCTCTGCGACCACACCATCTCCCACGACACCGCGATGGACAAGAAGCCCGTCGCGTACCAGAAGCGGCAGGTCCTGGAAGCCAAGAAGATGATCGAGGACGCGGCCGGGGGAGCGAAGGTCGAGTACTACCGGGCGCCGGGCGGCGCGTTCACGCCGGACAGCCGCCGGATCGCCGCCGAGGCGGGCATGCGTCCGCTCGGCTGGAACGTGGACACCAAGGACTTCGAGCAGCCCGGCACCGCCGCGATCGTCAACACGGTCAAGAACGAGCTGTCCAACGGGCCCACCATCCTCTTCCACGACGGCGGCGGCGACCGCGCCCAGACCGTCGCCGCCCTGCGGCAGGTGCTGCCGTGGCTCAAGCAGCAGGGGCACACCTTCAGCTTCCCCGTGCGGACCGCTCCCTGAGCCCGCGCCCGCGACACCCCGTGCGCGACGCCGTCGCCGGTGACCGGCCGGTGGCGCGGAAGGACCGCCCGGCCGGTGCCGGGCGGTCCTTCCGCTGTTCAGGCCGTCCTCCAGAGCGCGGTACGGCGGCCTGACGAAAACGGGCGCGGGCCTCAGGCGTCGTCGCGCTTGAGGGAGTCGCGGACGCCCTCGGCCTTGCCCCGGGCCTTCTCGCCCGCCTCGCGGGCCTGGCCCTTCATCTGGTCCGTCTTGCCCTCGGTCTTCATGCGCTCGTTGCCGGTCGCCTTGCCGGCGGCCTCCTTGAGCTTGCCCTTGGCCTTGTCCATGTGGCTCTCGCCCATGACTGATACGCCCCTTTTCTGATCGACTGGGGTACTTCGGTCACGTTAGGCGCATTCCCTGGATTCCGCCCGTCAAGCCTCCTGGCCGACGCCGCACCGGTCCGCACCGGCTCCGTGCCCCCACCGGCGGGTTCCGGCCTTCCGGTGGCCGGTGAAAATCCGTGGACCGCGAACGCGTCCGCGCGACACACTCCCTGTTCCTCACCTTCGGTACGACACCACGGGACCGGGCATGGGATCACCAGAGACGCGCGAAGGACCACCCCCCGGGGGCGCCGTGCTCCTCGCGCTCCGCCACTACGGACGGGAACTGGTCCGGCTGCGGCGGTTCGCCGTGCCGGCGATGCTGCTCCCGGCCCTCGGGAACATCGGCATCCTCTACGTCGCCCCGCTGATCGTCGCCAAGCTCGTCGGCCGGGTCACCGGAGACGGCCCCGCCGCCGGAGGCCTCGTCCCGCTCCTTCCCCACGTCCTCGGCTTCGCCGCCGTACTGCTGCTCGGCGAGGCTTTCTGGCGCGCCGGAGTGCACTGCCTGAACCGCCTCGACGCCCGGGGCATCGAGCACCTGTACGTCATCGGCATGGACGAACTGTTCGCCAAGGACGCCTCGTTCTTCCACGACAACTTCGCCGGATCGCTGACCAAGCGGGTCCTCGGGTTCGCCTCCCGCTTCGAGGAGTTCGTCGACACGCTGACCTTCTCGGTCATGGGCAGCTTCGTGCCGCTGCTGTTCGCGTCGGTGGTGCTCTGGCAGTACGACCCGCTGCTCGTGGCAGGCCTCCTGACGCTGATCGCGGTCACGGGACTGTGCGCGGTCCCGCTGATCCGCCGCCGCCAAGTGCTCGTCGCCCGGCGGGAGCAGGCCATCGCCCGCGTGTCGGGGCACGTGGCCGACAGCCTCATGAACATGGACACCGTCCGGTCGTTCGCCGCCGAGGAACGGGAGGCCGCCGAGCACCGCTCCCGCGTCGCGGAGTCGCGGCGGCTCACCCTGCGGTCCTGGGACTACGGCAACCTGCGCATCGACACGCTGGTCGCGCCGATGTCCGTCCTCACCAACGTGCTGGGGCTCGTCCTCGCCGTCGCCCTCGGCGGGGGCGAACACGGCGTCGAGGCGATCGTCGTCGCCTTCACGTACTACGCCAACGCCACCCGGATCATGTTCGAGTTCAACCAGATCTACCGCCGTCTGGAGAGCGCGATGACGGAGGCCGGGCAGTTCACCGAACTGCTCCTCGAACCTCCGACGGTGCTCGACCCCCAGGACCCGGAACCGCTCATGCCGAAGGACGCCGGCGTCCGCTTCGAGAAGGTGACCTTCGCCCACGCGGGCGCGAAGCCGCTCTTCGAGGGGCTCGACCTGGAAGTGCCCGGCGGGGCGAAGGTCGGGTTCGTCGGCCGGTCCGGCGGCGGCAAGACGTCCCTCACCCGGCTGCTGCTGCGGATGACGGACGTCGACGCCGGCCGCATCCTGATCGGCGGACAGGACATCGCCCGGCTGCGCCAGGCCGATCTGCGCGGCATGATCGCCTACGTGCCGCAGGACCCCGCCATGTTCCACCGGAGCCTGCGGGACAACATCGCCTTCGCCCGGCCCGACGCCACCGAGGCCGAGATCCGCCGGGCGGCCGGGGCGGCGCACGTCACGGAGTTCGCCGACGCCCTCCCCGACGGCTTCGACACCATGGTCGGCGAACGGGGCGTGAAACTGTCCGGGGGCCAGCGCCAGCGGGTCGCCCTCGCCCGCGCGGTCCTGCGCGACGCGCCGATCCTCCTCCTCGACGAGGCCACCAGCGCCCTGGACTCCGAGAGCGAGATCCTCGTCCAGGAAGCGCTGTGGCGCCTCATGGAGGGACGGACGGCGCTGGTCGTGGCCCACCGCCTGAGCACGGTGGCCTCCATGGACCGGCTCGTGGTCCTCGACCGGGGACGGATCGCCGAGCAGGGCACGCACCGGGAACTGCTCGCGGCGGAGGGTGCCTACGCCAAGCTGTGGCGGCACCAGTCGGGCGGCTTCCTCGACGGGGCCCCCGAGGCGGCCGGCCCGCGCTGACCGCGGCCCCGGGGGAGCCGGCGGGCCCCGTCCCGGAAAGGCCCCCGGGGCATCGCGGGCGGGGCCGGGAAGGTTGTCCACGGATCGCGCCGGGCGGGACCGGAGTGTCCGAGCGGGCGGATACGCTTCACGAATGGTCCTCTCCGACGCTTCCACCGAGATCTCCGAGCCCGCCCGGGTGCTCCACCGTGTCTTCGGCTACACCTCCTTCCGCGGGCAGCAGCAGGAGATCATCGAGCAGGTCGTCGGCGGCGGCGACGCCCTCGTGCTGATGCCGACCGGCGGCGGCAAGTCGCTCTGCTACCAGATCCCGGCCCTGGTCAGGGACGGCACGGGCATCGTGATCTCGCCGCTCATCGCCCTCATGCAGGACCAGGTGGACGCGCTGCGGGCCCTCGGCGTGCGGGCCGGATTCCTGAACTCCACGCAGGACCCGTACGAGCGGCAGGCCGTCGAGCAGGCGTTCCTCGCGGACGAGCTGGACCTCCTCTACCTGGCCCCCGAGCGGCTGCGGACCGAGGGCACGCAGCGGCTCCTCGACCGGGGCCGGGTGTCGCTCTTCGCGATCGACGAGGCGCACTGCGTCTCCCAGTGGGGCCACGACTTCCGGCCGGACTACCTGGCCCTGTCCATGCTCCACGAGCGGTGGCCGAAGGTGCCCCGGATCGCGCTGACGGCGACGGCCACCGAGGCCACCCACGCCGAGATCGCCGCGCGCCTCGGCCTGGAGGACGCCCGGCACTTCGTCGCCGGATTCGACCGGCCGAACATCCAGTACCGCATCGTCCCGAAGAACAACCCGTTCAAGCAGCTCCTGGAGCTGATCAAGACCGAGCACGACGGGGACGCCGGGGTCGTCTACTGCCTCTCGCGGTCCTCCGTGGAGAAGACCGCCGCGCTCCTCGTGGAGCAGGGCGTCGACGCCGTGCCGTACCACGCGGGCATGGACGCCCGCACCCGCGCCGCGAACCAGTCCCGCTTCCTGCGCGAGGACGGGGTCGTGGTGGTGGCGACGATCGCGTTCGGCATGGGCATCGACAAGCCGGACGTGCGCTTCGTGGCCCACCTGGACCTGCCGAAGTCGGTCGAGGGCTATTACCAGGAGACCGGCCGCGCGGGCCGCGACGGCGAGCCGGCCACGGCGTGGCTGGCCTACGGCCTCCAGGACGTGGTCCAGCAGCGCAAGCTCATCGACGGCTCCGAGGGCGACGAGCAGCACCGGCGGGGCCTCGCCATGCACCTGGACGCCATGCTGGCGCTCTGCGAGACCGTCGACTGCCGCCGGGTGCGGCTCCTCGCGTACTTCGGCCAGAAGGGCGAGCCGTGCGGCAACTGCGACACCTGTCTGACCCCGGCCGAGTCCTGGGACGGCACGGTCGCCGCGCAGAAGCTGCTCTCCACGGTGTGGCGGCTGGCCAGGGAACGGCGCCAGAAGTTCGGCGCCGGCCAGATCATCGACATCCTCCAGGGCAAGAGGACGGCCAAGGTCATCCAGTTCGACCACGACGCGCTCTCGGTGTTCGGCATCGGGGCCGACCTGGGCACCGCCGAATGGCGCGGGGTCGTCCGCCAGCTCCTCGCCCAGGGCCTCCTCGCGGTCGAGGGCGACTACGGGACGCTCGTCCTCACGGAGCGGAGCGGCGAGGTGCTGGGCGGCCGCCTCACCGTCCAGATGCGCAAGGAGAAGGCGGTCGCCCCCGCCCGGAAGGAGTCCGGGGGCCGCTCCGGGAAGGGCGCCCGGGTGCCGGCCGACCTGCCCGCCGAGGCCGTGCCGGTCTTCGAGGCGCTCCGCGCCTGGCGGGCCGCGACCGCCCGCGAGCAGGGCGTACCGGCGTACGTCGTCTTCCACGACGCGACACTGCGGGAGATCGCGACCCGGCTCCCCGCCACGGTCGCGGAGCTGGGCACCGTCGGCGGGGTCGGCGAGGCCAAGCTGGCCAAGTACGGCGAGGGCGTCCTGGAGGCCCTGGCGGGAACCGGCGCCGGCGCCCCGGCCGGGGCAGCGGCCCGGGACGGGAGCGCGCCGGTGCCGGCCGCGCGGCCCGCGCCGGCGTCCGGGACCCCCGCCCCGCGCGACGAACCGCCGCACGACGGGATGCCGTCGTACGACGACGAGCCGCCCTTCGATGACGAGCCGCCCTTCGACTTCGACGAGCCGGAGCCGTCCTGGGACGAGGAGGGGTAGGGGGTCGGGAGGGACGGAGGCCGCCGGGCCCGTGCGGCCCCGGGAATCACCCGGAAGCCGCAGCCGTGCCGCCCGGAGGACGGCGCCCGGGTCGCCGTGGTGGCGGCCGCGCCCGAGACTGCGGGAGCGCGGCCCGGCCGGACGAGCGTCGGGCCTCCGACCTCCGGAGAGCAGGACGAGCATGCCGTTCACCCTTCCCACCGACATCCAGAACCGCCCGGTCGCCGTGATCGGCGCGGGGACACTGGGACGCCGGATCGCGCTGATGTTCGCCACCAGGGGCGGCGAGGTGCGCATCTACGACCGTTCGGCCGACGCCGAGGAGGCGGCGGTCGCGTACGTGAAGGAGAACGTGGCCGAGGTGGCCGCCTCCGTCGAGGGCGGTTCACCCGGCCGGGTCGTCTTCACCGACGACCTGACGGAGGCGCTCGCGGGCGCCTGGCTCGTGGTCGAGGCGATTCCCGAGCGCCTCGACCTGAAGAAGGAGATCTTCGGGCAGCTCGACCGCGCCGCCGACGCGGACGCCATCCTGGCGAGCAACTCCTCCTCGTACCCGACGAGTCAGTTCATCGACCGGGTCGAGCACCCCGAGCGGGTGCTGAACATGCACTTCTACATGCCGCCGAAGCAGAACGCGATCGACATCATGTCGGACGGCCACACCGACCGGGGGATCATCGACCTCCTGAAGCGGGAACTGCCCCACTACGGGGTCTTCCCGTTCGAGGCGCGCAAGGAGTCGACGGGCTTCATCTTCAACCGCGTCTGGGCCGCCATCAAGCGCGAGGCCCTCGCCGTGGTCGCGGAGGGCGTCTCCACCCCGCAGGACGTCGACCGGATGTGGCAGATCAACATGGGCACCCCGGCCGGCCCCTTCCGCATGATGGACCAGGTCGGGCTCGACGTCGTCCTGGACATCGAGGAGCACTACGCCGCCGAGCGTCCCGGACTGCCCACCGGCCCGCGCGAACTGCTGCGGAAGTACGTCGACGCCGGTCACCTCGGCGTCAAGACGGGACGGGGCTTCTACGACGACTACACCGGGGGGAAGAAGTAGGGCGTGGCGCGGTCGTCGTCCCCGGACCGCGCCGCCCGGGACCGGGGACGGTGACGCCCCCGGTCCCGCACCCCGCTCACTCCTCGGGCTGCGGTGTGAGCCGGCGGAGCCCCCTGCGGTCGTAGTAGTGGGTCATGGCGAAGCCGAAGACCAGGGCGAGGACCGTTCCGACCGCGATCATGATCCAGGCGCGTCCGAGGCCGGCGTCGGCGCGGGCGTCGAAGTACAGGATGGACCTGACCCCCACGCTGAGCTGGCGCATGGGCTCGAAGACGCCCAGGAACCGGTAGAAGCCGGGGGTGGCCTCCAGGGGAACGGTCGCCCCGGAGGAGGGGAGGGCGAGGGCGATGAAGACGAACATGGAGACGAGCTGGCCGATGCCGCCGAAGGCGGCGTTGATGGCCTGGACCCCCAGGCCGACGGCGACCGTCGCGCAGTACGAGAACAGCCACAGCGTCGGCAGGTGGGCGGCGTCCATGCCGAGGACCGAGACCGTGGCCACCATGATGAGCGTGGTGGTGAGGACCGAGATGCCGGCCGTCATCAGCATCTTCAGGAGCAGCGTCTGGGTGCGGCTGATGGGAACCGTCGTGTGGCGGGTGTGCCAGGGGCCGATCTCGCTGTCCGCGTAGCCGAGGGCGGTGTCGACGCCGCTGGTGAGCATGTTGCCGCCGATGAAGCCGGCCAGGACGAGCAGCAGCGTGTAGTAGAAGGCGGTGAGCCCGAGCCCGCTGTGCCGGCCGATGGGATGGCCGACGCTGGTGGTGACCTCCACGGGGTCGGCCAGCAGCAGTCGCGCGGTGGGAGCGGTCGCGGAGGCCGAGAGCCGCTCGCCGATGTCGCGGGACGCCTGGTGGGCGGCGCTCTGGGAGATCTGGGACGCCATGGACGAACCCAGGCTTCCGACGCCGGGGTTGGTGAGCACGTGCAGCGCCGGACGGGCCGTCGCACGGGCGGTGGTCAGTGCCGTCACGGACGCGGTGAAGTCCTTCGGGACGACCAGCGCGCCGTACACCGTGCCGGAGGCCATCGCCTCCCGGGCCGCCGCCAGGTCCATCCGGCGCCAGTCGACGTCGTCCTTCGAGGAGCCGGCCGCGACGACCGCGTCGGTGATCTGCCCGCCCAGGCTCTTCCGCTGTCCGGGGGGCGGAGGCCCCTGGTCCTCGTCGACCAGGGCGATGGGAAGCCGGTGCAGGTTGTCGGACGGGTTGAGGATGCCCCCCATGTAGAGGAGCGACAGCAGCAGGGCGACGAGGGAGCTCAGAACGGTCGGTACGAGCCACAGTCTGGGGCGCCGGACCAGCGTGCCGGCACGCACCTGCGGGCCGTGGGGGTGCGGGGGGATCGCGGAACTCATGGGACCATCGTCGGCGGACGCGCCCCCGTGACGCGGGAACACGGACGATACGGGCGGGGCGGGCGTGTCGGGACGCCGGGTGCGCGGGCCCCGCCGGCGCCCGGTCCACCGCCTCCGGGCCTCCGCCTCCGGGGCCTCCGTCGTCCCGGGTCCGGCGGGCCCCGTCCGGGCCCCGCCGCCCGCGTCCGTTCCGTTTGCGGAGCTCTGGACATGGCGTTTCAGTGGGAGGGACCCCCCGCGCTTCTCTGGAGCTGACATGTCGATGGCGTTCGGTTCACCCTTCGGTTCCTCCGATCCGTTCAGTGAGATGCTGAACCGTTTCTTCGGTATGTCCCCCGCCTCTTCGCCGCCGGCCGTGCAACGCGTGCCCATCGGACGGCTCCTGACGGAGTCCTCGCACGAACTCCTCGGCCTGGCCACCCGCAGGGCGGTCGAGGACGGCACCTCCGACCTCGACACCGAATACCTCCTGTGGGCCGCCACCCGCGTCGACCCCTCCCGCAGGCTGCTCGCCCAGGGCGGGGTGGACCCCGACGCCCTCGCGGACCGGATCGCCGCCGTCCTGCCGGGGGAGTCCGCCGAGCCCTCCTCGGAACCCGGGCTCACCCCCGCGGCCAAGCGCACCCTCGCCCTGGCCCACGCCCGCTCGCAGGCCGCCGGGGTGTCGTACATCGGTCCCGAGCACATCCTCGGCGCCCTCCTCGGCGACCCCGACTCCGGCGCCTCCCGCTTCCTGCGCGCCGAGGACCTGGACGTGTCGAAGCTGCGCGGCCCGGCGGACCGGGCGGCCTTCGGCGGGGAGAGCGCCCCCGCCGCCCCGAAGCAGCCGGCCACGGCCCTCGACGAGTTCGGCCGGGACCTGACCGAGGAGGCGAGGGCCGGCAGGCTCGACCCGGTGGTCGGCCGCGCGGAGGAGATCGAGCAGACCGTCGAGATCCTCTCCCGGCGCTCCAAGAACAACCCCGTCCTCATCGGTGAACCCGGCGTCGGCAAGACCGCCATCGTCGAGGGCCTCGCCCAGCGCATCGTGGCGGGCGAGGTGCCCGACACCCTCAAGGACAAGCGGGTCGTCTCCCTCGACCTCTCCGGCATGGTGGCGGGGGCGCAGTACCGGGGACAGTTCGAGGAACGCCTGAAGAAGGTCATCGAGGACGTCCAGGAGGCCGAGGGCGACATCGTCCTCTTCATCGACGAACTGCACACCGTCGTCGGCGCCGGCGCCACCGGCGAGGGCTCGATGGACGCGGGCAACATGCTCAAGCCGGCCCTCGCCCGCGGCGAGCTGCACGTGGTCGGCGCGACCACCATCGACGAGTACCGCAAGCACATCGAGAAGGACGCCGCCCTCGAACGCCGCTTCCAGCCCGTCCTGATCCCGGAGCCGACGGTCGAGGAGACCGTGCAGATCCTCGAAGGGCTGCGCGACGCCTACGAGGCGCACCACCGGGTCCGCTTCGCCGACGGCGCCCTCGCGGCGGCGGCGGAACTCTCCGACCGCTACATCAGCGACCGGTTCCTCCCGGACAAGGCCATCGACCTGATGGACCAGGCCGGCGCCCGGGTGCGGCTGCGCAGCGGCGGCCGCTCCACCGAGGTGGTCAGCCGGGAGGACCGGCTGGCGAAACTGCGCCGGGAGAAGGACCAGGCCGTCGCGGGCGAGGAGTTCGAGAAGGCCTCCGACCTCAAGCGGCAGATCGCCGAGATCGAGGGCGAACTCGCGGGCATCGAGGAGCGGCGCGAGGGCGTCGTCTCCGTCACGGCCGGCGACATCGCGGACATCGTGTCCCGCCGCACCGGCATCCCCGTCTCCCAGCTCACCGCCAGCGAGAAGGAGAAGCTGCTCCGGCTGGAGCACGAGATGCACGCCAGGATCGTCGGCCAGGACGAGGCCGTCACGGCGGTCTCCGAGGCCGTGCGCCGCAACCGGGCGGGCATGGGCGACCCGAACCGCCCGGTGGGCTCCTTCCTCTTCCTCGGGCCCACCGGCGTCGGGAAGACCGAACTCGCCAAGACGCTCGCCGAGCTGCTGTTCGGCGACGAGGACCGGATGATCCGGTTCGACATGAGCGAGTTCCAGGAGAAGCACACGGTGGCCCGGCTCGTCGGGGCGCCCCCCGGGTACGTCGGCTACGAGGAGGCCGGGCAGCTCACCGAGAAGGTCCGCCGCCAGCCCTACAGCGTGGTCCTGTTCGACGAGATCGAGAAGGGGCATCCCGACGTCTTCAACACGCTGCTCCAGATCCTGGACGACGGGCGCCTGACGGACGGCCAGGGACGCACGGTCGACTTCCGCCACTGCGTCGTCATCATGACGTCCAACATCGGCGCCCACCGCATCCTGGACCACCAGGGCGACGCGGCCGAGCTGAAGGACCGGCTGATGGAGGACCTGCGGGGACGCTTCCTGCCGGAGTTCCTCAACCGCATCGACGACATCATCGTCTTCCACAGCCTCACCGAGGAGGACCTGTCGGAGATCGTCGGCCACCTCCTGGACCGCAGCAAGCAGCGCGTCCACGCGCAGGGCATGACCCTGGAGGTCACCGACGCGGCGAAGAAGCTCCTCGTCGCGCACGGCTACCAGCCGGCGTTCGGCGCCCGGCCGCTGCGCCGCACCATCCAGACGGAGCTGGACAACCGGGTCGCCTCCCTGCTGCTCGGCGGTGACGCCGAGCCCGGCGACACGATCGTCGCCGACGTGGCGGACGACTCGATCCACTGCACGGTGCGCGGCGGCGGCTCCGGTGCGGGCGCGCACCGGGCCGACGAGGACGCCGCCGTGGCGTAGGAGCGGCGCCGGGAGGCCCGCCGCGCGCCGGCGGGCCCCTCACCCGGCGGGTGCGGTCTCCAGGCGCTCGTCGCCGCAGTACACGTTCATGGACGTGCCGCGCAGGAAGCCGACCAGGGTCAGCCCGCTCTCCGCGGCGAGGTCCACCGCGAGCGAGGAGGGCGCGGAGACGGCCGCGAGCAGCGGGGCGCCCGCCATCACCGCCTTCTGCACCAGCTCGAAGGAGGCCCGGCCGCTCACCATCAGGACCGTCCCGCGCAGCGGCAGCAGACCCGACCGCAGGGCGTGGCCGACGACCTTGTCCACGGCGTTGTGCCGTCCGACGTCCTCCCGCAGGCACAGCAGTTCGCCCTCCGCCGAGAAGAGCCCGGCCGCGTGCAGCCCGCCCGTGCTGTCGAACACCTTCTGGGCCGCCCGCAGCCGGTCGGGGAGGGCCGTCAGCACCTCCGTGCCGACGCGCAGCGGGTCCTCCGCGACGGACCAGGCGGCCGTGGTGCGCACGGCGTCCAGACTGGCCTTGCCGCACAGCCCGCACGAGGACGTCGTGTAGAAGTTGCGTTCCAGGGAGGCGTCCGGCGCGGCCACGCCGGGAGCGAGGACGACGTCCACCACGTTGTACGTGTTGCCGCCGTCGGACGTGGCGCCCGCGCAGTACCGGATTCCGGCCACCTCCCCGGCGGAGCGGACCACCCCCTCGCTCACGAGGAACCCGGCCGCGAGGTCGAAGTCGTCGCCCGGGGTGCGCATCGTCACCGTCAGCGGCCGTCCGCCGACCCGGATCTCCATCGGCTCCTCCGCGGCCAGTGTGTCCGGGCGGTAGGAGGCGCCTCCCTCCCGCACGCGCAGGACGCGCCGCCGCGCGGTCACTCGTCCCATGGTTCGCTCCCTCCTGTGGTTCCGGCCGGCGAATCCGCGGGTCCGCGGTGCCGCGCGGCCCGACCCCCGACGGTAGCCCCCGGCGGACCGGCGCGCGCGACGGCCCCGCCCGCCGGCCCCGGCCGCGCGGTCCGGCACCGGGACCGCCGTGTCGGACCGGGTACGGGGCCGTACCCGCCTACGCTGGCACCGCCCTCCGGGACGGCGTGCCGTCCCGTCCCCTTCCGCCGCCCTGGAGTCCTGAACCGTGCCTCACCGGCTGCCCGGTGCCGTCCCGCGGCTCGCCGGATCGATCCTCGCCGGCGCGGGGGTCTGCGGGCTCGTGGGCGCGCTGACGCACACGCCGCTCGGCGTCCTCGCCGGCATCACGGCGACGGAGGCCCTCTTCGCCGCCACCGGCTGGGCGGTCCTGTGGCCCATGGACGCCGCCGCCACCCACCGCAACGTCCGGCGCGAGGAGTTCCGCCCCGCCGTGGAGGAACTCGCCGTCGTCGGGTCCTCCCTGTGCGGTCTCGTCGCCATCGTCGTGCTCCTCCTGGTCGACCACACCGACCTGAGCCACGCGGCGGCCGCGCTCGCCCTCGGCGGCGTCTTCACGGCCTGGGCTGCGCTCCACCTGATGTACGCCACCCGCTACGCGTACCACTACTACGTCCTGGAGCCGGGCGGGGGGATCGACTTCAACACCCCGGAGCCGCCCCGGTACAGCGACTTCCTCTACTTCAGCTTCAACCTCGGGATGACCTACCAGGTCTCCGACACGAGCGTGTCCACCGCCGGGCTCCGCGCGGTCGTCCTGCGCCACTGCCTGCTGTCGTACGTCTTCGGCACCGGCGTCCTCGCCACCGCCATCAACCTGGTCACCGGCATCGTCACGGACTGAGCACCGGACCGAGCACTGAACTGGGTACCGGAGCGAGCGCCGGGCGGGAAACGGGCGGGGGGAGGGCCGGGGGCCGGGGAGGGCCGGGTCCGGGCTCCCGGTCAGGAGCGCCACCACGGTTCGCGCACGAAGCGGCTCTCGTCGCTCGTGCACCCGACGCCGTTGGAGACCTCTCCGGTGTCCAGGTTCCAGCCCACGACGCCGTTCCCCTTGCGGCCCAGCTCGATCAGACGGCCGTTCCCGGTCTCGGTGCCGCGGGTGATCCGGCACTCCACGATCGACGTCCACGACTGCCCGTTCAGGGCCGAGACGAAGAACAGGACGGGCAGCACGACCACGGTCAGGACCAGGGCCGCCCACTGCTCGAAGCCGGCGGCCCGGACGAGCCAGGCGGGCGGCCGGTAGCCGGTGTCGCGGCGGGGGCCCGGTTCCCGGTCGTGCCGGTGGTGCGGCCGGCGGCGGCCCGTGCGGTACTCCACGACCACGCCCTGCCGCAGCGCGAAGGCGGCGAGCCCGGTGCCGAGCCCCCACCACGGCCCGAAGAAGCAGGCGTCGATGACGCCCACCGCGACGGGGTTGACGGCCGTGAGCGCCGTCCGCCGGAGGGCCCCGGCCCGTCCGCCGCCCAGCGGCACCGCGCCGCGCGCGGCGAACAGGGCGAAGACCACGCGGGAGACGACGACGGCGAGCACCGAACCGAGCAGGGGATCGGTGATCAGCATGCCGACGAGGATGTCCGGCCAGTTCGCCGGTTCCATGCCCACGAGCACGTCGCGGACCGCGTCCCCGCCGCCGACCGTGTACGCGAGCTTGGTGACCGGCACGGCGAGGGCCAGCGCCACCAGGACGGTGTGGCCGGGGCCGCCCTTGCGGTCGGCCTCCCTGAACTGCTCCTGGGCGGCACGGCTCCCGGACCCGGACCCGGACCCGTCCGCCTCTTCGTCCGCCTCCCGCACGGCGCCGTCAGCCGACCGAGACGACGACCGCGGTCGCCGGCCCCCCGGGCGTCTCGTAGGTGACGGTGTCGCCGGGGCCGCGGCCGAGCAGCGCCCTGCCGAGGGGGCTGTCGGCGGTCACCAGCGACGGGTCGAGCGCGTCGGGGATCTCCGCGATCCGCACGACCCTCTCGGTGCCGTCGTCGAACCGTACGGTCGCGCCGCTGCCGACGCCGATCGTTCCCGCCGCCGGCGGCGGGGCGTCGGACCCCTCCTCCAGGCGTTCCTCGATCTCCCTGATGCGCCCGTCGATCCGGTCGACCTGGTCGGCGCGCATCAGTTCGTCGGCCTGGTCGGCCCTGTCCCCGACCTCGTCACCGTCGCCGTCCCGCAGGGTGACGGCGACCGATTCGCGTTCGGCGCGCAGCTCGGAGAGTTCCCGTTCCAGGGCCTCGCGGGCTTCGGCGTTGAGGGGCTCGGGTCCACCGGACATTGCTGCTCCCGTTCTGGGACGGCGCGGTCGAGGGCCGCACGAAGAATGCGGCATTCCTGACATTATCAGGCAAAGGTGACGGTGGGTGAGAAGCGAGGGCGCTCCGTCGCGGACCCACGGCCCGCCCGCCCCGTCGGCCCGTGCCCGGTTCCGGGCCCCGGCCGGTCTGTTACGTTGCCCGGGTCCCGGACCGGAAGGAAGGAACACGCGATGGCCGTGATCCACCGCACCACGATGCACCCCACCAAACTGGAGCTGCTCACCACCTGGCTTCCCGCCCGTCCCTGGTACGCCGGCGGGCCGGCCGGTCCCCGGCCGGCCAAGGCGGGCGGGTTCCGCCTGGACGACCCCGCCGGCGAGGTGGGCATCGAGTTCATGGTCGTGACCGACGGCGCCGGAGCGGACGCGGCGGCGTACCAGGTCCCCCTGACCTACCGTCCGGCCCCGCTGGCGGGCGCCGAGCACGCCCTCGTCGGCACCTCCGAACACGGCGTCCTGGGGAAGCGCTGGATCTACGACGGCGTCCACGACCCGGTCCTCGTCGCACGGCTGTACGCGCTGTTCGAGGGCCGCGCCGAACCGCAGGAACAGTCCGTGAGCGACACGCCCGACCCCACCGTCACCGTCTCGCCGCTCGCCCCGGCCGGCACGGGCGCCGACGCGGAACCCGTACGGGTCGCCGAAGGCCCCGACCACACCGACGTGGTGGTGCGGGTGCCCGGCGCCGGCGCTCCGCCCGTCCTGCGGGTGCGGCGCGTCCTGCGGCCCGACGGCGACGGCCCGGCGGCCGGCGGCCCGGGCCGGGTGACGGCCGAATGGCGGAGGCCCGACGGGACCGCCGTCCGGAGCGTCTTCGCCGTGGCCCTCACCGGCCGGTAGCCGGTCGCGCCCCGCCGGCTCACGGCCGGAGCGCGGTCGCCAGCTGCGCGCGGGAACGGACGTCGAGCTTCTGGTAGATGCGGGTGAGGCGCGCCTCCACCGTCTTCACGCTCAGGTACAGCTTCGCCGCCGCCTCCTGGTTGCTGGCGCCCCGGCCCACGAGCCGGGCCAGGCGCAGCTCCGCCTCCGTGAGGGAGGAGAGCGCGGACGCCGTCTCCTCGCCCGCGCCGCCCCCCGCCGGGCCCTCCCCCGCCGGAACGGCCGGGTTCTCGCCCGCCAGGGCGAGCCACGGCACCGCCCCGGCCCGCTCGAACACCGACGCCGCCTCGTGGAGGGCGCCCTGCGCCGCCGACCTGCGGCGCCTGCGGCGCTCCACCCGGGCCAGCGCGATCAGCGCCCGGCCCCGTTCGAGGGGCAGCCCGGCCCGCCCGAACCGCTCGGCCGTGCCGGTCAGCAGCTCCGCCGCCTCGCCCGTACGCCCCTCGGCCGCCAGGCACAGGGCGTACACCCGGTCGCAGCCGAGCAGGACGGTCGACCGTCCCAGGCGCTCCGCCACCGGCCGCACTTCCGCGAGGAGCGCCAGCGCCTCCTCGCCCGCGTCGCGCGCGAGCAGCGCCTCGGCCAGCTCCTCGTGCCAGCGGAGCATGGACGGGTCCACGGTCGACTGGGCGTGCTCGTCGGCCTGGACCCGGCGCAGGGTCTCCAGGGCGGCGGCGACGTCCCCGTTGAGCAGCTGGACCCGGCCGAGCGCGTACCGGCTGCGGGAGAGGAAGACGCGGTCGCCCTCCTCCTCCGACGCCTGCACGCTGCGGCGCGCGTAGCTCGCGGCCCGCGCGAAGCTGCCGCCCGCCGTCTCCGCGAGGGCGAGCGCGTACCAGGCGGGACCGGGGGAGAGGCCCGCCTCCAGGGTGAGGGCGAGGGACCGCCCGGCGTGGTCGAGGGCCGCCGCGCACGGGCCGAGCCGGGACTCGATCTCGGCCAGCGTGCGGAAGAGTTCGATGGCGTCCTCGACGGAACCGCGCCGCCGCACCAGCGGCAGGAGCGCGCCCACCTGGTCACGGGCCTCCACGAGCCGGTCGTCGAAGAGCGCGTGGCGGATCGTCAGGATCTGCGCGGCGTTGCGGATGCCCAGCGGGCGTTCGGCCAGCTCCAGGTCGCGGGCCCGGGCCAGCACGGCCTCCGCGTCGGGCGAACCGAGCGCCCGCTCCATCCGCGCCCGCACGGTCAGCGCCTGCGCGGCCGTCCGCGGGTCGCCCGTGGAGAGGGCGAGCGCGGCCGATTCGACCGCCGCCGTCCGCGAACGCCGGGGATCGCCGTCCGCCAGCACGTACTTGACGGCCAGCCGGAGCTGGACGGCGGCCCGCAGCGCGGTGTCGCCCTCGGAGTCCTCCATGGCGTGGACGTACATCTCGTCCAGCCCGGTCAGCCCCTGGCCCGCCGTGTCGAGCACGGCGAGGCGCGCCCGCACCCGGTCGGCGGGTTCCGCGTCCCGGGCGAGCAGATCGGCGGCGGCCCGCAGCGCGAGATCGGCGCGGGCCGCGCGGGCGGCCTCCTCGGCGGCGTCGACGAGCCGGGCGATCCGCCGCGTACCGTGCCGCCCCGGCGTCGACTCGGCCGCCAGCAGCGCCAGTTCGGCGGCGAGCGCGCTGTTCCCGCGCCGCCGGGCCCGTTCGGCGGCGGCCGCGACCTCGGCGGCCAGCTCCTCGTCCGGGCTGTCGGTGGCGAGCGCCCGGTGGCGCACCGCCTCCACGGGGTCGTCCACGACCTCCGCGAGGGCCCGGTGCCCGGCGCTCCGCTCGGCCCAGCAGGCGTCGTGCACCAGGGTGGAGGGCAGCAGCCCGGCGGTGAAGGTCACCGAACCGTCCTCGGCCAGCGACACCAGATCGGCCCGCTCGGCCGCCGCGAGGTCCGCCTCCGCGTCGGGCCGCCCCGCCCGGCGCACCAGCGTCGCGGACGGGCGCAGCGCGAGGGCGGCGAGCAGCAGGGTCTCCCGTACGGCCGGGGGCGCCGCGCCCAGGAGCTGGCGGGCGAGGTCGCGGGCGCGCCCGGAGAGCGTCAGGGCCTCGGCGTGGTGCACCGGGGTCCGCGCGTCGGCGAGGGACCGTCCCACCGCGAGCGCGAGCCGCGGGTTGCCGCCGCTCTCGCGGTGGATGCGGCCGGCCATCCGGGAGGGCAGCCGGTGGTGGATGAGGAGTTCGGCGATCTCGTCGGCGTGCAGCGGCGGGACGCGGAGGACGTCCGCCTCCGACGGCACCCAGAGGCGGCCGGCGGCCGGGTCCTCGGGGCGGTGCGGCTCGCGGTACGGGTCGTGGCCCTCCCCGTACGGCTCGGGGGTCTCCACGGCGACCACCCGCAGTCCGGGCGGCGCCAGGTGGAGGGCGAACCGCAGCAGGTCCGCGCTGTCCGCGTCGACGTGCTGCACCCCGTCGACCACGAGCAGGACGGGTCCCCGGCAGGCCAGGGCGCGCAGGACGCGGGCGATGCCGAGGCGCAGCGCGATCGGGTCCCAGCCGCCCGGGTCGACCGGCGCCTCGCGGCAGAGCATGGCGACGGCGGTCCGCTGCGGACCGGGCAGTTCGTCGAAGACCCCGGAGGCGAAGATCCCGGAAGCGGGGACGCCGGAAGCGGGGACGCCGGGGGCGGGCGCGCCGTCGGAGGACGGTCCGCCGGTGCGTGCCGGGCCGGTGCGCGTCCCGGGGCCGGGAGCGGCCCCCGTACCGGCTCCGGAGCCGTGGGGCGGGGGCGCGCCGGCTCCGGGAGGGAGCGGCCCGGGGTCTCCGGGCGCCGGGGCGGGCGGCACGGCGTCGGGCGCGCCGGCGCCGGACGTCCCGGGCCGGACGGCGCCGCTTCCGGGCCAGGACGCCGTGGCCGCCACGGAGGCGACGAGCGCGGCGGCCGACGCCCCGGGTATCTCGCGGTCGGACGGCAGGCACGCGAGCCACAGCACGGTCTCGCCGCGCGTCTCGGCCCGTGCCGCCGCGGCGAGCGCCACCTCGGTCTTGCCGACGCCGGCGGGCCCGGTGAGCAGGGCGCGGCCCCGGGTGTGCAGGGCGCGTTCCAGCCGGACGAGGAGTTCCTCGCGGCCCACCGGCGCCGGGGACGCCCCCGCGCCCGCGGGGCGCAGGGAGGCGTGCGGAGCCGTCGTCACTGTCCACCCCCTCCGGCCGCACGGGGCCCGACCCGTGGGCCCCGTGCGCAGAGAATACGGAGCCCACCGGCGGAGTCCAGGCCCCTTGTCCGGCATACGGACAGCGCCTTTCGGCCGCGTCCGCCCCCGCAACGCCAGGACGCGCCCGTGGTGTAGACCACGAGCGCGTCGCTGACCAGCAAGGATGCTGATGTGGGGGGTGGTTCGGTGGTGGTGCGGCGGTGCGTCAGAAGGTGAGGCTCCACGAGTCGATGTAGCCGGTGTCACCACTGGCCACATCGCGGACCTGGAGCTTCCAGGTGCCGTTGGCGACCTCGTTCGACGCGTCGACCGTGTACGTGGTCAGGACGTTGTCGGCGCTGTCCGAGGAGGAGGACGCCTTCAGGTTGCGCACCGTGCCGTCGGGGGCGACCAGGTCGACGACCAGGTCCCCGCGCCACGTGTGCTTGATGTCCACGCCGACCTTGAGTGTGGCGGGGGCGTTGCCGGTGCGGCCGGTGACGGCGAGCGGGGACGACACGGTGGTGTTGTCCGGGATCGCCACGTCGGTGTCGGCGGTGAAGACGGTGCCGGTCGCCGGGGCGGTGACGGCGGCGACGGTCTTCGCGGCGTCGGCGATGCCGGTGCCGCAGCCGCCGGTGCAGGTGCCGGGCAGCGGACGGGCGTTGGCCTTGATCGTGGACTCGATCGCGGCCGGGGTGAGGGTGCCGTTGGCCGACTTCAGGAGCGCGGCGAGGCCCGCGATGTGCGGAGCGGCCATCGAGGTGCCCTGGTAGGGCTTGTAGGTCTCGGTCGACTGGGTGGTCGTGCCCGAGTTCAGCGTGGAGTAGATGGCGTTCTCGGGGGTGGTGACGGTCCCGGGGGTGTCGGTGGCGTTGCGGGTCTCGCCGCCGGGCGCGGCCACGTCCACGAGGGTGCCGAAGTTGGAGTAGTACGACCGGCTGCCGGCACGGTTGGTCGACGCCACGGTGATGACGTTCGCGCAGTTCGCGGGGGTGAAACCGGAGGCGTTGGCGTTGCTGTTGCCCGCCGCGACGACGACGGTGGTGCCGCGCGAGACGGCGCCGTTGATCGCGGTCTGGTACACGCTCGGGCAGGTGGAGCTCGCGCCGCCCAGGCTCAGGTTGATGACCTTCGCCGGGTTCGCGTTGGCCGGGACGCCCGGCACGCTGCCGCCGGAGGCCCAGGTGATGGCGTCGGCGATGTCGGAGGACGAGCCGCCGCACTTGCCGAGCACGCGCACGGGCTGGATCCGCGCGTTGTACGCGATGCCCGCGATGCCCTTGGCGTTGTTCGTGACGGCGCCGATGGTGCCGGCCACGTGGGTGCCGTGCCAGGAGGAGCTGGAGACGGTGGAGCCGGTGCCGCACTCGCCCGCCGTGGCGTTCCAGTCGCCCTCGTCCTTCGGGTCCGCGTCGCGGCCGTTGCCGTCGCGGGCGTCGGCGGAGGCCGAGATGAAGTCGTAGCCGGCGACGACGTTGGCCGCCAGGTCCGAGTGGGCGGCGTAGCCGGTGTCGATGACGGCCACGGTGACGCCGGAGCCGGTCGCCCTGTCCCAGGCCGCGGGAACGTTCATGCCGCCGGTGGGCTCGACGAGGTCCCACTGCCTGGCGTAGTCGGTGTCGTTCGGCGTGACCGCCATCGCGTACGCGCGGATGTCGGGCTCGACGGAGGCGACGGACGGGTCGGCGCGGAAGGCGTCCATGACCTTCGTCACGTCCTGCGGGGTGGCGCCGTCACCCAGGTCGACCAGGGCGCCGCCGGTGGCGAGGCGGCGCTCGAAGGAGAGCTTCTCGCCCGTCCTCGCGGCCTTCTCGGCCGTGTCGCTCTTCGCGGCGGCGTTGGAACCGGCCTCGGCGGACCGGTTCTTGTAGGTGACGATGACCTTCTCGACGGGGGCGCCGGGGAGCGCCCGCATCGTCTGCGACGCCGGAGCGGGCTTCGGGGTGGCAGCGCCCGGGGCGGCGGCGAACGCCCCGGAGGTGGTGGCAGCGGCACCGAGGATCGCGGCGCTCGCGACCACGGATATGACTCTCCGCCTGGAACGGTTCAAGGTGTGGCCCTTTCGAGTACGACGTGACTGCGGAGCAGTGGCGGCGGCGCGGGACACACGGCGCGAAGTGGGGTCACGGTCCGCGGGTCCCTGGGCTTGGGGGGCCCGTGCGCCGCCACCGGCGCGACGGCCCGGGTCAAGGCCGTCACCGGCGGGCACCACCCTTCGCATGCACCTGTCATGGTGCGGTTCGGAGGATGGTATCTGCCGGTGCGGAGGACAGTAGGGAACGGGGGGGTGAACCCGATACGGGGAAAACCCTTGTCGCCCCTCGGGGGCGGCGAAGGGTGGGGGCGGGGAAGGGGCAGGGAGGGGCGCGGGGGGGGGGGGGGGGGGGGGGGGCGCGCCCCCCCCCCCCCCCCCCCCCCCCCCCCCCCCCCCCCCCCCCCCCCCCCACGGGGGGGGGGGGGCCAACAACCCCCCCCCCCCCCCCCCCC
>NZ_JBVHEG010000004.1:85452-401682 GCF_055562975.1 Streptomyces sp. NPDC014907 | reverse complement strand
GCCAACCCGGGGGCCCCGGGGGGGGGGGGGGGGGGGGGGGGGGGGGGGGGGGGGGGGGGGGGGGGGGGGGGGGGGGGGGGCCCCGCCCCGGGCCCCCCCCCCCCGCCCCCCGCCGCCCGCGCCCCCGTCAGCCCAGTTCGAGCGTGGTGACGCCGAAGATCCGCTCGCGGGCCACCGGCCGGACCGGACCCGTGTACATCCGGGCCGTCTCGAACGTCGGCTCCAGACCGCGCTCCAGGGCCAGGCGCGCCGCCGCCGGATTCGTCTCCGGCATGTCGACCGCGATCCGGGCCGAGCCGAAGCCCCGCGCCTCGGCGGCGAGTCCGTCGAGCAGGGCCGCCGCGTCCGCCGGGGTGTCCGCGAACAGCGGCCCGATCCGCGCCTCGTCCTGCGCGGGACGGACCACCCCGTACCCGGCCGGACGTCCGTCGACGATCCGGACCAGCGCGCGGTGTCCGGGCGTGGTCAGCCAGGAGGAGAGGAAGCGCGGCCGGTCGGCGTGGTGACAGGCCGCGTCGTACGCCGCGAGGGCGGCCGGATCGACCCGCGAGGCGGCCACCACACCGGCCGGCGGGACGTCCGGGACCGGGACCTCGCCCACGTACCGCGCCGTCCGGTACGCCGTCGTGAAGCCGGAGCGCCGGTAGTTGTCCTGCTGCGCGGGCACCCCGTCGAGCCCCACGGTCCGGTCGCCCGCGTGGGCGAGGGCGGCCCGCCAGGTGGCCAGGCCGTGTCCGAGCCCGCGGAGCGCGGGGCGCACGAGGTAGAAGCCGAGGAAGGCGTAGGCGTCGTCGTAGGTGACGACCGAGACGGCGGAGACCGGTTCCCCGTCGAGACGGCCGAGGAAGAACCCTCCCGGGTCCTGCGCGAAGAACGCCGTGGCGTCGGAGAGCCCGGGGTTCCACCCCTCCTCGGCCGCCCAGGAACGCACGAGCGCCCACTCCTGCGGCGTGGCGGGGGAGACGGACAGCGGGCCGGAGGAGGCGGGGGCCATGGGGTGTCCTTCGACAGCCGGGAGGGGACGGAGGGCGCCGGTACGGCCGGGCCGCCGTGAACGGGGCCGTGGACGGACCGGGAAGCGGAGCGCGAGGGCCGGACGTCCGGCCGGAGCGGGCCGAGCATAACGCTCCCGGAACGGCCCCCCGCCGCCGACCGATCGATTCCGGCCGTACCGGAGGAGGCGGGCACGGGGAGGGGACGAGTCGGGAAGGGGCCGGGCCGGAAGGGGACGGGCCCGGGAGGGGGGACGGGCCCGGAAGGGGGCGAGCCCGGGAAGGGGCGGGGCGGGGCGGGGACGAGTACGGGAAGGAGGCGGGCGCGGGAGACGGTCACGGCCCCCGCCGCCACGGCTCAGTGCACGAGGCGCAGACGCGGGGCGGCGACGGACAGGCGGACCGTCTGGCCCCACGTCAGTTCGAGCGCGTCCGACTCGACGCCGTCGCCGAAGACGACCAGGCGGTCCGACTCGGCGGTGAGGCTCAGGCCCCGTCCGGGACCGAGGAGGCCTTCGACGCGGGTGGTGCCGGTCGCCGGCGACGGCCAGGCCTCGCGGACGAACCAGGCGAGCCGGGGGTCCGACGGAGCGGGCAGCGCGAGGGTGCTGGAACGCTGCTCCCACAGGGAACGCAGCCAGCCGGTGGCCCCCGTGCCGGTGCCGACCAGGACGCCCGACGACGCCTGGGCCTCGGCCGGCGCGTCCGTGCCGTCGAGCCCGAGGGTGTAGCGGGCCGTCTGGTGGCCCGGCGGGCCGACGTAGATCTCGTTGAGCGCGAGGAGGCGCTGCGCGTCGTCGGTGACGGCCTCGACCATCGTCAGCTCGTCGACCACCGCCCCTTCCCCCGCCGCGTACGGGAGCAGCCGCCGGGCCCGGGCCGCGCGGTGCCGCACCAGGACGCCCGGATTGCGTCCCGGGTCCGGGTCGATGCCGACGACGGGCTGGCCCGTCAGGTACTTCGCCGCGTTGGCGACCAGACCGTCCTGGCCGACCACGACGACGACGTCCTCGGGGCCGAACAGGAACCGGTCGAGGTCGGCGCGTTCCACCCGGGTCTGCCGCCACGCCGGCGGCACCGCGCCCGCCACCTCGGCGAGCGCCCGGTGGGCGCGTTCGTGCCGCTCGCGCACCTCCTCGACCGAGCGGCCGCGCGCGGCGAGGAAGAACGCGGCCTGCCCGTGCGTGCCGTGCCGGGCGAGCAGTTCCTCGTACTCCGTGGTCCGGTGCACGAGGACCGCGCGCGGCGCGAGGCTCACGGCCGGGCCCCGCCCTCGCCGCCCAGCCTGGCCAGCAGTCCGGTGAGCACGTCCGGGGAGAGCGTCAGGTGGTCGACGCGGGGCAGGTTCTCGGCGGCCCGCTGCACGGCGAGGGCGCGCAGGGTCGCCGGGTCGGCTTCGGCGTGCGCCCGCAGCCACGCGGACTGCGCCCCGGCGCGCGCCTCGCCGACCTCGCGGGCGGCCTCCGCCTCGGCCCGGGCGAGGCGGACCTTCCGTACGGCCTCGGCCTCGGCCCGTACCGCGTCGGCGGCGGCGTTCTCCTCGGCCTCGCGGCGCGCGTTGGTGCCGCGCTGCTCGACCAGCCGTTCCTCCTGCCGGGCCAGCTCGATCTTGCTGGCCAGCTCGTTCTCCGCGATGGCGCGTTCCCGCTCGACCGCGACCGCCCGGCGCTCGTAGGTGGCCCGGTCGGCCTCCTGCTGGATCTGCTCGCGGGCGGGGGTGCGCAGGGCGCGCTCGACCTCGGGTTCGGGACGGATCGCGACCACCCGGACCGCGACGACCTCGATGCCGGTGTCCGGCAGGCGCGGTTCGGCGGCGAGGCCGGTCGCGACGCGGTCCCGCACCGCCGCCACGCCGTCGACGAGCGCGGCGGCGAGCGTGGTGCGGGCGAGGACGTCGAGGGCGTGCTGCTGGGCGGTCTCGGTGAGGAGGGTGGCGATCTGTTCCAGCGGGGTGCCCCGCCAGGCGCCGGTGTCGGGGTCGACGGAGAAGTCGAGCCGGGTGGCCGCCACGCCCGGGTCCCCGATCCGGTAGGTGACGGTGGACTGCACGCTCACGTCCTGGAAGTCGGCCGTGCGGGCGTGGAAGGACATCGCCAGCTCCCGGTCGTTCACCGGGACCTCGGAGAGGGCGGCGGTGCGCGGCCGGAACCAGAAGCTCAGCCCCTCGCCGTCGTGGACGAGCCGTCCCCGTCGCTGGTGGCGGATGTGGGCGGTGGGCGCGGAGCGCAGATGGCGCCAGCCGGCCCGCCGGGTGATGTCGGCCATGGAAACCCCCTTGTCGTCATGTTGACGATAGGGGGCTGGGTTGTTTTTCGTCAAGATGACGAATGGGGTGTGCCGGGGCGAAGGGAGCGGGCCGGGACGCCGACGCCCCGGCCCGCCCGGCCCTTCTGCCCGGCCCTTCTGTCCGGTTCTGCCCTTCTGTCCTTCTGTCCTTCTGCGGACCCGCCTCCGGCCTTCCGTCCGGCCCGCGTCCACCCTCAGCCCGCGAGCGGGGCGCCCGCCGGTTCGGCCTCCGGCGCGACGTCGGCGATCCGCGGCGACGGCGCGAACCGCGTCCCCCGGACGGCCCTCCGGGTACGGGGAGCGCGCGGGCTGCGGAAGGCGCGAGGGCCGCGGGGAGTACGGAAGGGGCCCGGGGTCCCGCGTCCCGGCGCCGCCGCGGTCCCGGTCGCCCGTACCGCTTCGGACACCAGGACCGGCGCCGCCCCGGGCGCGGGCACGCCTCCGGCGGCGGGAACGGCGTCGCCCGCCCGCGCGACCGCGACGGGAAGGGCTCCGGTCCCGGCGGGAAGAGCCCCGGCCCCGGCGGGAAGGCTCTCCCCCGTCCGTACGCCGGCCACCGGCGTGACGGGCGCCGCCCCGGTTTCCGGAGCGGCCTCGGTCCCGTTCTCCGCCGCGCCGCCCTTCGTGAGCAGCACCACACCTCGCGCCGCCACCATCGACGCGGCGGCCGCGGCCGTCCAGCCCCAGGCGCCGGCCCGGAAGGTCTCGCCGAGCAGGGCCACGCCGATGACCGCGGCGGCGGCCGGGTTGGAGAGGTTCACGACGGCTAGCGGCGCCGCGAACCCGCCCCGGTAGGCGGCCTGCGAGAGCAGCAGCCCGCCCGTCGCGAAGCCGGACACGAGGACCGCGAGCAGCGCGGTGCACCACCAGGTCGGCTCGGTGCCGGGGAGTTCGAGCGCGAGCGCGGCCGTCAGGGTCTGGGTGAGCGCCGAGGCGACGCCGGAGGCGACCCCGGAGGCGGTGGCGTGTCCGAGTCCGTTCCCGCTCCGGCCCCCTCCGGGCAGCCGGCCCGAGGCGAGCGCGGCGATCAGGAGCGCCGTCGCCGCCGCGACGACCAGCGACTCGCGGAGGCTGAGCGCCTCGCCGGGCGCCGCGGGCCCCGTGACGGCGACCAGACCGACGAGTCCGCCCAGGGTCCACAGGGCCCCGCGCCACTCGGTGCGGGTCACCCGCCGCCGCGCGCGGTGGGCGCCGAGCGGCAGTGCCGCCACGAGCGTCAGGGCGCCGAGCGGCTGGACCAGGGTCAGCGGACCGTAGTGCAGCGCGGCCACGTGGGCGAGGGCCCCGGCGGCGTTCAGGCCGACGGCCCACCACCACTCCCCGCGGGCGAGCAGCGCGCGCAGCGCCCCGCGCCCGCCGGGGGCGGTGGGGGAGGCGGCGGCGAGCCGGGACTGGGCGACGGCGGCGAGCGCGTACCCGGCGGCGGAGACGAGGGAGAGGAGCACCGCGAACGCGGTGCCGACGGCGGGGTTCATCGCAGGGCTCCGACCGGGAGGGGGGCCGTCCCGAACGGACGGTGCGCGGGTGGGGGCGCCGTCCGGTGCCCGGGGGCGCGGACGGCGAGCAGGGCGAGGCCGAGGAGGGCGGTGGCGGCGAGCGCGTCGAACCAGTAGTGGTTCGCGGTGCCGACGATGACGAGCAGGGTGAGCAGCGGGTGCAGCAGCCAGAGCGCCCGCCAGCGGGACCGGGTGGCGGCGATCAGGCCGATCGCGACCATCAGGGCCCAGCCGAAGTGCAGCGACGGCATCGCGGCGAACTGGTTCGCCATCGAGTCCGTCTCCGGCGCGGCCCCGTAGACGGAGGGGCCGTAGACGCGGGCGGTGTCGATCAGGCCGGTGGCGGCGAGCATCCGGGGCGGCGCGAGCGGCATCAGCAGGTGCAGCGCGAGCGCGGCGCCGGTGAGGAGCGCGAGCACCCGGCGCGACCACAGGTAGTGGGCGGGACGGCACGCGTACAGCCAGACGAGGAAGGCGATGGTGGCGGGGAAGTGCACGGCCGCGTAGTAGGTGTTCGCGGTCCGGATCAGCGGCTCGCCGTGCAGGAGGAGGTGCTGAATCGTTTCCTCGTTCGGCAGGCGGAGGGTGCGCTCGGCGTCCCAGACGCGGTCGGCGTTCCGGAAGGCGCGGATCTCGTGACCGTTGGCGAAGAGCCGGCCGAACTTGTAGACGAGGAACAGCGCGGTGACGAGCAGCAGCTCGCGCACGAGGGGCGGTCTCGGGCTCCCCCCGGAGCGGCGGGGGCGCGGTTCCGGCGTCTCCCCGGCGCTCTCGGCGGCCTCGTGTCCCCCGCTCCCGCCTCCGTCGTCCTCGCCGGACTTCCGCCCGCCGCTCCCGGCGGGGCGCCGTCCTTCCCGCCCGTCGCCTCCGCCGGCGTCCTGCCCGGCGGGGCCGGGGGCGGGCGTCGCCTCCGGTCCTGCAGGACGTGGTCCTCGTATCCCGCGCATCCCGGCAGCCATCGTGCGGCCCTCTAATCCGTCAAATCGGCAACAAACGGAGGAAGCCTAGATCCGATCCGATCGAGACGCAAGCGTATCGATACGTTTGCGTCTCGGTTGTGCGCCCCCTACCCTCGTATGGGAAGGGACGGACCCGTACGTGTAGAAACCCCCCAGGGGGAGAGACGGCGCGGACACCGAAGTGCCCGTCAGGGAGGGACCGATGTCCACACAGGCCGCGACCGCCGCAGCCCGCCGAGGCAAGCTCACGCCCGAACGCGAGACGGAGCTGTACGACGCGGTGCTCGGCCTGCTCCGCGAGGGCGGTTACGACGCGGTGACCATGGAGGGCGTCGCGGCCCGCACCAAGTGCGGCAAGGCCACGCTCTACCGGCAGTGGGGGACCAAGTCGAAGCTCGTCACCGCGGCCCTCGCCCGGCGGCGCTGCACCGTGTTCAGCGGCATCGACACCGGCAGCCTCGCCGACGACCTGCGCGAGGCCGCCCGCGTGGCCACCTCCCGCCGCGAACGCGACGCCGAACTCATGGAAGCCGTCGCCCAGGCCTACATCCAGCACCCCGACCTGCGCGCCGCGCTCCGCGAGACCGTCATCGCCCCCGAGATCGCGGCCATCGACGGACTCGTGGCGCGCGCGGTCGAACGGGGCGAGATCGCCGCCGACAACGCCGCCGTCGCCTTCGTCGCCCCCTGCTTCCTCGGGATGCTCCGCGTCGAGCGCCTCTTCGAGGAAAGGTTCGAGGACGCCTCGGCCGTGCGGACCTTCGTCGACGCCGTCCTCCTCCCGGCGCTGTACGCCGGCAAGTGAGCCCGGGGCGTCGTCCGGGGCCCCGGGCCCGCCCCTCCGCCCGCGCCCACGGGACCCGCGGCCTCCCGCCGTCCGGCGGCGGAGTGCGGGCCGCGAACCCTCACCCACCCCCGGGGGCCCGCCGGCCCGCCCCCGGTGGCGGACCGCGAGGCGCCGGGGTCAGGAAGCGTCCCGGCGCAGACGCGGCGCCTCGGCGGCGGCGTCGATCACGGCCGGACGCGCGGCTTCCGCCCGCCCCCCGGCCCCGGCGGGCCTCCCCGTCCCCGCGTCCGCACTCCACCCCGCCCCGGCCGGCCTCCCCGCCTCCGCGCCCTCCCGCTCTCCCGTCCCCGCGGGTCCTCCCGTCCCCGTCCCCGCGTCCTCCCGCCCCGTCCCGTCCGGGCTCCCGGCCCCGGCTCCGTTCCCGCCCTCCGTACGGTCGGCCAGCTCCCGCGCCCAGGCGACGAGGCCGTCGACGTCGATCCCGTACGGCCCGGGGGCCGGACCCCCGAACCCGGCCGCCAGACGGCCGGCGCCGCGACGCAGCAGCCGCGCGCCGCCCGCCGCGTTGCCCCGGGCGGCGTGCGTCAGGCCCACGGCGAGCTGGGCGAGTCCCTGCCACAGGTCCCGCTCCGCCTCCGGACCGGACTTCCAGGCGTCCTCGAAGACCTCGTGCGCGTGGAAGGGCATCCCGGCGTCGAGCAGCCGCTGCGCCTCGCGCAGGGTCGCGCCGGGATCGCGCACGACGCCCTCGGGCTGCCGGGGCACGCCCTCCGCCCCGTACGGCAGCGGCCTCCCGAGACCGTCGCGGGGCCGGGCGCTGCGGGCCCGCCCCTCCTCGTCGCGGTCCCTGCCGTGATCACTCGCTGTCGGGTTCACCCCTTCATTGTTGCCCCCGGAACGATCAGGAACGCTAGGCTCGTCGGACAGACGCTCTGCGCCGGTCGACACGGGTCACGTCGGCCGCGCCGTGCCGGAAGCCCGTGTGGGGAGTGAGCCACCGTTGTCGTCGGAGCCCGAACAGCCGTCGCCCGCAGTGCCGTTCGCGACCAGGACCTGGAACGCGCGGCGAGGCGGGCTGCTCGAGAGGGACCCGGAACTCACCGCGGCCGCCCACGCCGTCGAGTCGCTCGTCGCCGGGACGACGGCGGGTCTCCCGGTGCGCGGCGGCATCCTCGTCTACCGGGGAGAGGCCGGCATCGGCAAGACCACCCTCCTCGCCGAGATACAGCGCACCGCCCGGGACCGGTGCACCGTCCTGACGGCCCGGGGCGGTGAAACGCTCACCTCGGTCCCGTTCCACGTCACCCGCCAGCTGCTCCAGCCCGCCCTGAACGGGTTCGGCCCGGAGGACATCCACGACCTCTTCGGCGACCACTTCGACCTGCTCGCCCCCGCGCTCGGACTCGCCTCCCCGTCGCCGTCGGACGAGCCCGCCGACCCCCAGGGCGTGCGGGACGGCCTGGCCAGACTCCTGGAACGGCTCGCGGACCGCCTGCGGGACCGGCCCCCGGTCCTGCTCGTGGACGACGCCCACTGGGCCGACGCCGAGACCCTGGCGTGGCTCGACGCCTTCACCCGGATCGGGCGGGACCGCCACCTGCCCGTCCTCCTCGTGCTCGCCCACCGGCCCCTGCCGGAGGGGCCGCACCGCCCCGGCACGGCAGCCCTCCTCGCCGGTCTCGCCGGGCGCGCGGTCCTCACCCTGGGCCTGCACGCGCTCACCCCCGACGCCACCACCGCGCTCGCCCGGGAGATGCTCGGCGACCACGCGGACGAACCGTTCTGCCGCGAGCTGTGGACGGTGACCGGCGGCAACCCGTACGAGACCGTCGAACTCCTCGCCAAGGCCCGCGACCGGATGCTCGAACCCGTCGCCGGGTCCGCCGCCCTCCTCCGCGACCTGGGCGCCGGTGCGCGCGGCGGCGGCCTCGTCACCCGCATCGAGGAACTCGGCACCGGCCCGACGACCCTGGCCTGGGGCATAGCCGTCCTCGGCGCGGACAGCACCCCGCCCCTCCTGGCGGCCGTCACGGGCCTGGGAACGCGCGAGGTCGCCGAACACGCCGAACTCCTCCGCCAGGCGCGGATCGTGACCACGCGGACGGCGCCGCCGACGCGCACCGGACGCGTCACGGGGCCCGGCCCCGAAGCACGGCCCGGCACCCCGGAGCCCGGCGACGCGGAAGCACCGGCGGACACCGGCGCGCCGGCCGGGCGGGAAGCCCCGGACGCGCCCGCCGCCGGGAACGGCCTCGCCGCGGTGACCCCGGGCGAGGTCACCCACCTGGAGTTCACGCACCCCCTCATCGCGACCGCCGTGTACGGGTCGGTGCCGACGGGCATCCGGACCGCCCTGCACGGGCGGGCCGTCTGGGCGCTCACCGAAGCGGGCCACGGCCCGGCCGCCGTCTCCCGGCACCTCCTCCAGGTGCACCCGGAGGACGACGAGGAGGTCGTGGACAGGCTGCGGGCCGCCGCTGCCGAACACCTCGCCGTAGGAGCCCCGGACGCGGCCCGCCGGTGCCTGGAGCGGGCCCTGGAGGAACCGCCGGGCCCCGAGGCGTACGCCCGGGTGCTGTACGAACTCGGCTGCGCCTCCCTGCTGACGGCACCCGCCGCCACCGTCCGCCACCTGCGTTCCGCGCTGGACCTGCCGGGCCTGGACCGCACCCTGCGCATCGACGCGACCTACCGGCTGGCGCAGGCCCTCGCCCACAACAACCAGCTCCGGGAGGCCGCGCGGGTCCTGGACGCCGAGGCCGGACGCACCCCGCCCGGAACCGACCGGCGCCGCCTGCAGGCCGCGCACTTCATGTACGAGGGGTTCCAGGCCGCCGAGGAGGACGGCCTCCGCCGCTCCCGCCGCCTGGCCGACCTCACCGCGGACTTCACGGGCGCCGACAACTCCGAGCGGGCGCTCCTCATGGTCCGGGGGTTCGACGCGATGCTCCGGGGCGAACCCGCCGCCGAGGTCGTGAAGCTCTGCGACCGCGCCCTCGTCGACGGCGCACCGGCCCGGGGGCTCGGCTGGACGGACTCCACCTGGGGCTTCGAGATCCCGGCCCTCACCGGCATCGCGTACGCGTTCGCCGACCGTCCCGACCGGGCCGAGTCCCTCTTCACGGAGGCCGTCCGCGCCTTCGAGATCTCCGGCTGGAGCGGCGCCCACCTCGCCTTCGCCCACACCCTCCTGGGCCTGGTCCACCGGCGCCGCGGCAACCTGCCGCAGGCACAGCACTACCTGGAGGAGGGCCTGCGCCTGGCCGACCGGGTGGGCAGGGGCCTGCCCGTCCACTGGGACACCGCCTGCCTCCTCGTGGACACGCTCGTCGCCCGGGGCCGCGTGGAGGAGGCGCGTTCCGTCGCCGACCGCTACGCCTTCGGACCGCCGTGGCCGGGCGCGATCGTCCTGCCCGACGGCCCCAGCGTCCTCGGTCGGCTGCTGCTCGCGGAAGGACGCGTCGAGGAGGCCGTGGCCACCCTGGAAGCGGCGGCCGAGGCCCTGGTCGCCCGGGGCCGCCACCACGTCGTCTGGGCTCCCTGGCCCCTGGACCTCGCCCGGGCGCTCGCCGGCACGGACCCGGACCGTGCCGCCGGGATCGCCGCGGAGGCCCGGGTCCACGCCGAACGCATCGGCACCCCCACCGCCCTGGGCGAAGCCCTCCGCTGCGCGGCCCTCTTCGCGGAACCGTCCGAGTCCCGGAGCCTGCTCACCGAGGCCGTCGCCCGCCTGTCCGCGTCCCCCTCCCGCTACGAGGAGGCCCGCGCCCGCCTCGACCTGGCCGGCGTCACCGGCTCCTCGCGCGACCTCGAGGAAGCGACGGCCCTGGCCGCCGCCTGCGGCGTGGTGACGGCCCGTGCGTCGGACCGCCCTCCGGAGTGAGGTAATGTCTTCCCTGCACGCCGACGCGGGGAAGCCCGCGGAGACCGTGCGCCGGGACGTGGCGCAGCTTGGTAGCGCACTTGACTGGGGGTCAAGGGGTCGCAGGTTCAAATCCTGTCGTCCCGACTCGTAGGAGTCGTGGTTCAGGGCCGGTTTCGGATTCGTCCGAAACCGGCCCTCGATCGTTTCCGGGGCCGGGGCGGGGACGTTCCTCAGGCGAGGGCCAGGATCGCGAGCGCGCCGCCCACGTCGACGACCGCGCACCACTCCGACCAGGCCCTCGGGACGACCCGGCCCGACCGGTGGTGGAGGACGTCCCAGATCCCGTGCGCCAGCCAGCCCGCGGCGACCACGCGCAGGCCCAGGGGCTCGTCCACGGCGAGGGCGAGCGCGGCCGCGGCGGTGAAGCCGGCCAGGCCCGCGAGCTGGACGGCCAGGACGCGGGAGGCGCGGAGTTCGCCGCGGAACGCGCCGAAGAGCAGGTAGCACACGGGCATGACGGCGAGGAGACCGGCGAGCAGCCCCACGGGCGGCACGCCGTCCACGAAGGTCGCGACCACCAGGGCGATCGCGGCGAGCGAGGCGAGCGTGGGCCGGTGGTGCGGCGTCCGGCACGGCCGGGTGCCCTCGGTGTCGTCGCGTACGGAATCGGTCATCGGGGTCCTCTCGCGGTGCGTGCGGCTACGCCCCCACGCTCCGGCCCGTACCGGCCGGGGGGAACGGGCCGCCGGAACGGTGTCCGGTCCCTTGGGGTACCCGTCCTTCCGGCATAGGGTTGCCGCATGGCGGAGCGGCTGATGGTGGTGGTCGGGTACGAGGCGGCCGAACTGCTGGACATCGCGTGCGTCACCACACCCCTGGCCATGGCCAACGGGATCGGCGGGCCGGCCGTGCCGTACCGGGTGCGCGTGGTCGGGCCGGGAGGCGGCCCGTTCGTCTGCGGCACGGGGCTCACGCTGGGGAGCGACCAGCCGCTCGAACGGCTCGTCGGCCCGCTGGACACCCTGATCGTGTCGGGCGGGGTGGGCTTCGAGCGGGCGGCGGCCGATCCACGGCTCGTGGGGCACGTCCGGCGGCTCGCGAAGGAGAGCCGCCGGGTCGCGTCGGTGTGCACGGGGGCGGGGGTCCTGGCCGCCGCCGGGCTGCTCGACGGGCGGCGGGCGACCACGCACTGGCGGTACGCGCGCCGGCTGGCCGACCGGCACCCGGAGGTCACCGTCGACTCCGCGCCGATCTACGTCCGCGACGGGAACGTCTACACGGCGGCGGGCGTCACCAGCGCCCTGGACCTCACGCTCGCGTTCATCGAGGAGGACCACGGCCCCGAACTGGCGCGCCAGGTGGCCCGTGACCTGGTCGTCTATCTGCAACGGCCGGGAAACCAGGCGCAGATGAGCCTGTTCACGGCGTCTCCGGCGCCGCGTGACGAACCGGTCAGGGGGCTCGTCGAGCACATCGCCGCGCACCCGGACGCCGATCTGAGCACGAAGGCGCTGGCCTCGCGGGCGGGGGTGACGCCGCGTCACCTCACCCGGCTGTTCACGGACCACCTGGGACAGGCGCCGGGGCGGTACGTCCGGCTCGCCCGGACGGAGGCCGCGGCCCAGTTGCTCGCCTCGACCGCGCTGCCGATGGCGGCCGTGGCGGCCCGCTGCGGATTCGGCAGCGCGGAGGCGCTGCGGCAGGCGTTCTCCGGCCGGTACGGGATCTCACCGTCGCGCTACCGGGCCGCCGCGCGACAGACGGGCTGAGGCCCGCCCCCGGGGCCGCAGGCCACGGACGGGACGCTCTCGCGGCGCCGGGCGTCCGGCGTCCGGCGCTCGGTGTCCGTGCCCGGCGCCCCGTGCCCGGTGTCCGGTGCGATCGCGGCGCCGGAGCCGTCCCGGGTACCCCCGGCGTGGCGCCGTTCCGCGAGCGGGCCGCCGTGGAGCGGTGAAGCGTGGAGCGGGAGGCGTGGCCCCCCCCCGCTCCACGCCGGGCGTCACAGGGGGCGGAGCCTGGTGTCGAAGACCTGTCCGGCGATCTTGTCGCCGAGGGCGAGGCCGTCGGTGGCGTCCCACGGGTAGTGGACGCCGAGCCAGACGCGGCTGTCCGCGTTCTCCTTGGCGGCGGCGCTGAAGCTGGTGAAGTGGCGCTGCTTGACGGGGGCCAGGGGTTCGTCGGTGGTGAGGTCGAAGGAGATGCCGTCGCTGCCGAAGTAGCGCTTCATGACGCCCGCCCATGCCCCGGCGAAGGAGGCGTGGCCGGAGACGTAGGCGGGGAAGCACGGGTTGACGTTGACGCCTTCGTTGTTCTTCAGGAGCGGCTTCCACCGGCTGTCGAGGCCGCCCTCGCGGATCGCGGAGACGGGCCGCCACAGGTCGAGGGGGGTGGAGAACTTCGCGTCGCGGACGGCTATGCCGGTGTCGGCGAGGGCGATCGAGACGAGCGCGAAGAGGCGGGCGTTGGCGTACGTGCTGAGCCCCCGGGCCTTGGAGACCTCCCGGGTGGCCTGGAGCATGTGGCCCGGGGGCTTGTACGTCCCGTCGTTGTCGTTGGCCCAGAACCAGGCGGCGTTCAGCTGGTCCGGGGTGCGCTCGATCACCGGTGTGGCGGCCGTGGGGGCGGCCGCCCCGGCCCTGCGGACGGCGTCGACCTGGGCCTTGTACTCGGGGCTGGCCACGAGGTTCTCGTACGTGCCGTACTGCCCGAGCCTGGTGGGGCGGAACTGCGAGCCGGAGCTGAGCGAGAAGGGCTTGACCTGGCCCCAGGAGGGGTTGACCGCGTCGCCGTCCACCTGGCACTTGGGATCGACCATGTCGGGGTAGCTGGTCGGCCGCCAGGAACCCGGCACGCCGCTTCCCGTGTACGCCTGCTCGGTCTCCGAGCCGTCCCCGGCACGGGCGTTCGTCATCCGGCCGACCAGCCCGCCGACGACGGTGGTGTCCAGCAGGTCGAATCCGGTGGGGTCGGTGCCGAACCGTTCGCGGAACCGCTGGTCGAGGTAGGCCGTGTGGTCGGGCGCGTTCTTGTTGGGCCGGTTCGCGCCGTAGAGGTTGAGCAGGATGTTGTACGCGGTGCGCCCGACGACCCGCTCCTCCTCGTCGGGCCCCTCGACCCAGCCCGCGTAGTTCTCCGCGTGGAGGTACGGCGCGGATGTCATCCGGCCCTTCCACTTCAGCTGGTACGAACTCTCCGCGTCGTAGATCGCGGCGTTCATCATGGCGGCCGCGCGCGTCATCGGGACCGGGCCGCCGCCCGCCTTGCGGAAGACGTCCTGCAGCACGTCGTTCCAGTAGTGCACCGGGTCGGCGATCGGCCGCGCCGGGAGCGCGTGGGCGGGCTGGGGAGCGACCGTCAGGACGCTTCCGGTCGCCGCGAGGACGGTCGCCGCCGCGAGGACGCGGCGCCGGACCCGGGCACGTCTGCCGGTGGCGCGGGTGCTTCTGGGCATGACTCGGTTCCCCCTGATCACACGGGTGTCGACGGCCGCCGGGCCGGCGGCGGCGCGATCATGGCGCGAGCACGGCTTCCCGGTCCGGTGAAAATCGGAAGTCCGTGCGGAATGGCCGGTCCCGGGCGCATGGACGGCGCGAAGCCTCCGTGTACGGATCGGACATGTCGGTTCTCGGGCCGTACCGCGCGGCGCACACCCGCGAGGCCCCCGTGGCCGGGCCTCCCGCGGCCAGGGGGCACGGACGCCGCGACCGGGACGCCGTCCGGCTCCCCGCTCCGGCTCTCCGCTCCGGGCCCCCGCTCCGGCTCCCCGCTCCGGCTCCCCGCCCGTCCGCCGCTGCCCCACCGGCTCCTTCGCCGGGACGGTCCCGCCGAGGGGGACGCCGTCCCCGGTTCAGCCGCCGAGGAGGCGGACGAACACCGTGCCCACCGCCTGGCGCGTCAGCTCGGCGAGGAGGGTGCTCTCCCCGCCGGAAGCCGGGGCGGCGGGCACGGCGTGCAGCTCCTTGCCCGGCTCGGCCGGCCGGGCCCGCCACACCGGGGCGCCCCCGGGCTCCGCGAACAGGCCTCCGAACCTCAGGTCGCCGCAGAACCAGAGCAGACCGAGCCCGTCGGTCCGGTCCAGCCAGGTCGTCACCGGGACCTCCGCCCACAGTTCGCGGGCGACGGTCCCGTCCGGCCCCAGCATCAGGACCCGGCGCAGGCGCGGCTCGTCGGGCAGCTCCTCCATGCGGCAGGGCCACGCCTGCCAGGGGCCCCGGCTCGCCAGGCGCGTCATCCCGGAGATCACGTACAGCCCTCGCGCCCATGCCGTCACCAGCCCCGCCGCGGGTACGAGCAGGAAGGGCAGCGCGTCCGGTATCCAGTCGGGCCACTCGTTCCACGCCGCCCAGGCGGCCCCGCCGCCGTACAGCACGGACAGCACGAGGAGAACGGTCCTGAGCAGGCGCCGCGCCCGCCGTCTCAGGTCGGTGAGGTGACGGGACGTCTCGCCGACGTCGATCGCCGCCGTCGGCGACACCGCGTATCCGAACCTCCGCGCCTGCACCCTGCCTCCCGTGCACGTCTCCCGCGGCACCGTTTCCCGTACGCGCGGACGGCCCCGGCGCCGCACCGGGTGCGACGCGGCCGGCGCGTACCGCCGTCACGGCCATCCTGGCCGCCCCGGGGCCCGCCGCGAAGGCCGCGGGCCGTCCCGGACGCGTCCCGGACGCGCGACTCCTCCGTGAGGGCGGCGGGGCGGGGGCGGCGAAGGGGCGGGGCGCGTCGGGGGAGCCGGTCGCGCTGGCGAAATGTCGCGAAAGTCCCCTTCGCATATGCTCGGCGGAGCCCCCGTGAACCCGTCCGCGGTTCGTCCCGTTCCCCAGGAGATCCCGCCATGTCCTACCCTCCCCAGCAGCAGACGCCCCCGGGTTCCACCGCCGCGATGACCCCCCGGCCCGACCACGGCGAGGAGAGCTACCGGGGATCGGGACGGCTGGCCGGCAAGGCGGCGGTGATCACCGGCGCGGACAGCGGCATCGGCCGTGCCGTGGCCATCGCCTACGCCCGTGAGGGAGCCGACGTCCTGGTCTCCTACCTCGACGAGCACGACGACGCCGCCGAGACGCGGCGCCGGGTGGAGGAGGCGGGCCGCCGGTGCGTGCTGGTCCCGGGAGACCTGGCCGACCCGGCGCACTGCCGGGCGGTCGTCGCCAAGGCGGTGGAGGAGTTCGGCCGGGTGGACGTCCTGGTCAGCAACGCCGCGTTCCAGATGACCCGGGACGCGGTCGAGGACATCCCCGACGAGGAGTGGGACCACACCCTCGCCACCAACCTCAGCGCCTTCTTCCACCTGACCAAGGCCGCCGTGCCCCACATGGGCGAAGGGTCCTCGATCATCGCGACCACCTCGGTGAACTCCGACATGCCCCCGCCGCAGCTCCTCGCGTACAACGTCACCAAGGCCGGCATCGCGAACATGGTCGGCTCCCTCTCGCAGCTGCTGGGACCGAAGGGCATCCGGGCCAACAGCGTGGCCCCGGGGCCGATCTGGACGCCGCTCATCCCCTCCACCATGCCCTCCGACCAGGTGGAGGGGTTCGGCTCCCAGGTCCCGCTCGGGCGCCCCGGCCAGCCGGCCGAACTCGCCGGGGTCTTCGTCCTCCTCGCCTCCGACGAGGCGAGTTACGTCTCCGGGGCCCGGGTCGCGGTCACCGGCGGACAGCCGATCCTGTGAGCCCCGACGCCACCGGCCCGTACCCGCTCCGCCTGACGGTCACGGCGAAACCGCTGGTGTTCGGCGGGCACGCCCTCGCCCGCCGCCTCGGCAAGACCGGCATCCCGGACTGGAGCGTCGCCGAGACCTGGGAGTGCAGCGACGTCGACGGCCACGTCGGCGTCGTGACCAACGGGCCGCTCGCCGGCCGCAACCTGCGCCAGGTGGTCGCCGACCACCCGGAGACGCTGATGGGCCCCGGGTGGACCGGGGACCGCTTCCCCGTCCTGACCAAGTTCATCGACGCCACCGGCACCCTGCCGGTCCATCTGCACGCCGACGACGAGGCCGCCCGGCGCCTGGAGGGACAGCCCAACGGCAAGACCGAGGCGTGGCACGTCCTCGACGCCCTCCCCGGGGCGACCGTCCTGTGCGGCGTCCGGAAGGGGGTCGGGAGGGACCGGCTGCGCGCCGCGCTGGAGGCGCAGGACTTCGACGCCGTCCTGCGGCGGCTGCCGGTGCGCGCGGGGGAGACCCTCTACGTGCCCGGCGGCACCCCGCACAGTTTCGGCCCGGGCGTCCTCGTCTACGAGATCGAGCAGACCTCCGACATCCAGCAGCACGCGATGCGCTGGCGGATGGAGGACGGCTCGCCCGTGGACGACGCCGAGTTCGCCGCCAACCTCGACATGCTCATGAAGGAGGTGGACCCGGACAGCAGGCCGGAGTTCATCCCCGGCCTGAGGATCGCGGCCGGCGACGGCGTGGACCGCCTCTTCCTGTGCGCGGGCCCGTACTTCGCCCTCGAACGCTGGCGGGCCGGTACGCAGGAGCCCCTGCGCCGCTCCTTCGCCACCGCGCAGGTCCTGTCCAACGCCGGGGCGCCCGTGCTCGTGCGCGCGGGCGGCCGGGCGGAGGAACTGGGCCGGGCGGAGACGCTCCTGCTGCCCGCCGCCTGCGGCGAGGTCGAGATCGCCGGCCCGGCCGACGTCCTCTTCGGCTACCTGCCGGACCTCGAACGGGACGTGTACGCCCCCCTGCGCGCCGCCGGCTTCCCGCCCGGCCTCGTCGCCACCCTCGGTGGGACCGCGCCCGGCACCTGAACCGGGGCGGGGGCGTCCGCTAGCGGGGGACGGGACGTGTCGGCGGGGACGGGACCGCCGAGGGGGGCGAGGAGCACTGCGCGGGCGGGGAGCGCCGGAGGGGGCGCCCGCACGCTCCCACCGGCCCGGCCGAGCCGGCCCGGGGCCGGGCGCCTCTTCCGGGCGGTCCGGCGTGCCGTGTCCGGTCAGAACAGGGCCGGCTGGGCGTCGGGCGGGGCCACCGGCTCGGGACCGGGCTCGTCGACGGGCAGCTCCATCTGTCCCACGGGCAGGTCCACGATCGCGAGGGAGCCCCGACAGGACACGAGGGCACCGGGGTTCCTGGCGCGCATGCCGGGGGCGTCGTGGCGTGCGACCCGGCCCTTGCCGAGGCGTCCGGCGACCGGACCCGCCGCGATGGGCCGGCCACAGGTCCCGCAGGGAATGCGTGGCAGCTTCATGTCACCAGTGTGACGGGCACCTCTGACACCGTCCCCGCCTCGGGGCCCGCCCGCCCCCGGGGCCCGCCCGTCCCGGCCCCCCGCCCCGGCCTCCCGTCCCGGACGACGGTGACGGCGACCCCGGAGGGGGAAGACTTCCGGGAACCGGCAGTGAACCGGCGTCCCGCCGCGCGGCACCCCGCCCCGGCCCGGGACGGCGCCGCCCGCCGGGGCGGCGCCCGGGACCGTCACGGTTCCGGGACCCGGTACCCGAGGGGGGAACATGTCCGCAGCGCCTCGTCGGACGAACGGACGGCCGCACACCGGCCGGCACATGATCGTGTGCGGGGACGACGCCCTCGCCCACCGGATCGCCGCCGAACTCGCCGACGTGTACGGGCAACCCGTCACCCTGGTGACACCGCCGCCGCCCGGCCTCGCAGGGGACGGGCACCCGCCCGGGGGCCTCTCCCGCGCCTCGGCGCTGCTCGGCCGCGTGGGCGCGGCGGTCGGCCGCCCCGGAGCACCGCCCGGGGACGTCCCCGACCCGGCCCCGCTCCCGGGCGTACGGGAGACGACCGCCGCCGCGCCCGGCGAGCAGGCCCTCGTGGAGGCGGGCGTGGGACGGGCCGAGGCCCTCGCCCTCCTCTACGAGGACGACGAGGTCAACATGCGGGCCGCGTTCCTCGCGCGGCGCCTCAACCCGCGTGTCCGCCTGGTCCTGAGGATGTACAACCGGAACCTCGGCCGGCGCATGGCGGAGCTGCTCGACCAGGCCACCGGCCTCACGGTCCCCGAGAGCGTGCGCGGCCGGCACGACACCTCGACCGTCGTCCTGTCCGACGCGGACACCGCCGCCCCGGCGCTCGCCGCCACCGCCGTCGCCGGGACCGGCGAGATCGTCCAGGCCGACGGGCTGCTGCTGCGCGCCGCCGAACGGCTGCCCGCCCGCCCCGGGCGCCGGGCCGCCCCCGGTCTCGCGACCCTGGCCCTGCTGTCGTCCACGACCAGCGACCCCGCCGGCGCCGAGGGCTCCGACCGCAGCGGCCCGCACGCGCCCCGGCTCCTGCCCGACGACGCCGCGGTACGGGCCGCCGCCGACCGGGGCACCGTCGTCCTGGAGGCCGTCGGCCGCGAACCGGCCGCGTCCTCCGGACGGACGAGCCGGGGGGCCTCCTTCAGGGAACTCCTCTCGCCCCGGCTGCGCCGGGCCCTCGTGAGCGCCGTCGTGGCCGTCACCGTCCTGGCCGCCGTCTCCTCGGCCGTCACGGACGGCCCCCCGTCGCACGCCGTCTACATCACCCTGCTCGACCTGTTCGCGATCGCCGAACCCGCCGTCGGCGACTCCGTCCCCCGCCAGGTCCTCCAGCTCCTCACCGGGCTCGCCGGCCTCGCCCTGCTGCCCCTGCTGGTCGCGGGCGCCCTGGAGGCGTTCGGCGCCTACCGCAGCGCCTCCGCGCTGCGCCGCCCGCCGCGCGGGCTCACCGGCCACGTCGTCCTGCTGGGCCTCGGCAAGATCGGCACCCGTGTCCTGGTCCAGCTCCGCGCGCTCGGCGTCCCCGTGGTGTGCGTGGAGGACGACCCCGACGCGCGGGGCGTCGCGCTCGCCCGCCGGCTGCGCGTCCCCGTCGTCCTGGGCGACGTCACCCAGGAAGGCGTCCTGGAGGCCGCCAAGGTCCACCGCGCGCACGCCCTCCTCGCCCTCACCAGCGCAGACACGACCAACCTGGAGGCCGTGCTGTACGCGCGCACGCTCGCGCCGGAACTGCTCGTCGCCCTCCGCCTGTACGACGACGACTTCGCCACCGCCGTCCACCGCACCCTGCGCGCCGCCCACCCCGGGGCGCTCGTCCGCAGCCGCAGCGTCTCCACCCTCGCCGCGCCCGCCTTCGCCGCCGCCATGATGGGCCGCCAGATCCTCGGCGCCGTCCCCGTGGAACGCCGCGTGCTGCTCTTCGCCGCGGTCGACGTCGCCGGGCAGCCGCACCTGGAGGGGCGCACGGTCGAGGAGGCCTTCCGCCCCGGGGCCTGGCGCGTCCTCGCCCTCGGCACCACCACCCCCCGGGCCCGCCCCGACCTCGCCGCCGCCCACGACGGAAACGATTCGCCGGGCCTGTTGTGGGACCTCCGCCCCGGCTACGTCCTGCGCCCCGGGGACCGCGTCGTGATCGCCGCCACCCGCGCCGGCCTCGCCGAACTCCTCGAACCCCCCGGCCCGTTCCCCGGCCCCTGAGGTCACCCGGCCCGGCGCGCGGGCCCGGCGCCGGGCCGGCCGCCGCCCCGGTGCGGTCACCGGCATCAAGGGCGCGTGAAGACTGCCGGACGACGGCAACGCGAACGACCCGGCGGCCGTGCCGTACGGCCGGCAACCCGTACACCGGGGCCGGGCGGGACTTCCGCGTGCCGACATGCTCGCCAACCGGGCCGGCGTGTGGAACCTCGGCGACGTGCCGGCCGGCAAGGAGGACGTCTTCGCGTTCGGCTTCGTGGAGAACGCCCTCACCTCCCACCCGGTCCTCGCCCCGCTCGCCGGCCGCGACCGGGCCGACCTGGAACTGCTGACCCGCCCGGCGGCCGGCGACCCGGCCGTGCGGTCGCCGCCCTCGGCCTGCTCGCCGACCGCGTCGCCGCCGTCGAGGCGGCCATCGACCGGGCGGTGGACCCGCACCGCCCGCCGGGGGTGCACTGCCCGGAGGTGCGGGACCCGGCTCGCCCGGCGCCGCGGCGGTCTCCCCCTCGCACCACCGCCCGTAGGGACGTGCGGGGCGCGGGACCACGCCGGGCCCCGGGTCCGCTGTCACCCCGCCCGGCGCCCCGGCAGGAAGGCGACGGCGAGGACGGTGCTCGGCGGCGCGACCGGGCACGGGGGCTATCATCGCGCTTAATTATTGAAAATGGAACTACACGGTTCGGGAGGGTCTCGCATGAGCCAGGTGAAGGTCGAGGTGCTGCCCGCGCGGGACGTCCCCCTGGGCGGCCCCCGGGCGATGACCGTACGGCGCACCCTCCCGCAGCGGGCCCGGACCCTCATCGGCGCCTGGTGCTTCGCCGACCACTACGGACCGGACGACGTCGCGGAGTCCGGCGGCATGGACGTGGCCCCGCACCCGCACACGGGCCTGCAGACCGTGAGCTGGCTGTTCGACGGCGAGATCGAGCACCGCGACAGCCTGGGCAGCCACGCGTTCGTGCGCCCCGGTGAACTGAACCTCATGACGGGCGGCCACGGCATCAGCCACTCGGAGGTCTCCACCGCCCGCACCACGGTCCTGCACGGCGTGCAGCTGTGGGTGGCCCTCCCCGGGGAACACCGGGACACCGCCCGGGACTTCCAGCACTACGTGCCCGGCACCCGCCGCCTGGACGGGGCGACCCTCAGGGTCTTCCTCGGTTCGCTGGCCGGCGAGACCTCCCCGGTACGGACCTTCACCCCCCTCCTGGGCGCCGAACTCCTCCTCGACCCGGGCGCGTCCGTCACCCTTCCCGCGGACCCCGCCTTCGAACACGGCCTGCTCGTCGACCGGGGGGACGTCCGCTTCGCCGGAACGCCCCTGCGCCCCGCCGAACTGGGCTACACCGCCCCCGGGGCCGACGCGCTGACCCTCGCGAACACGTCGGACGCCCCCGCCCGCGCGGTCCTGCTGGGCGGCCCGCCGTTCGAGGAGGAGATCGTCATGTGGTGGAACTTCGTCGCCCGGTCCGGCGACGAGATCGCGCAGGCGCGGAACGACTGGGAGAACGGCACGCGCTTCGGCGAGGTGCACGGCTACGACGGCGCCCGCCTGCCCGCTCCCGAGCTGCCCACCGTTCCGCTGAAGCCGCGCGGGCGAGTGCGCTGACCTGGAGAAATGCGGGGGTGGGGCGGCGGTGCGGTCACTGGTGGCCGCCATGCCGGGACCTCCGATCCGCTGCCTGACCCGGGTTCGGGGGCGGGCGTCCGCCGGGTCCGGGGAGAGGATGGCGAGTCGCGCCTTCGGATGCCTGTGACAAGGTTCGACCGGATCGATGCTGACCTTTTGCCGACTTTCCTGACGGCTCGTCAGGCGTGTCGTGCGGGAGTCGGCGCCCCTTCGTTCGACCTCGGCACGCGATGGTGGCACTGGTGTACCCGCGCGAGCAGGTCACCCTGGTGAAGATCGCTGAACGAGCACCGGGTCCGCTGAAGGTCCTGCGCGAGGCAGACCCCGACTTCGTCTTGCTGGACGACGCCCTCGCCGAGTCCGGCCGGATCGGCGACTTACGCACGGACTACCCCCACAAGCCCAGTCGGCACGGTGTGAACGTGCCGGCGGTCACCGATCCGGACAGCCGGCCGCTGTGGCTCTCGCCCGCGCTACCGGGCCGGGCCATGCCTCGCGCCCTGGCGGTCCCGTCTCGCACTGGTCGCGCCGCCTTCACCGCGCGTTTGATCCGGACCGGGCGGAGTGCTGTCGAGACTCATGGATGTCCGCTGTCGGGAACTCGTGAACGAAGTACAAGTCCATGATCTGACTATTTGGCGTCGCCGCAGGTCAGGGGCATCATGTGCCCCCCTCAGGTCAGCAAACGATCAGCATGCGTCCCGGACGTGTCCCCGCTTGCTGACCTGCGACCGACAGTGCGGCGCCTGAGCAGGTTCTTGGGCAGGAACGGGTGGTTCACCGATGGCTCGACGGCTCGCCCCCGGCATGGGGTCCTTCTTGGACCGTCTCACCACATAGGGCACGGTCTTAACGAGCCCTTGAGATGAAATCTCAAGGGCTCCTGGGGAACGCGCCTTCGCTCAGCTGAAGTCCTGGCGCATCCTCCGCCGAGCCCGATGCTCCACCCGCCGTGTCGGCACCGTCGCCCAAGCCGTCCACACCTTGCTGACCTGCGGTTATTCAGGATGAAAGAGGCTCACTGATGCCTACGCTGGTCCGCCCCCGCGTAGGCAGGCGGCGCTGGGGGAGCGGAAGGGGCCGGACGGCACCATATGCGCGCCCCCTGAGTGATTCCGTTGTGCGCTGCGGTATGTGCCGCACGCAGAAACGCTTTCTCTGGCCTCTATGGGGTGATGGGAGCAAGAGCATGTCTCAGCGTCCCTGCGGTCTGGGCATGCTCGTTTCCGCACGGTCGAGACGCCCTGCAATGTGTGCGCCGGCGATGCCGGCATGCATGCCCGGCAGCTGCCCGCGCGGAAGGCAACGGAACTCCGCACTGCGTTCACGAGAGGACAATGGGAATGTTCCAGAGTTGGGAAGACTTCAGGCAGGCGGTGGTCGATGCCCGCCCTCTGTACATCCGTTCGGCCGGCAGTGAAGAGGACAGAAGGAGCCTCGAAGCCGCCTTCTCCGAAGAGCGCGTACGCGTAGCCTTCAACGTCTACAAGGCCGCCCAGTGGGCCGTAGAAATCCAGAACATGGGGCTGATCGCCGGAAACCGGCTGGATCAGGACGAAGTGATTGCCACGGAAAAGATCCCTGGCATCGACTCCGAGGTGATCAAAAACTTCAAAACCATGAGCGAGACCACTGAGCGCGGGACAGGGCAAGTCCTGGACTCCAGCAAGTGGACGATCCTCGTGAACGATGCCTGGTTGCTCGGCGGCGCGCACTACATCGCACAGTTCTTCCTCGCCTCCCCCCGCACCAGAGAAAACCTTTACCGAACGGTGCGTCCTGACTGGTTCAAGAAAAGCAGGAAATTCAGGACCGGCTTCACCGTTTTCTCCCGCGAGCTGATTGGTCTCAAATCGTGCGGCTATGAATTCGAGAGCCACCGGACAACCGGAGAGATCGCCTATCTCCCCCAAGGGGCTGACCATCCTGGATCTCTCACCTTTTCCACGTACCAGGAAAGGGTGAACCACTACACCGAGGACAACAGGTGGCTCTCCTTGGTCGACCCCACCCGGGGCTGAAGCCCCGCCCGCGCACATGAGAAGTACGCGGCCTGCCCGAAACACCTCTCGACGGCCGCTGTGGACAGTGCAGCGTCGGCGGCCCCGGACCGGCTTGTGCCGAAGCAGACCTCGAGCGGCTGCGGTGAGCGGGCCGACCGAGCTGCACGAACCCGGCTGGGCCCAGTCCTCGCACCCCGGACCGGGCGCAGGCCCGCTCAGGTCCGGGCATGGTGTGGGCAGGTCCACCAGGTCCTCCCGCGCCCCCGCTTCTGCCCTCCGATCGGTCGGCACCCGTCCGGGGTTGTGCTCAGGCCGATCAAGGCCCGCGGACGAACGGGTGTGCCGCGTCATGTCCGCCCGCGCGGAGCGGTTGGCCGGCAAATGCCGGCCGAGCGGTATGGGGACCGGTTGATCAGGGCTTCAGCCGTGGAAGCGGCAGCATGTGACGAACAGGCCCAGGCGTGTCAAGAACTGCGCCGTCGCACCTATACCGATCGGGGGAACCGGACGGGGTACGGGATTGCGGACGGCCTCTGTCAGGAAAAAGCCGAGGTAATGCAACTCGGGATAAGTGAGGTACCTGAGCATGCCCGTCACTCCCATCACGAGCGTCGTCCAGTTCCGCAAGATCATCAATGGCTCCAAGCCCGTCGTCATCGACTTCTGGGCGACCTGGTGCGGCCCCTGCAGGCAGATCAGTCCGGTGCTGGAGGGCATCGCGAACGAACCGGACAACTCCGGCATCGACTTCTACAAGGTGGACGTCGACACCCAGAACGACATCGCACAGGAAGTCGGCATCAAGGCCATGCCGACCTTCATGCTGTTCAAGGACGGGAACAAGGTCGGCGACTTGGTCGGAGCCAACCCGGCCGGCCTGAAGCGGCTTGTCCAGCAGGGCAACGCCCTGTGAGACCATCGAGGCCCGCACCACTCGGTGGTGCGGGCCTCGGCTGCCTGCCTGGCGGGTCAGACGCGTTCCGGTGTGCCGAGGCAACGGTGGAGTCGTGCCACCGCAGCGGCGAGCGCGACCAGGGCGGGCGGAGCGTCGGGGTCGAGGGTCTCGGGGCGGGGAGCATCTGTGATGAGCCGGGCCTTCACCGGTGGTCCGCCCGCGCACCACGTGCACACGGCCTCGGCGAGGTCTTCGACGGCCCGGATCGCCGCGTGTCCGGGGGCCTGTGCGGACATCTGGTCGATGCCGCGGTACAGGCTCGGCAGGTGTCTCCAGGCCGCGACGGCCCGCCGGGCCGGCGCGGAGAGCCGGTCGCTGTCGACGGTGGGCGGGGCGGGGGTGAGCGCGGCTGCCACGAGATCGTCGGCGAGCGGCCCGGGACCGGGCCGGGTGGACAGCCGGATGGCGGCGGTCATGGTCGCGGTCGCGGTCGTCGCTGCGATCGCGCAGCGCAGGACGTCGTCCGGCCCGGGCGACATGGGAGTGGTCAGGTGCAGGACGATGCGAGCGGACTCGACACCGTAGAGAGGCCAGCCGCAGAGGTCGGCGAGAGCGACGTGCCGGGCCCTGTGGGCCGGACCGGCGGCCGCCAGCTGTGCGGCGGGCTGAGGGCGGCCGTCGTCGTCGCAGGTAAGCAGGGTCCGGGCGGCGCTCTCCAGTCCGGCGCTCATCGCCATGATCTGTCCGTCCAGCACCGTGCGGCACGCCTGGATGAGCAGTGCGGCCAGGGGTAGGGATCGTCCCTCGTCTTCCTCTTCTTCCCCGTGGGATGCGGGTGTCCGGCCCATGTCGGCGTCTTCTGCCACGGTCGCGGTCACTCCACGGAGTCGATGTCGGCCACCTTGTGGCTTGTGGTGTCGATGAGGTGTCCCCAGAACTGATGGGCCTTCCCGTTCCAGTCCTGGGCACCATCGTTCCACGCGCTCTTCGTGGTTCGCGAGTTTTCGCGCCGCTCAATGCGTCCGATCTCATAATTGAATTGTTTAAGAAAACCGGTGATCTCGTCCGTGTATTGTGGATAGCGTGTCCTTGACTTCCAGGCGAGCCGAGCTTTCGTCAGCGCATCAGACGCAGACTTGTACGCCCGAGAGAGTAGTCCTACCTGCACTTGATCGGGGAATGCATTCACCTGCTTGCGCAGTTCGTGCAGTGCTTGCGTGCACTTGGCTTCCATCCCCGCGACGTCGAAGCGGAGGTCTTCCAGTTCCCCTCCGTGCACCAGTGCGTCCCACACCTCCTTGGCCGCTGCGGCCAGTACGTCCTGCGCGTTCCAGGACTCGCGGCTTAGCACGGACAGATTCCACATTCCGCGGATCTCAGTGGCGATCTTGTTGTAGCGGCCCAGGGCTGCGGTGATATCGTCCGGCTCCTTGTAGTCGCGAGCGGTGCAGCCCTGCGCGACGGCCGCCTTGAGCCGGCGCAGCCGTTCGGGCAGACCTGCCAGGTCCAGTGAAGCAGCGGCGAGTGCGGTGGCGGCGGACTCGAACCGGTCTTGTAGCTGTTTCACGGGGGGCGGGCCGAACTGGGCGACCGGCGCACCGGGCAGGAGGGCGTTCCACACGGCTGTGGCGGTGGCAAGGAAGGTCTGCCGCATCTGCGTCATGGACTCCGGCTCGGTATGCCGGTCGATCCAGGCCAGCTTCCCGCACTCGGCGTTCCAGTTCTGGTGGAGCTGGGGGATCTTCTCCGGCTGCCCGTCGCGGAAGGCGCTCACCGCGTCCGTGACGCTTTCCTTGAGCTGCCACAGCTGCTGCAGAAACCTTCGCACTCCCACGGCATTCCCCGTGGAGCCGTCCTGGTTGACGGCGTCGATCAGTTTGGTGGCGACTTCCCGGAACGGTTCCGCTTGGTCCAGGACTTGGTACCAGAGGTGGTCACGGTCACTGACGGCGGCGTCAAGCAGCTGTGTCAGTCGGCTGCTGCCCAGCAGATCGCGTTGCTTGAGGGTGGACTCGATGGTCATGACGGCATTGCCGGCGTCCTTGTGGACGATCCGCCCCTTCAGCTTGGGCGTGGTCTTCTGCGCTGCCGGTGTCTCGCCGCCCGCGGTGGAGGCGTCAGCGGGCTCGGTTTCGATGTCCTGGCTGATCAAGTGCAGGCTCATGCTGATCGCGGCTTTGTCGATGCTGAGTGTCGGCGGGCTGACCAGCGACAGCAGCGGCACGGTGGCGTGCACGGTGCGCACTCGCGGACCGGCCTCCGTCGCCTCGGTGCGCTGGTAGGCAAAGCGGAACGGCTTGGCGGTGCCGTCCTTGTCGAATCCGAGCTCCTTGACCAGCTCGACCGCTTCACGCGCGGCAAGATCCTGCCCGTGGACCACGGCCTGATACGCCGCGCCGAGCAGTGAGCCGACCGGGATGTCGTCGTCGCTCATCGCGCATCCCCCGCGACCCCGGCCGGGACGATGTGGTGGCGGCCGTTGACCTCGAGCCGCTCCACCGGCCGGTTGCGGACGGTGAACGACACCGTGTTCACATGCGTGGCCTCGGCGAGGGCCTGCGGGTCGACGGCGATGCGGACTTCCTGTCCGGCGTCGCTGGAGTCGGACGACGGAGCGACCTGATCGGCCACGAAGGAGACGGTGAAGGTGACGTCGTCAATGGCCATCTGCGGCTGGATACCCACACAATCGCTGTCCGGCTCCTGGGCGCGGCGCACCGCCTGATCGGCGTCGGCCACGGCCTGCTGCAGACCCTGCACCAGCAGTCGCATCGTCAACTCGCTCATTGAGTTCCTCGGTTCGGCTCATTCCCGGTTCGCGGCCCCATTCTGACGGCGGCAGCGACCAGCACCCCCCACGACACCGCGAGCAACCCGAACGAAGGAATACGAGAAACGATCCGGGCACGGCACACGCCCCTCGTGCCGGCGTGAACGCCGGATGCCGCTTGCGGCAGGGTGCGGCACCGGCACCGAGATGTGCAGCACCGCACCCGGCCTCCGCAGACGAATACGCGAGGATCCGACGCCAGCCCCCAGTATTACGATCCGTTGTTCTCTTCTTTCTTTTTGTTTTCCCGCTGGACGGTGACGGCGTTCTCGGTCAGCATCGTCAGGATCTTCTCCATACCGGCCGGCATCGGTCCTTGCTGAGCCTCCACATGGACCTTCATCGACGCACTGCGGTTGACCGTGTCCGAACTCGAACTGCTCGAGCTGTAACTGGCCTTCACCGAAGCCGTGACACCCCAGAAACCGCCACCGGCCGACGCCTCGCCACCGAGTGTGCTCTCCTGCTTCCGCGCCGAGGCCGAGTCGACCTTCACATCGAAGTCGAGCGTCACCTGGGAGAGCTGCAGATAGGGGATTGGCACCACAGCAAGGAGCGGCACCTCCACATTCGTCACCACCCTCTTCTCCGGTGTGGTGGTCTGATCAGCTTCTCCGTGCTCCGCCGATTCGTAGGAGAACTTCACCATTTTGGCTTGGTTCTTGTCATCGAAGCCGACGTTGTTGATGAACTGAGCGGTCTCATTCGCGGCCATCGCGCTGGCCCGGATCACGCCCTGCAGCGGCCCGCCGATGATCTGCTCGAACGGCAGCGACAGCTCCGCCCCCAGATCGACCGGCGGCTTCGGGTCATCGCCGGGCACGGAGGGAACGTCCGCCACGAACGGTGCGGACTCCGCACCGCCAGAGGCACTCGGAGCCGGCCTCTCGGCTGTCGCCTTCGCCGCCGCCACCGTCTTTTTCACCGCCGCCGTCTTCCTCGCCGGACTCGTCTTCTTCGCCTCCGCCATCAGACACTCCCTCCACCAAGTACTGGATCTTGAGACGATCTTCTGCCGCAGCCGCTCCGGACCTCCCTCCTGACACGCCACGGCCCCCCGTACGGGCGCACAGGAACGAACAATGACGCCGAAGGCGAAGTCGTAGCAGGCTGAGCCGGTCCACAACCCTCCTAACGGCAATCAGCCGATGTGGGTTGATCATGAACCGTCAAGCATGCCGACCTGCCAGTGAGTCAGCGCTTCCGCCTGCAACTGACGCATGTCGTGAACCGCACTCGCGTGCAGCGCCCTTACTGATCGTTTCAGAATGAGTTGAGCCGTGGGCCTTGCGCTTGACGATCTTGGTCGGCAGGGTGTCCGGCGTGCGTGCTGATCTTGTTCCGGATGACCTGTGGGAGCGGGTGGCCCCGCTGCTGCCTCCCGCCCCCGAACGGCGCCATCGCCACCCGGGGCGGCTGCGTGTTCCCGATCGAGTAGCGCTCGCCGGCGTCATGTACGTACTGCGGACCGGTGTCGCGTGGCGTGACGTCCCCGCAGAGGCAGTGGGCTGTTCCGGGGTGACGGCCCGGCGCCGACTGCGGGACTGGACCGAGACCGGCGTCCGGCCGCGCCTGCACGCCGCCCTCTTGACCGAGCTTCGCCGCGCCGGCCTGCTGGATCTGGACGACTGTTCCGTGGACGGATCACACGTCCGGGCGCTGAAAGGGGGGACCACGTCGGACCCTCGCCCGTCGACCGGGCCCGCTCTGGTTCGAAGCACCACCTGATCGTCGACCGTCACGGAACCCCGCTCGCCGTCACGCTCGCCGGTGGCAACCGGCACGACGTCACCCAACTCCTGCCCCTGCTCGACGCCGTTCCGTCGATTCGGGGTCTGCGGGGGCGTCCCCGCCGCAAGCCCCGGCGCCTGTATGCCGACCGGGGCTACGACTTCGACAAGCACCGCCGCCTGCTGTGGAAACGCGGCATCAAGCCGATGATCGCCCGACGCGGCGTCGCTCACGGCTCCGGACCGGGCAAGGTGCGCTGGGTCGTCGAGCGCGCCTTCGCCTGGCTGCACCAGTTCAAACGGCTCCGCACCCGCTACGAACGACGCGCCGATCTCCACCAGGGCCTGCTCGAACCTGCCTGCAGCCTCATATGCCTGCGCCGCCTGCGCACCTCATCCTGAAGCGATCAGCTAGCGACACTGAACCACCCTGGTGGCACCTCGGTCAGAAGCGGTTGAAGGGATCGCACGGCGGTCCGCAGGTCCTGATCCGTGACGTCAAGAGGCTCAGGCAGGCTCAGCCCGTACCAGCGCAACCGCCAGAGGTCGAAGATCTCGCTCCCGTCGGGTGCGAAGTCGACATCGACCTCGATGCCGTCGTCACTGACGAAGCGGCACCCGGCCCCATGAACCGAGTAGGAGTAGGTGCCGACCCGCCCACTCCGGTTGATGATCCTGTGCGAACGGACCAAGCCGAGGACATCTGCGAGTTGCTCAAGCGAAGGGATCGCCGCCCTCATGGCCGCGTCAACTGCGTTCAGAGCGTCGACGTAACCAAGCACGAGCCCTCGTGCATCCCTCACCCGTCCCATACGGCGTCATCCCCCCTGAGCCCGTGGTTGAAGGGGATTGTTCCATGGGGCGCCAGCGTCTCCGCAGGGCGGCATTCTGAAACGATCAGTAACCCCGAATGCGCGGGGAGCAGAGCGACCACCGGATTGTTGCCGGACCTCAGCAGGGACCATCCCCGCGTGCGCGGGGAGCAGGCCCGGTCCGGCCGGCCGGACGCCCAGCGGGAGGGACCATCCCCGCGTGCGCGGGGAGCAGCCGAGCGGCTGCCCCGGCGGAACCCCCCATTCGGGACCATCCCCGCGTGCGCGGGGAGCAGGCCTCGGTCAAGCATCCACACGCTGGCGGCTCTGGACCATCCCCGCGTGCGCGGGGAGCAGCCGGACGTGACCCGGTACACGTCGATCGTCCCGGGACCATCCCCGCGTGCGCGGGGAGCAGGGCTACGTCGTCACTCTCGACCAGCTCGACCGGGGACCATCCCCGCGTGCGCGGGGAGCAGGCGCTCCTGGCCCTCTCGGAAATGCCAGAGGCGGGACCATCCCCGCGTGCGCGGGGAGCAGATCGTGACGTACTTCTTCGCCGGCTGCGTCGGCGGACCATCCCCGCGTGCGCGGGGAGCAGGACGCCTACGACACCGCCCTGGCCAACGCAAGGGGACCATCCCCGCGTGCGCGGGGAGCAGGAGAACGGCACTCAGGTCTTCACCCACCAGGCGGGACCATCCCCGCGTGCGCGGGGAGCAGCAGAAGGCGTCGAGGAGGCGGGGGCGGTCGTGGGGACCATCCCCGCGTGCGCGGGGAGCAGAAGTCCGACGTCCTCGGCGGCCTGACGATCCGGGGACCATCCCCGCGTGCGCGGGGAGCAGATCCTGCACCAGCTCACCCCTGCCGACACCCCGGGACCATCCCCGCGTGCGCGGGGAGCAGGGACCTTGGTGCCGGCGTTGTAGCTCATGTGGGGGACCATCCCCGCGTGCGCGGGGAGCAGCCCGAAGGACTACGGCGGATTCGCCTTCGGCATGGACCATCCCCGCGTGCGCGGGGAGCAGAAGCCGCCGCCGCCCTGCTACTGCTGTGCGGAGGGACCATCCCCGCGTGCGCGGGGAGCAGGCGTTCCGGGAGAGCATCGGCGCCCCGTGCCCGGGACCATCCCCGCGTGCGCGGGGAGCAGACTCGTTGACCTGCGTGTTCTTGCGTGGGAGTCAACGGTTTGAACCAACTTCGCTGAAGTTCTCATATCAGTCAGATAGGGTCAAAACCCTGTACATCGCAACATCTGCGTCCCACTTCATATGCCGTTTCTCCTCGAGCCAACCGCTCTTCATGGTCACATGACTGGGAGGGATCATCAGGCTTGCGAGATGGAAAAGTGCCGAATGGCTGACGTGAGTCGTGTGGTTGTCATTTGATTCTCGTGTGAGGAAAGTGTGCGCGAGTCAACGTCGACTCGTAGGCAAGATGTTGTCGCCTGCTGCCCGGGTGGTGTGGGCGAAGTACGAGCGGGCGGATGACGGTTGGCTGCCGTTGTGGCGGCACATGGCCGACAGTGCTGCGGTCGCCGGCCTGCTGTGGGACCGGTGGCTGCCGGAGCGGGTGCGGCAGATCGTGTCTGCTCCGCTGCCCGGCGGGGCTGATGACGGGCGTCGTCTGGCGGTGTGGCTGGCCGGGGTGCACGACATCGGCAAGGCGACGCCGGCGTTCGCCTGTCAGGTGGACCCGTTGGCGGATCGTATGCGTGCCGCCGGGCTGGAGATGGCGACGCAGCGGCAGATGGGGCCCGACCGCCGGATGGCTCCGCACGCGCTGGCCGGGCAGTTGCTGTTGCAGGAGTGGCTGGAGGAGCGCCAGGGGTGGCCGGGGCGGGTGACCGCGCAGTTCGCGGTCGTGGTGGGCGGACATCACGGGGCTCCGCCGGACCATCCGCAGGTTCACGATCTCGACACGCATCCGGGTTTCCTGCGTACCGAGGGGTCGTGCGAGGAGGCGTGGCGGCGGGTGCAGGAAGAGCTGCTGGAGGCGTGCGCCGATGATTTCGGTGTGCGCGGGCGGCTGCCTGTCTGGCGTGGGGTGAAGCTTCCGCAGAGTGTGCAGGTGCTGCTGTCGGCGCTGGTGATCGTGGCTGACTGGATCGCCAGCAACCGGGACCTCTTCCCCTACTTCTCCGACGGCGCGTCCGCCACGGAGGTAGAGCGGGCAGAGGCGGGCTGGTCCCGGCTGGACCTGCCCGAGCCGTGGCGGCCCGGGGTGCCGCAGGAGCCGGTGGGCGAGCTGTTCGCCTCCCGGTTCGCCCTGCCGGCCGGCGCGCGGCCACGCCCAGTCCAGGAGGCTGCCGTGCGGATGGCCCGGGAGATGGCTGTTCCGGGGCTGGTGATCGTCGAGGCGCCGATGGGGGAGGGGAAGACGGAGGCCGCGCTCGCCGCGGCCGAGGTACTGGCCGGGCGTGCCGGGGCGGGCGGGGTGTTCTTCGCCCTGCCGACGATGGCGACGGGGAACGCGATGTTCCCGCGTCTGCTGGCTTGGCTGGACCGCCTTCCCGCCGGGGAAGGGGAGCGGCTGTCGGTGCGGCTGGCGCACTCCAAGGCGGCGCTGAACGAGGACTTCGCCGCGCTGAAGGCCGGTGTGCGGCAGCGTATCGCCGCGGTGGATCTGGACGGTGAAGGCCGCGTGCCGGCCCCCGGGGCCCGGGAGCAGTCGTCGCCGGCCGAGCTGGTCGCACATCAGTGGCTGGAGGGGCGGAAGAAGGCGATGCTGTCGTCGTTCGTCGTCGGGACGATCGACCAGCTGCTGTTCGCGGGGCTGAGGAGCCGCCACCTCGCCCTGCGGCACCTGGCGCTGGCGGGCAAGGTCGTGGTGATCGACGAGGCGCACGCCTACGACACCTACATGAACGCCTACCTGGACCGGGTGCTGGCCTGGCTGGGGGAGTACGGGGTGCCGGTGGTCGTGCTCTCGGCGACGCTGCCGGCCCGCAGGCGCCGGGAGCTGGCGGCCGCGTATGCCGGGGTACGAGCGCAGGATGAGGACTTCGCCGCGGTGGAGGAGGCACGGGGGTACCCGTTGCTGACGGCGGTGGCGCCCGGGCACCCGCCGCTGCAGGAGGTTCCCGCAGCGTCCGGGCGCGGTTCGAGCGTGTGTCTCGAAGCGCTGGAGGACGACCTGGAGGTGCTCGCCGACCGGCTGGAGAGCGAACTGGCCGACGGCGGGTGTGTGCTGGTCGTGCGCAACACCGTCGTCCGTGTCCTGGAGACGGCGAAGGCGCTGCGTGAGCGTTTCGGTCCGGGGCATGTCACCGTCGCTCACGCGCGGTTCATCGACCTGGACCGGGCGGAGAAGGACGCCGATCTGGTCCGCCGCTTCGGTCCCGGGTCCGCTGCCCGGCCCGGTCGGCACATCGTGGTGGCCAGCCAGGTCGCCGAGCAGTCGCTGGACGTGGATTTCGACCTCCTGGTCACCGACCTGGCCCCCGTCGACCTGGTCCTGCAGCGCATGGGCCGCCTCCACCGTCACCCGCGCGAAGACCGCCCCCAGCGGCTGCGTGCGGCCCGCTGTCTGCTGACGGGGGTCGACTGGGCCGACGAGGTGCCTCCCCGGCCGGTCCGGGGCTCGGAACTGGTCTACGGCCGTTATCCGCTGCTGCGTTCCCTGGCCGCCCTCACCCCGTACCTGCACGGCACGCCATCCGTGCCGGGGGTGGGGGAGGAGCCGGCGCCTGCTGTGCGGCTTCCGCAGGACATCAGCCCGCTGGTCCAGGAAGCGTACGGCGAGGCGGACGAAGCCCCCGCGTCCTGGGCGGCGGTCCTGGCCGAGGCGCGGGAGGCGCACCGGCGGGTCCAGGCGGACAAGGAAGCGCGGGCGGACACCTTCCGTCTTTCCGCGGCAGGCAGGGCGGGGCGGTCCCTGATCGGCTGGCTGGGTGCCGGAGCGGGGGACGCCGACGACACCCGGGCCGGGCGGGCGCAGGTCCGTGACAGCCAGGAGAGCCTGGAAGTCATCGTCGTGCAGCGTTTGGCGGACGGGTCGCTGACCACGGTCGACTGGGTGGGCGGCGGGCGCGGCGGGCTGCCGCTGCCGCAGGACGCCGTCCCCGCCCCCAGGGCGGCGAAGGCGGCGGCCGCGTGCGGACTGCGGCTGCCTCTGCAGCTGTCGCAGCCGCGGATCATCGACCGGGTCATCGCCGAACTCGAGGAATTCTGCGTGCCCGCCTGGCAGAGCAAGGACAGCCCCTGGCTGGCAGGGGAGCTCATTCTCCCCGTACAGGCCGGCTGTCAGACCCAACTGGCAGGCTACGCGCTCCAGTACAGCCACGACGAGGGACTCGAGGTACGGCGTGAGGGATGATCCGGCACTGGCAGAAGGCCACCACGGGCGAAGGACCTCCTTCGACCTGACGGATGAGCCGTGGCTGCCGGTCCTGCTCCTGGACGGCACTGAGACGGAGCTGTCCCTGCGTGAGGTGTTCGCACGGGCCCGGGAGATCCGGCGCCTCGCCGGTGACGTTCCCACCCAGGACTTCGCCCTGCTACGGCTGCTCCTGGCGATCCTCCACGACGCCCTGGGCGGGCCGCGGGACCTCGACGACTGGGCGGAGCTGTGGGAGGACGGCGAGCCGTTTGCCACGGTGGCCGGCTACCTCGACGAGCACCGCGAGCGCTTCGACCTGCTGCATCCTGTGCATCCGTTCTTCCAGGTGGCCGGGTTGCGCACGGCGAAGGACGAGGTGTTCGGGCTGAACCGGATCGTCGCCGACGTCCCCAACGGGCACCCGTTCTTCACCACCCGCTTCCCCGGGGTGGAGCACGTGCCGTTCGCGGAGGCCGCACGCTGGGTGGTGCATGCCCACGCCTTCGACACCTCCGGCATCAAGACCGGGGTGGAGGGGGACCCGCGGGTCAAGAGCGGCAAGGCATACTCCCAGGGCGTGGCGTGGGCGGGGAACCTGGGAGGAGTCGCCGCCGAGGGCAACGACCTGCGCGAGACGCTCCTGCTCAACCTCATCGCCTCGGACCGCGACACGAAGGGCGATCTGCCGGCCTGGCGGCGCCCTGTGTGCGGGCCGGGAGCCGGGGACATCGCCGGACGGCCGGACGGAGTGAGGGACCTCTACACCTGGCAGTCACGCCGGATCCGCCTCCACCACGACGGAACCCTGGCCCGCGGCGTGGTCCTCACCTACGGCGATCCGCTCGCCCCGCAGAACATGCACGAGCAGGAGCCGATGACGGGCTGGCGGCGCAGCACGGCACAGGAGAAGAAGCTGGGCCGGCCGCTGATCTACATGCCGCGCGAGCACGACCCGTCGCGTTCGGCGTGGCGCGGCCTGGAGACGCTCGTCGTCCCCCGCAACCAGGACACCTCCGCACGCGGCGAGGCCCCCTCCGCGCTGCGGCCCGGCGTCGTCGACTGGCTGGCACAGCTGATCAACGAACGAGTGCTGCCGAAGGAGGCCCTGATCCGCGTCCGGACGTGCGGCGTGGTCTACGGCACCCAGCAGTCCGTCATCGACGAGATCACCGAGGACGAGGTCGCGATGTCGGTCGTGCTGCTCAGCAAGAGCGACCGGCGGCTGGCCCAGGAGGCGGTGGACGCGGTCGCCGACGCGGAGAAGGCCGTGAACACGCTGGGCGATCTCGCCTCCGACCTCACCAGTGCTGCAGGCGGCGAGTCCGACGCGGGCCGCAGCACCGCCCGCCACGCGGGGTTCGCCGCACTCGACGGCCCCTACCGGAACTGGCTGGCAGCCCTGGGGCCCGGCGCCGATCCCCGGGAGCGGCGCACCGCATGGCAGCACACCGTCCGGCGGGAGATCAGCCGGCTCGCCCAGGAACAGCTGGCCGGCGCGGGCGAGGCCGCCTGGGAGGGCCGGGTCGTCGACCAGGCCAAGGGCCCGGTGTGGCTGAACACCGCCTCGGCCGACCTGTGGTTCCGCTCCCGCCTCAAGCGGTGCCTCCCCCTGGCCCACGAAACGGCCCCTTCCGAGAGCTCCCCTCCTGATCTCCCCGGGAACACCCCCTCGCAGCCCGACGCCGCAGACGGCTTCGACGCCGAACCCCGCCCCCCGTCCCCGAAGGTGCCCCGATGACCACCACCCCCACCACTCCCCTCCGACCTCCCGCCCCCGCCGATCCGGTTGCCGAGGTGGTCCGCAGCGAGATCGGCCGCCTGCAGCAGGGCTACCTGTCCGACCGGTCCGAGGCGGTCGCCGCCCTCGCCCGGCTGCGCCGCGGCGCCGGCAAGGACACCGCGACGATCCCGGACCTGTGGGGACTGCTCGACACCGAACCGCTCCACACCACGCCGGGAACCCGCCCCGACGAGGCCGAAGCAGCCGTGTTCACCGCCATGACCCTCTACGCCCTGCACCAGCAGTCCCGCAGCACCGCCATGCACCGCACCGGCGGCGACGAACTGGGCGCGGCCGTACGCCGGCTGATGCCACCGGGCGAGATCGACGAACCCGTACGCAAACGCTTCGTCCGGGCCGGCAGCGCCCCCACCCTGAGCGTCCTGGCCGCCCGCCTGCGGGAGATCACCCTGCTGCTGCGCGGTGAGGACCTCAGCCTCGACTACGTACTGCTCGCCGGGCAGCTCTACGCCTGGCAGCTCCCCGGCGGCCGGGACCGGGTGCGCCGCTCCTGGGGCCGCTCCTTCCACGCCCACCGCCCGCCCAAGAACACCGACGCCCCCGCGCGCACCCCCGATGAGAACGACCAGAAGGACGCCTCGTGACCAGCCGCATCATCCTCGACGTACACGCCCTGCAGAACGTCCCGCCCAGCAACATCAACCGCGACGACACCGGGGCGCCCAAGACGGCCGTCTACGGAGGGGCGATCCGGGCCCGGGTCTCCAGCCAGGCGTGGAAGCGCGCCACCCGGAAGACGTTCCAGGACCTGCTGCCCGCCGGTGAACTGGGCGTGCGCACCAAGCGCGTGGCCGAACTCCTCGCCCCGCGCATCACCGCCCTCCTCCCCGGCATCGACGACCCCCAGGCGTGGGCGCTTGCCGCCGAGGTCCTGCAGACCGCCACCGGCTCCAAGATCGAACCGCCCAAGCGGAAGGTGGACGCGGCGAAGAAGAACGGCGAAGCTGCCCCCGCGCCGGAGTCCTCCTACCTGATGTTCCTCAGCGCCCGCCAGCTCGACGCCCTGGCCGAGCTCGCGGTGGAGGGCGCCGGCGACGTCAAGGCGTTCTTCAAGGAGAAGGACAACAAGGCCCGGGCCAAGCAACTGGCCAACACCGAGCACTCCGTCGACATCGCTCTGTTCGGCCGGATGGTCGCCGACACCGCCGACATCAACGTCGACGCCGCGGCCCAGGTCGCCCACGCGCTCAGCGTTCACCGGGTGGAGAACGAGTCGGACTACTTCACGGCCGTCGACGACCACAACACCGAGGCCGAACCGGGTGCCGGCATGATCGGCACGGTCGACTTCAACTCCGCCACCCTCTACCGCTACGCCGCCCTCGACGTCGACCTCCTCGAGAAGAACCTCGGCCACGGCCTGGACCCGGACGCATCGCCCGCCACCCCCGTCCGCCGGGCCGTGGAAGCCTTCCTCGCCGGCTTCGTCTCCTCCCTGCCCACCGGGAAGATCAACACCTTCGGCAACCACACCCTCCCGGACGCCGTCGTCGTCAAGCTGCGCACCACCCGCCCCGTCAGCTTCGTCTCCGCCTTCGAAAAGCCCGTCAGCGCGGACGTCGACGGCGGCCACATGGAAACGGCCTGCGCCCGCCTCGCCGACTACATCCCCGAGATCGAGCGGGCCTACGGCGACGAGACCACCGACACCTGGGTGCTGCGGATCGGCCCCGCCACCCACAAGCTCACCGGCATCGGCACCGAGGTCCCCAGCCTGACCAAACTCGTCGAAACCGCCGGCGCCGCGGTCGCCGCCCGCCTGGAGCAGCGCGGATGAGCGTGCTCACCCTGCAACTGGCCGGCCCCCTGCAGTCGTGGGGGGCCTCGGCCCGCTTCGCCAGCCGCCGCACCACCGAGAACGCCCCCACCAAGAGCGGCGTCATCGGCCTGCTCGCCGCAGCCCAGGGCCTGGAACGCGACGCCGACCTGTCCGCCCTGGCCTCCTTGCGCTTCGGCGTGCGCATCGACCAACCCGGCACCCGGCTGCGGGACTTCCACACCGCCCACCACGGCGACACCGCCATGCCGCTGTCGGAACGCTTCTACCTGGCCGACGCCGTGTTCGTCGCCGCTCTCAGCGGTGAGCACGCCCTGCTCACCGAACTCCACACGGCCCTGCGTACCCCGGTCTACCTGCCCTTCCTCGGCCGGCGATCCTGCCCCCCGTCTCGGCCGGTCGAACTCGCCGTCCACGAAGGAGCCGAACTCGAGGACGTACTGCGCGAGGAGCCCTGGAGAGCCGCCGAGTGGTACCAGCAGCAGCGCCGTCACGACACGACGGTCACCCTCACCACCCTGACCGAACCCGCCCCCGGCACCACGACCCCCTCCACGGAGGACAGCACCATCGGGGACACCCTGCGCGACCAGCCACTGAGCTTCGACCCCCGCCACCGCCGGTACGCCCTGCGCACGGTACGCACCTCCACGGTCAGCGTGCCCAACCCCTGCGCCCGGCCCCGCCGCCGGCCGCCCGCCCACAATCCCGTCGGCCACCTGGAAATCGCCTGATGTTCCTCACCCGCTTCCGCGTCAACACCGCACGCTCCCAGGCCCGACGGCTGCTGTCCTCACCGCAGTCCACACACGCCGCCGTCATGTCGGCCTTCCCCGACCTGCTGCCCACCGACACCGACGCCCCGCGCGTCCTGTGGCGCCTGGATCGGGCCGCCCCGGCCCAGGTCCACCTGTTCATCGCCTCACCCACCCGCCCGGACCTCACCCACCTCGTCGAACAGGCCGGATGGCCCGCACTGGCCACCGAACAGGCCCGGGGATGGACCACCTACGACTACGCGCCGTTCCTCGCCGGCCTCGACAAGGGCAGCACCTGGAACTTCCGCCTGACCGCCAACCCCGTCCACAGCGTCCGCAACCGCGACGGCGCCCCCACCAAACGCACCGCCCACCTCACTCCCCGCCACCAGGTGGCCTGGCTGCTCCAGCGCCAGGAGGCGGGCGGATTCCGCGTCATCGAGAAACCGGCGGGCAAACAGCACACCGAGTTCGGCGACACCCACCAGGTGGCCGTCAGCGACCAGCGCACCCTGGACTTCCCCAAACGCGGCGCGAAGGGCCGCGTGAACGTCAAAACCGTCACCTACGACGGCCGCCTGGAGATCACCGACCCCGACGCCCTGCGCCGCCTGCTGACCACGGGACTGGGCAAGGCCAAGGCGTACGGGTGCGGACTGATGACCCTCGCCCCCACAGGTGAACGATGACGCAGACCGTCGGCAGCAGAGCGCTGAGCAGTCCGCGCGAACTGACACGCGTCGCGGACCGTTCCTCCTTCATCTACCTCGAACGCTGCACCGTCCACCGGGGCGCCAACGCCATCACCGCCGAAGACGCCGAGGGCACCACCCACATCCCCGCCGCCACCATCGGCACCCTCCTGCTGGGACCCGGCACCCGCATCACCCACCAGGCCATGAGCGTGCTGGGGGAATGCGGTGCCGGGGTGGTCTGGGTCGGAGAGAACGCCGTGCGCTACTACGCCGGCGGCCGGGCCCTCACCCGCTCCTCCGCCCTGGCCGAAGCCCAGGCCGTCGCCTGGGCCAACCAGCGCACCCGGCTGGACGTCGCCCGCGCCATGTACCGTCTGCGCTTCCCCGACGAGGACCCCTCCGGCCTCACCCGCCGAGGACTCCTCGGACGGGAAGGGGACCGCGTGAAGGACTGCTACCGCAAGAACTCCGAACGCACCGGGGTCCGCTGGCGCAAACGCCAGTACGTCCCGGGCGACTTCACCGCCGGCGACACCGTCAACCAGGCCATCACCGCGGCCGCCCAGTGCATGTACGGCATCACCCACGCCGTCGTTGCCGCGCTCGGATGCTCACCGGCGCTCGGATTCGTCCATTCCGGCCACGAACTGTCCTTCGTCCTGGACATCGCCGACCTCTACAAAACGGAGATCGGCATCCCTCTTGCCTTCGACATCGCAGCGGAATCCGACGAAGACCCCGGCCCCCGCACCCGCCGCGCCCTACGCGACCGCATCCACCAGCTCGGCCTTTTGGACCGCTGCGTCACCGACATCAAAGGTCTTCTCCTGCCACCTGGAACAGAAGCATCCGGAATCACGGTCGCGGACAGTGACATTGACCGGGTTTCCCTCCAGTCCGACCACGACCAGCTGCTTCCCTCCGGTACCAACTACGGGGACGAGGACGGCTGGTGACCGTCATCGTCCTCACCAACTGCCCGGCAGGACTGAGAGGCTTCCTCACCCGCTGGTTGCTGGAGATATCACCCGGCGTCTTCATCGGCGACCCGTCCGCCCGTATCCGGGACATCCTGTGGGACGAGGTCCGCCAGTACGCCGACCAGGGCCGGGCCCTGCTCGCCCACACCACCAACACCGAACAGGGCTACACCTTCCGCACCCACGATCACAAATGGGAACCCATCGACCATGACGGCCTCACCCTCATCCACCGTCCGGCCCCCCGCCCTGTGGAAGCCCCGGCGAAGCCGGCCCAAGGGTGGAGCAAGGCGTCGAAGCGTCGGCGCTTCGGCAGGAAGTGATCACGTAAACGCCCGTTATGTAATGAAGGTCGGACTTCTAAAAGCTTGCTTGAACAGGCGCATCACCGACTAAAAATCGCAGATCAGCGAGTCTGCTCCCCGCGCACGCGGGGATGGTCCCCTTGAAACCCGCAGGTCAGAGCCGGTTTCCCCCTGCTCCCCGCGCACGCGGGGATGGTCCCTCCGCGGGACGGTACAGCGGTCCGGCGGCGTACTGCTCCCCGCGCACGCGGGGATGGTCCCGGCACTGGGCACGGGACGGACTGATCTCCGACCTGCTCCCCGCGCACGCGGGGATGGTCCCAGCCTTCAGGCCCGGACCGCCCGCATGTCGATCTGCTCCCCGCGCACGCGGGGATGGTCCCTCCGCCGCCCCGTGGGACGGGTGGCATCTGCCCTGCTCCCCGCGCGCGAGGGGATGGTTCGTCCGCTCGGTGATCAAGATGGGTTGAACGTGCAGTTCATTGCTCGTCTGAACGGCGCGTCACTGTGCTCCTTCCGGGCCACACTGGGCCGCCCGCACGGCGTCTTCCAGGACCTCCGCGCCTTGATGAACTGCGGCTGTTCAGGGCTTCGATAGCACAGGATCTCGGTTCGGCCAAGCGGTTCTCTGTGGGTGATTCTTTCCGGCAGATGCCGGCTGCCGTCGAGAGGGACCCCATGGGGCAGAATTTCATGAGCGTCAAGGAAACCGCGAACTATCTGAACATGTCGGTGCCATGGGTGTATCGCGAAGCCGCTCGCGCGGGCCTCGTTCCGTACAGGTTCGGGTGCGGGCGTAACGCCAAGCTTCAGTTCAAGGCGGCTGAGGTTCAAGCCTGGGTGAAACAGCAGCGACTGTCGGGGGATTGAAGTCTCTCGATCGGATGTGTGCATGGCCCCCTCCTTGGAAAAGGAGGGGGCCATGCGCGTTCAGGCGGCAAGGCTGGTGTCCAGGACCTGGGCGGCGCGACCGATCGAGCCGGGCATGAGGTGGCGGTAGATCTTGAAGGTGATGTCGAGGCTGCGGTGGCCCATCCATTCCGCGACGTCGGTGATGGGGATGTTGTGGGTGAGGCAGTTGGAGGCGAAGAAGTGGCGGAGGCCGTAGACGACCATGCCTTCGGGGATTTCGACGAGGCCGTCCTTCTTGATGCGCCTCCACTGGTTCCCGATGTGGTGGTTGGGCATCGGCACGGTCAGGTCTCGCGGGTTTCGGAGCAGGTAGCCGTCGAGGGTGCCGTACGTGTCCGCGTACCACTCGATGGAGTGCTTGACCCGAGCCGGGAGCGGGACGTCGCGGTAGTCTCCGGCCCTGCGGTGTTTGAGGGGCGCGTAGGTCTTCGTTGTCTGGTTGACCTGTTCGGTGATCCGGTACACGTCGTCGGCCACGATGTTGTTGATGCTGACGGCCAGTGCTTCGCCGTTGCGCATACCGCAGCCGCTCATGAGGTCGGCGACGAGGCGGAACACGTCGTCACCGGCGGTGCGTATGCCGTGGATTTGGGAGGGGGAGGGGATGACGGCGCGCTTGGGGTCGTACTGCGGGGGCTTGACGCCGTCGAGCGGATCGTCGTCGTAGAGGCCGAGCCGGTGGGCGTCCAGCAGGATCGACTTGAGTGTGTCGAAGGCGTTGGACTGGGTGGCCAGGCCGACACCGTTGCGCTCCATGGTCTGGACGAAGGCTTCGACGACCTTGTGGTCGAAGGTGCCCATCCGGCGGCTCCGGAAGGCGGGATAGAGGTGGTGGACGAGCAGTGGGTCGAGGTGCCGCAGGGAGCCGGCGCTGAGGTCGCGCCGGCCGGCCTTCCCCTCGGTGACGTACTCCTCGAACCGCATCGGTCCGTACTTCTGGATGCGTTCGGCCTTGCGCTGATTCTGCGGATTGTTCTTCCGGGCCTGGTACACCTCGGCGAGGCGGGCCTTGGCCCTTTCCTGGGTGGAGAAGCCGGATTCCTCGGCCTGCTGTCCGGCCGCGTTGCGGTGGCGGATCTTGTACTCGTGCGGACACCTCGACCACCGGCTCTCGGTGTGCTCGCACTCCTTGAAGAAGCTTCCCGTGCCGCGGACGAGGTTGATGGTGGCCATGTTTGTCGACTCCCGGGCGCCTTGCTGACCTTTTGCTGACCCCGGATGGTCGATCAAGCCCCTGAGCTGGGGTGAAACGGTAAATCCGTGCTATGTGGTGGAACTTCGTCGCCCGATCCGGCGACGAGATCGCGCGGGCGCGGAACGACGGGGAGAACGGCACGCGCTTCGGCGAGGCGCACGGCTGCGACGGCGCCCGCCTGCCCGCTCCCGAGCTGCCCACCGTTCCGCTGAAGCCGCGCGGACGAGTGTGCCGACAGGCGCCCCGTGCGGGAGTCGGCAACCCTTCGTTCGATGACCACGCAGGCGATCCGGCATGCCTGGCCCGTGCCCCGGGGCAGGGGCGATCGCCGAGCGCCGCCATGTGGTCGGAGCCGGCGCTTGACCCCACGAGGGTGGCCGGGCGGGCCGGGACGACCGCGACGCCTGGTCCCCGGCCGGCTTCCGCCGGCTCAGAATCCCGCCGAACCACCGCCGGGGAAGCCTCCCCCCGGGCCGTGCCCGCCCCCGCGGTCGCCCGACTTCCACAGGAGCACGCCCACCCCCACGACGAGGGCGACGAAGCCGAGGAACCACAGCCCGAAAGTAACGACCACGTAGAGCAGCAGATCCATGGGTAACCGCCCCCTTCCGGCCCGCCGATGCGGGGGAACACTTCCTCGTGCCGGCCTGTTCAGCGTAGGAACCGGCCGGAGCGCCGTCGTCCACCCAGGGGTGGGCATCAGGACTGCAACCGGCGCGGTAGCGCGCAGGCCCCTCACACCCGCGGTGTATCCGCCGCTGTCCGCCGGGGGGGCGGCGGTCACGGCGCAAGGGGGGGACGAGCCGGGTGCGTTCCGCTGTCGGCCGGCGACCGCTGTCGCGGATCTCGGATCGCTCGATTGCCGGGCGGCCGGAATGGGGGGAGGGCGCTCCCTCACGGCCGGACGGGGCCCCACCGTCGGCTCCGGGCTCAACCCAGGGGTTGACGACCTCTCCGGCGGGCGCGACTACCCTGCGGGGGGTGCGAACGGGCAGAGGGCGGACGCGGGTCGATCCGCTGGTGATCGACGTGGTTCTGGCGTGTGTCCTGGCGACGCTGACCATCGTCTACGGCCGGCAGGGCTACGAGGCCACTTACCGCGACAAGGGATGGCCACCCTTCGGTCCCCTCGCCATCGGACTCAGCCTGGCGGTGAATCTTCCTCTGGCGGTACGGGGACGTGTCCCCAGGGCGGCGTTCGCCGTCTCTCACGGCGCGTTCGCCGTCTACACCGTGGCGGGATTCCAGCCGTCGGCGAATCTCTGGGCTCCCCTCCTCCTCTGCTACACGGTGATCCGGCACGATCCGGCGCGGCGGCCCGTATGGGCGGCGGCCGTGACCGCTGCGACATGGGTGATGAGCGGCCTGACAGCCCCACTGACGATCGAACTGGCGGTCGGACAGTCCGTCGTGGGGGTGGGTGTCGTGTGGTCGTGGGCCACCAGCAACAACCACCTCGCCGAACGCAACATCCAACTCGCCGAGCTGACCGTCCAGCTGCGGCAGGAGCAAGAACTGCGCGCCCGGCACGCGATCGCGGGGGAGAGACTGCGCATCGCCCGAGAACTCCACGACGTCGTCGCCCACCACCTGTCGGCACTGGCGGTCCAGGCGGGACTGGCCGATTTCGTGTTCTCCTCCGACCCCGAGGCCGCCCGGAAGGCGGTGGTGTCGATCGGCACGAGCAGCCGGGAGGCCCTGGAAGAGATGCGCGGCCTGCTCGGAGTGCTGCGCACGGACCCCGATGCCGTCGATCCCGCCCCCGACGCCGTCGATCCCGACCCGCTCTACCGCTCCTCGCCCGGTCTGGAGCGCCTGGACGAACTGGCGGAGCGCGCCCGTGCGGCAGGCCTCGACGTCACGCTGACGGTGACAGGATCACGGCGAGCGCTGCCCTCAGGGGTGGACCTGTGCGCCTACCGCATCGTTCAGGAGGCGTTGACCAACACGGTCAGGCACGCCGGCCGGGGAGCCCGGGTCCGTGTGGAGCTGGGCTTCGAAGCGGACCGGCTGACGGGCGAAGTCAGCGACCGGGGCGGGACCGCCTCGGTCGCGGCCCTGCCGTCCAGCGGGCTCGGCTTGCTCGGGATGCGCGAACGGGTGAGACTCTACGGCGGGTCGTTGCGGGCCGCTCCTCGCGCCGGTGGAGGGTTCGAGGTCGTCTTCACCATCCCGCTGGCCCCGCTCGACACCACCGGGGGCGGATGACCACCTACCCCCGCACACACCGGGGGAGGCGGCGGCGATGACACGGCTGCTGATCGTGGACGACCAGGTACTGATCCGGGCGGGGCTCGCGGCTCTGGCCGCGGCCGCGCCGGGCTTCGAGGTGGTCGGACAGGCCGCCACGGGAGAGGAGGCGGTCACGCTCGCCGCCGCCACGCGTCCGGACGTGATCCTGATGGACATCCGGCTTCCCGGCGTCAGCGGCATCACCGCCCTGGAGCGCATCCTCGCCGACGCGAGCGAACCCAAGCCGAAGGTGGTCATGCTGACCGTCTTCGACCTCGACGAGTACGTCTTCACGGCCCTCCGGGCCGGCGCCAGCGGCTTCCTCCTCAAGGACACCCCGCCCGAACGCCTCCTCGCCGCCGTCGCCCTGATCGCCGAGGGCGAGATGCTCTTCGCCCCCACCGTCACCCGCCGGCTCGTCGAGACCTTCGCCCACCGGCCGGAGTCGAAGCGGGAACGGCCCGTCTCCCTCGCCGAACTCACCGACCGCGAGACCGACGTCCTGCAACTGGTCGGACAGGGCCTGACCAACGAGCAGATCGCCCAGCGGCTGGTGGTGACCATCGCCACCGTCAAAAGCCACCTCAACCGCGTGATGTCCAAGCTCGGACTGGCAAGCCGCGCCCAGGCCGTCGTCGTGGCCTACGAGAGCGGCCTCGTCTCCCCGGCCCGCACGACTCGGGCCGATCCACCCAGTGGGGGCGGACCAACCGTGTGAGCGGCCGGAGCGCGGCGGGCCGTACCCGGGGTTCGCGATCGGACACCGGAACGCGGCGCGCGGGGGTCCGGCACCGCGACGGTTGTCGCACCGGCTACCGGCCCGCCCCTGTGCGGAGCGACAGCCGTCCTCCGCGCACACGGCCCGCGCCTCTCTCGCTCACTCCGTCGCCCGGTCCTGCCCAGCGCCTCCGGCCGCGTCGGTATCCGAACCCGCCCGGGCGACGACGCCGGTTCCCGGGACCACGGTCGGGTCCCGGGAACCGGCGTCACGGAAGACCGCGAAGCGAAAACAGCGCGCTCTCCCGGGAAGGCGTGGTGCCGGCGCCTCCCGGCCCCGGATCAGCCCCGAACGGCCTTGAGCAGCACCACCACGTTGTGGCCCTTGTGCCAGCCCGTGTCCACGAGCGGGCTGTGGTGGGACTCGTTGCCCCAGGCGTAGTACTTCTCCCAGGACTGGTACCACACGCCGTTCAGTTTGGATCCCGTGGCCGTGTAGACCTGCGCGATCTTGCCGTCGTGCCGGTTGTCCCAGATGTAGAACTGGGCCTTGGTCTGCGTGTTCAGGCCGCTGTACCGGTCGCACTCCCGGTACTTCACGCCCACGGTGTTGCCACGGCTCTGAATGTCGCGCCACTTCGTGCAGGCCCCGGTCGCGGCCGCACCGACGTTCGACGGCGACGCGACGGCCGCCGGTCCCAGTGCGGCGGTGGCCGTCGCGGCGAGCGCCACCGCGCCCAGCATCATGCGCCTGCCCACGTTCGGCGTGAGGAGGCCTCCACGCTTGCGCAGGTTACGGAGATTCACCTTGCGTGTGTTCATCCCGTGTCCTTCCCTTCCCATGAGTACGAGCCGGTTCCCCCGTCGGGTCCCTGTATTCCGCGGCCCCGGCGGCCGAAGGACCTGCCCCGGCGCCGTGGTGCCGGTTGACGAACGTACGGTGACCTGGCGTCGACTTCGTCCCACGAGGGGTTGAACATCGCGGTCCCCTCCTCGTCCTAGACCCGCGGTGTCTGCAACTCCTGCGGTAGAGGCTGGGGTTGACCCGGACCGATACGCGGCATGCGCCGGGCCGCCGGCTCGTCGGCGCCCCGGTCTTCCGAGCCGGGAATTGAGCCTTCTCAACCTGCTGCCGGCATGGGGAAGTCGAGTCGGCAACGTGGTGGAGCCATCTGGTGGACGGGTCTTCGGCCAGGAGAGCCGTTTCCGCCAGAGGCTTCCCGTGCTTGTCCACCCGTCGGGTGTCGACGCGTCCGGTTCCGCCCTCCGTTTCCTCACGCGGCAACCGCGCCGCCACCGCCGCGCGATCGGCTCCCGGTGGCGGCGCCCGAGCGCCGGCCGCCGGTCCCTTCCCACCCTCGGGCCGCGAAGGGGCCTCCGGCACCACCCGGGCGGCGAGGCTGGTGCCCAGGACCTGGGCGGCGCGGCCGATCGACCCGGGCATGAGGTGGCGGTAGGTCCTGAAGGTGGCGCGAGGCTGCGGTGGCCCGTCCATTCCGCGACGTCGGTGAGGGGGAGGGTGTGGGTGAGGCGGTCGGAGGCGAAGAAGCGGCGGAAGCCGTGGACGGCCATGCCTTCGGGGTTTCGGCGGTGTGCACGGCTACGACGGCGCCCGCCTGCCCGCTCCCGAGCTGCCCACCGTTCCGCTGAAACCGCGCGGACGAGTGCGCTGACCTGGGAAAGTCTGCGGTCGGGCCGGCGGATGTCCTTCGTGGTCCTCGGCGTCAGCCACGCACGGTTCCGAGCGGGCGGGGTGCGCGGGAAGGGGGCGGCGCGGACGGGAGCCCCGGCGGTACCGCTCCACGGCAGGCCGTTGCTCGGGCCCAGAAGCCCCGGCCGCAGCCGGGCGGCATCGGCCGGAGCCCCTGGAAAGCCTCAGACGCGGGAGGTCGCGAAGAGTTCGAGGTGGGCGCAGTCGGGGCACCGGTAGGCGTCGATCTGCCAGGTCGGCCTTCCCAGGCGCTTGGCACCACCGAAGGGACCCTTCTCGAGGACTCCCTGAATCCAGCGGGCATAGCCGCGGGAGCTCTGGCCGGAGTCCTCGACGAACCCGGGTTCCAGGCCGACGGTGCCGCAGTGGGTGCATCGGAAGGTGTTGTCCACGTGCTGAAGTCTATGGACCCGGCGACCCTCGTGGAGGAGGGGGCGCTGCCCGGCCGTCTCCCCTTCCCCGTGCCCCCGGGGAATCCGTACACGGGGCGGCCGGGGCGATGAAGGCCTCCACGGAGGGGTACGGCGGGCACGCGGCCCCCGCCGGGTGTCAGGAAGCGGCGACAGTGAGGTGGTACGTGGTGTCGACCCAGAAGCCGTCGCCCGTGTCCGCCTTGATCTCCAGGACGTACTGTCCCGGAGTCAGCGGGGCCAGGGACGACCACAGGCCCCAGGCGACCCTGGGCACCAGCCTCACGCGGAACCGCGGTGACGTGTACTCGCGCAGTGCCAGCGGGGCCCCGTTCAGGAACGCCGTGGCCCTGGCGACGTTCATCACCGCCGGACGCGACGAGAGGAGGGCGGGGCGCTGCGTGTTGAAGACGGGGAAGAAGACCGGGCGGTCGGCGGGGAGGGAGCAACGCCGTACTACCCGTCCGCCGTAGGTCCCCGCCAGGAACCAGACGTCTTCGGGTTGCCGCCAGTCGGCGAACTCGCCCGTCTCGTCCAGTACCGGGCTGTGCTCGTCGGGTGCGGAAAACGCCCACTGCCACCAGCGTGCCGCGAGCCTGCCCCCTTCGTCGGCATCCAGCTCCCGAGCGCCTTTCCGCTCTGTCGCGCCGTCCATCCCGCCCACCCCCTTTTTCCCGTGAAACCGCTTCGAACCGGTGGATTGTATCCGCGTCGCGGACCGGCTCCTCTGCCGTCACCTGCGGTTTTGCCTCTGGGGCCCGGCCGCGTCAGCTTTCTTGGAGGCGACGAGGGGCGGGCGGTGGGGAGGTACGCGGTGCCGTGGGCCGGCATGCGGAGTCAGCTGGTGCGGCGCTGCCCCGATGGGCACGAGGGCGCTCCCCGCCGCCCGTGCGTTCTCAGCCGAGGAGCGTCGTCAGGATCAGTTCGTAGAAGACGAGGTAGGCCAGGAGCGAAAAGGGAACGGCGGTCAGGAGGGTCAGTACGCGTTCCCTGAGGGTGCGGCCCATGAGCAGCGGCACGAGTACCAGAACGGCGAGGCAGACCCACGCCTGGGCGCCGTAGTGCAGGACCCAGGCGTAGTGGATGGCTTCCGTGCCGAAGACGCCCGCCAGGGCGGCAAGGCCGGCGACGCGGCGGCGCGGATCGGCGCCCCGCCACGCCCGCCCCGCCGCACCGAAGAGGGGGCCGGCGATGAACGCCATCCCGAGCCAGACGAGGGGAGCGAACAGGGAGCCCATGCCGTCGCGCGCGACCTCCGCGTAGCCGTAGTAGCCGACGACGAGACCGGACTCGGCGAGGAGGCCCGCGACGGCGGCCACCGGCAGGCCGCCCCGCCGGGCCGACAGCGCGCCCGCGACGAACGCGGCGACGGACCAGACCCCACCGGAGTTGGCGATCTGGTTCCACGCACCCGGAAGCCAGCCCTGGGCCAGATTGGTCAGGACGCCGAGGAGGAGTCCCCCGGCGAGCGCCGACGCCGTCGCGCCGGCCCAGGTCCTTCCCCTCGCGTCGGGCACTGAGGTGGTGACGGGGGACGCGCTCATGGTGGTGCTCACTTTTCTGCCGGGGCCGCGTGGCTCGCACTTCTTGGTGCAGCTGTAAGGATGCGCGGTGCCGGCGGTGCGTTCCCGTGACCTGCTCCACTCCGGCCCCGCCGGGTTGCCGTCGGCGTCCGCGGCTGGTGACAGCGTTCTCGCCGGCACCCCTGGCGGGCCGGCCCGGACCCGGCCGACCCGGCCCGGCCCGGACCCAGTCGTTACGCCAGGACGGGAAGCGAGGCCGGACCGCGAACGAGACGGGTGTGCCGCCGGGCGAGTCGGTCGGCCGGTACGGCGAGCCGGATTCCGGGGAACCGGGCGGGCACGGCGCGCAGGACGGTCTCCGTCTCGGCCCTGGCCGGGGGTGCGCCGAGGGCGTTGGTGGTGGTCTCGTGTCCGGCCACGAGCAGCAGCACGGCCAGGGAGACCAGCTCCTCCTCGCTCAGGTGGTCGCCTTCGACACGAGCGGCGACGAGCCGGTCGAGGAGGGAGCTGCCGGGGGTCGGCGCTTGGTGGCGATGAGGTGCGTCATGCGGTCGGCCACCGTGTACGAGGAGGCGTCGATGGCATCGGGTTCCCCTGCCGCGAAGAGCTGGGCGGACCAGCGCCGGACGTCGGGCCGGTCGGCCCGCGGCACTCCGAGGAGTTCGCAGATGACCGCGACCGGCAGGGGTACGGCCAGGCCGGCCATGAAGTCGAACGGGGCGCCGGCGGGCCACCGGTCCAGCAGTTCGTCGGTGGTCCGGGCGATGAAGGGGCGCAGCCGTGCGACGGCCCCGGTGGTGAACGCCCTGGTCACCAGTTTGCGCAGCCGGGTGTGCCGGGGCGGGACGCCGGCCAGCATGGTGTGGGCGACCGCGGGATGCGGGCGGCGCCGTCGAAGTCCGCAGCTCCTCCGCCGTGAAGGCCACTTCACCGTGTGCCCGGACATCTGGCCGTAGGCGTCGAACAGCCACCACTGGCCGTTGCCCCTGTTGGCCTCGACCGCCGAGTCGTCGAGGTCGCCGTCGATGTTCCAGTACGCCGGGTCGGCGTCGATCTTCGACTCCTCGACGGCGGAGACCCACTGGACGACCTGGCCCGGCACCGGCAGGTGGTAGTCGTGGCCGTACTCGTTGACGTTGACCGGCAGCGGGCCGATCCCGGTCTCCTTCCCCCCTCCCCGGTACCTGGCCGCGTTCGTGCGGACGGCGGCGGGTGACGACAGTTCGTGCCAGGACATCACGTCCGGTACGACGTCGTTGTCCTTGGCGTACGGGAGGAAGCCCCTGGCCCGGCCGAAGAGCCGCGAGGTGTGGGGGCCGCGATCCGCGCGTCCGGAGCCAGCCTCCCTCGGCCTGATGCCGATCGCGCTGGGCGAGCACTTGCCCGAGGACGTCGGGGCCGAACTCGCCGAAGGACTCGAAAGGCATCCGACACCGCACGGCCTGGCCACCGAACGGCCCGCTTCGCCGCACTACGTCCCGACGGCTACTGGCGGGGACCCATCTGGGCCCCGTCCACCGTGCTCGTGGAGGACGGTCTGCGCCGCGCCGGTCACCACCGCCTCGCGGAGAACTTCGACGCCCTCACCGGCGCGGGGCTGCGCGACCGTGCCTACACCTGGACCGCGAGCGGCTATCTGCTCCTCGCCGAAGCCCACGAGCTCCGGCGCGCGGAGTCGTCGCGGACGGCCGGCGTCCGACCCGCCGGACGGCGTGTCAACGGGGGACCAGCATGCCTTCCAGCAGGACGACGAGGTACCGGCGGGCCGTCTCGGCGCGGGCCTCCGGGGTTCCGTGGACGTTCGCGGCGTACGCGACACCGCACATCAGCGGCACCAGGTCGCCGGCGGTGACGTCCGCCCGCAGGACCCCGGCGTCGCGGGCGCGCCGGAACAACCGGTCGCCGGCTGACGCCAGGTCCTGCTTCAGCTCGGTGGTGCGGGGCAGGGCGTCCGCCGGTGCGGCGGTGACCGGCGACAGGGACGCGTCGGTGGCCTGGGCCTCGACGGTGCGGGTCAGGAAGCCGGCGAGGGCGCGTCCCGGGTCGTCGTCGGCCAGTGCCCGCCGCCCGTGGGCGGCGAGCGCCTCCAGGCCGGGGGTGGCGACGGTCTCCAGCAGGGCCTCCGCGGTGGGGAAGTGGCGGTAGACCGTGCCGACGCCCATGCCGGCGCGGCGGGCGATGTCGTTGAGCTGCAGGGGCGCGCCCCCGTCCACCAGGTCGCGAGCCACGGCGATGATCCGTTCCCTGTTGCGGGTGGCGTCCTTGCGTCGGGGAGCGGTCGGCATGCGGGAAGTCTAACGACCCGGTGCGTCCCTCCCGCCGGGGGACGCGGGCCCGGTGGACCGGCGGTCCACCGTCCCGGGCGTCCGTTCCTCACGCGGTCCCGACCGGTGCGAGGCGTTCGCTGAGGCGGCGCACCGCTTCGGCGACGCGCGGGTCCGTCGCCGCCGGGAAGGGAGCGACCGGGGTCGCCCCGGGGCCGATGACGATGCCGGTCCGGCCGGTGAGCGAGCGGTCGGTCGCCGCGAAGACCGAGGGCCTGGCCGCCGTGGACGCGGGGCCCGAGGTCGAGCGCGCGAACGTGCGCCGGACCAGCGGCCAGAGCAGTCGCAGCCCCGGCGAGACGATGCGGGGGTCGTTCATGGTGCCGTCGGTCATGTCCGTGGCGGCCCCGCCGGGGTCCGCCGCGAAGACCGAGACGCCCTCGCCGTCGAGCCGGTCCGCCAGGTCCAGCGTGTAGGCGAGGTGGGCGAGTTTGGCACGGCCGTACCAGTGGAAACCGTAGTAGCCGCCCGGCGGCTCGACGGCGTCGAAGACGCGCTTGGCCACGGTGACCGCGCCCGAGGTGACGTTCACGATCCGGCTCGGCGCGCCGGCCCGCAGGGCCGGCAGCAGCAGTTCGGTCAGCAGGTACGGCGAGAGGTGGTTCACGGCGAACGAGGCCTCGATCCCGTCGACCGAGTCCCGCCGGCGCGGGAACATCGCTCCGATGTTGTTGACCAGTACGGTCGGCGGCCCGTCCGCGGCGATCCTGGCGGCGAGGGCGCGGACCTCCGTGAGCGAGGCGAGATCGGCGGCCAGGAACCGGGCGCGGTGCGCGGGCGCCGTGGAGTCGATCCTTTCGAGCGCGCGGGCCCCGCGTTCGGCGTCGCGCCCGACCACGGTGACCGCGAATCCCGCCCCGGCCAGCCCCACGGCGGTCTCCAGCCCGATTCCCGCCGTTCCCGCCGTGACGATCGCCGTCCGCTTCATCGCCCACCCCTCTCCCCATGCGCGGATAACTTATCCGGTCGGCTGTACCGTAACAGATCCGGATAGGTAATCCGTTTGGGGTGCGGGTCGCGCGCCGGGGCGGTCGCCGGGCCGGCCGCGTTCCGGCCGCCTCCCGTGTCCGGCCGGGTGGTGGACCGCCGTACGGCCGGGGTTCGGGTGGTACCCGGTGGTGGCGCGGGTCAGGAGGCGGTGGGCCAGGTGCGCAGCAGGGCGTCGAGCGCGTCGAGGATCGCGGTCCAGCTCTCCTGCGAATCGGGGGCGCTGTGACTGAACCCGCCGGCCGCCTCCAGCTCGACGTAGCCACTGAAGACGCTGCCCAGGAGCCGTACCGCGTGCGTCTGGTGCGGCTCGGCCAGGCCGTACCCGCGCAGGACCGCCCGCGTCATCGCGGCGTGCCGGACACCGGCGCTCGCCGCCGCCGTCGGGGGGTCGAGCGGGAACCGGGCCGCGGCGAAGCGCCCCGGATGCCGGCGGGCGTAGTCGCGGTAGGCGTTCGCGAACGCGGTGAGGGCGTCCCCGCCCGCCCGTCCGGCCACCGCGGCGGACACCGCGTCGGCGAGTTCCTCCAGGGCGAGCAGGGCGATCCCCGTCTTGAGGTCGTGGGCGTTCTTCACGTGCGAGTACAGGCTGGCGGTCTTCACGCCGACCCGCCGGGCGAGGGCGGCGGGAGTCGTCCGCTCGAAGCCGATCTCGTCGGCCAGCTCCGCCCCCGCGCGCACCAGGCGCTCCGTGGTCAGTCCCGCACGCTTCGTCATCCCCGGCCTCCCGTTCGCTTCCCACCCTTGCCTTCGCTGATTATGCATTTGCCTAATTGTATTAGGCAAATTAGCGTGTTCCTCATGAAGCCCCTGACCGAGCAAGAGATCCGAAGCGCGTTCGTGAACTGCACGAAGGGCGAGGCCAGGCGCCTGAACGTTCCGCGCGACCTGGACGGACAGCCCTGGGACGACCTGGACTTCCTGGGCTGGCGAGACCCCCAGGCCCCGGACCGGGCCCACCTCGTGACCGAGCTGGACGGCCGCCCGGTCGCCCTGCGGCTGCGCTCCTCCGGCGCCGGCTCCTGGCAGGCGCGGCGCAGCATGTGCTCGGTGTGCGTGACCACCCACACCGGCGGAGTCTCCCTGATGGTCGCGCCCAGGTCCGGGAAAGCCGGGCAGCAGGGCGACTCGGTCGGCGTCTACATGTGCAGCGACCTGGCCTGCTCCCTCTACGTCCGGGGGAAGAAGGACGCGGGCGTCGGCGCGCGCCTCCACGAGTCGCTCACCCCGCGGGAGAAGGTCGAGCGGACCGTGGGGAACCTCGCCGCGTTCATCGCCAAGGTGACCGCCTGACCCCGAAGCCGCACCCGGGCCCGCCTCCCCCCTCGCCCTGGCGCCGCACGCGTCCGGCCCGCCGTGGCGCCGCCCGCCTCCGGCCCGCCGCGCCGCCGCCGGGGCCCCGGTCAGAGGGCCCGGTCGGGGCGCCAGTCGGGCCGGCGTCCGCTGAGACCGATCACGCGGTCCAGGAGCGGGGCGTCCCGCGGCACCGCGACGACCGGGCCGAAGAACCCCTCGCCGGACGCGTCGTCGGCCGGAGTCAGCAGGGCCTCCGCGACCCGCAGCTCCTCCTCGCCTGCCTCGTACGCCTGCCCGCTCGCCCGCGCCAGGTCCCAGCCGTGGATCAGCAGCTCGTCGAGGGCGACCCGGCCCATCACGGCGGCCGGCAGGCCGACGCCGCCCGCCCGCGTGTCTCCCTCCCGGGCCTCCGGTTCCCGCCAGGCGGCGACCAGCTCGTCCAGCGCCTCCGGGAGGGCCGTCCGCCAGTCGTCGGCCAGCACGGGGAGGGAGGAGCCGGGCGGCGTGTCGGTCGTCGGCCCGAACCGTTTGCGGGCCGCGTCGCGGAAGGAGACGCTCAGCCCGGCGAGATGGGCGAGCACCTCCCGTACCGCGTACGCGGAGCAGGGCGTGGGGTCGCCGAGCCGCTCGTCGGCGATGCCCTCCGCGAGCCGCGCGACGCGCCGCGCGGCCGGTCCCAGGTCGATCGGTTCGACGCGTGTGGTGTTCTCCATACGGGGCAGACCGCCGGGCCGCCCGGAACTCATCGCTCTGCCCCGCCCGGCTCCCGCCCCCCGGACCGGGAGGCTCCCGTCCCCGGAGCCCGGAGCCCGGAGCCCGGTGCGCCGGGGCGCGGGAGTCTGGGATCGTGGGGGCGACAGCATCCGGCGGACCGGTGACGGCCGCCCGTAGCCAGGGAGGGGTCCCACCGTGCCAGCACGCGCGCCCAGGGCGACGGACGGCGAACCGGCCACCGAGGTGAGCACGCCGCTCTACCAGTTGAAGGCCGAGTTCTTCAAGACCCTCGGCCACCCGGCCCGCATCCGGGTCCTGGAGCTCCTCAGCGTCCGCGAGCACGCCGTCTCCGAACTGCTGACGGAGATGGGCGTGGAGCCCGCGGCGCTCTCCCAGCAACTGGCCGTGCTGCGGAGGTCGAACCTCGTCCTGGCGCGCCGCGAGGGCGTCAGCGTGTACTACCGCCTGGTGAGCGACGAGGTCGCGGAACTCCTCCGGGTCGCGCGCAGCATCCTCACCGGAGTGCTCCAGGGCCAGGCCGCGCTGCTCGCGGACCTCGACGCCTCGGCCCGCCGGCCGTCCGGCCCGGCCGCCGTGCCGGCCCGGCGGGACGGGGGCGCGGGCCGCGGTTGACCCGGAGCCCCGCCGGCGGGCGGGGCGCGGACCGGCCGTGGACGCGGCGCGAACCGGCCCATGACCCCCTCCGCGCCCGTGCGTTCGGCCAAAGCGCCCCCGCCGGACGGACGGGGTGGGTAGCGTCACGTCGTCGGGCGCGCGAGGCGTCCGGCACCCTCACGACGGAAGGCGGCAGCCGATGGCGAACGTGGAAGTCTCCCTCAAGGAGATCATGACCCGGGTGGAGGGCAGTCTCGCCGCCGCGGTGGGCGACTACACCAGCGGCATGACCCTGGGGGCCCTGGGCGGCGGGCGCGACTTCGACGTCCAGGTCGCGGTCGCGGGGAACACCGATGTGATCCGGGCCAAGCTCCACACCATGGAACTCCTCGGCCTCCAGGAGCGGATCGACGACATCCTCATCACCCTGGGCAACCAGTACCACCTCATCACCCTCGGGAAGGGGCGGGGCAAGACCGATCTCTTCCTCTACCTCGTCCTCGACAAGCACAAGGCCAACCTCGCCATGGCCCGGCACCAGCTGCGCCGCGTCGAGGAGGAGATGGAGGTCTGACCTCCTTCCCCGTACGCGTGCCCAAGACTTGCGAAAATTTGAAATTCCCTACAAAGGGAGTTTCCGAAGTCTGAACGCCCGGCCGGTGCGCGGCCCGGTCACGGAGGGGCGGTCCGGTCCTCCGGCCCCCGCACCTCCGCGACCGGCGGGACCGCGCGCCGACCGTATGATGGGAAAGATCGTTTTCCGGAGCCGGGCCGGGCCGGACCGGCCGGGTGTGGTGCGGTGGTGACGGCGGTGACGGTGACCCGCACCACCTGTCCGGTCGCCTCCACCGGCCTCCACCGGGGGGCGGAGGCCGGCCGGCGCCGCCCTTCTCGCGCGGCGGCCCGGAACGCCGTCCGTCCCGCCGTTCCGGCGGCTCGCGTCCCGTCCCACCGCCCGAAAGGCACTCGCGTGACCCAGCAGTCCGCTCCTCCCGTCGTCCGCCGGGTGGACGCCCGGCACCGCTACGAGATCCTCGTCGACGGCGAGCGCGCCGGCCTGACGGCCTACCGCGACCGCGACGACCGGCGGGTCTTCTTCCACACCGAGATCGACGACGCCCACGCCGGCCGGGGCCTGGCCGCGATCCTCGTCGCACAGGCCCTCGCCGACGTCCGCGCCTCCGGGATGCGCATCGTCCCGGTCTGCCCGTACGTGGCGAAGTTCCTGGAGAAGCACGGGGAGTTCGCCGACATCACCGACCCCGTGACGCCCGAGGTCACGGAGTGGCTCGACGGCCTGCTGGGACGCTGATCACGCAGGGACGTGCTCCCGGCGGGGGAGTACGCCTCCGCCGGGAGCACGTCCCTGCCGCACGCACCCCCGGAGCGCCGGTCCTGCCTTCCGGAGCGCCGGCCCCGCCCTCCGGCGGGCCGGCGCAGGACCGTCAGTCGCCCCGCTCCCCGAAGGCCTTCAGAATGCGTTCGGCGGCCAGCGTCGCCGTCAGCCCGCCGTCCCTCACGCTCCGCTCCAGGGCGGGCGCCAGCTCCCGGACCGCCGGGTCCGTGTGCAGCCGGTGGAGGAGGTCCTCGCGGACCATCGTCCAGACCCAGTCGACCTGCTGCTCCTGGCGCTTGGCCGTGAGGCGGCCGGTCGAGTCGAGCAGGGCGCGGTGCCGCTGGAGCCGGCCCCACACCTCGTCGAGGCCCGACGACTCCCGGGCGCTGCAGCTGAGCACCGGCGGCGTCCAGAACGCGTCGGCGCCGTGCATCAGCCGCAGCGCGCCCGCCAGTTCGCGTGCGGCGGCCCGCGCGTCGCGCTCGTGCGGGCCGTCCGCCTTGTTGACGGCGACCACGTCGGCCAGCTCCAGGACGCCCTTCTTGATGCCCTGGAGCTGATCGCCCGTGCGGGCCAGGGTGAGCAGCAGGAACGAGTCGACCATGTTGGCGACGGCCGTCTCCGACTGGCCGACGCCCACCGTCTCCACCAGGACCACGTCGTACCCCGCCGCCTCCATGACGACGATCGACTCCCGGGTCGCCTTCGCGACCCCGCCGAGCGTGCCGGCGGTGGGGGAGGGGCGGACGAAGGCCGCCGGGTCGACCGCGAGGCGCTCCATCCGCGTCTTGTCGCCGAGGATGGAGCCGCCCGTACGGCTCGACGACGGGTCCACGGCGAGGACCGCCACCCGGTGGCCGAGCCCGGTCAGCATCGTCCCGAACGCGTCGATGAAGGTCGACTTGCCCACCCCGGGCACCCCGCTGATCCCGATCCGCACCGCCCGGCCGTTGTGCGGCAGCAGCGCGGTCAGCAGCTCCTGGGCGAGCGCCCGGTGCTGGGGACGGGTGGACTCGACGAGGGTGATCGCCCGGGCGATCAGCGCGCGCTTCCCGTCGAGCACCCCCTTCACGTACGTGTCGAGTCCGATCACAGGTCGTGCCCGAGGCCGGCGGCGAGGCGCGTCACCAGGTCGTGGGCCGCGTCCGGGATGACGGTGCCGGGCGGGAAGACCGCCGCCGCGCCCATCTCCAGGAGCGTCGCCACGTCCTGCGGGGGAATCACCCCGCCGACCACGATCATGATGTCCTCGCGGCCCTCCGCCGCCAGCTCCTCCCGGAGCGCCGGCACGAGGGTGAGGTGACCGGCGGCGAGCGAGGAGACCCCGACGATGTGCACGTCCGCCTCGACGGCCTGGCGGGCCACCTCGGCCGGGGTCTGGAACAGCGGGCCGACGTCCACGTCGAAGCCCAGGTCGGCGAAGGCCGTGGCGATCACCTTCTGGCCGCGGTCGTGGCCGTCCTGGCCCATCTTGGCGACCAGGATGCGCGGACGGCGCCCCTCGGCCTCGCCGAAGGCGTCCACCAGGGTCCGGGTCCGCTCCACGGAAGGGGACTGGCCTGCTTCGTTGCGGTACACACCGGAGATGGTACGGATCTGGCCCGCGTGGCGCCCGTACACCTTCTCCAGGGCGTCCGAGATCTCGCCGACGGTGGCCTTCGCGCGGGCGGCCTCCACGGCCAGTTCGAGGAGGTTGCCGTCGCCGCCCGCCGCGCGGGTGAGCGCGTCGAGCGCGTTCCGGCAGGCGGTCTCGTCCCGCTCCTCGCGCAGCCTCCGCAGCTTGGCGATCTGCTGGGCGCGCACCGACGAGTTGTCGACCTTGAGCACCTCGATCTGCTCGTCGGTCTCCACCCGGTACTTGTTGACGCCGATCACCGGCTGCCGGCCGGAGTCGATCCGGGCCTGGGTGCGGGCTGCGGCCTCCTCCACGCGCAGCTTGGGGATGCCGGCGTCGATGGCCTTCGCCATGCCGCCGGCCGCCTCGACCTCCTGGATGTGCCGCCAGGCGCGGCGGGCGAGGTCGTAGGTCAGCCGTTCCACGTACGCGCTGCCGCCCCACGGGTCGATGACCCGGCCGGTGCCCGACTCCTGCTGGAGGAGGAGCTGGGTGTTGCGGGCGATGCGCGCCGAGAAGTCGGTCGGCAGGGCGAGGGCCTCGTCGAGCGCGTTGGTGTGCAGCGACTGGGTGTGGCCCTGGGTCGCGGCCATCGCCTCCACACAGGTGCGGGTGACGTTGTTGAACACGTCCTGCGCGGTCAGCGACCAGCCCGAGGTCTGCGAATGGGTGCGCAGGGAGAGGGACTTGTCGTTCTTCGGGTCGAACTGCCGGACCAGCTTGGCCCACAGGAGACGGGCCGCGCGCAGCTTGGCGACCTCCATGAAGAAGTTCATGCCGATCGCCCAGAAGAACGACAGGCGCGGTGCGAACGCGTCCACGTCGAGCCCGGCCGCGCGGCCCGCGCGGATGTACTCGACGCCGTCCGCGAGCGTGTACGCCAGCTCCAGGTCGGCCGTCGCGCCCGCCTCCTGGATGTGGTAGCCCGAGATGGAGATCGAGTTGTAGCGCGGCATCCGGCGCGAGGTGTAGGCGAAGATGTCGGAGATGATCCGCATCGACGGGCCGGGCGGATAGATGTACGTGTTGCGGACCATGAACTCCTTGAGGATGTCGTTCTGGATGGTCCCGGCCAGCTTCTCGGGCGGTACGCCCTGCTCCTCGGCGGCCACGATGTAGAGCGCGAGGACCGGCAGGACGGCGCCGTTCATCGTCATCGACACCGTCATGCGGTCCAGCGGGATGCCGTCGAAGAGCTGCCGCATGTCGTAGATCGAGTCGATGGCGACGCCCGCCATGCCGACGTCGCCGGTGACGCGCGGGTGGTCGCTGTCGTAGCCGCGGTGGGTCGGCAGGTCGAAGGCGACCGACAGGCCCTTCTGCCCGGCCGCCAGGTTGCGCCGGTAGAAGGCGTTCGACTCCTCGGCGGTGGAGAAGCCCGCGTACTGGCGGATCGTCCAGGGCTGGTTGACGTACATCGTCGGGTACGGGCCGCGCAGGTACGGCGCCACACCGGGGTAGGTGTCCAGGAAGTCCAGGCCCTCCAGGTCACGGCCGGTGTAGAGCGGCTTGACGCCGATGCCCTCCGGGGTCTCCCAGAGCGGTTCGTCGCCGCCCGTCGCCCTCCTGACGGCCTCGTGCCACTCGTCGGGGCCGCCGGCGGCGGTGGGGGCCCCGAGTTCGATCCCGGAGAAGTCGGGGACGGTCATCGGGACACTCCCATGCGGTCGAGGGCGGTGGAGAGGAGGGCGACGGCGTCGCAGCCCGCGAAGAGATACGTGTCGACACCGGCGTACCGGGCGGGGCGGCCGGCGAGGAGGACGTGCTCCGCCCCCGCCGCGCGCAGCTCCCCGGCGGCGGCCTCCGCCCGCTCCTCGTACAGCGCGTCGCTGGAGCAGAGGCAGGCCTCGCGGGCGCCGCTCTCCTCGAACGTGCCCCCGGTGACGGGCTCGATGCCGCCGGCCTGGAAGAGGTTGGCGGCGAACGTCAGCCGGGCCGAGTGCGCGGCGGCCGGGCCGAGCGCGGCCAGGTAGACCCGGGGCCGGGCGCCGGTCGCCGCGAGGTGGGCGTCGGAACGGGCGCGCAGCACCTCGTACGCCTCGTCGCGCCGGACGCGGGGCAGGCCCCCGGAGGGTGGTTCGGGCGCGGGGACGCGCTCGACCGGCTTCTCCGCGAGGTGCGGGAACTCGCTGACGCCGGTGATCGGTTCGCGGCGGGTGGCCAGCTTCTCGCTCCGGGCGGCCCAGGTCCCGGCCAGGCGCTCGCCGACGAAACCGGAGCGCAGGGCGGCCGCCTGGCCGCCCTCCCGCTCGATGGTGCGGAAGAACTCCCAGGCGGCGTGGGCCAGTTCGTCGGTGAGCCGTTCCACGTACCAGGAGCCGCCGGCCGGGTCGATCACCCGGGCGAGGTGGGACTCCTCGATGAGGACGGTGGAGGTGTTGCGGGCGATGCGGCGGGCGAACGCGTCCGGCAGGCCGAGCGCGTCGTCGAAGGGGAGCACGGTGACGCTGTCCGCGCCGCCGACCCCGGCGGCGAGCGTGGCGATCGTGGTGCGCAGCATGTTCACCCACGGGTCGCGGCGCGTCATCATCACCGGCGAGGTCACCACGTGCTGGCGCTGCGCGCCCGCCTCCGGGGCGCCGGAGGCCTCGGCCACCCGGGCCCAGAGCCGGCGTGCCGCGCGGAGCTTGGCGATCGTCAGGAACTGGTCGGCGGTGGCCGCGTAGCGGAACTCGATCTGCCCGCAGGCCTCCGCGACGTCCGCCCCGGCCCCGGTCAGGCCGCGCAGGTAGGCCACGCCCGTCGCGAGCGAGCAGCCCAGCTCCTGCGCGGCCGAGCCGCCGGCCTCGTGGTACGGCAGGGCGTCCACGGTCAGGGCCCGCAGGCCCGGGTACCCGTCGGCGCAGCGGCGCGCGAGACCGGTGGCGGACGCGAGGTCGTAGGCCTGCCGGCCCGTACGGGCCTCGTGGCCCAGCGGGTCCGCGCCCAGGTTGCCCCGGACCGCCCCGGGGGCGACGCCCCGCTCCTCGTACAGCCGGAAGAGGCGCTCGGCGGCGGCGGCCGTCTCCCCGCCCGCGTCGAGGACGACGGGCGCGAGGTCCAGGTAGACGCCTTCGAGCGTCTTGTCCAGGGAGTCGACCGGGATGCCGGTGCCGCCGACGCCCAGCCACAGGGACGTGGCGCCGTTCTCCAGGTCGGAGAGGACGGCCTCGTTGTCGGCCGTGACGTGGCGCTGGCGCACGTCCCAGCCGCCGGCCGTGTTGCCCTCGGCCCGGCCGCCGCGCACGAAGGGCGCGAAGCCGGGGAGGCCGGGGTCGGGCGCGGTGTCGCGCGCGGTGTACAGCGGACGCGTGTCGAGTCCGTCCTCCAGCAGGGTGGACAGGGAGTCCTCGGCGGCGGGGCCGGAGAGCTCCTTGCCCGATTTGCGCAGGACGCCCGCCACGAGGTTTTGCCACCGCTCATGGGGCACGTCTGGGAATTCGGACGCCAGGGGAAGCCCGTCGTCAGGCAGGACCGTCATGCTCGGATGCTAGGGGAGATCGACAAGAGAGCAGGAGGGCGCGCGACTGTGACCTTCTTCTCTTCACCCGTGGTGAATTAGGTTAGGCTTACCTAAGTTCGAGTTCCGGCCTTTCCGTCCCCTGCCCCGGGAGAACCCGCATGCGTCCCCCCAGCACCCGCGCCGCCCGTCCCGCCCCCGCCGAACGCGTGCTCTCGGTCCTCGCCGCGGCGCACTCCATGACCGTCGTCACCGACGGCCGCGAGGAGGAGGTGCACCGCCTCGACGGCACGGGACCGATGGGCCGCATCCACCTGCACGACCCGTCGGAGGACTGCCCCGCCGGACGGCCCGGACGCGTCCCCGTGCGCCTCGAACTCACCGACATCGCCCCCACCCCGGTCCGCGAACGCCTCCGGGCCCGCGTCACCCTGACGGGCATCCTCGACGCCCCCTACGCACCCGGGGAGGCCCGGAGCACCTGCATGGAGTTCGGCCAGGCCCTCCTGGAGGACGCCGACGGGCGCACGTTCGTCCCGCTCGGCGAACTCCGGGCGGCCGAACCCGACCCGCTGGCCGTCCGCGAGGCGGCCCTGCTCACCCACCTGGTCGACGACCACGCCGAACTCGTCCCCCTGCTGCTCCGCCTCGTCCGGCCGCGCCCCGGCCGGGACACGGTCCGCGCCCTCCCCGTCGCCATGGACCGCTACGGCATCACCCTGCGCCTGGAACGCCCCGGCTCCCACCAGGACGTCCGCCTGCCCTTCCCCACGCCCGTCACCGATGCCGACCGGATCGGCTCCCGCCTCCACGCCCTCCTCTCGGCGGCCCGCCGGTCCTCCCACCCCCACCGACTGCCGGCCTGAACGGTCCGGCGCGTCCGCGATGATGGGGGCATGAGGACTCTCGCCGAGGCGGACGCGCCGGCCCGCCGCGCGCACGCCGGACAGGCCGACGAGGCCGGCGTCCCGTACGTCGAACACGTCCGCGCGGTCGCGGCCGGCCCGGAACCGCTCGGCCGCGAACCGGCCGTGGCCGGACTGCCGCACGACGTCATCGAGGACGCGCAGTGGACGGCGGAACGGCTGCGCGCCGCCGGAGTCCCGGACCGGGGCGCCGGTCTCGTCGAAGCCGTCACCAACCGGCCGGGCACGTCGTACGGGGAGAAGATCCGCCGGATCGCGGAGGACCCCGGCGCCACCCTCGTGAAGATCGCCGGCAACGCGCACAACGGCCGGCCCGACCGGACCGCCGCCCTGCCGCCCGCCCAGCGGGAACGGCTCGCCGCCAAGTGCCGCGCGGCCCGGGCCGTCCTCCGGCCCGCCGCCGGCCCCGGACGCGTCGCGACGATCCTGCGGGTGGTCAACCCCGGCCTCCTGGGCGGACCGGACGGCCCGGCCCCGGAGGACGCTCCGGCCCTGGAGGTCGCTCCGGCCCTGGAGGGCGGCCCGGTCCCGGAGGTCGCTCCGGCCCCGGGAGCGGACCGGACCCCCTGACGCGGTGTGACCCGGCTCACGGGAACCCATCCCGGGAGCCGGACAGACCACAGACGTGAACAACGACACGCGCGCCCGCATCCGGGACGGGGACCCGCCGGCCTTCGCCGAACTCTTCGACGCCCACGCCCGGAGCGTCTACAACCACGCCTTCCGGCTGACCGGTGACTGGTCGGTCGCCGAGGACGTCATGGCGGCGACCTTCCTGGAGGCGTGGCGGCTCCGGCGGAAGGTGGACCCCGAAGGGGGATCGCTCCGGCCCTGGCTCCTCGGCGTCGCCACCAACGTGGCCCGCAACCACTGCCGGGGCAACCGGCGTTACCGGGCCGCCGCCGCCGCGTACGCCACGGCCGTCCCCGAGGCGTCCGTGCCCGACCACGCCTCCGAGGTCGCCGGGCGGATCGACGACCGCCGCCGCATCGCCGCCACCCTGCGGGCCCTCGGCACGCTCCGCAGGACCGAACGCGAAGTCCTCGTCCTCTGCCTCTGGGAAGGCCTCGCCTACACCGAGGTGGCCCGGGCCCTGCGCGTCCCCGTCGGCACCGTCCGCTCCCGGCTCTCGCGCGCCCGCGCCCGGCTCCGCGACGGGGCCGAGGAAGAACTCGCCCGGGAGGCGGAGGAATCCGGGGGCCGGAAACGGGAACCCGCCGCCCGCCCCCGACAGATACCAGGTGACCGCGTGAACGCGGTCCGGCCCGCACAGGAAGGAATCCGATGAACCCCGACGCGAACGACCCCCGCACGGCGCACCGGCACGGGTCCGGGGACCTCCCGGCGATCGGAGAACGGGACCTTCCCCCGGGCCGCCACCAGTTCCACAAGGAGCGCCTGATGAACCAGATCCACGACGACCGCCGCGCCGCCCCGCGCAATCCCTTCCTGCGGAAGGCGATCCTCCTGCCCGCCGTCGCCGCGCTCGCCGGAGCACTCACCGTCGGCGCCCTCGTCCTCACCCCGGACGGCGCCCCGGCCGAGGACCGCGCCGTCGCCCCCGTCCCCGCCACCGGTCCCGCCCTCACCACCACCATCGGCACCGTCGACGCCCACGGCGCCCCCCGTCTCCTCGACCGCATCTCGCTCGCCGCCGCCGGGGCGGACGCCCCGCGCGGACGCGCGGGCCAGTACGTCTACATCGAGTCGCGGGCCGCGAACACGCACGTGAGGACCGTCAACGACGTCAGCAGCCTCGTCAGCGTGCCCCTGCACACCCGGCAGTCCTGGCGGTCCCCCGACGGCCGCAAGGGATGGCTGATCGAGCCCGGCACCACCAGCCCCGAAGGCATCACCCTCGGCGGCACCGACGAGCAGGGGAACGAGCCGCGGCCGCACCTCGGCGCGCCCTCGTACGACTACCTGGCCACCCTGCCCACCGACCCCGACGCGCTCCTGCGGAAGATCTACGAGGAGACCCGGGGCCAGGGCAACGGCAGGGACCAGCAGGCGTTCGGCACCATCGGCGACCTGATCACCGAGAGCTGGCCGTCCCCCGAACTCGCGTCGGCGCTCTACCGGGCCGCCGCCAAGATCCCCGGCGTGGTCACGGTCGACAGCGCCACCGACGCGGTCGGCCGCAAGGGCATCGCCGTCGCACGGCTCGACGAGGTCAACGGGCAGCGCACCGAGTGGATCTTCGACAGGAAGACCTTCACCTTCCTCGGGGAGCGCACGGTCCAGGTCAACGAGAGCCCCGACAAGAACGACCTGATCAAGCCCGGCACCGTCATCTACACCGCCGCGATCATGGTCCGGGCCTTCGTGGACGACATCAAGGTCACGCCCTCCGCCGGCACTTCCTCCTAGAGGGCGCTCCCCCTCCGGAGGGCGTCCCCGCCGGGCCGTGTCCTTCGGATCGTGCCGGGCGGGCCGTCCCGGGCGGGGTGCCCGGGACGACCTGTGGCGACCGGCCCCGGGCGGGCCGTCAGCGGCCCGCCCCCAGCGCCGGCAGCACCGTCTCGGCGACCCGGTACGCCTCCTCCAGGAGCGGGTTGCCGGACAGGATGAAGGTGTCCACGCCCAGCTCCCGGAACTCCTGGAGCCGCTCGACGACCTGGGCCGTGGAACCCACCAGCGCCGTCCCCGGGCCCGGCCGGAAGAGCCCCATGCCCGGCCAGAGGTTGGGATGCGTCTCCAGCTCCCGGGCGCGGGCGGGCACCCGTCCGCCGTGCTGCCGGAACTGCCGTTCCCAGCCCACCCCGTCCTCGCCCGTACGGCCGCCGAGCTGCCGGGCGTACGTCGCCGCGCTGGTGACGTCGAGGAGCCGGTCGGCGGCGGCCCACGCCTCGTCCTCGGTGTCGCGGACGATGAGGTGGAGCCGCAGCCCGACGCGGAGGGTCCGCCCGTGGGCCGCCGCCCGGGTCCGGACGTGGTCGAGCTTCTCCCTCAGCAGGTGCGGCGGCTCGCCCCAGGTGAGGTAGACGTCGACGTGCTCCGCCGCCATCTCGACGCCGGCGGCCGAGGACCCGCCGAACCAGAGCGGGACGTGCGGCGCCTGCACCGGGCGCAGTTCCCCGAAGGAGGCGCCCGCGCCCTTCAGGTCGTAGAACCTGCCCTTGTGGTCGAAGACCTCGCCGGCCGTGAGCCGCTTCACGATCGACCAGTACTCGGCGCTCAGCTCGTACCGCTCGTCGTGCCCGACGTGCAGGCCGTACTCCCGCAGCGACTCGGTCGAGCCGTTGACCACGTTGAAGCGGAGCCGGCCGCCGAAGAGGTTGTCGAAGGTGAGCGCGGTCTTGGCGAGCAGGGTGGGCGAGATCAGGCCCGGATGGACGGCGAGCAGCGGCTTGAAGCGGGTGCTGGTGGCGGCCGCGAGCGCCGAGCCGAGCGGCCAGACGTCGTACAGGTCGGTGGCCAGCAGCGCGCCGGTGTAGCCGAGGCGTTCGACGGCGCCGGCCAGGTGCCGGAGGTAGTCGAGGTCGACGGGCCTGCGGCCCGCGGGCTCCCAGGGGTAGGCGCCTTCGCGCGGGATGATGTACCAGAGGACTTCCGGTGCCGTGGACGTCATGGGCTCAGGCCTTCCGGGGCAGGGCGTCCGCAACGGTGATCGCGCGCTCGATGAAACCGGTGCGATGGAAGACGTCCGCCGCCCGCTGCTGCTCGGCGAGGAACTCCTCACCGACCTCCTCGATCGTCCACGGCAGGGCGCGCAGCGCCGTCTCCCAGTCCTCGGCGGTGCCGCCCTGGTCGGCGGCGGCGATCGCGGCGGCCTCCCCGGGGTGCGCGGCGGCCCAGGCGTCGGCCCGCCGCAGCGCCCGCACGAGGGCCCCGACCACCTCGGGCCGCCGCTCGGCCAGGTCCCGGCGGGTGAAGAAGACGGACCGGTCGGTGATCACGTCCCCGGTGCGGACCAGGGTCCGCAGACCGCCCGCACGGCGGGCCGCGACGAGTTCGGCGCCCTGGGCGACCCAGGCGGTGATCCCGCCGGAGCGGAGCTTCGCCTCGCTGTCCGAGTCGCCGCGCACCGCCGTGATGTCGGTGGCGTACGACAGGCCCGCGTCGTCCAGCGCCTGCGCGACGAGGTGGGTCTGCCAGGAACCGACGGCGAGGTGGACGGTGCCGCCCTTCAGGTCGGCGACGGTCCGCACCGGGCTGTCCTCGGGGACCAGGAGGGCGCCGTGGTCCGGGCGGGGCGCCGAGACCGCGGCGTAGACGATGTCGTGGCCGGCGGCCTGGGCGGTGACCGGCGGGGTGGAGCCGGTCCCGCCGAAGTCGATGGTGCCGTCGGCGAGGAGGGCGCCGGTGCGCACGCCGTCGGTGTACGCGTGCCAGGCGACGGTCTCGCCGAGGGCGGCGAGCTCCTCCTCCGCGTAGCCGAGGCGGGAGAGGTGGTAGAGGGACGGGTTGCTGCGGTGGACGCCGAGGGTGACGGTCACGCGGAGAACTCCTTCTGCGGAACGGGGGCTTCTTCGGGAACGGGGGCTTCCTCCGGGGAGGGGGACTCCTCCGGTACGGGGGAGGCGGTGCCGACGCCGAGGTCGGCGAGCAGACGGCGGCGCAGGGCGACCGCCGCCGGGTCGCCCGGGTCGCGGGGGCGGGGCACGGTCACGGTCTCGTCGGTGACGAGCCGGCCGTCGCGCAGGACGGCGATCCGGTCGGCGAGCCGCACGGCCTCGTCGACGTCGTGGGTGACGAGCAGCACGGCGGGCCGGTGGATTCGGCGCAGTTCGCCCACCAGGTCCTGCATCCGGAGCCGGGTCAGCGCGTCGAGCGCGGCGAACGGCTCGTCCAGCAGCAGGAGTTCGGGTTCGCGGACCAGTGCCCGGGCCAGCGCCACCCGTTGGGCCTCGCCGCCGGAGAGCGTGGCCGGCCAGGCGTCGGCGTGCCGCTCCAGACCGACCTCGGCGAGGGCCCGCAGGCCCGTCCCCCGGGTGGCGGCGCCGCGTGGCAGCCCGACGGTCACATTGCCGAGGACCTTCTTCGAGGGGATGAGCCGGGGCTCCTGGAAGACGATCGTGCGGGCCGGGGGGACCAGCACCTCTCCTCCGTCGGTGCCGTCGAGGGCGCCGAGGATGCGCAGCAGGGTCGTCTTCCCGCTGCCGCTGGCCCCGAGCAGGGCGACGAACTCGCCCCGCCCGATGGTGAGGTCGAGGCCGTCGATGACGGCGCGGTCCCCGAAGACCCGGCGCAGTCCCCGTACGCGTACGGCGGTCATCGTGCCGAACCTCCGGTTCCGGTGGCGCGCCAGGGCATGAGGACCCGCTCCAGGCCGCGGACGAGGACGTCGGCGGCGAGGCCGAGGAGCCCGTAGACGAGGATGCAGACGGCGAGGACGTCGGTCCGGGCGTAGCTCTGGGCCTGGGACATCAGGTAGCCGATGCCCGCGGTCGCGTTGATCTCCTCGGCGGCGATCAGCGCGATGACGCTGAGCGTCATGGACAGCCGCAGCCCGGCGAGCAGCGACGGCAGGGCGCCCGGCAGGACGACCTGCCGGACGATCGCGAGCCGGCCGAGCCCGAAGCTCCGCATGGCCTCGACGAGCTTCCGGTCCGTGTCGCGGACGCCGCCGCTGGTGGAGACGTACATGGGGAAGGTGGTGGCGACGGCGATCAGCAGGATCTTGGCGGTCTCGTTGATGCCGAACCAGACCATGAAGAGCGGCACGAGCGAGAGGAAGGGGACGGTGCGCAGGGTCTGGAGGGAGGAGTCGAGGAGTTCGTCGCCGAGCCGGGTGAAGCCGGTGGTGATCCCGAGGGCGAGACCGGCGGCGAGGCCGATGGCGAGCCCGGTCCCGGAGCGGGCCAGGGAGGTGGCGAGGGCGTCGGGAAGCTGCCCGTTCCCCCACAACTCACCTACGGCAGCGATGACTTGGACGGGCGAAGCGAGGACGTCGGGGGTGAGGGCGCCGGTCGCGGACGAGACCCACCAGAGCGCGAGGAGGGCGACCGGGCCGAGGGCGCGGACGGCGAGCGCGTACCCGTGGGAGCGGGCGTGACGGACGGGCGGACGGGGGGCCACGAGCCCCGGGGCGGTCGGGGCGGCGGTCACGACAGCCTCTCCACGTCGAGGAGGTGGGCGGCGACGTCGACCGTGCCCGGCGTCACCCTCTGGTCGGCGTAGAAGCGGGAGACGGCCTTGAACCGTTCGACGTCCTCGGGGCCGATGGGGTCGACGGTCCCGCCCTCGCGGGTGAACCCGATCTGCACGTCCCTGGCCCTGCCGGTGACGGCGGTGGGTCCGGAGTCGGTGAAGACGTTGAGGTAGGCGGCCGGGTCCTTCCGCTCCTTGGCGCTGTTGTCGTGAAGGTAGCGGTAGAGCGCCTTCACGATCGCGGGGTGCTCCTTCGCGAAGTCCGAACGGACGGCGTTCAGGCTGTAGTTGTCGGAACCGATCGCCCTGCCGTCGGCGAGGAAGCGGGCCTTTCCGCTGCCGATCTCGGCGACCGCGTAGGTCGACCAGACGGCCCAGGCGTCGACCTGGCCGGCGTTGAAGACGGCGGCGGTCTGGTCGGGCCGCAGATAGACGCGCTCCACCCGGTCGGCGGGGACCCCCTCCTTCGCGAGGGCCTTGAGGAGCAGGTACTCGCCCGTGCCGCCCTTGTTGACGGCGACCTTGCGGCCGACGAGGTCCCGCACGGAACCGATGCCGGACCCCTCGCGAACGAGAATCCCCTCGCCGACCGGATCGGGATCGGTGGCGGTGAAGAAGACGAAGCCGGGGTTCTGGGCGAGGGAGGTGATGCCGGAGGTGATGGAGCCGGTGGCGACGTCGAGCCGGCCGGCGTTCATCGCCTGCGCGGCGGGGGCGAACGGCCCCGCGCTGCCGGTCCAGGCGACCTCGGCGCCCACGGCGGCGAGGGCCTTGTCGAGACTGCCGTCCTTCTTGCCCCGGGCGAGGACCCCGGAGTTCCCCGGGTCGGGGATGCGGACGGTGACCGTACCGCCCTTCGCCCCGCCGGCGGCGGAACCGGCCGTCGGGTCGGCGCCGCAGGCGGTGAGGGTGGCGAGGGCGACGAGGGCCGTCAGGGCGGTGAGGGCGGGAAGGGGGCGCATGGCGGTCGTCCTTGAGGAGCGGCGGGAAAGGGGAGCGGGGTTACGCGACGGGGCTCGGCGGCGTGGCGCCGGAGGCCAGGAGCAGACGGGCCCGGCTCAGCGGCCCGGGATCGGCCCAGGCCCGCACGTCCACGGCCTCGGGGAGGAAGCCGTGGGCGCGCAGGGCCGCCTCCTGCCGGGCCAGCAGGTCGAGCCGGGTGTCGGAGAGGTCGGGGTGCAGGGTGCGGTGGACGCCGGGACGGTAGGCGCCCGCGACCCCTTCGGCGCCCGCGCCGGTCTCCGCCCCGAGGATGCGGGCGACCTCCTCCGGCCGGTCCGCGGCCCAGTCGGCGGCCCGGAGCAGGACGGCGAGGAAGCGGTCCACCAGCGCCGGGTGCTCGTCGAGGAGTTCCTGGTCGACGGTGAGGGGACGCGGGGTGCCGTTGTTGACGCGGTGGACCGGGTCCGGGAGGGCGTCGAGCTCGACGGCGACCTCGGCCCCGGCGCGGCGGGCCGACTCGACGGCGAGCGCGCCCTTCACGTACACCGCGTCGACGGAGCCCCGCCGCAGCGCGTCGAGTTCGGCGGCCCACTGACCGGAGTGCCCGGCCGCGGGGACGTCGACCGGCCGGGCGTCGTCGAGGCCGAGCCCCGCGGAGGCGAGGGCGCCCTCGAAGCCGCGCAGCGCCATCGCCCGCCAGAAGTCGATGGGCACCCCGTGCCGGGGCACGGCGAGCCGGAGCCCGCGCAGGGCGGCCGCCCCGCGGACCGGCGACCCGGGGGCGACGAGCACCACCTGGCGCTCCTCGATCCAGGTGAGACCGACCAGACGGGTGCTCCGGCCGCGCGAACGGGCCCACAGGGCGGGCACGTTGCCGCCCTCGCGGAAGAGGCCGGGCAGATCGTGGGTGTAGTGGGCGGCGCGGTCGGCCCCCGGTCCGGCGTCCTGGAGCGAGCGGACGGCGATGCCGTCCGGTGCGAACTCGGCGGCCAGCCAGCCGCGGTCGGCGGCCACGCCGGTGGCGGTGGGGACGGGGCAGCGGGTGAACCAGAGCGTGTCGGGCACGCGGACGTCTGTCATGGAGGAGGGTCCCGGGAGAAGGAGGAGGGGAGGCGCGCGCGGGGAGCGCACGGCGGCGGGAGCGGCACGGCGGGGCACGGCGGCCGGACGGCCGGACGGGCGACGGCGGGGTGTGACGGTGGAGTGCTGCGGTGGAGCGCGACGACGGGGAGCGACGGTGAGGTGAGACGGTCCAGGCGGGCAACCGGGCGGAGCCCCGGCGCGGAACCCGACGGGCTTGCCGCACCGGCCCGGTTGTCGGTCCCGCCGTCGCTGTCGGACCCGTCGTGGACGACGGTCCCGCCGCGGGCCTTGGCTCAGCTGTGGGCGTCGGCTCAGTCGTGGGTGTCGATCCCGCTCCGGGAGCCGGTCCCGCCGTGGGAGCCGCTTCCGCCCCGGGTGCCGGTCCCGCTCCGAGAGCCGGCCCTGCTCCGGGGAGCCGGTTCCACCGCGGGGGTCACCGACCGCAGGGGTCAGCGACAGGCCGCGCCGGCGACCCGTGCCAGGTCGATGTGCCGGCGCCGGGTGAGCCCGACGAGGACGGGCGGGACGGCGGGAAGGACGGGAGCGGCGGTCGTCGCCGTACGGCACGTGGTCATGGCGGTCCCGCTCCCTTCCGGTCTTCCGTGGTGGTGTGGCCGGAACCATGACACGGTCGCCGGGCCCTCCACAACTCGCTTCCCACGATGTGGGAACGCACGTGAACAGCGTGTTTCCACCCCCGGCCGGAGGTCGTCCCGGCTCCCACCATGTGGCAGCGTGCGGGCATGACCACCCTGCGGGAGCGAGCGTGACGACCACCGGAACCGGCCCCGTACGTCCTCCGGCCGGTGCCCGGACGGTCCGCCGCGCGCTCGACGTGCCGCACGGCTTCCACGACAACCGGCCCGACCCGAGCGTCTCCGGCCCGGCGCGCGGGCCGGGCCCCTCCGTCCCGGCCGTCCACCGCCCGGTCCGCACCCTGGTCGCCGCCGGCTTCCCGGAACAGGACGCCCGCACGGCCCGCTACCGACTGGTCCCCGCGGTCACGGAACCGGGCCGCCTCTCGTACCACCGGCGCGGCCCGCACCTGGCCGCGCCCGGGCTCGCCGGCCTGGCCGAGCGGACCGGGGCCACCGCCGACCCGACCCTGCGCAGCGGCCCGTACGCGGTGATCGTGGCGGGCGGTTCGGTGACGCCCGGGGCGGGACTGCGCCGGCCGCCGTACTCGACCGTGCTCGGCAAGGTGCTCCTCGCCCGGCCCCGGGTGGGCGAGACCGGCCCGCTCGCACCGCCGCCGCTGTACGCCTTCACGGAACGCACCGTCGTCGAACCCGCCCCGCCGGCCGCCGAGCCGGCGCGGGTGCGGAAGGCGGGCCACGCGTTCAACGACGAGGAGTCGGCGCGCGGCGTGCGGACGGTGGCGGTGCCGGTCCTGGAGGGGACGGGCCACGTCCGCTTCGTCCTCGCCGTCCGGGCCGCACCGGACCTGATCACGGACGCGCGGCTCGTCCGGTTCCCGCCCCGGGCCCACGCCCGCGCTCGCGCCCTGGAGGTCCTGCTCCCGCCCGCGGTGGACCGCACCCCCCGGGCGGGGGCGTCAGGGGGCCCGGCCACCGGGCCGCACCCCCCTGACGCCCCGGTGACCGGGGGTCAGGTCCGGACCTTGTGGGCGAAGACCCACCGGTTGCCCTCCAGGGCGTCGTTCGGTTCGGGCAGCGGACCGCGGCCGTGCCGGAGGGTGAAGTCGAAGGGGGTGTGCATCGAGGTGGACCAGCCCCGGTCCGTCAGCGCGCCCGCGGAGTCGGGCCGGGGCCCCGGGGCGAAGAGGCGGAGGAGGTCGATCCCGATCTGCTCGCGGGCGGCCGTGTAGATCGCGCTGTCGCGGTACGCCAGCAGGTCCTTCTCCAGCTTGGCCTCGAAGGCCAGCGCGCTGCCCTCGGCGGACAACCGGTCCACCGTCTCCACGAGGGCCGTCTCGGCGGGCCCCGGCAGGTAGAAGAGGAGGCCTTCGGCGAGCCAGGCGCCGGGGGCGGCCGGGTCGAAGCCGGCGGCGGTCAGCGCGGCGGCCCAGTCGGAGCGGAGGTCGACCGGCACGACGACGCGGGTCGCGCCCGGGGTGGCGGGCAGGCCCGCGAGCACCCGGTGCTTGAACGCCAGCACGCCCGCCCTGTCGATCTCGAAGACCACGGTCCCGGCCGGCCAGTCCAGCCGGAAGGCCCGGGTGTCCAGTCCCGCGCCCAGCAGGACCACCTGGCGGACGCCCGTCCGGGCCGACCGGAGCAGGAAGTCGTCCAGGACCCTGGTCCGCAGGCCGAAGTAGCGGGCGAACCTCCCCCACAGCGGGTTCCCGTCCCCGTCGGGGACCTGCTGGATCCGCACCGGCCAGTCCGCGGACGCCGGGGCGGCGCGCACGAAGTGCTCCGCGTGGACGTCCCGGGCCAGGCTGTCGTGGCGGTGGGTCTCGATCGCGCGCGCCGCGGCCACCAGCAGGGCGGTCAGCCCCACGCCCCCGTCCACCCCCCGGTCCCCGCCCCCTTCCCCCTCCGCCCCGCTGTCCGCCGTTCCGCCCGCCCTTCCCTCCGCCGTTCCGCCCGCCCCCCGGCCCGTCCTTCCGGCCACGGCCTCTTCGGTGCCCTCGGTCATCGGCTTCCCCTTTCCGGGAGGAGGACGGGCTTGACGACGAGGCCCGTCCCGCAGTCGTGTTCGGCCCGGTTGACCTCGGCCAGCGGGTAGGTGCGGATCAGCTCGTCGAAGGGGAAGCGGCCGGCCCGCCACAGGCCGATCAGCCGGGGTATCAGCAGTCCGGGCACGGCGTCCCCCTCGCAGACGTGCCGGATGCCGCGCCCCCGGTCCAGCGCGCCCGGCTCCAGTGGGAGGGCGGTCCGGTAACGGGCCACCAGGCCGAGGGTGCCGGTGGGGCGCAGGGCGTGGAGGGCGCTGTTGACGAGCGTGGGCGAGGCCGTGGTGTCGAGCGCGTACCGCGCGCCGCCGCCGGTCAGCCGCCGGAGCCGCTCCGGCAGCCCGGACGCTCCGGCGGACAGCGGCGCCGCACCGAACCGTTCCGCAAGGGCCAGCCTGCCGGGGTGCCGGTCGACGGCCACCGTCCGCACCCCGGCGGCGGTGGCGGCCATCACCGCCGCCAGGCCCACCGCTCCCGCGCCGAGGACCGCGAGGGTGTCGCCGGGCCCGGCGCCGAAGGTGTTCAGGACGGCTCCGGCACCGGTGAGGAAGCCGCAGCCGAGCGGCCCGAGGAGTTCCAGGGGCAGCGTGGGGTCGACCCGTACCGCGTTGCGGGCCGGGACCAGTGCGTACGCCGCGAACGAGGACTGGCCGAACCACCGGGGGGCCAGCGCCCGGCCGGCGGCGTCGGTGAGCCGGGGCGGATCTTCCGCACGCCCCCCGAAGAGGTTGAGGGAGGCGAAGGAATCGCAGTGGGCGGGGGCCGCGCCGAGGCAGTTCGGGCAGTGCCCGCAGGAGTCGAAGCTCAGCACCACGTGGTCGCCGACGCCGGGCGTGCCGTCCGGGCCGCCGCCCGACCGCACCACCACCCCGGCGCCCTCGTGGCCGAGCACCGCCGGGAGCGGGCTGCGGCCGGCCGACCGCCGGACCGCGAGGTCGGTCCGGCACATCCCGCTCCCCGCGATCTCGACCAGCAGTTCGCCGGGGGCGGGTTCCGCGCGCAGGGCCACCTCCTCGACGGTGAACGGGTCCTCGTACGCGCGCAGCACGGCGGCCTGGAACCTCATGGTCCTGCGGGTCCTTCCTCCTGGGGGCGGTGGACGACGAACGGCCGGAGGTTGCCGTAGAACCCCCACGGCCCGCCCGCGACGCCGACCCCGCTGTCCTTGACGCCCGCGAAGGGCTGGGCGAGGGAGAGTTCGGCGTGGTGGTTGATCCAGGCCGTGCCGCAGTCGAGCCGGTCGGCCACCGCCGCGGCCCGGTCGGGGTCGGTGCCCCACACGGAGCCGCCCAGCCCGAACCCGGTGCCGTTGGCCGCGTCGACGGCCTCGTCGAGGTGCCGGTACGGCAGCACCGGCAGCACCGGACCGAACTGCTCGCCGGTCACCACCGGGCTGTCCGGCGGCACGTCGGTGAGGACGGTGGGGGCGAAGAAGTACCCCGGCCGGTCGAGGCGCCGGCCGCCGGCCGCGGCCCTGGCCCCGTCCGCCAGGGCCCTCCGGGTGACCTGCTCGACCCGGGCCAGCTGGGGGGCGTTGTTGACGGGGCCCAGCCGGACGCCGGGGTCGAGTCCGGAACCGACGGGAACGGTCCGCGCCCGGTGGGCCAGGGCCTCGACGACCTCGGCGTGGATCCGGGCCGGGACGTAGACCCGTTTGACGGCCACGCAGACCTGCCCGCAGTTGCGGAACGCGGCCCAGAACAACCGGTCCGCGATCCGGTCCACGTCGACGTCGTCGAGCAGGACGGCGGCGTCGTTGCCGCCCAGTTCCAGGGTGACCCGGGCGAGCGAGGCCGCCGCCGCTCCGGCGACGGCCCGCCCGGTGGGCACCGAGCCGGTGAAGGTGACGTGGCGGATGCCGGGGTGGGCGGCGAGCCGGGCGCCGAGCGGCTCGTGGCCGGTGACGACGGTCAGCACGTGCTCGGGCAGGACGCCGGCGAGGACGGAACCGAGCAGCCGGGTGGCGAGCGGGGTGAACGGGGACGGCTTGAGGACCACGGTGTTGCCGGCCGCGAGCGCGGGCGCGAACTTCGCCGCCGCGAGCTGGAGCGGGAAGTTCCACGGCACGATCGCGGCGACCGGCCCGAGGGACCGCCAGCGGACCTCGCTGTGCACGGGGCGGCCGTCGGTGATCCGCCGGACCCGGGGGGCCAGCCCGGCGAAGAAGCGCAGCCGGGCCGCCACGCGGGCCACCTCGGCGTGCGACTCGGCCAGCGGTTTGCCCTGTTCCCGGGTGAGCAGCCCGGCGAGGTCGTCGCCGGCCGCCTCCACGGCGCCGGCCGCGGCGCGCAGCGCGGTGGTACGGGCGGCGGGGTCGGCGCGCCAGTCGTGCCAGGCCCGGCGGGCCCGGTCGACCACCCCGTCCAGTCCGCCCGGCGGCTCGTCGGGGGCGTCGGCGAACGGTTCCCCGGTGGCCGGGTCGACGACGGCGAACCGGGCGGCCGCCCGCGAGGGGCCGGAGGCCGGTGCGCCGGAGGTCGTCCGCATGCCGGCGGTCAGTTCGCGGAGGGGAGGCCGGCCGCGTGCTCCCGGGCCTGCCGGTCCATCTCCGCCCGGAAGGCGGCCACCAGGTCCGGCCGGATTCTTCCCGCCGTGCGGTCGCCGCCCTCGCAGACCGCTCCGCGCACGCCCACGATGTCCGTGCCGATGCGGGTCAGCGCCCCGAGGTCGTCCTGCCGGACGCTGCCCGCGAGGGCGGCCAGCAGGCCGGCCGCGTGGGCCCGCCGGACGAACTCGCCGCAGACGTCCGGCGACACGTGGTCGAAGAGCCGCGTCCCGTCCTTGACGGCGGTGTCCAGCATGGCCGCGTCGGCGCCGGCGCGGGCGGCGATGTCGGGCAGGGCGAGCGGGTTGACGCAGCCGACGCGGTGGGCGTCGGCGTACCCGGAGGCGACGACGGACGCGTCGGGACGGTGGTCCTTCACGGCCCGTACGACCGCACGCATCACCTCGACGCCCTGCTCCGGCGTCGTGCAGCCGTAGAGGCCGACCTTGATGTACGTGGCGCCGGAGACGACCGCCCCGAGTGCCGCCTGGGCCACCGTCCCGGGCTTGTAGGGGACGTCCCCCACGGTGGCGGAGACCGGCTTGTCCGCCGGGACCGCGTCACGGATCTCCCTGATCACCCAGGGGAAGTTGGCACCCAGCGAGCCCTCGTCGGGCTTCTTGACGTCGACGATGTCGAGGTGTTCCGCCGCCTTCGCGCAGTCGAGGGCCTCCTCGACGCCGTCCGGGGAGATGAGAAGCAGCACCTTGGGCTCCTTGGGTGGGATGCGGGTCCGCTCTGCGGTGCGTTCATCATCGCCACGTCCTCCCGGGCGCCGGGAGGGCGCGTGCGGAGGCCCGCGGGGGCGCGGGCATCCCCGCCCCATGCGCTGGGTACATGCGTACGACCCCGCCCCCTCCGCTCACTCCTTCCGGTGGGAGGGACCGCCCCGGCGCCACGCCCCCGGCCGCGGTCCGGTTACGTAGGAGCACCCCGTGGAGCGTCCGCGGAGTGCCCCCATCACCGCCGCCCGGCAGCGACGGGCGGCGAAGGACAGCAGGAGGAACGGATGACGGACGTGCGCACCGAGGCGGCCCAGCGGGTGGAGCTGGTCTTCTCCCTCTTCGACGCCAACGGCAACGGAGTCGTCGAGTCCGACGACTTCGACCTCATGACGGACCGGGTCCTGGAGGCGGCGGTCGCGTCGGACGACACCGCCAGGGCCGTCCTCCGGGCCGCGTTCCGCCGCTACTGGACGACCCTCGTCACCGAACTGGACGCCGACGGCGACGGGGTGATCACCCTCGAGGAGTTCCGGCCGCTCGTGCTCGACCCCGCCCGCTTCGGCCCCGCGGTCGCCGAGTTCGCCGAGGCGCTCTCCGCGCTCGGCGACCCGGACGGCGACGGCCTGATCGAGCGCCCGCTCTTCGTGGCACTGATGGAGGCGATCGGCTTCGAGCGCGCGAACATCCACGCGCTCTTCGACGAGTTCGGCCCGGACGCCGAGGACCGCATCACCGTGGCGACCTGGGACGCCGGCATCAGGGACTTCTACGCTCCCGACCTGGCCGGAATCCCCGGCGACCGCCTGGTGGGCCTCCCGGCCGCCTGACGGACGCTCCGTCCCGCGCCGCCGGGCGGAGAGCTGCGCCCGGCGCCGGGCGGCAGGGCCCTCCGAAGTGCCGCCCCGGCCCTGGAGGCCGTGGCCCCCGTGACGGAGGGGAGACGCGCGCGACCCGCCGCCCGGCACCGCGGAACCCGTGACCCCCGCCCCGGGGCGGGTCAGACGGGCGGCAGCAGATCGCTCTCGCTGACGGTGTACGCCAGCGGGGGCCAGGTGAAGTCCGTCTCCGTGTTCTCGCGGCGCCGCAGCCGGTAGAACGCGCGCCGCTGCTCCTCGTCGGCCACCGTGAGCCGGACCCCCTGCGGCAGGTACGCGTGGCCGTCGCGGAACCGGACGAGGGTCTTCGACGTGCGGAAGGTCACGCCCAGCCACTCGTCGTCCGCCGTCCGCGCGGCCGCGTCCAGGACGATCCGGTGCCTGAGGAGCCGGTTCGTGCCGACGGAGAACGCGACGACGCCGTGGTGGGCGAGCGGGACCTCGAACGTTCCGCCCCCGCCCTCCTTCCACTCGAAGACCAGCTTCCTCGACGGCCTCGCCCCGGGGTTCCGGTAGCAGGAGAAGACGGCGACGAACGAGTCCTCGGCCAGATCGAGGGCCTGATCGGAATGGCTCCCCATGGTGGCGTACGCGTTCGTGTAGCGCTCGGCGAGGGCGTTGTCGAAGTCCACGGGGAGCCCCGCGCCCTCCCGGACCCGGCGCGCCAGCCGTTCGTGCACCGGCCGGAAGCGCCGCGCCGGGGTGCCGTGGCGGGCGGTGGTGCGCACCAGCGGCACACCGCCCGTCCCGTCCGGCCGGGTGAGCGTGGCGCTCCCGCGGCCCTTCCCCACGTCCTCCCAGCGGACGGACGCGGACAGTTCCGCGAAGGGGTCCCCCTCGGCCGGCAGGGCGTACGAGAGGATCCCGGCCGGCACCTCAGACGCGCGGGGCAAGGTAGTCCCCCGCGTTCATGCTGAAACGGAACCGGCCGCCGTAGTCGACGAAGGACGGCGACCTGTTCTCCTCGGCGTACAGCCCGCGCAGTTCGGCGAGGCCGGCCTCGGTCGGCGGCTCCAGCTCCACCGGCTCCCCGCCCGCGTCGAGGAACGTGCGGCCGTCCCGGTGGACGGCCTCGGTGGCCGAACACCGCACCACGTACCCCAGCCGGGTCGGGAGCAGCCCGGCGTCCAGCGCCGAGGGCCGGATCTCGTGCGTGTACAGGCGGTTGGTGGACAGCGGCACGAAGAACACCGACCCGGGGTGGAGGGTCAGGGTGAACTCCCGGGGGAGCGCCGCCCCCTCGTGCTCCGCCGCCGCTTCCTTCAGGCGGAAACGGAGCCGGGTCAGTGCGCTGATCCCCTTCACCCCGTGGTCGAAGGCGTCCCCGTCCGGGGGACGCAGGCCGTCGAGCCGGTCGTAGAAGGTGCAGAAGGCCATGATGCCGTTGACCGGCATGTCCTTGGTCTTGTCGGCGTGCGCCGAGATCCTGGCCTTGGACTGCTTGCGCCCGGCCGTGGCGAGGGTGTTGGGGTAGACCTGCGCGAGCACGTGGTTCAGCGGCGCGTGCCCGCGGAAGACGGCGGCGGCCTCGCGGTTCAGGGCCTCGACGATCCGGGTGTCGGTCGGACGGAAGTTCTCGGTCGGTCCCGACAGGTTCGTCGAGCACCGCAGCAGCCGGAAGCGCAGGCCGTCGCCGCTCCGCGTGACGGGCGTCAGGTAGATGCCGCTGCGGCGGGCCGTGCCGGGCTTGGTGGACTCCGTCAGGGACTGGAACGCGTGCTCCGCGCGGATCCGTCCGAAGTGGTCCTCGGCGGGCTCGAAGAAGCGGCGGTAGTACGCGCCGACGCCGTGCACGCGGAGGGGGACCCGGCCGAGGCCGACGGAGGTCCAGGACCGGCCGGCCTCCTCGTGGTGGCCGTGCGACAGCTCCCGGACGACGAAAACCCGGCCGGCCGCGCGCAGCCGGCGCGCGTCGATCCCGGACAGGTCGCCGCACAGGTAGACGGACCTCCCCGCGAGGCCGGGCGCGCCGGAGGCGAACTCCTCCGGCGTCAGAACGGACCCGAAGAAGTTCCCGGGCAGCTCGTCGTCCCCCGGCGCCGAAGGCGCCACCAGGACGTTGCCCGCCTCCTCGACGCGGGCCTCCGGCAGCTCTGTCGCGTACATCAAAACGGCACCTGTCGTTCGCGGATCCCGGCGGAGCGCTCGGAACCGTAGAACCGTAGACCGGGTCCCGGCGCCGGGCAACGGGGTTCCGCCGCGCCCGGCGGAGCGTCGCGTCACGCCGGAGCACCCCCGGCCCGCCGGGGCGGCCCCGGACGGGACTGTCGGTGCCGGTGCCTAGCATGGCGATCATGACGGACACGCGGGCGGGGGCGGCGGAGCGGCTGCTGCGGGAGATGGCCGGGACCGGACGGCGCACGCAGGACGGGGACGCGCGGCGCGGGGACGCGCGGCGCGTGGTGGAGCGGGCCGGGCCCGCGCGCTCGGTGGCCGCCGGGGTCGCCGCCGCGGGCGGGGCCGACGGGGAGACGGCCGCCCTGCTCGGGGAGCTGGCGCGGCGTCACCTCGGCGGGGACCCGGCCCGTTGGTGCGCGCTGCACGACGCGCTGACCGGACACCGGGGCACCCTGCCCGAACTGCTCGCCGCACTGCCGGCGCCCCCGGCCCCCGGCGACGCGCTCCGCCCGCCCGCGCCCCGCAGCGTCCACCGCACGCTCGGCCTGCTCCTCGCACACGCGGAACCGCGGCACGCGGCGGACGCGCTCGCCGCCCTGCCCGAGCGGGTGACGACGGAACTGCTCGCCGGCGGGACCCCGCCCCCGTCCGCGCTCATCGACGCCGTCGTCGACCACGGCGACGCCCCCGCCCGGACGGCCCTGGCCCGCCACCCCCGGCTCGACACCCGTGTCCTGGCCCGGCTGGTCGCGGTCGGCGACGCCGTGGTCGCCGCGGCCGTCTACCGCAACCCGCGCACCACCCCGTCCCTGCGCCGCGCGATCGTGGAACGGCTCGACACCGTCCCCCTCGACGACGCGCTGTACGCCGAACTGACGGCGCCGCAGGGGCAGGTCCCGCGCACCTGGGCCGTTCCGCTGCTCTGCTCCGGCGACCCGCGGCTCGTGCTGCCCGCCCTGCGCCGGGGCGTGCGCCGGGTCGCCCAGCGGTACGCCCTGCTGAGGATCTGGGAGCGGACCGGCCCCGGCGCCGTACGGGCCCTGCTCGACGACCCGGCCGCGGCCCCCTGGCTGAGCCGGGACGTCGTGGACGCGGCCGCCGAGGCCCTGGCCGCCCCGGACGGCGACGGACCGCGCCTGCTGCGCGCCCGGGGCGAACCGTACGAGGACCCCGCCCGGCTGCCCGCGCTCCTCGCCACCGCGCGGGGCACCAGCACGCTGCGGGACCTGCTGTCCGAGCCGTACGCCCACGACCTCGACGCCCTCGCCGCCGCCCACGCCGCGACCCCGTTCATGCCCGAGGCGTGCGAGGAGCTGGCCCGTCACGAAGCCGCGAGCGACGCACAGCGTCACGCGTTCCGGCTGAGCGCGCTCAACGAACCGTGGCGGGCCGGGGGCCGCCGCGCGGGGAACACCACCCCGGCCGCGCGGCGCCTCGCGGAGGAAGAGCTCGACGGCGGCGCCGCCGACTGGGCGGAGGGCATGACGGCGGCGGGGCTCCTCGACCCGGTCGAACTGATCCGCACCGCGCGCCCCGCCCACCACGCCCTGGCCGCGCTCGCCCGCCTCGCCGGACGGAAGCTGCTGGGCACCGCCGCCGCCGAACTGCACGCCCTCACCGAGACGCACCTCGGGCGGGGGAACCGGGCCCGGACGGCGTTCGACGACCTGCTGCCCGACCACCGGGGGACCCTCGTGGAGCTGATCGCGGAGGCGGGACGGACCCCGGACGGGCCGGCCGCCGGGCCCGCCGTCGAGGCCGATCCCCACACCGGCCCCGAGACCGGCCCCGTCGGCGCCACCGGTTCCGGGCCGTCCGCCCCCGGGGCCCCGTCCCGGCGTCCCCGCCACCGGCGCGACCGGGTGCACGCCCTGGCCGCGCTCGACCTGCTGTACTCCCTCGCTCCCGCCGGCGCGCCCCGGCCCGAGGACCCCCGGGTGCTGAAGGCGCTGGCCGTGTACGACCGGGAGACCGCGCCCGGCCTCGCCACCCCCCGCTGGTTCGCCCACGCCTGCGCCGCCCACGCGATCCCGCCCTCCGAGGACGGCTTCGCGTACGAGGCGCCCGGCCCCGCACGGGTGCGGGCACGGCTTCCCGAGACGTACGGATCCGGCGCACAGCACATCGAACAGGCGTACGCGCAGGGCGTGCTGTCCGCGGAGGAACTGCTCACCCTGCTGCCCGCCCGGCGGCTCCTCCTGCTGCCCCACGACTGGCAGCGGCTCGCGTTCGCCGCTGCCTGGCGGGCCGCCCTCGCCCGCCTGCTGCGCGCCGAACTCGGCACCGACCCCGACGCCTGGCTCCGCCTGGCCGCGACCGTCACCGCCTCCGAAACCACCTCGGAGGGACGGACCTGGGCCGGACTGGTGGAGCGCGCACGGTCCGGCCCCCGGCCGGAGCCGGGCACCGGAGGGGCCATCGGCAGGAACCGGCCGACCACCCCGGACGAGGCGATCGGACTGCTGGAGCACGGCGACCACCTGTGGGCCTGGCCCGAGGGCACCCTGCTCTGCCTCGCCGACGCGGAGGTCGTCGAGGCCGTCCTGCCCCGGCTCGGCCCCGACGGGCCCTGGCTGCTCGCCGCGTACCTGCTGCGGCACGACCGCACGCCCCGCACGGTCCTCGACCGGCTGCTCGCGGACCGGGACCCCGACGCGCTGCGCGTCCTCGCCGCCCAGTCCCGCTGGATGGAGCGGAGCGGCACGGTGCACCGGCTCGTCGACCTCGACGACCCCCGGGTCGACCTCGCCCTGTTGCGGCACTGGAACCCCGAAAGCGTCGTCCACCGGATCGTCACCCGCTCCCGGCCCGGCACCGCACGGCCCTCCCTGGGCGCCCGGGTGCTGGCCGACTGGCGGGCCGAGGGCACCGCCTGGCCGGCCGGTGGCCCGATGTGGCTGTGCTCCGCCGAACCCGACCTCGTGGAGGAGATCCTCACGAGAGAAGGCGGCCGCCTCGGCCTCGGCGACCAACTGCTCGGCTGTCTCCGGCTGTTCGAGCACGGCGGTGCCGACCGGCTGGCGGCGCTCGCGGGACGGGACGTACTCGGACGCTCCGCCACCACCGTGTGCGCCAAGGCCCTGGCGTCCGCCGACCCCGCCGCCGTCCTCCGCGCCCGGCTCGACCGCGAACTGGCGCCGGACAGGCTCGTCCGGAAGCTGCGGCGCGCCCGGCACGCCCCGCACGCGCGCGACCTCGCCGGCTCCCTCCCGCCGGGCGAGCCGGTGGACTGGGCCGCCCTCGAAGCCGCCCACGCCCAGGACCCGATCCCGTACTGGAAGGACCTCGTCAACCTGGACGGCGTCCCCGAGGACGTACGGCTGCGCCACGCGGCGCTGCTGCACGAACCCGGCCCCGACGGCCTGCCCGACGGTGCCCGCACCACCCGGGAACGGGCCCGGCACGGCCTCGGCGGCCTGTACCACTGCGCGCCGTCCACCCAGCTGGACGGGCTGCTCGCGGCGGGACTCCTCGACGGCACGGACCTGGTGCGCCTCGCGACCCCGGCCGTGCGGCTCCTCGCCTATCTGGGTGCCGCCGCCCGCCGCACCGACGCCCCGCCGGGCGCCGCCGAGGCCCGCGCCGTCCTCGCGGACCTCGTGCGCTCCGCGCTCGGCACCGACCCGGCGGCCTGGCACCGGGTCGCCGAGCGGCTCACCGGCCTCGATCCCGATGGGGACCCGTTCCCGACGGTGGAGTCGCTGCTCACCGATCCGTGACCCGGGCCCGATCCGTGACCCGGGCCCGATCCGGGGTCCGGGGGCCGTTCACCGCCGGGGGAGCCGGTCGGCGGAGTAGCGGTAGGCGCGGAAGACGGCGTTCTGGGCCCCGGCCGACGACTCCAGGCCCACGCCGTCGCCGAAGGAACGGAACTGCGGCACCACGAACTCCCAGACCACCCGGCCGGCCGGCGTCACCTCGAAGAGGCGTCCGAAGGAGCCCTCCGCGATGAAGGTGTTGCCGTTCGGCAGACGCTGCGCGCTGGACATGTACGGGCTGTAGAAGTTCTGCGGCGGGTCGTCCTGGTAGGACCACACCTCCTCGCCGCTGCGCGGGTCCAGCTCCAGCACCCGCGAGTACGGCAGGGACGTCGTGTCGCGGTAGGAGCCGTTGTCGAAGACCAGGAGGGTGCCGCCGGGCAGTTCGTGCGGATGGTGCTGCTGCGCCAGGACGTCGGGGCCGATGCGCCACAGCACGGAGCCGTCGGCGCGGTCGACGGCGACGGTCGAGGACGCGCTGCGGAAGCCCACGACGATCGAGCCGTCGGCGCTCTCGTTGACGGTGTTGGCCATGGGCCAGTGCTCCCGGGCGAAGTGCGGGTCGAGGGGGAAGTCCTCGGGGTCGAGGTGGTCGATGGCGGCCCAGCGCCACACCTCCCGCCCGTCCCAGGTCAGTTCGAGGACGACGTCGCCGTAGATCACCCCGTCCGGGGCCTCGGAGCCGGGGATGCCGCCCCGGATGCGGGCGGCGTCGGCCGGGGCCAGCGGTTCGACGGTGGTGATGAGGAGGTTGCCGTTGCGCAGGATCGAGGCGTCGTGGTGGTGGAAGGGGTGCCGGACCTCGCGCAGGACCGTGGAGTCGGGGGCCAGTTCCTGGAAGATGCCGCCGTGGTACACCTCCCAGATGGGGAAGAGGACCGGGCCGTCGGTGTCCTTGGCCGCGTAGAAGAGGTTCCCGTCGGGGAGCAGCTGGGCCTGACGGCCGGGCGGGTGCGGGGAGTGCCAGGTGTGGGCGGGCCGGCCCTCGATGTCGACGAGGTGGATCTCGCCGGCGCTGGTGATGGGCGTGTAGAGGGTGTAGCCGCCGTAGCTGAGCTCGGGGTCGTGGGCGATCAGGCCGACGCCGCGGCGGCGCAGGGTGTTCTGGTCGACGGGCACGGGGTCTCTCCTCGGGGGGTGCGGGTGCGGGGGTCAGCGGACGGTGACGGCGGCCGGGTCGACGGCCGTCAGGGGCGCGGGGTCGAGGTGCCGCAGCAGCGCGGCCCGGTCGGCGGAGCCCGGCAGGTCCTGCGCGGCCTTCGCCCAGGCGGCCTCCTGGGTCAGCTGGGCCAGGAGTTCGGGCGAGAGGGTCGCGCCGTAGGCGTAGCGGGGCTGGAAGGCGTCGACGTAACCGGCCCGGAGGGCGCCCCTGGACTGGACGAGGACGGCCTTCCGGGCGGCGGCCGGGTCCGAGGCGATCTCCCGCTGGGCCCGGCGCACGGCGCGGAGCACGGCCGTGGTGGTCCTCTCCGTCGCCTTCGGGCCGGCGACGAGCAGGGTGCGGGCCGTGTAGCCGGTGAAGCGGAGTTCGGCGTAGCGGTCGCCGAGGGCGGTGCGGGTGGAGTCGTAGAAGCCGGGGAAGGTGACCCCGGCCTCGACGTCCCCGCGTGCCAGAGCCGAAGTGACCTGGTTCGGGGCGAGGTTGACCACGGTCACGTCCGCCGCCGTCAGCCGGGCCGAGGCGAGCATCCGCGAGAGCGCGTACTCGACGTTGGTCCCCTGCGGGACCCCGATCCGGCGGCCCTTCAGCGAGGCGAAACCGGTGATCCCCCGGTCGGCCCGGGTGAGCAGGCGCCAGTCGGAGAACCGGGACAGGTCGGCGACGATCCGCAGTTCGCGTCCCCCCAGTGCCGCCGTGACGGCGGGCAGGTCGCCCACGACGCCGAGCTGCGCCTGACCGCCGAGCACCGCGTTCAGCGCGTCCCGCCCGGTGGGCAGGGTGGTCAGGGTGGCGTCGATCCCCTCGGCGGCCCACAGCCCGTGCTCCTGGGCCACGTGGACGGGCGCCCCGCCGAGGTGGTCGCTGGTGGCGAGGGAGACGGCGGGCCGTCCGCCGGCCGCGGACCCGGTACCGGTACCGGTGGAGCAGGCGGAGGCGAGCGCGCAGAGCAGGGCCGCCGTCAGGAGGGCGGTGAGCGCGCGGGGTCCGGGCATGGGTGGTCCTTCCGGGGACGGGGAACGGCGCTGGGGGGAACGCGGAAGCTGGAGGGGGACGCGGGAACGCGGGAAAGGGAGAAAGGGGGCTCAGTCGGAGCCGAGGTGGCGGGCGATCAGGGACCGCAGCTCCGGGTCGGGCGGACCGGCCGGCACGGCGCGGTCGGCGAGGAGCCGTCCCGGCGTGCCGCCGAGGACGACGACCCGCTCGGCGAGGGCCAGCGCCTCGTCGATGTCGTGGGTGACGAACAGGACGGTGGTGCCGCGGCGCTTCCACAGCTCCCGCAGCAGGCTCTGCATCCGGGTCCGGGTCAGCGCGTCCAGCGCCCCGAACGGCTCGTCCAGCAGCAGGACCTCGGGTTCGGCGGCCAGTGCGCGGGCCAGGGCCACGCGCTGCTGCATGCCGCCGGAGAGCTGCCCCGGGTACTTCTCCGCGCCGTCCGCGAGACCCACCTCGGCCAGCGCCGCGAGGGCACGGCGGCGGCGTTCCGCCCGCGGCAGGCCGAGCCTCTTCAGGGCGAACTCGACGTTGCCCCGGGCGGTGCGCCAGGGGAAGAGCGCGTAGTGCTGGAAGACCACGCCCCGCTCCGGCCCCGGTCCGCCCACCGGCGCGCCCCCCGCCGTCACCCGTCCTTCGGCGGGCCGGATGAAACCGGCCACCAGGTTGAGGACGGTGGACTTGCCGCATCCACTGGGGCCGAGCAGCGCCGTGAACGAGCCCGCCGGGAGGTCGAGGTCGGTGCGCTCCAGTATCCGGGCCGTCCCGTGGCGGACCGACAGCCCCTCCAGCCGTACTCCCAGGCTCATGACGCGCTCCAGTGGACGAACCGGCGGCCGATCGCGGTCAGGACGAGGTCGACGGCCACGCCGAGCAGCCCGAGCACGAGCAGTCCCGCGAACATCCGGTCCACGCGCAGGAACTGGCCGTCCACCTGGAGCCGGTACGCCAGCCCGCTGTCCGCGCCGCCCAGTTCCGCCGCCACGAGGGCGAGCAGCGCCACCGACGCCCCGTACCGCAGGGCGGCGAGCAGCGCGGGAGCGGCGGCGGGCAGCAGCACCTCGGTGAACCTCCGGTGCGCGGGTGCCCCCAGGGAGCGGGCCGCCCGCAGGTGGGAGGCGGGGATGCGGGAGACCCCGTCGTGGACGTACAGCCAGACGACGAGCAGCACGGCGTACGCGATGAGCAGGCGTTTGGCGGTCTCCCCGATGCCGAACCAGGCGGTCGCGAGCGGCACCAGCGCGATGGCGGGGATCGGGCGCAGGAAGGAGATCACCGGGGTGACGGCGGCGGACAGCCCCGGCAGGCAGCCGGTGGCGAAGCCCAGCGCGCCGCCGGTCACGGCGCCCAGCGCGAAACCCTGTCCGGCACGGGCCAGGCTGGCGCCCAGGTCGGAGGCGAGGACGCCGCTGCGGGCGCCGTCCGCCAGCGCGGCCGCGGTCTCGCCGGGCGTGGGCAGCAGCCCGGGGGCCACCGCGCCGGACCGGGCGAGCAGGTACCAGAGGACGAGCACGGTGCCCGCCGCGCCCAGGGCCGGGCCGATCCTGGCGCGGGCCGTGCCGGGCGGTGAGGGAGTGGCGTGCACGGGGCGGCTCCTCGTTCGTTCTCGCGGCCTTGATAAGTGAGATCAATAATTGACCACGCTTATGAAGGGGGTGTTGCGGCGGCGTGAAACGTCACCGGGACCCCCGGCCCCCGAACGGCGATGCGATACGTTCACCTGCGTGCCCCGCCCCGAACCCACGCCCGAGGCCATCGAGGTCGGACGGGTGGTCCGGAACCGCCGCAAGCAGCGCGGCGTCTCCATGGCCGTCCTCGCCGCCCGCTCCGGCCTCTCCCAGCCCTTCCTCAGCCAGCTCGAACGCGGCCTCACCACCCCCAGCCTCAGCTCGATCTACCGGATCGCGGAGGCCCTGGACGTCACGCCCGGCACCTTCCTCCGCCCGCCCGCCCGGCCGGGCGCGGTCAGCCACGAGAGCGATCCCCAGGTGATCCGCGTCAGCGAGGCCGCGGGCCAGGTCGCCCGGGTCCTCATCCCCGGCGGACGCAGCACGCTGATGGAGGCGTACGAGCACCACTTCGAGCCCGGCCGGGGAGAACGGGGCTGGTTCGAACACCCCGGCGAGGACTTCCTTTACGTCCTGGAGGGCGAGATCCTCCTGGAGGTCGAGGGCGAGGAACCGCTGACCCTGCGCGCCGGCCAGAGCGCCCACCACCGGGGCGAGGTCCCGCACCGCTGCCGCCTGGCCGGACCGGACCCCGCCCGCACCCTGCTGGTCATCGCGAACGCCTAGGCGATGCCTTTCGGATCGTGCCGGGCTCGCGACGCCCGGCACCCGCGCCCGCCGCGTTGCCGTATCACCCCGGTACAGCCGGTGCCGGAGCGGCCCTCCGCCTTGCGACCGCACGCACCGGACGCCGCCGGGCCCGCCCTCCGGGCGGACGGCGCCACTTCCGGCACACGCCCTAGCCGGCGCTCCGTCCGGTGATCCAGCCGCCCAGTTCCGCGGGCCGGTTGGTGATGATCCCGTCCACGCCGAGGGCGTCCATCTCCTTCCAGCGCGCGGGCGCGTCGACCGTCCAGACGTTCACGGCCACGCCCGCCGCGTGCAGCCGCCCGACCACCTCCGGCCGGGTGGCCAGCGCGACGTGCGAGACGTTGTACGCGGCGAGCCCCAGGTCCGCGGAGACCGCGACCGGGTCGGGGTCCAGCGTGTCGCGCAGGAGCCCGAGCGGCAGTTCGGGCGCCAGCTCGCGCGTGTACCGCAGGGAGGGGACGTCGAAGCTCTGGACGAAGACCCGGCCGGTCATGTCCTGGGCCCGGACCTCCTCGACGATCCGGGCCACCTCGGCGCGGCTGTGCCGGCCCTTGATCTCCAGGAGCAGGTTGCCGCCCCGCTGCCTGAGGTCCGCCAGCTGGGCCGCCAGCGTCGGCACGTGGACGCCCGTGTAGACGGGGGCGAACCAGGACCCCGCGTCCAGGACGTCCAGCTGGGCGGAGGTCAGGGAGCGGATCGCGCCCGTGCCGTCGGTGGTCCGGTCGACGGTCGTGTCGTGCAGGACGTACGGCACGCCGTCCTTGCTCGGCTGGACGTCGTTCTCGATCCACACGGCCCCGCCCCGCCGGGCCACCTCGTCGGCGACCAGCGTGTTCTCGGGCGCCGACGCGGAGGCGCCCCGGTGGGCGATCACGGTCGGCGGCGTCCCGGCGGCGCGCATCCAGCGGCTCGCCGGAAGCCCGGCGTCCCGTTCCACCGGAGGGGGAGCCGCCCACGAGGGCGAGGCGGTGACGAACGCGGTCGCGAGCGCCGTCACGACGACGGACCCGGCGACGAGACCGGCGGACCGGCGCCGGCGGGACCGGGAAGCGGGCGGATGAGCGTCTCTCATGTCCCGTCACCCTAGAGGGAGGGCGCGGGAAAACCGCGCGTGCGCGACACGACGCGCGGCCCGAGCCCCTTCGCCGGAGGGTCCGGTCTGCGGCATGGTGGGAGGTGTGCCCGGAGCCGTGCCGTCGGGGGACCGCGCCCGGGTGTGTGGAGTGAGGGGGACTCATGGACACGGGTACGGGACGAAGGACGGGCGGCGTCGGCGCGGTCGCGCCGCGGGACGCGGGGGAAGGGGCCCGGGAGCGGCCGGCCGAACGCGGGCGGGGGGTGCTCGAAGGAGCGTTCGCGCTGCTCGACGCGTTGCGGCGGAACGGCGACGAGGCCGGGGTGACCGAACTGGCGCTCGCCTGCGGGGTGCCCAAGGCCAGCGTCCACCGGCTGCTCGACCAGCTGGTCCGCGTCGGCGCCGTCGAACGGACGGGCAACCGCTACCGGGTCGGCCCGCAGCTCTACCGCCTCGGCCAGGCGTGGGAACCGCACCCCGGCCTCCGTCCCGCCGCCCGGGTGCCCCTCCAGCGGCTCCGGGCCGCCACCGGCGCGAGCGTGGTCCTCGTGGTGCTGCGCGAGGAGATGGCGCTCACGATCGGCTCGGTACCGGGAGACCTGGAACCGCTCCTCCCCGTACGGAACGGTCTCGCGTTCCGCCTCGACACCGCCGCCGGCAAGGCGCTGCGGGGTGCCCCCGGGGGCGGCGCCGTCCTCGACCGGGAGGACGTGATGGAAGGGGTGTGCTGCGCCGCCCTGCCGGTCCGCGCCCCGGACGGGCGTACGGTCGCGGCCCTCGCCGCCCTGGTTCCGGCGGGCCGCCGGCTCGACGCCCTCGCCCACGCCGTCGCCGGGGCCGGGGCCGCGGTCACCCGGGCGCTCGCCGGCGGCGGCCGCCGGAGAACGGTGCCGACGACCGCTCTCGTGCCCTGAGGGACACCGTCCCCCGTTCCCGTTCCGTCCAGTGGAACGCGCGTAGAACGGGGCCGGGGGAGCAGGGCACAGTGGGTGTCGTGCCGGGGGGAAACGGCACACCGGGCCCGCCCAGGGGGGCGGCCCGGACTCCATGTCACACGAGTGACCCGATGTGTGGGGGGAACCACATGCGCAAGAACCGAGCCGCCCGACTGGCCGCCACCGCCCTGCTCGGACTCGGCAGCCTCGGCGCCTTCGCCGGCACCGCGCACGCCGAGCCGATCGACTACGTGAAGATCGAGCTCCTCGAACTGCACTGCCAGAAGAACAGCGAGGGCGACCACGACGAGGCCTACCTCAAGATCACCGACGCCAACGGCAACGCCGTCAAGGTCTGGCCGGGCGGCGGCCTCAAGTACCAGACCATGGGCACCGGTTACGTCCGCTCCATGACCGACGGCAACGGCAGCACGGCCCTCATCCTCGGCAAGGAGCAGGCCCGCACCCTGACCCTGTGGGACTACGACACCACCAGCAGCGACGACAAGCTCGGCGCCACCCTGGTCACCGGCTCCGAGGTCGGCGCCGAGACCCAGTGGCGCACCGTCGAGGGCTCCGGCGGCATCTACGTCATCGGCTACCGGGTGATCGACATCTGACGGCCGGACGGGAAGCGGTGAGGGCCGCGCCGGATCACCGGCGCGGCCCTCGCGCGTCACCGCCTCAGCCCGCGTCCGGGGCCGTCAGCTCGCCCGACCGGGCCACCCGCGCGTACCAGCGGGCACTCGACTTCGGGGTCCGCTCCAGGGTGTCGTAGTCCACCCGGATCGCGCCGAACCGCTTCGCGTAGCCGTACGCCCACTCGAAGTTGTCGAGCAGCGACCAGAGGAAGTAGCCGCGCACGTCCACCCCGTCCGCGAGCGCCCGGTGCACCGCCTCCAGGTGCGCGTGCACGTAGGCGGCGCGCTCCGGGTCGTGCACCGAACCGTCCGGGCCGACCACGTCCTCGTACGCCGCGCCGTTCTCGCTGATCACCAGCGGCAGGCCGGGGTACGCGGCGGACACCCGCTTCAGCAGGTCGTACAGGGCGCTCGCGTCGACCGGCCAGCCCATCGCCGTCCGCTCGCCGGGCGCCCGGTGGAAGGCAACCCGGTCCGCGCCCGGCCACGGCGAGTACGGGCTGTCCCCGTGGCCGTCGTCCTGCGGCTTCTCGGCCCCCTCCGCGACGTGCGACACCAGCGTCGGCGCGTAGTAGTTGATCGCGAGCAGGTCCAGCGGCTGCCTCGCCGCCGCCGTGTCGCCGTCCCGCACGAAGGACCAGTCGGTGAGGTGCGCGGTGTCGGCGAGCAGGTCCTCCGGGTAGGCGCCCTCCAGCATCGGTCCCAGCCAGATCCGGTTGCCGACGGCGTCGATGCGGCGGACCGCGTCCAGGTCCCCGGGGGAGGCCGTCAGCGGTCGCACCTCGTGCAGGTTGAGGGAGACGGAGAGCTGCCGCCGGTCCGCCGGCAGCGCGGCCCGCAGCGCCTGGACCGCGAGCCCGTGCCCGAGGTTGAGGTGGTGGGCGGCGCGCAGGGCGGCCACCGGGTCGGTCCGGCCGGGGGCGTGCACCCCGGAGCCGTACCCCAGGAAGGCGCTGCACCAGGGCTCGTTGAGCGTGGTCCACCGGGAGACCCGGTCGCCGACGGCGTCCGCGACGATCCCCGCGTACTCCGCGAACCGTTCCGCGGTCGCCCGCTCCGGCCAGCCGCCCGCGTCCTCCAGCTCCTGCGGCAGGTCCCAGTGGTAGAGGGTCAGGGCCGGCTCGATCCCGGCGGCCAGCAGCTCGTCCACCAGCGCCCGGTAGAAGTCCAGGCCCTTCTGGACGGCGGGGCCCCGGCCGGTGGGCTGCACCCGGGACCAGGAGACGGAGAACCGGTAGGCGTTCAGGCCGAGTTCGGCCATGAGGCCGACGTCCTCGCGGAACCGGTGGTAGTGGTCCACGGCCACGTCGCCGGTGTGGCCCTCGAAGACCTTGCCGGGTGTGTGCGAGAAGGTGTCCCAGATGGACGGGGTGCGGCCGTCCTCCGCCGCCGCTCCCTCGATCTGGTACGCGGCCGTGGCCGCTCCCCAGAGGAAGCCGGGCGGGAACGAACGGGTGGCGGTGAGCGGCCGGGTTTCGGACGCGGTCATAGGGGGGCGCTCCCAACGCGGTTGCGGGATCGGTACGTTGACTTGGGGGAAGGACGGCCGGTCAGCTCTTGACGGCTCCGGCCGTGATGCCGCCCACGATGTGCTTGCCGAGGAAGGCGAAGACGAGCAGCAGCGGCACGGTGGAGATCAGGGCGCCGGTCAGCACGATGGCGTGGTCCACGCTGTGGTTGCCCGCGCCGAGCCCGGCGAGCGCCACCTGGAGGGTGGGGTTGCCGTCCGGGGTGAGGGCGATGAACGGCCAGAAGAAGTCGTTCCACGACTGGACGAAGACCAGCATGCCGAGCACCGCCATCGCGGGCCGGGCCACCGGGAACACCACGTGCCAGATCACCCGGAGGCTGTGCGCGCCGTCCATCCGGGCCGCCTCCACCAGCTCCACGGGCAGCGCCTCGACGAGGAACTGCCGCATGAAGAACACCCCGAAGGCGGCGACGAGCGAGGGCAGGACGACCGACTGGAGCTGGTCGACCCAGCCCAGGTCGGTGACGATCTGGTAGAGCGGGATGACGCTGAGCTGCGGCGGGATCGTCATCGTCGCCACCACCAGCGAGAGCAGCATCGTGCGCCCCCGGAAGGGGAGTTTGGCGAAGGCGAAGCCGGCGAGCGTGGAGAAGAGGACCGTGGACGCGGCCACCAGGCTCGCCACGATCGTCGTGTTGACCAGCGCCTCGCCCATGTCGACCTGGTCCCAGGCGAAGGCGAGGTTGTCCAGGAGACGGGAGCCGGGCAGCAGCGGCGCCGGGGCCTCCACGACCCGCTCGCCGGTGTGCGAGGCGGCGACCACGTTCCAGTACAGCGGGAAGAGGGAGACCACCGCGGCCAGGGCGAGCAGGACGTAGGTCAGCGGTCCCGCGTGGTGCTGCCGTCCGGCCGTCTGGCGGAAGCGCCGGCCGGGCGCGGGCCTCCCGGCCGCCGGGCGCGCCGGACGGGGCGTGTCGAGTGTGCGGGCCATGAGGTCAGCCCCCCAGCTTCTTGCGTTGGTGACGGGAGACGAGCGCCTGGACGCCGCCGACGATCAGCAGGAGCAGCAGCATCACCCAGGCGATGGCCGAGGCCTGGCCCAGCGCGCCGGTGACCCACCCCTTCTCGTACATCAGCAGGCTCAGCGTCTGGAACTGGTTGCCGCTGCCGCCGCTGATGCCGACGCTGCCGCCGTAGAGCATCGGTTCGCCGAAGAGCTGGGTGGCGCCGATGGTGGAGACCACGATGGTGAAGAGGATCGTGGGCCGGATGGAGGGGATGGTGACGCTGAGGAACTGGCGCCAGCGCGAGGCCCCGTCCAGGGAGGCCGCCTCGTACAGGTCCTGCGGCACCGCCTGCATGGCGGCCAGGTAGATCAGCGCGTTGTAGCCGGTCCAGCGCCAGGTGACGATCGTCGAGATCGCGATCTGCGCCGGCCACTTGGACGACTCCCAGTCGACCGGGCCGATTCCGGTCCAGTCCAGGAAGGTGTTGATCATGCCGTAGTCGGTGTTGAACAGCTGGGCGAAGACCAGGGTCGCCGCCGCGATCGAGGTGGCGTACGGGGCGAGGATCGCGACCCGGAAGAAACCGCGTCCGCGGAGCTTGTAGTTGAGCAGGTGCGCCAGGCCCAGGGCCATGAGCAGCTGCGGAACGGTCGAGAGCACCCCGATGGTGAAGGTGTTGAAGAGCGCGTTCCAGAAGAACTCGCTGGTCGCGAGGTCGGTGTAGTTCTCCGCGCCCTTCCACTCCGCCCCGCCGCCGAGCTCCACCCGGTGCAGGGAGAGCCAGCCGGTGTAGATCAGGGGGAAGAGACCGAAGGCGGCGAAGGTGAGGAAGAAGGGGGCGACGAAGACGTACGGGACCGCCTTCAGGTCCCAGCGGTAGAGGGTGCTGCGCCAGTTGCCCGGCGCGGGGCGGCGGCCGCGCGGGCCGGGGGAGGAGGAGGGGGGCGCGACGGGCGGCGGGGAGCCGTCGGACCGCGCCCGGACGGAGGTGGCCACGGGGGCGTCCTTCCAGGTCGATGCGTGCGCTCGTGCGGACGGTGCCGGTCCGCCGCCCGGCAGGCGGCGGCGGACCGGCGGGCGTCCCCCGTTACTGGTCGATCTTGTCGTCGACCAGCTTCTTGACGTTCTCCCAGGCCTTGGCCGGGTCGGTGCCGCGCTGCTCGATGTCGAGGATGCCGTTGTCGGTGAGGAAGGTCTTCACCTGGCCGTCGTAGCGGCTGATCGCGGCGGGCGTGATCTTGGTCGCCGCGCCGGAGAAGATCTTGCCGACCGGGGTGTCGCCGAAGTACGGCAGCTTCGCCTCCTGGACGGCGACCGAGGTGAGCGTGTCCTTGGACGAGGGGATGTTGCCGTTGACCGCGAACACCTTGGCGTGCTGCGCCGGGGCGGTCAGCCAGGCGGCCAGCTCGGCCGCCTCCTTGACGTGCTTCCCGGACTTCGGCACGGCGAGGAAGGCGCCGCCCCAGTTGCCGGCCACCGGCGGCGCCGCGATGTCCCACTTGCCCTGGTTGGCTGGTCCGGCCTGGTCCTTGATGATGCCGGTCATCCAGCTCGGGCAGGCGACCGTGGCGAACTTCGAGTTCTTGAAGGCCGCGTTCCAGGTGCCCTTCTCGTCGAACTGGCGCAGCTTGGCGGTGAGTCCGCCCCGCGCCGCCGCGACGGCGGTGTCCCAGGCCTTCTTCACGCCGGGGCTCTTCTCCCAGTCGAGCTTGCCGCTCGCGTCGGCGTACTGCACCGGGTCGCTGGAGACGACCGCGTTGAAGAGGCCGCTCGCCGAGTCGTGGAAGGCGGTGCCGGCGGGCGCGTTCTTCTGATAGGTCCTGCCGGCCTCCAGGAACTTGGCCCAGTCGCCGGCCCACAGCTTGCCGACGGCCTCGCGGTCGGTGGGCAGCTTGGCCTTGGCGAAGAGGTCCTTGTTGTAACAGATGGCCATGGGGCCGATGTCGGTGCCGAGGCCGATCACCCTGCCGTCGGCGGTGGTCGCCTGCTTGACCTTCCAGTCGAGGAAGGCGCCGAGGTTCGCACCGCCCTCCTTGCTCAGGTCCACCCACTTGTCCGCCATGGTGGAGCCGGTCGCCTCGGCGATGTAGCCGACCTCGACGGCCTGGATGTCCGCGAGGCCGCTGTTGCGGGAGAGGCGCAGCTTGAGCGTGTCCCAGTACTTCTGGCCGTCGGCGACGTTCGATTCCTCGATCTTGATGCCGGGGTGGGTCTTCTCGTACTCGGCGTAGAGCTTGGCGCCGGTCTTGTCGTCGTACCCGAAGGAGCCGAAGGTCCCGACCCGCAGGGTGATCGTGCCGCCGCTCTTGGCGCCGCCGTCGTCGCCGTCGCCGCCGCAACCGGTGAGCAGGGCCGCGCCGGTCACGGCGGCGGCGACCGCCGCGATCGCCGTACGACGTCCGCGTCTGCTGCTGGAAGTGCCCATTCCACTCTCCTCGTCCAAGGTGGTGCTCGTTGTGCGCCAGGGGGTCCGGGTGGCTGGTCGCGGCTCGGCGGCGGCCTCCGGGGCCCGTCACGGGGCTGTGCGACTCCTGAATGGGAGCGCTCCCACGTCGTTGCCGGAAGGTTGCTGCCTGGCGGGTGCGGGTGTCAAGACGTGAACGCGGATTCGTTACCGGAAGGTTTTCCGGGGGTTTCGTGCCCCCGGGCGGGGGCCGGTCCCGTCATCTCCTGAACGCATTCACGGGTCCGCGCCGTGACGTGGCGGGAATCGGATGGTCTATTGTGGGAGCGCTCCCATGATGGAGGGGGCCGGTCGAGCGGCACAGTGTCCTACGAGGGGAGCCGTGGAAGTCGTGAGCGGACGGCAGAGCGGCAGACCCACCCTGGAACAGGTCGCGGCCAGGGCCGGGGTCGGCCGGGGCACGGTCTCCCGGGTCATCAACGGCTCCCCGAGGGTGAGCGAGCGGACCAGGAACGCCGTCGCCCGCGCCGTCGCCGAACTCGGCTACGTCCCCAACCAGGCCGCCCGCGCCCTCGCCGGCAGCCGCACCGACGCCGTGGCGCTCGTCATCCCCGAAGCCGAGGCGCGGCTCTTCGCGGAGCCGTACTTCCTCGACCTCATCCGCGGGGTCAGCGCCGGACTGGCCGAGGCGGACAAGCAGTTGCTGCTCACCCTGGTCCGCAGCGAACAGGAGCGGCAGCGGTTCGAGCAGTACCTCGCCGCCCAGCGCGTCGACGGGGTGCTGCTCGCCTCCGTCCACGGCGACGACCCGCTGCCCGACCGCATCCGGGAACTCGGCCTCCCGGTCGTCATGAACGGCCGCCGCAGGGAGGCCGAACCCGTGCCGTACGTGGACTCCGACAACATCGGGGCGGGCCGGGCCGCCGTCGCCCACCTCGTGGGAAGCGGCCGGAGCCGGATCGCGACCGTCACCGGCCCCCTCGACATGTACGTGGCGCGCGCCCGGCTCGGCGGCTACCGGGCCGGTCTCGCGGAGGCGGGCCTCACGCCCGACGAGGAACTGGTCGCACCGGCCGATTTCACCGAGGAGGGAGGCCGGCGGGCCATGCGGCTGCTGCTCGACCGCAGGCCGGACCTCGACGCGGTCTTCGCCGCCTCCGACGTGATGGCGGCCGGGGCGCGCGGGGCGCTGCGGGAGGCGGGCCGCCGCGTGCCCGGGGACGTGGCCCTCGTGGGGGTCGACGACTCCCCGGTGGCCCGGCTCATGGACCCTCCGCTGACCAGCGTGCGGCAGCCCACCGAGGAGATGGGCCGGACGATGGCACGGATGCTGCTCCGGGAGGTCGCGGAGGCCGCGGAGGCCGCCCCGGAGGAGCCGCGCCGCCGTGTGCTGCCGACGGAGCTGGTGGTGCGCGACTCGACCTGAGGGGACGCCGCGGCAGGGCCCGGCCGGCACGGCCCCCGGGGCCGGGACCCCGCCGGGTGCCCCCGGGACCGCGACCCCACCGGGTGCCCCCGGGGCCGGGACCCCACCGGGTGCCCCCGGGGCCGGTACCCCGCCGGACGCCCCGGGGCCGGGAGCCGTCCGCGCCGCCCCGGTCAGAAGCGGAACCGCGCCTTGACCGGGTAGTGGTCCGACTCGCCCGCGTCCGCCGTCACGTCGCACGAGACGACGGTTCCGGTCGACGGACCGAACAGGTAGTCGATCTTGATGCCGCGGGTGGCCAGCGGTTTCGTGGCCCGGCCGTCACGGGGCCGCGTCGCCGACAGGCCCTCGTCGCACTCCGCGTCCGCCGCGTAGGCCGATGTCATGACGTCCTTGGGGACGTCCGGCGAGGCGGAGTCCGGCGGGACGGAGTTGAGGTCGCCGCCGTACACGGTCCGGTAGCCGGGCGGGGTGTACGCGTGGACGATCTCCTGGAGCCGCGCGGCCTGCTCCCCGCGCTTCGACCCGTCCGCGTCGTCCGTCGGCAGGCCGGCGCTGAAGTGGGCCGTGCAGAACTGCAGGGCCCGGTCCGGGAGGACGGCGCAGATCGCGGTCCGCTGCTCCATGCGGACCCAGTCGGTGCCGACGGTCCTGTTCTGCGGCGACGGCAGGGCGTACGACGTGTACCAGACGTTGGAGTCCGGCACCGCGAGGCCGATGCCGTAGGAGCCGCGGTCCTTCCAGCCGGTTTCCGCCGAACCGGCGTTGTCGCAGGTCCGGGCGGCCCTCACCGAGGAGTTGTCGACGGCGTACTCGACGGGTGCGAAGCGCACGTCCCATCCGGTGCCCGTCTTCGCCTCCAGGGATGCCTCGACGCTCTTGGCGTGCGACTCGCACATCTCCTGGAGGAACACGGCGGCGTACTGCCGCGCCTCCGTCGCGGTGCCCATCCGGTCGGTGACCCGGGTGCCCAGGGCGGGGCCTTCCACCCGGTGGTTGCCGCAGTCGGGGTTGTGGTTCGCGCAGACGTTCCACGACATCACGCGGAAGTCGGCGGCCGGAGCGGGAGAGGCGGGGGCGGGGCGGCCCCCGGCATCGCTCGCGTTCTCCTCGCCCAGGTGGACGAGCTGGAACTTCTGCCAGGAGCCGACGGAGTCCGCCCGCGCCCGCAGCAGCCCCGCGTCCGTTCCGGGGTCCTCCACCTCGGCGGTCACGTACTTGTCGCCGTCGTTCGTGGCGGCCTTCAGGGCGTACGTGCCGTCCGTCTGCTTCTCCAGGCGGATCTTCTCCCAGGCGCCGACGGTGGTGCCCCGGGCCCGGAGCAGGTTCTGGCGGGTGCCCGTGTAGCCGCGCTCGGTCGTGACGTAGTTCCCGTTCGCCTCCGAGCGCAGGGTGGTGGACCATCCCTTGTCGTCGGTGTGCAGGGTGAACTTCTCCCAGGAGCCCAGCTCCTCGGGAGAGGAGGCGGCCTTGCGGGCGCGCAGCATGGCCTCCCCGCTGCCGGTGGCCGAGACCTCCACCGACACGTAGAGGCCCCCGGCGCCCACGGACCTGAGCGCGTACTTGTCGCTGGAGGTGACGGGCACCGGACGGGGTTCCACCGCCTGGGCCTGCGCGGTCGTCATGACGACCGTCGTGAACAGTGCGGAGCACAGCACCGCCAGGCGGCGCGCTGTCTTTCTCATCCTCATACCTCGCCAGGGGCTGGTGACGACCGAACGGGGCACCCTACGGTGCCGCCGCGGCCGCACGCAAAGATCGCCGGCGGGGTCGTCAGGTCCCCGCGCCCCCCGCCCGTCCCCGCGCCTCCCCGCCGGCCCCCGCGCGTCCCCGCCCGCCCAGCGCGAACGGCCCCGGGGGTCCGGACCCCGGGGCCGCGCGGTCCGGCGGGGTTACAGCGCCGGGTGGGCGTTCTTCAGGAGTTCCTGGAACTGGGCCGAGAACCACTGGCCCGAGACCGGGGCGTCCGGCAGCGCGCCCGACATGCTGTTCCCGTTGCGGGCGTTGCCCGTGTAGGTCGGGTCGCACATCCGGTCGAAGCCCTTGCCCTCGTTGTTCGGGATCTCCTTGCTGGAGCCGTCGGACTCGCCCGGGGGCTTCATCCACACGTAGGCGTCGATGCCCGCGGCGGGCGCCGCCTGGGGCCGTTCGCCGAGGCCCGCCCCGGACTGGTTGCACCAGTTGCCGAGGTGGATGCGCCGGTCGTAGCGGCCGCCGTTGACGTACGTGTCCACGTTCGTCGTCGCGCCCGGTGTGGTGGGCCGGGCGGCACCGCCCCAGCCGTTGCGGGAGGTGTCGATCAGCATGCCGAGGTTGGCGTCGAAGCCGAGCGACACCAGCTTGGCGCGCATGGCCTGGGCGTACGACAGCTCGTCCGTGTACCGGTTCCAGTCGACCCACTTGGACTGGCGCACGGAGACGCCGTTCACGCTGTCGTCGATCCGGAAGTGGTCCTCCTTCAGGGCGCTGTAGTTGGCGGTGTTGACGATGAAGCCGTGGACGTTGGCGACGGTGGAGCCCTCCGCCGTGGCGGCCTGCTTGAAGAGTTCGGCGGAGGCGCCGAAGTTGTCGTCCCAGCCCAGCCAGCCGTGGTGGCCCGCGTCCACGTAGTTGTAGACGTTGCCGATCGCGCCGAGCTTCTTGAGCGCGTAGCCGACGCCGGTGACGTAGTTGCCGTTGGCCTTCATGACGTCGCAGTTGGGCGTGGCGGTCGGGCGCCCGGAGACGTTGGTGACCAGGTTGGGCAGCGAGTCGATCTCGACGGTGGTGACGATCCTCAGGCCCGCGTACTTCTGGTCGGCGAGGATCGCCGCGATCGGGTCGATGTACTCGGTCTTGTAGCGGCCGATCTCCGTCGGGCCCAGCTCGCCGTTGGAGGCGAGCGCCGCGCAGTCGCGGCCGGGCAGGTTGTAGATCACCAGCTGGACGACGAGTTCGCCGGAGCCCTTCTGCCGCAGGGCCTCGTCCAGGTGGGCGCGCAGCCCCATGGAGGTCGCGGAGCCGTTGACGGCGGCGATCCGGTCCAGCCAGACGCCGGTGGGCTGGTTGGACACCTTGGTGCCGCCCGGCTCGGCCGCCGCCTTCGCGGACCACTCGGGGTTCACGTACACCTTGGCGCCGGCGTACGGGTTGTCGGCCCTCGCACCGGCCGGCGGGGTGGTGGGCGGCGTCGTCGGGGGAGTGGTCGGCGGGTCCGTGGGCTCGGGGGCGCCGTTGCAGACGACGCCGTTGAGCTTGAAGGTCGCGGGCACCGTGTTCGTGCCGCTGTACGAGCCGTTGAAGCCGAAGGAGGCGGAACCCCCCGTGGCCAGGCTTCCGTTGTAGGAGAGGCTTCTGGCGGTGACGGCGGCGCCGGACTGGGTGATCGTGGCGTTCCAGCCCTGGGTGACCTGCTGGTTGCCGGCGTAGGACCACTCGACGGTCCACGAGGCCACCGGGGCACCGGTGTTGGTCACGGTCACGTCGGCGCCGAAGCCGGTGTTCCACTGGTTGGTGATCCGGTAGTCGACCTTGCAGCCGGCCGCGGCGGCGCCGGCGGTGGCGGTGCCGAGGACGGTGGCGGTGGCACCGGTGGCCGTGACCAGGCCGAGCGCCGCCAGGAAGGCGGTGCGGCCGGTGCGGCGGGCGGGGTTGGTACGGGTGCGGCTCATGCGGGTGGGGGTTCCTTTCCGGGGGTGGGGATCAGGGGGCGAGGGCGCGCAGGTGGTCGCGCAGCCCGACGCCGAACGCGGTGGGGGTGCCGTCGTACGAACTGATCAGGGAGGGCCCGGAACCGCAGTCCCAGGTGTTCCAGGTCCAGCCCAGGTACGAGAGGCCGCGGTCGTCGAACCACTTCATGACGCGGTCGACGAACGCGTGTCCGCAGGTGTTCTCACCGATCTCGCCCGCGAGCAGGGGTACCTGCGCGGCTGTCGGGGCGAGGGTGTCGTTCCAGCACGTCTCGGTGGAGCAGGTGTTGAAGTTGTAGACGTGCCAGGCGGCGGCGAGATTCGCCGCCGGGTCCGTGGGGCGGTGCGCGAGCCACTGGCTCAGGTCGTTGGCGTACGCGATGCCCGGCACGAGGACGAGGTTCCGCGCCCCCGTGGCGCGGACGGCGTCCACCAGGTCCTGCATGCCGGCGACCTCGTAGCCGATGCCGGGGCAGGTGCCGCCGTCGCGCCAGCAGGACCAGGCCTGTGCCGCGGTGGAGGTCGCCCGGTCCGGGTAGGGCTCGTTGAACAGGTCGAAGACGACCCGCCGGTCGTTCTTGAAGGTGTGCGCGACCGAGGTCCAGAAGGCCGGGGTGTACCGGGCGTCGGGCATCGGTTTCTGGCAGGAGGCGTGCACGTCGGGGCAGCCCGACGAGTTGCCGGTGTACTGCCCGTGGGTCCAGTGCAGTTCGACCACGGGGGTCATGCCGTGGGCGAGGACCCTGGCCACCAGCTCCTTGACGGCGTCGACGTAGTGCGCGCCCCGGTACTCCGGCTCGATGTTGTCCAGGCCGAGCCAGCACTCCTCGTTGAGGGGGATGCGGACCGTGTTGGCCTTCCAGCCGGCGATGGCCCTGATCGAGGCGTCGTCGACGGGGCCGTCGAAGAATCCGCGCCCCTGGACGCACATGAACTCGCCGCCGGAGCGGTTGACGCCGAGGAGGCGGCGGGTGGCGCCGTTCTGATCGGTGAACCGGTTCTCGTCGACGCTCAGTTCGGGCGCGCCGGAGACCGGGACCGGGGGTGTGGGCGGGGGTGTCGTCGGGTCGGTGGGGGTCGGGGTCGGTGTGGGCGTCGGGGTCGGTGTGGGCGTCGGGGTGGGGGTCGGGGTCGGTGTGGGCGTCGGGGTGGGAGTGGGTGTCGGTCCGGTCGTCCCGCAGGGCGTGCCGTTGAGGGCGAACGCGGTGGGCGCCGTGTTCGTCCCCGACCAGGAGGCGATGAAACCGCCGGTCGCCTTCGCTCCCGTGGCGAGCGAGCCGTTCCAGCTCTCGTTCACCACGGTCACGTCGGCGGCGGACTGGGACCACTTGCCTCCCCAGCCCTGACCGACGACCTGGCCGGCCGGAAGGGAGAAGCGGAGGCTCCACCCGTTCAGGGCGGCGCCGTCGTTGGTGACGGTGACGGCGCCCTGGAAGCCGCCGGCCCACTGGCCGGTGACCGAGTACTCCACCGTGCAGACGGGTGCGGCCGCGGCTCCGGAGGCCGTACCCATGAGGGCGAGAGCGGTGCTCGCCATCGTGAGCGCCGCTCCTGCGAGCAGCGCGGACAGACGTGGGGGATGACGCATGAGCGAGTCCTCGCAGCGAGGGCACACCGGTGACGGTGCGCCGACTGGATGGAATCGCTCCCACTGGGTCCGGCAGACCGTAGCGCCAACAGCCGCCAAGGAAAAGAGGTGTTGAGTAAATTCCTCGCCGATTGCCTTCGACTCTTCACACGCCTTGACGCCGTCGCGCCCCAACTGCACAGTGGGAGCGCTCCCACTGGTTCAAGGCTTGACCGGCCCGCCTCAGCTCTTCGCACCCACCCCCCGAACCGCGAGGAGAACCACCCCCATGACACGAGCACGACGCCGGCCGCTGGCCGCGCTCGCGACGGCCCTCTCCCTCCCCCTCGGCCTCCTGGCCGCCGGTGCCGGCACCGGCACCGCGCGCGCCGCCGACGTGCAGTGCGGCGTCGACTACAGGACCAACGACTGGGGGTCCGGTTTCACCGCCGAGCTGACCCTCACCAACCGGTCCGCCGCACCCCTGAACGGCTGGACCCTGACCTACAGCCACACCGGCGACCAGAGACTCACCAACGGCTGGAACGGCACCTGGTCCCAGTCCGGCAGGAACGTCACCGTGACCAACGCCCCCTGGAACGGCACGCTCGCCGCCGGCGCCGCCGTCACCACCGGCGCCCAGTTCACCTCCGGCGGCACCAACACCGCACCCGCCTCCTTCGCGGTCAACGGCACCCCCTGCTGGGGCGCCCACCCACCTCCGGTGACGGTCCTGACCAGCCCGGCGCCCGGAGCCGTGTACGGCGCGGACGACGCCGTCCCCCTCGCGGCCACCGCCGCCGCGGCCGACGGCGCCACCGTCGGCAAGGTGGAGTTCTACAGCGACACCACGCTCCTCGGCACCGACACCACCGCGCCCTTCACCCATGACGCCACGGGCCTCGCCGCCGGGACCCACTCCCTCTACGCGAAGGCCTACGACAGCCTCGGCGCCTCCGCCGAATCGGTGCCCGTCGGCATCACGGTCGCCGCCGGCCCCGCGCTCGTCGCCTCCCCGGACCGGCTCGGCGTGCGCCAGGGCACCACGGGCACCTTCGACCTGAAACTCTCCACCGCCCCGGCCGCCAACGTCACCGTGAGCGTGGCCCGCGCCTCGGGCGACACCGGCCTCACCGCGACCCCGGCCACCCTCACCTTCACCCCGGCGAACTGGAACACCGCCCAGAAGGTCACCGTCGCCGCCGCGGCCACCGGCACCGGCACCGCCGTCTTCACCGCGACCGCCCCCGGCCACGCCAGGGCCGAGGTCACCGTCGCCCGACTGGCCGCGGACTCCGCGTACGAGGCCCGCTTCCTCGACCTCCACGCGAAGATCACCGACCCGGCCAACGGCTACTTCTCCCCCGAGGGCATCCCCTACCACTCCGTGGAGACCCTGATCGTCGAGGCCCCCGACCACGGGCACGAGACGACCTCGGAGGCCTACAGCTACCTCATCTGGCTCCAGGCCATGTACGGCAGGGTCACCGGCGACTGGACCGCGTTCAACAAGGCCTGGGAGACCATGGAGAAGTTCATGATCCCCACCCACGCCGACCAGCCCACCACCGGCTCCTACAACGCCTCGAAGCCGGCCACGTACGCCCCCGAGTGGGACCTCCCCTCCCAGTACCCGGCGAAGCTCGACCCCGGGGTCGCCTCCGGCTCCGACCCGATCGCGGCCGAGCTGAAGAGCGCCTACGGCACCGACGACATCTACGGCATGCACTGGATCCAGGACGTCGACAACGTCTACGGCTACGGCAACGGACCCGGGAAGTGCTCCGCCGGACCGGCGGCGACCGGCCCCTCGTACATCAACACCTTCCAGCGGGGCCCCCAGGAATCCGTCTGGGAGACCGTCACCCATCCCACCTGCGACACCTTCTCCTTCGGCGGGAGGAACGGCTACCTGGACCTCTTCACCGGGGACGCCTCCTACGCCAAGCAGTGGAAGTTCACCAACGCCCCGGACGCCGACACCCGCGCCGTCCAGGCCGCCTACTGGGCCGACCTCTGGGCCAAGCGGCAGGGCAAGGGCTCCCAGGTCGCCACGACCGTCGGCAAGGCCGCCAAGATGGGCGACTACCTGCGGTACGCCATGTTCGACAAGTACTTCAAGAAGGCCGGGAACTGCGTCGGCCCGACCGCCTGCCCGGCCGGCACCGGCAAGGACAGCGCCCACTACCTGATGTCCTGGTACTACGCCTGGGGCGGTGCCACCGACACCTCCGCCGACTGGTCCTGGCGCATCGGCTCCAGCCACAACCACAGCGGCTACCAGAACCCCCTCGCCGCCCACGCCCTCGGCTCCTACGCCCCGCTCAAGCCCAAGTCGGCGACGGGCGCCGCCGACTGGACCACCAGCCTCGGCCGGCAGCTGGAGTTCTACCGCTGGCTCCAGTCGGACGAGGGCGCCATCGCGGGCGGCGCCACCAACAGCTGGCAGGGCCGCTACGCCACCCCGCCCGCCGGCACCCCCACCTTCCACGGCCTCTTCTACGACGAGAAGCCCGTCTACCACGACCCCGCGTCCAACCAGTGGTTCGGCTTCCAGGCCTGGTCGATGGAACGGGTCGCCGAGTACTACCAGCAGACCGGCGACGCCGAGGCGAAGGCCGTCCTCGACAAGTGGGTGCGCTGGGCCCTGTCCGAGACCACGCTCCACCCCGACGGCACCTACCGCATCCCCTCCACCCTCCACTGGTCCGGCGCGCCCGACACCTGGAACGCGGCGGACCCCGGAGCCAACGCCGGCCTCCACGTCACCGTCGCCGACTACACGAACGACGTCGGCGTCGCCGCCGCCTACGCCAAGACGCTCACCTACTACGCCGCCAAGTCCGGCCACGCCGAGGCCAAGCGCGTCGCCAAGGCCCTCCTCGACGGCATGTGGAACCACCACCGGGACCCGCTGGGCATCGCCGTCCCGGAGACCCGCGCCGACTACCACCGCTTCGACGACCCCGTGTACGTGCCGAGCGGCTGGACCGGCACCATGCCGAACGGCGACGCGGTGAACTCCTCCTCCACCTTCGCCTCGATCCGCTCCTTCTACGAGGACGACCCGGCCTGGCCGAAGATCGAGGCCTACCTGGCGGGCGGCGCCGCCCCCGTCTTCACCTACCACCGGTTCTGGGCCCAGGCGGACGTCGCCCTGGCCATGGGCTCGTACGCGGAGCTGCTCGAATGACAGCCCGCCCCGCCTGAAGAGGGCTCCGCGTACGACGGGGCCGGACGGACCCGGAAGGGACCCGTCCGGCCCCCGGCCGCGTCCGGGGGCCCCGCGCCGACCCGCCTGGACAGTCCGTCGCGCCGCCGCTTAGGGTCGGGAGCCGAATCGTCGGGCGGCCGCCCGGAACACCGGGAACCGTTCAGGAGCACGCACGTGACCACCCACGCCGATCCCGCCCGCCGGGCCGGAGGGCCGGCCGCGGCCTCCGGCCCCGCACCGGCCCGCGGGACCGCCCGCCGGGCCGCGGGCCGGCCCGCCCCGGAGGCCCCGCGCGCCGCGCGGCCCGTCGCGCCGCTCCCGGCGCCGCCCGCCGGCCCCGCGTCCGCGTCCGACCCCGAGGACCACCGTGGCCGCGACGGAATCTGAGGGCGACGACGCGGCCGACTTCCGGGCCTTCTTCGAGCGCCACTACGCCGAACTCGCCCGTCTCGCCCACCTGCTCACCGGCGAGACCGACGCCGCCGACGACCTGGCGGCCGACGCCATGCTCGCCCTGTGGCACCGCTGGGACCGGGTCCGCGCCGCCGACCATCCCGCCGCCTACGCCCGGGGCGTCGTCGCCAACCTCGTCCGCACCCGCATCCGGAGCACCGTGCGCGAGAGGCGCAGGATCGCCGCCTTCTGGGACCGGCGCCCCGAGCACACCGAGGGACCGGACGTCCCCGCCGTCCTCGACGTCCGGACCGCGCTGCGCGCCCTGCCGTTCCGCAAACGCGCCTGCGTCGTGCTCCGGCACGCCTTCGACCTCTCCGAACGCGACACCGCCCTCGCGCTCGGGATCTCGGTCGGTACCGTCAAGAGCCAGACCGCCAAGGGCATGGCGGAACTCCAGCGGCTGCTCGGCGAACGGGCCGCGACCGAACTCGCCGTCGGGAGGCGCTGATGGACGAGACACGGCTCCGCCGCGAACTGCGCGAGGCGGCCCTCGCCCACCGGCCCGACCACGCCCGCATCCTGGCCCGGGTGGAACGCGGTCTCGCCGCGCCCGCCCCCGCGTCCCGCCCGCCGCGCCCCCCGTCCCGGTGGACCGCCCGCCGCTGGACGGCGGTCGCCGCCGCGACGGCGGCCGTCGCCGGCGCCGTCGGCCTCGGCGGACTCGCGTCGACCGCGCTGAACGACCGGCCCGCCCAGCCCGCCGGCCCCGCCCCCACCCTGACCGCGCCCGGCCCGGCGGCACGGGCGGCCGGCACGATCGCCCCCGGCGGCAACCGCTGGTGGGCGCAGAGCGACCTCGGCGTGACGACCGGGTCCCCGGTCACCGGGCTCGTCGTCGAGGTGCGGATCGCCCGCACCCCCGGAGTCGTGAGCACCGGCCACTGGCGCACCCGCCCCGCCGAGGACTTCACCGTGGAGGTGACGGAGGAGCCCGGCTTCCTGGTCTACCGGTGGACCCTCAAGGAGGGCCGGACCGTACCGCCGGGCCCGCACGTCTTCGCGGCCCAGTACAACCACGCAGAAGGGGAGCGGGACGCGTCGGCCGACCGGTACGACGTCGTCCTGACCGGCCCCGACGGCGGCCGGACCACCCTCAGGGGCGGTTTCGGGGCGGCCCCGGTGGCGTGACGGGACGGCGGGGCCGGGGCCGTCCGCGTGGAGAGTTTGAGAGGACCGGCCGGTCGGCCACCATGGGGGGATGAGCCACGGATTCGAGACCCGCACCCTGGACGTCACCACCGGCACGACGGAGACGGTCCACGACCTGACCCGGGAATGCGCCTCCTTCCTGGCGGAGGTGGCGCAGGGCCGGGACGGACTCCTCAACGTCTTCACCCCGCACGCGACCGCGGGAGTGGCGCTGATCGAGACCGGCGCGGGAAGCGACGACGACCTGCTGGCGGTCCTCCACCACCTCCTCCCCGCCGACGAACGCTGGCAGCACCGCCACGGAAGCCGGGGCCACGGCCGGGACCACGTCCTGCCGGCCCTCGTCCCCCCGCACGCCACGCTCCCCGTGATCGGCGGCGAACTGGCCCTCGGCACCTGGCAGTCGGTGTGCCTGGTGGACACCAACAAGGACAATCCGCACCGTCAGGTACGGCTGAGCTTCCTGGGGTGAGGAGCCGCTTCGGCAGGCCCCCGGGGCCGGTCCCGCCGGCCCCGGAGGAAGGCCGCGTCCGGTTCCCGTCAGTCGGGGAAGGAGAAGTAGAGCGCCTCGCCGTAGAAGGACGCGAAGTGCCGCTGCCAGTCGGCCCGGACCGAGGCCAGCCAGTCGTCGTCCCGGCCGGCGATCGCCGCCTCGGCACGGGCGACGGCGTCGGGGATGTCCTCGGACACCAGACGCCGCACGCTCGCCGCCGGGTCGTCGTCCGACATCGAGACGATCTCCCCGGTCTCCAGGAGGAAGTACGTCGCCCGCTGCTTCTCGAGGTGGGCCGTGGTCCTGGCGACGCATTCGGTGAACCCGGCGTCGCCCTCCAGGCCCTTGCCGACCACGCGCAGGAGGTCACGGAGCAGGGCCGCCCCGTCGTCGTAGTCCGCGGCGATGCCGATCGGGTGATTCCAGATCATGGACGGAACGATCGTCGTTCCGCGTCCCGCCATGAGCTTGTGCGCGAGCGGGACGTCCCAGTTGTGCTCCGATATGCACCGGATCGGCCGGGGGACCTCCGTCTCGTTCGGCATCGAGTCCGCGGAGTAGAGATAGGAACGGTTCGCCATAGTGGTGAAGCTAGCACCGGGGTCCGACAACGCCGGCGCCGTCGGACTCCTCCCTCGCGGCCGGCCCCGGGTGAGCCCCGGCCGGGACGGCTGCCGGCCCGCTTCCCGCACCACGGCTCCGGGTGCTCTCCGCTCTTCGTTCCCCGGCTTTCCGTCCTCCGCTCCCCGCTCCCCGCTCCCGGTCCCTTCGGCCCTGGCGGCGCGGGCCGCTTCCGTCCAGGGGGACGACGGACCGCGACGCGCTCACTCTCCGCATCCGAAGGCATCCCTTTCGTAGCGGAGTGTGGTTAGCTTCGAGGTGTGAGATGCCTGTGGCGGCAGACCCGGTCCTTCCCGCCGGCGGTGCGGCTGCTCATGCTGAACCAGTTCCTCGGCAACCTCGGTTTCAACATGCTCATGCCGTATTTCGCCACCCATCTGACGGACGGCCTCGGGCTCGCGGCATGGGCGGTCGGACTCGTGCTGGGTGTCCGTCACTTCTCCCAGCAGGGCATGTTCCTCGTCGGCGGCACGATCGCCGACCGCCTCGGCCACCGGGTGCCCGTCGTGGCGGGCTGCCTCCTGAGGACCGCCGGCTTCGGCATGCTCGGCTGGGTGCACAGCCTCCCGGCGCTGATCGCGGCCTGTGCGGCGACCGGGTTCGCCGGGGCGCTGTTCAACCCCGCCGTCCGCGCCTCCCTGGCCGCCGCCGCGGGCGAGCGGCGGGTGGAGGCCTTCGCCGTGTTCAACGTCTACTACCAGTCCGGACTGCTCCTGGGGCCGCTCGTCGGGCTCTGCCTGCTGGCCGTCGACTTCCGGCTGGTGTGCGGGGTGGCGGCGGCCGTCTTCGCGGTGCTCACCGTGCTCCAGTGGCGTGCGCTGTCCGAGGGGCGCGGTTCCGCGGCGCGTGCCGTCGGGGGCGGCGTCCCGGCGCAGTGGCGCGCGGTCGTGACCAATCGGCCGTTCCTGCTCTTCTCCGGCGCGATGGCCGGATCGTACGTACTGGCCTTCCAGGTCTACCTGGCGCTGCCGCTCGCGGCGGCCGACTTCCTGGGCACGGGCGGAACCCTCGTCACCTGCGGACTGTTCGTCGTCTCGGCGGCGGTGGCCGTCGCGGGCCAGCTCCGGCTCACCGGCTGGGCGAAGGAGCGGTGGGACTCCGGCACCGCGCTGGTGCGCGGGCTGGCCGTGATGGGGGTGGCCTTCATGCCGCTCGCGCTGGTCCGGCCCGGGTGGCCGGCCGGACGGGTGGGCTGTCTCGTCGTGGCGGTGGTGCTGCTCGCCGCGGGGTCCGCGGTCGTCTACCCGTTCGAGATGGACACGGTGATGGCGCTGTCCGGAGGCCGTTTCGTCGCCACCCACTACGGCTTCTACAACACCGTTTCCGGCCTCGGCGTCACCGTCGGCAACCTCGGTACCGGCGCCCTGTGGGACCTCGCCCGGCGGCACGCGGCCGTGATGGCCCTGACCTGGGGCCTCCTGGCCGTCCTCGGTCTGGCGTGCGCGGCGGCGGTGGCGGCTCTCGCGCGCGGCGGTCACCTGAACGGGCGACGGGCGGAGGCCGCCGCCGTGCCGGCCTGACGACCGGCCCGCGACCGCCGATCGCGCGGCGCGGGCCGCCCTCCCGCCACATGGCTCGTTTCGCGGGGGTGCCGTCCCGTGCCGTGCCTTCCATACTGCCGGGAGATCCAGGCACGAACAGTGACAGCCCCCGTGACACGGTCTGCGTGAAAGGAACCCCCTTGCGCGAGACGGACGGCATTCGAGGCGCCGAGGTCGGCCCGACCGGATCGAGCGTGCGATGGCAGGTGGTCGCCCTGCTGTTCGTGGCCGTCGTCATCAACTACGTGGACCGGTCGAGCCTCGCGGTGGCGCTCCCGGTCCTGTCGAAGGAGTTCGGCTTCGACGCCGGCGTGTCCGGGCTCGTCCTGGGGGCGTTCTTCTGGACGTACGCGGCGTTCCAGATCCCCTGCGGGCGGCTGGTCGACCGGTTCGGGGCGCGCCGGGTGCTGGCCGCCGCCGCGACGGCGTGGTCGCTGGTCACCATGGCGACGGGCCTCTCCGCCGGCTGGGTCTGGCTGCTGGGCTTCCGCGTCCTCCTCGGCGTCGCCCAGGCCGCGATGTTCCCCGCCGGGACCAGCTGCATGGCGCTCTGGTTCCCGCGTGACGAGAGGGCGCTGGCCAGCGGGCTGTACGACAGCGGCGCCCGGGTGGGCACCCTGGTGACGCTCCCGGTGTTCGCCGTGCTGATGGCGGTGGCGGGCTGGCGGGGGGCCTTCGCCCTGGTGGGGGCCGTGGGTGTGGTCTGGGCGCTGGTGTGGTGGCGGATGTTCCGCGACCGGCCCGGCGAGCACCCGGGCGTGTCGGCGGCGGAACTGCGCCACATACGCCGGGCGGAACCGGACCCGCCCGCCGGCGCGTCCCCGGCCCGGGCGCCCGGCTGGCGCGTGGTCCTGCGCAGCCGCGCCGTCTGGGGCACGGTCGTCGCCGTCGTCGCCCAGTCGTACGTCATCTACTTCTTCATCACCTGGTTCCCGTCGTACCTGGTCGACGACCGCGGCTTCACCCTGCTCGAACTGGGCTTCTTCGGGACGATTCCGGGGCTCGCGGCCATCGGCGGGAACTGGCTCGGCGGATGGGCGTCGGACGCCCTCGTCAAGCGGGGCCGGACGCTCACGTTCGCGCGGAAGTCCTGCGGGGCGGGCGGACTGCTCGTGTCCGCGTCCGTGGGGGCGGCGGCCGTCGTGCCCGGCGCGGGCGCGGCCCTCGCCCTGCTCTCGCTGTCGTTCGCCGGGGTGTCGTTCGCGACGTCCGTGCTGCTGACCATCCCGGCGGACCTCTCGCCCCCGGGAACGCCGCTGGCGGGAACCCTGCAGAGCCTGCAGAACACCTTCTCGGGCCTGGCCGGCATCGCCTCGCCCCTCGTCGTCGGCGTGCTGAAGGATGCCACCGGGTCGTTCGTCCCCGGGCTGCTCTCCGCCGCTTCGGTCGCGGTCCTGGGCAGCCTCGCCCTCCTCGTCGTCGTGGACCGGATCGACGCCGACGTGCTCGTGGCCGGCGGAGGCGCTCTGGTGCCCGGAGGCGGGACCGGGCAGTCTGGCAGCGGCGTCCCGCACGGCGACGGCGGACAGGAGGTGCGGTGATGGCGGACGAGGTGATCCCGCGGGTGGCGCGCGGGTGGATCGACGACCGGGCCTTCGCGGTCCTGGGCATCCCCCGGGCGGACGGGCCTCCCCACCTGTCGGTGGTGTGGTGCATGACGGACGGGGACGAGGTGCTGGTCAGCACCCTGCGCGAGCGGCTCAAGTACCGGCTCCTGGAGCGGGACCCCCGCGCGACGCTGCTGGTGTACCCGCGCGAGAACCCCAACTCGTACGTCTCCCTGGAAGGCACGGTCGCCTTCCGGGAGGAGGGCGCCGCCGACCTCGTCCAGGCACTGGCCATGAGGTACAAGGGGCGCCCCTACCCGGAGGAACCCGGCGTGGAGCGGGTGACGGTGCGGCTGAGGCCCGAGCGGGTCTTCGTCAGGGAGCGTCCTGCCGCAGGCCGGTGAGGGGGAGTTCCCGGCCGGTCCGCGCCGCCTCGGCGGCCACCGTGGCCACGTACGCGGCCGTGTGGGCCTCCCGCAGGGTCGCCGCCCTCGGCGCCTTCCCGTGGGCGCAGCACTCGGTGAAGTGCTCGTGCAGGGCGACGAATCCGGCGTCGTCGTCCTCGAGGACGTCGGCGTGCGGGGGACGGGCGCCGTCGGCCGGGGCCGTCTCGACGCGGAAGTGCCGGGCGTGGAAGCGTCCCCGCTCGAAGGCGGCGGAGCCGGCGGAGCCGACGACGTCGAGGCTGCCGAAGGGGACGTGCGGGTCGCTGATCCACGACCCCTCGACGGTTCCCACGGCACCGCCGGGGAAACGGAGGAGCACCGTGGCGGCGTCGGCGACACCGCCGCGCCCCGTGTGGGTCATGGCCGCCACGGAGAGGGGCGGCTCGCCCACCATCCAGATGATCTGGTCGATGCCGTGGACCAGGGACTCCACGATGATGCCGCCGCTGCGCCCCTCGTGCCACAGCCAGTCGCCCTCCCGGTCCCGCAGGCTGTACATGCGGTGGTAGGCGTGGGCGATGCTGCCCAGCTCCCCGGCCGCGATGCGGTCGCGGAGCCGCTGGAGCGGCGGTACGAAGCGGAAGTGGTACGGCACCATCACCGTGAGGCCCCGGCTCTCGGCCAGTCCGGCGAGGCGCGGGATGCCGTCGGGGCGCAGACCGACCGGCTTCTCGACCACCAGGTGCTTGTCCGCGCGCAGGACCGCTTCGGCGATCTCCAGGTGGGTGTCGGGAGGGGTGCACACCACCACGGCGTCGACCCCCGGGTCGGTGAGGACGTCGTCGAGGTGGTCGGTGACGCCGGCGGTGCCGAAGTCGGCGGACACGCGCCGGGGCGTGCCGGGCTCCACGACGACCCGGACCAGCTCCGCCCTCCCGACCCGTTTCAGCACCCTGGCGTGTCGTCCGGCGGACCAGCCGCTTCCCACGATCGCGTAGCGGATCATGCGCTTCCTCCCGGGGTCGTGTCGTCCTTCGTGCCGTGGACGGCCGTGGCCGCACGGCCGGCCAGCTGCTCGGCGGTGAGTCCCGTCGCGCGCAGCAGATCGGTGTAGTCGCCGGAGCCCGGCGGGGCGGTGAGGTCGCACCGTACGAGACGGGGACGGGCACCGCCCGCCGGGTCGGACGTGAGGGCCTCGTCGAGGGCCGCCGCGAGGCCACCGGGGCGGTGCTGGTCCTCGGCGGCGAGCACGACGGGGAACCCGCGCAGGACGGCGGCGAGTTCCGGCGGTACGGGGGACAGGCGGCCCACGTGCAGGGCCGCCGCCGGGATGCCGTGGTGCCGGGTCAGGAACCGGGCCGCCTGCTGGACCTGCTCGCTCAGGGCGCCGTGGGCGCAGAACAGGACGCGGCCGTCCGGGGGCGGCGGGGTCAGCCAGCGGACGGGCGCCCAGGAACGGTCCCCGGCCGCCGGCGGCCCGTCCAGGTGGACGGGCCGCCGGACGAGCCGCACCCAGCGGGGCCCGGGACGGGTGGCGCAGTGGGCGGCCAGGGCCCGCGCGTCCGCCGCGTCCGAGGGGGCGACGACCTCCATGCCGGGGACGGCCCGCAGGAGGGCGGCGTCCTCGGTGGCGTGGTGCTGGACGCCGTCCCGGCCCGCGCTGAGCCCGGTCATGCCGGCCAGGAAGGTGACGTCGGCGTCGTGAAGGGCGACGAGGGACCGGATCGGTTCCAGGGCCCGCAGGGAGAGGAACGCGGCGAACCCGGCGACGACGACCTTGAGCCCGCCGCGCCACAGGCCGAACGCGGCGGCGGCCGCGGTGGCCTCGGCCACCCCGACGTCCAGGACGCGGTCCGGGTGGCGGCGGGCGAAGTCGCCGAGCCGGAACGACAGGGTGGCGTCACAGGTGACGATCACGAACGGGTCGGGGCCCCGGAGGAGTTCACCGCACAGGGTGTGCGTGAACGCCTCCAGCTGCGTCTCCTCGGGGGCGGACAGGGCGCTCACCTCCGGCCCGCGTGGCGCTCGGCGTACATCTGGAAGTCCGGGGACATGGTGTCGGCGGCGAGCAGGACGTTGAGGAGGGTCGGCCGGTCGGCGTCCAGCCCGGCCGCGAGGGCCTGCGCGAAGGACGCGTCGTCCCGCACGGTGCGCGCGTACCAGCCGAAGGCCCGTGCCACGGCGGTCCAGTCGGTGGCGGCGAACCGGTCGAGCAGGCCGGGCCGGCGCAGTCCGACCGCCGAGACCCGGTCGAGCAGCCCGAAGGCGTTGTCGTTGAGGAGGACGAAGACGAGACGGGCTCCGACACGGACGGCGGTCTCCATCTCCTGGCAGGCGAGGGCGAAACCGCCGTCGCCGCCGATGCCGACGACGGTGCGTCCCGGCTGGGCGACGGCCGCCCCGACGGCGGCCGGCAGGGCGTAGCCGATGCTGCCGCTGCCGCGCGGGGCGACGACCGAGCGGCCCGCGCTTCGGGCACGGAAGTGGGCACCGGCCCAGCTGCAGGCGCGGGAGGCGTCGGCGACCAGGACGGTGTCGTCCGGGCAGGCCCGCTCCACGGCCCGGACGAGGGCGCCGGGCGCCGGGGGCGTGGTGTCGTGCGGCTCGTCGAGGAGGGCACCCGTCGTGCCCGTCCAGGCGGGAGCGCCCCGCCAGCCGGCGGCGCGCAGGGCGCCCTCCAGGTCGGCGAGGGCCGCCGCGGCGTCGGCGTGCAGCACGCACCGGGGGGACAGGACGCGGCCCAGTTCCTCCTCGTCGACGTCCACCTGGACGCAGACGGCGCCCGGCGCGGGGAGGCGCCCGAAGCCGGTGGACTTGTCGCCCGCCTTGCTGCCGACCCAGAGCACCAGGTCGGCGCGGGCGGCGAGGGCGTTGGCCGCCGTCGAGCCCTTGGCGCCGATGACGCCGAGGCTGTGGGGGTGGGTCTCGGCGAGGGTGCCCTTGCCGTTGAACGTCGTGGCCACCGGGACGCGGAACGCGTCGGTGAAGGCGGCCAGCCGGTCGTAGGCCCGGGACAGGTGGACGCCGCCGCCGGCCACCAGCAGGGGCCGCCGCGCCGCGGCGAGCAGACCGGCGGCCTCGGTCACCGCTCCCGCGTCGGGGCGGAGCCGGGACGGGGCGGGCAGGACTGCGGGCGGCGAGGGGGTGGGCCCGGCTCCGGCCAGCAGGTCGGAGGGGACGTCGAGGTGGACGGGGCCCGGCCGCCCCGTCGTCGCCAGCCGGACCGCCCGGACGGCCAGGGCGGGCAGGCGGGCGGCGTCCGGCACGGCGAGGGTGGCCTTGACGCACGGCCGGAACATCTCCTGGTGGCGGCAGGCCGCCGTCGGCCACTGGTCCTCCTGGCCGAGCGGCACGCCGCTGGTCAGCGCGACCAGCGGTATCGAGCTGTTGTACGCCTCGTGCAGGGCGGGCAGCAGCAGCGGCGAGCCGATGCCGCCGGGGGCGTCGACGACGGCGGCCTTCCCGGTGAACCGCGCGCTGGCGTCGGCCATGTAGCCGGCGGCGGTCTCGCTGCGGGCCATCACGTGGTGGACCCCGGCGCGGCGCATGGCGGCGTACAACGGCAGGGTCGACTCGCCGGGCAGGCCGAAGAACGACTCGACCCCCGCGTCCCGCAGGGCCTCGACGAGGCTGTCGGCTCCGGTACGTGTCACGTTGTCCTCCTGGGGACGGTTCGGCCGGCGCGCGGACGGCCGGAGGACGCGCCGAGGGCGCCCTCGGCGGTCCGCAGCTCCGCGCCGAGCGCGCGTTCCGCCCTGTCGAGCGTGTCGTCGTCAGGGATCCAGCTCATGGGGACGGGCTTCCGCTCGACGGCGGGGACGCCGCTGCCGCGGACGGTGGGGGCCCACAGCACGGCGGGGCCCGCGGGGGCGTTCAGCAGGCGGCCGATCCCGGCGTCCAGACCGGCGAGGTCGTGGCCGTCGACCGCGGCGAAGACGGGGGCGGTGGCGGCCAGCATCCGCCGGGTGACGTCCCCTCCCCGGGTCGTGCCGCCCGACTGGTGGCCGTTGGCGTCCACGACGAGGAGGAGGTTGCGCAGCCCGGCGCGCACGGCCCACAGATAGCCCTCCAGGGCGATGCCGGCCTGGAGTTCGCCGTCCCCCGTGACGACGGCGACGCGGCCCCCGCCGCCCCGGAGGGCGAGCCCGTGGGCCAGCCCGGCCGCCGCCGGGACGCCCAGGCCGAGGGAGCCGGTGGTCATCCCGGCACCGGGCAGGAACCGCAGGCTGGGGTGCCCCTGGTAACGGCCGCCGAGGGACGCGTACGTCCCGTCCCCCTCCCATCCGGCCACGGCCGCGTACAGGGCGGGGGCCGCGTGCCCCTTGGACAGGACGAGACGGTCGTGGTCCGGCGTCTCCGTACCGCCGTGCGCCGCGAGGTCCAGGTGCTCGACCAGTACGGCGAGGAGGTCGGCGACCGACAGGCAGGACCCCAGGAACCCCCAGCGGGCGCCGCGCACCGCCCGCACCGAGGCGAGCCGCAGGCGCAGGGCACGGGCCCGGAGGCGGGCCGCCCGCTCCGCGTCGCGTCGCGCGTCAGCCATCGGCCCGCCCGTCCCGTTCGCCGCCGGTCAGGTTGACGAGGACGGGTTCGTCCCGGCCGATCCCGCCGCGGGCCGCCAGCTGCGCGACTCCCGCGAGGGCCGCCGCGGCCGCGAAGCACACCTCGATGCCCTCGTCCTCGGCGAGCAGGCGGCGCGCCCGGACCATCTCGTCGTCGGAGACCGCCGCGAAGCTTCCGCCGGTCCCGGTGGTGATGGCCCTCATGAACGGGTAGGTGTTGCTCGGGTCTCCGCGCAGGATGGCCTTGGCGAGCCCCTGGGGCCGGCGCAGGACGTGGTGCGGCAGGATCCGGTCGCTGCCGTCCCGGTCCGCGTGCCACATGGGCGCGCAGCTGAGCTGCTGGACGCAGACGAAGCGCGGCAGCGCCGGCAGGCGGCCCATCGCGAGGTACTCCCGCGCCCCCTTGTGCGCCCCGTACACGCCCATGCCGCTGCTGACCGCCTGGAACACCACGGCGGGGGGACGCGGCATCTGGTCGTACGCCTCCAGATAGGCGAGCTTGAGCCCCTCCCGGCGGCCGGAGTTGAAGAACCCGCCCTCGAAGAGGAGGCCCTGCTCGGCGGCGAAGGCCCGGCCCGCCGCGGCGGCCCCCACGAAGTCGTCGTCGACGACGTGCAGTTCGACCCCGGGGTGGTCGGTGTACTGGTGACGGTCCACGAAGTCGCGCCCGGTGAAGAGGTGGACCTTCATGGCGTGGGTGAACCGCAGCCCCCAGGCGAAGGACGTGGAGCTGTTGCCGGTGGAACTGGCCACGAACTCGCTGACGCCCTGCTCCTGGAGCACGGCGAGCACGCACGCCGCCATCCGGTCCTTGGTGGTGCGGGTGGCGTTGCGCGTCTCGTCCTTGAGGTAGAGGCGGTCGAGCCCGAGCCGGGAGCCGAGGACGCGGGCGCGGACGCACGGGGTGTTGCCGTCGCCGATGTGGAGGACGGAGTCGGGCCGGTGCAGCGGAAGGAGGTCGAAGTACCGCGCGGACGGCACCTCCTCGTCCTCGCGCACCCGGGCCGTCGTCACGTCGTAGACGGGGTCGAGGAGGCCGCCGCAGGAGCAGCGGGGATCGACGGCGGCGTACGGGCGGGAGGCGCCGCAGCGGACGCACACCGCCCGGAAGTCCTTGGTGGTCATCGGGGCTCCCCCGTGGGAACGGTGAGGGCGGCCGGTCCGGCCGCGGAACGGGCGTCGGCCGGAGACGTCACACGGAGCCGTCCGCCGGGGGAAAGCCCCCGCTGCCGTCCGGTCCGGCGGTCCTCGGACAGCAGGACCACGTTCATGTGGTTGGGCAGATGGGTGTCGTCGAAGCCCAGGATGTGCCCGAGGAGCGTCCCGTCCGCCGTGTGGACCGCGTCGCCGACCGCGAGCAGCCCGCCCGTGAACTCGGCGAAGCCCAGGTAGGACACCTCGTCGACCCGGTCGCCGCCGGCGGGCGGCGGTGCGGGGGTGGTCATGAGCTCGTGGACGGTGCCGGCCGGGACGGCGCGGGTCCGCCAGCGCTCCAGCCTCATGCCGCGGCTGAACCTGCGGTGCTCCATCACGGCGACCCACCGGCCGGTCAGGGCGGAGCGCGGCCAGCGCGTGGCGTCCGGCAGGTCGGGGACGGCCTCGCCGATGTGCCTCCGCCCGAGTTCACCGGCGACGGTGCGGGCCGCGCCGGCGTCGTAGCCGTCCACGGCGATCCAGGGGCGGGCGCGGATCTCCTCCGCGAGGGCGGTGCCGGCGGGGGCCCGCGGGGTCGCGCCGATGCCGTGCCAGGCCGGGAAGCGGGCGGCGGACACCCCGGCCGCCTCGCGCAGTGCCGTCTCCGGGCCGTCTCCGCGCGGTCCGACGAGGAGGGCGAGGGGCGCCCGTCCGAGCATCCGGCAGCCCAGGGCCTCCGCGAGTTCGTCCGGGGTGAACTCCGCCGTGCCCCGCGGGCGGCCGGGCGCGGTTCCGGGCGCGGCCAGTTCCGGGTGGTCGGCCAGGCACACGTGCCGGGCCAGGGGAGGGGTCCGCCGCAGCAGGCCCACGGGCAGTTCGCACGGGGAGGGCAGGGCGCGCAATCGCAAGCCGCCCGGCGCGTCCGGATCCCGGGTGAGCTGGACGGACGACCAGGACAGCAGGGCCTGTCCGTGCTCGTGGAGCAGGGGGACCGTCGCGGCGGCCGTTCCTTCGCCGGGATCGAGCAGGAGCGCCGCCCCGGTGGCCGCGCCGACGGCGGCGCCCGCGAGGACCGGGCCGTCCTGCGCGGCGAGCGCGGTGAGCAGCGCGGCGGTCAGGGCGGCCGGCTCGGTCAGGGACCGGGGGTCGTCGCGCCGCCCCGCGTACAGGACGGAACGGGTCGCCGCGTCCGTGACGAAGCGGTCCGCCCTGCCGGGCATCCGCACCAGGCGGAACCCGTCGGCGCCGCTGAGCGCGGCGACGCGTCCTTCGCGCCCGCCGTGCAGGGGCAACGGTTCGGCGGGTCCGCCGCCGGGGGCGGCGAGCCGGTCCAGCCGGTCCGGGTCGAGCGGTACGGCCACGCACACCGCGTCCGGCGGCGGTTCACCGGTGCCGGGGTCCGAGGACACGTGCGCCGGGCGCAGGGCCGCGACGGCGTAGCCGATGACGGCCGGGTCGCTGCTCAGCAGCCGGACCCGGCGCGGACCGGCGGCGAAGTCGGCGGCGTGGCCGGGCTCGGCGCCCAGACCGGTGGCGAGGCCGGTGAGCGGAAGGGCATGGTTCTCGGCAGCGATCACGGGGTTCCCCTCTTCTCGCTGGATGACGGTGCCGGAGTGGTGGAGCCGTGGGCGGAGCGGGGCGGGGCGGGGCGGGGCGCACGGGTCCGGGGCCCGGGGCGGCGCACGGACCGGGCGGGACGGGGCCCGGAGTGGCGCACGGGCCGGGGCGCGGACCTCAGTCGAACCAGTGGTCCGGGACGGTCACGCCGAGGCCCGGCTCCCCGGGCAGGCTCAGCCGTCCGTCCCGCACGGTGAAGCCGCCCTGCGGGCCGTGCCCGGGATCGAGGACGACGAGGGAGAAGTAGTAGTCGCAGCCGTCGACCAGGGAGGGCAGCGTGAGCATCTGGTGCAGGGCGGCGGTCGTCCCCAGCCGGGACTCCTCGAACGCCCCCGCGTACCCGTGGACGCCGTGCAGCGCCGCCGCCGCGGAGATCCTCCCGACCGTGCCGTAGCCCCCGAGTTTGCCGAGCTTGAGGCTGATCAGGTCGTACGTCCCGTCCGCCAGCAGGCGGCGCGCGTCGGCGGGGGTGCGGCAGCCCTCGTCGGCGCAGAGGGGGACGGGGAAGGAGCGGCGCAGCCGGTCGAGCGGCTGGTGGTGCTCGGGGGCGAAGGGCTGCTCCACGAAGTCGATCGGCACGTCGGCGACGGCCCTCATCAGACGGGGCACGTCCAGCGGATCGCCGGTGCAGTTGAAGTCCAGCCGGATCACGATGTCGTCGTACCGGCCGGCGAGGGACTCGATCCTGGCCGCGTCGGTGCGCCAGTCCCGCACCCCGGTCTTCATCTTGAAGATGCGGTACCCCTCCTCGTACCTGGCCCGGACGAGGTCGGCCTCCTGGGCGGGGTCCTGGGCCGACACGGAGTACGACAGTCCGAGGTCGGGGCGGCGGAGTCCGCCGAGCAGCGTGTAGACGGGGACGCCCAGGGTGCGCGCGGCGAGATCGTGGAGCGCCGTCTCGACGGCGCTTTTCGCGGCCGGATTTCCTACGATGGCCGCGTCGACGGCGGTGCGAGAACCCTGTATGTCCAGTACGTCACGGCCTTCGAGCACGGGTTTGAAGAGGCTCTCGGCCACGTGGCATATTCCCTCCGGAGTCTCCGAGGAAAAGAGGTTCCAGGTGGCCGCCTCGCCGTACCCGGAGACTCCTTCGTCACTTCGGACACGCACGAACACATTGGTGACGGAGTCGGCCAGGGAACCGGCGCCCATTTCCTGCTTCTCCCGGGTGGGGAGGGTGCGCACGGCAGTGCAGATGTCCCTGATGCGCATGAAATGCCCCTTGTTGTTATGTCTTGTTTGATTGTCTTCATGCACTTACGCCGCACCCCGGCGATCATTTACAGTACGAGCGGCAAGCGGCCCCGTGTAAGGCGTTTTTCGGGGGCGCACGGGAGGCACGGAGGGGAGCACGTGAAGATTCTCGGGATCAACGCCATATTTCATGATCCGGCTGCGGCACTGGTCGTCGACGGCGAGATAGTCATCGCCCAGGAGGAGGAACGCCTTTCGCGGAAAAAGGCCCGGAAGACACCGGTGCCGTTCAACCGCTGGGAACTGCCGGAATTGGCCGTCGCGAGTTGTCTGGCCGAATCCGGACTTACGATGGGCGATCTCGACGCCGTCGTCTACTCCTACGAGCCGTCCCTCGTCCCCGACCAGGACACGGACGAGCCGCGGGGGTTCTGGGAGCAGGTCCACAAGACGTACGCGCAGACGGCCCCGCAGTTCCTCCACCGGATGTTCCCGGACCTCGATCCGGCCAAGGTCACCTTCGTTCCCCACCACTTCGCGCACGCCGCCTCCGCCTACCTGGCCGCCCCCTACGACAGGTGCGCCGTCCTCGTCCTCGACGGGCGCGGCGAAGTCGCCACGCACCTCGCGGGCCGCGCCGAACACGGCGAACTCACCGTCCTGGCGAGCCAGCACCTGCCGCACTCGCTCGGACTGCTCTACGAGGACGTCACCGAACACCTCGGCTTCCGCCGCTGCGCGGACGAGTACAAGGTCATGGCGCTCGCGGCCTACGGCGAACCCGCCCACCTCCGGCACTTCCGCGAACGCGTGCGGGCGACCGGGGACGGCACCTTCGTCGTCGAGCCGCTCGACCTGCACGAACTGATGCCCCGCCGGCTCCGCGGCGAGGCGATGGAATCCCACCACGCGGACCTGGCCGCCACCGTCCAGTGCCGTCTCGAAGAGGTCCTCGTCGACCTCGCCCGCTGGCTCCGGCGGGAGTCCGGAGAACGGGACCTCGCCATGGCCGGCGGCGTCGCCCTCAACTGCGTGGCCAACTCGCGCATCGCCAGGGAAGGGTCGTTCGAGCGGGTCTGGGTGCAGCCGGCGGCGGGCGACGCCGGTACGGCCCTCGGCGGCGCGCTCTACACCGCGCAGGCGGCGGGCGACCCCGTCAAGCACATGACCACGGCCGCCCTGGGGCGCGGCTGGAGCGACGCCGAGACGGAGGCCTGGCTCCAGTCCAACCGGATTCCCTACTCCCGCCCGCCGGACGTGGCGGCCGTCGCGGCCCGCGCGCTCGCCGACAACAAGGTCGTCGGCTGGTTCCAGGGCCGCAGCGAGTTCGGCCCCCGCGCCCTGGGGCACCGCAGCCTGCTGGCCAACCCCACCTACCGGGGGAACCTCGAACGCCTCAACGACATCAAGGGACGGGAACAGTTCCGCCCGGTGGCGCCCATGGTCCTGCTCGACCGCGCCGCCGAGATCTTCGACGGACCGCTGCCGAGCCCCTACATGCTCTTCACCCACCGGATCAGGCCGGGCTGGGCCGAGCGCGTCCCCGCGGCCCTGCACGTCGACGGAAGCGCCCGCGTCCAGACCGTCGCCGAGGACGACGAACCCCTGGTGGCCCGCATGCTCAAGGAGTTCGAGCGGGAGACGGGCGTCCCCGTCGTCATCAACACCAGCTTCAACGTGGCCGAGATGCCCATCGCGGACCACCCCCGCGACGCCGTCGCCTGCTTCGCGACCACCCCCATGGACCTGCTGGCCCTCGGCCCGTTCGTCCTCCGGCGCCGCGACCTGTCGGCGGACTGACCGTGGGCAGGGGCCCGGACCCGTACACGGCCGGCGCGTTCCGCCGCGCGCTGGAGGAGGCCTGCGCGACGGCCGGCCTTTCCGCGGCCGGTGCCGAGCCCCTGCACCTCACCGTGAACGCGGTCTTCCGGCTGCGCGGCGCTCCCGTCGTGGCCCGCGTCGCCGGCCCCCAGCTCGGCCGCGACGACGTGGTCCGCGTGGTCCGCCTCGCGCACTGGCTGGAACGCGAAGGCGTTCCCGCCGTCCGGCCGGCCCGCCTCGCCGTCCCCCAGCCGGTGGCGACCGGAAGCGGGCCGCTCGTGACGTTCTGGCGCCACCTTCCCCAGCCACCGGACCACCGGCCGGCCGCCCACGAACTGGCCGGTCCCCTGCGCCGTGTGCACGCCCTGGGGCCGCCCCCCTGCCCGCTGCCCGAGTGGGACCCGCTGAGCGTCGGCCGAGCCCGGCTCGGCAGGGCACCGGCCGACGCGGGCACCGCCGAACTCGCCTATCTGCGCGGCCTCGCCGACCGCCTGGAGGACGAGCTCCCCCGGCTGCGGTTCGTCCTCCCGCGCACCGTGATCCACGGCGACGCCCACATCGGCAACCTGCTGCACGACGCCCGGGGCCGCCCGGTCCTCTGCGACCTGGACTTCATGTGCGTGGGGCCGCCCGAATGGGATCTGGTCCCCGAACTCATGGGCTGCCTCCGCTACGGACGGCCCGTGGCCGGGTACCAGCGGCTGGTGGACGCCTACGGCTTCGATCCCCGCACCTGGGAGGGGCTCCCGACCCTGGCCCGCGTGCACGCCCTGAACGTCCTCACGGTCGTCCTCCCCCTCCTCGCGGCGAACCCGGGGATGCGCGCCGAATGGCGACGCCGCATCGCGGGCCTGCGGGACGGGGCCCCGGCAGGACCGTGGACCTCCTACCGGTACACGGTCTGACGCCCCCGGAGAGCGGCGCCGCCCCGGCCCCGGCCGCCCCGGCCCCGGCCGCCCGGGACGGGGCCACCCGCACCGGGCCCCGGCTCACTTCTCGTCGGGGACCTCGACGATCCTGCCGTCCTTGTCGAGCGTGTGGGTGTCCCAGTATTTGTCCCACGCGTCGTCGACCTGAAGCGGCACCTTGCCCTCCGGGTACCGCGCGAACCCGGCCGGGGGCTCCTCCCCGTCCGGGACGCAGGCGGAGCCGGTGCCGCCCACGGACAGGACGGGGTACTCCCCGCCGGAGCAGATGTCATCCTGGAACCCGAGGCCCGCGCAGCCCGTGAGCACCACGACGGAGGCCGCGCCCGCGAGGGCGACCACGACGGCGCGGGCCCTCCCCGGCCGGGAGGCGGCGGCGGTTCGGGTCGTCCTGCCGGGCATGCGCATGATCTTCTCCAGTCTCTCGGTCCGTCCCACTCTCGCCGCCCGGGGCCCCTCCCGTACTGAGTACGCGTACTCAGTACGGGAGCCGGACGTACTCACCGTGCGGCCTTTCCCGGTGGGACACGGCGTCCACGGCGGCGAGGGACGGACCGGGCACCGTCCCTCGCGTCGCCGGGGCGCGGGTCAGGCCCTCTCCCCCCGGCCCCGTGCTCCGCGCACCGGCCACCACATCCCCCGGCCCAGCAGCGCCGTGGCCGCCGGCACCAGCAGGAGCGACAGGACGAACGCGGACAGGAGGATGCCCAGGGCCGTGGCGAAGCCCAGCTGGCGGGTGGAGGGGTCCGCGTTCACCACGAGGGTGCCGAAGGAGGCCGCGAGGACGACGCCCGCCGTGGCGACGGCCGGCGCCGTGTGCCGTACCGCGCGGGCCACGGCGGCGCGGACCGGACCCCCGTCGGCCATCTCCTCGCGCAGACGGTCGCTGACGAGGATGTTGTAGTCGGTGCCCAGCGCCACCACGAACAGGAACAGCACCAGCGGCAGGACGAAGTTCACGCCCGGCGCGCCGCCGATGTGCTGGAAGACCAGCGCGGAGGCGCCGAACGTCGCCGCGAAGCACAGGCCGACCGAGAGCATCAGCACCACCGGGGCCGCGAGGCTGCGCAGCAGCACCACCAGGATCAGCGCGATCAGGGCGGTGGCCACCGGGAACACCGTCCGCAGGTCCCGGTCGACGGCCGTCGCCACATCGGCGAACACGGCCGCCGTGCCGCCCACGTGCGCGGTCAGTCCCGTCGGCGTCGCCTCCCGCACGGCCTGGCGCACCGGCCCCGCCACGAGGTCCCGGGCGCGCTGCGACTGCGAGTCCGCCGTCAGGTGGACGTCCAGCCGGGCGGCGGTGCGGTCGGCGTCGAACACCGGGGCGGCCACCGTGCCCACCCCGGCCACCCCGGTCAGCGCCCGGCGCAGGGCGGCCGGCCCGGCGGGGTCCAGGACCCGGCCGTCGTCGGCGGTGACGTACACCGTCGTCGGGTCGGACACCCCCTGAGGCAGGGCGCCGGCGATCTCCCGCGCCGTCGCGGCGGCCGCCGTCTCCTGCGGGGTGCCGCCGGTGCCGAAGTCCATGCGGACGCCCGCCGCGCCCGCCGAGAGCGCGCCGAGAAGGGCCACCGACGCCACGAGCACCAGCAGGGGACGGCGCGCCACCAGCTCGCCGGTACGGTGCGCGAGACCGGTCCGCCCGGTCTTCGAGAGGGCCCGCGACGGCCAGAACATCTTCCGCCCGGCCACCGCCAGCAGCGCCGGCATCAGGGTCAGGCTCGCCACCAGCATCACCAGGACCGACACCGCGACCGAGGGACCGAGCACCCGGAACTGCCCGAACGTCGCCACCCCGAGCGTCGCGAAGGCGGCCACGATCGTCAGCGCCGCCGAGGTCACCGCCGTGCCCACCCGCCCGGACACGTCCGCGGCCACCAGGCGGTGGTCCTCCTCCGGCCGCCGCCGCAGCTCCTCGCGGAAACGGAACAGCAGGAAGAGGAAGTAGTCGACGCCGATGCCGATCAGCACGGTGCCGATCATGCTCGGAGTACCGGGGTCCAGTGCGAAACCGGTCAGGAGGGCCGCTCCCACGACCGTGCCGGCGGCGGCGCCGCCCACCACGGACACCGCGAACAGGGGGAGGAACGCGGCCAGGACGCTGCGGAACACCAGCACGTTGACGAGGACGATCAGCCCGACCATCACGAACCCGACGACCTTCTGCGTGCTCTCCTCCGCGTCGGCGCGGTCCACCACGTCCGCCAGGCCCCCGGTGAACCCCGTGCGCAGCCCGGCCTCGCCGAACTCCTGCTGGACGCGGTCGTGGAAGACCCGGTACAGGGAGTGCATGCCGGGGTCGGTGGAGTTGCCCTCCAGCCGCGCGCCGAGCAGCGCGAACGACCTGTCGGGGGCGGTCGTGGCCGGTGCCACGAGGGGGACCTGGGAGTAGTCCCTGGAGAGTCCCGGTATCTGTTCGTCCGTCCACGGCATCTCCACGCGCGTGGCGCTCAGTTCGCGCGCCACCTCCCGTACGCGCTTCTCGTCCGCGCCCTCCAGCGGCCTGCCGTCGCGCCGTGCCACCAGCACCGTCACCGCGTCGGCGTCGGGCTCTGCGCCGAACTCCTCCCGGGCGACCCGCAGCGCGGCGGCCGCGTCGTACTCGGGGGGCAGGAAACCGGCGCTGTCGGTGTGGGTCACGCGGAAGACGAGCACCTGGCCCATGAGCGCCACGAAGACGCCGACCACCGTCCACACGGCGATGACCCGCCAGGGTCTGCGGGTCGAGAATCCGGTCAGGGCGCGGATCACGGAAGGCCTCCTGGAAGGACGGAAGAGAACGGGGGCCGCGGGGCGCCCCGTGCCGGGTCGTCCCGGCACGTCTCCAGCACATCAGCGGCGCGCGCCCCGCACCTCGGAGCCGGGGACGAGAAACCCGCTGGGAGCACGGCCCCGAACCGTCCGGCCTCTGGGAGCCCGCTCCTGGTCCCCGCTCCCTCCCGGTCCCGAGGCCCCGGCTCCGGCGCACCGGCAGCATGGGAGAATCGGCGGACGAACCGCAGGTCGTCGGGCCGCTGCGGCGGCCCCGGAAAAGCACGGACGCGCACGGGGGGCGAAGATGGGACGGCGCGCGGACGAAGCGCGCCCCGGCCGGGTACGGGGCGGGGCGGAGGCGTCCGGTACCGGGCTTCCGGACCGTGCGACCGGGACGGGGAGCCGACGCGGGGGGCCGGGGCCGTGGAGCCAGCACGACGGACTCGTCGCCGTCGGCGCGGCAGCCGTCGATCTCGTGGGTTTCACCGTCACCAGCCAGATGGACCGGGGCCACGTGCCGGTGGCCGGGTGCCTGGTGGTGGTCGTCGCCTCGCTGTTCCTGCTGGCACGCCGCCGCGTGCCCCTGTGCGTCCTCGGGTGCGTCCTCGCGGCGAACCTGTCGCTCAACTGGTTCAGCTCCGTGGGCCAGCACTACGGGGCCGCCACCGTCGTCGCCCTCTACACCGCCGTACGCCACCACCGTCCCGCGGTCGGCGCGGCGGCCGTCGCCGGCTGTGTCGCGGCGCTCCAGTTCGCCCACCCGGGACTGCGCGCGCCGTCCCTGATCGAGTTCGTCCCCAACGCCGCGTCCGCGCTGTTCGTGGCCGCCGCCGCCGTGGCCGTAGGCCGCTGGCAGCGCAACGCCGAGACCCAGCGGCGGCTGCTCGCCGAGCGGGCCGTCTCCGACGAACGGCGCCGCATCGCCCGGGAGCTGCACGACATCGTCGCCCACCACCTGACCACGATGCAGCTGCTCGCCGGAGGCGCCCGGGCCAATCTCGACCGGTCCCCGGACACGGCCCGCGAGGCCCTCGTCGACCTGGAGGGCTCGGGCCGCACCGCCCTGCGCGAGATGCGCCACCTGCTCGACGTGCTGCGGGCCGGCGACGAGAACGACGAGGGCGAGGCGACCGCGCCGCAGCCCGGCATCGGCGACCTCGACCGGATCGTCGAGGACAGCCGCCGCGCGGGCCTCCCCACCACCCTCACCACCGACGGCGACCCGCGGTCGCTTCCGCCCGGCGTCGCGCTCACCGTCTTCCGCGTCGTCCAGGAAGCCCTCACCAACGCCCGCAAACACGCGGGCGACGGCGCGCGCGTCGACGTGCGTCTCACCTTCGCCGCCGACGAGGTGCGGGTCGCCGTCACCGACGACGGGCCGCGTCCCGGCCGCCCCGCCGCGCGCGAATCGGGCTACGGACTCATGGGAATGCGTGAACGCGTAGCCCTCCACGGCGGCACCCTGCGGGCCGGACCGGAGGACGGAGGGTTCGCCGTCCGCGCCCGCCTGCCGCTGCCCGCCGACCGTCAGGAGGCGTACGCGTGAACGGGATCGTGAAGGTCCTCATCGCCGACGACCAGCCCCTCGTCCGCCGCGGCCTCGCCCTGATGCTGGCCCCCGAACCGGGTTTCCAGGTCGTGGCCGAGGCCGCGGACGGCGCCGAGGCGGTCCGCCTCGCCCACGAACACCGGCCCGACGTGGTCGTCATGGACGTCCGCATGCCGGTCATGGACGGCATCGCCGCCACCGAACGCCTCACCGCCGAACTGCCCGGCTGCCGGGTCCTGGCCCTGAGCACCTTCGACATGGACGAGCACGTCGTGGACGCCCTGAGGGCCGGGGCGTGCGGCTTCCTGCCCAAGGACATCTCGCCCGAGGACCTCGTCGCCGCCCTGCGCGTGGTCCGCGACGGCGAGGCGATCCTCGCCCCGAGGCTCCTGACCCGGCTCATCTCCCGGCACGTCACGGCCCCGGAGCACCGGACGGCGCCCCCGGTGCCCTCCGGCGGCGAGGGGCTCACCCCGCGCGAACGGGAGGTGTGGCGGCTGATCGCCGCCGGCCTGGACAACACGGAGATAGCCGGCCGGCTCGGTGTGAGCGCCTCCACCGTGAAGAACCACATCACCGGCCTCTTCGCCAAGCTGCGGGTCCGCGACCGCGCCCAGGCGGTCGTCGCCGCGTACGAGACGGGACTGGTGCGGGCACGGCGGGAGGCGTGAGCCGCCGGGCCGGGGACCGGTGCGCGCGGCGACGGGGCCCGCCGCCCGCCTCCGCGGCCGCCCTTCCCGGACGTCGCCCCCTGTTCGGACGTCGCCCCCTCCCGGACGTCGCCTCCTGTCCGGACGGTGGCACCGATCCGTTTCCTCCGCGTCAGGACCGGCCGGGTGGGTAACCGTGCCGTGGAGACGGGAGCGAGGAGGAGTTCGGTGGGAATCCCTGTGGAGGGCGGCGGCGCCGTCCGGCCGGTGCCGGGTGGTCTGCTGATGTGCGTCGGCTACGCGCCCGACGGGGACGGCGGCTGCGTCGCGGACGCCCGTCGCCGTGCCGCCGCCCTTCTGGACGAAGCGCGCACCAGGCACCTGGTGCCGGTGCCGGAGCACGCGAAGGACCTGACCGAACTGGTGGTCAGCGAGCTGCTCACCAACGCCCGCACGCACGCGCCCGGTCTGGTGCTGGTGGAGGTGTGCGTCACCGCCGGCGGCGTGGACGTGGTCGTGTGGGACAGCGATCCGGCCGTTCCCATGATCTATTCGGCCGACCCGGACCGGGCCGGCCGGCACGGCCTGGAGATCGTCGAGGCCGTCACCGAGAGCCTGTTCGTGGAAAGGGACGCGGCCGGCAAGTGCGTCACGGCCCGCATCGCTCCGGACGCCGCTCCCCGCCCGGCCTGACGGGGCGTTCCTCCCGTCTCCGGCCGGGCCGACGTCGCCGGGCCGCGCGCTCTCGTCCTCACGGGACGACGGCGGCCCGCACGCTCGGTCGACGCAGAACTCGTTCCCCTCGATGTCCAGCATCGGGACGCACGAGTCGTCGCCGTCGTACAGCGTTCGCACGTGTACCGCGCCGAGCGGGGCCAGCCGTGCGCGTTCGGCCTCGGGCGCGGGGCCCGCCGTTTCCGCCCGGTGGCCCTCCGGGCCGGGCCGCCGTCCCTCGGGCCGGGCCGCCGCCCCCCCCGGCCGGACCGCCCGCCGCGACGACGGCGCGTGCCGGTCCCGGCCGTCACCGGGAGGGGAGACGGCCGGACTCGCGTGCCGCGTCCTTCCTTCCGGACCGTCGCCGGGGGAGGGCCCGGACCGATCCGTCCTTCCCGTTCGTCCGCGAGGACACGCCCTGCGTCATCTCGGCGAACCACCAGGTGCCCGCCGCCACGCACGCCCAGAGGAACCCGGTCGCCACCGCCGCGGACCAGGAAGCCCGCTCCGCCCGCCCTTCCACGGCGGTCAGCGCCACCCAGCCGATCAGCAGCACGCACGCGACCCGTACCCGTCGATGTCTGAACATGTTCACCCGCTACCCGGGACGATGCCGATCACACAGCCGTCGCCCGTCGCCCGTCGCCCGTCGCCCGTCGTCGACGAGGACGACCCGCGATCGCCCCGCTGGTTCCGCGTCCGCCTCCCGCCCGGCTCCGTCCCCCCGACGCCCGGCTGCCCGCCGTCCGCACGAGGGACCGGCCTGCACCGCCGGGGTGCCCCCGACCCGCCGGACGCCGACGGCGTCCCGCACATCACCGGGATTTCATCGCCCCTTCCTAGCGTGGCCGCGTCCGTACGGAAATCCCCACCACAGGGAAGGACGCACGATGGCACGGAGGAGATCGAGGGCGAGACCGCCGATCGCGGTCATGGCCGCCGTGGCGGTGATGACCACCACGGCGGGCACCGGGGCGTTACCCGGGGGAGCGGCCGCAGGAACGGGCCCGGACGGACCGACGATCCGTTACACCGAGTACGGCATACCGCACATCATCGCCCCGGACTGGGAGGGCCTGGGGACGGGCTACGGATACGCGGCGGCCAAGGACAACATCTGCACCCTGGCCGACACCTACCTGATGGTCGACGCCCGGCGGTCCCGCCACCTGGGACCGGACGGCAGGACGAGCCCCGGCCAGAACCAGAACACCACCAGCAACCTCAACAGCGACCTGTACTTCCAGCGGCTCAAGGACGACGCCGTGGTGGAACGGCTGCTCGACCGGCCCGCGCCCGACGGGCCGGAGCCGGAGGTCAGGGAGGCGGTCCGCGGCTACGTCCGCGGATACAACCGGTACCTGGCGGAGACGGGCGTGGACGGCATCACCGACCCCGCCTGCAAGGGCGCGCCCTGGGTCCGGCCGATCACGGAACTGGACGTCTACCGGCACGCCCACGCCGAGATCGTCATGGGTTCCGCCGACGCCCTGCTCGACGGCCAGGTGAACGCCGCGCCCCCGGGGAGCCCGGCCGCCGCGCCGCCGGTGTCCCCGCCCGCGAAGACCGCGCGGGGAATCCGTGCCGCGATGGCGGCGAACCGCCGGGACGGCATGGGCAGCAACGCGCTGGCGGTCGGCTCGCAGGGGGTGTCCGGCGGCACCGGCATGCTGCTCGCCAATCCGCACTTCCCGTGGCAGGGCAAGAACCGGATGTGGCAGAGCCACCTGACGATCCCGGGCAAGGTCAACGTCTCGGGGGCCGGCCTGCTCGGGCTGCCCGCGGTGAACATCGGGCACAACGACGACGTCGCCTGGAGCCACACCGTCGCCACGGTGGCCCCGTTCGGCCTCTTCGACGTACAGGTCGATCCCCTGAACCCGACCACGTACCTGGTCGACGGCGCCTGGGAGAAGATGACCTCGCAGCGGGTCACCGTCGAGGTGCGCGGGCCGGACGGCTCGCTCGGTGAGGTCTCCCGGACGCTGTGGTCCACCCGCTACGGGCCGGTCACCACCTCCATCGTGGGCTACCCGCTGCCCTGGGTGGTCAGCGCGCACGTGGTGCGCGACCCGAACATGGACAACCTGCGGGCGCTGAACACCTGGTTCGGCCTCGACCGGGCCAAGGACGTCCACGAGGTGGTGGACGTCCTGGAGACCACCCAGGGCGTCCCCTTCTTCAACACGATCGCCTCCGACCGCAAGGGCAACGCGCTGTACGCGGACATCCAGGTCGTCCCGAACGTCACCGACGAGCACGCACGGGCGTGCCTCACCGAGACCGGGAAGCTGCTGTTCGACCAGGCGCTCCCGCTGTCGAACGTCCCGCCGGTCTCCATCCTCGACGGCAAGCGCAGCGCCTGCGACTGGCCCGACGACCCGAACGCGGCCGCGCCGGGCCTCCTCGACCCGCGCAAGCAGCCGCGGCTGATCCGGTCCGACTTCGTGGGCAACGCCAACGACAGCCCCTGGCTGGCCAATCCCGGGCAACCGCTGTCCTTCCCCCGGATCATGGGCGACACGGCGGCGCCCCGGTCGCTGCGCACCCAGGAGCTGATCCTGACCGCACGGAAGAGGATCGACGGCACCGACGGCCTGCCGGGCAGGGGCTTCACCCCGGAGACGATGGGGAAGCTGCTGTTCTCCGACAACAGCAGGGCGGCCGACCTCGCTCTCGACGCCACGGTGACGGCGTGCCGGAACACCGCCTTCGGGCTCGTCCTGGTGGACGGAAACCTCGTCGACATCAGCGGGGCGTGCCCGGTCCTGGCCGCCTGGAAGAGCCACGACTTCACGGCGGACAGCCGCGGCTCCTGGCTGTTCGCGAACCACTGGGCCCACCTGAGCGGGGGGAAGAAGCTCGGAGACCTGCCCTGGCGGGTCCCCTTCGACCCGAAGGACCCGGTGCACACGCCCAACTCGCTGGACGCCGGGAACTCCGCCGTCCGCGACGCCCTGGCCCGTGCCGTGTCCGCCCTGCGCAAGGCGGGCGTTCCGCTGGACGCGCCGCTGTCGGACGTCCAGCGGGTCACCCGCGCCGGCGAACGGATACCGATCCACGGCTCGCTCGGCGAGCTGGGCGTCCTGAACGTCATCACCCCCGGCCAGGTCGACGGGAGGTCCGACGTCACCTTCGGGTCCAGCTTCGTCCAGCAGGTGCGGTTCACCGCGGACGGTCCGCCCGAGGCGTACTCCGTCCTGGCCTACTCCCAGTCGGCCGACCCGACCTCGCCGCACCACGCCGACCAGACCAGGCTGTTCTCGGCGAGCGGATGGGTGACCGAGCGTTTCACCGAGGAGCGGATCGCGGCCTCGCCGGACCTGCGGATCACGGTCCTGGACTGAGGCGTCCCGCGACTTCCGTCTCCGCCTCCGCCTCCCCGACGACACCCACCGGGGTGCCCCCGCCGGGAGACGGCAACCCTGAAGACACCCCACGAAAGGGAAACACCGTGACAAGGACATCGCACTGGCGCAGAGCCGTGGTGGCGTGGATGCTCGCCGCCGTGGCCGTCGTCGCGCCGACGGGCTCCGCGCGGGCCGCCGACGACACCGTGCCGCCGAAACTGGAGGACGGGTTCGGCCTCACCCAGGCCGCCGCGCCCGTGGGCACCGCCCACGACTTCTACCTCACGGTCACCACGCCCCAGGTCGCGGGCGAACAGCACATCAAGATCATCCTCCCGAGCGGGTACTACGACGACCCGGCCCGGCGCTACCCCGTGCTCTACTTCCTGCACGGCTCGCCCGACGACCCGGTCGGACAGACCTATCCCGCGCTGTCCATGTCGGACCGGATGATCACCGTCGTCCCGGACGGCGGGGCACGGGGCTGGTACGCCAACTGGCTCAACCAGAAGACGGCGGCCGGCGCCCAGAACTGGGAGAACTTCCACCTCAACCAGGTGATCCCGTTCATCGACGCCAACCTGCGGACGATCGCCGCCAAGAAGGGCAGGGCCGTCGCCGGAATCTCCATGGGCGGGTTCGGCGCCTTCCACTACGCCCAGGCCCGGCCCGACCTGTTCAGCCAGACCGCCTCCCTGTCGGGAGACATCGACCTGTCGGCCAACTCCATGGACCTGCGGTTCGCGGTCGTCGCCTCCCTCATCGACGCCCAGGGCGCGGCCTGCGCCTCGGCGTCCGGGATCTGCGACCCGAACGACTCCCCCTACAAGCCCGGCGTGGACAGCGACGCCGCGTTCGGCTCGCCCTACCCGGTGTTCAACGCCGACTGGCGGTGGAACCAGGTGGACCCGCAGCAGCACATGGACAAGCTCGCCGGGATCGGGATCTCCATCTACACCGGTGACGGAGGCGGCTCGATCGGCAATCTCGAGTTCTGGGTCGCGGGCGCGGCCAAGAACGTCAAGGCCCGCCTGGACGCCCTGGGCATGCCGTACCACTACGTCAACTACGGTGACGGCGCCGGCTGGGGCACCCGGTGCGACGGCGGTCACAACGGTGGCTGCTGGGAGGAGGACCTCCGGGACCTGATCCCCCGGCTCGAAAGGGCCTTCGCCTCCTGACCCGGGGCCGCGCACCGGTGCCCGCCCGTCCCGTTCCGGCGGCGGGCGGGCACCGGTGCCGCTGCCTCACCGAGGGGCCGGGGCCGTTCGGCCGGCCCCTCTCCGACCAGGTGGAGAAACCGGTCCGCCCCCGGCGGCGGACCCCGGCGTGGCCGGTGCCGAAGACCTCGACGCGGCCGTCCGCGCCGGTGCTCGCGCCGATCCGCGTACCACCGCCGAAGTCCCCCCCGCGGGACCCGTCCCGCGTGACGGACGGGAACCGGCTCGTCAAGGTTGCGTGTGCCTCACCGACGGGTGCTGTTCAAGGAGAGCTTCCGGCGGTCAAGCTGAGCGGCGTGCTCCGGACCATCGCGGGCGCACTTCTGATCGAGTCGGAACACGCCGTTGACGGCCAGAGCAGCGAACGGAGAACACTCGTGATTGTCGGAGTCCTCAAGGAAGCGCGGGCAGGTGAGAGTCGCGTTTCGGCCACGCCGGCCACGGTCGAACAGATCCGCACACTGGGGTACGGCGTGGTCGTCGACCCCGGCGCGGGCGTCGCGGCCGGCTTCACCGACGGCGCCTACGAGGCCGCCGGTGCGACCGTCGGCGACGCGGTGACGGCGGACGTGGTGCTGGGGGTCAACGCCCCGGCCCCGTCCCAGCTGGACCGGGTCCGGCCGGAGGCGACGGTGATCGCCCTGTTCGCGCCGGCCTTCGACCCGGCGATGGTCGAGGACCTGGCCCGGCGGCCGTTCACCGCCCTCTCGATGGACGCCGTGCCCCGCATCAGCCGGGCGCAGTCGATGGACGTGCTGTCGTCGATGGCGAACATCGCCGGATACCGGGCCGTCATCGAGGCGGCGCACGAGTTCGGCCGGTTCTTCACCGGCCAGGTGACTGCGGCGGGCAAGGTGCCGCCGGCGAAGGTGCTCGTCGCGGGCGCCGGCGTCGCCGGCCTGGCCGCGATCGGCGCCTCGGGCTCGCTCGGCGCGATCGTGCGCGCGACCGACCCCCGGCCCGAGGTGGCCGACCAGGTCCGCTCGCTCGGCGGCGAGTACCTGCCGATCGAGTCGCCCGAGACCGAGGTCTCCACGACCGGCTACGCCAAGGAGATGGGCGACGACTACAAGGCGCGCGAGGCCGAGCTCTACGCCGCCCAGTGCCGCGAGGCCGACATCGTCATCACCACCGCGCTGATCCCCGGCCGCCCCGCGCCGACGCTGATCACCGCGGAGATGGTGGCGGGCATGAAGCCGGGTTCGGTGATCGTCGACATGGCGGCCGCCAACGGCGGCAACGTCGAGGGCACGGTGAAGGGGGAGAGGACCGTCACGGAGAACGGCGTGACGATCCTCGGCTACACCGACCTCGCGGGCCGGCTGCCCGCGCAGGCCTCGCAGTTGTACGGCACGAACCTGGTGAACCTGCTGAAGCTGATGACGCCCGGCAAGGACGCCCGCCTGGTCCTCGACTGGGACGACCCGGTGCAGCGCTCGATCACCGTCGTGCGCGCGGGCGAGTCGGCCTGGCCGCCCCCGCCGGTCCAGGTCTCGGCGGCCCCGGCCCCCGCGCCCGCGCCGGCCGCGGTGGAGCCCGCGCCGGAGAAGGCGCCGATGACGGCGGGGCGGAAGTTCGGCGGGGTGGCCCTCGGCGCCCTGGCCCTCTTCCTCCTCGCCGCGTTCGCGCCGGCGGCGCTGCTGCCCCACGTGACGGTCTTCGTGCTCGCGATCGTGATCGGCTACTACGTGATCGGCCACGTGCACCACGCGCTGCACACGCCCCTCATGTCGGTGACGAACGCGATCTCCGGGATCATCGTCGTCGGCGCCCTCCTGCAGATCGGCCACACGAGCACGGCGGTCACGGTGCTGTCGTCCGTGGCGATCCTCCTGGCCAGTATCAACGTCTTCGGCGGCTTCGCGGTGACGCGTCGCATGCTCGCCATGTTCAACCGGAGCTGACATGTCTGCGACCATCGCCGCCCAGGCGGCCTACCTTGTTGCCGCGCTGCTCTTCATCCTCGCGCTGGCAGGACTCTCCAAGCACGAGACGGCACGGCTCGGCAACGCGTTCGGCATGCTCGGCATGGGCGTCGCGCTCGTCGCGACGGTCGTGCTCGCGGTGGACGGCGACGTCAGCACCGCCGGGCTCGGCCTGATGGCCGTCGCGATGCTGATCGGCGCCCTGATCGGACTGCGGCGGGCCCGCGGTGTCGAGATGACCGGCATGCCCGAACTGATCGCGCTGCTGCACTCCTTCGTCGGTCTGGCCGCCGTGCTGGTCAGCTGGAACGGCTTCCTGAACGTCGAGCACGATCCGGACGGCCACGAGGCGAGGACCCTGGACGCCCTCGGCACGCTGGGCATCCACCACGCGGAGGTGTTCATCGGCCTGTTCATCGGCGCGGTGACCTTCACCGGCTCCGTCGTCGCCTACCTGAAGCTCGCCGCGAAGATCGACTCCAAGCCGCTGGTGCTGCCGGGCAAGAACGCCCTGAACCTCGGTTCCCTCGCCCTGTTCGCCGCCCTGACGGTGTGGTTCGTGATCACACCGGAGCTGTGGCTCCTCGTCACCGTGACGGTCCTCGCCCTCGCCCTCGGCTGGCACCTGGTGGCCTCGATCGGCGGCGGTGACATGCCGGTCGTGGTCTCGATGCTCAACAGCTACTCCGGCTGGGCCGCGGCGGCCTCGGGCTTCCTCCTCGGCAACGACCTGCTGATCGTCACCGGCGCCCTCGTCGGCTCCTCCGGCGCCTACCTCAGCTACATCATGTGCAAGGCGATGAACCGCTCCTTCTTCGCGGTCATCGCCGGCGGCTTCGGCATCGAGGCGGGGCCGGGCTCGGACGTCGACTACGGCGAGCACACCGAGACCACCGCCGAGAGCGTCGCCGAACTGCTCGGTTCGGCCCGGTCCGTGGTCATCACGCCCGGGTACGGCATGGCCGTCGCGCAGGCCCAGTACCCGGTCGCGGAACTCACCTCGAAGCTGCGCGCCAGGGGCGTCGACGTACGGTTCGGCATCCATCCGGTCGCCGGCCGCCTGCCCGGCCACATGAACGTGCTCCTCGCCGAGGCCAAGGTGCCGTACGACATCGTCCTCGAAATGGACGAGATCAACGAGGACTTCGCCAAGACCGACGTCGTCCTCGTGATCGGCGCCAACGACACGGTCAACCCGGCCGGGGCGGAGGACCCCGGCAGCCCGATCGCCGGCATGCCGGTCCTCACCGTCTGGGAGGCCCGGAAGGTCGTCGTGTTCAAGCGTTCGATGGCCTCCGGGTACGCGGGCGTGCAGAACCCGCTCTTCTTCAAGGAGAACACCTCGATGCTCTTCGGCGACGCGAAGGCCCGGGTCGAGGACATCATCGGCGCCCTCTGAGGCGCGGCGGGGAACGGGGCCGGCGCGGCCCGGCGCGGAGGGGGACGTCCGCGCCGCCGCCGGGAGGTCCCGCTCCCCGCTCGCCCGCCCGGAGCGCGGAGCGGGCGACGAGCGGGGCCGTCGTGGCCGACCCCGCTTGATCGTCCCGGAGCGGGGTAGCGAAGGGGCATGGCCACCGACAACGCACCCCCCGCCACGAGCGGTCGCACGCGGCCCGGGATCGACGTCCGGGCGCTCGCCGGAATCCTCGACGGCGAGTACGCGGAGATCCGCGACCTCGTCCGCGCCAATCTGGTGACGCACGCCTCCGTCCTGGAGGAGGCCGAGGAACTCGGCGTCGACGCGTTCCGCGAGCGGGTGCGCGAGATCGTGGTCGAGATGGCCGCGACGGGACAGACCGGCATGGGCTTCCCGCGCGAGTACGGCGGGGGCGGTGACGTCGGGGCGTCGATCGCCGCGTTCGAGACCCTGGCCTTCGGCGACCTGTCGGTGCTGGTGAAGACCGGTGTGCAGTTCGGTCTCTTCGGCGGCGCGATCCTCCACCTGGGCACCGCCCGCCACCACGAGGCCCATCTGCGGGACCTGATCACCGGACGGCTGATGGGGTGCTTCGCGATGACCGAGACCGGCCACGGCTCCAACGTGCAGGCGCTCGGCACCGTCGCGCGGTACGACGCCGCGAGCCAGGAGTTCGTCCTCACCACCCACGGCGACCAGGCGCGCAAGGACTACATCGGCAACGCGGCCCGGCACGCCGAACTGGCCGTCGTCTTCGCCCAGTTGGAGGTGGGCGGACGATCCGAGGGCGTACACGCCTTCGTCGTGCCCGTCCGGACCGGCGGCGAGGTGGCCCCCGGCGTCCGGATCGAGGACGACGGACGCAAGGTGGGCCTCAACGGCGTGGACAACGGCCGCATCCGGTTCGACGGCGTGCGGGTGCCACGCGAGGCGCTGCTCGACCGGTTCGCCGCCGTCAGCCCCGAGGGCGTCTACACCAGCCCGATCGAGAACCCCGACCGGCGCTTCTTCACCATGCTCGGCACGCTGGTGCAGGGCCGGGTCAGCGTCGCCGGCGCCGGGATCGGCGTCGCCAAGGTCGCCCTGACGATCGCCACGAAGTACGCCGTGCGGCGCCGGCAGTTCGAGGCCTCCCCGGGCGCGGGGGAGCGGCTCCTCCTCGACTACGGACTGCACCAGCGCCGGTTGCTGCCGCTCGTCGCGCGCACGTACGCGCTGCACTTCGCCCAGGACGCCGTACGCGCGCAACTCCACGACGTCTTCTCCGGGGCCGAGGACGACGCGCGGGCGCGGCGCCGGCTCGAGTCGCGGGCCGCCGGCATGAAGGCGCTCAGCACCTGGCACGCGACCCGGACCGTCCAGGAGTGCCGCGAGGCGTGCGGGGGCGCCGGTTACCTCGCCGTCAACCGGTTCGCCGCCCTCAGGAACGACAGCGACATCTTCACCACCTTCGAGGGCGACAACCACGTCCTGCTGCAACTCGTCGCCAAGGGCCTCCTCACCGACTACGCGAGCGAGTTCGAGGACCTGGACCAGCTCGGCGTGGTCCGCCACGTCGCCGGCCTCGCCGTCGGGACGGTCCTGGAGAGGACGTCGGCCCACAAACTGCTCGAACGGGTGCGCGACCTGCTGCCCGGTGGTGACGCGTGGGACCAGGAGGCGGGGCTGCTCGACCCGGAGTACCAGCTCGCCATGGTCCGCTACCGCGAGGAGCACATGCTCGCCGGCGTGGCCCGGCGCCTCAAGCGCGGCATCGACCGGAAGGGCGACCCCGGCACCGTCTTCTCGCAGGTCCAGGACCACGTCGTCGCGCTCGCCCGCGCACACGTCGAACGGCTGGTCCTGGAGGCGTTCGTCGACAAGGTGCGCACCCTGCCCGAGGGCGGCGAGAAGGCCGCACTCACCCTGCTCTGCGACCTGTTCGCCCTGTCGGCGATCGAGGCCGACCGGGCCTGGTTCATGGAGCACGGCCGGCTGACCGTCCAGCGTTCCAAGGCGATCAGCCGCGAGGTGAACGACCTCTGCCGCGGGGTCCGCCCCCTCGCGGTCGACCTCGTCGACGCGTGGGGCGTGCCGCCCGAGATGCTGCGCGCACCCGACCTGGTGGGCTGACCCGGGGAGGGGCGGACCCGGGGACGGCTCCGGACGCGTCGGCCCGGGTCCTCCGGGGCGGCGGACGAGCGGGAGGCTCCGGACGGCCGGGCGTCCGGAGCTGCGGACCTGCGGGGATTCCCGGCGCCCTCGCCGACGGACGACAGGGAGGTCACGGGGGACCGGGAGGTCACGGACGTCCGGGAAGTCGCGGGCGTCCGGGAGGTCACGGACGCCCGGACCGGCCGGCTTCCGGGGATTTCCCGGCGGCGGCAACCTTCCCCCGCCCGGCGGCGACAGAGGGGTGACCGTCCGCCCCGAGGAGCAGAAGGGGGTGTCCGCCCCGTGGACCCCGAACCGGAACGCCTCCCGCACCACCCGGTGGCCGGACCCGGCCACCGGACCGCGCGCGGGACCGGCCCCGGCGGGCGGCCCCCGTGCCGCGGCGACCACTGCCCGCCGGCCCCCGGGGAACGGCCGTGACGCGCCACGACACCCGGGGAGACGGCCTTCCGGCGGAGAACGACCGGTCCGGTCCCCTGGTGGACGGCGGTCCCGAGGGCGAGCGGGTGACCGTCACCCACGCCCCCGCGCTCCCGGACGGCGCCACCGTCCCGCTCCCGGTCTTCAGGACCCGCGTCCGGCGCGTCCCGGCCGCGCCCGCCCTCCCCGTGCGCAGATCCGTCGACCCCGCCACCGGAGCGGTCCTCGTCCTGTGCGGGGAGCGGCGCAGCGAGGTCTTCGTCTCCCGCCCCGACGACGTCCTCGTCCAGTACGTCACCGCCCCCGGTCCCGCCGTCGACGTCGACCTCGACCACCGGCTGCCCGGCGCTCCGCCCGGCCTGGAGACCGGCCGCGGCGTCGCCACCGCCCGCCGCGAGACCCTGCTCACCCTGCGGGTGCGCCACCCGAGGGGCCTCCTCGACCACACGGGCCTCACCCTCCTGCTGGCCGACGCCGGCCGGACCGCGGTCACCGCCTCGGGCATCCGGGTCGAGGGCGCCGGACGGCTCCTGCTCCTCACCCGCGTACGGCCGCACGGCGACGGGTTCGACCCGGTCCGGGAGGCGGCGGCCCTGCGGGCCCTGGCGGGCACCGGACCGGACCGCCCGCCGCCGGACCCGGCTCTCCTCCGGGCCCGGCTCCTCGCCCGGCACACCGCGTCGCCCAGGGGCGCGGGACGGGCGTGACCGACCGCGGGACGGGCGCAGCCGCCCGCGTCCCCGCCCCGTGCCGCCCGCGTCCCCGCCCCGGACCCGTCCCGCGCCGGACCCCCGGCGTCAGTCGTCCGTCACCAGGACCACTTCCAGCGTCCGGGGCCCGTGGACGCCCTCGACCCGGTCGAGTTCGATGTCGCTCGTCGCGGACGGGCCCGAGATCCAGGTCAGCGGACGTGCCGGGTCGAGCCGGGGGAGCGCCAGGGGGACCGAGGCGACCACCTGTTCCGGCGCCCGGACCACGCAGAGGTGCAGGTCGGGAACGAGGGTGAGGGCGCGTCGGCCCTGCCCCGGACCCCCGTCGAGGACGAGCGTGCCGGTCTCGGCGATCGCCACCGCGCACCCCGTCACCACGGCGTCGGCCGCGTCGAGCGCGGACGGGGTCAGCGGGGGCTCGTCCGTCCGCCGGAGGGCGTCGGTGCGGGCGAGCCAGCCGGCGGGCAGGCCGGGCGGGACGACGACCTCGCGGACGCCGCGCTCCGCGAGGATCTCGGCGATCACCTCCGCCAGGCCGCCGGGGACGGTGCGGTGGACGTGGGCCCGGTAGTCGGCGAGGTTCTCGTGGAGCAGGTCGAGGACGCCCGCCGGGTCCCCGGCCGTGTGCCGGACGCGGTAGTCGCGGACCACGCCGGGAGCGGCGGGCGCGTCCGCGACGGCGGCGCGGACACGGGCGAGTACGCGCGCGCGTGAGTCGGTCATGTGCGGTTCTTCCTCCACCAGTCGCGGAACGGCTCGGCGGGCATGTCCGGCAGGTCGCGGCTCTCGGTCCACCGGCGGACCCCCGGGCCCGGTGCCCGCCGGGGGTGCAGCGCGCGGGTGCGGGAGGCCAGGCGCTCCCCGGCCGCGAGCACGCCCGGGTGGTCCAGTACCCAGGTGGCCGCCCTGACCGCGGCCCTCTCCAGGCGGTGGCCGCCCTGTTCCGCCACCTTCCCCCGCAGGTGGACCAGGACTTCGGGGATGTCGATGGCGACCGGGCACACCTCGTAGCAGGCGCCGCAGAGCGAGGAGGCGTACGGCAGGGAGGCGTCGACCTCGCTCGCCGTGCCCCGGAGCTGCGGCGTGAGGATCGCGCCGATCGGCCCCGGGTAGACCGAGCCGTACGCGTGGCCGCCGGCCCGCTCGTACACCGGGCAGACGTTGAGGCAGGCCGAACAGCGGATGCAGCGCAGCGCCTGCCGTCCCACCTCGTCCGCGAGGGCGGCGGTGCGCCCGTTGTCGAGGAGGACGAGGTGGAAGGCCGAGGGCCCGTCGCCGTCCGTGGTGCCCGTCCACGTGCTGGTGTACGGGTTCATGCGCTCGGCCGTCGAGGAGCGGGGGAGCGTCTGCAGGAAGACCTCCAGGTCCCGCCAGGTCGGCACCACCTTCTCGATGCCGACGACCGAGATCAGGGTCTCGGGCAGGGTCAGGCACATGCGGCCGTTGCCCTCGGACTCCACGACGACCAGGGTGCCGGTCTCGGCGACCATGAAGTTCGCCCCCGAGACGCCGACCCGGGCCCGCAGGAACTTCTCCCGCAGGTGCAGCCGGGCCGCCTCCGCCAGGTCGGCCGGGTCGTCGCTCAGCCCCTCCGGCGCGGGGCGGCCCCAATTCCCCATCCGTTCGCGGAAGATGTCGCGGATCTCGCCCCGGTTGCGGTGGATGGCCGGGACCAGGATGTGCGAGGGGCGGTCCTCGCCGAGCTGCACGATCAGCTCCGCGAGGTCCGTCTCGTACGCGGCGATGCCCTCGGCCTCCAGGTGCTCGTTGAGCCCGATCTCCTGCGTGGCCATCGACTTGACCTTGACCACCTCGGTCTCGCCGGTGGCGCGGATCAGCCCGGTGACGATCCGGTTGGCCTCGGCCGCGTCCTCCGCCCAGTGCACGGTGCCGCCCGCCGCCGTCACGGTCTCCTCCAGCCGGAGCAGGTGGGACTCCAGGTTCCGGAGCGTCTCGTCCTTGATCCGCCGGCCGGCCTCCCGGAGCTCCGCCCAGTCGTCCAGCTCGGCCACCGCCCGCGCCCGCTTGTCCCGGATCGTGTGGGTGGCGTGCCTGAGGTTCGCGCGCAGGGTCGTGTCGCCGACCGCGTCCCTCGCCGCCTCCGGGAAGGCCGGCATGCCGACGAAGGCCGGGCCGGACGCGGACGCGCGCCTCTTCTCCTCGCTCACTGCCAGGGCTCCTCTTCCGTGCTCGCCAGGATCTCCGCCAGGTGCAGCGCGCGCAGCGGCGTCCTCCGCCTGGCCAGCATGCCGCCCAGGTGCAGCAGACAGGAGTTGTCCGCGCCGCACAAGACGTCCGCGCCGGTGGACAGGGCGCTCGTGATCTTGTCGGCGCCCATCGCCGCCGAGACGTCGGGGTTCTTCACGGCGAAGGTGCCGCCGAAGCCGCAGCACTCCTCCGCGCCCGGCAGCTCCACGAGGTCCAGGCCCCTCACCGCCTCCAGGAGCCGCCGGGGCCGTTCCCCGAGCCCGAGCAGGCGCAGGCCGTGACAGGACGGGTGGTACGTCACCCGGTGCGGGAAGTACGCGCCCACGTCCGTCACGCCGAGCACGTCCACCAGGAACTCCGTCAGCTCGCGCACGCGCGGCGCCAGCTCCGCCGCCTCCGCGCCGAACGCCGGATAGTGGTGCCGCACCATCGCCGCGCACGACCCGGACGGGGTGACGACGTGGTCGTACCCCTCGAAGGCCCGCACGGCGCGCCGTACGAGCGGCGCGGTCTCCTCGCGGTAACCGGTGTTGAACTGGGGCTGCCCGCAGCAGGACTGCGCGGCCGGGAAGTCCACCTCCACCCCCAGCCGTTCGAGCAGCCGGACCGTGGCCATGCCCGTCGCGGGGAAGACGGCGTCGTTGACGCAGGTGACGAAGAGGGCGACGCGCATCACTGGTTCCTCGGGGACGGTTCGGTCGGGGGGACGCGTTCCTGGTGCCGTTCCGGCGTGGTACGCAGTGTCGCAGGAGCCGCGGCCGGACGTCCGGCCGTCGGCGGGGATCTTTTCCGCCGGGCGCCCGCCGGCCGGGTGCGGGGTCCCGTGCCGGAAGCGGCGTCCCGGGCCGGGGAGGGGGACGCCGGGGCGCTGTCAGTGGCTGGCCCTACCGTTCTCTCCATGACGACGACCTATCTGGAGCTGTCGCAGGACGGCGGCGGTGCCCACAAGTTCTACGAAGTGACCGTGGAGGACCTCGCGGTCACGGTCCGGTACGGCCGGATCGGCACGAGCGGGCAGACGCAGCGCTCCACGTTCCCGACGGCGCAGAAGGCCCAGGCCGCGGCCGCGAAGAAGATCGGCGAGAAGGTCCGCAAGGGGTACGCGCCCGCGGTGCCGGGCGTCCGCGCCGCCCGCCCGGTGACGCGCCGCGAGGTGACCTCGGCGCCCTCCACCGCGCGCGCCGTCGCCCCGGTGCTCTGGCGCTTCCGGACCGGTTCGGCCGCCTTCGGCATCCACGTCGACGAGGAGCGCTGCTGGGTCGGCAACCAGGCGGGAGACGTCTTCACGCTCGACCGCGCCGGCGAGGTGCAGGCCCGGTTCAGCCTGCCGGACGGCGTCAAGTGCCTGGTCGCCGACGACTTCTGGATCTACGCGGGCTGTGACGACGGCAAGGTGTACGACCTGTCGTCCAAGCTCCCCTTCGCCGCGTACGACATCGCCACCGACGTCGACATCTTCTGGCTCGACATCCACGAGGGCGTCCTGCACGTCGCCGACCGGTCGGGCCGGCTCACCGTCATCGACCACGAGGACGAGCACCAGTGGGCGCGCGGCGGTCAGGGCGAGCACGCCTGGATGGTCCGCGCGGACGGCGACGCCGTCTACTACGGGGACACGCGGGGCGTCGCCGCCCACGCGCCGGACGGCGGTGGCGAGTTGTGGCACACGGCCACCGAGGGCGGGGTCCTCTTCGGCTGGCAGGAGGACACCGCGGTCTACGCGGGCACGGCCCGCAAGAAGGTGCAGCGGCTCGCGAAGAAGGACGGCCGGGTGGAGGCGGTGTACTCCTGCGACAGCCCGGTGTACTCCTGTGCCACCTCGCCCGGCGGCCGGTTCGTCTTCGCGGCGGACTCGTCCTCCTCCGTCTACTGCTTCGCGGAGGACGGCACCCGGCTCTGGAAGCTGGGCACGGGCGGCGGTTCGGCGCTCTCCATGCAGTACCGGGACGAGCGGCTCTACCTGGTGACCACGGACGGCTCGCTGGTCTGCGTGGACGCGAGCGAGGCGGCGATCGAGGCCGCCCAGCGGGGCACGGTCCCGGTCGTCCGGGACATCAAGCTCGCCGCCGCCCTCCCGGTGTACGAGCCGGCCACGACCGTCACGGCCGTGACCACCGTCAGCGACGCCCCGGCCGGCGCGGTGGTCGTGGAGTGCGTGAACGAATCGGGCCGGACCCGGGTGCGGGTCGTCTCGCAGGGCTACGAGAGCTCGTGGAACGTCCAGTTCCCGAGGGCGATCCGCGAGCCCGGGGCGCGGTACGTGGTCGACGCCCTGCACCCCGCCGCGGGCGGCTTCTACCGGGTCCGCGGTGACATCCGGCGACTGCTGTGACGGACGGGGCAGCCGGGGGCGTCTTCGAGGCGGCCACGGGCGACGGCCCGCCACCGGCCGACGCCGCGCAGCGGTCCCGGGAGGTCCGGGCGGCCCTCGACGGACTGCTGGGAATCAGACGGCTGACCCGGGGCGGGTCCGGGGACCCGGCCTCCGTGCCCGCCGAGTGGGAACTCCGGCGGCCGGTCCGGGCGGTGGCCCTGGCCCTGGAGGCCGGGGGGATCACCCCCTCGTCCGTGGACGCCACCGGGGCGCGGAGCACCACCGGTTACCGCGTACGGGAGGGGGAGCGGCCCGGCACGGCCGTGGTGGAGTGGCTGGGCCCGCCGGGGGCGGGCGCCGCCCGGGAGGAGGAGGCGGCGCTCGGTGCGTGCGTCCCGGTCCTGGCCCGGCTCGGCTGGGAGGCCCTGCTCTACCGGGGGCCGCGCGGACGCCGCTTCCTGGAGGTGGAGCCCGCGGAGGGGTGAGCGCCGGAGGGGCCCGGCCCCTGCCAGGGGCCGTGACCGCGTCCCCGCGCGGGACCGGACGGACACACCGGTCGCCGGGTTCCGGGGGGACCCGGCGGCCTGGACCGCGCTCCGGACGGCCTGGACCGCGCTCCGGGCGGCCGGGGCCGGGCTTCGGCCGCCGGAACCGCGCTCCGGGCGGGGGCGGGGCGGAGGGTCAGGCGATCGAGGCGGAGACGATCGCCGAGACCGCGATGTTGCAGGAGGCCGTCACCCAGACCGCCGGGTGGGGCGTGGGGTCGACGAGGGTGGCGCCCAGCTTCCCCGGCGTGACCAGGTCGACCACGAAGAAGGCCACCGCCATCAGCACGAGGCCGAGGAGGCCGAACGCGGCGGTCGAGACGATCCCCTTGCCGAAGTCGTCGTACGTCGTCCAGATCGAGGTGAAGACGATGCCGCCGATGCCCAGGAGCGCCGAGCTCAGCAGGACCGCGGCGTTGCGGTTGCGGTCCTCCCAGATCTGCCGTCCGAGCTTTCCGGGGGTCAGCAGGTCCACGAGCACGATGCCCAGGATCAGCAGGACCACGCCGAGGGCGCCGTAGGCGCTGGTCCGGCCGAGACCGTTGACGATGTCGCTCATGGGTTGCCGGCTCCGGGAGTTCACGACCGCGGGGGTCGGTGGTCAAGGACCGGCAAAATGTAGCGCACGCGTCGGCGGCGCCCGCCGCCCGCCCGGAATCCGGGTGGTCGACGGGCGGGAACCGTGTGGTCGGCCGTACGGCGGGGGAGGGGCGGCGGCCGGAGCGGCGGCCCGGCGTCAGGCGCCCGGCGGCAGGCTCTTGGCGCGCGAGCGCACCTGGAAGGCCGTGACGATCTCGACGGCGCCGACGGCGACGAGCCAGATGCCGCCGAGGAGCGTGAGCACCGCGGCCGACTCCAGCGGGGACACGATCAGCACCACTCCGGCGAGCGCGCTGATGATGCCGAGGAAGACCTGCCAGCCACGGGCCGGTACCGCCGGATCGGAGGCCGCGGCCACGGTCTGGGTGATGCCCCGGAAGAGCCAGCCGATGCCGATCCAGAGCGCGAGCAGCAGGATCGACTGCATCGCGCCCCGGAAGCAGAGCAGACCCAGCAGGATCGAGAGCGCGCCGCTGATGAAGGCCATGACCCGCAGCGCGGTGCTCGCGTGCGTGCCGAAGGCGGCGACCAGTTGCATCACGCCGCTGAACAGCAGGTACAGGCCGAAGAGCACACCGGCCACCAGCAGCGACGCCCCGGGCCAGACCAGTACGAGGACGCCGAGGACCAGCGCCACGAAACCGGCGAGGAGCAGGGCCTGCCAGGCGGCACCCGCCAGCGCGCCGAGGGGCCCGGCCGGTACGGACCGGTCCTGGGGCCGTTCGTGGGAACGGTCATGAGTCTGTGCCATGGGCGGAACCCGTCCTTTCGTGGGGGTGGGAAGACGGAGCGGAGCGGAACGGGACGGCTACGGCCCTCCCCACTAAAGCAACAGCGGTCACATGCCGCAAAAGGTGACTCGTACGGAGTAAGGGGACACCCGCCCGGGCGGCGCGCGTCCCGGAGAACGGTGACAGTGGAGGACGTACCCCCCCCGTCTTCCTCACCTGGAGAACCCCATGGCCCACTTCAACCGACGCGACTTGGGGCTGCTCGTGCTGAGGGGCGGCACCGGAGCCGTGCTCGCCGCGCACGGCGCGCAGAAGCTCTTCGGCTGGTTCGGAGGCGGTGGAATCGAGGGCACCGGCAAGGCGATGGAGGCGATGGGCTTCTCGCCGGGCCGGCGGAGCGCGGTCGCCGCGGGGCTCGGCGAGGCCGGCGGCGGTCTCCTCCTCGCCCTCGGTCTCGCCACCCCGGCGGCCGGCGCCGCCGCGGCCGGAGCCATGGCCGGAGCCGTCTCGGTGCACGCCCCGGCCGGCTTCTTCGCCCAGGGCGGGGGCTACGAGTACCCGGCCTTCCTCGGCTTCACGGCCGCCGCGATCGGCGTCACGGGCGCCGGACGCTACTCCCTGGACCACGCCACCGGTCACGTCCTCGACCGGCCGTGGGTGGTGGCCGTCGCCTTCCTCGGCACCGCGGTCGCCGCCGCGGCCGTCGTGGGCCGCCGCGCCCAGGGGCAGGCGGCCTCCGCGCAGGACTCCTCCGGGCAGAATTCCTCCGGGCAGGACTCCCCGGGCGACGGGCCCTCCTGACGGAGTCCCACCCGGGGCCCGCACGCGTCCGCCGCGCGGGAGGGTTAGGCTCGCCGCAGAGGAAGGGACGGGCGCCGCGCATGAAGATCGATCTGACGGACACCAATTCCAGCAAGATCAACAAGGCGATCCTGGAGGGCCGCAGGGACACCGGCACCCCTGCCGTCGGTGCCGTGCTCACCCTCGTGGTCGTCACCGACGAGGAGAACGCCTACGACGCGGTCAGGGCCGCCAACGAGGCCTCCCGGGAACACCCCTCCCGCATCCTCGTGGTCGTCAAGCGCCACGCGCGCACCCTTCGCGGACGGCACGAGACCCGGCTCGACGCCGAGGTCCGGCTCGGCAGCGACGCCGGATCGGGCGAAACGATCCTGCTCCGGCTCCACGGCGAACTCGGCGCCCGCGCCGACTCCGTGGTCCTCCCGCTGCTCCTGCCGGACGCGCCCGTCGTCGTCTGGTGGCCCGTCGACGCCCCGGAGATCCCCTCCGGAGACCCGCTGGGCTCGCTCGCGCAGCGCCGCATCACCGACGCGTACGCGGTCGAGGACCCCCTCGCCGCCCTGGAGACCCGCGCCGCCTCGTACGCGCCCGGCGACACGGACCTCGCCTGGACGCGGCTCACCCCCTGGCGCTCGATGCTGGCCGCCGCGCTCGACCAGGCACCGCTCACCGTGACCTCCGCCGCGGTCGAGAGCGAGGCGGAGAACCCCAGCGCCGAACTCCTCGCCCGCTGGCTCGAGGTCCGGCTCGGAGTCCCCGTCGAACGGACCGTCACCGAAGGCCCGGTCGTCACCGCCGTCCGCATGGGCACCCCGGGCGGCGAGATCCGCATCGACCGGCCCGAGGGGCCGGTGGCCCGGCTCGCCATCCCCGGCCAGCCCCACCGGGTCCTCGCCCTCAAGGTCCGCACCACCGCCGAACTGATCGCCGAGGAGCTGCGCCGGCTCGACCCCGACGAGGCCTACGAGGCCGCCCTGCGCCACCGCCACCGCCCCTGATCCCGTCACGCGCCCGGGCCCGGTCCGTCACACCCCGGTCCGCCGTACCCAAGGCCCGCCCCGGTTCGCCGTACCCAAGGCCCGGCCCGGCGCCGGGCCGGGTCGTGATCGGTCGGGTCAGGAGCGGGGCCCCACCGTGCGGGCACCCGCACGGACGGTGATGGCGAGCGCCGGACAGGAGTCGGCGGCGTCCAGGGCCCGTTCGTCCTCGGGAATCTCCCGGCGCACCGGCTCCGCCGTGGCGCCCTCCAGCCGGTACAGGTCCGGGGCGAGCCCGGCGCACATGCCCGACCCGATGCACGCCCCCCGGTCGACCTCGGTGGTCCAGCCCATCGCGCTCACCAGCCCACCGGCATCTCGCGCGGACCGCGCACCAGCATCTGGTCCTTCCACCGCACGTCCCCGGCCAGGTGCAGGTCCGGGAAGCGGGTGAGGAGCGCCAGGACCGCCTCCTGGAGCTCCAGACGGGCGAGCGGCGCGCCCAGACAGTGGTGGACGCCGTGCCCGAAGCCGAGGTGCTGGACGCCGGCGCGGGTGACGTCGAGCCGTCCGGGACCGGTGAACTTCAGGGCGTCGCGGTTGGCGGCGCCGATCGCGACGAGCACCGGCTCCCCGGCCCGGACCAGGGTGCCGCCCACCTCGACGTCCTCGGTGGCGTACCGGGGGAAGGCGGCGCCGCTGCCCAGCGGCACGAACCGCAGCAGCTCCTCGACGGCGCCCTTGATCAGGTCGGGCCGCTCGCGCAGCAGGGCGAGCTGGTCGGGATGGTCGAGCAGGGCGTGCGCGAAGTTGGGGATCTGACTGGCCGTCGTCTCGTGCCCCGCGACGAGGATGCCCACGCACAGGTCGACGAGCTCCGGCTCGGTGAGCCGGTCACCGGTGTCGCGCGCCTCGATCAGACCGGTCATCAGGTCGGGGCGCGGGCGGGCGCGGTGGTCCTCGATGAGCGCCGCCATGTAGGCCCGCAGCTCCTCGCGGCTGCGCCAGAACTCCTCGGCGGTCAGCGAACTGGTGGACAGCGCAGCGTCGCTCCACACCCGGAACTTCGGGCGGTCCTCCTCCGGGACGCCGAGCATGCGGCAGATGACCGCGACCGGGAGGGGGAGCGCGTACGACTCCACCAGGTCGGCCGGCGGTCCGGCGGCCTCCATCTCGTCGAGGAACCCGTGGGCCAGCTCGCGCACCTGGGGCCGCAGCTTCTCGACCTGGTGGACCGTGAACGCCTTGGCGACCAGGGTGCGCAGCCGGGTGTGGCCGGGCGGGTCCATGCCGAGGATGCCGGAGTCCTGCTGAGCCTCGGACTGGCGGGGCTCGTCGTGCTTGGCGGCCTCGGCGCGGCTGAAGCGCCGGTCGCCGAGGACCAGGCGGGCGTCGGCATAGCGGGTGGCGAGCCAGGCGGGTTCGCCGTACGCCATCCGGACGCGTAACAGCCCCGGGTGCTCCAGCGCCTCGACGTACGCCTCGGCGAGGCCGAGCCCCTCGGGCTCGTTGAAGGGATAGGCGAGGGGAGTGGGGTCCGCCGTCGCGGTCATGGGGCGCCTCCGGTGAGTGAGCGGGTGATGACAGAACCTAAGGGGGGCGCCGGGGGCGGTCAATGGGGCCACGGCCCGTCGCCGCCGCGTACGGCATGGACTTCGCGGAACCGCCGGACGGCCCCTCGGGCGTCCTCCTGGCGACGCTCAGGAAGAAGTCGCCGGAGGGGACGGGCGGCAGGCCGGAATCCGGCCTGCCGCTCCTGCGCGGCCTGCGCCTGACCGCGACGCGCGCCTCGCTGTACCGGGGGATACTCGCGCAGACCGCGCAGACCGCGCAGACCGCGCAGACCGCGCAGACCGCGCAGACCGCGCAGGACACCCGGCTGCTCGGCCCCGTCGCCTCCTGCCACCTCCGGACGCTGCGGCAGAGGCGCCGGACCAACACCATGATCAAGAACCTGTCGCCGCAGGCGCTGACCGGCCTGTGGGCTCCCGGACCGCTCCCCGCCGCCCCGGGGCGCCGTCGCACGGGCACACCGCGCCCGGGAACGTGCCGGGAGTCCGGTGAACGGTGCCGCGGGACCGGAAGCCCCGGGCTCCCCGGCGCGGCTCCCGGCCCCGACGCCCGCTCCCGGCGACAGCACGTGGACCCGCGTCCCCGGCCGGGAGGTGGATACGGGCGAGAAGGGGTAGATCGCCGATTTCGGCGGCGGGACGTTCCTCCGTCCGGAAAGCACTATGTTCTGACGTGGTCCGTCGTACGACCCTCAATCCCACCCGACCAGGACCCGACAGGAGCAGGAAATGTCCGAGACCGCACCGGGCCTCACGACACAGCCCACCGCCACCACCTACGAACTCGGTCAGCTCGTGCCCTGGGCCCAGGAGGGTCGGGTCAGGGTGCCGCACTTCCAGCGCGGCTTCCGCTGGCAGGCCAAGGACGTGTTGCGGCTCTTCGACAGCATCGTGCGCGGCTACCCGGTGGGCAACCTGCTGTTGTGGGTGCGGAAGTCACCCGCGGAAAAGATCAAGCTGGGACAGCTGGTCATCGAGGCACCGTCGCAGGACGAGGCGTTCTGGGTGGTCGACGGCCAGCAGCGCCTGACCAGCCTCGCCAACGCACTGCACCCCGAGGGCAACAAGCACGAGCCGTTCAACGTGGTCTACGACTTGGCGGAGGAACAGTTCATCGAGGCGCCCCGGTACGGCCTGGAGCCGCACCACGTCGACGCCCCCACGCTTTTCGACGGCCGGCGCCTGCTGAGTTGGTTCCGTACCCAGGGGCCGGAGGTGGAGGACTACTACGACAAGGCGGAGGAGGTCTCCACCAAGCTCCGCCAGTACAAGGTCCCCGCTTATCTGGTCCGTCAGGACGACCTGCACGTTCTGACGGACATCTTCGACCGGATGAACAACTACGGGCGGCGTCTCAACCGAGCGGAGATCTTCACGGCCCTCAATTCCGGTACCGAGGAGGGTTTCGAAGGCCAGCTGAACTTCTCGCGCATCGCGGACAACGTGGCCGCCCGTACGCTTTTCGGGACCATCGACGTCAACACCATCCTCGCGGCGTTCCTGGCGCGACGGGGCGTGAACCCCATGCGTGACATCCGGACCGAGTTCGCCACCGAGTCGCGCCGCTCGCAGCTCGAGTTCGTGGAGGACGAGCAGACGGCCTACCGGGAGGCGGAGGAGGCGCTGGTGCGCGCCGTCATGTTCCTCATCGAGACCGCGGGAGTGCCGCACATCGCGCTGCTTCCCTACCGGGCCCAGCTCGTCGTCCTCACACGCTTCTTCGCGCACTTCCCGAACCCGGCGCCCAACAGCCTGCGACTGCTGCGACGCCTCTTCTGGCGCCTGTCGATCGCGGGCCCGTCGGTCTTCAAGGGCAGTTTCACCCAGTTCAGCCGTATCCTCAGCAACAAGATCCGGCCGGGGGACGAAGAAGGTTCGCTGCAGGCGCTCCTGGACACGATGAAGGACGCCGTGCACGCCCGTCCCAACCCGGACCGCTTCCGTACGAACGAGGCCACCGCGAAGATCGTGCTCAGCGCGTGGTGGTCCTTGCGGCCCCGTTCCCTCGCCACGGGGGCCCCCGCGGACGCGCAGAGTCTGTCCAGCATTCTCGGTGACGAACAGACACCGGTCGGCGCCATTCCCTACGTCTTTCCCCGTCTCAACGAGCCGGGTGAGAAGGGCAAGCGCCTGTGGGCGGCGAACCGCATCTTCCTCCCGTTCGGCGAGGACCTGCCCTCCGAGGTCTCCCGCATGCTCGCCGAGCCCCGCATCGACCTGGACGAGGACGCTTGGCGAGAGGTCATCGGCTCACACCTCATCGACGACGCCGCCCTGGACGCCCTGGCGCAGGGGGACCGAATCGGGTTCCTCGAAGCACGCCAGAGGCGCATTCACGCTCATCTCGACGACTTCCTCGCCCGCATGACCCAGTGGGACTACGAGGACACACCGTCCCTCGACGGACTGGACTTCGACGACGAGGAGAACGAACCGGAGATCGACTTCTCCGACGACCAGCTTCGTTAGCCGCACAGCCTTCATGTCATCGGAAAGGATGGCCATGACCGGTCGTCTGCCGGAAGTCTTCCACGCCGTGCTCCTCCACGGCGCACGAGTGGGCACGCTTTGCCAGCGGGGTGACCACACGCGCTTCGTCCTCAATCAGTCCTATATGGAGAACCCCTCCAGGCCGGTGCTCGGCCTGCGTTTCGAGGAGGACCTGAGCGGGCCGTACGCCGCAGCTCTGCGATTGCCCCGCTGGTTCTCCAACCTCCTTCCGGAGGGCCCCCTGCGGGACTGGATCGCTCAGGACCGAGGAGTCTCCCTGGACCGGGAGATGGAACTGCTCGCCCAGGTCGGGCACGACCTGCCGGGCGCGGTACAGGTACTTCCCGCGGAGGGCCCCGACGACGGCTGGGAATGGAACGAAGCCGGCATCGCGCGAAAGACCGACGGAGCGGCACGCACCGGCCGGGCCGAGTCCCCCTGGAGATTTTCCCTGGCGGGGGTCGCGCTGAAGTTCTCCCTGCTGGCCCGGGGTGACCGTTTGACGGTGCCGGTGGGCGGAGAACTGGGGGACTGGCTCGTCAAGTTCCCCGACTACCGTCATCCACACGTGCCGTGCAACGAATTCGCCATGATGTCACTCGCCGGGCAGGTGGGCCTGGACGTGCCCGATGTCAGGTTGGTGCACCGGGACGAGCTGGACGGCATCCCCGACCGCATGTGGCCCAACAAGGAGGAGTGGGCCTACGCGGTGCGCCGGTTCGACCGTTCTCCGCAACCGGGCCGCGCGCGCGTCCACATCGAAGACTTCGCCCAGGTGAAGGACGTCTACCCGATCGACAAGTACAACTCCTCCTTCGAGACGGTCGCCTCCTTCGCCTACCGCGGCCATGACGTGGAAGCGCTGCGGGAGGCAGTTCGGCGGATCGCCTTCTCCGTCGTCGTCGGCAACGGGGACGCGCACCTGAAGAACTGGTCACTGATCTACCGGGACCAGATCACCCCGAGCCTGTCGCCCGTCTACGACCTGGTGTCCACCATCCCCTACACCCCCTCCGACGAAGTCGAGGACCTCGGCCTCAAACTGGGCGGCAGCAAGCGGTTCGAAGCGGTGAGCGCGGCTTCCTTCATTCGCCTTGAACGCCGCCTCGACCACCGTTTCGGCACCACGGGCGCCGGGCTCGGAGAGATCGCCGTACGAACGGCGGAGCACGTACTGGAGAAATGGCCGGCGCACGAGCACCTGCTGAGCGACGTTCCGGACGTCCAGCGGTCGGTCACCGCCTGGATCCGGGAGTCCGCCGCCCGGATCCGAAAAGGCTCGCCCACGCCCTGAGGGACTCGTGCCGCCCGAACGCCGCCCTCCCGTACGACTGCCACCTCGTCGGGAAGGCCGGCGGAGTCCGCGAACTCGCCTGGGCGGTTTCGTTCGGACCACCGCGTGGTTTCAGGGGAAGAGGCCCGCGACGTGGGGTCCGGCCGGGTGGGTCTCTGGGATCAGTCCGTCACGGGACCGACACGCCTGGCCCGGCACGGAGTCCTTTCCGTACCCCTGGGGGCGGAACGTCCCCGGCAGTGGAGGGAACACCCGCCGGAACGGGGCGGGGCGATGTGGTCGGTGCCCCGCGCCGCGCCCGGCATGACAAGCTGTGCCTGCCCACCCCCCCCGAACCCAGGAGGTCACCATGACCGAAGAGCCCACAGCCACGGAAGGTTCGGAGCCGGCCACCCCCGAGGCGTCCCCGCTGACGCCGGACGGCGACGGCAACTACGACCTCAAGCGCAAGTTCCGCGAAGCCCTGGCGCGCAAGCGCGGTGCGCAGGCGGACACGGCCGACGTGGCCGCCGGCCCGGACGCGTCGAAGGTGCGCGCGGCGCACGGCCCGGCCGCGAGCCAGCGGTCGTTCAGGCGCAAGAGCGGCGGCTGAGCCGACCGGCTCCGCCGCCGGCCGCTCCACCTCCACCGCCGCCCCGGCACCACGCTGCCGGCGCGGTGCCGGGGCGGTGCCGGCGAGGACTCACCCGCCGGCCCGGCCGGATACGACGGGCCGCGCCGCCCCGCCCGGTGCCCGGCAGGCCGCGCCACCCCGCCCGCTGTCCGGCGGGCCACCGGCCGCCGGGCGGACGCACACGAGGGCCGGAGCCGGTGGCGGGACCACCGGTTCCGGCCCTCGCGGGCATCAGCTCGTTACATCGGCTCGGGGAAGATGTCGCTGATGCTCCAGGCGACGCTGAAGCAGGGGAACAGGGCGTCGGCCTCCTGCTCGGTCTCCAGGGCCTGGAGCGCGAGGATCTGGTCCATGGGTGATCTCCTCTTTCTCGTAGGGGTCGTACCGGTCGGTTCACTGTGCACCTCGGCACGGAGGTGTCCGCCGCCGTGCCGAGGGGTTCTGGGGGCGTTTCGTCCCGTGACGTCAGGCGGCTGCCGGGAGCCGGGGACGCGCATCGGGTCCCGGCAGGAGCGGGCCGGTCAGCAGGCGGTGCAGGACCAGCAGGACACCGGCCCCGCCACTGGACAGGTCGGCGGTGAACCGCTGCGAACCCGCTCCGAGGAAGCGGACACCGCGCCGGTGGGGGACCGCGTACTTCAGCAGGCCGGTCGCGGCGCGCACGGCGTCCTCGCGGGCGGCCTCCGTGCCGGTGAGTTCGGCGTGCCGGGTCAGGAACCAGGCCAGTCCGGCCAGCCCCCGGTACAGGCCCGGCTCCTTCGTGGCGCGGGAGACCCGGATGCCCGCGACCAGGCGCGGCAGCGCCGCGGCGCAGCGCTCGTCCGGGGCGGTGGCCACGTAGTGGGTGAGCACCGCCGCGAGACCGGCCGCGCCCGTGGCCAGGTACGGCATGGCACGGGTGAGCCGCGCATTGTCGGAGAGGGACAGGGCGCCGTCGTCCAGCGGAAAGGTCCGGTCCAGTTCCTGGTGGAGCAGCAGGCGGCCCGCCTCCAGGAAACGGGCCTCGCCGGTGCCGAGGGCCAGGCGGTGGAGGAAGAGGGCGGGCCCCGAACGGCCGTGCAGCAGGCCGCGGGCGTCGTGTTCGCCGAGGGTGGCCGGCAGGTCGGGGGCGCGCAGCAGGCGTTCCCCCGCCGCGACGGCCCGCTCCAGGTGGCCGCTCTCCCCGGTCAGCCGGTGCAGGGCGAGCCAGCTCAGGCCGACCCCGGCCCGCCCGCCGGCCAGCGTGCCGCAGGACGCGGTGAGGGGGTGGTCGTCGGCGTCCCGGAGCAGGTCGGCGGCCTCGTCCAGCCGGCCGAGGTCGGCCAGCACCCGGGCGACGCCGGCCGAGCCGACGAGCAGCCCGGGGGGCAGCGTGCCGTGCAGCGCCAGCGCGTCGTGGCGCAGCCGTTCGCGGATCTCCTCCGGCACCGCGACCCCGGCGCGCCGCAGGGCGTACACCACCCCGGCCGTGCCGTAGGCCAGGCACACGTTGTTGGTCCGGAACGCCTCGGGCGAGGGCGGGAAGACCCACTCCGGCCGGTCGGCGTCGGCCGTCGCGAGCAGTCCCGCGGCCACCTCCCCGGCCAGCCGGGTGAGACAGCCGCGCGGATCGGCGTCCACCTCGGCGGGGGAGGGCGGGTGACCGGGGCCGTTCCGGTCCCGCGTCCGGTCCTCCGCCGGGTGGAAGGCGGTCGCCCGCCGCCACAGGTCCTGCGGCGGGGCCACGTCCGCCAGGTCGTGGCGCAGCAGTACGAGGTTGGCGGGCGCGTGCTCGGCGATCTCGTTGAACGGCGCCAGGAAGGCGAGCGCGACGGCCGCCGTGCCGTACCGGTCCTGCAGCAGCGGATCGGTGTCGGTCCGGCGCAGGCCGGGTGGCGGGGCGAACCCCGGGGTGCCCATCCCCGACGGGGCCCCGGACAGCGCCGAGGCCGTCTCGAAGTCCACCAGCCGGACCCCGCCCGACGGCGTGACCAGGACGTTGCCCGGGCTGAGGTCGCCGAACCGGTGACCGGCGGCGTGCAGCCGTTCGAGCGCCGCGTCCAGTCCGGCCAGCAGCCGCCGGCACGCCTCGTAGTACGCGGCGACGGACTCGGCCGTGCGGTCGGCACGGGCCAGCGGGGAGGACCGGCTCAGCCAGCCCACCAGCGGCTGCCCCGCGACGTGTTCGGTGACGAGGAAGTCGTTCTCCCACTCCGTGAAGTGGTCCAGCGGCTCCGGGCCCACCCCCGGGACGGCCGCGTGCAGCTCGCGCAGCACGTCGTACTCGTGCCGCAGCCGCTGCCGCGCGTCGGTCCCGTCGAAGACCAGGCCGTTGTGGGCACGGGCCTCCTTGAGGAAGACGGTGCGGCCGGTCCGCCGGTCGCGGGCCAGGTAGGCGCCGCCGGCGTTGCTCAGGCGTATTGCGCGGGTCACCTCGTAGTCGCGGATCAGGATCGGGCCCGCGTGCGGCCGCTCCTCCCGTTCGGCGAAGGGGTCCGTGATCCCCTCGGGCAGGTGGAAGGCGGGCAGCCGCGCGTCCACGACCTCGCGGCCGGAGCCGTCGCGGACCATCACCTCCCGGGTGCCGTCGGCCCGGAGCCGGCCGAGGGCACCGTCGAAGGAGCCGTAGCGGTAGTGGACCGTCCGCGAGTCGCGGAAGCGGCGGTCGGTGAGGACGTACGGCCCCTCCTCCCCGTCGAGCGCGTCCCGCAGGCGTTCGAGGAGCCGGCGGGCGGTCGCCGTGTCCGGTGGGTAGACGGCGCAGAACTTGCCCGACTGGGCCCGCGCGGCGTGCTTGTGATGGAGGAACAGGAAGAAGAGCCGGGCACTCAGGTGCTTGAACGGCACGCCCTCGGAGAAACAGATCCCGGCGACCGTGTCGAGCACGTGCTGGGCCCGGTCCAGCCGCGCCGACACGTGGATCTTCCAGCCCTGTCCGGCGGGCCCGGTCCTCCGGCCGGGCCAGACCGTCCAGATGCCCTGTTCGGAGCCGCGCAGGCCGGGCGGGACCTCGCCGGGGACGAAGCGCGGCCCGGGGTCGGCCACGCGGGGCAGCGGCAGATAGTACTCCCGGTCCGCGAGCGCCTCGGCGAAGCCTTCGAGCACGGGATCTCCTCACAGAGTGGTGGTGGGCCGTCCCCACGGTCTCGCGTCCCGGACGCCGGGACCGGCAGGTACGGAGGCGGTTCGGGCGGCGGTCCGCGCGGGCCGCAGCGGCCCGCGCCGCCGGCGGCGGCGCGGCCGGGGGCATTCCGCCGAAGGGGGAGCGGTGGTGAACGCGTTCCTCGCGCGCGCCCGCCCACGGCGGTTCCGGCGCGTCACCGGCCCTCCGGCCGGCCGGGCCCCGCTCCTCCCGGCCCCGCTCCTCCCGGCCCCGCTCCTCCCGGCCCCGCGCCGGGGTCGGGCGCGTCCGGGCGGGCGACGCCTCGCCCCCCGGTGCCGGGACCGGACGAGGACCTGACGGCGGCCGCGAACGGCCCGGACCTCCCGGTCCGCCCCCGCCCCCCTTCCTGGATTCCTCCCCGCTCCCTTTCCGGGAGAGGAATCGTTCACAGGAATGGTTCTGAGCGAACGATCAATTCTTTGCTTTTATGAGCGAAGTATTGACGGTTTCTGTTCGGGTGTGCGAAAAACTCACCACCGCGCGCCCTTTCCGTGACCGGCGTCCCCCGACGCCCGGCCCGCACCGGAGACGACGACGCATCCCCTCTTCCCTTCGGAGGTACCTCTCCCGTGCCCTCCACATCCGCCGCCGGCCCCACCTTCCTGTCCCGCCGTGCCCTTCTGCGCGCACTCGCGGTCGCCGCGACCACCGCGCCGCTGACCGCGCTCACCGCCCCGGACGCCGCCGCGGCCGGCGCGTACGACGCCCTCCGCGCCACGTGGCGTGACCTCGTCCTCGGTTCGGGCTTCGACGCCGGCGCCGAACCGTACCGGACCAAGCTCGCCGCCCTGGGCGCCACCGCGGCCACCCTGCGCTCGGCCATGGCACCCACCGCCGGATCGCTGTGGCCCGACCTGCCCTACGCCGACCCCGAACCGGACACCGATCCCGAGTCCTACACGTACTCGGGAAACCTGGGCGTGAGCTACCAGCGGCTGCGCACCCTCACCGAGGCGTACGTCCAGCCCGGCACCGGACTCACCGGGGACCCCACCCTGCTGACCGAGATCCTGGCGGGCCTCGACCGGCTCCACGACGAGGCGTACCACGCGGGCCGGGCCCGCTACGGCAACTGGTACAACTGGCAGATAGGCATCCCGCAGGCACTCCTCGACATCTGCGTGCACCTCCACGGAGACCTCGGCGCCGCGCGGATCTCCGACCACGTCGCCGCCGTCGACCACTTCGTGCCCGACAGCGCCGTCGCCTCCTACACGGGCACCTCCACCGGCGCCAACCGCGTCGACCTGTGCCGCGTCATCGCCCTGCGCGGCGTCGTCGGCGAGAACTCCGCCAAGCTCGCCCTCGCCCGGGACGCGCTCTCGCCGGTCTTCCCGTACGTCACCTCGGGCGACGGCCTGTTCAGGGACGGCTCGTTCATCCAGCACACCTACGTGCCGTACGCGGGCTCCTACGGCGCGGTCATGCTCGGCGGACTCTCCCTCCTCTTCGCCCTGCTGAGGGGAACGAGCTGGGAGATCACCGACCCGGCCCGCCAGATCGTCCTCGACTCGGTGGAGAAGGCGTACGCACCCTTCCTCTTCAACGGCCTGGCCATGGACAGCGTCTCGGGCCGCGCACCCAGCCGCGGCGTGCAGAAGGGCGACGTACAGAAGATCCGGCAGGACGACCACCTGCGCGGCCACGGCATCATCGCGGCCGTCGCGCTGATGGCCCGGAGCGCCTCCAGCGCGGAGAGGACCCGGTGGGAGGGCATGGTCAAGGGCTGGATCGCCCGTGACACGGTCAGCCCGGTCCTCGGCGACCCGCTCCTGGGCGTGGCCCAGCTCGCCCGCCTCAAGGCCGTGAACGACGGCGGCACGGCGGCCACGCCGGAGCCCACCGGCCACAGGCTCTTCCCCGGCATCGACAGGGCGGTTCACCGCCGCCCCGGCTGGGCCGCGAACGTCTCCATGGCCTCGAACCGCATCACGTTCTACGAGAACGGCAACGGCGAGAACCTGCGCGCCTGGCACAGCGGCTCCGGAATGCTCTACTGGTGGGGCGAGGACTTCGCCAACGACCAGTACGGCGACGGCTTCTGGCCCACCGTCGACCCCTACCGGCTGCCCGGCACCACGGCGTCGAAGAAGACCCTCGCCGCCGGGGAGGGCGGCGCCTGGGGCGCGGCCCGGCCCGACGTGCGCTGGGTCGGCGGCGCCACCGACGGCACCTACGCGGCGGTCGGCCAGTACCTCAAGGGGCTCTCCTCCACGCTCCGGGCGAAGAAGTCCTGGTTCTTCCTCGACGACGCGATCGTCTGCCTCGGCGCCGGCATCCACTGCCGCGACGGAGTCGGCGTCGAGTCGGTCGTCGACAACCGCAACCTCGGCGGGAGCGGTACGCGGACGCTCACCGTGGACGGTGCCGCGCAGCCCGGCACCCTCGGCTGGAACGCCGCCTTCGGAGCGGCCGGATGGGCGCACATCGAAGGCCACGGCGGTTACGTCTTTCCCGGCGGCGCCCCCGTCAGGGCACTGCGTGAGGCCCGCACCGGCGCCTGGTCCGACATCAACACCGGCGGCAGCACCGACGCGATCACCCGCCGGTACCTGACCCTGTGGTTCGCCCACGGCACCGACCCGACCGCCGCCGGCTACGCCCACGTCCTGATGCCCGGGGCCTCCGCCGCGCAGACCTCGGCCCGCGCCGCGAACCCCGGCTGGCTGGACGTCCTCGCCAATACCGACAACCAGCAAGGCGTCTCCGTACCGTCGCTGGGCTTCACCGGCGTCAACTTCTGGTTCGCGGGCACGGTGGGCGACGTGACGGTCGGCGCTCCCGCCGCCGTGATGATCCGGGTCTCCGGGACCACGGCCACGGTGTGCGTCTCCGGCCCGCTGCGGGACGGCGCGGTCATCGACCTCACCTGGAACCGGGCGGTGTCGGCGGTCATCTCGAAGGACACCACCGTCCAGGTGCTGTCCACCGGTGCGTCGGCGAAGCTGCGCATCACCCCGGGCACCCTGGCCGCCACGCACAGGGCGACGCTCGCCCTGGGCTGACGGCGAAGCGCCGGAATCCGGTCCGGGCCGCGACGGGGGCGGATCGGCGGATCACCGGCATCCGCGGACCGGCGCCACCGCGAACGCGAGGTGATCCCCTCGCGTTCGTCGTGCGGGCTCCCCGGCCGCTCCTCCAGGCTCCCGGCCACTGACTGCGCTTCCGCCACGGGCACCGCTGCGCGAAGCGGCGGACCCGAACCCGGCGCGCCGACGGCCTCCTCGCCCGGGATGCAGCCGTCGGCCCGCCGGGGAGGGGCCGCAGGTAAGGGGGTGGAGGTGCGGCGCGGAACGGCCGGCCCCGGTCGTGCGGGCTTCCCGCACGTGACACCCGTGGCCCGTTCCCGCGTGCGGGCCGGGAACGGACCACGGGCATGCGGCCACTGCTCCCCCGGTGCCCGGCCGGGTCGGCGGCCGGCCCGCCGAGCACGCCGGAGGGTGGGGGAACATGTCGTCACTGTGGTGTGCCCAGTGCCCGGAGGTCTCGTACAGCCCCCGTTTGCCGAGAACCGGTGAGCACACGCGCCGGTAGCCCAACCGCCGCTCGGCGGCCCGGACGTACTCCTCCGGGGCATGCCTCACGGTCGCGCCGCCCGGCAGCCGGTACGGCAGGCCGGAGCCGATGAGCGGGCCGGTGCCGAACAGACCCGGTTCACGGCCGAGCTCGCGGTGGTCACGGTCTGTTCGCCGGGACAGCGGGTCTTGGCGTGGGTGCTGTCGTGCCGGCGCTGCCACCGCTTGGGGCGGCGGCCGGGGAAGGGGACGGGGGTGGAGCCGCCGGCAGCTCGGTACGCCGTGCCGGCCCGGCACCTGAGGCCGCTGCCGGGCCGGGCATGCCCGGACGACGGCTGTGGGCGCGGGCCGCGGTGAGGTCCTGGGTGCGGCCCGGTGTCGTACGGGAGAACCGCGGCGGGGTGCCGTCGGGGCGGGCTGCGACCTGGATGTTCATGCCGTGCTCGCGGTGCTTCGGGGAGTGGTGCGGCCGGTCCACGGCGACGCGGTCGATGGGGATCGGCGTGCCGTCGACGATGACGAGGTCTCCTTCGCCCGGGCCGGCGAGTGTCTCGTGCGGGCCGGGTGCCCAGGAGGCCACGACCTCGGGGGTCTCGTCCACGTACCGCCAGGCGGTCGCGGTGGAGATCCCGAAGCCGGCCGCGAGCCGGGGCGACGTCCCGTTCTTCCGCAGGTGCGCCGGCGCGAGCAGTACCTGGTGGAAGCAGCCCGGCTTGCGCCACCGTGCGCCACGTCCACACCTTCGGGCATGGATGAGCCAGGAGACGTGCCCGACCGGCTCATGGGGGGACGCCGTGCACGGCACGGCACGGGACCAGGCGAGGTTCCTCGGGCGAAGCGCGGTGCGTGGAGAACACCACCGCGACGACCAGGAGCCCCCCGCCTCGTCACACCACCCCGCCGACCTGCACAACCACCCCTGCAGGCCAAGGGGGGGGAACGGTTCAGCAGCCAGGACGGGGGCCATCCGCAACCGCACGACCGGCGTGAGCCTTCTCCTGCTTGCGTTCCTAGGGGTCCTAGGTAAAAACTAGGGCCCCTAGGATCATGGGGAGGGCGAATGGCGCGGGCGGGGCTGACGGCGGAACGGGTGACGATCGCGGGCGCCGAGCTGGCGGATGAGGTCGGGCTCGACCGAGTGACCATGTCACAGGTGGCGCGGCGGCTCGGCGTGAAGGACGCCAGTCTCTACACGCACGTCCGCGGCCTGGAGGATCTGCGCGGACGGATCGCGCTGCTGGCGGCGGACGAGAAGACCGTTCGTATCGCGGAGGCGACCTCCGGACGGGCGGGCAAGGGCGCGCTGGTCGCGTTTGCCAACGCCTGGCGGGAGTACGCCCACGCGCATCCCGGCCGCTACGCGGCGACGCAGGCCCCGATCCGGATCGCCCCTGAACTGGCCGCAAAAGCGCCCGGACCACGGCGCGCGGTCGAGTTGACCTACGGCGTGCTGCGCGGCTACGGACTCGCCGAGCCCGACCTGACCGACGCGGTCCGGTTGCTGCGCGGCACGTTCCACGGCTTCGTCGCCCTGGAGGCCGCGGGCGGATTCGCGCACGAGCGTTCGCCGCAACAGTCCTGGGACCGCGCCCTCGACGCCCTCCACACCCTGCTGGAGCACTGGCCCCTGCCCCGAGAAGGAGACTCCGCATGACCGCCCCGACCATCGGCAGCCTGCGCGTGAACGGCGCGACCCTGCACTACGAAGTGCGCGGCCGGGGCCCGCTCCTGCTGCTGATCCCCGGAGGAGCGGGCGACGCGGCCTCCTTCGACGGCATCGCCGACGACCTGGCTCCCGAATGCACCGTCGCGACCTATGACCCGCGCGGCATGTCCCGAAGCACCCTGGACGACCCCGAGGCCGAACAGCGAGTGGCAGAGCACGCCGACGACGCCTTCCGGATACTGGAACTGCTGTCACCCGGTGAGCCCGCGCGTGTTTTCGGTTCCAGCTCTGGCGCGATCACCGCCCTGCACCTGCTCACGGCCCATCCCGAACACGTCGAACGCCTCGTGGCGCACGAACCGCCGGTCGTGGAGGTCCTTCCGGACGCCTCCGAACATCGCGCGCTCGTCGCGCGCGTACAGGCAACGCTCCACGCGGAGGGGCTCATGCCGGCGATGGCCGTGTTCGCCGCGGGTCTGAAGAGAGGCGGCGACACCACCGAGCCGAAGGCCGGAATCGACCTTCCGCCGCAGGCAGCGGCCCGGGCCGAGCGGACGATGGCCAACCTGCCCTACTTCCTCGGGCGCATCGTGCCCGGCTTCATGTCCTACACCCCGGACGTCCAACGGCTGGAAGAACTGTCGGACCGGCTCGTACTCGCCGGTGGCGAGGACTCACGCGGTGAACTGCCCTACCGTCCGGCCGCTTTCCTGGCCGAGCGTCTCGGCACGGAACTCCGGCACTTTCCCGGCGGGCACACCGGCCTGACCACACACCCCGTCAGGTTCGGCGAACTCCTCCGGGAGGCCTTCCGGACCTAGACCCGAATCGGATTCGTCCGGGTCGGCACCCACCCAAGACGGTCGGCGAACGTCACGTCCGTCAGTGAACCTCTTTCACCCTCCAGCACAGGATGAAAACGGCTCACGCACGGACGTCCAACGGCTCGGTATCCGGTTTCAGCAGCGCGGAATTCACCACTGCGGTAAAACCTTTATGAGTCGGAGCGCGACAGTCGTCACAAATTCAGGATTTTTTTCGCCGCTGCCGACAGAGGTCGGTTCGGCTGTCGGCGAACGGTGCTTCCGCGGTGCGGGCGCCTCGATATTTTCCCGGCATGGCTGATCAACATGCGATTCACGTCGGGGGCGTCCGGCTGGCCTATCAGGTCTCGGGGCCGCCGGACGCTCCGCCGCTCGTCCTGTTGCACGCGCTGGGCGAGGATGCCACGGACTGGGACGTCGTGACACCTGTCTTCGCCCGCAGTCGGCGTGTCTATGCTCTCGATCTTCGCGGTCACGGCCGAAGTGATTGGCCAGGGGAGTACTCGCTGCAACTCATGCGGGACGACGTGCTCGGCTTTCTGGATGCACTGTCACTTGACCGGGTGGATCTGGTGGGGCACTCGGTGGGCGGGATCGTTGCCTATCTGCTTGCCGGGGAATGTCCGCAGCGTGTGGACCGGCTCGTCCTGGAGGACGTTCCGATCCCACGTCCTCGGGAAAAGACCACTCCGACCAGGCCGGACGGGAAGCTGACGTTCGACTGGGAAATGGTGTTGGCCATCAGGCGGCAAGTCGACACGCCGGATGCGGAATGGCTGCAGTGCCTCAGCGGGATCACCGCCGAGACCCTTGTCGTGGCCGGCGGGCCACGCAGTCACGTATCCCAGGACGGCATCGTCGAGTTGGCCCGTCGTGTTCCTCGCGGGCGAGTCGTCACCATTCCGGCCGGGCACTTGATCCACACATCCGAACCGATGGGGTTCGCGAAGGCTGTTCTGGCGTTCCTGCGGTCGGAGGAAGAATCCCGCCCCGCACAGTAGGGGAGTCCGTCCCGTGAGCCTTTTCCGGACTGACGGTGCCGGCCGGGTGTGGGGCGGACCGGTGGAACGGCGAAGCCCCTTGTGGACGGGTTCTCGACCAGGATCGCCCGCAGCCGCCAGGAGCTTCGCGTGCTTGTGCACCCGTCGTCGGCCGACCTGTCCAGTCGCACGCTGCGGTGCCCGACGGGACGACTCGCCGTCCGGCGCCGCCGCGCGGCCCGGTGCGCGCTCCCGACCGTGGTACGGAGCCGTCACGGATCCGGATCGGGCTCGTCGTGATCGAATCGCCCGAGTGAAGGCGAGGCCAACTGAGCGACGGCCATTGGCGATTGCCCGCAGCCCCCACCGCGTGGTGGTCATCGTCGCGGCCGTCCGCACCCCGGAGAGGCAACGCCGAAAACGCTCAGTGCCCCTTCGTCTTGGCGAAGGAAGGTGTCGCCGTCCCGGGCGGCCCGGCCTCCGCCCGGCTCGTCGAGGGAACCGGCAACGAGGCGGGCGGTCGCCGCCCCAACGGTGGGTTCGTCCTGAACCGCGTCTTCGGCGAGGACGCGTTCCACGTGAGAATCACTTCCTGAGCAGTGACGGAGCCCTCGTGCCTCTCATCACCGAGTACAGCACCAACGCCCGGACGGACTACGGGCTCGTGGAGGTATACGACTCGGACGCCTTCCTCGGGGACGACGAGTCGTTGCAGCGGTCATTGACTCAGGTGGTCGCCGGAAACGGCTATCACCTCTACCTGCAGGCCAGCCAACCCGACATCGAAGTACAGGTCACCATCAGGATCTGGGACACCCCCCAGAGGCCCCCGGAAGACGTCGAGGGCACGATTCCTGTCTCTCTGGAATCGGAAACGGGCCAACTCGTCATCAACCAACTCACCTTCGGACCGGCAGGCGTGATGGACCTGCCCCGGCCCGGCGTCTACGACGGACACGCGGCATGGAGCGGGCGAGAGGCCACGGCCGCCTACTACAACACCTGCCTCCGGAGCGTCGGCGAGGAGCGAGGGGACGCGGAACGGATCGGAGCAGCGCGGAAACAGTGCCCCACGACTGAGCGGTACACCCTCGACCTCTGGTTCGTACGGGAATCCGAACCGGAGGACGATTGGTACGAATAGCCCCCGGGGGCTTTCTCCTGAGCACCGAACGGGGCCCGTGGTTTCCGTAACGGGTGTCGAATCCGCGCCGGACGACGGAGGCGTTCCTGGGAGGGGTGGCGCAGTCGAGCGACCCCGTGGTCCTGGTTGTGCCGGAGCTGGTCACCCGCACGATCCGATGCGCCCGCGGGCGGGGCTCCGCTTCGGCTCCGGCGGGGGCCGGCCACGTGAAGGCGGTCGTGCTCGCCGAGAGCCGGGACCGGACGGTCGTGAAGGACGCCGGCCCGGCCGGCGAGAACCTGGCGGACGACTCGGACGCGGTCCCCGGTGAGCCGACCGGGACGGTGGCCCCGCCCCGGTCGCGGCCCGCCCGTGCGGGAGGCGGGAGCGGTCACGAACAGCAGGAGGGCGCTGAGGCGGTGGTGTCGAGCGGGACCGGCTGCGGAGCCGGAGCGTGGCAACCGCCCCCGTCTCCCGCCGTGTCGGCGGTCTGCTCGTCGAAGAGGCCGGCGCCGCCGCACACCCCGGTCTCGGGCAGGACGAGTTCGACGCGCTCGGCCGCCTCGCGGTCGCCGGCGAGGGCGGCCACGACGGAACGGACCTGCTCGTAGCCGGTGAGGGCCAGGAACGTGGGCGCGCGGCCGTAGGACTTCATGCCGACCAGGTAGACGCCCTCCTCGGGATGGGAGAGCTCGTTGACGCCGTGCGGGTAGACGGTGCCGCAGGAGTGCTGGTTCGGGTCGATGAGCGGGGCGAGGGCGAGGGGTGCCTGGAGGCGCTCGTCCAGGCCGAGACGGAGCTCGCCGAGGAAGGACAGGTCGGGGCGGAAGCCGGTCAGGACGACGACCTCGTCGACCGGGTCGAGGCGGCGGCCGTCCTCGGCGACCAGGACGAGCCGGTCACCGGCGCGTTCGATCGCCTCCGTACGGAAGCCGGTGACGGCGTCGGCGTACCCCTCGTCGACGGCGGCCTTGGCGGCCAGGCCGAGGGCGCCGCGCGCGGGGAGCCGGTCCGCGGTGCCGCCGCCGAAGGTGGAGCCGGAGAGCCCGCGCCGCAGGACCCACGTGGCGTGCGTGCCGGCCCCGTCCTCGGACTTCGCGAGTTCGGCGAGGGCGGCGAGGGCGGTGAAGGCCGAGGCGCCGGAGCCGATGACGGCGGTCCGCCTCCCGGCGTAACGGGCGCGGGTGGCGGGGTCGTTCAGGTCGGGGACGCGGTAGGAGACGCGGTCGGCGGCCGCGCGCTCGCCGAGGGCGGGCAGGCCGTCGCCGCCGGCCGGGCCCGGGATCGTCCAGGTGCCGGAGGCGTCGATGACGGCGCGGGCGAGGATCTTCTCCTCGTGTCCGTCGGCGTGGGTGACGTGGACGGTGAAGGGCTGTGCCTCGCGGCCGGCGTCGACGGTCCGGTCGCGGCCCGCGCGGGAGACACCGGTGACCCGGGCGCCGAGGCGCACCTTGTCGCCGAGGGCGTCGGCGAGCGGCCGCAGGTACCGCTCGGCCCAGTCGCCGCCGGACGGGTACGTCTTCGTGTCGGGCTTCGTCCAGCCGGTGGGGGCCAGGAGCTTCTCGGCGACGGGGTCGGTGAGTTCGCCCCAGGTGGAGAAGAGCCGCACGTGCGCCCACTCGCGCACCGCCGCACCGGCCCGCGCCCCGGCCTCCAGGACCAGGGGCTCGATGCCGCGGTCGACGAGGTGGGCGGCTGCGGCCAGACCGGCGGGGCCGGCCCCGATGACCACGACGGGCGGCTGCTCGGTGACGGTGGCGTTCATGACGATTCCCCTTGTGTTTCGACATCTGTCGATCTCTTGTACGTCCAGCATGGCATCTGTATCGATAGGCGTCAACATAGACACCTGTCGAATCCAAATGGTCGTTCACGGGGGCTTCGGTCGGCCGGGTCGTCCCGCCCCGCCCGGCGCGCCCCCCTTCGGACGGCCGCGAGACCGCCGACCCCCGGGGGCCTGCTTTGACATGTGTCAACATAGGCGTATGTCGAACACGAAGGCGCTGCCGCTGCTCCAGTCCGCCGTCGAGCCGTGCTGCCCGCCCCTGAACGAGCGGCCGCTGACCGCGGAGGAGGCCGAGCCCGCGGCGAAGATGTTCAAGGCGCTGGGCGACCCGGTACGGCTGCGGCTGTTCTCCGCCGTCGCCTCGCACGAGGGCGGCGAGGCGTGCGTGTGCGACATCTCCGACGTCGGCGTCTCCCAGCCCACCGTCTCCCACCACCTGAAGAAGCTGAAGGAGGCCGGGCTGCTCTCCTCCGAGCGGCGCGGCACCTGGGTCTACTACCGTGTCGAACCGGCCGTCCTCGCCGCCATGGGGCAGCTGCTCACCAAGGCCTCCGGCGCATGACCGGCTCCGTGCGGGTGGTCCCGCTGACCGCCGACCACGCCGGCGAGGTCATCGCGATCTACCAGGCCGGCATCGACGAGGGCAACGCCACCTTCGAGACGACCGCGCCGTCCTGGGAGGGGTTCGACGCGGCCAGGCTGCCCGGGCACCGCTTCGCGGCCGTCGACGGGACCGGCCGGGTCCTCGGCTGGATCGCCGCCGCCCGGGTCTCCGACCGGTGCGCGTACGCGGGCGTCGTCGAGCACTCCGTCTACGTCCACCCCGACGCCCGGGGCCGGGGTGTCGCCTCCGCCCTGCTGAAGGCGCTCGTCGACTCCACCGAGGCGGCCGGGATCTGGACCGTCCAGTCCGGGATCTTCCCCGAGAACGCGGCCAGTCTCGCCCTCCACGAACGGGCCGGGTTCCGGGTCGTCGGCATCCGCGAGCGCATCGGCCGTCACCGCGGTGTCTGGCGGGACGTCGCCCTCGTCGAACGCCGCAGCAGCACCGTGCGGTGAAGCGGGCGTGCCCCGGGTCGCGGTCGGCGACGTGGGCGGCGTCCGGATGGGTCTCGCCCGGCCGCGGTGGCATGGGGCCGCCGGGGGAGAGGGGCGTACGGCGGTGCCCCGCCCTCCGGGGGCGGGGCACCGTTCGGCGGAAGGGCCTTCGGGCTCATGGCCGGCCGGAGGCGAACCTCTTGCGCCGGGCGAGCGAGACGTGGACCAGGGCGACGAGGACGGGGACCTCGATGAGGGGACCGACGACGCCGGAGAGCGCCTGGCCGGAGGTGACGCCGAAGGTGGCGATGGCGACGGCGATGGCGAGTTCGAAGTTGTTGCCGGCGGCCGTGAACGCGAGGGTCGCGGTGCGGTCGTAGGCCAGGCCGACGGCCTTGCCGAGCGCGAAGGTGCCGAACCACATCACCGCGAAGTAGACGAGCAGCGGCAGCGCGATCCGGGCGACGTCGAGCGGCCGGGAGGTGATCGTCCTTCCCTGCAGGGCGAAGAGGACGACGATCGTGAACAGCAGGCCGTACAGGGCCCAGGGGCCGATCTTCGGCAGGAACCGCCGCTCGTACGACTCGCGGCCCATCCTCTCCTCGCCGACGCGGCGGGTCAGGAAGCCGGCCAGCAGGGGGACGCCGAGGAAGACGACGACGTTGAGCGCGATCTTCCCCGTGGAGATGTCGAGGGTCTCGCCCTTGCCCAGGCCGAGCCAGTGGGGGAGGACGTCGAGGTAGAACCAGCCGAGCAGGCCGAAGGTCAGGACCTGGAACACCGAGTTCAGGGCGACGAGGACGGCTGCCGCCTCGCGGTCGCCGCAGGCCAGGTCGTTCCAGATGATCACCATGGCGATGCAGCGGGCCAGTCCCACGACGATCAGGCCGGTGCGGTACTCGGGCAGGTCCGGCAGGAAGGTCCAGGCGAGCGCGAACATCACCGCGGGGCCCAGGACCCAGTTGATGACCAGCGACGAGACCATGAGCTTCTTGTCGCCGGTCACGGCGTCGAGCCGGTCGTAACGGACCTTGGCGAGGACCGGGTACATCATGATCAGGAGCCCGGCGGCGATCGGCAGGGAGACGCCGCCGATCTCGACCTTCGCGAGCGCGTCGTCCAGACCGGGGACCAGGCGCCCCAGGCCCAGGCCGAGCGCCATGGCGAGGAGGATCCAGACGGCGAGGAAGCGGTCGAGCGTCGACAGCTTCGCGACCACGGACGCCTCCGGTGGGGTGGTCGCGGGGGCGGTGGGGTTCAACAGGACCTCTTGGAGTCGGCATGGGCGCGGGCGGTGGCGGCGAGTCCGGCGAACCGGCCGGCGAGCGCGTCGAGGACCTCGGGCTTCAGCCGGTAGTACGTGAACCGGCCGCACGGCTCCGTCTCCACCACGCCGGCCTCCCGCAGCACCTTGAGGTGGTTGGAGAGGTTGGTCTGTCTGGCCCCGGTCTCCTCGACCAGATGGGTGGTGCACAGGGTCTCGTGGGCGAGCAGGGTCACGATCCGGAGCCGCAGCGGGTCGGCGAGGACCTTCAACAGCTCAGTGTCGACTGACGTCAGCATGGACTGATACTGTCACATCAGTGAAGGGTGATGTCAGTCCGGGGTGATGCCCGTCCGTTCCGAAAGAAGAACCGATGCCCGAGTCCCCACGCGCCTCCGTGCTGTTCGTCTGCGTCCACAACGCCGGACGTTCCCAGATGGCCGCCGGATTCCTCCACCACCTGGCGGGCGACCGCGTGGAGGTCCGCTCCGCCGGCTCCCTGCCCGGCGACCGGGTCAACCCGGCCGCCGTCGCCGCCATGGCCGAACTCGGCATCGACATCTCCGGCCGGCGGCCCAAGGTCCTCACCCCCGAGGCCGTCCGGGCGTCCGACTACGTCATCACCATGGGCTGCGGCGACGCCTGCCCGTACTTCCCCGGCAGGACCTACCTCGACTGGCGGCTGGACGACCCGGCCGGCCAGGGCGTCGAAGCCGTCCGCCCCATCCGCGACGAGATCAAGGGCCTCGTCGAGAACCTCGTCGCCGACATCGACGCGAAGAGGCGGGAGGGCTGACCGCGCCATGACGACCACCACGACGGGCGCCCGGAACGCGCGCGGAGCCGCCGTCGGCTCCGGCCGCACCACCGCGCCCTTCACCGCCCGCACACATTTCGAGCTCTGAGGAACGCGTCCATGGGCACGTCGTCGTCCACCGGCGGTACCCCGGGAGCGTTGCGGCGGACGCTCGGTGTGCCCGACGCCGTCGTGATCGGCCTGGGGTCCATGATCGGCGCCGGGATCTTCGCCTCCCTGGCCCCGGCCGCCCGCGAGGCCGGCTCCGGACTGCTGATCGGTCTCGCGCTCGCCGTCGTCGTCGCCCACTGCAACGCGACCTCCTCCGCGCGGCTCGCGGCCCGTTACCCGGCGTCGGGCGGCACGTACGTCTACGGCCGCGAACGGCTCGGGGAGTTCTGGGGGCATCTGGCCGGCTGGGCGTTCGTCGTCGGCAAGACGGCCTCCTGCGCGGCGATGGCGCTCACCGTCGGCTCGTACGCGTGGCCCGGCCGGGCGCACGCGGTCGCGGTCGCCGCCGTGGTGGCGCTGACGGCGGTGAACTACGCCGGGGTGCGCAAGTCCGCCCTGCTGACCAGGGTCGTCGTGGCCGTCGTCCTGGCGGTCCTCGCCGCCGTGGTGGTCGCCGCCCTCACCTCCGGCGCGGCGGACGCGGCCCGGCTGGACGCCGGTTCCGACACCACCGCCGGCGGGGTGCTCCGGGCGGCGGGCCTCCTGTTCTTCGCCTTCGCCGGGTACGCGCGCATCGCCACCCTCGGCGAGGAGGTCCGCGATCCGGCCCGTACGATCCCGCGGGCGATCCCGATCGCGCTGGGCATCGCCCTGGTCGTCTACGTCCTCGTCGCGGTCTCGGCCCTGACGGTGCTGGGCCCGGACGGGCTGGCCGGGGCGACCGCGCCGCTGGCGGACGCCGCGCGGGCCGCGGGCGCCGATCCGCTCGTCCTGCTCGTCCGCGTCGCCGCGGCCGTCGCCGCGCTCGGTTCCCTGCTCGCCCTGATCCTCGGGGTCTCCCGCACCACGCTGGCCATGGCCCGCGACCGCCACCTGCCGCACGTCCTGGCCGCGGTGCACCCGAGGTCCGGGGTGCCGCACCGTGCCGAACTCGCCGTCGGTGCCGTGGCGGCGGTGGTCGCGGCGACGGCCGACGTGCGCGGGGCGATCGGCTTCTCCTCCTTCTGCGTCCTCGTGTACTACGCCGTCGCCAACGCCTCCGCCTGGACCCTCACCCCGGGCGAGGGCCGGCCGGCGCGCGTCGTCCCCGCCGCCGGGCTGGCCGGCTGCCTCGTCCTGGCCTTCGCGCTCCCTGCGTCCTCGGTGGCCGGGGGCGCCGCGGTCCTGGCCCTCGGGGCCGCCGTCCACGGGGTCCGGCGCGTGGCGGCCGGCGGTTCGCCCGGCCGCTGACCCCGAGGGCGGGCACGCACGCGCGTGAACGCCGGGGACGGGAGAACCCGCGGCCGGGGCACCCCCTGGATCTGCCGCCGCGGGCCGCCGCCCTCTCCTTCGCCGCGGAGGACCTCGGGGTGCGCGGCCGGGCGGGCGGTCCGCACGGAGGCACGGGGTGCGGTCCTCGTGTCAGCGGGCCCGCAGGGCCGCGAGAGTCGCTTCCAGATCGGCGGGGCGGGGGCGGTTGTGGGGGAGCCTGCCGAGCACGGCGGCCATGCCGCAAGTATTGGTGAGGGCGGAGAGGACCAGCCCGGCGGCGATGCCGGCCGAGAGGAGCTGGAAGGCCGGGTGGACGAGGACGCCGAGCAGGAGGCCGAGGAGCACGACGGTGCCCGCGGTGAGGCGGACCTGGCGTTCCATGCCCCAGACGGTACGGGCCGCCCCCCGGGGGCGGTGCAGGTCGTGGCCGTCGGCGGCCCAGGCGCCGGTGCCGCCGGCGAGGGTGGCGGTGTCGACGCCGTGCCCGGCGAGGACGCGGCAGGCGTCCTCGGACCGGGCGCCGGACGCGCAGACGACCAGGACGTCGCCGCGGCCGGCGGCGTCGCGGATGTCGGGCAGCGCCCTCCGGAGCTGGTCCAGGGGAACGTTCAGGGCGCCGGGGAGGTGACCGCCGGCGTACTCGCCGGGGGTGCGGACGTCAATGACGGTCAGTTCGTGCAGGCGGGCGCGGGCTTCGCCGGTGTCGAGGGTCGCGGGCGCGGACATGGCAGGTGTCGTCCTTTTCTTTCCGGGGTGTCCCCCGGGAGGCGGAGTGCGTTACTCCCGGGGGTACGGGGTGAGGAGTGGCGGTGGGGCTCGATCCGGCGGAAGCGGAGCCGAAGGCGGACCTGAACCGTCCGGGCGGGGCGCAGGGGCGGATCGCCGGAGCGATCCGGACGGCCGAGGAGGGGCGGGACCGCGAGGAGGTCGTCACACAGCCGGCGGCCGCGTCGCGGGTGCCGAGCCGGGTCCTCGACCATCGCCGCCGCCCTCCGGCTCGATGGTGCCGACGAAGAGCACGGGCTCACCCCCTTCGGTGCGCATTACCCCCCGGGGTATGTTTTCCACGCCAATAGTATTACCCCCGGGGGTATATTCCGGACCGTGGGGTCCCACCGCTCCGGAGCGGGCGCCCCGACAGTGCCGACATCGCGAAGGAAGACAGCGGCATGCCGTACGGCCGGACCGTGAAGCCGACGGGAACCTTCGAGGGGACCGTGGAAGCCGGTCCGCCGCGCCCTCGCCGATCAGGGCTTCGGCGTCCTGACCGAGATCGACGTGCGGGCCACCCTCAAGGCCGGGCTCGACCACGACATGGAGCCCTGCCTGGTCCTCGGCGCCTGCAACCCGCCACTGGCCCGCCGGGCCCTGGACGCGGACCGTTCGATCGGCCTGCTGCTGCCGTGCAACGTCGTGGTCCGGGCCGAGGGCGACGAGGTGGTCGTACAGGCCGCCGACCGCGCCGTCATGGTCACGCTCACGGGCGTCGACGCCATGACGCCCGTGGCCGACGAGGCCGGCCGCCGCCTCGGCGCCGCGCTCGCCTCCCTCGGTACGGCCGGCGCCTGCGATCGTCCCGGGCGGGCGCCCTCCGCGACGCCGTCACCCCGATGGTGGTGGAGCGGTTTCCGGGCGGGATGGAGAAGGACGGGGCCGGCCGGGGTGACCAGGTGAACATCCTCCGGGTCCTGAAGACGATCCCGCGGGACGCGTATGCCGGGGGACCATGGCGGACGACCCGGTGAAGGGGGTCCGGAAACCCGAATGCGTTCGGGGAACGGTCGCCATTCCGTCTCGCGCCCACGTGGAGCGGACGCCGGCTGTTGCCGGCGAGGACCTGGGCTTCCGGCACTCCTTCGCCTCGAACGCCCTTGGCAGTGCCATCCCCATCACCGGTGTGGCGGAGTGGACGGGCACAAGCCCCTATCACGAGCGGCTCCCAGTGCCGGGCGCGACTTTCGAAGGAGGCGGTGGGCGTCCCCCCGCATCGCGCCCTCCCGGTCCGGACACCCCGAAGGTGAGGACGTCGCACTACGCCTCCAGATCATGGCCGGAGCCGGACCGCCCCGCCGCTGGCCCGGACCGGTCCGTCCCGGGCGGTCACGCAGGCCGCCCGGTGACCGGGGCCGCCGAAGGCGACCACGACCACCGGGCGGAGCCGTCCGGTTCCCGGACGGTGTCGACGCGCGCCGTTCAGCAGTTCCGGATGGACCACACGGGCGTCCAGTCGTACGTGAAGGGCGTGGGCTCCGGCAGGACGACGTCCAGCACCTGGCCGTTCTGGCCGTAGAAGAACGCGGCGGCGCCGACCTGGTTGTTCACCACCTGGCCCACGCCGTTCCAGTGGGACAGGGAGTACTGCTGGCACCGATAGAGGAAGAAGACCTTGTACTTGCCCACCACCGGGTCCCAGACCCCCGTGCAGAGATTCCCCGACGCGCACGTGACGGGGCTGCCCGACGTCGTGTGCACGTAGTCCGCCCAGGGCGAGACCGTCGGTGATGCGGCCGCCGCGGCACGCGGGGACGTCCCCTCGCCCCGGGGCGCCGGCGGCATGACCATGGTGTGGCCGCCACCCCCGTGAGGCCCGTCCGGACCCGCCGCCCGGGCCGGGCCCGCCGCGAAGGCGGACACCAGCACCCACAGGAGGGCACCGACCACACCGAGGGTGGAACGCCAGGTACGCGACATCGTCACTCCCTCTCCGGGAATCCCCGGGTTCACTTCTGACTCGTGCACAGCGGTACGTCCGGCAACTGATTGTCCGGATGGCTGATGTAGATGTGGGTGACGTAGCCCCCGTACTGCGGCAGATACGCCCACCAGTCGTTGGTGTACGGCGGGACGGAGACGAGCTGCCCCTTCTTCTGGCAGCCCACCAGCACCTCCACGCCGGCCGGGAGCCGGGTCAGCAGGTTGTCCCCGACGACCGGTTCCGTCCGGACGGCGACGTCCTGACCCCACGTCCCGTACCACTTCCCCTTCGGCGCCGTTCCGCCGGGAACGTTCAGGGAACGGGTCAGCCGGCCGAGGTCGGTGTACGCCTTTCCGTACGACGTCCCGTCCTGGTGCAGTGTGAGGACGGCCACGATCGAACGGTCACCGGCTCCGACGGTGCCGGTCGTGTGCAGCGCCGGTCGGCTCAGGTCGACGCCGGCGTCATCCGCGCCGACGGGCGCGGGGGCCGAGGCGTCGGTGCCACCGGCCGCAGTGGTGCTCACGGGGCCGCAGTTCCCCTTCGCGTACTTCCCCGACCAGCCCTGTTTCACGGCCCACGGGCGGTCGAACGCGGCGGCGATGCCGAAATGCTGGTCGAAGGAGTCCGACGCGCACCGGGTCGACTGGCGCAGACGCTCCATGATGAAGTCACGAACCGGCGCGGGGGCGGACTCCAGGATGTGCCGGTAGGTCTTCACGGTGTCGCGGGCCGACATGGCCGTGTAGCCCCAGTACCCCTCGTAGGCCGCCGGTGGGGGAGTGGTGTCGGCGAGCCCGAGCCGAGTGACCATGCGCTCGACGATCGCCGGCCCGCCGTAGGTCGACCAGTAGTGGCTGGCGGCGGCGTCCTGACTGCTGCGGAGCATGACGTCCAGCCGCGTGCGGTCGGCGGCCGGGATGGTGTCGGGGCTGCGGTTCCACAGGAAGTCGAGGGCGATCAGGAGCTTGACGACCGACGCGGACCGGAACGTGGCGGCCGGGGCGAGCTGTTCGGTGAACGTCCCGGTCTGCCGGTCGTACACGGCCACGCCCGCCGTGACCCCCGCGGGCACCTGGAGGCTCGCGGGCGTGACCGGCACGGAGTCACCCGCCGGTTCCGTCGCGGTCGCGACGGAGTGCGGGAGCGCCGCGCCGGTGAAGGAGAGGGAGAGGAGGGCCGCGGTCGCGGCGAGCAGGCGCCGAGGCGTACGGCGAGCGGTGGTGTGGGAGTGCCTGACGAAGCGGAACATGGCGTGAGAGGTCCTCGCTTGGTGGGAGAGCGGGCTTGCCCGGGTCTCGGAAAGGGGCGGCGGACGGGGGGGCGGGACCGTGGCACGGAGCCCCCGGCGGGACACGGGGGGCTCCACCGGAGCGGGCCGGGCGGACGACTCCCGGCGGGTTACGGGATGTTGCACTCCGTCATGCCGGGCCAGGGATCGGTCGACGTCCACACGTCGACGGCGGGTATGAAGCCCCACCCGTGATGGCCCTCGCGACCGGGAGCGACGCGGTCACCCATGGTGTAGTACCAGATGTTGTTGCCGCCGCTGTGCGCGGCGCCGCTTGCCCAGCACACGAACCAGCTCGTCGACGTGTCGATCCAGCCGATCACCGAGCACGCGGCGATGAAGCTGCCGCAGCCGTACAACGGGGCGCCGGCACGATTGCCGCACACCCAGTCACGCGTCCAGGTGCGCCCCGTGTACGCGTCGTAGTGGCTGACGTCGCGAGCGGTGCACGACGCCCGGGCCGCGGAGGGTGCGGCCTCGGCCGTGGGCGGCGCGCTCCGCACCACGCGGGAGGCCGTGCCGGCCTGCGGCGTCGACGCCTGAACGACGCCGGCGCCGAACAGCACGGCCAGGAGGGCGGCGAGCATCGCCACCGCTCGTCTCACAGACATGTTTCGGCCCCCGTTGTCGAGAAAGCGATGGTCGGACGGCCCTGCGGAACCGAGGAGTTGTCACGGGACGTCGCTTGAGAGCCGAGCCTTCCACCCGCACTCTGTTCGTGTCATCACTTGTGGCCATGCGACATGAAAGACGATCGATAAGGGATTCATCATGGTTACTGGCGAAACGGCCGCTGGAGACGCCGCACCGGCGGGCCCCGACCCGCGGACGCCGAGCGCCCATCAGCTCCGGCTGTTCGTCGCCCTCGCGGAGGAACTCCACTTCTCGCGCGCCGCCGCCCGGCTGTTCATCACGCAGTCGGCGCTGAGCCAGCAGATCAGAGACCTGGAAAGACGCCTCGGGGTGCGGCTGTTCGACCGTTCGAGCCGAGCCGTGATGCTCACCCCGCAGGGCCGGGTGCTGTTGGCGGACGCGCGCGGCGTGGTGGCGGCCATGGACCGGCTGAGCCACAGCGCCTCGACCCAGGCGCGCAGGCTCTCCGGACGGCTCGTCGTCGGCACCATCGGCGCGGAAGCGGCGATGCCCTATACGCACGCCGTGCTGCGTCTGCTCCGCGAACGGCACCCGCTGGTCCAGGTCGACGTGCGCAGCCTCCACTTCGCCGACCACTTCGACGCCCTGTTCCGCCATGACATCGACGTTGCCTTCCTCCGCCCACCGGTCCCGCCCGGAGTGGAGGTGCAACACCTGGCCACGGAACCACGGTTGGCCTGCCTCCCCGCGAGCGACCCGCTCGTGGACCGCGACCGGATCACCCTCGCCGAGCTGACGCGCCACCCCGTGATCGACGTCCCGCCGCAGGTGCCACGGCTCTGGTGGGACTTCTGGGCCGTCGACCCGCGACCCGACGGCACCCCGGTCCGCTACGGACCCGTCGCCTCGGACCTGGAGGGCCTTCTGCACCTCGTGGCCCAGGGCAAGGGCATGTGCTTCCTGCCGGCCGCCGCGCGTGACCTCTTCCCGCGACCCGGCATCCGCTACGTCGAGGTCACGGACCTGCCCCCGTCAACGGCGGGCCTCGCCTGGCTGAGGGAAAGCCGCACGGAACCGCTCATCGAGGCCGTGGTGGCGGCTGCCGGACACGTGGCCCCGGCGCTGGACCGGGGGGCTGTCCGGGGCAGGAGCCGGGCCGATCCCGGGATCGAGGCCAGGGCTCTGGAAAGGGACGGGCCTCCAGGAGTTCGCCGATCCGCCGGGCAAGGAGTTTCCGCTGATCAAGTACGGCCGTCAGCGAAGCGGCCGGGCCGGGGATGACCGGCGCGGCCGCGCCGGTGCCCGGACGGTGACGGTCTGCTCGTGGCCGGCTCCCGGATGATCGACGCCCTCTTGGACGGTCGCGCTGACAACGGCCGCCGAATCCCGTACGCGCGTTCCGGGACGATCGGCCCAACAGGTGCCTGAGGCAAGGGAAAGCCCAGGTGGGAAGCGGTCTCGGCTGACCGGCGCGATGTTCCTCACAAGCACCGTCCGGCGCGTCCCGGTGTACAGTCGAGGCCGCCCTTGACCCGCACGAAGCAGGCAGGGAGCCGTCTCAGAGGAGTTCACCGTGCTGCGCACTCTGTTCAAGTCCAAGATCCATCGCGCCACCGTCACCCAGGCGGACCTGCACTACGTCGGGTCGGTCACCGTCGACGCCGACCTCATGGAGGCGGCCGACCTGCTTCCCGGGGAGCTGGTGCACATCGTCGACATCGACAACGGCGCCCGTCTGGAGACGTACGTCATCGAGGGCGAGCGGGGTTCGGGCGTGATCGGCATCAACGGCGCCGCCGCCCACCTCGTGCACCCCGGTGACCTCGTGATCCTCATCAGCTACGCGCAGGTCGAGGACGCGGAGGCGCGGACGTTCGTGCCGCGCGTCGTGCACGTCGACGCCGGGAACCGCATCGTGGAACTGGGCACCGACGCGTCCGCGCCCGTCCCCGGCAGCGACACGGTCCGCTCCCCGCACGCCGTGCCCGCCCGGGGCTGACCCACGGGGCCCCGCCCGCGGGGGGCCGGTCCGAAGGGGGCTCCGGCATGACGGCCGGGCCGGTCCGCCCACCGCCGGGGACCGGCCCGGAGACCGGCCCGAGGTCCGGCCCGGCCCCCGGCCGACAGGCGCCGGAGGCCCTGTCGCGTCACCCTGGAAAGCGACGACCCCGACGAGCGAGAGGCCCGTGATGACCCAGCCGTATCCCGACCCCGTGCCCCCGTCGCCCATCCCGCCGCCCGTACCGAACCCCGTGCCCCCGCCGGACCCCAGTCCGGTCCCGGTGCCGCCGGAGCCCGGTCCCGCCCCCGTTCCGCAGCCCGGCGGTCCCGTGCCCGAACCGGAGCCCCAGCCCCAGCCGGGGCCGGCCGGCGGAGGGCGGACGTCAACGCGGACATGACGGAAGAAGGTCCGGATCGCGTGAAACCCTTGTCACGGAGCGTGTTCCGCCCCTAACTTGAATGGCCGTTGCTGTGTTCAAGGGGGGCCCCATGGCCGTACGCGGACGTCACCGCCGCCACCAGCCGAGCCGCATCAACCGCGCCTCGCTCACCGTCACGGCGGGAGGCGCCGGCATGGCGCTGCCGCTGATCGGCGCGGGCACGGCGCAGGCGGCCTCGCTCGACGTCTGGGAGAAGGTCGCCTCCTGCGAGTCCTCCTCCCACTGGCACGTCAACACCGGGAACGGCTACTTCGGCGGCCTCCAGTTCAGCCAGTCCACCTGGGAGGAGTACGGCGGCACGCACTACGCGCCGCGTGCCGACCTCGCCTCCAGGGACCAGCAGATCGTGATCGCCGAGCGCGTCCTGAAGGGGCAGGGCCCCGGCGCGTGGCCGTCCTGCGGCTCCCGCGCGGGTCTCGCCGCCGGCGGCGGGCCGTCCGGCGTCGCCCCCCGGTCCGCCCCGGCGGGGAAGCCGTCCGGCGGGAACCGGATGAGCACGACGTCCCTGCCGGGACAGCGCGCCTTACCGGAACGGCCGGCGCGGAACGCCGGACCCACCGCCGTCCCCACCGTGCGCGAGATGTACACGGTGACGCCCGGCGACTCCCTGTCGAAGATCGCCGGCGAGGAGCACGTCCGGGGCGGCTGGAAGAGCCTGTACGAGAAGAACCGCTCCGTCGTCGGCGACGACCCCGACCTCATCCACCCCGGCCAGCGCCTGACCCTGCGCATCGCCGCGCCCAGGAAGTCCGGGGAGGCCGGCAAGGCCGCCGCGCCGAGGGCCCCCGAGGCCGTGCCGCCCGTGAGGAAGGCCCCGCCCCGGGCGGTGCCGCCCAAGTCCCCCGCCCCCCGGTCCGTCACCGCGCCCCCCGTGACGAGACCGGCGGCCGGACCCGGCGTCAAGCCCTCCGCCCGGCCCGTCGCCAAACCGGCCTCCGGACCGGCCGTCAGACCGGTTCCCAAGCCCGCCGCCAAGCCCCGCCCGGCCGCCAAACCCGTTCCCAAGCCCGCCGCCAAACCCGTCGCCGCACCGCGTCCGGCGGCCAAGCCGCGTCCCGCCGCCGCACCGGAGGTCCGTTACTCCGCCCCCGTCTCGTCCGGCATCGGAACCCGCTACGGCAAGCCCGGTTCCTCCTGGTCCAGCGGTTACCACACCGGCGTCGACTTCCCCGTCCCCACCGGCACCTCGGTCAAGGCGGTGGCCGGCGGCCGGGTCGTCTCCGCCGGATGGGGCGGGGCGTACGGCTACCAGGTCGTCCTCCGTCACGACGACGGCCGGTACAGCCAGTACGCGCACCTCTCCGCCCTCTCCGTCCGCGAGGGCCAGCGGGTGCACGCCGGCCAGCGCATCGCGCGCTCGGGGTCGACCGGCAACAGTTCGGGACCGCACCTCCACTTCGAGATCAGGACGGGCCCCGGGTACGGCTCCGACATCGACCCCCTGGCCTATCTCAGGGCGCGGGGCGTCTCCCTCTGACCCCGGCGGCCCCGGCTCCGCCCCTGCCTCCGCCTCCGTCCCCGGCGGCCCCGGCATCCCCGTCCCCGGCGGCCGGCCCCGCCGCCGGGGACGCCGCCCGTCCCGGTTCCGGCCCCGGGGCGGGGGCCGCCCGGCCGAGGGTGAGCAGGACGAGCCCGTACGCGGTGACCCCGCCGCAGACCAGCGCGCCCGCCGTGCCCGCCGCGCCGTGGCGGAAGCCCTCGCCGAACAGGGCCACGCCCACCGCCGCGGCGACCACCGGGTCGACCACCGTGAGCGTGGCGAGCGGGGCGGCGAGCCCCGCGCCCCGGTAGGACGCCTGGGAGAGCAGCAGCCCGCCCACGGCGAACCCCGAGAGCGCCGCCAGGGACGCCCACTCGGCGAACGGTGCCCCCGGCGTCCACGCCCCGGCCACCGCCTTGGTGAAGACCGATGCCACGCCGAAGGAGACGCCCGCCGCCGCGGCCAGGGCGACGCCGCGCGGCACCGCCCGCCCCGTCAGGCGGGCGGCCGCGAGGAGGAGGCCCACCGTGCCGAGCGCGGCCCCCGCGAGCAGCCACCGCTGGCCCTCCCCGGGGGACCGCGCCCCGGCGCCGCTCGTGAGGCTCAGCAGGCCCGCGAGGCCCGCCGTGGTCACGAGGGCGCCCCGCCAGGTCCGCCGCCCGGCCCGGCGGCCGGTGAAGAGGGCCGCCATGGGCAGCGCGCACACGAGGGTGAGGGCGCCCAGCGGCTGGACCAGACTGAGCGGCCCGTACGCGAGGGCGGCGACGTGCAGGGCCGCCCCGACGCCGTTGAGCAGCACGGAACCCCACCAGGCCGGGCGGCGCGACGGCGGGCCCGCGGAGGCCGCGACCCGTTCCTGCACGATCGCCGCGGCCGCGTAGGCGACCGCGGAGGCCAGGGCCAGGACGACGGACAGGACGAGGGGGCTCATGCCTTCCACCATCCCCCCACCCGGCCCGTCGCGCGCCGTACCGCGCTCTCACGGCCACCACGGCGTCCCGGCCCACGCGCGGAGGGCACCCGGCCACGACGCCCGGCCCACGCGGGCGGAGGGCACCCGGCCCGCGCGCCCTCACGGGCACCCGGTCCCGGCGCCCGGCCCACGCGGGGGCAGCGCTTCGGAGACGCCGGCGATGGCCTCGGCCGGGGCCATCGCGCGGAGGGCGGCCCTCCCCATGCGCGCCGGCTCCGGGCGCACCCTCGCCCGGCCCGCGCGCCCTCGCGGCCGGCCCCGGCGGCCCGGCCGGTCCGTCGGGCGCCCGGCCCGCGCGGAGGGGAAGCGAGGCGGCGGTCGCGGCGCGGCCGAAGGCGACGGCGCCGGGACCGCGCGCGGAGGGGAAGCGGCGTCCGCACGGGCCGGGGCCGGTGCGACGCGGTCCCCGGCGCGTCCGTCCGGAGCGCTACCGTGGGCGCCGGCCCGCGACCGGGCCCGTCCCGGGCGGCCGAGGCCCGGGAGCGCAGGACGGCGTGGCAGGACCGAGGGGGGCCGGATGGATCTCGTCGAGAGCGGATCGGTGGGCGGGTTCTTCGTCCTGCGGACCGCGCCGCCGGAGAGCGGCGGGGCACACCGCCCGCTCGCCCGGCTGTACGCGGGGGAGGACGGCCCCCTCACGGCGCGCGTGGACCGGGTCGCCGCCCGGCTCGGCGCTCCCGAACGGCGCGTCGGCGCCTCCGTCGCCCATCTGGGGCTCGCCGCCCGGCTCTGGTCCACCGCCCTCGGTCCCGCCGCGCTGTACGGCCGCTTTCCGGACCTGGACCCCGCCGCGCTGTTCTGGGACGGGGCGCTGACCTCGCCCGACGACCTGTGGTGGGCCGGTTCCTCGACCCGTCCGGCCACCGTGGCCGACCTCCGCGAGGCCGTGCAGGAGGCCCACCTCGTCCCGCTCCACGCGGCCCTGCGCCGGGACGGCCGGACGGCGCCCCGGCTCCTCTGGGGCAACGCCGGCTCCGCCCTCGCCGGGGCCCTGCGCGAACTGACCCGCTGGGCCCGCGCCCACGGCCGGCCCGACGCCGCCGGCCGGGCCGCCGCACTGGTCGCCGGCCTCCTCGACCACCCCGACCTCGCCGGCACGGTCCGGGGACCCCGGCTGCGCCGCGCCAGCTGCTGTCTTTACTACCGCTGCCCCGGCGGCGGGCTCTGCGGGGACTGTGTCTTCGACCACGCTCCCCGAACGGGTTTGGAGGGGCGGCCCCCCGCTCCGTAAAGTTGCCCTTTCCGAAGCCCGCGAGCGGCGACGTACGAGCGAACGAGGAACCCGAAGGCCATGACGGTGACCGAAGAAACCCAGGACTACGGGCCGGGCATCGACCCCGAGCGCCTGGCCGTCTGCCTCGGCGTCCTCGAAGAGCTCGACAAGCTGGAGGTCGACCACCCGGACGCGATCCTCGTCCGGCGCGCCACCGCCGGGATCTACCGGACGGTGAAGCAGCGCCGCCGCCAGGAGCGCCGGGCCGCCAAGACCGCCAACGACCGGGCGGTCACCGAGGCCACGGCCACCGGCTCCGCGCAGCGCATCGACGACGAGACCGAGGGTCTCCTGCCCACCCCGGCCACCGAGGAGGGCAGGATCGCGGGGATACTCCAGCGCCCCCGCTCCTGCTACGTCTGCAAGACGCGGTTCGTCGAGGTCGACTACTTCTACCACCAGCTCTGCCAGAAGTGCGCCGCCGAGAACCGGGCCAAGCGGGACGCCCGCGCCGACCTCACCGGCAAGCGCGCGCTGCTCACCGGCGGCCGGGCCAAGATCGGCATGTACATCGCGCTGCGGCTGCTGCGCGACGGCGCCCACACCACCGTCACCACCCGCTTCCCCAAGGACGCCATCCGCCGCTTCAAGGCGATGGAGGACTCCGCGGACTGGATGGACCGCCTGGAGGTCGTCGGCATCGACCTGCGGGACCCGGCCCAGGTGGTGGCCCTCGCCGACCGGACGGCCGAGGCCGGGCCGCTGGACATCCTCATCAACAACGCGACGCAGACCGTGCGGCGCCTGCCCTCCGCGTACGCCGCCCTGGTCGAGGGCGAGGCGGCCCCGCTGCCCGCCGGGGAGCTGCCCGCCCACCACGTCATCGGCGCCTTCAACTCGGGCGCGGTGGACGGTCTCGCCGCGCTGCCCGCCGGCACGAGCGGCCTGGAGGCGCAGAAGGTCGCGGACCTCGCCCTGGTCGCGGGCAACGCCAGCATCGCCCGGCACCTCGACGGCACCGCCATCGACGCGGGCGGCCTCCTGCCGGACGTCGTCGAGACCAACACGTGGGTGCAGAGCATCGAGCAGATCTCCCCGGTGGAGCTGCTGGAGACGCAGCTGTGCAACTACACGGCGCCGTTCATCCTGATCAGCAAGTTGCGCCCGGTGATGGCCGAGGCCGCGCGCAAGGCGTCCAGCGGGCGCGCCTACGTCGTGAACGTCTCCGCCATGGAAGGTGTTTTCAGCCGCGGCTACAAGGGCGCCGGGCACCCGAACACCAACGCGGCGAAGGCCGCGATGAACATGGTGACGCGGACCAGCGGCCAGGAGATGTTCGAGACCGACGGCATCCTCATGACCTCCGTCGACACCGGCTGGATCACCGACGAGCGACCGCACTTCGACAAGCTGCGCCTCGCCGAGGCCGGTTTCCACGCCCCCCTCGACCTGGTCGACGGCGCGGCGCGGGTCTACGACCCGGTCGTGCGGGGCGAGGCGGGCGAGGACCTGTACGGGGTGTTCCTCAAGGACTACGCCCCGGCCAACTGGTAACCCGCGTTCCCGGTTCCGGCAAGAGCGTCCCACCGGCCGGGTGGGGCGCTCTTTCGGCTTGCGTCACCCGTTCGCGTCACACTTGTGAGCCCGGTAGAGCGCATGCGCGCTCATTTGGTTACTCTGATGTTCACGGTCGGCCACCGAGGAGACACAACTTCCTCACGGCCTTCCCGGGACCGGCCTGCCACCAAGGCCGCGGACCCGTCCGGCGAACGGCGCCACCGCGACCGCACGGCACTTGTCCTACAGGTACGCGACACGAAGGAGTGCGCGGTGACACCCGAACTGACCAAGCAGGAACCGCGACCGGCCGAACCCACCGACCGGCAGCGCCGGAAGGGCGAGCTGGGGAGCCTGGAGGTCTGGGCCCGCTCGGCCCCGATCCGGCTCGCGGGCTACGAGGAGGACCTCGCGGAGCCCCACATCCTGCCGGGCATCGACTGAGCCGGCACCCCGACGCGCCTCCCGGTGCCCCCGTCCGGACGTCCGGACGGGGGCACCGGCACGTCCGGGGGAGCGCGCCGGGGGGAGCGGGAGGTCTCCGGGAGGCGCGGGGCCTCAGGAGGGCTCCGCCGGTCTCCGCAGCCGGGTCGGCGGCAGGTACTCCCGCAGCGGGGTCCGGTGCCACCAGGCCCCGGTGGCGCGCAGTTCGCGCCAGGTCGTGTAGCGGTACCGGTACAGCCGGGCCCGCACGTGGACCGGCGGCGCGTCCGGGAACGGGTTGCGGGCCAGCAGCCGCAGGGTGTCCGGGTCGCCGTCGAGCAGCCGCTCCACGAAGGGGCCGAACCACGCGCGCGCGTACCCCGGGGAGAGCGCCGCGAACCACATCAGCCAGTCGAGCCGCAGGTGGTACGGCGCGAACTGGCGCGGCAGCCGGCGCGGGTCGCCCGGCTTGCCCTTGAAGCCGTACTCCCGCCAGACGCTGCCCGGGTGCGGCACCGGGTCGTCGGTGCCCTCGATCACGATCTCGTCCCGGACCCGCCCGACCGTGCCGAACGCGCCGTAGCTGTTGACCAGGTGGAACGGGTCGTACGAGCGGTTCATCGCCTGGTTCCGGGAGAGCAGGTTGCGCACCGGGCGGTGGCTGCGGACCAGGACGAGGACGGTCACCGCGACGACCAGGACCGCGTACCAGAGCGGCGGGCCGGGCATCGGGCGGTCGCCGGTGAGCGGGGAGGCGTCCACGGCGGAGAGGGCGAGCACGACGGTGAGCCAGTTCAGCCAGGCGAAGTTCCCCGAGAGGACCAGCCACAGCTGGGTCACCACCATCAGCCCGGCCGCGACCGTCGCGACCGGCTGCGGGGCGAACAGGAAGAACGGCACCACGAGCTGGACGACGTGGTTGGCGGCCGCCTCCGCCTTGTGCAGCGGCCGGGGGAGGTGGTGGAAGAACCAGCTCAGCGGGCCGGGCATCGGCTGGGTCTCGTGGTGGTGGCAGAGACAGGTCAGGTCCCGCCAGCAGCGGTCGCCGCGGATCTTGATGAGCCCGGCTCCGAACTCCACCCGGAAGAGCAGCCAGCGCAGCAGGAGGAGCACCAGGACGGGCGGGCCGGTGTCGTCGTTGCCGAGGAAGACGGCCAGGAACCCGGCCTCCAGGAGCAGCGACTCCCAGCCGAAGGCGTACCAGGTCTGGCCGACGTTCACGATCGACAGGTACAGCGCCCACAGCACCAGCCACAGGAGCATCGAGACCGGCAGGGGCACGGCGTCCCCCGCGCCCGCCGCCACCGCCAGGGCCAGCGCGGCACCGGTCCAGGAGACGGTGGCGAACAGGCGGTCGGAATAGCGCAGGCGGAAGAGCGAGGGCGTGTCGCGCGGCCGGGTCCGGCGCAGGTGCTCCGGCACCGGGAGCATGCCGCGCTCCCCGATGAGCGCCCGGAACTGGAGGGCGGCCGACAGGAACGCCACGCAGTACAGGACGGCCAGGCCGCGCTGGAAGGCGATCCGGGCCGGCCAGAGATCGGGTGCCGTGAACCACTCCACCGTCCCCAGTATCGGCCAGGGGTCACGTCCTGACGAGCCGCCGGAGGGTCCGGCCGAGGCGGCGGGCGTACGCGCGCTGGAGCCGGGGGAGCAGGGGCCCGGCGAGCCGGGCGTACCAGAGGGCGGGACGGCTGAAGGCGGTGACGGTGAACCGGACGGCGCCGCCGGGTTCGAGCTCCACCACGAAGGCCTCCTCGCCGCGCGCCGGGTGCCCGGTGAGGGTGCCGTAGGCGAACCCGGTGCGGTTCTCCTCGTACGCCGTCCAGATCACCGAGCAGGGGGCGGTGACCCGGAAGCGGCCGGCGCCCAGCGAGACCTCCACGCGGACGCCGGGAGCCGCGCGGTCGGCGTCCGCGGTGACCTCCGCCCCGGAGCGGCGGTGCATCCGCCAGGTGGTGACGGCGGCGCCCGCCGTCTCGAAGGCGGCCCGGCCGTGGCCGACGACCGTGCTGTACCGCAGGTGGCGGTAGGCGTCGGGGAGGGCCTCCGGGGTGCGGGTGGCGCCGGTCTCGCGGTAGGTGAGGTCCGGGCGGGCGGGCCGGGAGAGGTCCTTCAGGAGGCGGGTCATGCCGGGAACTCCGTTCGCGAGGGGCGGGACGGGACGGGGCGGGGCGGGGGACGGGACGGGGGCGGGGGACGGAACCGGTGCCGCCAGTGTGGGGCCACCGCCGGGCGGGCGGGGCGCGGACGGCGAAACCGGGGGTGCCGGGGGTCCCGGGGGTCCCGGGGCTCCCGGCCGTCCGGGCCGGACGGGGCGGGCCGGCCGCCCCGGAGGCTCCCCCGGCCGGGGCCCGGGGGAGCGGGAGGACCGGGGAACACGCGTCCCGTCGGGGGCACACGGAACGCGCCGGTCGTCGCGACCGCCCCGCGAGGGCCGGTGGCACGGCCGTCGCACGCCCCTGGTTGAACGTGTTCAATCCATGACACGAGCGTAGGACGTTCCCCGGGCGCGTTCAAGGGAGCGGCCCCGGCGGATGCCCCGGTCGGCCCCTCCCCGCTTGCGGGCGCCCGCACCTTGCGACAGACATGAAGGACTGGCCGGAACCGGCCCCGGGCCCGCGGGAGAGAACACGTACGGCCCGGGGAACTCGATCGAGCCGTAAACCGGGCCCCGGGCCCGCAGGAGAGAAAGTCGGGAGAAACCAGGTGCCTCCACCCCTCCGCCGGACGCGGCGAACCGCCACCGCTCCCCGCGAGGGGGCCCGCCTCGCCGCCGCCGCGGCGCTCGCCTCGGCCCTGCTGCTCGCCGGCTGCTCCTTCGGGGAGACCGGCGCCGGCGGAGCGGGCCGGGCCGCCGCGGCCCCCGCCCGGGACGTCCTGCTCCAGCCGTTCGCCACCGGGGGGCCCGACCCCTTCACCGCCTCCACCGTCCGGAACACCGTCCGCCCGTCGGCCCCCACGGGGAACCGGGACGCGGACGGTACCGGAGGGCCCCGCGAGGTCACCGGCTCCACCCCCGGCCTCTACGGCGGCACCCGCGCGATCGGGAGCTGTGACGTCGAACGGCAGATCGCCCTCCTCGCCGGGGACCGGAAGAAGACGAAGGCCTTCGCCGGGGCCGCCGGCGTCCCCGAGACCGGGGTCGCCGCCTGGCTGCGCGGCCTCACCCCCGTCACCCTGCGCGAGGACGTCCGCGTCACCGGCCACGGCTACCGCGACGGCCGGGCCGACGCCTTCCAGGCGGTCCTGCAGAGCGGCACGGCGGTCCTCGTCGACCGGTACGGCGCCCCCCGCGTCCGCTGCGCCTGCGGCAACCCCCTCCGCGCCCCGGCCCCGGACAGGAGCGGCGTCCACACGGGCGACCCCTGGGACGGCTTCGACCCCGACCGCGTGATCACCGTCCGTCCGGCCGGCGCGGCCCTTCCCGGCCTGGTCATCGTGAACGCCACCGACCGCACCTGGATCGAGCGGCGGACCGGCAGCGACGGCGCGGAGGACCGCGAACCCGCCGTGAAACCGGCCTGCGACCCGGACGCCTGCGTCCTGGACGGCACGGCCACCCCCGACCCCAGCGCCCCCGGCCGCAGCACCCCGCCGGACTCCGTCCCCACGCCCCCGGACCCGCCGGACACGGGAATCCCGGACCCCGGCCTCCCGACGGAGTCCGCCCCGGCCCCCGACCCGTCCGGCCCCGGGGACGTGACCCCCGTCCCCGACCCGGACGCGGAACCGTACCCCGACCCCTCGTCCGAGCCCTTCCCCGACCCGTTCGCCGAGCCGCCCGCCCCGCCGGAGGAAGAACCGCCGCCCGGGGAGGTCCTCCCGCCCGGGCCGGTGCCGGACCAGCCCGATACCTTCGAGGGATGAAGCGGACCCCCATGGCACGTACGAACGGGACCGCGCCCGGAGCGGCCCCGTGAACGCGGACGACCGGGAACGGGCGGCGGGAAACCCGGTCCGCCCCGCCCCGCAGGAGGCCCCGATCCTCTCCGCGTACGGCTCCGCCTTCCGGATGGGCGGCTTCGACTGGGACCTGACCACCGGGACGATGACCATGGACGACGCGGCCCTCGCCGTCTTCGACATGGACCGCGAGGAGTACGACGGGCACCCCGAGTCCCTGGCCCCGCGGGTCCTGCCGGACGAGGGCATCCGCCTCGACACCCTGGTGACGCAGGCCCTCAAGGACGGCAGCGACCAGTACGGCGCGTACTTCCGCATCCGCCGCCGCGACGGCGCCCACCAGTGGACCCACACCCAGGGGATCGTCCTGCGCGACGCCACCGGCCGCCCCGTGCGCATCCTCGGCGTCCTGCGCGACGCCACCCACGAACTCACCGAACCCGCCGCACGGCTCGGCCTGGACGAGGGGCGCCGCAAACGGGCCGACGTCGTGGAGGGCACCACCGCCGCCCTCGCCCACGCCCGGACCGTGCAGGACGTCATCGACCTCCTCAACGACTCCCAGGCCCTCGAACACTTCGGCGCGGCCAGCCTCGTCATGGGCCTCCTGGAGGCGGGCCGCATCCACCTGGTCGCCGAGGGCCCCGAGGGGGCCTTCGTACCGGGCACCCGCTTCACCCGGGTGGACGAGCCGTACCCGATGAGCGAGGTGATCCGCACCCTGCGGCCCCGGTTCATCGACTCGGCCCGCGACTTCTCCGAGTCCTTCCCGGTCCTCTGGCCCCACATCAGCGGACTCGGCGTCACCGCCGCCGCCTACCTGCCGCTCATCGCCCAGGCCCGGCCGATCGGAGCCCTCGGACTCCTCTACAGCGACAGGACCGGCTTCAGCGAGGACGAGCGGACCCTGCTCGTCGCCCTCGGCAGCAGCATCGCCCAGAGCCTCCAGCGGGCCATGCTCTACGAACAGGAGCACGACCTCGCCGAAGGGCTCCAGCAGGCCATGCTGCCGCGCCGGATTCCCGAGGTGCCCGGCGCCCGGACGGCCGTCCGCTACCGCTCCGCCCGGCTCGGCCGGGACGTCGGCGGCGACTGGTACGACGTCATCGCGCTGCCCGGCGGACGGGTCGGCGCCGTCATCGGCGACGTGCAGGGCCACGACACCCACGCGGCGGCCGTCATGGGCCAGCTGCGCATCGTGCTGCGCGCCTACGCCACCGAGGGCCACCCCCCGGCCACGGTGATGGCGCGGGCCTCCGTCTTCCTGCACGAACTCGACACCGACCGCTTCGCCACCTGCACGTACGCGGAGGTCGACCCCGGCACCGGGGTCGTCCAGCTCGTCCGCGCCGGCCACGTCGACCCCCTGCTCAGGGAGGCCGACGGCAGGTGCCGCAGGCTGCCGGTGGAGGGCGGGCTGCCGCTCGGGCTCTCCGCCGAGTTCGGCCGCCTCGACTACCCCGTGACCGCCCTGGAACTGGACCCCGGACAGACCCTGATGCTCTACACCGACGGGCTCGTGGAGAAACCGGGCGCCGACCTCGACGAAGGCCTCCAGTGGCTCTCCTCCCTCGTCCGGCGCGGCCCCGCCGACCTCCAGGAGCTGGCGGACCACCTGTGCGAGGTGGTGGCGGAGCGCGGCGGCGAGGACGACGTCGCGATCCTGCTGCTGCGCCGGCACGCCACGCACGCCCCCGGGGCCGGCCGGTTCCAGCAGCACGTCGCCCAGAGCGATCCGGAGGCGCTCAGCTCGGCCCGGCACATGATCAGGGCCGCCGTCCGGGCCTGGGGCGCGGGGGAGCGCGCGGACGAGATCGAACTGGCCGCCGACGAGCTGATGACCAACGCGCTCATGCACACCGACGGCGGGACGATCGTGACCCTGCGGGTCCTCCCCGGGCCCGTACGGCGGCTGAGGGTGGAGGTCGAGGACCGGTCCAGCGCCCTGCCCCGGCGGCGCGAGGCGGGCGAGGCGGGCGTGTCCGGCCGGGGACTGCTCCTGGTCGACCAGCTCTCCGACGCGTGGGGCGTGGAACCGCGGGGCGGCGGCAAGTGCGTGTGGTGCGAGTTCCTGGTGGAGGACCCCGGGGCCGGAGACGACGACACGGACCGGTGAGACCGCTCACGCAGCGTCGTCCGATCATGCTTGACCGTGACGGACCGCGGCGGTTGACTGCGGTCTCCCGCCACTCCGCGCACGCAGGACGTGAGGACACCCGTGACCACCGAGCTACTGGCTCCGCTGGACCTGGCCTTCTGGCACCTGGAATCCGCAGCCCACCCCCTGCACCTCGGCGCCCTCGCCCACTTCGGCCCCGTACCCGCCGTCCCCGGCGGGGGACCGGCCGACGTCCTGGAACTGCTCGCCCGCCGCGCCGCCGCCGTCCCCCGGCTCCGGATGCGCGTCCGCGACGTCCTGCTGCCCGTCGGCGGCGCCGCCTGGAGCCCCGACCCGGACTTCGACGTGCGCCGCCACGTCCGCGAGATCACCCTCCCCGGCGCCGACTTCCCCGCCGAGACCACCCGGCTCGTCGCCGAACTCATGGAACGCCCCGTCGAACGGGGCCTGCCGCCCTGGGAGATGTACCTGCTCGGCGGCGCCCCCGACGGCTCCTTCGCCGTCCTCGTCAAACTCCACCACGCCCTCGCCGACGGCATGCGGGCCGTCGCCATCGGCGCCGGCATCTTCGACGAGGTCGCCGCCGCCCGCCGTCCCGCGCGCCGCCCCCGCCCCGCGCCCCCGCGCTCCCGGCTCCCCGGACCCGGCCACCTCCTCGGCCTCGCCCGGGACCGCCTCGGCGACCTCGGCCGGGCCGTCGAGGTCGGCGCCTCCGTCGTCCGCGCCAGCCGCCTCGACGGGCGCCCCACCGCCGTCCTCGCCGCCCACCCCAGCGGGACCCGCCGGATCGCGACCGCGACCCTGCCCCTGGACCGCGTCCACCGCGTCCGCCGCGCCACCGGCGGCACCGCGAACGACGTCCTCCTCGCCGTCGTCGCCGGGGCCCTGCGCCGCTGGTTCGACGAGCGCGGCCTGCCGCTGCCCGGAGCCGACCCCCGGGCCCTCGTCCCCGTCTCCCGCCGCCGCCCCGGCGTCCCGTCCGGCGCCGGCAACAGCCTCTCCGGCTATCTCCTCGACCTGCCCGTCACCGAACCCGACCCGGCCGCCCGGCTCGCCGCCGTCCGCCGCGCCATGGACCGCAACAAGGCGGCGGGACCCTCCCGGGGCGCCGGCGCCGTCGCCCTCCTCGCCGACCGGCTCCCCCCGCTCGCCCACCGCTTCGGCGCCCCCCTCGCCTCCGGCGCGGCCCGCCTCCTCTTCGACCTCCTGGTCACCCAGGTGCCGCTGCCCCGCTCCGCGCTCTCCCTCGGCGGCGCCCCGCTGCGCGCGCTCTTCCCCATGGCCCCGCTCGCCCGGGGCCAGTCCCTCGCCGTCGCCATGTCCCCGTACGGCGGGCAGGTCCACGTCGGCCTCGTCGCCGACGGGGAGGCCGTCCCCGATCCCGACGCCCTCGCCGACGCCCTCACCGCCGAACTCGGCCTCCTCGACCCGGAGGGCACGGCCTAGACTCCGCCGCATGCTGCGCGTACTGGCCGTGGACGACGAGGAGCCCGCCCTCGGGGAACTGCTCTACCTGCTGCGCGCCGACCCGCGCGTCCGCACCGCCGAGGGCGCCGGGGACGCGACGGCGGCGCTGCGCAGGATCGGCCGCGCCCTGGAGGCGGGACCCGACGGCGAGGACGCCGTCGACGTCGTCTTCCTCGACATCCACATGCCCGGTCTCACCGGGCTCGACGTGGCCCGGCTGCTCGCCGGCTTCGCCCGCCCCCCGCTCGTCGTCTTCGTCACCGCCCACGAGGGCTTCGCCCTCCAGGCCTTCGACCTGAAGGCCGTCGACTACGTCCTCAAGCCGGTGCGCCGCGAACGCCTGGCCGAAGCCGTCCGCCGCGTCCACGAGCTGGTCCACGCCACCGCCGCGCCCGCCCCGGCGGCCCCCGAACAGGTCCCCGTCGAACTCGGCGGCGTCACCCGCTTCGTCCCCGTCGACGACATCGCCTACGTCGAGGCCCACGGCGACTACGCCCGTCTCCACACCGACCGGGGCAGCCACCTCGTCCGCATCCCCCTCTCCACCCTGGAGGAACGCTGGGCGGACCGGGGCTTCGTCCGCATCCACCGCAGCCACCTCGTGGCCCTCGCCCGCATCGACGAACTGCGGCTCGACGGCGGCGCCACCTCGGTGCGCGTCGGCGACGCCGACCTCGCCGTCAGCCGCCGGCACGCCCGCCAGCTCCGCGACCTCCTGATGCGCCGGGCCGGCAACCGTCCGCCCGCGCGTCTACCGCCCCCCGACCCCGCTGCGTAGACTCCACGCGTCCCGGGCGGCGCACCCCGCGCCCTCCCGGGGACCCGGAAGACCCCGACGACCCGTCCGAAGCCGAGAGATGCCGGAGCGGACACCGATGTCCGAGCACCACCCCGCCCAGGCCCCCGGCCGGGAGGACGCCCGGCGCAGGCCGCGGCGCGAGACCGTCACCTACGTCTCCGCCCACGGCCCCGGGGCCGTTCCGCCGGGAACCGCCGGGCGGCGCCCCGTCCATCCGCCGGCCCGCTCCGAGATCGACGAGCAGACCACCCTCGGTCACACCTACGTCCGTTCCCTGATGCGCAGTCAGCTCCGTGCCGCCCTCACCGCCCTCGGGGCCCTCGTCCTGCTCGTCGGCTCCCTCCCGCTGCTGCTCGCGCTGCCCGCCCCCGAGGCCCTGGTCTGGGCCGTGCTCGGCGTCGGCGTGTACCCGGTCGTCTGGGGCATCGCCCTCTGGTACGTCCGCCGCGCCGAACGCAACGAACGCGACTTCACCGGCCTCGTCGAACGCTGAGAACGGTGGACCGTCCCGCATGAACCAGACCCACGCGGTCGTCGCCGTCACCGCCGTCGTCCTCGCCACCGTCCTCATCGGCGCCCTCGGCCTGCGGATCTCCCGCACCACCTCCGACTTCTACGTCGCCTCGCGGACCGTCCGGCCGGGCCTCAACGCCGCCGCCATCAGCGGCGAGTACCTCTCCGCCGCCTCCTTCCTCGGCATCGCCGGGCTCGTCCTGGTCCAGGGCCCCGCCATGCTCTGGTACCCGGTCGGCTACACCGCCGGCCACCTCGTCCTGCTCGTCCTCGTCGCCGCGCCCCTGCGCCGCTCCGGCGCGTACACGCTCTCCGACTTCGCCGAGGCCCGCCTCGAATCCCGGCGGGCCCGGCGGCTCGCCAGCCTCTTCGTCGTCGGCATCGGCTGGCTGTACCTGCTGCCGCAGCTCCAGGGCGCCGGGCTCACCCTGGAGATCCTCACCGGCGCCCCCGGCTGGGTCGGCGGCCTGCTCGTCGCCGTCGTCGTCACCGGCACCGTCGCGGCGGGCGGCATGCGCAGCATCACCTTCGTCCAGGCCTTCCAGTACTGGCTGAAACTGACCGCCCTGTTCGTCCCCGCCCTCTTCCTGCTCGCCGCCTGGTACGGGGACGGGGCGCCCCGCGCCCGCTTCGACGCCCCCGCCGTGCTGCGCGGGCACACCGCCGTCCGGGTCGCCGACACGGTGCGGATCGGGCTCGACGCCCCCCTGACCGTCACCGTCACCGGCAGCGTCGACTCCGTCCCGTACACCGGACGGACCGTCACCCTCGCCCCCGGGACCCACCACGTCCTCGGCGGCACCACGCTGGCCTTCGCGCCGGACACGCCGCTGCCCGGGAGGGTGGCCGGCGGGACGGACCCCCTCGGCCGGTCCGGGCCGCCGGCCGACGGCCGCGACGGACACCGGCTGTACGCCACGTACGGCCTGATCCTGGCCACCTTCCTCGGCACCATGGGCCTGCCGCACGTGGCCGTCCGCTTCTACACCAGCCCGCACGGCCGCGCCGCCCGCCGCACCACCCTCGTCGTCCTCGGCCTCGTCGGCTCCTTCTACCTGCTGCCGCCGCTCTACGGAGCCCTCGGCCGGATCTACGCACCCGAACTCGCCCTCACCGGCTCCGCCGACGCGGCCGTCCTCGTCCTGCCCGACCGGATGCTCGGCGGGCTCCCCGGCGACCTGCTCGGGGCGCTCCTCGCGGGCGGCGCCTTCGCCGCCTTCCTCTCCACCGCCTCCGGACTCACCATGTCCGTCGCCGGGGTCCTCACCCAGGACGTGCTGCCCTCCCGGGGCGTCCGGCACTTCCGCCTGGCGACCCTGCTCGCCACCGCCGTCCCGCTCGGCGCCGGCGTGGTCGCCTCCAAGGTGCCGGTCGCGGACGCCGTCGGGCTCGCCTTCGCGGTCTCCGCCTCCTCCTTCTGCCCGCTGCTCGTCCTCGGCATCTGGTGGCGCGGTCTCACCCCGCCCGGCGCGATGGCCGGGCTCCTGCTCGGCGGCGGCTCCGCCCTCGCGGCCGTCATGGCCATCAGGGCCGGGCTCGCCCCCGAGGGCTGGCCGCACACCCTGATGGCCTGGCCCGCGGTCTGGTCGGTCCCGCTCGGCTTCCTCACCATGGTCCTCGTCTCCCTGGCCACCCCCCGGCGGGTCCCGCCCGGCACGCCGGCGCTCCTCGCCCGGCTCCACCTCCCGGAGGAGATCGCCGGGGCCGCCCCCGCCCAGGAGGACCGTCCCGAGGGGCGTCCGGGGGCCCGTCCCGGAGTCCGCCCGGGAGCCCGCCGGTGAGCGGCGTCGCCCTCGCCGCCGCGTCCGCCGCCGGAGCCGTCCTGCTCGCCGCGGGTTTCGTCCTGGGCCGGTTCGCCGCCCGGCGCGGAGGCCGCGACACCGATCCCGACCTCGGCACCCCCGTCGAACGGGCCACCTTCCACACCCTGCACACCGCCTCGCTCGCCGCCCCGCCGCTGCGCGCCGGACTCACCGGGGAGACGGCGCGCAGGGCCGCCCGCACCCTCCGCTCCCTGCTCGGCACCGAGGCGCTCTGCCTCACCGACCGGGACGCGGTCCTCGCCTGGGACGGGCCGGGCGAGGACCACCACCGCGCGCACGTCCCGGCGCAGACCGCCGAGACCCTGGAGACCGGCCGCAGCCGCTCCGCCGACTCCGGCTGCACCGACCCCGCGTGCCCGCTGCGCTGGGCGGTGATCGCCCCGCTCACCGGCGAGGACGGGGTGCTCGGCGCGCTCGTCGCCTACGGTTCGAGGGAGTCGGCCGTCCTGGTGCGGGCCGCCACCGAGGTCGCCCGCTGGGTCTCCGTCCAGCTGGAGCTGGCCGAACTCGACCGGTCCCGCACCCGGATGGTGGAGGCCGAGATCAAGGCCCTGCGCGCCCAGATCTCCCCGCACTTCATCTTCAACTCCCTCGCCGCGATCGCCTCGTTCGTCCGCACCGACCCCGAGCGGGCCAGGGAACTGCTTCTGGAGTTCGCCGACTTCACCCGCTACTCCTTCCGCAGGCACGGCGAGTTCGCCCAGCTCGCCGACGAACTGCGCTCCATCGAGCAGTACCTGGCGCTCGCCGGGGCGCGCTTCGGGGACCGGCTGGAGGTGACCCTCCAGATCGCCCCCGAGGTCCTGCCGGTGACCCTGCCGTTCCTCTGCCTCCAGCCGCTGGTGGAGAACGCGGTCAAGCACGGCCTCCAGGACCGGGAGAAGGGCTGCCGGGTCACCATCGCCGCCCGGGACGCGGGCGCCGAGGCCGTGGTGACCGTCGAGGACGACGGCATCGGCATGGACCCGGAACTGCTGCGCGCCGTCCTGCGCGGAGAGCACCCGGCGGGCGCCGGCATCGGCCTCTCCAACGTGGACGAGCGGCTGCGCCAGGTGTACGGGACGGAGTACGGCCTCGTCATCGAGACGGGTGTGGGGGCGGGGATGAAGGTGACGGTGAGGATTCCCAAGTACCGTCCCGGGGTGCACCCTTCGGCCAGGTGACCGCGTCCCGGGCGCCCGGTGGGCACACCGCGGGCACCCGGGCGCGTCCGGCGGGCGCGGACGCGGGGGAAGGTGCGGGCGCGACGGAGGGCGGGGCGCCCCGGTCAGCGCAGGTACAGCGAGAGGTGGGCGAGCGGCAGGCCCAGCTTCCACGCCGGCAGCCAGACCTGTTCGTCCTCGTCGACGGTGCCCCCGGGGCCGGCGCCCGTCCCGCCGTCGAGGTCGGCGGCGCGGATCCAGGTATCCCGCAGCCGGCGCCAGGCGGTGTCCGCGAACGCCAGGTCGGGGCCGTCGCCGCCGGCCGCCCGCCGCGCGGCGAGCCGTTCCTCGACCCAGGGCGGCCAGGGGCGGTCGTACGCCGTGTGGCGCAGCCACTCGTCGATCCGGCCGCCGGGGGGCCGCTCCGGGTCCTCCGTCAGGTGGACGGTGAGGGCCAGGGCCCGGAGGCCGGCCCGGTACTCCAGCGAACCGGGTGCCACGAGCGCGGCGGCCCGCAGCACCTCGTCGGCCACGTACTCGGCGCACAGCCAGGCCATGGGGACGGCCAGACCGCCCCCGCTCGTGCCACCGGCGCCGTTCGTGCTCTCGGACAGCAACGTTCCCACCTTCTCCCGGACGTGCCCGGACGCGACGTGCCCGGACACGGGATGCCCGGACGTGGAGCCCGGACGCGCGGGGCCCCGGGAAGAGCCTCCTCCGCGAAGGGCGTCCGGGGGTCCCGCTTTGCTCAACTCGTCCGAGCGGTTTCGGACACGTCCTCCGGCCGGATCGATACGTCCGGGGCCACCGGTGTCCCGGGTGTCAGGCGTGACGCGGGAGGCGGTGGCGGGCGGTCGCGGGCCCTTCCGGCAGGCGGCGTTCCGGTTTCACCGCGCGACCCCGGCGCGGGTCCCGGCGGCGCCCGCGCGGCGCGGCCGGTAACCGGGCAGCGACCGGCCGAGCTGCCGCAGGGCGTAGTGGGAGCGGGACTTGACGGTTCCGGCGGGGATGCCGAGTTCGACGGCGGCCTCGTTGACGGTGAGGCCGTGGAAGTAGAGCCGGACGAGCACCGCGCGGTGCTCGGGGCTCAGTTCCCGGACCGCCGCCCGCACGTCGAGCGCGGCTTCGGCGGAGGCGGTGGCGTCGGAGGGGTCGGGCGTCACGGCGAGGGCGCCGTCGCCGATCTCGGCGGGCCGGGCGAGGCGTGAGCGGCGGGCGTCGATGGCGAGGCGGCGGGCCACGGTGAAGAGCCAGGGGCGCATGGAGGCGTAGGGGGCGCCGAAGGCCTCGGGGTGCTGCCAGGCCCGCACGAGGGTCTCCTGGGCGAGGTCCTCGGCCCGCTGCCGGTCCCCGTGGGTGAGGCCGAGCAGGAAGGAGAGCAGCGCGGGGCCGTGGTCCCGCTGCAGTTCCTCCAGGGTCCGTTCGTCGGTCGTCGCCGTCGTCATGCTTCCCGCCTCTCCTGCGGCTCGTCGTCCGGGCACGTACGAGCGCATCCGAACGCATCCGGACGACGAGGGACAGGGAACGGACACCGGTCTGCGGCGAACGGTCGCACCGAGCGGCGAATGGCACGGCGAACGGTCGGACGGACTACCTGCGTCCGATTCAGTGGGGTTCATGGCTTTACGCGGCCTTGACCCTTGACCGCGGCTTTTTCCGGAGGGTCTATTCATCAGAACAGATGTTCATCACATGACTTGGTGGAGCGTCCCGCATGGCCTCACGCACCAGACCCGTGGAGGCGGTCCTCCTCGCCTCCGTCCTGTTCGCCGCGGCGACCGGCTGCGCCGGCGGGGGTGACGGGGCCGCGCCGGGGACCACCGCGCCGCCGGCCGCCGCCGGACGGTCCGCCGTCCCTTCCCCCGCTCCCGGCGGGGCGTCCGCGCCCGCCGGGTTCACCCTCGTCGCCTCCGGGGACGTCCTCCCGCACGATTCCGTCATCCGCAAGGCGGCCGAGGACGCGGGAGGGAGGGGCTACGACTTCCGGCCCATGCTCTCCGGCGCGAAGCCCGTCGTCTCCGGCGCCGACCTGGCCATCTGCCACATGGAGACCGTGTACGGGGAGAAGGGCGGCCCCTACACCGGCTATCCCGCCTTCAAGTCGCCGCCCGAGGTCGCCGCCGCGCTCGCGGCCACCGGATACGACTCCTGCTCCACCGCCTCCAACCACACCCTCGACGACGGGGCGGCGGGCCTCGGCCGGACCCTCGACGCCCTCGACCGGGCCGGCGTCCGCCACGCCGGATCGGCCCGCACCGCCGGGGAAGCGGCCCGGCCCGCCCTGATGAGGGCGGGCGGGGCCACCGTCGCCCAGCTCGCCTACACCTACGACACCAACGGCCACCCGCTGCCGGAGGGGAAGCCCTGGGCGGTCGCCCTGCTGGACGAGCGGCAGGTGATCGCCGACGCCCGCGCGGCCCGCGCGGCCGGCGCCGACGTGGTCGTCGTCAGCGTCCACTGGGGCACCGAGTGGCAGACCGGGCCGGACGAACGGCAGCTCTCCCTCGGCCGGACGCTGACCGCCTCGCGGACCGGCGGCCGCCCGGACATCGACCTGATCATCGGCACCCACGCCCACGTCCCCCAGGCGTACGAGAAGGTCAACGGGGTGTGGGTGGTCTACGGGATGGGCGACCAGATCGCCGGCGACATGGTCGACCACCGGGGCGTCCACGACCCGCGCGGCAACCAGAGCAGCATCGGCCGCTTCACCTTCGCGCCGCCGAGGAGCCCCGGCGGACGCTGGGAGGTGACCAGGGCGGAGTTCGTCCCCCAGTGGTTCGACACCGCGCGCGGCAGGGTGGTCAACCTCGGTACCGACGCCGGGGACCCGCGCCGGGCCGCGATCCGCGACGCGATCCGGGGGGTCGTGCTCGGCCGGGGCGCCGGTGAGGACGGCCTCGTGATGGGCCGGTAGCGCGCGGGGACCCGTCGCCGGGGCTGTCCGCCCAACGGGTGCTTTCGGACGGGTGCGCGGTGTCGGTGAGCCGCGCGGCCCCTCGCCCGTACGAACCATTGGTCATGAAAAAGGATCAGATGCCCAACGGGCGCCGGGCGGTCCTGCGGCTCGCCGTCGCGCTCGGCGCCACCGCCACCGCCGGAGTCCTCGCGGCGGACCGGCTCGCCGGGGCCGACCGGGCCGCCGGCGCCTCCACGCCCCGCGCCCCGGGCGCGGGACCCGCGGCCCCGGCCGCCGGCCCGGGGGCGGCGGCCGCCCGGCCGCACCCGAACGCGTACCGCCTCCGGCCGATGACCGCCTACGCGCCCCCGGCCCACCGGCGCGCGACGCCCCCCGTGCGGCAACGGCCCTTCCTCAACGTGTCCGGAGCCGGCCGCACGATGGTGCTGACCTTCGACGACGGACCCGACCCCCGCTACACCCCCGCCGTCCTGGACGTCCTGCGCCACCACGACTGCCGGGCGATGTTCTTCGTCTGCGGCGAGATGGCCACCGAGAACCGGGACCTGCTGCGGCGGATGGCCGCGGAGGGCCACGTCGTCGGCAACCACTCGTGGTCCCACCCCCTGATGACCCGGCTGCGCCCCTCCCGCATCCGCGACGAGCTGGGCACCACCAGCGAGGTCGTCGAACGCGTCCTCGGCGCGCCCCCGCTCTGGTACCGCGCGCCCTACGGGGCCTGGAACCGGCACTCCTTCGAGATCGGCGCCGAACTCGGCATGGAACCGCTGGCCTGGACCGTCGACAGCCTGGACTGGACGGAACCCGGCACGGACACCGTCGTGCGCCGCGTCCTCGGCGGCGCGGCCCCCGGCGTCGTCGTCCTCAACCACGACGCGGGCGGCGACCGTTCCCAGAGCGTGGCCGCGCTCCGCCGCTACCTGCCCGGACTCCTCGACGCCGGCTACCACATCACCGTGCCCCGGCGCTGACGGCCGGTACGGCGGAAGGGCCCCCGCGCCCGGAGCGGCGGGGGCCCTTCCGCGTTCCCGCGCTCAGCGGGAGCCGACCATCCGGGCGAAGACGACGACGTTCCCGTCGTACCCCCGCGCGCGCGTGTACCCGCCGCCGCAGGTGATCACCCGGAGTTCCGGCCGGCCGGTGTCGGCGTAGACCCGTACGCCGGGGAAGTCGTCCTTCGCGTACACCTCGACGCCGTAGACCTCGAAGACCGCCACCCGTCCGTCGTAGCGCTCGACCTCGATGTGGCGGCCCTTCTCCAGGGAGCCGAGGCCGTAGAAGACCGCCGGGCCCCGCGTGTTGTCGACGTGGCCGACGATGACCGAGGTGCCCCGCTGGCCGGGGGAGATGCCGTTCTGGTACCAGCCGGCGAGGTTGGCGTCCTGGGGCGGGGGCGCCGCCACCCAGCCGTCCGCGTCCAGGCCCACGTCCATGAGGGGCGCCGCGACCCGGATCGCCGGGATCTTGATCCGGGAGGCCGGGGCGAAGGGCAGCGGTTCCAGGCCGGTGGCGTCGGAGGGCGCCGGGGGGACGGCCGGGCGCGCCGCCGGCCGGGCCGCCGCGGCGGGCTGCGGGGGCCCGGAGGGGGAGTCCACCCCGTTGCGCATCATCGCGAGCCCGGACAGCATGGCGAGGGCCAGGACGCCCCAGGGGCGGCGCCTCCTGCGCTCGGGGACGCGGAAGTCCTTCGGGGGCATGGTTCTCCCTTCGTGGCGTCGTCAGAACGGTAAGGGCGGTCGCGCGGTCCGTCGCGCCGGGCGGCCCGAACGGGTGGGGGCCGCCCCCGGACGGGTGCCGGAGGGCCTGCGGGTGCCGGGTCCGGACGGGAGGCCGGACGGGTGACGGGTGCGGGACGGGCGGGTGACGCCGGGCTGACCCATCCGAGTAATCGTCAGATAAACCTCCCGGGAGGCCCTGAGCTGCGGTTCTGTCGCCTGCGGCGCTCCGGCTCCGGCGTGTCGCCTCACCGGGGTGGACCAGCGCCGATATGCGTGGTGCGTCACGAATGGTGATGGTTCGTCGTGGAGGGCGTACTCGTCGAAACTCCCGGAGCACCGCTTTGGGGCGTCTTCCACTGGAGGTTCAACCATGCGTGCTGCACGCACTCTGGCGGTGGCAGCCACCGCGATCGCGGCGGTCGGGCTCACGGCCCCCCTCGCCGCCGCCACCAACGGCCCGGGCAACGTCCTGCACGGCGGCTCCAGCGGTGGCCCGAACAACGGTTCCAACGGCGGTTCCCACGGCGGCCCGAACGGCGGCGGCAACGGTGGCGGGAACGGTGGTGGCTCGAACAACGGCCCGAGCAACGTCACCGTCAACCCCTTCGACGTCCACCCGGGATCGACGCTGACGATCACCGTCAGGGGGTGCGCCCGCGGCGGCACGGTCACGTCCAACGCCTTCCCGGAGACCAGCCTCTCGGGGAACTCCAACGGCTTCTCCAGCGCCGTCGCCCGGATCTACAACGACGCCACCCCGGGCAACTACAACCTGGCCGTCCGGTGCAACGGCAACTCCTCCGTGGTCACGCAGTCGTTCCGCGTCCTCCCGGGCCGTGGCGCGCAGGGCGGCCTCGGCGGCTCGATGGCCCCCAGCTCCACCGAGACGGCCATCGGCGGAGGTCTCGTCGCCGCCGCCGCGCTCGGCGGCGGTCTCGTCGTCCTCCGCCGCCGCCGCGAGGCCGGTGCGGGAGTCTGACCGGCCGAACCTCCCGGCCGGCCCCGTGTCCGTCGTCCCCGGGTCCCCACGGGACCCGGGGACGACGGACGCCCGGGCGGCGTCCCGCCGGGTGCCTCAGTGGCGGCGGTTCGGGGCGGAACGGCGGCGCACCACGTGCAGGACACCGCCCGCGGCGGCCAGGACGAGTGCTCCGCCCGCGGCCAGTTCGAGCGGCCCCGCCCCGTCGTCCACCGAACCGCCCAGGCCGCCCCGGACGCCGCGTGAGGGCGTGAGGACGGTGGAGCGGATCGTCGGGACGGCGGTGGCGGTGGCCGTGGCCGTGGCGCCGCCGATGGTGAGGTCCACGGTGCCCTGGACGCCGCCCGTGCAGTTGAACGCCACCGTGTAGACGGCGCCGGGCTTCACGTCCAGGTCCACGACGGCGGTCGCCGTCGAGCCGGGTGCGATGACGGCGGTGTCGAAGACGCCCGCCGCGGCCGTCGCCGTACTGGCACAGCCGGGGGCGCTCAGCGACACGCGGCCGCCGGGGGTGACGACCGAGGGCGACACGACGAAATCGGCCTGGGCCTGGGCGCCCCGCGCCTGCGGGGCGGGTGCCGGGGCACCCTCCGCCGCGACGGCGACGGGGGCGGCCAGGGCGAAGGCGACCACCCCCGGCAGGGCGGTGGACGCGACACGTATCGCGCGCATGGTGAATCCTCCGGGTCCCGAGGGGCAGCCGCGGAAGGGGGTTCCCGCGAGGGGCCTGCGTGCACCTCGATGCCCGAAACGCTAGGAGCGCGTCACCGCCGCCGCGATCCCAGAGGTGCGAACGGGTCACGCGCGTCCCCCGCGCGGCCCACCCCGGTGGCGGAACCCGCCGGACGTCCTTCCGGAACCCGCCGGATGCCCCGCCCGGACACCCCCGGACACCCCCCCGGAACCCACCGGACGCCTCCGCCCCGGAACCCCCCGGACGCCCCGCCCCGGAACCCTCCGATCGCCCCGCCCCGGAATCCGCCGGACGCCCTTCCGGAACCCCCCGGGTGTCCGGGAGAGGGCCGGGGCTTACGGGGCGAGCCCCGGGAACAGGTCGGTGAACGGCGTGGCCGTGGCCGACACGCCCCGGCCGAACGGCGCGTCGAAGTCCCAGATCAGGAAGAGCAGGAAGGCGATCAGCGCGCTGAACAGGCCGGCGAGCAGCAGTTCGCGGCCGGTCCTGCGGATCTGCAGGGTGAAGATCAGGCCGACCGTCACCAGGGCGCCGATGATCAGGCCGAACCACACCACCCCGGGCATGGTCGCGCCCGCGTTCTGCCCCCGGGCGTTCCGGGCGTCGTCGACGACGGCCACCTGGTCCACCAGCGGCTGGTACGCCTGTCCCTCGAAGTCGTTCGCCGGGCGGTAGTCGGTGACGCTCCGCCGGACCCGCTCCAGGAGCGCGGCGCCCTCGTCGCTCAGTTCGCCCGTCTCGGACATGTGCCGCCACTCGTCGTCGAGCACGTGGGAGACGTAGGCGTCGACGTCGGCGCGGATGCGGGCGCGGACCTCCCGGGGGTAGACCTCGGCGCGGGCCGAGATCTCGTGCAGCGCCTGGGCCTCCTGCCGGACCGTCTCCTGGGCGGCCCCGCGGGCCTCCCAGACGCCGGCGATGGCCAGGCCGAGCACGATCGCGTAGATCACGCCGATCATCATCGTCATGTACTCGATGACGTCCGGGGTTTCGCTGGGGTCGTCGTCCGCGGGAATCCGGCGGTTGTTGATGACGACGATGGTGAGGACGACGGCGCAGGCGGCGGCCATCGCGAGGGACAGGACGAGCCATTCGGACACGGATTCCTCCGGCGGGATCAGCGGGAGCGGGGGCGCAGGATCGCGGTCGCGAGGACCGCGGGGGCGATGATCACGAGCGTCATGGTGACGACGGACGTGCCGCCCTCCGGCCGGGGCCGCGTGACGGGGCGGTAGTGGGGGAGCGCCACGGGGGCCGGTGGCGCGGGGCGCGCGGACGGCGGGGGAGCGGCGGCGGACGACGGCTCGGGGGCGGGCGTGCGCTCCGGCTCCGGTTCCGCCGTGGAGGGCGGGGTGGTGACGGGGCCGGGAGGGGGCGGCGTCCGTACGGGGGGCGGCGGGGGCGTCCGGACGGGGGGCGCGGGTGGTGTCGTCCGGACGGGGGGCCGTGTCGTCGGTACGGGAGTGGGGGGCCGCTCCGGTGTGGGCCGGGGCGGCGCGGGTGTCGTGGGTGCGGGCGTGGGGGTCGGGGACGGGGTGGGCGAGGGCGTGGGCGAAGGACACGAGGGCGGCGGGGTGTGCGGGGGCGGCGTGTGCGGAGGCGGCGTGTGCGGGCGCGGGCACCGGCCCGGTCCGGCGAACGCCACCGCCGTGGTTGAGCCGGCGGGGCCGGTCACGGCGTGGGCGCAGGCGTCGGCGGCGGCGGGCGCGGGGGAGGCGACCAGCCATACCAGTGCCAGGGCCGCCAGCGGTCGCGCGAGGAGAGATCCGTACGGAGACACCCGTCGAGCTTGATCACTTTCTCCGTACGGCGGGGCGGAATGCCGGCGGATGCGCCGTACGAGGGATCTCCCGGTGCGCGGACTTGACGCTTCCTCTCCGCGCGGGCATGTGACGCGACGTTCCGTCGCCACCGCGTTCCGTGATTCCGGACGGGCGGGACCGGAACCGGTGGACGGCCGGTGGGAACGGTTTCGGCCTTCCGGAGAAGAACTGTCCGGTTGTCGCCCTGCCGGACGGTACGGTCGAAAGGGTTCCCGCACCGGAGAATGGTGCTCCGTCACGTCAACGCCCCAGGCGACAGGGGTGTTCGAGCCCCCTCCGGGCCCGCCGGGAGTCCGTCCGCAAACCGGCGCACGCTCATATGCACGTGAATGTGCACGGGCCGAAGGCGTGAAGTCGGCGTTCAGGGCGCACGTGCCAATGGCGTGTGACCAAGAACGGACCGCGAATTTCCGTTTCTACTCGCCCTCTTGGCGGCCGATCAGTAGCCTCACCTCGAACACCGGCCGCGAACACATGGCCGTATCCCACGGCGACTTGTTGGAGACATTGATGGAGCGTCCCGCCTGGGCTCCGCCGGGTATCGACATTTCGGTGCCGAGCGTGTCCCGTATGTACGACTTCTACCTGGGCGGCTCGCACAACTTCGAAGTCGACCGGGAAGCCGCCCGCAAGGCCATGGAGTTCATGCCCGGACTGCCCAAGGTCATGCAGGCCAACCGCGCCTTCATGCGCCGCGCCGTGCGGTACGCCGTCGGCAGCGGCGTCACCCAGTTCCTGGACATCGGGTCCGGCATACCGACCTTCGGCAACGTGCACGAGGTCGCCCGCGCCGCCGACCCGGCCGCGCGGGTCGTCTACGTCGACCACGACCCGGTCGCCGTCGCCCACAGCCGCGCCGTCCTGGAGGGCGACGGGAGCGCCGCCGTCGTCTCCGCCGACCTGCGCAAGCCGGCCGACATCCTGCACAGCCCCGAGACGGCCCGGCTCCTCGACCTGGAACGGCCGGTGGCCCTCCTCCTCGTCGCCGTCCTCCACTTCCTGGAGGACCACGACCGCCCGCACGAGGCCGTCGCCGAACTGGTCGGCGCCCTCGCGCCCGGCAGCCTCGTGATCCTCACCCACGCCTCGGACGAGGGCGTCCCGCTCGAACAGGAGCGGATCGGCGGCGCCGTCGGGGTCTACCGGAACATCCGCAACCCCCTGGTGATGCGCTCCGGCGACGAGATCGCCCGCTTCTTCGAGGGCACCGAGCTGGTGGAACCCGGACTCGTCCCGATGCCGCACTGGCGGCCGGAGAGCCCGGTCGAGGAGGAGGACCCCTCCACCTTCTCCGGTTTCGCAGGGGTGGGGCGCAAAGCGTGAAGGTCCCGTCCCAGCCGGCCGACGCCGACGCCGAGGCCGGCGGCCCGGAGGACAGACTCAGGCGGTTCGTCACCATCTGGAGCCGCGCGATCTTCCCGGTGACCGCCACGTCGCTCACCCGCACCGAGTTCGAGGGACACCTGCTGCCCCCGGCCCGCGCCCTGTGCGACGCCCTGCTCGCCCGGCCCTTCGACACGGCTCCCGCCCAGCGTGCCGGCGCGGCCCTCGTCGCCGCCCACTGCACCGACCCGGAGGCGCTCGGCCGCAGCCTCGGCGTCGTCGACTCGTACCTGGTGCTCTACTGCGGCACGGAGTCGGACCTGTCGGCCGAGGAGCTCCGGGCCCGCTGCTCCCGGCTCCAGCACGCCGTCGCCACCGGCTACGCGCAGGCCCTGCGCGAGCGGACCCTCGCGGAGCAGGAGGCGATCGCCCGCTCCGCGCTCGCCGCCCGCACCGCCGCCGAGATCGCCCTGCACGCCACCGAGAGCCGCTTCCGCGCGGTCTTCGACGGGGCGGCGATCGGCATCGGCATCGCCGACCTCGACGGCAACATCCTTGAGGTCAACGAGACCCTCACCCGCATGTTCGGCGGGATGGAGGGCCGGCTGCGCAGCCGGAAGGTCAGCGAGTGGGTCCATCCGGAGGACGGGCCGCACGTCTGGAGGCTGTACGAGGAGCTGGTCCGCGGCGAGCGGGAGCACTACCGGGTCGAGAAGCCGTACTACCGGGGTGACGGAACGGTTCTGTGGACCAACCTCACCGTCTCGCTCCTCCGGGACGCCGAGGGCCGCCCCCAGTACCAGCTGGCCCTCCTGGAGGACACCACCGAACGGCGCCTGCTCCATCTGCGCCTGCGGTACGAGGCCACCCACGACGCCCTCACCGGACTGCCCAACCGGACCCTGTTCTTCGAACGCCTGGAGAAGGCGCTCGCCCCCGGCGACAACGCCCGCTTCGGCCTCTGCTACCTCGACCTCGACGGCTTCAAGGCCATCAACGACAGCCTCGGCCACTCCACCGGGGACCGGCTGCTCGTGGAGGTCGCGGACCGGCTGCAGAGCTGCGTCACCGGCGCCAACGAGATGGTCGCCCGGCTCGGCGGGGACGAGTTCGTCGCCCTCACCACCGGCTCCGCCGGCGAGCGGGACGCCACCGACCTCGCCGACCGCATCCTCGCCGCCCTCGCCACCCCGATCGGCGTCGACGGCCGCGAACTCACCGTGCGCGGCAGCCTCGGCGTGGTCGAGGGCCCGGCGGGGGAGCGGACCCCGGCCGAGGTGCTGCGGAGCGCCGACATCACCATGTACCGGGCCAAGGCGGCGGGCGGCAACCGCTTCGAGCTGTCCGACCCCGAGGCCGACGCCCGCGCCATCACCCGGCACGGCCTCACCACGGCCCTGCCGGCCGCCCTGGAGCGCGGCGAGTTCTTCATCGAGTACCAGCCCCTCGTCCACCTCGGCGACGGCAGCGTGCACGGCGCGGAGGCGCTCGTCCGCTGGTGCCACCCCCAGCACGGGGTGCTCGGCCCCGACCACTTCATCCCGCTCGCCGAGGACACCGGCCTCATCGTGCCGCTCGGCCGCTGGGTGCTCCAGGAGGCCGTGCGCCAGGCCCGCTTCTGGCGGAACCGGCACGCCGACGGCGGCCCGCTCCGCATCAACGTCAACCTCTCCCCGACGCAGCTCCACCACCCGCGCCTGGTGGCCGACACCGTCGACGTCCTGGAGCGGTCCGGCCTCGAACCGGGCGCGCTCTGCCTGGAGGTGACCGAGTCGGCCCTGATCGGCGCCGACGAGGGCGTCCTGAAGCCGCTGCGGCAGCTCGCCGAGATGGGCGTCGACATCGCCCTGGACGACTTCGGCACCGGCTACTCGAACCTGGCCAACCTGCGCCGGCTGCCGGTGAGCGTCCTCAAGCTCGACCGCTCCTTCACCCGGGGCATGCAGCAGCACCCCGTGGACCCCGTGGACCTGAAGATCGTGGAGGGGATCGTCTCGCTCGCGCACAGTCTGGAGCTGGCGGTCACCGTCGAGGGGGTGGAGACGGGGGCGCAGGCGCGCCGGCTCCGCGACCTCGGCTGCGACACGGCCCAGGGCTGGTACTACGCCCGCCCCGGCGCCCCGGACCGCATCCACTCCCTGCTCCTGGCGGACGCGGTGTGACGGCGGCTCCCGGCGTATCCGTCCGTCGCGCGCGCCTCCGCTCCCGGCGGACGCGGTGCGGCGTCGTCCCCGGGCGGGCGCCCGCCCGGGAACGGCGCGTCAGCCGTACCGGAGCAGCATCCCCTGCAACTCCCGCGCGGCCCTCGGCGGCGCCACGTCGCTGCGGTGGGCGAGCGCGATGGTGCGGCGCAGGCCCGGCGGGGCGAGGGCCGTCACCCGCAGGTCGCGGCCGGCCCGCGTGGCGACCATCGCCGGGACGACCGCGATCCCGAGCCCGGCCCGTACGAAGCCGAGCACCGCGTCCAGCTCCCCGCCCTCGACGGTGAACGTGGGCTCGAAGCCCTCCGCCCGGCAGGCCGCCACCGTCAGTTCCCGCAGGTCGTAGCCGTGCCGGAACATCACCAGCGGCTGGTCGCGCAGGTCCGCGATCCGCACCGGGCGGCGGGGCCCCGGGGCCGCGGCGGAGGAGACCACCACCAGGTCCTCCCGGAGCAGTTCGACCGTCGTCAGCGCGGGTGACGGGGTCGGCAGCGGCAGCACCACGAGGGCCAGGTCGAGCGCCCCGCGCGCCAGCTCCCGCACGAGGTCGTGCGAACCGCTCTCCTGGATCAGCAGCTCGATCCCCGGATGCAGGTCGTGGAAGGCCCGCAGCACGTCGGGGAGGAGTCCCGTGCACAGGCTGGGGGTCGCGCCGAGCCGCACCCGGCCCCGCTTGAGCCGGGCCAGCTCCTGCACCTCCAGCCGGGCCGTCTCGGTGTCGGCGAGGATGCGGCGCGCGAGCGGCAGCAGGGCCTCCCCGGCGTCGGTGAGGGCGATGTTCCCCCGCGCCCGGCTGAACAGCTCCGCGCCCAGCTCCTGTTCCAGGGCCTTGATCTGCTGGGAGAGCGAGGGCTGCGAGACGTGGACGCGCTCGGCGGCCCGGGTGAAGTGCCGGGTCTCGGCCACCGCGACGAAGTAGAGGAGCTGCTGGAACTGCATGGTCCCAGCGTAGGCGATGTGAATAGGTTCAGCCTATCGAGATCAGCCGAACCATGTCTTGGACCTCTCGGGTGCGCCGGTCCTACCGTCGGGGACATGGCTCTGGCACCCACGGGGGACCGGACGACGGGCCGGCCGCCGACCCCCGCCCCGTCCCGCGGATTCCTCTCCTCGACGCTCGGCAAGAAGACGGTCATGGCCGTCAGCGGACTGATCATGCTCGGCTACCTCGTCGCCCACGTGATCGGCAACCTCAAGGTCTTCTTCGGCCCCGACGAGTTCAACGGTTACGCCCACTGGCTGCGCGTCATGGGCGCCCCGCTCCTGCACCACGCGTGGGCCCTGTGGGCCGTCCGGATCGTGCTGCTCGCCGCCGTCGCCGCCCACGCCGTCTCCGCGTACCAGCTCAGCCGGCGCGACATCAGGGCGCGCCCCGTCGGCTACGCGCACCGCCGCGGGCGGGCCTCGTACGCCACCCGCACCATGCGCTGGGGCGGGATCGTCCTCGCCCTGTTCATCGTCTGGCACGTCCTCGACCTGACCACCGGCACCGTCCACACCGGCGGCTTCGAGCAGGGCCGGCCCTACCAGAACGTCGTCGACACCTTCTCCACCTGGTACGGCAACGTCGTCTACATCGTCGCCATGCTCGCCGTCGGCCTCCACGTCCGCCACGGCTTCTGGAGCGCCGCACAGACCCTGGGCGTCGGCAACGCCCGCCGCGAACGCCTCCTCCGGGGCCTCGCCGACGGCCTCGCGCTCGTCCTGACCGCAGGCTTCGTCTCCGTCCCCGTCGCCGTCATGACCGGAGTGGTGAGCTGACCATGAGCCTCCCCGACACGGGCTTCGCCGCCTACACCACCGGCGAGCCGATCACCGACACCAAGGCCCCCGCCGGACCCGTCGCCGAACGCTGGGACACCCGCCGCTTCCAGGCGGGACTGGTCAGCCCCGCCAACCGCCGCAAGCACCGGATCATCGTCGTCGGCACCGGCCTCGCCGGCGGCTCCGCCGGCGCCACCCTGGCCGAACAGGGCTACCAGGTCGTCCAGTTCTGCTTCCAGGACTCCCCGCGCCGCGCCCACTCCATCGCCGCCCAGGGCGGCATCAACGCCGCCAAGAACTACCGCAACGACGGCGACTCCGTGCACCGCCTCTTCTACGACACCGTCAAGGGCGGCGACTTCCGGGCCCGCGAGTCCAACGTCCACCGCCTCGCCCAGATCTCCGTCGAGATCATCGACCAGTGCGTCGCCCAGGGCGTCCCCTTCGCCCGCGAGTACGGAGGCCTCCTCGACACCCGTTCCTTCGGCGGCGTCCAGGTCTCCCGCACCTTCTACGCCCGGGGCCAGACCGGACAGCAGCTCCTCCTCGGCGCGTACCAGGCGCTGTCCCGGCAGATCGCCGCCGGACGCGTCGAGATGCACGCCCGCACCGAGATGCTCGACCTGATCGTCATCGGCGGACGGGCCCGGGGCATCGTCGCCCGCGACCTCGTCACGGGCCGGATCTCCGCCCACCACGCCGACGCCGTCGTCCTGGCCACCGGCGGCTACGGCAACGTCTTCCACCTGTCCACCAACGCGATGAACTCCAACGCCACCGCCGTCTGGCGGGCCCACCGGCGCGGCGCGTACTTCGCCAACCCCTGCTTCACCCAGATCCACCCCACCTGCATCCCGCGCACCGGCGACCACCAGGCGAAGCTGACCCTGATGAGCGAGTCGCTGCGCAACGACGGACGCATCTGGGTCCCCCGGGCGAAGGGCGACACGCGTCCCGCCGCCGAGATCCCCGAGGACGAGCGCGACTACTACCTGGAACGCCTCTACCCCTCCTTCGGCAACCTCGTCCCCCGCGACATCGCCTCCCGCGCCGCCAAGAACGTCTGCGACGAGGGACGCGGCGTCGGCCCCGGCGGACAGGGCGTCTACCTCGACTTCGCCGACGCCGTCCGCCGGACGGGCCGCGAGGCGGTCGAGGAGAAGTACGGCAACCTCTTCGACATGTACGAGCGGATCACCGCCGAGAACCCGTACGAGGTCCCCATGCGGATCTACCCCGCCGTGCACTACACGATGGGCGGCCTCTGGGTCGACTACGACCTCCAGACCACCGTCCCCGGCCTCTTCGCGATCGGCGAGGCCAACTTCTCCGACCACGGGGCCAACCGGCTCGGCGCCTCCGCCCTCATGCAGGGCCTCGCCGACGGCTACTTCGTCCTGCCCGCCACCGTCAACGACTACCTCGCCCGCCACCCGCACGCCGAACCGGCCGGCGACGACCACCCGGTGGTCCGGAACGTCCTCGCGGAGACCGAGGACCGGCTGAACCTGCTGCTCTCCGTCGACGGCGACCGCACCCCCGACTCCTTCCACCGCGAAATCGGCGAACTCCTGTGGGAGCACTGCGGAATGGCCCGCACCGGCGAGGGACTGCGCACCGCCCTCGCCCGCATTCCCGAGATCCGCGAGGAGTTCTGGCGCCGGGTCAGGGTTCCCGGCACCGGCGAGGAGTTCAACCAGACCCTGGAGAAGGCCAACCGGATCGCCGACTACCTGGAGCTCGCGGAGCTGATGTGCCTCGACGCGCTCCACCGCGCCGAATCCTGCGGCGGCCACTTCCGCGAGGAGTTCCGGACCCCCGACGGCGAGGCGGCCCGCCGCGACGAGGAGTTCGCGTACGCGGCGGCCTGGGAGTTCAACGGCGGCGCCGCGCCCGTCCTCCACAAGGAGGAGCTGACCTTCGAGTACGTCCACCCCACCCAGCGGAGCTACACATGAGGCTCAACCTGCGCGTCTGGCGCCAGCGGAACGCCGAGACCGACGGTGCCATGGCCACCTACGAGGTGGACGGCGTCTCCCCGGACATGTCGTTCCTGGAGATGCTCGACACCCTCAACGAGGACCTGATCCTGCGCGGCGAGGACCCCGTGGCCTTCGACCACGACTGCCGCGAGGGCATCTGCGGCGCGTGCAGCCTCGTCATCAACGGCGACGCCCACGGCCCCGAGCGCACCACGACCTGCCAGCTCCACATGCGCTCCTTCCGCGACGGCGACACGATCGACGTCGAGCCCTGGCGCGCCGCCGCCTTCCCGGTCGTCAAGGACCTGGTGGTCGACCGCTCCGCCTTCGACCGCGTCATCCAGGCCGGCGGCTACATCACCGCGCCCACGGGCGCGGCCCCCGAGGCCCACGCCATCCCCGTCCCCAAGCCCGACGCGGACTCCGCCTTCGAGCACGCCGAGTGCATCGGCTGCGGCGCCTGCGTGGCGGCCTGCCCCAACGGCTCGGCCATGCTCTTCACCTCCGCCAAGGTCAACCACCTCAACGTCCTGCCGCAGGGCTCCCCCGAGCGGGAGACCCGGGTCCTCGACATGGTCGCCCGGATGGACGCGGAGGGGTTCGGAGGCTGCACCCTGGCGGGGGAGTGCGCGACGGCCTGCCCGAAGGGCATCCCGCTGCCGTCGATCGCGGCGATGAACAAGGAGTGGCTGCGGGCGCGCAGGAAGGGGGGTCGCGGCTGACGCGGGCCCCGGCCGTACCGGACGTCCCCGGCTGACCGTCACCGGTCCGCGCCGGCGGCCGCGTCCGGACCGAGGGCGATCCGGGCCGCCACCGGGAGGTGGTCGCTCGACGTCGCGGGCAGCTCCCACGACGAGGTGGCCCGTACGCCCCTGACGAGGATCTGGTCGATCCGGACCACCGGGAAGCGCGCGGGCCAGGTGAAGCCCAGGCCCGTGCCCGCCGAGGAATGGACCGGGACCATGCGGGAGGTGAGCGGCCGCAGCGCGCGGTCGTCGGTGGAACCGTTGAAGTCCCCCATCACCACGGCACGCGGGGCGTTCTCGGCCCGCACGGACGCGGCGAGGCGGCCCAGCGCCTCGTCGCGTGCGCGCGTGGTGAAACCGGACGGGCCGACACGGACGGACGCGAGGTGCGCCACGTGGACGTGCAGCGGGCCCGACGGGGTCTCCACCGTGGCGCGCAGGGCCCGGGTCCACGGCATGATCGGCAGGGCGCGGGCGTCGCGCAGGGGGAAGACGCTCCAGATGCCCACCGTGCCCTGGTAGAAGTGGTACGGGTACGAGGGCGCCAGAATCCGTTCGTACGCGGGCGCCGTGGCGGGACTCAGCTCCTCCAGGGCGAGGACGTCCGCCCCGGACGCGAGCAGGCTCCGGGCCGTGCCCCCCGGATCGGGGTTGTCCTGGCTGACGTTGTGGCTGACGAGGGTGAGGTCCCCGCCGGGCGGCGGATCGGTGAGGAACGCGCCCCCGAAGACCGCGAGCCACGCGATGGCCGGGAGCGCCGGGGCCACCAGCGCCACGACCGATCCGCGCAGGAGCGCCACGGCCAGGAGCACCACGACCACCAGGCCCGTCCAGGGGAGCAGCGTCTCGACCAGACTGCCCGGACGGCCCGGGCCGTTCGGAATCAGGCCGTGGCCGAGGAGGAGCAGGACGAGGAGCGCGGAGAGGACGGCCGTCGGCCTCCCCCGGCCGCGCGCCCGGGTGGACCGGAAGGGGCGGAAGGGGCGGAAGGAAGTGCGCGGGGGCGGCGCCGGCCTCCCGGCCGCCGGGTCCGGCGGTGGTTCCCGCCGCACGTCCGGGGCCGCCACGTCGTTCTCCGCCGGTGTCGTCGTCACCACGCCTCAGCTCCCCGTCCGCGAGGGGGCCAGGCGGCCGCGGAGTCCGTCGATCAGCGCGCGGCTGTTCTCCAGGGCCGCCCGGAGGCCCTCGCCGGCCGTGGTGTCCGCCCGCTGGTGCAGGACCGCGCCCAGGAGCAGACGGGTCCCGCCGCCGGTGCGGACCTCGGAGGCCCAGAGGAGGTTGCCCCCCGCCGGGGTGCTGGAGCCCGTCTTCAGGCCGACGACGCCCGATTCCCCGAGCAGGGAGTTGGTGTTGGAGACGGTCCCCGCACCGGGGACGGTGACCGACCGGCTCGCCACGATCTCGCGGAAGACGGGGTCCTTCATCACCCGCCGGGCCAGCTTCAGCTGGTCGACCGCCGTGCTCGTGGTGGTGACCTCGATCCCGCTGGCCCCCGTGTAGGTCGAACGGGTCATGCCCAGCTCGTCCGCCGCCCGCCGCATCTTCTTCACGAAGGCCTCCTGGCCGCCGGAGTCCCAGCGGGCCAGCAGACGGGCGACGTTGTTCCCGGAGGGGATCAGCAGCAGCTCCAGGAGCTGCCGCTGGGAGTACTTCCGGCCGGCCGTGACCGGCACGGTCGACTCGCCCCCGACGCCCACCTCGTACGCCGCCTCCCGGTCCGCCTCGATCAGGGGGCCGGGTTCGCCCGGCCGCAGCGGGTGTTCCCGCAGGATGACGTGGGCGGTCATCACCTTCGCCAGGCTCGCGATCGGCACCGGACGCTCCTCGCCCCGCGTACCGAGGGAACCTCCGTCCTCGAGCCCGACCGCCGTCTGGCCCTCCGACGGCCACGGGACCGTGCCGTCGTCGACGATCTCCTCCCGGCCGCCGTGCGGCTCGGCGGACGAGGCGCCGGGGGCGCCCCCGGCGGACGGGGAGGGGGAACCGTCCGGCGCCGCGGTGACGGCGACGCCCAGGGCGGTCAGGAGCAGCAGGGCGGACACACCGCCCGCGACGCGGCCGCGCCGGGTGCGGGGAAGGGAGACGGGGGAAAGGGGCATGGCGACCAACTCCGGGCTCTGACGCGCGTGATCCGTACGCCGACAAGACTCCGGTGGCGGCCCGTCGGGACCGTGTGGGGCGGGGCGCCGCGGGGACTCGGGAACCCATCGGTCCTGTATCGGCCCGGGGCCGCCGGGCGGCTACGCCCGGGCGGCGGCCCCGTCCGGGTCCGGGGCGCCCTCCGGCAGGCGCAGCACGGCCACCGCTCCGCCGTCCCCGGGATGGTTGGCGAAGTCCAGCGACGCCCCGATCACCTTCGCCTGTCCGCGCGCGATCGTGAGGCCCAGACCGTGGCCCCGGCCCCGCTCGGCCGCTCCCGTGCGGAAGCGCTGGGGGCCGTGGGCCAGGAGGTCGGCGGGGAAACCGGGCCCGTGGTCCCGGACCGTCACCGTACGGTCCGTGACGGTGACCTCCACGGGACCGGCGCCGTGCCGGTGGGCGTTGACGACGAGGTTGGCGACGATGCGGTCCAGACGGCGCGGGTCCGTCTCGGTCACCGGAGCGCCGACCACCGTCACCCGCGCCGCGAGACCGGTCCTCGCCACCGACTCCCCGACGAGTTCGGCGACGTCCACCGCGCGCGACCACGACCGCTCGGCGCCCGCGTCGAGACGGGAGATCTCCAGCAGGTCCTCGATCAGGTCGCGCAGCACCCGGGTCCGGTCCCGCACCAGCTCGGTGGCCTCCCCCTCGGGCAGCAGGCCGGCCGAGGTGACCAGCCCCATCAGCGGGGTGCGCAGTTCGTGCGCGACGTCGGCGGTGAAGCGCTGCTCGCTCGCGATGCGCTCGCGCAGGCTGTCGGCCATCGAGTCGACCGTGGCCGAGATCTCGGTGATCTCGTCGCCCCCGCGGTCCCCCATCCCCGTGCGCGCGTCCAGGTCGCCCGCCGCGATGCGCCGCGCCGTACCGGCCACCCGGCGCAGCCGCCGGGCCGGCGGCTCGGTCGCGAGAATCGTGATCGGCACCACGAAGGCCAGGGTGACCAGGGAGTACTTCCACATGTGCCGGTCCAGGGCGCGCCGGGTGAGCAGGTCGGCGGTCATGTCGATCTCGACCGCGTACACCTGCCCGCCCTCCTTCTTCGCGGCCCAGAAGACGGGCGCGGGGAGGCCGTCCTCGTAGAAGGTGCCCCGGCCGTGGAGGTCGACCTGCCGCAGGAGGGGTTCCGGAAGCTCGCCCGGTGCCACGAGGGGCGGTTCCCGCCGGGCGTCCCGGGCGTCCCCGATCGCCGTTTCCAGTGCGCCGACCGCTCTCCCCTCGCCCTCGTGCATCGACCGCCGCAGGGTCGACTCGTGCACCAGGACACCGACCGTGAGCGCCATCGCGGCGCAGGCCAGGGTCACCAGGAGGACGGTCTTCCACCGCATCGAACGGGGGTTCAGGAGCGCGCGCGTGATCGGCATCTCGGCCCCCGGGTCAGCGGCGCAGCTTGTAGCCGAAACCGCGGACCGTCTCGATGCGGTCGGCGCCCACCTTCTTGCGCAGGCGCTGGACGCACAGGTCGACGACCCGGGAGTCGCCGTCCCAGCCGTAGTCCCACACGTTGCGCAGCAGGGTCTGGCGGTTCAGCACGATCCCGGGGTGGGCGGCGAACTCGAGCAGCAGCCGCAGCTCGGTCGGGGCCAGCGCGATCTCCTCGCCGCCCCGGTACACCTCCAGGGCCGCCGGGAGGACGGTCAGGTCGCCGAAGACCAGCCGGTCGGCCGGCCCGGGCTCCGCCTCCCGTTCCTCCCGCGCCGGCGGCACGAAGGTGGCCCGGCGCAGCAGCGAGCGTATCCGGGCGACCAGGACCGCGGTGTCGACCGGCTTGACCACGTAGTCGTCGGCGCCGGCCTCCAGGCCGGAGACCACGTCGAGGGAGTCGCCGCGCGCGGACATCATCAGGATCGGGTCCGTGCCGGTCTCCCGGATCCGGCGGCACAGCCCGATGCCGTCCAGGCCCGGCAGCATCACGTCGAGCAGCAGCAGGTCGAAGCGGCCCTCCCGGAACAGTTCGAGCCCGCTCAGTCCGTCGCCCGCCACGACCACGTCGTAGCCGTAGCGTTCCAGGGCCATCGCGACGGACCTGCGGATCACCTCGTCGTCCTCGACGAGCAGGATCCTCACGGGGGCGGGCTCGGGCATGTGCGTCCATCGGGTGGGGTGCGGGCGGGAGGGCGTGGTCGCGCACCGTGCGGTGCGGTCCTCCATCATGCCCTGCCGGGCGGCGGGCCGTGCGGGCCGGTGCCCCGGGGCGCGGGCGGGGAACCGCCGCCGACCAGGGCCGATGCCGTACGGATACACGGCCGAGCGGTCACGGACGCACGACCGCGCCGCCGCCGTTCCACGGCCGAGCGTCCACGGACGCGCGCGCGGCGCCGAAGGGCCCGCGCGCCCGTGCGTCCGCATGCCCGTGCGTACCCCCGCCCGTGGGGAGGTACGGGCGGAGGAGGCACGGGCGGGGGTACGGGCGCGGCGCCGTCACGGGGTGCGGAAGCCCCGGAAGGTCACGTGTCTCCGGCTCGTGAAGCCGAGCCGTTCGTAGAGCGCGATCGCCGTGGCGTTCTTCTCGGCCACGTGCAGGAAGGGACGTTCGTTCCGTGCCAGGACGCGGGCGACGAGCGCGTCCGTCAGACGGGCGGCGTGTCCTCGCCCGCGCGCCTCGGGGGCCGTGCAGACGGCGCTGATCTCGGTCCAGCCCGGGGGCCGGAGCCGCTCGCCCGCCATGGCCACCAGCCGGCCGCCGTCACGGACGCCGAGGTAGGTGCCGAGCTCGCGGGTGCGCGGCCAGAACGGTCCCGGCCGGGTACGGGCGATCAGGTCGAGCATCTCGGGCACGTCGGCCGCGCCGAGTTCGACCACCTCGGCGCCGGCCGCGGCACGGGTCGTGCCGGGGACGCCGCCGGCGGGCCAGATCATCTGCCGGCCCTCCAGGACGAAGACCGGTTCCCAGCCGGGCGGGACCGCCTCGCAGCTGAACATGTCGGCGAAGGCGTCCCGGCCGAGGAGCCGCGCCAGGTCGTCCCAGTCCGCCGCGTCCGCGTCGGCGGGCACCGTGGAGAAGGTCGCCACCTCCGGCAGATAGGTGGCGGCCCGGCCCTTCCGGCGCCCGAGGTCCGCGTGACGGCCGCGCAGCGACTCGCCCACCGGGTCGTCGAGCACCGCGGTGCCGTCGGCCTCGTCGTTCGTCATCGTGATGTGCCCTTCTTCCGTGTGCGGCCGTCCCGGACGGCGGGCCCCGCCCGGGAGGGGAACCGCCGCGGCGAGGTCCCGGGACCGGTGCCGGGAGGGCTGTCACTGTCGCACGGGCCCCGTGGACGGGTGGGGACCGGGTCCGCCTTCCGCGACGTGCCCGGGGGCGTCCGGAGGCTCCCTCAGGACTGTCCGGAGAGGGCCCGCGCCAGATAGGGCGCGGTGCGGCTCTCCGCCGCGCCCGCCACCCGCTCCGGGGGACCCGCCGCCACGATCCGCCCGCCCCGGTCCCCGCCGCCCGGACCGAGGTCGATCACCCAGTCGGCGGTGGCGACCACGTCCATGTCGTGTTCGACGACGACCACCGAGTGCCCGGCGTCCACGAGGTCGTGGAGCCGGCGCAGCAGGACCTCGACGTCGGCCGGGTGCAGGCCGGTCGTCGGCTCGTCGAGCACGTACAGGGTGGGGGAGCGGTGCGGCCGCTGGAGCTCCGAGGCGAGCTTGATGCGCTGGGCCTCGCCGCCGGAGAGCTCCGTGGCGGGCTGTCCGAGCCGCAGATGGCCGAGGCCCACGTCGAGGAGGGTGCGCAGGCTCCGTGCGGCGGCGGGGGTGTCCTCGAAGAAAACGGCGGCCGACTCCACGGTCAGGTCGAGGACCTCGGCGACGGTGAGGCCGCGCAGCCGCACCCGGAGGGTCTCGGGGTTGTAGCGGGCCCCGTGGCAGTCGGGGCAGGGCGCGTACGTACTCGGCAGGAAGAGCAGTTCGACCGAGACGAACCCCTCGCCCTGACAGGTCTCGCACCGCCCGCCGGGCACGTTGAAGGAGAAGCGTCCCGCCCGGTATCCGCGCGCCACCGCCTCTTCCGTCTCCGCGAACAGCTTGCGCACGACGTCGAACAGGCCCGTGTACGTGGCGAGGTTGGAGCGCGGGGTCCGGCCGATGGGCCGCTGGTCCACGATCACCAGCCGCACGGCGTCGTCGGGTTCACCGGTCAGCGCGTCCACGAGGGTGGACTTGCCCGAGCCGGAGACGCCCGTGACGGCGGTGAACACGCCGAGGGGGAAGGCCGCCTCCACGTCCCGCAGGTTGTGCCGGGTGACCGGCCCCGTCCGCAGCCAGCCCGCCGGTTCGCGCACCGCCCGCGCGGGGGCGGCCTCCCGGTCGAAGAGGAACCGCCGGGTCACGGACTCCCCGACGCCGGCGAGTTCGCGCGGCGGTCCGCTGTGCAGCACCCGCCCGCCGTGCACCCCGGCGCCCGGTCCGACGTCCACCAGCCAGTCGGCGTGCCGCACCACGTCGAGGTGGTGCTCCACGACGAAGACCGAGTTCCCGGCCGCCTTGAGCCGGTCGAGGACGACGAGCAGGGCCTCGGTGTCGGCCGGGTGCAGTCCCGCCGACGGCTCGTCGAGGACGTACACCACGCCGAACAGGCCCGACCGCAGCTGGGTGGCGAGCCGCAGCCGCTGCAGCTCCCCGCTGGAGAGGGTGGGGGTGGCGCGGTCCAGGCTGAGGTAGCCGAGGCCGAGTTCCCCCACGGCGCCGATCCGGGCGACCAGGTCCTCGGTGAGCACCCGTGCGGTCTCCGTGGCGTCCGCCGCCGTCGCCGCCGTGGTGAGGACACCGGCCAGGTCCGTCAGGGGCAGCGCGGCGAGTTCGGCGACGGTACGGCCGGCGAAGGTCACCGCCAGCGCCTCGGGCCGCAGCCGTCCGCCGCCGCACACCGGGCACGGCGCGCTCGTGAGGAAGCGTTCGGCCTTCGCGCGCAGGGCCGGGCTCTTCGAGTCGGAGAAGGTGCGCAGGACGAGGCGCCGGGCACTGGTGTACGTGCCCTGGTACGGACGCTGGACGCGCCCCGCCTCGCGTACCGGGTGGACGGTGACGACCGGCTGTTCGTCGGTGAAGAGGATCCACTTCCGGTCCTCGGGGTCCAGCTCCCGCCACGGCCGGTCGACGTCGTGGCCGAGGGCCGCCAGGACGTCCCGCAGGTTCTTCCCCTGCCAGGCGCCCGGCCAGGCCGCGATCGCGCCCTGGCGGATCGACAGGTCCGGGTCGGGGACGAGGAGGTCCTCGTCGGTCTCGTGGATCCGTCCCAGGCCGTGGCAGGAGGGGCACGCGCCCGCCGCCGTGTTGGGGGAGAAGGCGTCGGAGTCGAGCCGTTCCGCTCCCTCCGGATAGCGGCCCGCCCGTGAGAACAGCATCCGCAGCGAGTTGGAGAGGGTGGTCACGGTGCCGACGGAGGAGCGGGCGTTCGGCGACGACCGGCGCTGTTCCAGGGAGACCGCCGGGGGCAGTCCGGTGATCTCGCCGACGGCCGGTGCCCCCACCTGGTGGATCAGCCGCCGCGCGTACGGGGCCACCGACTCGAAGTAGCGCCGCTGGGCCTCGGCGTAGACCGTGCCGAAGGCGAGGGACGACTTGCCGGAGCCGGAGACGCCGGTGAAGACGACGAGCGCGTCACGGGGGATGTCGACGTCGACCCCGGCGAGGTTGTGCTCGCGGGCGCCCCGGACGCGGACGTAGGGGTCGTGCGGGCTGTCGTGCATGGCCTGATTTTATCCATTATCCACTTTTCGCTCCCGGGGGAGGGGTGGACGGCCCGCCACCGGCCCCCGGCCCGGAGAGCCGCCCCGCCCCCGGCTTACCGGCCACCGGTCCGGACGGGCCCCTGGCACCGCCCCGCCGGTCCCCCGCGAGAGCGCCGCGGCCCCCGCCCTCACGGGCGGGGGCCGCGGCGCTGCGGGCCGTCGGCGTTACCGCTGCCCGGGTTCCTGGCCGCCGCCGTACGAGCGGCGGGCCGCGTCGGCGGCCTTGTCCGTCTGCGCGTCGTACTTGTTCCCGGTGCGCTCGTCCACCAGCCGTTCCGCGTGCTCCACGCCCCGGTCGGCCTGGTCCGGGTGGCCCTTCGCCATGTCCTTGGCCTTCTTGGCCATGTCGCCCAGCTTGCCCATGAGATTCCTCCCGGATTGTGTGCTCGTGCGTCGTACGTGGTGTCCCCTACCCGCCCGGACCGGTCCGATACGTGCCTTTTCCTTCTTCTTCGGGCGACGGGGTTCCTCCGGTCGCCGGGGCCCGTGTGCGGCCGCCGTCTACGCGAGCGCCGCGAGGGCGACCTCGGTGGCGCGGGCGATGAGGGCGTCGTCGCGCGCGGCGTCCTTGACGTCGCGCCGGGAGAGGACCGCGAGGACGAGGGGAGCGGCGCCGGGCGGCCAGATGACGGCGATGTCGTTGCGGGTGCCGTAGCCGCCCGACCCGGTCTTGTCCCCGACCTGCCAGCCCCGGGGAGTACCGGCGCGGATGGTGCGGTCACCGGTCGTGTTGCGCTTGAGCCAGTCGGTGAGCAGATCCCGCTTGGCGGCCGGGAGCGTGGGACCGAGGACGTACGCGCGGAGGTCGCCCGCGAGGGCGCGGGGCGTGCTGGTGTCGCGGGGGTCGCCGGGGACGGCGTCACTGAGCGCGACCTCGTACCGGTCGCAGCGGGTGACGTCGTCACCGAGGGCGCGCAGGGCGTTCTGGAGCGCCCGGGGGCCGCCGAGCTCGCGGAAGAGGAGGTTGGCCGCGGCGTTGTCGCTGTAACGGACCGCGGCGTCGCACAGCTCGCGCAGGGTGAGCCCGGTGCCGACGTGCCGCTCGGTGACCGGGGAGTTGCTGACGATCTCGTCGCGGCCGTAGCGCACGAGCCGGTCGAGCTGCCGGAGGGAGTTCTTGTCCAGGACGGCTCCGGCGAGCAGCGCCTTGCAGGTGGAGGCGTAGGCGAAGCGTTCGTCGGGCCGGTGGGTCACGGTCCGGCCGCTCCCGGTGTCGAGCGCGTAGACCCCCAGCCGGGCGCCGAACCTCCGCTCCAGTTCCCCGAACGCGCGGGGAGCGGCGGACGACGGCGGGGAGGGCTTCGAGGCCGGCGGGGTCCGTCCGGCCGTCGCCGGGGAGGCGGTGTCCGGGGCGGCGGCGCATCCGGAGAGGGGCAGGGCCGTGATCCCGGCCAGCGCGGTGAGGACGGTACGACGGGAGACGGGTGTTCGAGCGCGCATGGTGAGCGGGTGTTCCTTTCCTCGGTGGTGGTTCGTACCCGGCCGGCCCGCCGGACGCGGTTCCGGGGGCCACGAGGCCGACGGACCGCGGGAGCCCGCCGGAGGCGCCGGGCCCCTTCGCCGGGAGTCAAGCCCGCTCCCGGGCCTCATGTCGAATACGCTCTCGGCGCCTGAACAATTCGAAACTCATATCGACGCACGTCGAGAGGGGAAGAGTGCTGACGGAACGGCATCTGGAAATCTTCGTCGCGCTGGCGGAGGAGCAGCACTTCGGGGACGCGGCGCAGCGGGTGGGCATCACCCAGCCGCCGCTGTCGCAGGGGCTGCGCCGCCTGGAGACCCTGCTCGGCGTCCGCCTGTTCGACCGGGGCAGGGGGGTGTCCCTCACGGAGGAGGGGGCCCTGCTGCTTCCGCACGCCCGCAGGGCGCTGGCCGCGCTCGCGGAACTCCGCGAGACCGGGGCGCGCGAACGCGCGGACGGCCGGCGGCTCCGGCTCGGCCTGGCCCCCGAGGTCCCGACGGCCCTCGCGGCCGGTGTGGCGGCCGCGCCGGTCCGGGCGGGCGAGCGGGCGCGGATCGGGATGGTCACGGCCCCGACCGTCGCGCTGCTCGGCGACGTCGCCGCCGGACGGCTGGACATCGCCGTGATCCGGCACCCCTCCGTACTGCACGGTCTGGCCGCCGGACGCGTCGTCCTCCTCCCGACCTGGCTCCTCGTCCCCGCCGGGCGCGGGGACGTGCCGGCTTCGCGCCTGCCCGTCGTCGTACGCCCCCGCGCCGAGGCCCCGGCGGCCCACGACCTGTTCCTCGACACCCTGGCCGGCCGCGGCCGCCGGGTGGAGACCGTGGTGGTGTCCGACGAACGTGCCGGCCTGGCGCTCGTCGCGGCGGGACAGGCGGTGATGGTCACGGCGGACGGCGGGCTCGCGGCTTCCGGCGTCGAGCGGCGGGCGGCGGCGGACCCGCCGCTTCCCCTGCGGCTGCGGGTGGCCTGGGACCCGCGCCGTCCGGACGCCGAGGAGACCGCCAGGACGGCGCGGCTCCTGGAGGACGCGCTGGCCCGGGGGGAGGCGTCGTGAGCGGCGCGCGGCGCGGCGGGAGCGTGGAGCGGACGATCCGGAACATGTTCGACGACGCGGGCGTCCGCGGCTGGATGCACGTGGCGGAACTGCACCGGCCGTCGGCCCGGGTGACGATCGACCCCGACGAACGGCTGCCCGTGGGATCGATCTACAAGGTGCCCGTGATGGTCGCCTTCTGCCGTCTGGCCGACGCGGGGCTCATCGACCCGCGCCGCAGGCTGACGCTGGAACCGGAGGGGCGCGTCCCCGGTCCGACGGGCATCTCGATCCTGCGCGACGCCGTCACCATGTCGCTGCGCGATCTGGTGGTGCTGATGATGACCATCTCCGACAACACCTCCGCCGACGCCGTCCTCGGGGCGGTCGGCCCCGACGCGGTCGACGCCGTGTGCCGGGACCTGGGCATGCCCGACACCCATGTCCGCGGGGGCGTCGTCAACACGTTCAGCCGTCTGCTGGCCGACACGGGAGCCGATTCCCTGGACGCCGCCCTGGCGCACGTGACGGACAACGACACCGTCGTCCCGCCGGGCGTGTACGACCCGGCGTACAAGGCCTCCAGCACGCCGGCGGACATCGCGAGGCTGCTGCGGGCGATCTGGACCGGACGGGCCGCCTCCGAGGACGGCTGCGCCTTCATGCGCGAGGTGATGCGCCGGCAGCCGTGGTCGCACCGCCTCGGCTCGGGGTTCCCCTACGACGACGTCACCGTCTACGGCAAGACCGGCACCTTCGGCGCGCTGCGCCACGAGGCGGGCGTCGTCGAACTCGCCGACGGCAGCGCCTACACCGCCGTCGTCTTCACCCAGGCCGCCCGGTCCGACAGCAAGCTCCCGCGCGCCGACGCCGTGATCGGCGCGGCGGCCAGGGTCGCCGTGGAGGAACTGCGGGGGCGCCGGGAGACCTGACGGAACTCGGCGGTGTCCGGGGCCGGACGGCGGGAGGCGGGGCCGCCCTCCGTGCCCCGGCCCCCGGGCGGCGCCCGAACGCCCGTCCGCCCGGCGGGAACGCGGACCGGCCCGGGCGCCCGCCGGGTCCCGCCTCCTACGCTGGCACCGTGACTCAGGACAACAGGCCCCTGGCCGTCTTCGACCTCGACAACACCCTCGCCGCGACCGCGCACCGCCAGCACTTCCTGGAGCGGAGGCCCAAGGACTGGGACGCGTTCTTCGCGGCGGCGCCCGGCGATCCGCCGCTGGAGGAGGGCGTCGCGCTGTGCCGCGGGGCGGCCCGGGAGTGCGAGGTCGTCTACCTCACCGGCCGGCCGGAACGCTGCCGTCGCGCGACCGTGGACTGGCTGGCGGAGCAGGGACTTCCGGAGGGTCCGCTCCACATGCGCCGCCCCCGCGACTTCCGGCCGGCCGCGGTGACCAAGGTGGAGGTGCTGCGGGGGCTCGCGGCGGACCGCCGGATCAGGATGCTCGTCGACGACGACCCGGTGGTGTGCGACGCTGCGGAGGCGGCCGGCTTCACCGTCGTACGGGCCCGCTGGGCGGCCCCGTCGGCGGTGCTGAGGGAGGCCCAGGAGAAGGAGGGCCGCACCTGAGCGCCGGACCGCCGCGGGGGACCGGCGGGCAGAAGCCGGAAGGGCCCGGTGCGGGGGAACCGGAAGGGCCCGGCGGCGGGAAGCCGCAAGGAACCGGTGGCGGGAAACCGCAAGGGCCCGGTGGCGGAAAGCCGGAAGGGCCCGCCGCGGGAAGGGCCGTGCCCCGTTCCGCGCGGACCCCGCCGGTGCGGGAGGTCAGTTCTCGTCCTCCAGGCGGAAGCCGACCTTCAGGCCGACCTGGTAGTGCTCGACCGAACCGTCGACGATGTGGCCCCGTACCTGGGTCACCTCGAACCAGTCGAGCTCCCGCAGGGTCTGCGAGGCACGGTCGATGCCGTTGCGAATGGCCTCGTCGACGCCCTCGGTGGAGGTGCCGACGATCTCGGTGACGCGGTAGGTGTGGTTCGACATGGGGGACGGACTCCTCTCGGTGCCTTTTCTCCACCGTGCCCCAGGCCGCGCCGGGGCGCGACACGACGGCCTCCTCGCGGCTCCCGGGATCACCCGCGGCGGGGAGCGGGCCGTCCGCCCGGGGAGGACGGCCCGGATGGTCAAGGACTTGACCATCTCGTTGGTCCAGACCAGAATCCAGGCCACGCACCCGCGCGAACACCCCGTTCGGTCCCCCCATGCCGGGTCAGCCCCCACCGCACGACCCTGTGCTGAACCGCAGAAGGTGGCCCACGTGAAGAACCGACTCCTCGCCTGTCCCCTGGCGGCCGTCACCGCGCTCGCACTCGCGGGCTGCGGGATGCTGCCGGGCGGCGGGACGCAGACCGTCCACCTCTGGCTGATGCGGGACAGCGCCAGCCAGGACTTCCTGGACCGCTTCACGAAGGCGTACGAGGACGAGCACGACGGCGTCCGGCTGGAGATCACCATCCAGGAGTGGACCGGCATCGGCAAGAAGGTCACCGAGGCGATCAAGGGCTCCGGCGGACCCGACGTCATCGAGGTCGGCAACACCCAGGTCGCCCAGTACGCCGACACCGGCAAGCTGTACGACCTCACCCTGGAGTCGGTGCGCGACCTCGGCAGCGAGGACTGGCTGCCCGGCCTCGCCGAACCCGGCCGCATCGGCGGAACCCAGTACGGCATCCCCTGGTACGCGGCCAACCGGATCGTCATCTACAACAAGGACCTGTTCCGGAAGGCGGGCATCGACGGGCCGCCCGCCACCCGCGCCGAATGGCTCGCCGACACCGCGAAACTGAACGGGAACGGTTCCCAGGGCATCTACCTCGCGGGACAGGACTGGTACACCCTCTCCGGCTTCGTCTGGGACGAGGGCGGCGAACTGGCCGTCGACAAGGGCGGCGTGTGGACGGGCGCCCTCGACAGCCCGGCGGCCCGGCGCGGCATGGCCTTCTACAAGGAACTCCAGTCCCTCGGCTCCGGCCCCAAGAACGCCGACGAGCAGAACCCGCCGCAGGCCGGCGTCTTCGCCAGGGGCGACGTGGCCCAGATCGTCGCCACCCCCAGCGCCGTCGCCGCGATCCTCGAGGCCGCCCCGGCACTGGAGGGCAAGCTCGGCTACTTCCCGATACCCGGCACCCGGGCCGGCCGGCCCTGCGCCGTCTTCACCGGCGGCTCCGACCTCATCGTCCCGGAGAACGCGCCCCACCGCGCCGCCGCCCTCGACGTCGTCACGGCGCTGGCGGGCGAGAAGTGGCAGACCGAACTCGCCCGCGCCATGGGCTACGTGCCCAACAAGAAGGGCCTCGCCTCCGTCGTCGCCGGCCAGGAGGCCACCGCCGCCATGGCCGAGGGAGCCGCGCGCGGCCGGGCCACCCCCAACTCCCCCCAGTGGGCCGACGTCGAGGCCGACAACCCGATCAAGCCCTACATGACGGCCGTCCTCCAGGGCGGGGACCCGGTCGAGGCCGCCCGGAAGGCCTCGGAGGAGATCACCGAGACCCTCGCCGAATAGCGTTCAGCGGGCGCACACCCGGGAACCCCCGGACGGTCACGCCGAATCCAGCCGGTCGCGGAAGAAGTAGAGGGCCGGGCCACCCGCGGGCGGCCCGGCCCCGTCCCTTCCCTTCCGTCCGCCGGAGGAGCCCGCCATGTCCGCACCGACGCACACGCCCGCCGTCCCCGCACAGCCCCGGGCCCGCACCGGGCGGCCCGCGCCCCGGTACACCGTCGGCCTCGCCCGCGACCGGGAGGACGTGCGCGCCGCCCAGCGGCTGCGCCACCAGGTCTTCGCCGGCGAGCTGGGGGCCCGCGTCGAAGGCCCCGAACCCGGCCTCGACGGCGACGCCTTCGACGCGTACTGCGACCACCTCCTCGTACGGGAGGAGACCACCGGCGAGGTCGTCGCCACCTACCGGCTCCTGCCGCCCGAACGGGCCGCCGTCGCCGGACGCCTCTACTCCGAGGGCGAGTTCGACCTCGCCCGCCTCGCCCCCGTCCGGCACGACCTGGTGGAGGCCGGCCGCTCCTGCGTCCACCCCGCCCACCGCGACGGCGCCGTCATCGCCCTCGTCTGGGCCGGAATCGCCCGCTACATGACCGGGAGCGGCCACGACTGGATCGCCGGATGCTGCTCGGTCCCGCTCGCCGACGGCGGCGCCCTCGCCGCCGCCACCTGGGACACCGTCCGGGCCGGGCACCTCGCCCCGGAGGAGCACCGGGTCGTCCCGCACCGCCCGTGGGACCCCGAGGGCGTCGTCCGCCCCGGGGGCCGCACCGAACTGCCCCCGCTGCTGCGCGGCTACCTCCGGCTCGGCGCCCGGGTCTGCGGCGCCCCCGCCCACGACCCCGCCTTCGGCGTCGCCGACTTCTACGTCCTGCTCTCCCTGCGGCGCACCGACCCGCGCTACCTCAACCGCTTCCTGTCGCTCGCCCCGGCCGCGTGACCGGGCCCGCGGCGACCCCGCCGTGGCTCCCCGCGGCGCCCTGCACCCCGGGCCGCTGCGCCGCCCACCCCGGCACGGACCGTCGCGAGGGGGGACGACCCGGCCCGGCGGCGGCCGGCCCGCTGCGGGCCCTGGCCCGTCTCGCGGCGGGCACCGGCACCGTCCTCCTCGGCGTCCTGCTCGCCCCGTGCGCCGCCCCGCTGCCGTCCGCCGCCCGGCACGCCCTGACCCGGGCCTGGGCGCGGACGGTGGTCCGCGCCTTCGGCGTACGCGTCCGGTACACGGGGAACCCCGCCACCGCCGGCCCGCTCCTCGTCGTCGCCAACCACGTCTCCTGGCTGGACGTCCCGCTCCTCGCGGCCGTGCTGCCCGGCCGGGCGGTGGCCAAGGCGGAGGTGCGCCACTGGCCGGTCCTCGGCGCGCTCGCCGCCCTCGGCGGCACCCTCTTCGTCGAACGGGACCGGCTCAGGGCCCTCCCCGGCACCGTGCGCGCCGTGGCCCGGACGCTCGCGGCCGGCGGCCGGGTGCTCGTCTTCCCCGAGGGCTCCACCTGGTGCGGCCGGGCCGGGGGACGGTTCCGGCCGGCCGTGTTCCAGGCGGCCCTGGACGCCGGATGCGCCGTGCAGCCGGTACGGATCGCCTACCGGCCCGCCGGCGCCGCCGCGTACGTCGGGGACGACCCGCTCGGCGCCTCCCTGTGGCGGGTCGTCACCACCCGGCGGCTCACCGCCGAGGTCCACGCGCCGGACCCGCTGCCGGGCGGCCGGTACCCCGACCGCCGCTCCCTGGCCGCCGCCGCCGAACGCGCCGTCACCGGACCCGCCGCGGCTCAGCGCGCCGTCGCGAGCGACAGCGCGAACCTCTCCGCGTCGTCCGTCCACCAGCGGACCATGCCCAGGCCCGCCGCCGCCAGCTCCTCCCGCACGCCCTCCTGACGGAACTTGGCCGACACCTCCGTCCGCATCTCCTCGCCCGCCGCGAACGGCACCACGAGGTCCAGCTCCGGGATCTTCACGGTGAGCGCGCGGCGGGCGCGCAGCCGCATCTCGATCCACTCCCGCTCGGCGTCCCACACCGCCACGTGCTCGAAGTCCTCCGGATCGGCGTCCGCGCCCAGCTCCCGGTCGATCACGGACAGCACGTTCCGGTTGAACGCCCCGGTCACCCCGGCCGCGTCGTCGTAGGCGGCCACGAGCGTCGCCTCGTCCTTCACCAGGTCCGTGCCGAGCAGCAGGGAGTCGCCCGGCGCGAGCATGGCGCGGACCGAACGCAGGAACGTCCGCCGCTCGCCGGGCAGCAGATTGCCGATGGTCCCGCCGAGGAAGGCCACCAGGCGCGGCCCCGGGGTGCCGGGCAGTGCGAGCCCCCGGGTGAAGTCCGCGACGAGGGCGTGCACCCGCAGCTCCGGCCGCTCGGCGAGCAGCGACTCGGCCGCCCCGGTCAGCGCGGACTCGCTCACGTCCACGGGCACGTAGTCGTCCAGGCCGGGCAGCAGCGCGTCGATCAGGAACCGGGTCTTCTCGGAGGAGCCGGACCCCAGCTCCACCAGCGTCCGGGCCCCGGTCGCGGCGGCGATCTCCGGGGCCCGCGCGGCCAGGATCTCCCGCTCCGCCCGTGTCGGGTAGTACTCGGGCAGCCGGGTGATCTCCTCGAACAGCTCGCTGCCCCGGGCGTCGTAGAACCACTTGGGCGGCAGCCCCTTGGGGAAACGGGTCAGTCCGTGGACGACGTCGGCGCGCAGGTCGGCGCCGGCGGCTTCCGGGTCGAGGGTACGGGTCAGCTGGAACGGGCTCACGCGGACGGCTCCTTGAGCGGGGTGAGGGTGACATCGGCGCGGTCGGTGGTCACGAGCGTCCGCTCGGGCACCTCCCGCCAGCGCGGGTCGTCGTCGTACGGTTCGGAGGCCACGACCGTCCGGCCGGGGCCCGTCAGGTACCAGAGGCTGTTCCCCCAGGCGGTCGCGGCGATCCGCCCGCCGTCGGTGAGCAGCAGGTTCAGCCGGGAGCCGGGGGCCGCCCGGGCGACCTCCCGCACGGTGCCGGCGAGCGCGTCCCCCGGCCCGTCCCCGGCCCGCAGCCGGTGCAGGACGAGCGCCCACACCAGCGCCGAGTCGGTGCGCGCCTCCAGGCGCAGCAGCTCCCCGGCGGACAGCGTCGCGCCGAGCGGGACCAGGGACTCCGGCCATCCCACGACCATGCCGTTGTGGCTGAACAGCCAGGGCCCGGAGGCGAACGGCGCCGCCGCCGCCTCCCCGTCGGCCCCGGGCAGCGTGGCCCCCCGGACCGCCGCGAGCAGCGCTCCGGAACGGACCACCCGCGCCAGGTCGGCGAAGGAGGGGTCGCCCCAGATCGGTCCCGGGCGCCGGTAGCGGGCGGGCACCGGATCGTCCCCGGCGTACCAGCCCACGCCGAAGCCGTCGGCGTTCACCACCCCGCTGGACTGCGTACGGGGTTCCCAGGACTGGCGCAGCAGTCCGTGCGCGGGCCGGACGATCAGCTCCCCGAGCGGCACCGGGTCGCCCACGTAGGCGAGGTGACGGCACATCAGGCGGGTTCCGCGGAGCGCGCCGTGCGGAAACCGGCGAAGATCTGGCGCCGCACCGGCAGGTCCCAGTTGCGGAAGGTGCCCCGGCAGGCGACCGGGTCCACCGCGAACGACCCGCCCCGCAGCACCTTGTGCTCCGGACCGAAGAACACCTCCGAGTACTCCTTGTACGGGAAGACCGCGAACCCCGGGTACGGCAGGAAGTCGCTCGCCGTCCACTCCCACACGTCCCCGATCAGCTGCCGCACGCCCAGCGGCGAGGCGCCCTCCGGATAGCTGCCCGCCGCCGCGGGGCGCAGGTGCCGCTGCCCGAGGTTCGCGTGCTCCGGCCCGGGGTCGGCGTCGCCCCACGGATAACGGCGGGAACGCCCGGAGACCGGGTCGAACCGGGCCGCCTTCTCCCACTCGGCCTCCGTCGGGAGCCGTCGCCCCGCCCAGCGCGCGTAGGCGTCCGCCTCGTACCAGCTCACGTGCAGGACCGGCTCCTCCTCCGGTACGGGTTCGGTCACCCCGAACCGGCGGCGCAGCCACCGTCCGCCGTCGCGGCGCCAGAACAGCGGCGCCCCGATGCCGTGCTCCCGGATCAGCTCCCACCCCCGGGGCCGCCACCAGCGCCGGTCCGCGTAACCGCCGTCGGCGACGAAGGCCAGATAGGCGCCGTTGGTGACCGGCGTGGTGTCGATGTGGAAGGCGGGCACGTCCCGGCGGTGCGCGGGCCGTTCGTTGTCGAGGGCCCACGGCTCGTCCGAGGTGCCCATGGTGAACGGCCCGCCGGGCACCAGGACCTCGGACGGCAGCGGACCGCCCCGGTGGACCGGCGGCGGGGGAGCGGTCAGGACGGCCGGCCCCCTGCGGAGCTGATGGGTGATCAGCATCGTCTCGCCGTGCTGCTGTTCGTGCTGGGCGACCATGCCGAAGACGAACCCCCCGTCGAGCAGGGGCCGCCCCTCCAGCGGCGCCCGCTCCAGGAGGTCGAGGACCCGGAGCCGTACGTCCGCCGCGTAGGCGCGGGCCTCGCGCGGCGGCAGCAGGGGCAGCGAGGGACGGACGGCGCGCGGGTGCGCGAAGGCGTCGTAGAGCGGGTCGATCCCGGGCCGCAGCTCCTCGCCGCCCGCGACGCCCCGCCACAGCCACTGCTCCTCCTGGTTGCCGATGTGGGCCAGGTCCCAGACGAGCGGCGACATCAGGGGGGAGTGCTGGGCGGTGAGGTCGTCGTCCTCCACGCAGGAGGTGAGCAGGAGGGTGCGGTCCCGCGCGGCGGTGAGGGCGTCCAGGGCGCGCCCGCGCGTCACCTCGGGGGCCGGCCCGGACCCGGTCGCGTGCCCGTTCGCGCGCGCGGTCACGAGACCACCGCCAGGGGCTCGTCGGCCGGGGAGACGCCGGGCACCACGTACCGCTCGTGGAAGGCGGCGACCAGCCGCCGGACCTCCTCGCCCGCCCCGATCCGGGGCAGCGCCTCCAGGGCGGCGGAGAAGACCGTCCGGGCGGCGGCGTGCAGTCCGGGATCGGCCAGGCCGTCACGGGCGGCCGCCACCCAGAGCGGATTGCGCGGCGCGGGCTCGCCGCCGGCCCGCTCCGCGAGCGGTTCGACCGCCCGGTACACGGTCTCCGCGGCCTCCGGGTCGTCGAAGACCGCCGTCGTCACGGCCACCGGCACCATCCACCCGTCCGGCCCCGGCTGCGCGTCGATCATCCGCAGCTCCAGATGGCCGTGCGGCCGCACCGGCGGGAAGAGCGTCGTCATGTGGTAGCGCAGGTCGTCGGCGCCGGCCGGACGGGGACGCCCCGTGCGCAGCCACTCCCGGAAGGTCAGCCCCTCCGGCACGGCCCAGGGCCCCTCGTCCGACCGCACGCACAGCACCGGGGTGTCGAGCACGTGCGCCGCCCACTCCTCGCGCGGCTCCCCGGCCGGCCGGGGAGCGAGCGTCCGCAGCGGATCGAGGTCCGCCCACAGCGCCTGCCGCGTCGAGCGCCACCCGGTCCGGCGCCCGCCGTGCACGGGCGAGTTGGCGAAGGCGGCCACGAGCACCGCGCCCAGGAGGTGGGCCAGCCGCCACCGCCTCCGGTGCCCCAGCGGGCCCGGCCCGTCGAACCCGGCGTCGAGACAGACCTGGACGGAGGCCGACTCGCGCATCATCGTCCGCCCGGACGGCCCGGTCCGGTCGAGCGCGGCCTCCATCGCGTCGTACCGCGGCTCGTGGAGCACCCGGTCGCGCGACGCGTGCCAGGGGTCCACCCCGTACCCGCCGAGGGCGAGGCCGAGCGGTCCGAGTACGCCCCGCACCGCCCGCAGGTCGGAGGCGAGGGAGTCCAGACACTCCATGAGGCTCCCGGCCGGACGGGAGCTGAGCTCCACCTGACCGCCGGGTTCGAACGTCAGGCACGACACCAGGGGCAGGGCCCGCAGGGCGTCGAGCGCCGCCGTGAGCCTCGGCGGCCGTACGGGGACCCGGGGGTCCCGGAGGTCGTGCACCAGCCACTCCAGCTCCACCCCCACCGTGCGGGGCGGTCCGGTCTTGAAGCAGATGCACCGCAACAGTTCGTCCGCCTGCTCCTCGGTGAGCGGGGGATCGTCGCGCCGCGTGCCGCTCGGTGACATCCGTGCGCCTCCTGGTCCTCGGGGACGGGCCCCGGAACGGTCCGTCCCGGAGCCCCGCCACCGGGGACGCCGGGGGCGCGGCCCCCGGGCACACGGGTCCCGGAACGCCACTGGTTCCACCTAAAGCCACCACCGACCGGCGTGCAAGAGCGCCCCGTCGGTCCCTACGCGCCCTGTGTACCCGCGCCCGCCGCCGATTCCCCGCCGCCCCGCGAAGCTGTCGAAAACCCGTTGCCCCGAACGGGGCGGAACGATCACGCTGACGCGCATGAGCGCACGACTGCGTGAGATCGCGCGGCAGACCGAGGAGATCGTCGCCGCCGGCCACTACCGCGCCGGGGACGGCCGGATCGTCTCCCTCGCCGGCGACCTGGCCGCCGCCCTGGCCGGAACCCGTCTGTACGGGCCCGGGCCCGTCGCCGTCACCCCCGACACCGACCGCACGCCCGTCCTGGAGGTCACCGGCGAGAGCAGCCTGGCCGCGGCCCGCCGGATGACCGCGGCCGACCCCGCCCGCCCGGTGGCCGTCCTGAACTTCGCCTCCGCCCGCAACCCCGGCGGCGGCTACCTCAACGGGGCCCAGGCCCAGGAGGAGGCGCTCTGCCGGTCCTCCGCCCTCCACGCCACCCTGCTGCGCGTCCCCGCCCCCTACGCCCACCACCGGGCCGACCGGGACCCCTTCTACTCCGACCGCGTCATCCACTCGCCCCGGGTGCCGGTCTTCCGCGACGACCGGGGGGACCTGCTCGCCGAGCCCTTCACGGCCGGCTTCCTCACCTCGCCCGCGCCCAACGCGGGCGTCGTCCGCCGCACCGCCCCCGAACGCGCCGGCCGGCTGCCCGCCGTCCTCGCCGCCCGCGCCGAACGCGTCCTGGAGACGGCCGCCGCGACCGGATACCGGCGGCTCGTCCTCGGCGCCTGGGGCTGCGGGGTCTTCCGGAACGACCCGGCGGAGGTCGCCGGCGCGTTCGGGGCGCTGCTCACCGGGGAGGGGCGGTTCGCGGGCCACTTCGAGGAGGTCGTCTTCGGCGTCCTGGACCGCGCCCCCGGGACGCCCACGCTGGCCGCCTTCGCCCGGGTCCTCGGCCGCGCCCGGGGCCTCGACCGCACCGTCTGACGCACGGGCCCTTCCGGTACGCGGCCGCCCCGGCGCGGCTCCGGCCGGTCCGTACGCCTCCCGCACGTCCCGGCGTACGCCCCCGGCGCGCCGCACGCCCGCCGCGCGGTCACCGTCCGTCGCGGGCCGGGTCCCGGACCCAGCCGTCCAGGGCGGACACGAACCCGTCGAAGTCGTCGCGGTGGACGGTGTGCCCGGCCTTCGCCACCGTGCGGACCTCGAACCCGCGCTCCGCCAGCATCCGGGCGTTCGCGGGCGATACCGGCAGGCTCGGATCGGCGAGGACGACCAGCGAGGGGACGACGGGACGGGCCGGCCACAGATCGGTGCCCGCGCACTCCTCCAGGGCGTACGCGGTCCGCTCGTCCCACATGCGCACCGCGTCCGCCTCGGCGTCGACGTCCTCCTCCGCCCAGCCCGGGTTGAGCCGGCGGATCATCTCCCGGGTCAGCCCCTTCCCCCGGACGAAGAGCTCGGCCCGGTAGGCGGAGGGACCGGCCCCCAGGTGCCAGGCCGGGTCGGAGTACACCGCCCGGGCCGGCGCGAGCCGTTCCACCGCCCGCGCGAGCACGAGCGCGCCGAGCGAGTGGCCGACGGCCAGTTCGAGACCGGCCGGCACGGACTCCACGAGGTCGTCGGCGTAGTCCTCCGGCCGGTACTCCCCGGGCCCCGCGCCCCGTCCGCTCGCCCCGTGCCCCCGCAGGTCCACCGCCACCACCCGGTAGCCGCGCTCCGCCAGGGCGGGCCCGAACCGGTGCCAGGTGCGGTGGTCCGCCATGAGGCCGTGGACGAGCAGGGCCGTGCGGTCCCCGGTCCCCCAGGTGGTGGTGTGCAGACGCACGGTGCCGCCCCTCCGTCCTCCGTCGTCCTCCGCCGGTGCCCACCGGGCGCCGGGGACCCGACCCTACGGCCCCGGCGGGGCCGGCCGCCGCACCTTCCCGCCCGCGGCCGCCGGCGCGGGTCGTCCGGCACGAGACCGGCCGAACGCTTAGCGTCGGTGCATGAGCACAGTTCCGAAGCGATTCGAGATCCTGCTGGTGCCCGGGCACGTCGAGGACCGCCGCGGCGCCTCCGTCGCGGACAGCGCCGTCCGCACGGCCGTCGTGGAGGCCACCGGACGGCAGGGAGCCTCCGGCTACCCGGTCTACGAGGGCCACGGCGTCAGGGCCGACATCGACCCCGAGACGGGCACGGTCGAGGCGCTGCTCGTCGACGGCCGGGAGCTCGACTACGGCCTCACGCCCCTGGCCCGCCCGGCCGACCGGGCCTGAACCCGCCCCTCCCTCCCGCCGCGTCCGGACCGGACGCGACGGGAGGGAGGGGACGCGGTGCGCGGGACCGGTCCGCACCGGCGGGCGGTCCGTTGACAGGGCGGGCCGCCGGGCGGAGACTCTGCGCGCCCGGTGGGGCGAAGATGGTCCCACGGGGCGGACAGAGCCGTTCCGAGGGCCACGTGGGAGAGAACCGATGAGCATCCGCGACGTCTACATCGTCGACGCCGTCCGCACCCCGATCGGGAAGTTCGGCGGCGCCCTCGCCGCCGTGCGCCCCGACGACCTCGCGGCCCATGTCGTGCGGGCGCTCGTGGACCGCTCGCCCGCGCTCGACCCGGCGCGCGTGGACGACGTCTACTTCGGCGACGCCAACGGCGCGGGCGAGGACAACCGCGACGTGGCGCGGATGGCCGTCCTGCTCGCGGGGCTGCCCGTCACCGTCCCGGGCGTCACCGTCAACCGCCTCTGCGGCTCCGGCCTGGAGGCCGTGATCCAGGCGGCCCGCGCCATAGCCCTCGGGGACGCCTCCGTGGCGATCGCCGGCGGCGTCGAGTCGATGTCCCGCGCCCCCTGGGTCCTCCAGAAGCCCGAGCGGGCCTTCCCCGCCGGCCACCAGCAGCTCCACTCCACGACCCTCGGCTGGCGCATGACCAATCCGCGGATGCCCGCCGCGTGGACGGTCTCCCTGGGCGAGGGGGCGGAACTCGTCGCCGACAAGCACGGCCTCACCCGCGAACGGCAGGACGCCTTCGCCCTCGCCAGCCACCGCAAGGCCGCCGAGGCCTGGGCGAAGGGCCTGTTCGACGACGAGGTCGTGCCGTACCCGGACGCGGACCTGACCCGCGACGAGTCGATCCGGGACAGCACGTCCATGGAGGCCCTGGCCCGGCTCAAGCCCTCCTTCCGCACCGGGGGCGGCACCGTCACGGCGGGCAACTCCTCGCCGCTCAACGACGGCGCGGCCGCCCTGCTCCTCGTGGACGAAGAGGGGCTGCGCGAGACCGGGCGCGAACCGCTCGCCCGCGTCCGCGCCTCAGCCGTCACCGGCGTCGAGCCGCAGCTCTTCGGCCTCGGCCCGGTCGAGGCGGTCCGCCGGGCCCTGGAGAAGGCCGGGCGCTCCTTCGCCGACCTGCGGACCTTCGAGCTCAACGAGGCCTTCGCGGCCCAGGCGCTCGGCTGCCTCGCCGAGTGGCCGGACCTCGACCCGGAGATCGTGAACCCGCGCGGCGGGGCCGTCGCGATCGGCCACCCGCTGGGCGCGTCCGGCGCGCGCCTGGCCGGATCGGTGGCGCACCAGCTCGCGGCGGCCGGTTCGGGCACGGGCCTCGCCGCGCTCTGCATCGGCGTCGGCCAGGGCCTCGCGCTGGTCCTGGAGCGCTGAGGACCGCGGGGACGCGGGGACCACGCGGAAGAGGGGTACGGGAGGCCTTCCCGTACCCCTCTCGCGTCCGCGCCGCCGCTCCTGCGGGGGGTCCGGACTACCCCTGCGCGTTCCCCTGCGCCTGGGCGTCCGCGACGGACTTGCGCACCTCGTCCATGTCCAGCTTGCGCGCCTGGCCGATCAGGTCCTCCAGGGCGGCCTCCGGCAGCGCTCCCGGCTGCGCGAACACGGCCACCTTGTCGCGCACGATCATCAGGGTCGGGATCGACTGGATCTCGAACGCCGCCGCCAGCTCCTGCTGGTCCTCGGTGTCCACCTTGGCGAAGACGAGGTCCTGGTGGCGTTCGGAGGCGGCCTCGAAGACCGGGCCGAACTGACGGCAGGGACCGCACCACGAGGCCCAGAAATCGATCAGGACGAACTCGTTCTCGCTCACGATCTCGTCGAAGTTGTCCTTGGTGAGCGCTACGGTGCTCATGCTGCCTGCCTCTCGGGGTCTCCTGGCGGTGTCCTCACGGTCCCCTCGGGACTCGTCCGGCACAACGGCGTATCACGCCGCGCTATTCCGGCCCCTGCCCGCAGACTGGGACCATGACACATACGGTGGAGAACGAGCAGGTCCACGACGTGGTGGTGCTGGGCGCGGGACCGGTCGGCGAGAACGTCGTCGACCGGGTGCGGGCGGCCGGCCTCAGTGCCGCGATCGTCGAGAGCGAACTGATCGGCGGCGAGTGCTCCTACTGGGCGTGCATGCCCAGCAAGGCGCTGCTGCGCCCCGGGATCGCCCGCTCCGACGCCCGGGCGGTCGCGGGGCTGCGGGACGCGGTCCGGGGCCCCCTGGACGCGGCGGAGGTCCTCGCCCACCGGAACGAGGTGGTCGGGGACTGGAAGGACGACGCCCAGCTGGACTGGCTCGATTCGACCGGCACCCGGGTCCTCCGGGGCCACGGCCGTCTCCTCGGACCGCGCCGGGTGGAGGTGACCGGCCCCGAGGGCGAGCGCCACGTGCTCACCGCCCGGCACGCGGTCGCCGTCTGCACCGGCAGCCGGGCCCTCCTGCCCGACCTTCCCGGGCTGCCCGGGGCCCGGCCCTGGACCAGCCGCGAGGCGACCGCCTCCCCGCACGTGCCCGAGCGCCTCGTCGTGGTGGGCGGGGGAGTGGTGGGGGCCGAGATGGCCACCGCCTGGCAGTCCCTCGGCTCCCGGGTGACGGTGCTGGCGCGGGGCGGAAGGCTGCTGCCCCGCATGGAGCCGTTCGTCGGCGAGCACGTGGCCGCCGCCCTCGCGGAACGCGGCGCGGACATCCGCGACGCGTCGGTCACCGCGGTGGTGCGGGACGGGAGCACCGGCCCGGTCACCGTGGTCCTGGAGGGAGGGGACCACGTCGAGGGCGACGAGGTGCTCTTCGCGACCGGCCGGGCCCCGCGCACCGAGGACATCGGCCTGGAGACGGTCGGCCTGGAGCCCGGCTCCTGGCTGGACGTGGACGACAGCCTGCGGGTCCTCGGCAGCGACTGGCTCTACGCCGTCGGGGACGTCAACCACCGGGCGCTCCTGACCCACCAGGGCAAGTACCAGGCCCGGATCGCGGGCGCCGCGATCGCCGCCCGCGCGCGGGGGGACGCGCTCCCGGACGCCGGGAACTGGGGCGCGTACACCGCCACGGCCGATCACGCCGCCGTGCCGCAGGTGGTGTTCACCGATCCCGAGGCGGCCGCCGTCGGCCTCACGCTGGCGGAGGCGGAACGGTCGGGGCTGCGGGTCCGGGCCGTGGACCTGGACCTGGGCGGGGTCGCCGGGGCCGGCCTCTACGCCCAGGGCTACCGGGGGCAGGCGCGGATGGTCGTGGACCTGGACCGGGAGGTCGTCGTCGGCGCCTCCTTCGTCGGTCCGGCCGTCGGCGAACTCCTCCACTCGGCGACGGTCGCCGTCGTCGGCGAGGTCCCGGTCGCCCGTCTGTGGCACGCCGTTCCGTCGTATCCGACGCTGAGCGAGGCGTGGCTGCGGCTCCTGGAGGCCTACCGGGGCTGACGCCCGCCCGTCACCGCCAGTCCGCCCGTCGCCGTCCGTCCGTCCGTCACCGCCCCTCCGTCACCGCCCGGCGGGCGCGGGCCGGGGGACCAGGACGCGCGCCACCGCACGGGCGGCCTCCAGCGCGGGGCCCGGCTCCTGGCCCAGGACGACCCGGGTGCTCAACCCGTCGAGCAGGGCGAGGAGTTCGGAGGCGCGGGCGCCGGCGTCCAGCGGGGCGAAGCGTCCCCGCCGGACGCCCGCCGCCAGCAGGGTCTCCAGGTCCTCCTGCCAGCTCCGGTCCAGCTCCACCTGCGCCTCGCGGAGGGCTTCGTTGCCGGCCGAGCGGGCCCAGAGCTCGATCCACAGCGTCCAGCGCGGATCGCGGGGCCCGCGCGGCAGGTAGAGCCTCAGGAAGAGGTCCAGCTTGCGCTCGGCCGTGGTCCGCCGGCCGAGCAGCGCGCGGCGCTCCTCCGCGAGCGCCTCCTCGCTCCAGCGGAGGGCGGCGAGCAGCAGCAGGTCCTTGCTGCCGAAGTAGTACAGGATGTGGCCGCCGCTCGTGCCGAGCCGCTCCGCGAGCGCCGACATGGTGAGGGTCGCGAGGCCGTCCTCGGCGATCGCCGCCATGGCCTCCTCCAGCATCCGTTCCCGGGTGACGTGCCCGTCCCGCCGTCGTGCCGCCACTGCCGTCCCCGTTCCGCCGTCTCCGTCGCCGCCCGTCCCGTTCCGCAGGGGGCCGTCGTGTACGGGAACGACCCTAACCGGAACCCGCAGAGGTCTTGACGTGGCTCAAACCCTTCGCACATCTTGAACAGCGTTCTAAGAATTAGAACGGCGTTCAAGACGGGAGTGCGATGTGCTCGAACACGAGACGGCGACCGTGACCACGGGCCGCGACGAGGTGTTCCGGGTCGAGGAACACGGGATCGACCCCATACCCGACGCCGAACGGCACGGCAGCGCCAAGGACGTCTTCTGGCTCTGGTTCGGCTCGAACCTCACCTTCACCTACGTCATCAACGGCGCCCTCGCCGTCGCCTTCGGGCTCTCCTTCTGGCAGGCCACCATCGTCGTCGTGACCGGCGGCCTCGCCTTCCTCGCCGTCGGCGCGGCCGGACTCGGCGGCGTGCGCACCGGCACCGCCACGCTCGTCCTCTCCCGCGCGGCCTTCGGCCGCCGCGGGAACCGGCCCGCCGGCCTCCTCAACTGGATCGTCGGCATCGGCTACACCATCGTCAACACGGTGGTGGGCACCCTCGCCCTCGAAGCCTTCTTCACGGACCTCGGAGGGAACGGCGGACACGCCTCCCGGGCCCCGGCCCTCGCCGTCACCCTCGCGCTGACCTTCGCCGTCGCCCTCTGGGGCCACGCCACCGTCCAGTTCGCGGAGCGCTGGATGGCGTACGTCCTCGCCGCCGGCTTCGCCGCCCTGCTCGTCCTCGTGCTGCCCGGCGCCGACACCTCCGCCCCCGCCGCCGCCCCGGGCGCCTCCGGCTGGAGCCTCGCCTTCGTCGTCATGCTGGCGGGCCCCTTCTCGTACCTCCCGATGCCCGCCGACTACACCCGCTACCTGCCCCGCACGACCACCCTCCGCGCCGTCACCGTGAGCGGAGCCCTGGGCGGCTTCCTCTCCTCCGTCGCCCTGGGCGTCATCGGCGTGGCCGCCGCGACCCGGACCGACATGACCGACGCCGTCGCGGGCACCGAGAGCCTGCTCCCCGGCTGGTTCCAGCCCCTCTTCCTCGCCCTGGTCCTCGGCGGCTCCGTCACCAACTCGATCATCACGCTCTACTCGTCCAGCCTGAACCTCCAGGTCCTCGGCATCCCCTGGAGCCGCTCCCGCGCCATCGTCGTCAGCGGCGCCGTCACCGCCGCCGGCTCGCTCGGCGCCCTCTTCCTCACCGACTTCACCACCTCGCTCCTCTCCTTCCTCTCGCTCCTGATCATCGTCTTCGCCCCCTGGGGCGGGGTCTTCCTCGCCGACATGGTGCTGCGCCGCTGCTCCTACGACTCCGCCGGCCTGCACGCGCACACCGGCGGCGCCTACCGCTACCGCGCGGGCTGGCACCCGGCCGGCCTCGCCGCGTTCCTCGCGGGCCTCGCCTTCTCCGCGCTCACCTGCGACTCCGAGCTGTGGACCGGCCCCCTCGTCGCCCCGCTCGGCGGCGCGGACCTCACCGTGCTCGGCGCGGCCGTCTCCGCCCTGGTGTACGTGCTCCTCGCCCGGGGGCACGTCGCCCCGTACCGCCCCTGACCGCCACCGCGCCCCCACCCCTCCCGTACGTCCTGGAGCCACCCCGCATGAACAGCACCGCCCCCGCCGACCTCGTCCTCACCGGCGCCCGCGTCCACACCGTCGATCCCGCGCTCCCCGAGGCCCGGGCCCTCGCCGTCCGGGACGGCCGCATCGTCTGGATCGGCTCCGACGACGAGGACGCCGCCGCCCTGACCGGCCCCGGCACCCGGGTCCTCGACGCCGGCGGCCGGCTCGTCCTGCCCGGCTTCGTCGACGCCCACAACCACGTCCGGCTCGGCTCCGACGACGCCTGCGCACAACTCGCGGGCGCCCGCGACCTCGACGCGATCCACGAACGCGTCCGCGCCTGGCACGCGGCCCACCCGGACGCCGAGTGGATCGAGGCCGAGGCGTTCGACTACTCGGCCGTGCCCGGCGGACGCATGCCCACCGCCGCCGACCTCGACCCGGCCACCGGCGACACCCCCGCCCTCGTCCTCAGCTACGACGTGCACACCGCCTGGCTGAACACCGCCGCCCTCGAACGGCTCGGCATCGACCGCGACCACACCGACCTCCCCTTCGGGAGGGCCGTCACCGACCCGGCCACCGGCGAACCCACCGGATTCGTCCAGGACTTCGCGATCAAGGGCCTCTCCCGCGACGGCCACCGCGCCCTGCGCGACCTCGGCCTCCCCTGGGCCTCGCCGGACCGCCAGTACGGGCGGCTCGTCAAGAGCCTCGACGACGCGATCGGCTACGGCATCACCACCGTCGTGGAACCGCAGAACTCCCTGGACGACCTCGCCCTCTTCACGCGGGCCCGCGCCGAGGGCCGGCTGCGCTCCCGGATCGTCGCCGCCCTCTTCCACCCGCGCGGCACGACGGAGGAGGACCTCGACGCCTTCGGTGCGGCGGCCGCCGCGCACGCCGACGACCGGCTGCGGGTCGGCCCGCTCAAGCTGTACATCGACGACGTCGTGGAACCCCGCACCGCCGCCCTCCTGGAACCGTACGCGGGCTGCTCCCACCACCGCGGCGACACCTTCTACCCGCCGGAGGAGTTCGCCGGACTCCTCACCCGGCTCGACGCGCGCGGCTTCCAGTGCTTCGTCCACGCCACCGGCGACCGGGGCATCCGCACCGTCCTCGACGCCGTCGAGCGCGCCCGCGCCGTCAACGGGCCGCGCGACGCGCGCCACCAGATCGTGCACGTCGAATGCCTCGACCCGGCCGACACCCCGCGCTTCGCGGAACTCGGCGTCGTCGCCTGCATGCAGCCCCGGCACGCCGCCCCGGACATCGCGGGGCCCGGCCGGGACTGGGCCGAGAACGTCGGACCCGACCGCTGGCACAAGGCGTGGCCGCTGCGCAGCCTGCACGCGGCCGGCGCGGTCCTCGCCCTCTCCAGCGACTGGAACGTCGCCGAGATGGACCCCATGGTCGGCATCCACGCCGCCGTCACCCGCCGCCCGCCCGGCGGGGGCGAGGCGTGGACGGCCGGCGAGACGATCGACGTCGCCACCGCCGTCGAGGGCTACACCATGGGCTCGGCGTACGCCAACTTCCTGGAGCACGAACGCGGTTCCCTGACGGTGGGCAAACTGGCCGACTTCGTCGTCCTCTCCCGCGACATCCTCCGCGTCGCTCCCGAGGACATCCCCGGCACCGTCGCGGAGACGGTCGTGGTGGGCGGCGAGGTGGTCGTGGAGCGCCGCGCGGGGGAGTGAACGGGACGGCCCGCCCACGGACCCCGGGCCGCCGCCGGCACAGTTTCGGCGGTCCCTCGGGCGCCGCGTTCCGGACGGCGGGCCCGGTCGGGGCCGGAAGCCGCGGCGCGTGGCCGTGGGCCGTTCCCGGACCGGACGCGCCGGTCCGGGAACGGTGAGGGGCGGTCAGAGGCGGCCGAGAATCGTCCGCAGCTCGGACACCTCGGCGGACTGGGTCCGTACGACGTCGTCGGCGAGCTTCCTGGCCGTGGCGTTGAGACCGTTCCGCTGCTCGTCCTTCGCCATGGCCACCGCACCGTCGTGGTGGGCGATCATCAGTTCGGCGAAGGCGCGGTCGAACTCCTTGCCCCTGGCGGCCGCCAGCTTCTTCATGTCCTGTTCGGACATCATCCCGGCCATGCCGTGACCGGAGCCGTGTCCGCCCCCGTGGCCGGCCGACCCGGGCCTGTTCCAGCCCTTCAGCCAGGCCCGCATCTTCCGGATCTCCGGGTCCTGGGCCTGCTCGATCGCGCCGGCCAGCTTCTTGACGCCGGCGTCCTCGGCCCGCCCGCCGGCGAGCCGCGTCATCTCCAGGGCCTGCTCGTGGTGGGGGATCATCATCTGCGCGAACATGACGTCCGCGTCGTTGAAGGGCCCGGGAGCGGGCGCCTGGGAGGCGGCGGCCCCCGGCGCGGCGGTGGCGGACGGGGAGGCCGCGGACGGGGAGGCGGCCGCCGGCGGGGCGGTGCCGTCCGCGCCGCAGGCGGTGAGCAGGAGCCCGGTCGCGGTGGCGGCGCCGGCGAGGGCGAACGTCCGGACGGCGCGGTTCGTGAAGGCACGCGTGTGCTGCATGGGGTGATACCTCGTGTGCTGTTCGTACGGACCCGGGGGGTCCCGTACGGGCGGAAATGGGCAGGCCGAAGGTGCGCACGGGCGACGCGGGGGCGCCCGTGGCGGAGTGGCGGCCTATATCCGCAGGACGGACAGCCGGGTGGGGCCGGGAGGACGGCGGGGCGGGGCGTGCGGCGCCCGTACGTGCGCGAGCCGCGCCAGGAAGGGGACGAGCCGGCCGGGGCCGCGGCCCAGCGCGGCCAGGACGAGCCGTGCCAGCAGCCAGACCCCGAGGACGGCCACGCACAGGGTGCTCATGTCCGTCGCGGCGCCGGGGTCGTGCGGGGCGCCGGAGTCCCCGCCGTGGTGCGCGGGGGAGGCCGCCGTCGTGGTGGTGGTGTGCGCGCCGCCCCCGGAACCCTCGGGGTGGCCCACGGTGTGCATCAGGAACACGCCGAGCGCGAGCACGACGACGAGCAGGAGGCGCGCGGGGGCGCCTCCCGCCCTTCGTTCCCGCTTCGTCCGGTGTGTGCGCACGGCTCGGACCTCCCGGCCGCGAATATACCGCGCGGGGGTATCAGGGGCGCGTCAGGACACCGCCTCGCCCGCCATGGCGGCGGCCATGCGCAGGTGCGGCGCGGCCTCCTCCGGGCGGCCCAGGCGCTCCAGCGTGCGCCCGAGCATCAGCCGGGCGTAGTGCTCGACCGGGTCGCGCTCCAGGATCGCGCGCAGTTCGGTCTCGGCGCGGGAGAGCCGCGCGGAGTGGTAGTACGCCCGGGCGAGGAGGAGCCGCTGGGCCGTCTGGTCCGGGTGCTCGGCGACGAGGCCGCGCAGGATGCGTACGGCGGTCCCGTACTCCTTCGCCTCGAAGAACAGCCGCGCCCGGTCCCAGCGCTCCCCGGCCGTGCCGAACTCGTAGTACGTGTCGCTCACTCGCTCTTCCCTTCCGGAGTTCCGGGCCCGCCCCACGGGAGGCGGTCGACCGGATCAGCGCACAACGATGGTTGAATATTCCACCATCGCTGTCGCTCCCGCCGCGCGCCCTCGGCCCGCGCCCCGCCGGGACTACGCGGGCGGGCGGACGGCGTGCACGTAGAGGTGCGGCTCGGGCTCCGCCCCCGGACCGTGCGGCCGGTACAGGGCGGTGTCGTGATGGACCACCTCCAGGCCGGCCGCCTCCAGGACGCGCAGCTGCTCCTCGGCCGCGAGGCTGCTCACGCTGACCTCGTGCCCCATCCACACGATGTCGAGGAGCCGGATGTCCCCGGGCACGGTGGCCATCGCGAACGATCCGCCCGGGGCGACCCACGAGGCCATCCTCGTCAGCGACTCCGCGACCTCGGGCTGGTCCATCACCAGCAGGGGGAAGAAGGCGCACACCGCGTCGAACCCCCCGGCCGGGGGCAGGTAGGCGCGCACGTCGGCCTGTTCGAAGCGGGCGCCGGGAACCCGCAGCCGGGCCAGGCGGACCATCTCGCCCGACACGTCGATCCCGGTGACCTCGAAGCCCGCCCGGGTCAGCGTCTCCGCCGCCGGGCGCCCGGTGCCGCTGCCCACGTCCAGGACGCGGGCGCCGGGGGCCAGGCGTCCGGTGAGCCAGTCCAGGGCGGCGAGCTGGCCGGGAACGTCCGCGAACACCTCCTCGTAGCGCGCGCCGACCTCGTCGAACACCGCCGCGGCGGACTCTCCCCGATGCCGTGCGCCGTCGCTCACCGCACCACCTCCCCGTCCCGGTGGACCCCGGTCACCGGCTCCCGGGTCCGGGGGCCGTCGTGGTCCCAGCATGCCAAGGGGCGCGGAGGCGGGGGAGCCTTTCGCCCGTTCCCGCGCGTTCCGCGTCCCCGCCTCGCGGCGGCCGGGAGTCCCCGGGGCGGGCGTCAGAAATTGATCGGTTCATTGCATTTCCAGTGGGACGATCAGTCGTTTTATGGGCCCGGAATGACCGGTGGGGGTTGTCCTTTCCGCAAAGTCACACGGGCAACACGAACTGACTATGCTCCCCGATGTGTTGCGCCACGATCACGGCGAGTCATGGACGCCGTGGGGTGGCGAACGGAGCGCGGCTGCAAAGGGGAGCGAACAAAATCGCGATTCCGAAGTGACCCGCGAGGACTCGTCGGACCACACCCACCTGCCCGAAGAGAGTCCACCCCCGTTCCTTCCGGCGCATCGCGTCACCTCGGTCCGCTCATTTCAGACTGTTTAGGGACCCCTTGATGGTTCATGCAGGTTCGATTTCCAGAACCCGGTCAACCTCGGCTGACCGGACGTGGCTCCTCCCCTCGGGGTTCCTGGCCGGAGCCACCGCGGCGGGGCTGCTCTTCTCCCCCGCGCAGATACGGCCGGCGGTCGCCTGGTGCGGCCTCGTCGCGGTCCTCCTGACGGCCGTCACCTCGGCCTGGACCGCCCGCCGGCTGCGCGCGGCGGAAGCGGCCCGCCACACACGGGCGAGGGCCGAGGCGGAGAAGTACTACGAGCAGCGCGAGGCCGCCCTGCTCGGGCGCCTGACCGACCAGCTGACCACCACCGCCTGGCTCGCCGAGGAGCTGCTGCCCGCGGCCGTCTCCCGCCTGCAGAGGGGCGAGGCGGCCTCGGACATCCTGCGCGCCGTCGACTTCGGGAAGCACATCGACGACGAGTTCGCCGCGGCGCTCAAGGGAGCCCTGCGGACGGTGCTGGAGGCCGTGGAGAGCGAGGAGCACACCCGGGACGCCTCCCAGCGGGCCCTGGTGGCGGTCGCGCGCCGGGTCCAGGCGATCGTGCACCAGCTCGCCAAGGACCTCCACGCCATGCAGATCCTGCACGGCAACGACATCGTGGTCTCCCGCGGCCTCCAGGACGTCGACCACCGCAACGCCCTGATCGGGCGCCTCGCGGCCAGCATCGCGGTCCTGGGCGACGCCCGGCCCGGCCGCCAGTGGTCGAAGGCGATCCCGCTCTACGACATCCTGCGCGGCGCCATGTCGCGCATCGTGGACTACCCCCGCGTCAAGCTCCAGGCGGTGGCCGAGGTGGCCGTGGTCGGCCCGGGCGCCGAACCGCTGATCCACCTGCTCGCCGAACTGCTCGACAACGCCACGTCGTTCTCGCCCCCGCACACGCCGGTGGAGGTGACCGCGAACGAGGTGCCCTCCGGCATCGCGATCGAGATCGAGGACCGGGGGGTCGGGCTCACCGAAGAGGTCCGGCAGCGCGTCGAACGCGTCATGGAGCAGTCGCGGAAGACCATCCAGCTCGCCAGCCTCGGCGAGGTGACGCAGCTCGGTCTGCCCGTCGTCAGCCGGCTGGCCCGCGAGCACGGCTGCGAGGTCCACCTGCGCACCTCCGCCTACGGGGGCGTACGGGCCGTCGTGCTCGTCCCCCGGCGTCTCATCACCACGATGCCCCAGCCCACCACGAGGGCCGGCGGACTGGCCCGGAGGCGTGTGCCCGGCCCGGCCAGGCCCGCCCCGATGCCGGCCAGGCCCGCCTCCGTGCCCACCGGGCCCGCTCCGCTGCCGGCCCGGCCCGCGCCGGCGCAGGACGGACCCGCGCCGATGCCGGTGCGCGCCGTCGCCGCCGGGGATTCCGGCACGGCCGGGACGACCGTCAACGGGCTCCCGCAGCGGCGAAGGGAGACGCCCGTCCCGCCACCGGTCGTGGTGACGACCTCCACGCCCCCCGCCTCCCGGAGCACCTCCGGGACGGCCCCCCAGCCGGGCCTGATGTGGGAGGCGTTCAACGGAGACAAAAGATCGGGCGTCGCCCCCCTCCCTTCCCCCAGCGAGCCGTCAGATGAGGACGAGTAACATGCAGCCACTGCCCAACATGGACTGGATGCTCACGGAGCTCGTGAGCAGCGTTCCGTACGTGCGACACGTGGTCGTCCTCTCGGCCGACGGCCTGTGCATCGGGCAGGCGAACACGGCGCCCGACACCGCCGACGCACTCGCCGCCGCCTGTTCCGGCATCCAGAGCCTGGCGAAGGCCATCGCGCAGATGTTCCCGCACGGGGACGGCTCGACGCGGATGGTCGGGGTCGAGGCCGACGGCGGGTACTTCTCCCTGATGGCGGCCGGACCCGGCGCCTACCTCGCGGTCCTCGCCGACCAGGAGGTGGACGCGGGCCTGCTCGGCGACCGCATGCGGACACTGGTGCTCCGGATCGGTCAGCACATGACCAGCCCGCCCCGGCAGGACGTCGGGCAGGCGATGTGACATCGGAGAACCTGAATCCCTGGGACGAAGGCACCCCCGTTCCGCTCTACGTCATCACCGGCGGACCGGGCCCCTCGGCCAAGGGCTTCGACCTGGTCACCCTCATCGCGGCGCGGGCCGAGCCCGACCCCGCGATGCAGCCCGAGCAGGCGGCCATCCTCTCCCTGTGCGAGTACCCGCTCTCGGTGGCCGAACTGTCGGCGTACCTCAGCCTTCCGTTCAGCGTCGTCACCGTACTGCTGTCCAAGCTCGTCGAGGAGGAACGGGTCGAGGCCATCGCACCCGTCCCCGTGGCGGAATACCCCGAACGCGGCCTACTGGAGGCGGTGATCCATGGACTACGCAAGCTCTGACGCCCTCGTCGCCGGCCCGCGCGGCACCGACGTGCTGCCCCACGGCTCCAGGGGAGTCAAGGTCGTGATCGTCGGCGGCTTCGGCGTCGGCAAGACGACCATGGTCGGGGCGGTGAGCGAGATCCCGCCCCTGACCACCGAGGAGACCATGACGCAGGCGGGCGTCGGGATCGACCACAACCCCGGTGCCAAGGGCAAGAACACCACGACCGTCGCGATGGACTTCGGACGGATCAGCATCAACCGGGAACTGGTCCTCTACCTCTTCGGGACCCCGGGACAGGAGCGCTTCTGGTTCCTGTGGAACGGCATCTTCGAAGGCGCGCTCGGCGCCGTGGTCCTCGTCGACACCCGGAGGATCGAGGTCTGCTTCGAGGTCATCACCCGCCTGGAGGACCGCCGCGTCCCCTTCGTCGTGGCCGTCAACACCTTCCCGGAGGCCCCGCAGTACCCCCTGCCGGATCTCCGCACCGCTCTGGCCCTCGGCGAATCCGTGCCCATCGTCACCTGCGACGCACGGGACCGGGCGTCCTGCCGTGACGCCCTGCTCTCGCTGATGGACTACCTGTGCACCCTCGTCGCCGCCCAGGAGACCGCATGAACTTCCCACCCGCCGGACACACCACCGCACACACCGGCCAGGTGCCGCCCCCCGGTTGCCCGGCCCACGCCCCCGCCGGAACCGACGGAGCGGTCCGGCTCCACGGCGCGGCGGCGGCGACGGACCCCATGGGGCTGTACGAGGAACTGCGGGCCGCCCACGGCCCGGTGGCGCCCGTGCTCCTCGACGGCGACGTGCGCGCCTGGCTCGTCCTGGGCTACCCGGAGAACCGGGACGTGGCCAGCCGCCCGACCCAGTTCTCCCGCGACCCCCGGGTCTGGCACGGCTGGAGGAGCGGGGAGATCGACCCCGCCACCTCACCGCTCATGCCGATGATCGGCTGGCGCCCCGACTGCGTCTGCGCGGACGGCGAGGAGCACCAGCGCCTGCGCGGCGCGGTGACGGCCTCCCTCGGCCAGTTCGACCACCGGGGAATCCGCCGCCGCATCACCCGCTTCGCCCACCAGCTGATCGACGGGTTCTGCGAGGACGGCGAGGCGGAGCTGGTCGGGCAGTTCACCGAACACCTGCCCATGCTCACCCTCATCCACCTGCTCGGGATGTCGGACGAGGAGAGTCCCGAACTCGTCTCCGCCGCCCGAGACCTCTTCAAGGCCACCGAGACGTCGCTCGCCAGCAACGCCTACGTCCTCGACAGCCTCGAACGGCTCGTCGTCACCAAGCGCGCCCACCCGGGGCACGACATCGCCTCCGCGCTGATGGCCCACCCCGCGGGCCTCACGGACGAGGAGGTCCAGCACCACCTGCGCCTCATCCTGCTCGCCGGTTACGAGACGACCGCCAACCTCATGTCCAACGTCCTCCGCATGGTCGTCACCGACCCCCGGTTCCGCGGCTCGCTGGCCGGTGGCCAGATGACCCTGCCCGAAGCCGTGGAGCAGGTCCTCTGGGACGAGCCGCCGCTGATGGTGTGCCCGGCCCGCTGGGCCAACAGCGACACCACCCTCGGCGGACAGCGGATCAGGGCGGGGGACATGCTCCTCCTCGGCCTGGCCGCGGGGAACATGGACCGGACGATCCGTCCCGATCCCTCGGCCCCGGTGCACCACAACCGGGCCCACCTGTCCTTCAGCGCCGGCACGCACGAGTGCCCCGGCCAGGACATCGGCCGCATCATCACCGACGCCGGCATCGACATCCTGCTCACCCGGCTTCCGGACGTCGTCCTGGCCGTCCCCGAGGAGAGCCTCGCCTGGCGCTCCTCCACCTGGGCCCGGCACCTCACGGCGCTGCCCGTGAGCTTCTCCCCGCGCTCCCCCCGGGCGCACGACGACCCGGCGCCCCTCCCGGCCCCGCCCGCCCGGAACAGCGGGGAACCCCCGGCGCCGCCGTGGCCGGCGGCCGGGCCGGGGACCGCGCCCCGTACGTCCTGGTGGGCGCGCGTCAGGAGCCTCCTGCGGAGGCGGTAGGACGGGGAACCGGGCCCGCCCCGCTACGTTTCCGGGAACGCTACGTTCCCGGAAACGTAGCGGGGCGCTCCCGTGTACCAGGCGTGGATTCCGGAGAGGAAGCCGCAGGCGCCCCGGAGCCACCTCTCCAGCCCGGCCCGCTCGTCCCGGTCGAGGCCGGACCGCCGTACGAGCGGCGGCAGCTCGTTCCGCCTGAGGTGCTCGAAGTCCCGCAGCCGGGCGTTCACCAGGTGGAGGGCGGCGGGTACGGCCTCGTGGAGGGGGATGCCCAGGGAGGTGCCGACCACCAGGACGAGGTTGTTGACGTCGTTCTCCTCGTGGACCTCCCTCTCGTAGGAGGCCAGGTCGTTCGCCAGCCCCATGAAGTCCATGAAGGCGTCCAGCAGGGCCCGGACCGTCCGGTCCTGCCGGATGCGCTCCGGTATCCGCGCGCCCGTGGCCAGTTCGACGGAGTAGGGGGCGGTGTAGGCGGCGAAGCTCTCGCGCCGGAACGGGGCGTAGTCGATCAGATGGGGAACGCGGCCGCTGAGGCTGTTGGCCAGCTCCTCGACCCCCGCGTCGACGTACCGGACCAGCGCGCGGTGGAACTCGTGCCGCCAGTGGGCCAGTTCCGGGGGGAAGAGGTGCCGGCGCAGGTCGGCGATCCCCCTCTCGACGGCGTTGACCGGCTCCGGCAGCCGGGCGTCCGGCTCGGGACGCAGGAAGGCGTGCAGCCGGGTGGTGAAGGCGCGCGCGCCGGGAAGGTCGCCGGTCTGCTTGAAGGCGGCGGCGAAGTGGTCGTCCCAGGCCAGCGCCCAGACGTTGAACCGGTGGTTGAGCCGCAGGCCGGCGAGCGGGGCGTCGGGAAGGGTCCAGGCGGTCAACTGGTCGACGGTCATGGCGTGGAAGGCGGCCGGGCTCCATATCCCGCGCCGTTCCGGCCCGTCCCCGTGGCCGTCCAGCATGCCCATCTCGCGGGCCCAGGTCTCGCTCTCCCGGTGCAGGTCCGGCAGGTGCGGGTTCACCCGCAGCGGGTGGGGCATCCACAGCCGGGGGAGTTCGACGGCACGCACTGTCATGGACCGACCTCTTCCTCTCCTCGGTCCGCATCCCTGTGCGGACCACCGTACGGACGGCCTGGCCGCGGGAAGGCGGCCCGCCGGTCGTCGCCGCTCCCCGCCGGAAGGACGGACACGCTTTCGGACGGCACGCCGGGGCGGCGCGGTGCGCCGCCCGTGCTTCCGCGTGTGGGACACCCCCACTGCCGAAATCCGGACGATGCCCGTCCTGCGGCCCCCCAAACCTGCCCGTCGCGAACGGCCGGCAACCTCGCGCTTTCCCCCGGACGGCGACCGGAGGGGTGAGCCGCGTCTCATCGGCCCCGTCCGGCCTTGCTATGCAACTCGTTGCATAGCAAGATCGGGCGCATGGCGCTCGACCACGCGATCCTCGTGTCCCTGCTGGAGAAGCCCGGGTCCGGCTACGAACTGGCCAGGCGCTTCGAACGGTCCATCGGGTACTTCTGGACCGCCACCCACCAGCAGATCTACCGCGTGCTCAAGCGCATGGAGAGCGACGGCTGGATCGATGTCCGGGACGTGCCCCAGCAGGGGCGCCCGGACAAGAAGGAGTACTCCGTCGCCGGGCCCGGACGGGACGCGCTCTCCGCGTGGCTGCACGCGCCGATCGAGCCCGAGAGCGTGCGGCACGACCTCGCCGTGAAGATCCGGGGCGCCGCCTTCGACGACCCGGCCGCCCTGACCGGCGAGGTGCGGCGGCACCGGCGGGCGCACACGGAACGCCTCGCCCACTACCTCGCGGGCGAGACGCGCGACTTCGGGGAGCCGCGCGCGGACGGCCCGGCGGACGGCCCGCCCGACGCCGAGCGGGAGCTCCAGCACGTCGTCCTGCGCGGCGGCATCGCGTACGAACGGATGATGATCGCCTGGCTCGACGACGTCCTCGCCACGCTCGACCGCTTCGGAACCGGGCGCTGACCCGGTCCGGAAGACCCCTCCACCCACCGCACCACCCACCGCACCACCCATCGACCCGAGCCGGAAAGGCGGACGTCATGGCCGACCCGCTGCTGTTCAACCCGCACACCTACGACCCCGCGCACTTCGACCCGGAGACCCGCCGGCTCCTCCGCGCCACCGTCGACTGGTTCGAGGCGCGCGGCAAGCGCCGCCTCATCGAGGACTACCGCACCCGCGCCTGGCTCGGCGACTTCCTCGCCTTCGCCGCGGAGGAGGGCCTCTTCGCGACCTTCCTCACCCCGTCCTCCGCCGCCGGCGAGGACGAGGGCGACAAGCGCTGGGACACCGCCCGCATCGCCGCCCTCAACGAGATCCTCGGCTTCTACGGCCTCGACTACTGGTACGCCTGGCAGGTCACCGTCCTCGGCCTCGGCCCGGTCTGGCAGAGCGACAACGCCGCCGCCCGCGCCCGCGCCGCCGGACTCCTCGCCCAGGGAGAGGTGTTCGCCTTCGGCCTCTCCGAGAAGTCGCACGGCGCCGACATCTACTCCACGGACATGCTGCTCACGCCCGACGGCGAGGGCGGCTTCCGCGCCACCGGCTCCAAGTACTACATCGGCAACGGCAACGCGGCCGGACTCGTCTCCGTCTTCGGCCGCCGGACGGACGTCGAGGGCCCCGACGGCTACGTCTTCTTCGCCGCCGACAGCCGCCACCCGGCGTACCACCTCGTCAAGAACGTCGTCGACTCCTCGAAGTACGTCAGCGAGTTCCGCCTGGAGGAGTACCCGGTCGCCGCCGAGGACGTCCTGCACACCGGCCGCGCCGCCTTCGACGCCGCCCTCAACACCGTCAACGTCGGCAAGTTCAACCTGTGCACCGCCTCCATAGGCATCTGCGAGCACGCGATGTACGAGGCCGTCACCCACGCGCGGAACCGCGTCCTGTACGGCCGGCCCGTCACCGCCTTCCCGCACGTGCGGCGCGAGCTGACCGACGCGTACGTCCGGCTCGTCGGCATGAAGCTGTTCAGCGACCGGGCCGTCGACTACTTCCGCACCGCCGGTCCCGACGACCGCCGTTACCTCCTCTTCAACCCCATGACGAAGATGAAGGTGACCACGGAGGGCGAGAAGGTCATCGACCTGATGTGGGACGTCATCGCCGCCAAGGGCTTCGAGAAGGACACCTACTTCGCCGAGGCGGCCGTGGAGATCCGGGGCCTGCCGAAGCTGGAGGGCACCGTCCACGTCAACCTGGCGCTGATCCTCAAGTTCATGCGCAACCACCTGCTCGACCCGGTCGCGTACGAGCCCGTCCCGACCCGCCTGGACGCCGCCGACGACGCGTTCCTCTTCCGTCAGGGGCCCGCCCGGGGCCTCGGCTCGGTCCGCTTCCACGACTGGCGTCCCGCCTACGACGCGTACGCCCACCTGGCCAACGTCGCCCGGTTCCGCGAACAGGCCGACGCGCTGTGCGAGTTCGTCCTCAAGGCCGCTCCCGACGAGGAGCAGAGCCGTGACCTCGACCTCCTCCTCGCCGTCGGCCAGCTCTTCGCGCTCGTCGTCCACGGGCAGCTCGTCCTGGAGCAGGCCGCCCTGACCGGCCTCGACGAGGACGTGCTCGACGAGCTGTTCGCCGTCCTCGTCCGCGACTTCTCCGCGCACGCGGTCGAGCTGCACGGCAAGGACTCCGCGACCGAAACGCAGCAGCTCTGGGCGATCGGCGCCGTCCGGCGCCCCGTCGCGGACGGGGCGCGCTCGGAGCGGGTCTGGCGGCGGGTCGAGGCGCTGTCGGGCGCGTACGCGATGACGCCCTGAGCCTCCGGGCCGCCGCCCGGGGCCGGACGGGCTTCCGTCCGGCCCCGGGATCCGGGCCGGACGGCGGGGGAGCCGTCCGGCCGCGGGAGGGGATCAGGCGAGGTCGAACCGGTCCAGGTTCATGACCTTGTCCCACGCGGAGACGAAGTCCCGCACGAACTTCTCCTTCGCGTCGTCGCTCGCGTAGACCTCGGCCAGCGCGCGCAGTTCGCTGTTGGAGCCGAAGACGAGGTCGACGCGGGTGCCCGTCCACCGGACCGCGCCCGTCGCGGTGTCGTGGGCCTCGAAGAGGTTCGCGTCCCCCGCCACCGGCTTCCAGACCGTGCCCATGTCGAGCAGGTTGACGAAGAAGTCGTTCGTCAGGGAGCCCGGGGTCGTGGTCAGGACGCCGTGCCTCGACTGCTGGTGGTTCGCGTCCAGGACGCGCAGGCCGCCGACGAGGACCGTCATCTCGGGGGCGCTGAGGTTCAGCAGGTTGGCCCGGTCGACCAGCAGGAACTCGGCCGGGAGGCGGTTGCCCTTGCCGAGGTGGTTGCGGAAGCCGTCCGCCTTCGGCTCCAGGGCGGCGAAGGACTCCACGTCGGTCTGCTCCTGGGAGGCGTCCACGCGGCCCGGCCGGAAGGGGACCTCGATCTCGACGCCGGCGTTCCTGGCGGCCTGCTCGACGCCCGCGGTCCCGGCCAGCACGATCAGGTCGGCCAGCGAGATCCGCCTGCCGTCGGTCCGGGAGCCGTTGAACGCGTCGCGGATGCCCTCCAGGACGCGCAGCGCCGCCGACAGCCGGTCCGGGTCGTTGACCTCCCAGCCGATCTGCGGCTGGAGACGGACGCGCGCGCCGTTGGCCCCGCCGCGCTTGTCGCTGCCGCGGAAGGAGGAGGCCGACGCCCAGGCGGTGGAGACCAGCTGGGAGACCGACAGGTCCGAGGCGAGGACGCTCCTCTTGAGGGCGGCGACGTCCTCGGCGTCCACGAGTTCGTGGTCCACCTCGGGCAGCGGGTCCTGCCAGAGCAGCACCTCGGACGGGACCTCGGGGCCCAGGTAGCGGGAGACCGGGCCCATGTCACGGTGCGTCAGCTTGAACCAGGCCCGCGCGAAGGCGTCCGCGAACTCCTCGGGGTTCTCGTGGAAGCGCCGGGAGATCCGCTCGTACGCCGGGTCGAAGCGCAGCGACAGGTCGGTCGTCAGCATGGTCGGGGCGTGGGTCCTCGACGGGTCGTGGGCGTCCGGGACCGTGCCCGCGCCCGCGCCGTCCTTCGGCCGCCACTGGTGGGCGCCGGCGGGGCTCCTGAACAGCTCCCACTCGTAACCGAAGAGGATGTCGAAGAAGCTGTTGTCCCAGGTGGTCGGCGTGTTCGTCCAGGTGACCTCCAGGCCGCTGGTGATGGTGTCGCCGCCCTTGCCGGTGCCGTGGGAGTTCGCCCAGCCCAGGCCCATGGCCTCGATCGGCGCGGCCTCGGGGTCGTCGCCGACGCTCTCCGACGGACCGGCGCCGTGGGCCTTGCCGAAGGTGTGCCCGCCCGCGATGAGCGCGACCGTCTCCTCGTCGTTCATCGCCATCCGGCGGAAGGTCTCCCGGATGTCGCGGGCCGCCGCGACCGGGTCCGGACGGCCGTCGGGGCCCTCGGGGTTGACGTAGATGAGGCCCATCTGCACGGCGCCGAGCGGCTCCTCCAGCTCGCGGTCGCCGGTGTGGCGCTCGTCCTCCAGCCAGGCGTTCTCGGGGCCCCAGTAGACGTCCTCGTCGGGCTCCCACACGTCCGCGCGGCCACCGGCGAAGCCGAAGGTCCTCAGGCCCATCGACTCCAGGGCGACGTTGCCCGCGAGGATCAGGAGGTCGGCCCAGGAGAGGTTCCGGCCGTACTTCTTCTTGACCGGCCACAGCAGCCGGCGGGCCTTGTCCAGGTTGACGTTGTCCGGCCAGCTGTTGAGGGGGGCGAAGCGCTGCTGGCCGGCGCCGGCGCCGCCGCGGCCGTCGCTGACGCGGTACGTGCCCGCGCTGTGCCAGGCCATCCGGACCATGAGGGGGCCGTAGTGGCCGAAGTCGGCGGGCCACCAGTCCTGCGAGGTCGTGAGCACCTCGGCTATGTCCCGCTTCACGGCCGGGAGGTCCAGGTTCCCGAACGCCTCGGCGTAGTCGAAGTCCTCGCCCAGCGGGTTGGCCACGGCGGGGTTCTTGGCCAGGATCTTCAGGTTCAGCCGGTTCGGCCACCACTGGTTGTTGCCGCCGCCCTGGGTCGGATGGGCGGCGCGGCCGTGCGCGACCGGGCAGCCGCCTCCGGTTTCGTCCAGCTTCGCGTCCACGACGATCGCGTCGTGGTTCTCGGGCGCCTCGTTCTCGGGCACGCGGTTCTCAGACATCGGAATCCTTCCGGACCTGGTGGACGACAGTGCTCGGGAAGGGGGATCGGCGGAGCGGTCGGGCCGGGTCCGGAGGGCCGTCCCGTTCCCGGTCCCCGCCGCGCTGACGTCTTCCTGTCCCTTGGCCATCAACGGAAGCGATCCTACGATGGACCTTGTCCAAGTCAAGAACAATGTCAAATCATTGTCCGAGGAGCACCGGTCGCGCACCGGCCGCCCCCCGGACCCCGCCGAGGCCGAAGAGGTGAACCGACATGAGCGACCTGCTGGAACGGCTGCGATCCCGGGGCTGGCGGATGACCTCCCAGCGCCGGGTGGTCGCGGAGGTCCTGGCCGGTGAGCACGTGCACCTCACGGCGGACGAGGTGCACGCGCGGGCCGCCGAACGGCTGCCGGAGATCGCGCGGGCGACGGTCTACAACACCCTCGGCGAACTCGTCGCCCTGGGAGAGGTCGTGGAACTCCCCGCGGAGGGAAGGGCCAGACGCTACGACCCGAACGCGCACCGGGCCCACCAGCACCTGGTCTGCTCGGGCTGCGGGACCATCCGGGACGTCCACCCGGCCGGGGACCCGCTGGCCGCGCTGCCGGAGGCGGAACGGTTCGGCTTCGCCGTGGAGAAGGCCGACGTGACGTACCGGGGGCTGTGCCCGGACTGCGCGCGGAAGTGAGCCCGTACGACGGAAGGGGCCCGCCGCCGGCACCGGCGACGGGCCCCCTCCGGGGACGGCGACGGTCACTTCAGGACGGCCAGCGCCTCGTCGTAGGAGGGCTCGTCCGCGATCTCGTCCACGAGCTGCGCGTGCAGGACCGTGTCGTTCTCGTCCAGGACGACGACCGCGCGGGCGGTCAGGCCCGCCAGCGGGCCGTCCTCGATGTCCACGCCGTAGTCCTTGTGGAACGCGCGGCCGCGCAGCGTCGAGAGGGTCTTGACGTTCTCCAGGCCCTCGGCACCGCAGAAGCGCGCCTGGGCGAAGGGGAGGTCGGCGGAGACGCAGAGCACCACCGTGTTCTCCAGCTCCTCCGCCCTCTTGTTGAACGCGCGGACGGAGGAGGCGCACGTCGGGGTGTCGACGCTCGGGAAGATGTTGAGGACCTTGCGCATCCCGGCGAAGTCCTCGAGCGACGCGTCGGCCAGCCCCTCGGCGACGAGCGTGAAGCCGGGTGCCCGGCTGCCGGGGGCCGGCAGCACGCCGCCGACCCGCACCGGGCTGCCCTTCAGCGTGACCTGGGCCATGGAGATCTCCTTCGGACGTACGAGTGACAACGGAGGGAATCGTACGGAGTCCGGGCCGCCCGCGCGGTCGCGCCCCGCGGACGGGCCCGGCCCCCCACGGGACGCGACCGCCGGGCACTCAGTCCCGGGGCCGCGCCAGGTACTCCTGCCGCAGGGCGTCCAGGACGCGCGCCGCCTCGGGATGGCCCGCCGCGCGGCAGCGCGCCGCCGCCGCCGTCAGCCGGACGACGGCGTCGTCGAACCGGCCCAGGCCGTTGCCCTCGACCAGGGCGGCGAACCGGACCGCCTCGGCCCTGGGCAGCTCGCCCCGCTCCCCGCCCTCCTCGTGGACGGCGACCGCCGCCCCGGCCTCGGCCAGCGCCTCCTCGAAGCGCTCCGCCTCCGCCAGGACGCGGGCCCGCCGGTAGTGCACCTCGCCGCGCTCGTACCAGACGGCGAAGTCCTCGGCCTCCTCCGTCAGCCCGGCCAGGACCCCGTCGGCCCGCTTCAGGTGGTCCAGGGCCGCCTCCACCCCCTCGGAGCCCCGCGCCGCCACCGTGAGACGGGCGAACTCGCGCGCCATCAGCGCGATCAGGGGCGGGTTCGGCGCCTCGGCGTGCGCGGCGACCGCACGTTCGTACGCGGTGTCCGCCGCCTCCCAGCGGTCGGCCATCGCCAGCGTGGTCGCCGTCTCCGCCGCCACCAGCGTGCGGATCGGGCCGTCCTCCTCCCACGTGGCGACCGTGTCCGCGAGCCGCAGGAACTCCTCGGCGGCGGGCAGGTACTCGTCCAGGTCCCGCAGCCCCCGCGCCAGCGACAGCCGCACCTGGGCCGCCACCCGCTCGTCCAGCGAGGACGCCGCCCCGTGGGAGAGGACCGACTCCAGGACGGCGACGGCGTCCGCCTGCCGCCCCGCGCGCGTCAGCACGTCCGCGAGCTGGAGCCGTACGTCCGCGGCCTCCCCGGGCTCCCCGTCCCGGTCGAACCGGGCGGCCGCCTCGGAGAGGTGGCGCACGGCGCCCGTGAGGTCCCCCAGGTGCGAGGCCGCGTGGCCGAGCAGGGAGTACGCCGGAGCCAGCGGGAAGTCCGCGTCGTCGTACCGGACCGCGTCCGCGATCGCCCGGTGCAGCAGCTCCACCGCCTCCGCGGGCTCCTGCCGGGCCAGCGCGAACTGGGCGAGCATGGCGCGCGGACGCGCACCGCGCCAGGGCCGGCCCGAGGCGTCGACGTCCGCCAGGGCCGCGCGCAGCTCCGACTCGGCGAGCGCGGCGTCGCCCCGCCGCCCGGCCACGTCCGCGACGAACTGGCGCGCGTTCGCCACCTGGTGGGGGACGGACAGGCGTTCCGCCTCGGCCCGCGTCCTCCGCGCGGACTCCTCGAACCGCTCCAGGACGGCGGCGGGCACCTCCGGCATCCGCCGCATCACCTCCTGGTACGCGGCGAAGGTGTGGGCGTACAGCACGGTGAGGTACTTCAGCACGCGTTCCGCCGCCGCCTCGTCACCGGCCGCGGCCTCGCCCTCCCCGTACACCCCGTCGGCCGGGGGAGCCCCGGCCCCGAGGCGTTCCGCCTCGCGCAGCGCCTCGTCGAGGCGGGCCCGGGCGGTCCCGGCCGCCGCGCCGGAACCCGCCGCGCCGTCCCCCTCCCGCGCCGCGTCCCCGTCACCGGAGGCTCCGGCGGCGTTCGCCCACGCGTGGGCCCGGGCGGCGAGGGCGTGCCACGGCATCCCGATCCGCTCGTAGAGCGCGGCGGCCTCCTCCAGTGCGGCGGTGCCCTCCGCGTCCCGGTCCTCCCGCGCGTGCTTCTGCGCGCGCCACATGGCCAGTTCGGCCCGCAGCAGCTCCTCCGGGCCGAGCCGTTCGTCGTGGACGGCGGAGCCGTCGGCGAGCCTCCCGGAGACGAGGGACCACAGTTTGTCGGCCCCGGGGTGGCCGCGGCGCGTCATGGTCCGCGCCTCGCGCACCAGGGCGTTGAAGTCCTCCGGCACGCCGGGGACGGCGGACGCCGGGGCCGTGCCCGCGCCCGCCGGGGTGCGGACGGCGGCGGTCGTCCGCAGTCCGAGCGGCAGCGGCTCGTCGAGCGGCGGGCGCTCCCCGAGACGCCGCCGGCGGCGGTCCCCGACGGCCGTGGTGCCGTTGCGCGCGTCGAAGGCGCCGGCGAGCCGGTCCGCCTCGGCGCGGACGTGCGCGAGCAGACCGTCCGCCGTCCAGTTCCGGCCGGGCGGACCGGCGACGGGCGTCTCCCCGTGTCCGTCCTCCACCAGCCGGGCGAGCAGCACCTCCACGCCGGTGAGGAAGCCCAGCCGGTCCAGGGGCGCACCGGTCGCCCCGAACAGCGGGCGGTTCTCCGCGAGGACCTCGAGGCCCCGGCCCTCGTTGCGCGAGAGGGCGCAGAACTCCAGGTGCAGACCGACCTCGCGCTGCATGCCGGTGTTGCCCCGGATCCGCCGGTAGCCGGTGAGGTGGTGGGAGCGGGCTTCGTCCGTGCGGCCCAGGCGCAGCAGCGGCAGCAGGGCGCGCGCCTGGCTCATCTGCGGTTCCTCGCTGCAGGACTGCGAGCCGTCGAGGACCGGCCGCCAGATGTCGAGGGCCCCCGCGTCGTCCCCCGCCGCAACGCGGTACGAGGCGTGGTGCCGGGTCTCGCAGGCCTCGCAGTCGCTCAGGTCGGTACGGGGCCGGGTGGCCCAGAGGTCGTAGGCGTCGGCGACGCCCTCCCCGGTGTGGGCGGCGATCTGGTACCGCATGGCCGCCACCGGCTGCATCCCGTGCCCGGCCTCCTCGTACCGGTCCCGCATCCGGTCCACCCAGCCGCGCACGGTGTCCAGCGGCACCTCCGGCACCTGGAGCAGGGACGTCGTCACCCACTTGAAGCGCCAGAAGACCTGATGGGCCTCCCACGTGCTGAAGGACCCCGGGGCGGTGTCCCACAGCTGGAGCAGCCGGGCGAAGACCACGGGGGACTTGCGCTGCTCGCCGGTGAACTCGTACGCCGTCATCAGCTCCAGGAGGGCCGTGACGAGGGTGTCGGGCTCCTCGAAGACCCCGGCGGCCTCGACCAGCTCCTCGGCGGTGACGGTCCGGTGCGTCCCGTGGGGACGCTCGTGGTTCTCGCGCAGCGCCTCGACGACGGCCTCGGGCGTGTCCAGCATCTACAGTTCCTTCCGGGGCTCGGAGCCGGGTGCCGCCGCGTCCGGACGGTGCATGGCGTGGGTCAGCAGGCCGATGAAGGCCCGGTTGAGCAGGGCGCTCTCGCTCGCCCGCAGCGGGCGGCGGCTGAGCAGCAGCGCCTGGCCGTAGAGCGCTTCGGCGGTGGTCACGGCGAGACCGCGCTCGCTGATCGTGATCGCCTGGCGGACCAGCGGGTTGAGGTGGTTCAGGACGAGCTGGGCGCGCGGGGCCTCCTGGCGCAGCGAGCCGAGGATGTCGGCCCACAGGCCGTCGCTGTCGGCCGCCAGGTCCGCTCGCGTCCGCTCGTGGCGCGCCTCCCGGTTGTCGAGAAGGAGGGCGGGCGCGGTGACCGGCTGGAAGTCGCGCAGGACGACGTCGCAGTCGTGGACGCCGATCGTCTCCCGGGCGACCGCGAGGAAGGCGGCCGCCCGCAGTTCGGCGGCCGGGTCCACGGCGTCCAGGTGCGCGGTGACCGTGGCCGGGTCGAGGTCCGTGACGGACGTGCCCGGACGGATCTCGGGCAGCCGGTGCACGAGGTCGCGGTCGTAGGTGTAGCCGCCGTTGACGACGCCCAGGCCGGCGGCCGAGGCGATGGGGGCGACCTGGCGGAACTCCTCGACGCTCCGGGTGACCAGGACCGTCGGGTGCGTCCGCGCGAACTCCTCCAGGGTCACGTTGCCGTCGGTGGTCTCGAACGGCAGCCACGGCAGCACGACGCGCAGCAGCTCGTCGTCGTACCGGGCCAGGGCCTTGACCGCGAGGTGGTGGGTGTCGATGAAGCGGTGGAGCAGGGCCGGATCGCTGGCGGCGAGCCCGGTGAGCCAGTCGCGTATCCGGTCCCCCAGGGCGTCCCGCACGGCGGACAGGGTGCCGTCCTCGTACAGCGCCTCCCGCGAGGCGGTGGGCCGCAGGCTGGTCGTGTCGACCACGCAGCGCACGAAGAACGCCCACTCGGGCAGGAGTTCGGGTGCCTTGTCGGTGAGCAGCATGCCCTTGAGGTGGACCCGGTGCCCCGCGCGCTGCGCCGGGCTCACCGCCGTCGGCAGCACGTACGCGACCCCGCGCAGACCGGCCGCCGGGAGGTCCAGCTCGATGCTGTCGAGCGGGGTGAAGTCGAACAGGTCGCGGCAGTACGCGGTGAGGGCCTCGCGGCGCGCCAGCGGGGAGCGGTGGCTCCGCTCCCACGGCGGCGCCTCGTCGATCCGGTGCGCCTCGCCCCGGGAGCCGACGACGGTGACCTCGTGCCGCAGGAGCCCGCCGTAGTGCCGGGCCAGCCGGACGACCTGCTCCGGGCTCGTCCACTCGGCGTTGTCGGCGCGCGGGACGAGCCGGACGGTGGTGCCCGGCGCGGGCGCCTCCGCGGCGGGCAGGTTCCGGATGGTGTAGCGGCCGTCGGAGTGGCCGCGCCACTCCACGGCGGGCGCCGACGGGTCCGCAGCGGACCGGCTGACCACCGTGATCTCGTCGGCCACGACGAAGCAGGCGAGCAGACCGATGCCGAACTGGCCGATGAACTCCCCGCGCGCGGCGTCGAGTCCGGCGCCGTCCAGGACGCCCTCGGCGGTCCGCTTGGAGCTGCGCCCGATGGTGGCGAGGAACCGGTGGACGTCCGCCTCGGTCAGGCCGACGCCGGTGTCCGTGACGGTGAGCGTGTCACCCGTGCGCACGGTGATGGTGCCGGGCGCGGCGGGGTCGAGCGCCTGCCGGGCGGTGATGGCGTCCACGGCGTTCTGGAGCAGTTCGCGCAGGTAGACGCGGGGGCTGGAGTAGAGGTGGTGGGAGAGCAGGTCGACCAGGCCGCGCAGATCGACCTGGAAGGTGTGCGCCGACTCGGAAGGAGGCACTGGGGAAGTCCTTCGGTGAACACGCCCGTGCCGACGGGCGGGAGGAGGGGACGGGGGTACGGAGGGGACAGGGGGGAGCGGAGGGAGGGACCGCGCCGCGCGCCGCCCGCCCGCCGGTTCAGCGTCCGGCGGCCGAACGCCGCTCGCGGTAGGCCGCGACGGGGTCGGAGCCGTTCAGGTAGGACCAGGGGAACTCGGTGACGCGCCCCCCGGTGGCGCGGAAGCACTCCCGCGCGGCCTCGCGGTCCCCGGCGAGCGAGAAGGCCATGGCGAAGCTGTTGAGCACCTGGAGCCGGCCGCTCCGGCGGACGGAGTCCGGGTGCCGGTAGGAGTGGTCCGCGGCCTCGTGCAGGGACGCCACCACGTCGGGCCGGCGGATGTAGGCGGCGTCCGGTCCCGGGTCGAGGGAGAGCCATTCCTCCAGGTGCGCGACCGCGACGAGCTGGCCGAGGAGCGTCCCGGCGGGCGCGCCGAACGCCGACGCGCGCGCGAAGGCGTGCATCTCCTCGTGCGAACCGCCCCACTTCTCGCAGACCTGCTGCAACTGCTGCTGGTGCGCCTCCAGGTGGTGCGGGGCGCGCCGCACCGTCGCCTCGAACCGGCGCCGTGCGACCTCCGGCCCGACCTCCAGGCCGCGCCCGCTGACCTGGAGGCAGTACCAGGGCGAGGCCCATCCCGGTTCGCGCTCCGCCGCCTCGTACAGATGGCGTTCGGCCGTGCGCAGCCGCGCGTGGAAGGTCTCGAACCGCTCCCGCGAGACGTCCTTGGCGCGGGCCCCGGTCCGGGCCTCCCAGCCCCAGCTGACGTGGCGGAGGCCCGCCACGAGCCGGGGCAGCGCCGCCTCCGGCTCCGCTTCGACCACCCCGGTGATCCACTCCTCCACGCCGGCGGTGTCGCAGACCGCCCACAGGAGGTCCGTCCGGCCCTCGCTCTCGGGGCGCGCTTCGAGCACCTCCCGCACGGTGGCCCAGTCCGCCGCCGCGGCCGCCTCGCGGGCGCGGGCCGCCTCGGGGCCGCCTTCGTCCTTCTCCAGCCGCGCGACGGGCCGTCCCGCCCTCTTCCCCAGCGCGAGCCCCCATTCACGGAGCAACGCCATGTCCCCACCCCTTGCCGTGTGCGAACGGGGCGGCCGGTGATCGTCCGCCCCGTGGGGGTAGTGACTATCACGCGGGTATGACAATCGCACATCCGTTTCCCCCCGGGCCCGGGACGCCCGCCGCCCCCGGTCACCCCCTCCGTCACCGGCCGCCCGGCGACCCCTCTCCGTGCGGGGTCTTGCGCGGGACCCCCGCCCTCTCTACTCTCCGCCGTTGGTTAGGAAATATTCCTAACCAACATCCCTGAAGAGAAAGGGAGTTGCCATGCGTCGACGAAGCGCCTCGCTTCTCGGGCTCGCGGGTCTGCTGGCGTTGCCCCTGACGGTCCTGCCGCAGGCGCGGGCCGCCGACGGCCCGGTGTCCACCGGAAAGCCGGTGACGGCCTCGTCCGTCGAGACCCCGGCCTTCGGCGCCGGGCTCGCGGTGGACGGGAACACGGCCACCCGCTGGGCGAGCCTCGAAGGGGTCGACCCGCAGTGGATACGTGTCGACCTCGGGGCCGAGCACACGATCTCCCGCGTGAAGCTCACCTGGGAGGCCGCGTACGCCAAGGCGTACCGCGTCCAGACCTCGGCCGACGGGTCGACCTGGACCGACGTCTACTCCACCGGCACCGGCGACGGAGCGGTCGACGACCTGACGGTCTCCGGCAAGGGCCGGTACGTCCGGATGTACGGGACCGGGCGGGGCACCCCGTACGGCTACTCCCTCTGGGAGTTCGAGGTGTTCGGCACGCCGTCCTCCGGGGGCGGCGGCGGTGGCACGGCCGTCCCCTTCGGCAGCCACCTCAGGCCGTACACCGCCGGCACGCTGAAGCCCTCCGGCTCGCAGGCCGTGCTCGACCAGAAGGTCGTCGACTACTACAACAAGTGGAAGGCCGCCTTCGTCCGGCAGAACTGCGGCAACGGCTGGTACCAGGTGTACTCGCCCGACGCCGACCACCCGTACGTCGCCGAGGCCCAGGGGTACGGCATGGTCGTGACCGCCACCATGGCGGGCGCCGACCCGGACGCGCGGAAGATCTTCGACGGACTCGTCAAGTGGAAGATCGACCACCCGTCCTCCGTCAACCCGGACCTGCTCGCGGCGGAACAGAACGAGGACTGCGTGAGCGTCTCCGGCGGCGACGGCGCCACCGACGGCGACATGGACGTGGCCTACGGCCTGCTCCTGGCCGACAAGCAGTGGGGCAGCGCCGGCACGTACGACTACAAGGCCCTCGCGCTCAAGCACATCGCCGCGATCAAGAAGGACGAGCTCAACCCGGCGACCAGGCTCCTCAAGCTGGGCGACTGGAGCAGCTCCGGCGACCAGTACTACTACGTCTCCCGCACCTCGGACTGGATGGCCGACCACTTCCGCGCCTTCCGCACGGCCACGGGCGACACCACCTGGGACGCCGTGCGCACCGCGCACCAGACCCAGATCGCCCGTCTCCAGTCCACGTACGCCTCCGGCACCGGGCTCCTGCCCGACTTCGTCGTCAACACCGACACCACGCCCAAGCCCGCCCCGGGCAAGGTCCTGGAGCACGACAACGACGGCTTCTACTGGTGGAACGCCTGCCGCACGCCGTGGCGCATCGGGGACGACGCGGTGACCAGCGGGGACGCCACGTCCCTCGCGGCGGCGCGGAAGCTCAACGGCTGGATCAAGGCGAAGACCGGCGGCGACCCGAACAGGATCGGCATCGGCTACAAGCTCAACGGCACCCAGATCTCCTCCGGCGGCGAGGCCGCCTTCTTCGCCCCGTTCGCCGTGGCGGCGATGACCGACCCGGGAAGCCAGGCCTGGCTGGACGCCCTGTGGAGCAAGATGCTGAACACCCCCGTCGACACGAGCAGTTACTTCTCGGCGAGCATCCAGCTTCAGGTCATGATCACGGCCTCGGGCAACCACTGGGTCCCGTAGGACGCGGGCCGGGAACACGGCGAGGGGGTGGGCCCCGGCACCGGCCGGGGCCCACCCCCTCGCCCCCCGCGGGTCAGACGAGCACCACCGGCCTGCCGCTGAGCTCCACGCCCGCCGCCCGCAGCTCGTCGAGCGCGCGCTCGGTGGTGGCCTCCGTGACCCCGACCGTGTGGTCGAGGAGGACGCGCACGGCGAAGCCCGCCCGGACGCCGCCGAGAGCGGTGGCCTTCACGCAGTGGTCCGTGCCGATCCCGACGACGTCGACGGCGTCGACCGCGCGGGCGCGCAGCCATTCGTCCAGCGGCGTGCCGCTCTCGGTGGCCCCCTCGAAACCGCTCTTGGAGGCGGAGTGGGCCCCCTTGAAGAAGACCTCCTCCACGGCGCCGGAGGCGACGACGGGCGCGAAGTCCGGGTGGAACTCGGCCCCCTCGGTTCCGGCGACGCAGTGGACGGGGAAGGAGTCCTCGAAGTCGGGCTCGTCCGAGAAGTGGTCGCCCGGGTCGACGTGGTGGTCCCGCGTGGCGACGACGTGCGCGTACCGGCCGTCCGTGCTCCGGATCAGCTCGGCGATGGCGGCGGCCCGGTCGGCCCCGCCCCTCACGGGGAGGACGCCGCCCTCGCACAAGTCCTTCTGTACATCGACGACGATCAGGGCACGGCGCACGGGAGCGGCCTTTCCTCAGGGGGTGGAAGAAGTCGCTCCATGATCGCGTCCCCGCCGGTCGCGGTGCGAGGCGCGCGCCCGCTGTTCACCCGATGGGGATCATGGAAAGGGGTGCCCGTCCGGAGGACCGTTCCGCCGCACTCCGGAGGGGGCCGCCCGGCGCCGCCCGCCACGGCCGGCGCCGGGCCGTGACCGGCCGCCCCACCCGTGACGGAGGTGGTGTGGTTGGAGGTCAGTGGTCCGTGGGGTTGTCGGTGAGGAGGGCGGTTTTGAGGTCTTTGAGGATGCGGGTGAGGAGGCGGGAGACTTGCATTTGGGAGAGGCCGATGCGTTGGCCGATTTCGGCTTGGGTGAGTTCTTCGCCGAAGCGGAGTTGGAGGATGTGGCGGTCGCGGGGGTGGAGGTGTTGGAGGAGGGGTTGGAGTGAGGTGAGGGTTTCGATGAGTTCGTAGGCGGGTTCGGTGGTGGCGAGGTGGTGGGGTTGGGTGGTGGGGGTGGTGTCGTGGTCGGTGGTGGGGGTGTCGAGGGAGCGGGTGGTGTAGCCGTGGGCGGCGAGTTGGCCTTGGGTGATTTCTTCTTCGGTGAGGTGGAGGTGGTGGGCGAGTTCGGTGCGGGTGGGGCGTCGGCCGAGGTGTTGTTCGAGGTGGTCGGTGGTTTTGGCGAGGTCGATGCGTAGTTCCTGGAGGCGTCGGGGGACGCGGACGGCCCAGCTGGTGTCGCGGAAGAAGCGTTTCATTTCGCCGGTGATGGTGGGCAGGGCGAAGGCGGAGAAGTCGGTGTTGCGGTGGGGGTCGTAGCGGTTGATGGCTTTGATGAGGCCGATGGTGCCGACTTGGATGATGTCTTCGGTGGGTTCGGCGCGGTTGCGGAAGCGGCGGGCAGCGAATTTGACGAGGCTGAGGTTGAGTTCGACCAGGGTGTTGCGGACGTAGGCGTGTTCGGGGGTGCCTTCGTCGAGTTGGTTCAGTCGGGTGAGGAGGGCGGCGGAGAGGGGTTGGGCGTCGTCGGTGGAGATGGTGGTGGGGCGGGTGAGTTCGGGCAGGCCGGCCAGCGCCGCCCGACGCACCGCGGCCCCCGGAGCCGCCGGAGCGTCGCTCGCGGTGGTCGATCGGACTCTGACGGTGGACATGAGACTCCTTCGACGATGCGGGGGACCCGTGCGGCTCCCGTGGAGGGGCACGGCCCGGGTCCGTCGGTCGGGCGTCCTGGACCAGGATGCCCGCTCACCCATGGTTTGGCACGATTTACGGGGGAAGCCGAACAGCAGGACGGACCCGTCCGGACCGAGAGGAGCGAACGATGCCGCGTGGATCGAGCCCCAAGCGGGAACGGCAGTACGAACACATCAAGGAGAGCGCCCGGGACCGGGGCGAGAGCGAGAAGCGCGCCGAGGAGATCGCCGCGCGCACGGTCAACAAGGAGCGGGCCCGCGCGGGCGAGTCGAAGACCGCGAGCAGGAGCTCGACGCAGGACATGTCCTCGTCGCGCCGCGGCGGCAAGCGCTCGCACAGCGGCGCGCAGGGCCCGACCTACGACCAGCTCTACGCCGAGGCCAAGCGCCGCAACGTGCACGGCCGCTCGTCCATGGACAAGGCGGAGCTGAAGCGGGCCCTGGGGGAGTGACGGCCCCCGCCCGGGGGAGCACCGCGCCGGGCCGGGAGGAGACGCGCCCGCACCCCGCTTCCGGCCCGGACGGCGGGGGCGGGCGGACCCGGCCGTGAACACGGCCGGTCCCCGGTCCGTATCCGCCGGTCCCCGGCCCGTACCGCCGGTCCCCGGCCCGTACCGCCGGACGGCGCCCCGTACCCGCCGGACCGCGCCCAGGACGTCCGGACCGCGTACCGGACGTCCTGGGCGCCGTCCGGTACGGCGGGGTGCCGTCCGGCCGGGCGGGGCGCCGGGCCGACCGCCCCCGGGCCCCCGGGGCGACGGACGGCGACGGCCCTTCACCGGGGTGCGGGCCCGGCCTCCACGATCCCGCGCGCGATGCCGAGGTCCACCAGGTCGCGCGGCCGCAGCCGGAGCTGGTCGGCGGTCGTGGCCGCCTCCCCGGGGGCGCGCTTGAGGATGGCCGCAGCGGCCTCGGGCGCGATGACCGAGAAGTACGCGTCCGGCGTGACCCAGGTGTTCCCCGGTGCGGCGAGGGCCAGCGCGCCCCCCGACCCGCCCTCCCCGACGAGCAGGGAGGTCACCGGGGTGCGCGCGGAGGCGACGGCGGCGAACAGGTCCGCGATCGCGCTCCCCGCGCCCTCCCGCTCCGCCGCCGGGTCGTTGGCGGCGCCGGGGGTGTCCACGAGGGTGAGGACCGGCAGGCCCAGCCGGCCGGCGAGCCGTACGAGCCGGGCGGCCGTGCGGAAACCGGCCGGCCGGGTCGCCGTGCCGCACTGCGCGGCGTAGGCGGCGGTGCGGCCGTCGGGGAGCCGCCCGAAGCCGCACCGCACGCCCGGATCGACCCCGCCGCAGCGGTCGCCGGAGATCTCCTCGCGGAGCGTGAAGTGGGCGTCGAGGTACGCGCCGGCCCGGGGCCGCCCGGGGTGCCGGGCCCGGGCCACGGCCTCCCGCCCGCTCGCGGAGGGAGGCGCGCCGGGGTCCCCGAGCGCGTACGGCGGCGGGACCGGCCCTTCGGCGGGACGGGTGAGCAGGGAGAGCCAGCGCCCCAGAGTGGCGCGCAGCGCCTCCGGGGGCACGACCGCGTCGACGTGGCCGTGGGCGAACTGCGCCTCGGCCGTGTACGCGGCCGGGTCCGCGTCCGGCGGGCGCACCCGGGACCCGGCGAAGCCGACCTGGGCGCCGGGCAGGGCGAGGACCACGTCGGAGCCGGCGCCGAGCGTGGCCCAGCCGCCGCCGGTCGTCGGATCGCGCAGGACGGCGATCTGCGGCAGTCCGGCGGCCCGGGTGAGCGCCGACTCGCGGGCCAGGTGCTGGAGCTGGAGGAGGGCCCGCATGCCCTCGTGCATCCGGCTGCCCCCGGTGGCCGGGAGGACGACCACGGGCAGCCGCCGCTCGCGCGCCAGGGCGTGGGCCGCGACGACCCGCGCCCCGGTCCGCTCGCCCAGGGAACCGCCGAGGAACCGGAACTCGAAGGAGATCACGACCACCGGCACCCCGCCCACCGCGCCCGTGCCGCAGACCACCGACTCGGTCTCGCCGGTACGGGCGGCGGCGCGGGCGTGCGCGGCCGAGTAGCCGGGCCAGCCGATCGGCCCGTCACCGGTCAGGGGCCCCTCGGAGAAGGGGAGTTCGGTGAACTCGTCGGTGGCGAGGGCGATCGCCCCGCGTGCCGTCGTCGGGTCGGTCATGAGGCCTCACAGCCGGTCGCCGGTGCATGCGTACGGGTGGATCAGCGGTGCGCCCCACCGTACCGCCCGGCCCCGGCCGCGCTCAGGCCAGGACACCGCTCCCGTGCGGGGCGTACAGGTCCAGGAGCCGGACCCGGTTCACCTGGAGGCGGTGCGCCAGGACCGAACCCATCCAGAACAGGACCGCGGAACCGAACTCCAGGTCCGAGCGGCACAGGGAACGGACGGCCGGGGCGTCGAACTCGAACGCCCGCACCGGCGTCATCGCCTCCGCCCCCGACTGGCACAGGTACGGCGGGAACATCCAGGAGACGCCGACCAGCTCGCCGTGGCGCAGGGTCTCGATCACGGGGGCCCCGCGCCCCGGCACCTTCGCGTCGAGCGTCACCGCCCCCGTCTTCACGATCCAGAAGCGGTCGGCGCGCTGCTGCTCCTCGAACAGACGGTGACCGGACTCGAAGAACACGTCCTCGGCGAAGGCCATCAGGCGCTCCCGGTGCTCCGGGGGCAGCGAGCTGACCTTGGGCGCGGCACTGCTCATGGCAGACCCTCCTCGCACACTCGGCTCCCACCCCCAGTGTCCGCCAGGCGGCCGCCGTGCGCAGATCTCCCCCTCCCCGCCGGGGAGGACGGGCCCGGGAGCCGCGCCGGAGGGCCGCCGGTGGCGCCGGAGGGCCGCCACGGACGCCGGCGGGGCCCGCGGCACCGGCCGGACCGTCCGCGCGACCGTCCCGCGCGCCACCGGCGGCACCGGTCCCACCGCCGGACCCCGGCCCCGGCCGCCGTGACGCCCACGGCGGCCGGGGGTGGTCACGGCGGTCGCGGACGATCACGGCGGTCGCGGACGGTCGCGGGCACCGCCGGGAACCCGCCGTCGTGAACGCGTAACGAAGCGGCTCCGCCCGCCCGTTCGGCGGAACCATGGGGGAGACTGTCCCCGTGCGTGGACATCTGCCGGACGAGAACCCCGGTTTCGTGGGACGCCGCGCGGAACTGGAGCGCGTGTCCGCCGCGTTGGCGGGGCACCGCCTCGTCACCGTGACCGGCGCCGGGGGCGTCGGGAAGACCCGGCTCGCGCTGCGCGCCGCGCACCGCGCCGCCGGCCGGTACCCGGACGGGGCCTGGTGGGCCGACCTCGGCCGGCTCGACGGCGAACGGCTGCTCGTGGCGCTCGTCGCCGACTCCGTGGACCTCGCCGACCACACCCCCGGCACGGACACCACCGGTCTCCGCCGCCGCCTCGCCGACGACCGGCTGCTGCTCGTCCTGGACTCCTGCGAACACCTGGCCGGACCCTGCGGACGGCTCGTCGCCGAACTCCTCGCCGCCGCGCCCGGGCTCACCGTCCTCGTCACCGGCCGCCGTCCCCTCGGCCTCGCGGGGGAGGAGGTGATCGTCCTCGACCCGCTGCCGCCCGCCGGGCGCGACGCCCTGGACCTGCTCCGCCGGGCCGCGGGGGAGGAGCTTCCCGCCGCCGGACCCGCCGGGGAGATCTGCGTACGCCTGGAGGGCATCCCGCTCGCCCTGGAGCTGGCCGCCGCGCAGATCCGCCTCCGGGGCGCCGAAGCGGTGCGCGACCGGCTCGGCTCCCGGTTCGACGCCCCGCCCGGGGCCCGCTTCGACCTGCTCGCCCACACCGAGCGGGTCTGGCCGGGCCGCCACCAGACGCTGCGCGCCGCCATCGGCTGGAGCCACGAGCTGTGCACCCCGCCCGAACGCCTCCTCTGGGCCCGGCTCTCCGTCTTCCGGGGCCCCTTCGACCTGGCCTCCGCGACCGCCGTGTGCGCGGGCGGGCCGCTGGACCGCGCGACCCTGCCGGAGGCGCTCGACGGGCTCGTCCGCTCCTCCGTGGTCGGTCCGCCCGACGCCGGCGGACGCCACCGGATGCTCGACACGATCCGCGCGTACGGGGCGACCTGGCTGGACCGCACCGGAGGCACCGGAACCGTCGCCGACCGTCACGCCGCCCACTTCCGGGGCCTGGCCCGCCGGGCCGGGACCGAGTGGCACGGTGCCCGCCGGCTCCGTTGGCACCGGGCCGTCGACGCCCACCACGCCGACCTGCGCACCGCCCTCGACCGGCTGCTGCGCACGGACCCGGACGCGGCCCTCGACCTCGTCGGCTCCGTCGCCTTCGCCTGGTCCTGCCGGGGCCGCCTCCGCGAGGCCCGCGACGGCCTCGAACAGGCCCTGCTCCTCAGCGGGGCCCGTGGCCGCGTCCGGGCCCGCGCCCTGTGGGCGCTCGGCGTCACCCTGGTCCTCCAGGGCGAGTCGGGCCCCGCCCAGGACGCCGCCGAGCGGTGCGCGCGCGAGGCCCGGTACGCCGAGTGCGCGGAGCCGGCCGGGACCGGGGCGGGGCGGGACCGGCCCGGTGACCTCACCCTCGACGCCGCCGCCCTCGCCGGCCTCCTCGCCCTCACCACGGGCCGGCCCAAGGCCGCGTACGTCGTCGTGGGTCACGTCCTCGACGACGCGGGCGGCGGACCGGGCGAATCCGCCGCCCGGCTCCGCTGCCACCTCGTGCGGGTCTTCGCCCTCACCGGCCTCGGCCGGCTCGCCGAGGCCCGGGAGCGGGCGCTCGCCCTGCACGCCCTGTGCGAGGAGCTGGACGAGCACGAGACCCGCACCGCCCTGGAGTACCAGCTCGCCCTCACCGGCCTCCTGGAGGGCGACCCCGAAGCGGCCGCCGGGCACGCCCGCGCCATGCTCGAAGGCACCCGCCGCCTCGGCGCGAGCCTCGGCGTCGCCCTCGGTCTCGACGTCCTGGCCACCGCACTCGCGGCGGCCGGCGAGAGCGAGCGCGCGGCGGACGTCTCCGGGACCGGGGAGGCGTACTGGCGCTCCACCGGCCGGCCCCGGCGCGGACTGCCCGGCCTGCGGGCCCTGCACGAGAAGTACACCGAGACGGTCCGCGCGTCGATCGGCGGACCGGCCTACGAGGAGATCTTCGTCCGCGCCCTCACGGGCCCCCCGCAGGACGGGCTCGACCGGGCCCTGCGCGGCCACCGGCACGTTTGAACCCGCCGGCCGGGGACAGCCGGACCACGGGTCCGGCGTACGGCACCGGCCACCGCGACCGCGCTCCGTCCCGCCCGGCCGGAACGGGCCGCGGGGGACCGGCCGGACCGGGCGGCGCGAGGCGGCGTCCCGGCGTCCCGGTGCGTAGAGTCGACCCCTGTACAGCCGCCGTACCGGCCCGTGCGACCCGCGCGGGGCCCGCACGGCGGACCGGCGCACCCCACCGGTGCGCCGCCGACCGATCCCGACGAGGAGACTTCACGTGACCGACCCGGTGTCCACCGCCCTCCAGCAGCAGATCGCCCGGACCCTCCAGGTCTCCGGGTCCTTCGACCCGGCGGCGGAGATCGAGCGCCGGGTGGCCTTCCTCACCGAGCAGCTCACCTCCAACGGACTGCGCGCCCTCGTGCTCGGCATCAGCGGCGGCGTCGACTCCACCACGGCGGGCCGGCTCTGCCAGCTCGCCGTGGAACGTGCCCGCGCCGCCGGCCACGACGCCACCTTCTACGCGATGCGCCTGCCGTACGGCGCCCAGGCCGACGAGAAGGACGCGCAGGCCGCCCTCGACTTCATCCGCCCCGACAAGGTCCTCACCGTGGACGTGAAGCCGGCGAGCGACGCGGCCCTGGAGGCCTGCGTCGCCGCCGACGTGGCCTTCCGCGACGCCCACCACCGGGACTTCGTCCAGGGCAACATCAAGGCCCGGCAGCGGATGATCGCCCAGTACGCCGTCGCCGGCGCCCACAACGGCCTCGTCGTCGGCACCGACCAGGCGGCCGAGGCCGTCTCCGGCTTCTTCACCAAGTTCGGCGACGGCGCCGCCGACGTCGTCCCGCTGACCGGCCTGACCAAGCGGCGCGTCCGCGCCGTGGCGGCCGAGCTGGGCGCCCCGGACGAGCTGGTGCGCAAGGTCCCCACGGCCGACCTGGAGACCCTCGACCCGGGCAAGCCCGACGAGGAGGCGCTGGGCGTCACGTACGACGAGATCGACGACTTCCTGGAGGGCAAGCCGATCGGGCAGCAGGCCTTCGACACGATCGTCCGCCGCTACGAACTCACCGAGCACAAGCGGCAGCTGCCCATCGCTCCCTGAGCGGTGCGCGGGGAGGGGCGGAGGCCGTCCGGACACCGGACGCCGCCCCTCCCGGGCCCGCCGCCCGTGACGACATCCGGGGCGGGCCGCCCCGCGCGGGACGTGACGCGGAACCACGTCCGCGAAGAAGGCCCTGTGGCGCACCGACGCCAGGGCTCCTCCGGCACGGCCGATTTCCAGCCCGCTGAACAGCGTCTCCCGTCATGACCCTTGCGGGACGGTCCGGAGCCCTGCTATCCATCCGTTAGGAAGGTTTCCTTCCAGTCTCGGAGACGCCTTCTCGCGTCCAGCCCCTCGTTCGTCGTTCCGTGGAGACCCCCATGACTTCCGCACGAACCGTACGACTCCGCTCCCGCCGCCTCGGCGTCGCCGGCACCGCCCTCGGCGCCCTGCTGTTCGGCGTCACCGCCGCCCCGCCCGCCGTGAACGCCGCCCCCGCCCCCACGGCCCCCTCGCCCTCCCGGGCCGCCGCCACCCCGGCCTCGGTCAACGGCCAGCTCGAGGTCTGCGGCACCAAACTGTGCAACCAGCACGGCAAGCCGATCCAGCTGCGCGGCATGTCCTCGCACGGCACCCAGTGGTACAGCCAGTGCCTGACGGGCGGCTCCCTCGACGCCCTCGCCAAGGACTGGAAGGCCGACGTCCTGCGCGTCTCCACGTACGTCCAGGAGGAGGGCTACGAGACCGACCCGCGCAAGTACACCGACCTCGCCCACTCCCTCATCGAGCAGGCCACCGCCCGCGGGATGTACGTGATCGTGGACTGGCACATGCTCGACCCGGGCGACCCGCACCACAACCTCTCCCGCGCCAAGACCTTCTTCACCGAGATCGCCAAGCGCCACGCGGGCAAGACCAACCTGCTGTACGAGATCGCCAACGAGCCCAGCGGCGTCTCCTGGTCCAGGATCAAGAGCTACGCCGAGCAGATCATCCCCGTCATCCGCGCCAAGGACCCCGAGGCCCCCGTCCTCGTCGGCACGCGCGCGTGGTCCTCGTTCGGCGTCTCGGAGGGCGCGACCGAGTCGGAGGTCGTCTCCAAGCCGGTGAACGCGTCCAACATCATGTACACCTTCCACTTCTACGCGTACTCGCACCGGGACGAGTACCTGAAGACCCTCTCCCGCGCCGCCGACAAACTGCCGGTCTTCGTCACCGAGTTCGGCACCCAGAACTACGCCGGCGAGGGCAGCAACGACTTCGCCATGTCGCAGAAGTACCTCGACCTGATGGCGGCCAAGAAGATCAGCTGGGTCAACTGGAACTTCTCCGACGACGAGCGCAGCGGCGCGGTCTTCAAGACCGGCACCTGCGACAAGGGCGGCCCCTGGACCGGCACCACCTCCCTCAAGCCCGCCGGCGTCTGGATCCGCGACCGGATCAGGACGGCGGACGACTTCCCGACCTCCTGACACCCCGACCCCCGACCCCCGACCCCTGACACCCCGACCCACCCGGCCGGCCGGTCCGCACCGGCCGGCCGGTCCCGGTGCGCATCCGCCCCGCGCCCCCGCGCCCGGCGGGCGCGCACCGGCCCGCCGCCTACGGGTAGCCGATCTCCGCGAGGTCCCCGGCCAGGTCCGCGAGGGCGACCTCCGGGTTCAGCGACGCCACGAGCTCCCGGTCCAGCGGTTCCAGGGCGTACACCCGGCGCACCGCCTCCAGGTCCACGGGGACCTCGTAGTACTCCTCGGCGAAGCGCCGGAACGCCTCCGGCGAGGGATCGAGCAGCAGGGGGAACAGGGTCGCCGCCCCGTCGGGATCGGCGCGGCCGGCGGGGAAGTCGATCGCGCCGTGGTGCCACCGGTCGTCCGCCGCCTCCCGCCACAGGCAGACCGTCACCGCCGGCACGCCGTCCTCGTCGGCGAACGCCGGATCCTCCACGAAGCGCCGGAAGACCTCCGGTACGCCGTCGAGCACCCCCGGCCAGGGCTCGCCGTCGTGGACGTACGGACTCATCGGCGCCTCGTGGGCGAAGCCGCGGACGCAGACCCCGGAGGCGGAGAACAGGACGGCGTACTCGTCCCCCGAGCCGTCGCGCATCGAGGCCATCTCCTCATCCTCGCCCCAGCCCGCGTCGAAGGAGTGGTGACGGCCCTCCCAGTCCGGACTGAGGACGGCGTCGAGGAGGGCGAGCGAACGGCACAGGTCCCGCAGACGGGCGGGAGAAGGGAGCCGGCGGGCCAGGTCACGGACGGTCATGCCCCCATCCAAGCGGACGCCTCCGACAACGGGACCGCCGACGGCCGGACACGAAAGTCCAAGGGGTGCGCGCGCATCGTGCGTGGCGCACCCCGGCGGGCGGCGGTAGAACTCGCTCCGGGGCCCCGAGGGCCCCCGCGAGGAGAGGACCCGGACATGAGCACCCACGCCGAAGCGGAGATCGCCGCACAGCCCGACTGCTGGCGCCGCGCCGCCGAGGCCGCCGGCCGGCACGCCGGCCTGCTGCCGGCCCCGGGCGAGCGCGTCGCGGTCGTCGGCTGCGGCACCTCCTACTTCATGGCCCGCGCCTACGCCGCCCTGCGCGAGTCCCTCGGTGCGGGCGAGACCGACGCCTTCCCCGCCTCCGACGGGACTCCCCTCGGACGCGGCTACGACCGGATCGTGGCCCTGACCCGTTCGGGCACCACCACGGAGGTCGTGGACCTCCTGGCCCGCGCCGCCGGCCGCGTCCCGGCCCTCGTCCTCACCGGCTCCCTCGGCAGCCCGGCGGGACGGCTCGCCGACCGGGTCCTCGACCTCGGCTTCGCCGACGAACGCTCCCTCCTGCAGACCCGGTTCGCCACCACCGCCCTGCAGCTCCTGCGCGCCGGACTCGGCGTGGACCTCGCCCCCGCGATCGCGGACGCCGAACTCGTCCTGTACGAACGGCTGCCCGCCCTCTGGGAGCGGCGCGGCCAGTTCACCTTCCTCGGCACCGGCTGGACCGCGGGCCTCGCCGACGACGCCGCCCTCAAGCTGCGCGAGGCGGCCCGCGCCTGGACCGAGTCGTACACGGCGATGGAGTACCGCCACGGACCGATCAGCGTCAGCGACCGGAGCAGCCTGGTCTGGTGCCTCGGCCCCGCCCCCTCGGGGCTGCGCGACGAGGTGGAGTCCACCGGCGCCCTGTTCGCCGCCGACGCGATCGACCCGGTCGCGGCCCTCGTCCGGGCCCAGCGGCTCGCGGTCGCCCTCGCCGCCCGGCGCGGCCTCAACCCCGACCGGCCCCGGCACGTCTCGCGTTCGGTGATCCTCGCCGGTGCGTTCCGCCCCGCGGTCCCGGAGGCGGCCCGTATCCTGCGCCCATGACCGGAACGGACACCGTCGGCCTCGCGGAGATGCCCGGCGACTGGCGGCGCGCGCTCGCCGTCGTCGCCCACCCCGACGACCTGGAGTACGGCTGCGCGGCCGCCGTCGCCGCCTGGACGGACGCCGGGAAGGAGGTCGTCTACGTCCTCGCCACCCGGGGCGAGGCCGGGATCGACACCCTCGCCCCGGACGTCTGCGGCCCCCTGCGCGAACGGGAGCAGCGCGACAGCGCCGCCGTCGTCGGCGTGGACACCGTCGAGTTCCTCGGCCACCGCGACGGCGTGATCGCGTACGGGACGGAGCTGCGTCGCGACATCGCGGCCGCGATCCGCCGGCACCGGCCCGAACTCGTCGTCACGCTCAACCACCGCGACACCTGGGGCGGGGGACCGGGCGCCCCGTGGAACACCCCCGACCACCTGGCCGTCGGCCGCGCCACCCTCGACGCGGCGGCCGACGCGGGCAACCGCTGGATCTTCCCCGAGCTGCGGGAACGGGGCCTGGAGCCGTGGGACGGCGTCCGCTGGGTCGCGGTCGCCGCGTCCGCCACCCCGACCCACGCGGTCGACGCGGGCCCGGGCCTCGAACGCGCGGTCCGCTCGCTCCTCTGCCACCGCACCTACATCGAGGCCCTGACGGACCGGGACCCGGAGGAGTACGTCCGGTCCTTCCTCGCCGGGGCGACGGGCCGGGCCTCCGGACGCTTCGGCGGCCGTCCCGCCGTCGCCTTCGAGCTGTTCCCGCGCTGAGAGGGGCGCCGGGGGCGTACGGCTCAGCCGTGCGCCCCGCCGTCCGCGGCCGCCTCCAGGTCGCCGAGCAGCAGTTCGGTGTTGATCGTGACGCCCGCCCGGTAGCCGGCGCTCACCGCGTTGACCACCTGCTCCTGCGGGCCCGTCACGTTCCCCGCGGCCCACACGCCGGGTACGCTCGTCCGGCCCGTCCCGTCCACCGCGACGAACGCGCCGAACGGCGTGTCGTTCATCTCCGCCCCCAGTTGCCGCAGGACGCCGTCCCGGGCCGCGAGGCGCGTCGCCCCGACGAAGACCACGGAGCGGGGGACGAACCGGCCGTCGGCGAGCCGGACCCCGGTCAGCCGGTCGTCCTCCACCGCGAGTCCGGCGACCTCGCCGGTCACGACCTCCACCCCCGCCGCGTCGAGCAGCGCCGCGTCCCGTTCGGAGAGCCCGTCGGCGGTGTGCAGGAAGAGGGTCACGTCCGGGGACCAGTGGGAGACCATCAGCGCCTGGTGGGCCGGCATCGCCGGATGGGCGATCACCCCGAACGGGCGGTCGCGGACCTCCCAGCCGTGGCAGTACGGGCAGTGCAGCACGTCCCGGCCCCACCGCTCGGCCACCCCGTCGATCTCCGGCAGTTCGTCGACGAGCCCGGTCGTCACCACGAGCCGCCGCGCCCCGACGGCCGTGCCGTCCGCGAGGGACACGGTGAAACCGTCCCGCCCGTCCGGCTCCGTGCCGGTCACCCGGCCGGACCGCCACTCCACCCCGTACGCGGCGATCTCCTCCCGGCCCGCCGCCAGGTACGCGGCGGGGTCCATCCCGTCCCGGGACAGCACGCCCTGCATGTGCGAGGTGGGGGCGTTGCGGGGCTCGCCCGCGTCGACCACCAGGGTGCGCCGCCGCGACCGGCCCAGGACCAGGGCCGCGCTGAGCCCGGCCGCGCCGCCTCCGACGACCACCACGTCGTACCGCTCGTCCGTCTTCGTCGTGTGTGCGTTCATGGGACCGAGATTCGCCCCGGCACCGCAATGGACGCAAGAAAACTTGCCGGTTCTGCAACACTGGACCCATGACCGAAGACGACCGCATCGACGCCGTACTGAACGAGGTCGGCCCCCGGCTCCGCCGCGTCCGCCGCGAGCGGGGGGTGACCCTGGCCGAACTCTCCGCCGCCACCGGCATCTCCGTGAGCACCCTCTCCCGGCTGGAGTCCGGACAGCGCAGGCCCAGCCTCGAACTGCTCCTGCCGCTCGCCCGCGCCCACCAGGTCCCGCTGGACGAACTGGTCGGCGCGCCGCCCGTGGGGGACCCCCGGGTCAAGTCCAGACCGATCGTGCGGCACGGGCGCACGATGTACCCGCTGACCCGGCAGCCCGGCGGGCTCCAGGCGTACAAGGTGATCCAGGAGAAGCCGTACGAGGCGCCGGAGGGCCGGGTGCACGAGGGGTACGAGTGGCTGTACGTGCTCTCGGGCAGGCTCCGGCTCCACCTCGGCGGGCAGGAGGTCGTCCTGGGGGCGGGGGAGGCGGCCGAGTTCGACACGCGCGTCCCGCACTGGTTCGGGCCGACCGCCGACGGGCCGGTGGAGTTCCTGAGCCTGTTCGGGCCGCAGGGGGAGCGCATGCACGTCAGGGCCCGCCCCAAGAAGTCCGGCCGATCCGTTCCCCGGGGGCAAGCGACCGCTTAGTATGCACCCGACCGCTCGGTACGGAGGAGGCTTCCGGATGCAGGCATGGCGTGTGTACGAGAACGGTGAACCGGGCGCGGTGATGCGCCGCGAGGAAGTGGAGCCGCCCGAGCCCGGCGACGGCCAGGTCCTCCTGAGGGTCCGCGCCGCGAACGTCAACTTCCCCGACGCGCTGCTCTGCCGGGGCCACTACCAGGTGCGCCCCCCGCTGCCCTTCACCCCCGGCGTGGAGGTCTGCGCCGAGACCGGGGACGGACGCAGGGTCGTCACCACCGCCGCCCTCCCGCACGGCGGCTTCGCGGAGTACGCCCTCGCCGACGCCGCCGGGCTGCTCCCCGCCCCCGAGTCGCTCGACGACGCCGAGGCCGCCGCCCTCCACATCGGCTACCAGACCGGCTGGTTCGGCCTGCACCGCCGCGCCGCCCTGAAGGAGGGCGAGACCCTCCTCGTCCACGCGGCGGCGGGCGGTGTCGGCAGCGCGGCCGTCCAGCTCGGCAAGGCGGCCGGCGCCACCGTCATCGGCGTCGTCGGCGGACCCGGGAAGGCCGCCGTCGCCCGCGCCCTCGGCTGCGACGTGGTGATCGACCGGCGGTCCGAGGACGTCGTCGCCGCCGTCAAGGCCGCCACCGGCGGCCGGGGCGCCGACGTGATCTACGACCCCGTCGGCGGCGACGCCTACCGGCAGTCCGCGAAGTGCGTCGCCTTCGAGGGCCGGATCGTGGTCGTCGGCTTCGCGAGCGGCACCGTCCCCGAGCCCGCCCTCAACCACGCCCTGGTGAAGAACTATTCGGTCCTCGGCCTCCACTGGGGCCTGTACGCGGCGAAGGACCCCGCCTCGATCGGCCGCTGCCACGAGATCCTCACCGCCTACGCCGCCAAGGGCCTGATCAAGCCGCTCGTCGGGGAGCGCGTCCCCTTCGCGGGCGCCGCCGACGCCGTCCAGCGCGTCGCCGACGGCACCACCACCGGCCGCCTGGTCGTCCTCCCGGAAGGGGCCCGCGCGTGACCGGCCCGCACCCGGCCCCGCCCGGCGCCGGCGAACTCCGCGCGCTCACCCGCGCGTTCCTCGACGAGCACCCGCCCGCCACCACCGGCCGCACCGACTTCCTGCGCGCACGCTTCGACGCCGGACTCGCCTGGGTGCACTACCCCGTGGGCCTCGGCGGACTCGGCGCGCCCCGCGCCCTCCAGGCCGTCGTGGACGCCGAACTCGCCGCCGCGGGTGCCCCCGACAACGACCCGCGCCGCATCGGCATCGGCCTCGGCATGGCCGCCCCCACCCTCCTGGCGTACGGCTCCGAGGAGGTCAGGCACCGTTTCCTCAAGCCGCTGTGGGTCGGCGAGGAGGTGTGGTGCCAGCTCTTCAGCGAACCCGGCGCCGGTTCCGACCTCGCCGCCCTCGGCACCCGGGCCGTCCGGGACGACGGGGGCGACTGGGTGGTCGACGGGCAGAAGGTGTGGACCTCCAGCGCCCACACCGCCCGCTGGGGCATCCTCATCGCCCGCACCGACCCGGACGCCCCCAAGCACCGGGGCATCACCTACTTCGTCTGCGACATGACCGACCCCGGGGTGGAGGTCCGGCCGCTGCGGCAGATCACCGGCGAGGCTGAGTTCAACGAGGTCTTCCTCACCGGCGTCCGCATCCCCGACGCCCACCGCCTCGGCGAGGTCGGGGACGGCTGGCGGGTCGCGCGGACCACCCTCATGAACGAGCGGGTCTCCATCGGCGGAGCCCGCCTCCCCCGCGAGGGCGGCATGATCGGGAAGGCCGCCGCCACCTGGCGCGAGCGCCCCGGACTGCGCACCCACGCACTGCACCGGCGCCTCCTCGGCCTCTGGACGGACGCCGAGGTGGCCCGGCTCACGGGGGAACGGCTCCGCCAGCAGCTCGCCGCCGGCGAGCCGGGACCCGAGGGCAGCGCGACGAAGCTCGCCTTCGCCCGGCTCAACCAGGAGATCAGCGGCCTGGAGGTCGAACTCCTCGGCGACGAAGGACTGCTGTACGGGGAGTGGGCCATGCGCCGCCCCGACCTCGTCGACTTCACCGGCCGCGACGCCGGCTACCGCTACCTGCGGTCCAAGGGCAACTCGATCGAGGGAGGCACCAGCGAGGTGCTCCTCAACATCGTGGCCGAACGGGTCCTCGGCCTGCCGCCGGAGCCCCGCGACGACAAGGACGTCCCCTGGAAGGACCTCGCGCGATGACGGACCGGCTGGACCTCCTCTACTCCGACACCGAGGACGACCTGCGGGCGGCCGTCCGCGCCCTGCTCGCCGACCGGGCCGGCCACGCGGTCCTGCTCGGCCGGATCGAGACGGACGACCCGTACGTCCCCGGCCTCTGGACGTCCCTGGCGTCCGGCATCGGGGCCGCGGGCCTCCTCGTCCCCGAGCGGTTCGGCGGCCAGGGCGCGAGCCACCGCGAGGCCGCCGTGGTCCTGGAGGAACTGGGCCGCGCGGTCACCCCCGTCCCCTACCTCACCGGCGCCGTGACGGCCGCCGAGACCCTGCTCGCGCTCGCGGAGGAGAGCGGCCCGGCCGCCGAACTCCTCGCCGCCGTCGCGGGCGGCCGCACGGTCGCGGTCCCCGCCGTCCCCCTGTCGACCGCGCCGTACGACCCCGTCCCGCCGCACGGTCCCGCCGTGCCGGCCGTCGCCGACGCCGTCGCGGCCGACGTCTTCCTGGTCCCGCGCGCCGACGGGCTGTACGCCGTGCCCGCCGACGCGGTGGCGGTCGAGCCGCAGACCCCGCTCGACCTCACCCGCCCGCTCGCCCGGGTCACCGCGGAACCCGGCACCGGCACCCTGCTCGCCGGGCCCGGGGCGGCCCGCGCGGCCCTCCGGCGCGGACTGCTCGCGGGCGCCGGGCTGCTGGCCTCCGAACAGCTCGGCCTCGCCGAACGGTGCCTGGAGGAGACCGTGCGGTACACCCGCGAGCGTCACCAGTTCAACCGGCCCGTCGGCTCCTTCCAGGCGCTGAAGCACCGCATGGCCCGGCTCTGGCTGGACGTCGTGGGAGCCAGGGCGGCGGCCCGCGCCGCCGCGGACGCCCTCGCCACGGGCCGCCCGGACGCCCCGCTCACCGTGGCCGTCGCCCAGGCGTACTGCTCCGGGGTCGCCGTCCGCGCGGCCGAGGAGTGCGTCCAGCTCCACGGCGGGATCGGCATGACCTGGGAGCACCCCGCCCACCTGGCGCTGAAGCGCGCCAAGTCCGATCAGGCCGCGTTCGGCGCAGTGGGCCGGCACCAGGACGAGATCGCCGCCCTGGCGGACCTCCCGGCGCCCGTGTGAGCTTCCCGAGGGCCCCTCACCCGGCAGGCGGGTGGGGGGCCCGCTTGTGCCCGCCCCGCATGCGTACTGTTTAATTGCGACCTGTTCGCAAAAGCAGTTGATCTTCAAAAGGGGTGTGGACGGAATGACCGCCCGATCCATCCGCGGCGTGGTGGCCGCGACGGCGGCGGGGGCCCTCGCCCTCACCGCCGCGGCCTGCTCCCCTCCCGGCTCCACCACCGCCGGGGGAGCCGGACCCAAGGATTCCGCGGTCGTCGGCATCGCCTACGAGCCCGACAGCCTCAGCCCCCTCCTCGGCTACGGCAAGGACGGCAACGCGAAGATATTCGACGGCCTCCTCGCCTTCGACGCCGACATGAGGCTCAGGCCGGCCCTCGCCCGCGAACTGCCCCGCGTCAGCGACGACGGCCTCACGTACACCTACGCCCTCCGCAAGGGCGTCACCTTCAGCGACGGCGCCCCCTTCACCGCGAAGGACGTCGTCTTCACGTACCGGACGATCCTCGACCCGAAGACGAACAACCCCTCCCGCGCCGAACTCGACGCCCTCAAGAGCGTCGACGCGGTCGGCGACGACACCGTCGTCTTCCGGCTCAAGTACCCCTACGCGCCCTTCGCCGAGCGCACCGTCCACGCCATCGCCCCCGAGCACGTCGCCGCGAAGCAGGACGTCAACACCGGCGCCTTCACCACCAGGCCGATCGGCACCGGCCCGTACGTCCTCACCGGCTGGTCCAAGGGCGAGAAGCTGAGCTTCACGGCCAACCCGACCTACTGGAACGGCGCGCCGGAGGTCAAGAAGTTCACCATGGCGATCATCAAGGACGACGACGTCCGCGCCACCCGGCTGCGCGCCGGCGACCTCGACGGCGCCATCCTGCCGCCCAACCTCGCCGCCGGCTTCAAGGCCGACAAGAACCGGAAGACCTGGACGGCGAAGACCTACGACTACCGCACGGTCACCCTCCCCACCCACAACCCGGTGACCGGCGACACCGCCGTCCGCCGCGCCCTCGACCTCGCCGTCGACCGGCAGGCCATGGTCGACAAGATCCTCGAAGGCGCCGGAAAGCCCGCCTACGGGCCCGTCCCCACCGACAGCCCCTGGTTCACCAAGGGCACCGAGCGCCGCCACGACCTCGCCGGGGCCCGGAAGATCCTCGACGAGGCCGGCTGGAAGCCCGGCCCCGACGGCGTCCGCGTCAGGAACGGCGTCCGCGCCGCCTTCCCGCTCTGGTACCTCTCCGGGGACAAGCTCCGCCAGGACCACGCCCTCGCCTACGCCTCCGACGCCAAGAAGGCCGGCATCGACGTCACGACCCAGGCCGGCACCTGGGAGGTCATCGAGCCCCGGATGAAGACCGATGCCGTCCTCGCCGGCGGCGGCTCGCCCGGCGACCCCGACTTCGACCAGTACCTCCTCCTGAAGTCCTCCCTCGCCGGCGACGGCTTCAACAACATGGCTTGGTACGACAACAAGACCGTCGACCGCGCCCTGGAGGACGGCCGCCGCACGAACGACCCCGCCGGACGCCGCGCCGCCTACGACACCGTCCAGCGCGAACTGGTGAAGAACCCCGGCTACACCTTCCTCACCCACATCGACCACCTCTACGTCCTGAACGACTCCTGGGACGGTCCGAGCACCCAGACCGAGCCGCACGACCACGGCCTCGCCGCCGGCCCCTGGTGGAACGTCGAGACCTGGAAGCCCCGCGACACCGGAGCGGCGAAGAAGTGAAGCGCCGCCTTCCCTGGGGGGCCATGGCGCGGATGACGGGACGGCGCGCCCTGGCCGCCGTCCCCGTCCTGCTCGCCGTCACCTTCGCGGTGTTCGCCGTGGCCGAGGCGTCCCCCTTCGACCCCGTCAAGGCGTACGCCGGCACCGCCGGACTCACCGCCTCGCAGGAGAACCTCGACCAGCTCCGCGCCAACCTCGGCGCCGACCGCCCCCTGCTGTCCCGCTGGTGGGAATGGCTCACCTCCGCCCTCACCGGCGATCTCGGCGACTCCGCCGTCATGCGCCGCCCCGTCGCGGAGGTCATCACCGAACGCCTCGGCTGGTCCGTCCTCCTCGCCGCCACCGCCTTCGCCGTCGCCATCGTCCTCGGCACCCTCCTGGGCGTGCTCGCCGGACGCCGCCGCGGCGGCCTCCTCGACCGGGCGGTCAGCTCCGCCGCGTACACCCTGGAAGCCGCCCCCGCCTTCTGGCTCGGCCTCCTCGCCATCTGGTTCTTCGCCCTGAAGCTGGGCGCCCTGCCCGCCGGCGGACTCACCGACACCGCCAGCGACACCGTCACCCCCGGCCAGGTCGCCCACCACCTCGTGCTGCCCGCGCTCGTCCTCGGGACCTCCCAGCTCCCGTGGTTCTTCCTGTACGTCCGCCAGGGCGTCGGCGACGCCCTCGAAGAGGACCCCGTGCGCGGCGCCCGCGCCCGCGGCCTGCGCGAACGCACCGTCCTCACCGGCCACGCCCTCCGTTCCGGAATGCTTCCCGTGCTCACCCTCGTCGGCTCCCGCGTCCCCGAACTGATCACCGGAGCCCTGCTCGTGGAGACCGTCTTCAGCTGGCCCGGCATCGCGGCCGCCACCGTCACGGCCGCCACCTCCGTGGACTTCCCGCTCCTCGCGGCGCTCACCGTCCTCGCCACCGCCGCCGTCCTCCTCGGCAACCTCCTCTCCGACCTGCTGTACGGCCTGGCCGACCCCCGGGTGGGCTTCGATGGCTGACCCGCGCACCCACCGCCTGCGGCTGTGGACCTCCGCCGTCACCGTCGCGGCCGTCCTCCTCGCCGTGCTCCTCGTGCCCCCGCTCGTCCAGCTCGACGAGCAGGCCGTCGACCTCTCCCGCAAGCTCCTCCCGCCGACCTGGGACCACCCCTTCGGCACCGACGACCTCGGCCGCGACCTCCTCCTGCGCTGCGTCTACGGACTGCGGGTCTCGCTCCTCGTCGGACTGGTCGCCGCGCTCGTCGCCACCGTCATCGGCACCGCCGTGGGAGCCGCCGCCGGCGCGCTCGGCGGCTGGGCCGACCGCGCCCTCATGCGGCTCGTGGACACCTTCTCCTCCGTGCCGCACCTGCTCCTCGGCATCTTCGTAGTCGCCCTCTTCCGGCCCGGCGTCTGGCCCGTCATCGTCTCCGTCGCCGTCACCCACTGGCTCTCCACCGCCCGGATCGTGCGCTCCGAGGTCCTCTCCCTGCGCACCCGGCCCTTCGTGGACGCCGCCGTCTCCGGCGGCGCCACCCGGTGGCGCGTCGCCGTCCGGCACCTGCTGCCCGCCGTCCTGCCCCAGGCCGGCCTCGCCGCCGTCCTGATGGTCCCGCACGCCATGTGGCACGAGTCCGCCCTCTCCTTCCTCGGCCTCGGCCTCCCCAGCCACCAGGCCAGCCTCGGCAACCTGGTGCAGAACGCGCGCTCCTCGCTCCTCGCCGGGTCCTGGTGGCCCACCCTCTTCCCCGGCCTCCTCCTCATCGTGCCGACCCTCGCCATCGCCGGACTCGCGGGCGTGTGGCGCGACCGGCTCAACCCGCGCCGCCGATCGGAGCTGATGCTGTGAGCGCCCCGAACCTCCCGGCGCGCCGGGTCCTGCGCGCCCTCGACGCCGTCACCGCCGAGCGGGCGGAGGACGCCGTCCTCAGCGTCCGCGACCTCACCGTCCGCTTCCGGCTGCGCGGCGGACGCACCGTCGCCGCCGTCACCGGCGCCGGCTTCGACCTCGCGGCGGGGGAGTGCCTCGCCCTCGTCGGCGAGAGCGGCTGCGGCAAGTCCGTCCTCGCCTCCGCCCTCCTCGGCCTGCTCCCGGGCAACGCCGAGGCCTCCGGCACGGCCCTGCTCGCGAGCCCCGACGGCGGAGACGGCACCGACCTGATCACCGCCGGCGAGAAGACCCTCGCCCGCACCGTACGGGGCCGCCGCGTCGGCCTCGTACCGCAGAGCCCCGCCGCCCACCTCACCCCCGTCCGCACCGTGCGGTCCCAGCTGGAGGAGACCGTCCGGGCCCTCACCGGCACCTCCCGCCGCGACCGGCGCGAGGCCGCCGAGGCCGCCGCCGGACGGGCCGCCTTCCCCGCCGACCACCTCGACCGGTACCCCCACGAGCTCTCCGGCGGCCTCGCCCAGCGCGCCGCGACCGCCCTCGCCCTCATCGGCGACGCCCGGCTGCTGCTCGCCGACGAGCCCACCACCGGCCTCGACCGCGACCTGGTCGACCGGACCGTGGACGAACTGCGCCGCCACGCCGACGACGGCCGCGCCCTCCTCCTCATCACCCACGACCTGGCCGCCGCCGCGCGCATCGCGGACCGCGTCGCCGTCATGTACGCGGGCCGGATCGTCGAGATCGCCCCCGCCCACCGCTTCTTCGGCCCCGCCGGCCCCCGCCACCCCTACGCCCGGGGCCTCCTCGACGCCCTGCCCGACCGGGCCTTCACCCCCATTCCCGGCATGCCCCCGGAGCTGTCCGCGCTGCCCGAGGGGTGCGCCTTCGCCCCGCGCTGCCCCCGCGCCACCGGCCTCTGCGCCACCCTCCCCGAGCCCGTGGCCGGGGTGGCCTGCCACCACCCGGAGCACCCCCGTGCTTGAACTCGACGCCGTCACCGCCGGATACGACCGCCGTTCCCCCGTCTTCCGGGGAGCCTCCCTCACCGTCGCCCCGGGGGAGTCCGTGGGCCTCCTCGGCCCCAGCGGCTGCGGCAAGTCCACCCTCGCCCGGGTCGCCGCCCTCCTCCACCGTCCCGACGCGGGCCGCCTCGTCCTCGACGGCACCGAGGTGCGGGCCTGGCGCCACCGCGCCCCGCGCGAGCTGCGCACCGCCGTCGGCGTCGTCTTCCAGCAGCCCCGCACCGCCGCCGACCCCCGGCTCACCCTCGCCGACCTCGTCGTGGAACCGCTGCGCGCCACCGGCCGCCGCGCCGAGGCCCCCGAGCGCCTGGCCGCGCTCGCCCCGGCCGTCGGCCTCACCCCCGACCTGCTCGTCCGCCGCCCCCACGAGGTCAGCGACGGCCAGCTCCAGCGCGCCTGCCTCGCCCGCGCGCTGTGCCTGCGCCCCCGCTGGCTGATCTGCGACGAGATGACCGCCATGCTCGACGCCTCCACCACGGCCGCCCTGGTCGCCGCCGTCGACGCCTACCGCGCGGAGACCGGCGCCGGCCTCCTCGCCGTGGGCCACGACCGCGTCCTCCTGAACCGCTGGTGCGACCGCACGGTGGACTGGAGGGAATGCCTGCCCCCCGGGGGGAACCCGTGACCGCCCCGTGGGCCCCGGCCCCCACCGGCGACCCCCTCGACGGACTGCGCGCCGCGCTCATGGACGCTCCCTGCGGGTACGAGCCCACGAGCGGGTACGAGGACCACTGCTGGCTCCTCCACACCCTTCACGACGGACCGGTGCGCCTCCGCTGGGACGAGGTCCTCGCCCGGTCCGGCCGACGCCTCGCCGACTGGCCGGGGCCGCCCTCGTACCTCGTCTTCGAGGGCGTCGCGGGAGCCGGTGCACTCGACGGCCCGGAACCGGCCGAGATGGACCGCGCCTGTCTCGCCCGCCTCGTGCACCACCTCGTACGGCACAGCCCCCGGGGCCCCCGCACACCGTGCGGCGCGGCGCAGGCACCCGTGGAGAACCCTCCCGGCGAAGACCTCGCGGCCCGGCGCGGGCGCCTCGGCGACGCCCTCGCCCACTACGACGCCTGCAACGGCCCCGGGGCCGTGCTGGAACGCCGCTTCCCCGCCACCTGGTGGGCGGCGGACGGACGCTGGTTCGTGCTCACCAGCTGGGACCTGAGCGCCACCCGGGTCCTCGGCCCCGCCGCGCTCGTCGCCGATCTGCTCGCCGACCCGGAGCTCGACGCCGTGCGCCGCCCGGGCATCGCGGAATCGCACGGCCTCACGGGCTGATCCGCCCGCACGTCCGGGCAGGCCCCGGCCGCACGGGCCGGGCGGGCGGCGCGGGAGTCCCCGGTCGCGCGGTCCGGTCCGTCCGGCCGAGGCTCCGCCCCGATCTCACCCGTATGGCCGCCCCGCCATACGCCCGGATGAAGCGCTCATTCCGCAACACTGTCCGCCGAAAGCCGCAATTCCGGTGCGGCGTCGGAGGGACGTGAAGGCGATGGCCGTTTCCATTTCTGTTGTGCTGCTCCTGCTGATCCTGGCCGTGATCTTCCTGCGGAACGGCGGGCTCAAGCTCTCGCACGCGATCGTCTGCGCCCTGCTCGGATTCTTCCTCGCCGGCACCAGCATGGCGCCCACCATCCACGACGGCGTCGCCGCCACCGCCGACGTGGTCTCCGGCCTCAGGCCGTGACCTCCGGGCGCGGGCCGGGTCACTCCATCTCGGGCACGTCGCCCGTCGTGGTCCCCGGGTCGATCACGGCGAAGGGGGCGCCCTGCGGGTCCAGGATCGCCGCGAACCGGCCGAACGGGCTGTCCATCGGGCCGAAGACCGTGCGCCCGGACAGGCGCTCCGCCGCCTCGACGGCCCTGTCGCAGTCGTCGACGGCGAAGTAGACCTGGACGTACGGGGGGACCTCCGGAGGGAAGTCCCCGGCCGGCATCACCATCCGGCCGAGCACCGGTCCGCCCCCCAGATCGAAGACCCGGTAGTCCACGTGGTCGTCCTTCATCTTCTTCGAGCCGTAGCCGAAGACGGCCGGGAAGAAGGCGTCGGACTTCTCCGGCTCCCGGGTGAACACCTCCGCCCAGATGTACGAGCCGGGCTCGCCCTCCCGCTCGAAGCCCTGGTGCGTCCCCGACTGCCAGACGCCGAACACGACGCCCGACGGGTCCCGCGCGATGCACATCGAGCCGAACTCCCCGACCCGCATCGGCTCCATCAGGACGGTGCCGCCCGCCTCCCTGATCCGCTCCGCCGTGGCGGCGACGTCCGGCGAGGAGAGGTAGAGGCACCAGGCCGACCGCGGCGGGGTGTCCTGGCCGGGCATCGGCGGCACGACGGCCGCGACCGCCTTTCCGTCCTTGTAGGCCTGCGTGTAGTTGCCGAACTCCGTGGACGCCTCGGCGAAGGTCCAGCCGAGCACGTCGCCGTAGAACGCCTTGGCGCCCTCGGCGTCGGTGAACATCGCGTCGGTCCAGACCGGCGTGCCTTCGGGTCGTGAGGCCATGACGCTGACTCTTTTCCGGTCGATGACGGGCTTCCTGGAAACCACGCTAGCCAGAGCCGTCACGTCCCGCTCGGCGGCGCGGAAAGCTGCGATCATGGACGGATGGAAACGGTCGCGGGGGACGGGACGATCGCCGTCCGGCGGGGGCGGGTCACCCTGTCGGACCGGCGCACGGAGCGGAGCTGGACGGTGGAGGTCGGGCCGTACGCCCTGGCCGCCGCCCCCGTCACGCGGGAGCTGTACGAGCGGGTCACGGGGGAGCGGCCGGGCGCCGCGCACGGCGACCGGCTCCCCGTGGAGGGGGTCTCCTGGAGTGACGCGGTCCGCTTCTGCGACGCCCTCTCGGCCCGCGAGGGCCTCACCCCCGCCTACCGGACGCGGGCCGGGGACGGGGAGGGCGCGGACGGGACCGCGTGGGACCGGACCGCCGACGGTTACCGGCTGCCCACCGAGGCCGAGTGGGAGTACGCCTGCCGGGCCGGCACCACGGGGGCGCGGTACGGCCCGCTCGACGAGATCGCCTGGTACCGGGGGAACTCCGGGGAACGCCTCCGCGCGGTGGGCGGCCGGCGCCCCAACGCCTGGGGCTTCCACGACATGCTGGGCAACGTCTGGGAGTGGTGCTGGGACCTGTACGACCCCGAGGTCTACGGCGGCTACCGGGTGCTGCGCGGCGGCGGCTGGTTCGACGAGCACTGGAGCTGCCGCGCCTCGGTGCGCCGGCGCAGCCACCCCGCCCTCCGCATCGACGACGTCGGCTTCCGCGTGGCCCGCACCCTGCCGGGCTGAGCCGCCGGGCGTCAGCCGGGCAGCCGGCCCAGGGCGTACCGGTGGAACGGGCCGCCCGGGATCGGGAGGTCCGGCCGCCACATCCGCAGCACCTGCGCCGAGGGCAGGAACAGCGCCTCCGGCAGCCGGTCCGGGTCCGTCCACTCCCAGCGCTCGATCTTGTCGGGCTCGGTCACGGCCGGCACCCCGCCGAAGACGCGCAGGGCCGTGGCCGCGGTCAGCCGGGTCATCCGGCCGGAGGTGACCGAGTCCAGGATCAGCCCGAGGACCTCGACGTCGGCGGCGTCCGCCACGAGCGACGTCTCCTCGGCCAGCTCGCGGACCGCCGCGCCCTCCACGGACTCACCCGGTTCGACCTGGCCGCCGGGCAGCTCCCACACCCCGGAGCGGTGGAGGCCGAGGAGGACCCGGCCGTCCGCGTCCACGACGACGACACCGGCCCCGAGGGAGGCCCTGGCGGCCGGCGGCCGGACGTTGCGTTCCGCCGCCGCGGCCTGCTCCGCGCTGGTCATGGGGTTCCTTCCGACGGAGGCCGCCCGCCCGTCACGCCCGGAGGGCGGGAGAGGACGGGGGAACGGGGGAGGGGACGAGGGGAACGGGGCCGGTCAGTCCTCCTGCGTGCGCCGCGCCCGCTCCTCGTCGCGCTCCTTGATCCGGAGCGCCTCCTTGCGGACCTCCGCCTGGGTGGCGCGCTCCTTGCGCAGCCACTCCGGGAACTCCTCCTTGAGCGCGTCGATCTGCGCCGTGGTGAGCGGCTCGGTGATGCCGCCGCGAGCGAGGCCGGCGATGGAGACGCCCAGCTTCGACGCGACCACCGGGCGCGGGTGCGGGCCGTTCTTCCGCAGCTCCTGGAGCCAGGCGGGCGGGTTGGCCTGGAGCTCGTTCAGCTCGGTGCGCGAGACGACACCCTCCTGGAACTCCGCGGGTGTGGCCTCGAGGTACACACCCAGCTTCTTCGCCGCGGTCGCGGGCTTCATCGTCTGGGTGTTCTGGTGCGACGTCATGCGTCAAGGGTATCGAGCGTGCGGACGACCTCCGACCACGGCGGCTACCGGTAGCCTGGCGGGGTGACAGGCTCGGACGCTTCTCCCTCGGACTCCTCCCCGGACCGCTCCCCGGATTCCCCCGCGGACCCCTCCCCGGGCTCACCCTCGTTCCGGCTCGCGTACGTGCCGGGCGTCACCCCCTCGAAGTGGGTGCGGGTCTGGAACGAGCGCCTGCCCGACGTGCCGCTGTCCCTCCTCTCCGTGACCCCCGCCGAGGCCTTCGGCGCGCTCCGGGGGGGCGCGGCCGACGCGGGACTCGTCCGGCTGCCCGTCGACGGGGACGACCTCAGCGCGATCCCGCTCTACACGGAGACGTCGGTCGTCGTGATCCCCCGGGACCACCTGTTCGCGGCGGCCGAGGAGGTCGCGGCGGAGGACCTCGCCGAAGAGCTCGTCCTGCACCCCCTCGACGACACCCTCGGCTGGGAGCGCCCGCCGGGCCGCCCGGCGTTCGAGCGCCCCGCGACCACCGCCGACGCGATCGAACTCGTCGCGGCCGGGGTGGGCCTGCTCGTCGTCCCCCAGTCGCTCGCCCGCCTGCACCACCGCAAGGACCTCACGTACCGGACGCTCACCGGCGTTCCCCAGTCCCGCGTGGCCCTGTCGTGGCCGGCCGCCGACGAGGCCCCCGACCTGGTGGAGGAGTTCATCGGGATCGTGCGCGGCCGGACGGTGAACAGCACCCGGGGCCGCCGCGCCGAGGCGAAGAAGGGCCTGAAGGAGCAGAAGCCGGCCAGGGCGGGGAAGCCCGCCTCCTCCGGGAAGTCCGCCGGGGCCCGCACCCCGGGGCGGTCCGCGGCCCGCAAGGGCGGCGGCGCCGGGGGCTCCGCGCGCGGGGGCCGGAGCGGGAAGCCCCGCCGCAGGTCCTGACCCCTCTTCCGGGGGCGGGCGGCGCGTCCACCGGGTGAGCTTTTCCGCGTCACCGCGTCACCGCGTCACCGCGTCACCGCGTCACCCTCTCCCCGAGTGCCCGAGTGCCCGAGTGCCCGAGTGCCCGAGTGCCCGCTCCCCGTCTCACCGCGTCCGCCGGGCCGGTCCTCCCGGCCCGGCGGACGCGGCCGGGAAGGCCTTCCGGTTCCGCGTACCGGCCGGGAACCGCCCCGGGTGCTCAGACCGGCCGGCGCCGGCCGGTCCTCGCCGCCGCGACCAGTTCCGGCACCGTGGCGAGCTTGACCCGGGGGCGGCCCGTCTCCCGGCCCCGCGCCCGCTCGGTCCGGTCGATGGCCGCGAGGCCGCGCGCGTCGACGAGACCCGCGCTGCGGCTCCGGGCCAGCCGGCGGAACTCCGCGGCCGTGCCCGTCGGCTTCGGCAGCGCGCCGGCCACCGCGTCCGCGAGCAGCGTCCCGACCGTCTCCTCCGCGCAGACGCGGTTGGCCCCGATGCCGCCCGAGGGCCCGCGCTTGATCCAGCCGACGACGTAGCCGCCGGGCAGGCCGGTGATCCGGCCGGCCTCGTGCGGCACGGTGCCGGCGGCCTCGTCGAACGGAAGCCCCGGGATCGGCACGCCCCGGTGGCCGACGGCCCGGACGAGGAGCCCCGCCCCGATCTCCGTGCCGGACTCCGTCCCCTCCTCCGTCACGCGGACCGCCCGGACCGCGTCGGTGCCGAGCGCCTCGACCGGCGCGGAGTGGAAGCGCAGGACGATCCGGCGCCGGTCCGGCGCGGGCGGCCGCGTCCAGTCCACCGTCTCGCGGGCCGCGTCCCGCAGGAGCGCGGCCTTCTCCCCGGGGGCCGCCGCGTCGATCGCCGCGCCGGTGCGCGGGTCCCGGTCGTCCACGACCAGGTCCACGCCCGGGAGGTGCTTCAGGGCGAGCAGCTCGGAGGCCGTGTACGCGGCCTCCCCGGGGCCCCGGCGGCCGAGCAGCACCACCTCGCGGGCCCGGGTGCCGCTCAGCGCGGCGAGGGCGTGGTCGGCGATGTCCGTACCGGCGAGGGCGGCCGGGTCCATGAGCAGGACGCGGGCGACGTCGAGCGCCACGTTGCCGTTGCCGACCACGACGACGCGCTCGGCGGAGAGCGGGACGGCGTCCGCGCCGGTCTCCGGGTGCGCGTTGTACCAGGAGACGACGGTGGTCGCCGGGACGCTGCCCGGCAGGTCCTCGCCGGGGATGCCGAGCCGCCGGTCGGAGGGCGCGCCCACCGCGTAGATCACCGCGTCGTGGTGGGCGGCCAGTTCCCCGGCGGTGACGTCCCGGCCGACCTCCAGGCCCAGCCGCACGCGGACGCGGGGGTGGGAGTGGAAGCGGGCGAAGGACTCCCCGACGCCCTTGGTCGCCGGGTGGTCGGGCGCCACGCCGTAGCGGACGAGCCCGCCGGCCACCGGCAGCCGGTCGATCAGCGTCACCTCGGCGTTGGTGTGCAGGAGCAGGTCCTCGGCGGCGTACATGCCGGCCGGTCCCGTGCCGACGACCGCGATCCGCAGCGGCGCGAAGTCGGACGGGAGCGAGCGCGGGAAGGAGGGCTCGCCCCAGGGGTGGAAGTTCGGCGAGGCCACGGCCGGCGGGTCCGCGCGGTCCGCGTAGTACGCGGCGTTGATCGCCTCGTACTCCCGCAGCCGTCCGGTCAGCCGGTCCGCGGGGAAGATCGCGTCGGCCGGGCAGGCGTCGGCGCAGGCGCCGCAGTCGATGCAGGCCCGGGGGTCGATGTACAGCATCTCCGTGGTGCCGAAGTCCGGTTCCCCGGGCGTCGGGTGGATGCAGTTGACCGGACAGACGGCGACGCAGGTGGCGTCGTTGCAGCAGGTCTGGGTGATCGCGTAGGTCATCTCGTCGACTCGGCTCGGGGTGCGGGTGCGGGATCAGATCAGGTGGGCGCGCTTGTAGACGAAGAGCGCGGGCCGGGTGAGCAGGCGCGCCGAGGCCAGGAACTCCATGAGTCCGGCGCAGCTGGAGCGCAGCTGGGACTTGTAGTGCTCGTTGGCCGCGGCCTCGCGGCGGGCGCGCTCCGGGTCCAGGCCGGCCTGCGCGTACACGTCGGGGCTGACCATGCTGGTCACGATGTAGTACGAGGCGATGGCGACGACCAGGGCGTGGAAGTGGCGGCGGGCCGTGCTCGCCCGCGTGAGGCGGCGGCGCGTCTCGTCCCGGGCGAACTTCATGTGGCGGGACTCCTCCACGACGTGGATGTTGCTGATGGTGCGGACGAAGGGGACGACCCGCTCGTCGCGCATCCAGTCGCGCTGCATCACGTCGAGGACCTCCTCGGCGACGAGGATCGCGGCGTACGCGGCTTCGCCGAAGCCCACGGTCTTGAAGGCGCGGCCCAGTTCGAGGACCGCGCGGCGCGGGCGGTAGGCGGGGGCGCCGAGCTTCGCGGAGCCGCGGCCGAACATGATGGAGTGGCGGCACTCGTCCGCGATCTCGGTCAGGGCCCACTGGAACCGGGGGTCGGTGGGGTCCTTCGCGTACATGTCGCGCAGCACCATCTGCTGCAGGATCATCTCGAACCAGATGCCGGTGCTGGCGACCGAGGCGGCCTCCTGCCGGGTCAGCTCCTTGCGCTGGGCGTCGGTCATCTCGTTCCAGTACGCCGTGCCGTAGAGGCTGTTCCACTCCGGGCTCTGGCCGTGGAAGTCCTTGTCGAGGGGGGTGTCCCAGTCCACCTCGACGGCGGGGTCGTACGAGAGCCTGGCGGAGGACCGGAGCAGCCGCTCGGCGACGTCCGAGTCCGGGACGCCCCTGTCCTCGGCCCCGTCGTGGCTGTCCGGGCGAACGGTGCTGCTTGCCATGGTGCGGCTCCTTGGGTCGCTGTCGACTCGGAGACTTGTTAGACGTCCCGTCTAGCAAGCTTGTTAGACGGAACGTATAGCAAGCGGCCGGGGTAGGCCAGACCCGCGCGGGGACTTGTTTCCGGGACGTTCCCGGCGTACGCGCGCGAGCGCTCCGGCGCCGGGCACGCGAACGGGGCCGGAGCCCGGTCGGCTCCGGCCCCGTCCCGGGGGCGCGTCCTGTCAGAAGGTCAGGTTCCAGGCGTCGATCCTGCCCGTGTCCTGACTCGCGTTGTCGCTCACGCGGAGCTTCCAGACCCCGTTCGCCACCTCGGACGAGGCGTTGACGGTGTACGTCCGGGCGATGTTGTCCGTACCGCTGCCGGTCCGGTTGTGCAGTGTGTAGACGCTGCCGTCCGGGGCCACCAGATCGACCTTCAGGTCACCGATGTAGGTGTGCTTGACGTCCACGCCCACCGTGAGCGCGGCCGGCGCGTTGCCCGTCACGCCGGTGACCGTGATCGGGCTCTCGACCGTGGTGTTGTCGGGGACCGCGACGTCCGCGGTGTTCTCGAAGTACGTTCCGGCCGGCGGGGTCGAGCCGCCGACGGCCTTGAGGGCGTCGACCGCGCCCTCGCCGAAGAAGCCGTTCCTGGCCGTGGTGCCCGTGCAGCGGGTGTCCGACGGGCAGGCCCTGTCGGTCGCCTGGACGGCCAGCCGGTCCCGGATCTGCGCCGGGGTGAGGGACGGGTCCACGCTCGCGATCAGCGCCGCGACGCCGGTCACGTGCGGGGAGGCCATCGACGTGCCGCTCATGGTGCCGTACTTGCCGCCCGGGAGCGTCGAGTAGACGCCGGAGGAGCCGTCGCCGCCGGGGGCCGCGACGTCGATGACGCCGTTGCCGAAGTTCGAGTACGAGGCCTTGGCGCCGCCGTTGCCCTGCGCGGCGACGGTCACGACGCCCGGCAGCTCGGTCGGGATGTCGACGCAGGCGTTGGTGATCGTGCGGGTGACCGGCGTCGAGTCGTTGGGGCTCGCCGTGTCGGTCGTCTTGTTCGCCAGGTCGTAGTTGGAGTTCCCGGCGGCGGCGACCTGGAGCGATCCCTTGTTCTCGGCGTACTCCTGCGCCCGGCGGACCCCCTCGACGATGGCGGCCTGGTCCAGGTTGTCCGGGCAGTTGAACTGCCACGGGTCCGTGTAGTAGCTGTTGTTGGTGACCTTGAAACCGTGGTCGCCGGCCCACACGAAGCCGCAGATCGTGTTCTCCGCGAAGAACAGCGTGCTGCCCGGCTCCGCGATGCGGACCGAGGAGATCCGCACGCCCGGCGCGACGCCGATGACGCCCTTGCCGTTCTTGGCGGCCGCGATCGTGCCCGCCACGTGCGTGCCGTGGGTGTCGACGTCCCGCCAGGCGCCCGCCCGGGTGTCCGCCCTGCCGTAGGCGCAGGAGGCCGAGTCGGCGGCGTTGAAGTTGGGCGCGATGTCCTGGTGCCGGTCGTCCACGCCGGTGTCCAGGACGCCGACCTTCACCGACGCCGAACCGGTGGTGACCGCCCAGGCCTGGTCGGCCTTGATCTGCGTCATGTCCCAGCGGTTCGACTCGGTGAGCGTCGTCGCCGACTGGGACGGGTCGGCCGGGAGGGCCGGGCTGTAGGCGTCGGCCGGGACGTCGGACGTCCGGGTCGCGCCCACCTGCTGGACGCCGCCGACGGCGCGCATCGAGGAGGCGAACGACGCGGACGCCGAGTGCGCCACGATCACGCCGATCGCGTCGTACGCGGCGAAGACCGAACCGCCGTTGCCCGTGACGGCTCCGGTCACGGCGGCGGTGCCGCCGGGGGCCGTGATCACCAGGTACGCGCGGGTCCCCGCGGCCCAGGCGGCCGGGGCCGCCGCCTTCGTGGTGGCGGCCGTGGCCGTTCCCGCCGAACGGGCCGCGACGGGCGCGGTGTCCGACGGTGCCGCGTGGGCGAGTCCGGCGGGGGCGGCGAGCGCCACGATCGTGCCGAGCACCGCGACGGCCGTGGCAGAGGTTCTCGGCCGGCCGGCCGTCCGGCCGGATATGAGGGGAAACATCGCGTCCTCCGACGGCCCGGTGGCGCCTGTGGCGCCGGCCGGGCCCTGAGATGTGTGGGGTGGACGCAAGATCCCAGAACCCCTCTCCGGAAGGAAGCGTTCTGTCCGAGAAGCCCGTTCGCGTTACGCACTTTTGATCGGACGGCCCCGGGGCGGCGAAATTTCATGGACACCTGTCCAGGTAAGCTGGACGCCTGTCCGGGAAGTGGGAGCGACAGGAGACGGTGATGGAGACGACGGCGAACGTGCTGGTGGGCCTGGTGGCCGCCCTGCACCTGTACATCCTGGTGCTGGAGATGTTCCTGTGGGAGAAGGCGCCGGGGCGCGGACTGTCCGGATTCGACGCCGAGTTGGCCCGCGCGACCGCCCCGCTCGCCGCGAACCAGGGCCTCTACAACGGCTTCCTGGCCGCCGGCCTCGTCTGGGGCCTGGTCGCCGGCGACCCGACGGGCCACCGGGTCCAGGTCTTCTTCCTCTCCTGCGTCCTCGTCGCCGGCCTGTACGGCGGCCTCACCGCGAACCGCCGCATCCTGGCCGCCCAGGCGCTGCCCGGCGCACTGGCCCTCGGCGCCGTCCTGCTCGCCCGGTGACCCCGGCCGCGGAGGATCCCCGCGCCGCCCGCACCCGGGCCCGGCTGCGCCGCTCCCTCCTCGACGCCTGCGCGGAGACCCCGCTGGACCGGGTCACCGTCGCCGCCCTGGTGCGCCGGGCGGGGGTCGGCCGCGCCACCTTCTACCTCCACTACGGAGACCTGGAGGCGCTGGCCGTCGACGCCTGCGCCGACGTGGTCCGCGACGCGGTCGACGCCCTGCACGCCTGGCGCGGCGTGCCCGACCCGGCGTCCCCGCCGCCCGCGCTGACCGGCTTCTTCACCGGACTCGCCCCGCACGCCGGGCTCTACCGGGAACTGCTGAGCCCGGGCGGCGGAGGACCGCTCGGCCGCGTGCTCCACGAGGACCTGCGCGCCCGCGGCCTCGCCGAACGGGTCCTGGCCGGCGCCCCGGAGCCCGGCCTCGTCGCGTCGGCCGTGGCGGCGGCCTTCGCCGGGGTGCTCGCCGACTGGCTGCACGGCCTGGTCGAGGGCGCTCCCGAGGAGATCGCCCACCGGGTCTGGCGCCTCCTGATCGCCCTGCACCGCGCGCCGCTGCCGTAGCCGCCGGCCGGGACCCCGCGCGGGGCCCCGGCCGGCGGTTCGGGGCGGGGCTACTTGAGGTACGGTCCGGCGGTGCCGATCCGGCCGGGACCGTTCAGGACGTACACCCGCAGATTGCCCTTGCCGGGCGCGGCCACCGTGAGGGTGCCGTCCGTGACGGTCCGGACGTCGCCGGTGACGGCGTCGGCGTACGTGCCGTTCGGGACACCGGTGTAGGTGGCGCCGCCCGAGACCGTGACGAGCGCGAAGCTGTCCGTCTCCGCGTCGGTGTAGCGGCGCTTGAACGCCATGCCGCCCGAGACGCCCTCCGTGGAGTACTGGCCCGTCTGGAGCGCGGGGACCGCCCGGCGGATCTGGTTGAGCCGCTGCACGTGCCGGACCAGGGGCTGCTGGAGGGTGGTGGCGACCGCGCCGGACGCCGACGCCACCGTGGAGAAGCCGGAGGCCGTGACGGAGCCGGCGAGGTGCGCGCCGAAATAGGCCCGGCCGGTGTCGGCGAGCGGGCAGGACGGCCCGCAGTCGATCTTCTTCCCCTTCTGGAACTCGATCTCGGAGCCGTAGTACAGCGTCGGGATGCCGCGGAAGGTCCACATCAGGGACATGTTCTCGGCCCAGGCGTCGGTGCCGCCCGCGTACCGCTCGTTCGACTTGTTGGGGCCGTAGTCGTGGCTGTCGACGTAGACGACGTTGTAGGTGGCGTCGTTGTAACTGTCGTCGGAGTCCTTGCCGTTGGAGAAGGCGTTCTGCGCGTCACCGAAGTTCATGTGCATGCGCATGTCGATGACGTTCATGCCGGAGAACCGGCTGTGGTCGGGGGCGTGGTAACCGTTGCCGTTCAGGAAGGCGTTGGTGGAGACGGGCTGGTTTCCGGTGCCCTGCCGCTGCTCGTGGTCGTACATCTCCAGGGCGGCCTTCGCGTCGTCGAGGGCGTACTCCTCGCGCTCCTTCCACGTGTAGAACTGCGCCGAGTGGTTCACCGAGTTCCGGTTCCACTTGTCGTTCACGAAGGCGGCGACCTCGCCGAAGACGAAGAAGTTCTTCGCGGCCTCCGCGCCGTGGCGCCGGGCCACCCTCTCCTGGATCGCGGGCAGGAAGCGGCGGTTCCAGGTGGTGCGGGGGACGTGCACGGCGGTGTCGACGCGGAAGCCGTCGACGCCCATGTCGATGTACTTGTCGTACGCGCCGATCAGGTAGTTCTGGACGGCCGGCTTCTCCGTGTCGAAGTCCGCCAGGTCCTCGTGGAGCCAGCAGGAACGGGAGTCCTCGCCCTCCCAGTTGCCGATCCAGCACGGGTGGTAGAGCGACGCGGGGAACATGCCGGACGTGGGGCTCGGCCACTGGCAGTTGTAGACGGTGTAGCCCTCGGCGCTCTTGCCGCCGGTCGGCTTCCCCCAGTTCACGCAGGTGTTCCCGCTCGGTTCCGCCGTCGACCACAGGTCACCGTTGTAGTACGACTTGCCGCTCTTCGGGTCGACCGTCAGGCCGTCGTACTCGAAGCCGGGCTGCTTCTCGTCGTAGTACCGGCTCCACTGGCCGTCCCGCACGCCGTACACGGTCGGGACGAACAGGCCCTTGGCGCCCCAGCGGGAGGAGTGGTTGTAGACGACGTCCTGGTAGATCTTCATGCCCTTGGCGTGGGCGGCGTCGATCAGGTCCTGGTAGGAGGCGCCGGCGGACTCCAGGCGGGGGTCCACCCTGTAGAAGTCCCAGCCGTGATAGCCGTGGTAGTCGTAGTCCGAGCGGTTGAGGACGACGGGGGTGACCCAGATCGCCGAGAACCCGAGGCCCTTCACGTAGTCGAGCTTCTGGATCAGGCCCTTGAAGTCGCCCCGGAACATGGGGTCGTCGTGGGCGGCGTTGCCCGACGTGACGTGCTGGGAGCCGCCCCGGTTGTTCGACGGGTCGCCGTCGTTGAAGCGGGCGGTGAGGACGAAGTAGATCGGGTCCTTGCGCGGGTCCGTGCCCAGCGGTCTGCCGGTCGCCGGGACCGTGGGCGCCTCGCCCGTGGTCACGGTGGCGGGGGAGGAGGCGGCGGAGACGTTCCCGGCCGCGTCCACGGCCCTCACCGTGTAGGTGTACGCGGTCCGTTCGGCGAGGCCGGTGTCGGAGAAGACCGTGGAGCCGACGTCCGTGACGCGCGTGCCGCCGCTGCCGCCGGTGCGGGTGAGCTGGTACGAGGTGACCCCCCGGTCGTCGGTGGACGGGTTCCAGGCGAGCAGCACCGAGGTGCCGTCGGCCTTCGCGGTGAGACCGGCGGGGACGGTGGGGGCCCGGGTGTCGGGCGGGGTGGAGGCGCAGGGATCGGCGGCGTTCGCGGTGGTCACGCGGTCCCGGACGGTGGAGACCCCCGTGCCCAGGGCGTAGTCCCCGCCGCCGTTGTTGTCCCAGGTGCCGTTGCCGTTGTTGAAGGCGGCCCTGAACCCGGTGGCCGTCCCGAGGTCGACCTCCCGCTTCCACCAGCCGGTGCAGGCGGCCTCCATGCCGACGCCGGGAACGGTGGTCCAGGAGCCGCCCGCCGGCTGGTAGTGGACGTTGACGGTGGACCAGCCGAGGGACGCGGTGGAGTAGTAGACGGTGGCCTTGCGGGACTCGGGCGGCGGGGTCCCGGCGCAGGGGTCGGAGTGGGCCACCACCCCGTCCTTGACGGTGACTGCTCCCGTGCCCAGGGCGTAGTCCTTGCCGCCGTTGTTGTCCCAGGTGCCGCCGCCGTCGTTGAAGGCGGCCTTGAGGCCGGTGGCCGCGCCGAGAGGGACGGTGCGCTTCACCCAGTCCGCGCAGGCGGCCTCCATGGCGACGCCGGGGACGGTGGTCCAGGAGCCCCCGTCGGGGGCGAAGTGGAGGTGGTACCGGGACCAGTTCTTCGTCTTCGTCCAGTAGTAGACCGTCGTCGTGCTCCCGGCGGCGGCCGCCACCGGGGCGGCGGGCGGGGAGGAGGAGGCGGGGGGTGCGGCGACGAGGCCGAGGAGGCCGGAGGCGAGGAGCAGACCGGCGACGGGGCGCGCCGCCGGCCGTGGGCGGATGCGTGTCATCTGGATCTCCAGGTGGGGGGCCGCGCGTTCGGGCATGCCTCCGCCCGGGGGCGGGAGGCGACGTCCGGGGGAAACGCGATCGGAAAGTTTCTGAAACTCTTTGCGCCGGGCGGAAGTTACCGCCGCCCGTCCCGTGCGTAAAGGGTTCCGGCACGGCGTGACGCGCACCGGTCGCCCATGCCCGCGCGGTCCTCGGCACCCGTGCCTGCCCCGGCGCTCACGCCCGGCGCCCGTGCCTGTCCCCGGCCGTCACGCCCGTCTCCGGCACCCGCACCCGCCCCCCCGCACCCGCGCCCGCCCCCGGCGCCCGTGCCGCTCCCGGGGCCGTGCCCGCGCCGCCCCGGTGTCCGCGTCATCCCGGCGGACGGCCGCCCCTCCTGGGCGCCCTCGTGCCGCGCGTGGCCGGGGCGCCTTCGTCCCGTCTGCTCACGGGCGCGGCCAGGGGCGTCCCTCCAGGCGCTCGATGTCGCGGTTGAAGCGTTCGAGGAAGGCGGCGAAGCGGGCCACGTCCTCGGGGGTCCAGTGCTCCACCACGCGTTCCAGGCCCTCGATGTTCGAGGCGCGGTCGGCCTCCAGGCGGCGCTCCCCCTCCGCCGTGATGCGGAACTTGCGGGCGATGCCGCCGTCCGGGTCGGGGATGCGCTCCACGAGCCCGGCGCGCAGCATCGCGGCGGTCTGCCGGTTGAGGGTGGACGCGTCGAGGCCGAAGGCCTCGCTGAGCTGCCCGATGGACATCGGCCCGTGCATGCTGACGCGGCTCAGCAGGACGTACGCGCTCCGGTCCAGCGGGTGGCCGCCGCCGGCCCGGGCGCGGGGCGCGTACAGGTGCGCGTGCCGGCTGAGCAGCATGGTCTCGAACTCGACCAGGCGCGTGGGCTTCTCCACGGGCTTCTCCACAGGCTTGTCCATGGGGGTCATTCTCTCCCGCGACGCCCTCATGTGCATCATGCACAATTTGTGTATCGAGCAATTGATATGCATGATGCACAAGCGTCGTCGTGGAGACCGAGCACGACCGAAGACCGAGGGAGAACACGTGGACGGCTCCAAGCCCGAGGCCCGGCCGGGAGGTGTCGTCGGCGTCCTCGCGCTCGCGGGCATCGTGGCCGCGCTCATGCAGACCCTGGTGGTGCCGCTCATCGGCGACCTTCCGGAACTGCTCGGCACCAGCGCGTCCGACGCCTCCTGGGTGATCACCGCGACCCTCCTCGCGGGAGCGGTCGCCACCCCCGTCGCCGGGCGGCTCGGCGACACCCTGGGCAAGCGGCGGGTCCTGCTCGCCTCCATGGTCCCCCTCGTCGCCGGCTCGGTGGTCTGCGCGCTCGCCTCCTCCGTCGTCCCGATGATCGTCGGACGCGGACTCCAGGGCCTCGGCATGGGCGTCGTGCCGCTCGGCATCAGCCTGCTGCGCGACATCATGCCGACGGAGAGGCTCGGCGGTTCCATCGCCCTGATGAGCGCCTCCATGGGCGTCGGCGGCGCCCTCGGCCTGCCCTTCTCCGCCGCCGTCGCCGAGAACGCCAGCTGGCGCGTCCTCTTCTGGGTCGCCGCCGCGCTCAGCGCCCTCGTCGGCGCCCTGATCTGGCGCGTCGCCCCCGCCGGGAGCCGTGCCGCCGCCCCCGGCCGCTTCGACCTGCCCGGCGCGCTCGGCCTCGGCACCGGACTCGTCGCCCTGCTGCTCGCCGTCTCCAAGGGCGCCGGCTGGGGCTGGGGCAGCGCCACCACCCTCGGCCTCCTCGCCGTCGCGGCCGTCGTCCTGCTCGCCTGGGGCGCGTGGGAACTGCGCACCACCGACCCGCTCGTCGACCTGCGGGTCACCGCCCGCCCGGTCGTCCTGATGACCAACGCGGCCTCGGTCCTGGTCGGCTTCGCCATGTACGCGCAGTCCCTGGTCGTTCCCCAGCTGTTCCAGCTCCCCGAGACCACCGGCTACGGCCTCGGCCGGTCGATGACGGCCATGGGCCTGTGGATGGCCCCGGCCGGCCTGATGATGATGGTCCTGGCACCGCTCGGCGCCAGGCTGTCGGCGGCCCGGGGCCCCAAGGTCACCCTCTCCGCGGGCGCCCTCGTCATCTCCGCCGGATACGGCTCCTCCCTCGCCCTGATGGGCTCCACCTGGGGCCTGCTCGCCGTGACCCTCGTCTGCAACACGGGCGTCGGGCTCGCCTACGGCGCCATGCCCGCCCTCATCATGGGGGCGGTGCCGCGGGAGGAGACGGCCTCGGCCAACAGCTTCAACACCCTCATGCGTTCCCTCGGCACCTCCGTCTCCGCCGCCGTGATCGGCGTCGTCCTCGCCCGGATGACCACCACCCTCGGCGGCCACGCGCTCCCCTCCGAGGACGGCTTCCGCGTCGCCGTGCTCATCGGCTGCGGGGTCGCGCTCGCGGCCGCCGCCGTCGCCGCCCTCGTCCCGGCCCGGTCCGGAACCGGCGGCTCCGGCGACACGGCCGGCGCGGGGACGGACGCCGGGGCCACCGCCCCCGGGGCCGTCGCCGGAACCGGCGCCTGACGGCGCCCGGGACCGCCACGAAGCGGGGCGGGCCCGGCCGGGGACGTGGGGACGGTCCCGAGCCGGCGCCACCCCGTCCGGCGAACGGCCGAGGAGGCCGAGCCGGACCCCGAAGGGCCCCGGCCACCGCGCGGACGCGGCGGCCGGGGCCCTCACGGACGCGGTCTACTCCTCCGCCTCCACCGTGAACAGGGCCCCGTCCGGGTCCCGTACCACCACGCGCCGCTCACCGCCGGCCGCCGGACGCACACCGCCCCACTCGCCGCCCGGGACCACCGAACCGCCGTGCTCCACGACCGCCGCCTCCGCCGCCTCCAGATCGCGCACCCGGAACCGGACGAGCCAGCGCGGCCGCAACTGCGGCCGGGGGGAGGCGGACTCGACCGGACCGCTGTTGAGCCGGGCGACGGCCTCGCCGGCGTGCCGCAGCACCACCTGGTCGTTCTCGTACGACACCTCGGAGCCGCCCGGGCCGCCCTCCGCCCACCTGAGCACCCCGCCGTAGAAGACGGCCGCGTCGAACGCGTTGCGGGTGTGCAGCTCCACCCAGGCGGGCGCCTGCCGTTCGCCGACCTCCCAGCGCGACACGAGCCGCCCCTCCCACACCGCGAACGCCGCCCCCTCCGGGTCGGTGGCGAGCGCCGCGCGGCCCCGGGGCGGAAAGGCGACCGGGCCCACGCCGACGGTGCCGCCGCGCTCCCGGATGCGCCCGACCGCCGCGTCGGCGTCGTCCACGGCGAAGAAGACCGTCCAGGCCACCGGCACCGCCATCTCGGCGGCCACGGCCGCGATGCCGGCCACCGGCACCCCGTCCCGCTCACCCACCGCGTACGCGTCGCCGAGGGCCCCCCTCCGGAACGTCCAGCCCAGCACGGCCCCGTAGAACCGTTCCGCCGCTCCGAGATCCCGTGCGGAAAGATTCAGCCAGCACGGTGCTCCCAGTGCCTCCCCGGTCGTCGGCCCCGACACCGGCACCACCTCCTCGTCGTCTGAGTGCGCCGTGCGCCCCTTCCCCGTCCCGCCCCCTCCCATGCGCGGACTCACCCGTCCGCCGCCGATCACCACACGCCCGGGCCCCCGGATCGGGCGTGTGCGCCCCGGTCCCGTGCCGGAGCGCGACGACGCCGTCGACGGCCCCGCGCGACCGGCCCGCGCCGCGCCGGTCAGACCGCGTGCACGAGGCGCCCGCCGACGTAGGTCCGCTCCACCCGGGCCCCGGCGATCTCCTCCGGGGGAGCGGTGAGGACGTCGCGGTCCAGGACCACGAGGTCCGCGAGGTGACCGGGGCGCAGGCTGCCGGTGTCGTCGAGGCCGTTCACGTACGCGCTTCCCGCCGTGTAGGCGGCCAGGGCCGTGGTGAGGTCGAGCCGCTGCTCCGGGAGGAAGACCCGGTCGTCGTCGGTCCCGGGCTCCCGGCGGTTGACGGCGACGTGGAGCCCGGCGATCGGGTCGGGGCTGCTCACGGGCCAGTCGCTGCCGGCGGCGAGGGTGGCCCCGGCCCGCACCAGGTCCCCGAACGGGTACTGCCACGCGGCCCGTTCGGGGCCGAGGAAGGGGATGGTCAGCTCGTCCATCTGCGGTTCGTGCGCGGCCCAGAGCGGCTGGATGTTCGCGACGGCCCCCAGCCGGGCGAAACGGACGAGGTCGTCCGGGTGGACCACCTGGAGGTGCGCGAGGTGGTGGCGGTTGCCGCGCCGCCCGTTGACGGCGACCGCCGCCTCCACCGCGTCGAGGGCCTCGCGCACGGCCCGGTCGCCCAGGGCGTGGAAGTGCACCTGGAAGCCGAGGGCGTCCAGCTCGGTCACGTACCCGCGCAACGCCTCCGGATCGACGAAGCTCAGACCGCTGTTGGCGGTGGCGCAGCCGCAGCCGTCCAGGTACGGGGCGGTCATGGCGGCGGTGAAGTTCTCCGCGATGCCGTCCTGCATGATCTTCACCGACCCGGCGCGGAACCGGCCGGAACTCAGCTCCTCCCGGCGGGAGACGAGTTCGGGGATCTGCTCGGCGCCCCGCGCCCGGTCCCACCAGAGCGCCCCGCGCACCCGCGCGGTGAGCGAACCGTCCCGGGCGGCCGTCGCGTACGCGTCCGACGGGTCGGGCTGTCCGTTGAAGGCGCCGAGCAGCGCGTCCTGCCAGCCGGTGATCCCCAGCGAGTGCAGCAGTTCCTGCGCCCGCAGCAGTCCCGCCAGCCGGTCCGCGGCGGTGCTCGCCGGCGCCACCCGGGACACCAGGGCCGTGGCCCCTTCCTGGAGCATCCCGCTCGGGGTGCCGTCCGGCTCCCGCTCGATCCGTCCGTCGGCCGGGTCGGGGGTGTCCGCGGTGATCCCGGCGAGTTCGAGGGCCCGCGTGTTGGCCCAGGCGCCGTGGTGGTCCCGGTTCGACAGGAACACCGGCCGGTCCGGGACGACGGAGTCCAGCAGCTGCCTCGTCGGCAGGCCGCCCTCGAAACTCTCCATCGACCAGCCGCTCCCGGTGATCCAGGCGCGGTCCGGGTGGGCCCGGGCGTACGCGCCGATCCGCGCGAGGCACTCCCCGGCGCCGACGATGCCGGTGAGATCGCACTCCGCCAGCTCCACGCCCCCGTACACCGCGTGGACGTGGGCGTCCTGGAAGCCGGGGAGCAGCAGCTTGCCGGTCAGGTCGACGACCTCCGTACGGGGGCCGATCAGCTCCCGCACCTCGTCGTGGCCGACGGCCGCGATCCGTTCGCCGACGACGGCGAGGGAACTCGCCCGGGTGCGGGCCGGGTCCGCCGTGAAGACGGGACCGCGGGTGAAGACCAGATCGGCCGTGGCCATGGAAACTCCAGAACAGGTGACACCGGTGGACGGGCCCATGCAAGCGGGCGCCCGTTTACACGTCAATGGTGTTGTCATAAGGTCCCGGCATGGCCGGACGCGTGGTTCCCGAAGAAGACCGGCGGCGTCGCCGCCCCACCAAGCGGGGCGCCGTGCTCTCGGAACGGCTCATCGTCGACACCGCGCTGCGCCTGGTCGCCCGGCACGGGGCCGACGCCCTCTCGGTGCGGAGGCTGGGCGCCGCGCTCGGCGCCGACCCCAGCGCCCTCTACCGCTACTTCCGCAACACCGACGCCCTGCTCCTCGCCCTCGCGGACGAGATGATCGGCCGCGCCCTGGAGGGGTGGACGGCCACCGGCGACTGGCGGACCGACCTGCGCGCCCTCGGCGTGCGCATCCACGCCGGCTACCAGACGAACCCGCAGGCCGCGCTGCTCGCCGCCCACCGCACCACGGGGCGCCCGCACGAGACCAGGGCGGTGGAGAACATCCTCGGCATCCTGCGCTCGGCGGGCTTCCCCGACGCCCTCGCGGTGCGGATCTACCACGCCTTCGTCGACCAGGCCCTGGCCTTCGCCGCCCAGGACGCCGCCGCCCTGGCCCTGCCGCCGTCGGCGCGGGAGAAGGAGGCGGAGGTCTGGCACGAGGTGTACGGCAGGCTGCCGGCCGACACCCATCCGAACATCGCCGCCACCTTCCCGCTGCTCGCCGACGACATGCGCGGCAGCGGTCATCCCTTCGCCCTGGAGCTGATGCTCGACGCGGTGGCGGCGCTGAGGCCGGGGGCCGGGACCTCCTGAGGGGCCCGCCGGGGTCCGGACGGGCGCCCGTCCGGAGGGATCAGGGGGAGACCGTCTCGCCGGTGATCAGCTCCACCAGCGCCGGCAGGCCGCCCTCCGCCAGCGCGCGGCGCTGCCGGTCGGCGGACGTGCCCTCCCGGAGCAGCCGGTGCAGCAGCGAGGTCACCTCGCGGGTGTCGCCCGCCTCGTCCAGGGCGGGCGTGATGTGTTCGAGCAGAGAGCACAGCACGTCGCCCGACCGGCGCGACCGCCCCTCCGGATCGACGAGCAGGCCGCTCAGGCCGTGCCGGGCGGCGTGCCAGTTGGACGCCTGCAGGAGTTCGGGCGCGCAGTCGGGGAGCGGGACCCCGGCCTTCTCCTCGTCGATCGCGGTGGCGACGAGCGCGCGGACGATCCCGGCGAACATGACCGCCTCGTCGGCGCGCAGCTGGACGTCCGCGCAGCGCACCTCGACCGTGGGGTAGCGGTCGGACAGACGCGCCTGCCAGTAGAGCTGGCCGGTGTCGGTGATGACGCCGGTGTCGAGGAGCGACCGGACGCGCTCCTCGTGGTCCGCGAGGGAGGTGAAGCGGGGCGGGGGCCCGCTGACCGGCCACCGGCCGAAGATCACCGTGCGCCAGCTCGCGAACCCGGTGTCCCCGCCGTCCCACAGGGGCGAGTTCGCGGACATGGCCACCAGGGTCGGCAGCCAGGCCCGGACGCGGCTCAGGACGGCGACGCCCATCTCGCGGTCCGGCACGGCCGCGTGCACGTGCATGCCGTTGACCAGCTGTTCGGCCACGAGCTGGGGGGCCTGGGAGGACATCGCCAGATAGCGGGCCTTCCGGGTCACCGGTACGGGGGCCGCCTCCCGGTAGGGGGCCGTCGCGCAGGCGGCGAGCCGGCAGCCGTGCTTCTCCGCCGCCATGCCGAGCGCGTGCCGCAGCCGCAGCAGGTGGCCGCCGACCTCCTCCAGGTCGGTGCACACCGGTGTGGCGACCTCCACCTGGGCCTGCAACAGCTCCGACTGGACCTCGGAACCCTCGACGATCGGCTGCAGTCCGGCCGACGCGCGCACCTGGTCCCCGAGGGGTACGGGGAGGCACGTGTCCGGATCGAGCAGCAGGTACTCTTCCTCGACCCCAATAGTGATCATGTCTTCCCGGTACCCACGATCGGCCGGGGGAATCGCTTCCCCGCCACGTCGTCTTCACGTTTTCGGCACACATCGGCGGCGCGTTCCGTCCGGACGGTTCAGCCGCCGAGGTGGCGCTCCAGCCAGTCGGCGGCGGCACGGCGGAACAGGCGTCGGTTGTCCGCCCGGCGGAACTCGTGCCCCTCGTCGCGCAGCGTGAGCATCTCGGCGGGCAGCCCCCTCTCCCGCGCGGCCCGCACCATCCGCTCGGACTCGCCGGGCGGGACGTTGGTGTCGTGCTCGCCGTGCACCGCGAGCAGCGGTACGCGCAGGGCGTCGACGCGGCTCATGGGGGAGAGGGAGCGCAGCAGCTCCCGGTCGCGCACCGGGTGCCCGTACTTGTGCGCCGCCGACTCGGCGATCCACGGCTCGGTCTCCGCGAAGAACGTCGTGAAGTCCGACATCCCGCACACCGCGACGCCCGTGCGGAACAGCTCCGGGTGCCACACGAGGGAGGCCATCGTCAGGTAGCCGCCGTAGGAACGGCCCATCACCGCCAGTCGCGTCGGGTCGGCCAGCCCCTCCAGGACCACGTGCGCCGCGCAGTCGGCGACGTCGTCGAGGGCCGCGAACCGTCCCGTGCCGAGGTCGGCGTCCACGAACGACCGTCCCCAGCCGGAGGAGCCGCGCACGTCGGGCGCGAAGACGTCCAGGCCCCGGCCCAGCAGCTCGTGGTACAGCGGATCGAGCACGGGCCGTTCCTGCTCCTCGGGCCCGCCGTGCAGATGGATCACGCACGGGGCGGGACGGCCGGCGCCGCGACCGGGCGCCCGGTAGTACCAGCCGCCCAGGCGCAGCCCGTCGCGGGCCACCGGCCGCAGCGGCACGGGGCGCACGGGCGGCCTGCCCGGCGGTACGGCGTCCTCGTCCCGCGACGACCAGGGCGTGCGCGCCGACAGCGCCCCCGGGGGCATCCACCACACCCCGGGGCGGCGCTGCGACCCCGACAGGGCCAGCACCATTCCGCCCGGCCCGGCGCGGGTGATCCGGGTGACCACCTCGTGCGGCAGCGGCACGCGCCGGGGCGGCACGGTCCCGGTGGCCGCGCCGGCGGGGGAGGGGCCGCCCGCCGGGAGTCCCAGGGTCTGCAGCTCGCTCGCGCCCCGCACGTTCCACGCGAGCGCGGCCGTGCGGCCGTCCTCGGCGAACGCCAGGAGCTCCAGGTCGCTGTCCTCGCGCTCGGTCACCACGGACACGCCGAGCCCCCCGCCGTCCTCGTCGAGGCCGACGGCCAGGAGGGCGGCGAACTGCCGCTCGTGGTCGCTCCGCAGCCACACCGTGCGGCCGTCGGACGAGAACCGGCCGATCCAGGGGTCCCCGTCGCCGACCCGCAGGACGGCCCCGGTCGTCAGGTCGGCCGTGCGCACCACCACCGCCTCCCGCCGGCCGCGCGGCCCCCGGCGCACCAGGGCGAACCGCCCGTCCTGGCTCACGTCGCAGACCCGCAGGGTCGCGGCCCCCGACTCGGCGGCGGCCAGCACGGGCGACCGGAGGCCGTCCGGATCGACCAGGTAGGCGGTGAGCCGGTCCCGCGCGCCGCCGTCCGTCCCGTCCGGCCCGGGGTGTGCCGGGCCGGACGGGCCGACGTCCCCCCGGCGGGCGCCGCCGAGCAGCGTGGCCGGGCCGTCGCGGTCCGCCCAGCCGGCGGGCAGGTCGGCGAAGGCCGGATCGTGGTCGGGGACGGCCGCCTCCTGCCGGGCTGCGCGGGACGGCGGGGCCGGCGGCTCGGCCACGGTGACCGCCACGGCCGAGCCGTCGCGCGTCCAGCAGCCGAGGTACGCCGAGCTGTCCGCGTCGGCGCCCGCCACGATCCGGCGGCCGGTGCCGTCCGGACGCACGCACAGCACCCGGGTGTGCTCGCCGCCGCCGGGCGCGACCGTGTAGGCGATCCACCGTCCGTCGGGGGACCAGGACACCTCCGTGACCGGGTCGGGGTCCGCGTCGAGGAGGTGGACCTCCGGGCCGTTCACCGGCCCGGTCCACAGCTGGGGGACGCCCGTGCGGTCGCAGATGAACGCCACCCGCTCGCCCGTGGGGTCGGCGGAGGGGTACCAGCAGCCGTGCGCGACCAGGGGCTGGGGCACGTCGCGCAGCCCGGCCGCGCCGGCCAGCGGCACCGGGGCGGGTGCCGCTGACAGGGCTCCGTTCAGTCGATCCCGTGCGTCTGCAGCCATATCTCCAGCAACGCTACGTGCCACAGGGCGTTCGCTCCTCGCTTCGTCCGGTGCCGGTCGGGGGCGGAGAGGAGTTCGGCGACGTACTCGTCGCGGAAGACGCCCCGTGCCCGTGCCTCCGGCGCGGACAGGGCCTGGCGCACCCGTTCGAGGACGGGCCCCGCCATGTGGCGGATCGCCGGCACCGGGAAGTACCCCTTGGGCCGGTCCACGACCTCGCGCGGCAGCAGCGCGCGTCCCGCGTCCTTCAGCACGCCCTTGCCGCCCTGGGCCAGCTTCAGCTCCGGCGGGCAGGCCGCCGCGAGTTCGACCAGCTCGTGGTCCAGGAACGGCACCCGGGCCTCCAGGCCCCAGTCCATGGTCATGTTGTCCACGCGCTTCACCGGGTCGTCCACGAGCATGACGTGCGTGTCGAGCCGCAGCGCCGCGTCGAGCGCGGTCTCGGCCCCCGGCGCGGCCATGTGCTCCCGGACGAACAGGCCGGACTCGTCGCGACCGGTCAGCAGGTGCGGCTGGAGCATCCGGGCGAAGTCGGAGTGCGGACGGTCGAAGTACACCTCCGCGTATCTCTCCGGTTCCCGTTCGCGCGGGACGCCGGCCAGGTCCGGGTACCAGTGGTAGCCGGCGAACACCTCGTCGGCGCCCTGGCCGCTCTGGACGACGCTCACCTCCTTGGAGACCAGCTCCGAGAGCAGGTGGAACGCGACCACGTCGTGGCTGATCATGGGCTCGCTCATGGCCCGGACCGCGCTGTCCAGGGCGGTCGACACCCGGTCCGAGGGGACCATCAGCTGGTGGTGCTCGGTGTCGTAGTGCCGGGCGACCAGGTCCGAGTAGAAGAACTCGTCGCCCTCCTCGCCGCCCTCCGACTCGAACCCCACGCTGAACGTCGCCAGGTCCTTCTGGCCCTCCTCGGCGAGGAGCCCCACGATCAGGGACGAGTCGAGCCCGCCGGACAGGAGGACGCCGACCGGTACGTCGGCGACCATCCGGCGGCGCACCGCCGTCCGCAGCGAGTCGAGGACCGCGTCGCGCCAGTCGGCCGCGTCCATGCCCGCGTGCGCGTCGCGGCGGGTGTAGGAGGGCTGCCAGTAGCACCGGTCGCGGTACGAGCCGTCCCGCTCCACCACGCGCACCGTGGCGGGCGGCAGCTTGCGGACGCCGTTGAGCACCGTGCGGGGCGCCGCCACCGTGGCGTGCCAGCTCAGGTACTGGTGCAGGGCGACCGGGTCCAGGGACGTGTCGACGCCGCCGGCCGCGAGCAGCGCGGGCAGGCTGGAGGCGAACCGCGTCCAGCCCGGGCCGTGGGAGAGGTACAGCGGCTTGATGCCCAGCCGGTCGCGGGCGAGCACGACCCGGCCGGTGTCGTTCTCGACGATGACGAACGCGAACATGCCCATGAAGTGGTCGACGCAGTCCGTGCCCCACTGGAGGTAGGCCTTGAGGACCACCTCGGTGTCCGACGTGGAGAAGAACCGGTGCCCGAGGCCCTGCAGCTCCCGCCGCAGCTCCTGGTAGTTGTAGACGCACCCGTTGAACACGCCCGTCAGCCGCGCCTCGGCGTCGGACATGGGCTGCGCGCCGCGTTCGGACAGGTCGATGATCTTCAGGCGGCGGTGTCCCAGGGCCACGGGCCCCTGCGACCAGATGCCGTGGCCGTCGGGCCCCCGGGGCGCCAGCCGGTCGGTCATGCGCTCCACCGCGGCCACGTCGGGCCTGCGGTCGTCGAACCGTATCTCGCCGCTCAGGCCGCACATGTGGCACCTGCCCGCACCGCTCCGGCCGCCCCCGGCACCTCCGGGGCCTCGCAGCCCTCCTCGACCTCATGTGAATCAGTCACGACAACTCCTCGAAGACGGGGAGCGGACGCCCGCGCGCCCTCCGGTCCGGGACTGCACGGCGGCCCGCTCCGTTGGGCGGGTTCCCGCTCCACCGGGGATCATGCCTTCCGGAGGGTCAGATTCCGTGTACGGGGAGTCCTCCGCCGCCGGGGTTTTTGCCCCTTTTCCCTGGGAAGTCGCACCGTCATGGACCATTCACAGGCACCCGTGCTCGACGCGATGACCGCGTACCACGCGGAGAACCAGACCCCCTTCACCCCGCCCGGCCACAAACAGGGACGGGGCGCTGACCCCCGTGTGCGCGCCGTCCTCGGCGACGCCGTCTTCCGTTCCGACATGCTGGCCACCAGCGGCCTGGACGACCGCACCTCCTCCCGGGGCGTCCTCTCCAGGGCGCAGGAACTGATGGCCGACGCCGTGGGCGCCGAGCACACCTTCTTCTCCACCTGCGGCAGCTCGCTCTCGATCAAGGCCGCCATGCTGTCCGTCGCCGGGCCGCACGAGAAGCTGATCGTGGGACGGGACGCCCACAAGTCCGTGGTGTCCGGCCTCGTCCTCGCCGGGATCGTGCCGGTCTGGGTGGACCCCCAGTGGGACCCCGAGCGCCACCTCGCCCATCCGCCGTCCGCCGACGCCTTCCGCGCCGCCCTCGCCGAGCACCCCGACGCCCGGGGCGCCCTGGTCACCACGCCGACTCCGTACGGCACCTGCTCGGACCTGCCCGCCATCGCCGAGGCCTGCCACGAGCACGGCGTGCCGCTCATCGTGGACGAGGCGTGGGGAGCCCACCTGCCGTTCCACCCGGACCTGCCGACCTGGGCCATGGACGCCGGAGCGGACGTCTGCGTCACCTCCGTCCACAAGATGGGGTCCGGCCTCGAACAGGGCTCGGTCTTCCACCTCCAGGGCGACCTGATCGAGCCGGAGGTCCTCAAGAACCGCGAGGACCTCCTGGGCACCACCAGCCCCTCCGTGCTCGTGTACGCCGCCCTCGACGGCTGGCGCCGCCAGATGGTCCAGCACGGCCACGCCCTCTACGACGACGCGCTCGCCCTGGCCAAGACGGTGCGGGCGCGGATCGCCGAGATCGACGGCATGCGCGTCCACGGACGCGACGACTTCTGCGGACCCGGCCGCGCCGCCGACCTCGACCCCCTCCAGGTCATCGTCGACATCAGCGGCCTCGGCACGACCGGCTACCACGTCGCCGACTGGATCCGCGAGCACCACCACGTCAACCTGCACCTGTCCGACCACCGGCGCGCCAGCGCCCAGCTGACCCACGCGGACGACAGCCGCAGCGCCGCGGTCCTCCTCGACGCCTTCCGCGACGTGGCCCGGCACGCCGGCGAACTGCGGCCCGCCCCCCGGGTGGAGGTCCCGGACCCGGCCGACCTCCGTCTCGAACAGGTCCTGCTCCCGCGCGACGCGTTCTTCGGCCGGGTCGAGCAGGTGCCGTGGGAGAAGGCCGTGGGCCGGGTGACCGCCGAGATGCTCACGCCCTACCCGCCCGGGATTCCCGCCGCGCTGCCCGGCGAGAGGCTGAACGCGGCGGTCCTGAACTACCTGCGCAGCGGCGTGGACGCCGGCATGGTCGTCCCGGACGCGGCCGACCCGGAGGTCAGGACCGTGCGCGTGTCCGTCGAGGACTGACGGCGGCCCCCCTCGCCGGCGGGGGCCTCCCCTCCCGGTGGGAGCCTCCCCCTCCCCGGCGGGGACGCGCCCCGGACGGACGGGGACGGTCCCGGGCGGGGCGAGGCCCGGGTCCCGGGCGGGGGCCGGGAGGGCCGCTCACCGCCCCGCCGCCTTCTCGTGGAAACGGGCCCACGCCCGTTCCCGCACGTCCGCCCCCAGAATGACGTCCGCCGCCGTGCACGCCAGGGCCTCCGCCGCGGCCGTCAGCACCCGCCGGGCCCGGGGACCGGCCGCGGCCTCCGCGAACTCGGGCGTGTGGTCCGACGCCTCCGCGCCCATGATCGCGACGAACGGATGGATCGCGGGCACCCGCGTGCTGACGTTCCCGATGTCCGACGACCCCAGGTACACCCCCGGCGCCGGCTCCGTCAGCCGGATGCCCGCCCGCTCCAGGTGACCGGCGAAGAGACCCGACAGCACGTCGTTGTCGCGGAAGTGCTCGTACCGCCCGCCCACGTCCGTGACCTCCACCGTCGTACGGGTGGCCAGCGCCACGCCCCGGGCACAGGTGCGCACCTCCTCCACCAGCTCCTCCAGGGCCGCCGTGGTCCCGCCGCGCAGCCCGAACAGCCCCTCCGCGTACTCGGGGACGATGTTCGTGGCCCGGCCCCCCTCCGTCACGATCCCCTGGACGTGCGAACCGGACGGCAGGCGCTTGTGCAGCACGCCCAGCGCGTTGAAGAGCTGGATCAGGGCCCCCAGGGCGTCGATGCCCTCCGTGGGACTGCCGGTCGGGTGCGCCGCCCGCCCGTGGAACCCCACCCTGATCTGCGCGCTGGCCGTCAGCGGGGCCCACGTCCAGTCGTGGACGCCCGGATGGAACATCAGCGCCGCGTCCACCCCCTCGAACAGGCCCGCCGCCACCTCCGCGACCTTGCCCCCGCCGCGCTCCTCGGCGGGCGTCCCGACGGCGAGCAGCGTCCCGTCCACCTCGCCGAGGGCCGCCCGCACGGCGAGCGCCGCGCCGAGGCCCGCCGCCGCGATCAGGTTGTGCCCGCAGGCGTGACCGAGGAGCGGCAGCGCGTCGTACTCCATCAGCAGGGCGACGCGGGGTCCCCCGCCGGGACCGGCCGCCGAGCCCGCCCGCGCGACGAAGGCGGTCGGGAGCCCGGCCGCGCCGCGCTCCACCGAGAAGCCCTCCCGCTCCAGCTCGCCCGACAGCAGGGCGGCGGCCCGGTGCTCCTCGTAGGCCGTCTCGGGGGCGCGGTGCAGGGCGAGGCCCACCTCCCAGAGGCGGTCCGCGCGGGCGGCCACCTCCTCCCCGACGCGGGCGTACACCGATTCCTGGTTCTCCGGCACGGAGGCCTCCTCCGACGTGGGCGGTCGCTGTCACCCCACGTGTTCCACGGTCGCCGCCGGGGATTCCCCGAACGGCCGCCCCTCCCCCGGAAGCGCCACCGGCGCACACGTACATCCCCGCGGGGCGGGTAGGCGGGGCCGGTACGGGGAGCGACGACGGGAGAGGCGTGCACACACGGATGTCCGGGGCGGGGAACTGGTGCAGGCGCCGGTGGAGCACCGCGCGCGAGACCGCGGAGGAGGCGATACGCGGGCCGGGCGAGGCACGCGACGGCATACTGCTCCAGGCGAAGGGAGCGGCCGCCGCGACCGTCGCCTGGTGCTTCTCCTCGCTGCTGCTGCCCACCAACGTCACGGGATTCGCCCCGTTCACCGCGCTGCTCGCCCTCCAGTCCACGGTCTACCGCTCGTTGTGGGACTCCGCCCAGTACCTGGGGGCCATGGCCGTGGGGACGGCGGTGGCCGCGGCGTTCGGCACCACCGTCGGCGTCCACGCCTGGGCCCTCTGCGTCCTGGTCTTCGTCGCCCTCCTGGTCGCCCGCCTCCACCTGTTCGGAGGCCAGGGCACCCAGGTGCCGGTGGTGGCCCTCTTCGCGTTCGCGGGCGGCGGGGGACGCATCGACTACATCGGGCACCTGGTGGCGTCCGCCGCCATCGGCGTGTGCTGCGGCCTCGCCGCCCACTTCGCCGTCGCCCCCTCGCCGCACCTGGCCACGGCACGGCGCCAGGTCGAGGAGCTGGCCGCCCGCACCGGGGACCTGCTCCGCGACCTGGCGCGGACCGCCGCCGGGGAGGCCCCCGACGAGGACGCGCGGAAGGACTGGCCCCGCCGCTGCGAGGAGCTGGCCGCGCGAGCGTCGCGGGCGCGCGCCGCGCTGGAGAAGGAGCAGGAGAACACCAAGCTCAACCCCCGCCACTCGTGGAGCGCCGCCAGGGAGTCGATACGGCGCTGTCACGAGACCATCGGCATGGTCGAGCGCATCGGCACCCACATCCGCTCCCTCGCCCGCGCCCTGGCCCACGAACCCCCCGGCCGGGTCCCGGACGCCGGACCGGCCGGACCGCGCCGGTTCTCCGAGGTGTCCGTCTCCGCGGACTTCTCCACCTCCTACGCCGAACTCCTGCACGCCACCGCCGAGGGGTTCGAATGCCTCGCCCCTCCCGGCGGGCCCGAGGACCCCGAGCGGCTCCGGTGCCGCGTCGAGGACGCCGAACGCCGCTACGAGGAGGTGGCGGCCACCGCGCGCGACGGCCGCCTCGGCCGCCCGGGGGAGTGGCCCGTGCACGGCACGGCCCTCGTGGAGGCGGCGCGCATCCTGCAGGAGATCAAACACGCCTCGGACCTCACCGCCGAGAAGCACGCCTGAGGGAGGGGAGGGGAGGCGGGAAGGGCGGCTGGGGGAGGGGCGGCGGTACGGGCCTCCCGGCCGGACCGGCGGCGACGGGACGTGAACCCCGTGAACGCCCCGCACGCCCGCGTGCGGGCGGAGCCCGGCGCCGCCCCGGTGACGGCGACGGTGACGTCCGAGTCCGGCCCCGGCACGACGGGCAGGCCCGGCGCCGGCCCCTGGAGGAAGGGGGCCGGCCCCGACGGAACCGGCCGGTCCGGCACGGGCACGCGCCCGGGGCCGCGCGGGGACGTTAGCGGAACGTGAGCGAGACGTGAGCGGCGGGCGGCAGAGTGATGCCGACCGGCCGGTCACCGGCCGGCCGGACCGCCCGACCGGCTCCCGCCGGTGGAGCGAACCGGAACGAAGAGGGCGCCCGGCGCCGTCGCAGCGGGTGCCGCGGAGGGGGCGGCATCCGCGCGGAGCGGGGCACCGGTGCGCCGGGAACCGGCCCGAAGGGGCCGGTGGGGCACCGGCACCGACCGGACGGGGCCCGGGCGGGGGCGGCGGGGCGCGGGCGTGCGGGCCGGCGCGGCGGGCCCGGCGCGGGGCGGGCCCGCTCGGGCGGGGGTCGCGGTCGGGAGGGCGGGGGGGAGGGGAAGACGGG
>NZ_JBVHEG010000004.1:0-85442 GCF_055562975.1 Streptomyces sp. NPDC014907 | reverse complement strand
CGGGTCCCCGCCCGCCGGGCCCCGGCGGGCGGGGGGGGGGCGGGCCGCCGGCGGTGCGGGGGGGGGGGGGGGGGGGGGGCCCCCCCCCCCCCCCCCGGGCGGGGGGGCCCCCGCCCGGGGGAGCCGCGAAGCGGTCTTCCGTTCCGGGACGGCCGCACGGTCGCTGGTCTGGACCTCTCGCGCGCGGGACGCCAAGCTCTCCGTATGGACTTGGAGTTGAGGCACCTCAAGACGATCCGGGCCATCGCGGACGCGGGGAGTCTCACCCGTGCCGCCACCACGCTCGGACTCGCTCAGCCCGCCCTCAGCGCCCAGCTCAAGAGGATCGAACGCGCCCTGGGCGGAACGCTCTTCGAGCGGGGCCGGGAGGGCGTACGGACCACGGCCCTCGGGGACCTCGTCCTCGAACGCGCCCGTGTGGTGCTGCCCGCCGTGTGCGAACTCCAGGAGGAGGCCGTGCGGTTCGCGCGCGACGGCGCCGAGGGCTACCGGCTCGGCGGCACGCACGGACCGCTCCTCGGCGGCCTCGTCGACCGGCTCGCGCGCACCGACCCCGGCGCGTCCGTGACCACGTACACCTCCTGGTCGGAACGCGAGATCGCGGGCGGAGTGGCGGCGGGCCGGCTCGACTTCGCCCTGGTCGGGGTCTGCGGCGAGAGCGGCCCGCCCGAAGCGGGGCGGCTGGCCTGGACGGAGGTCGCCCGCGATCCCGTGTACGTGATGCTGGCGACCGGCCACCCGCTGGCCCCCCGCGCCGAGGTCGGCCTGGCCGAACTGGCGGCGGAGGCCTGGACCGACGTGCCCGGCGACGGCTGCTTCGGCGACTGCTTCGCCGCCGCGTGCGTACGGGCCGGCTTCACCCCGGCCCGCGTGTACGAGACGGACACCGCCTCCTGCGCGCACCTGGTGCGGGTCGGCCGGGCCGCCGGCCTGTGCCGGGCCACCTTCCCCGCGACCCCCGGCATCGTGACCCGCCCCCTCGCCGGTACGCCGCTGGTCTGGCGGCACCTGCTCGGCTGGCACCCCGAGGGGCGCGCGGCCGGCCGGGCCGCCGCCGTGCTCCACCACACCCGGGCCGCCCACGCGGAGGCCCTGGCCCACAGCGCGGGCCGCACACCGGCCCCGGCGCCCCGGGAGGACGGACCCCGCTGACGCGCCGGGGAGACCGGTCCAGCCCCTCCCGGCCCCCGCTCCTCCCGGCATCGGCCGGCCCGGCCATAACGCCGTGGCAGGGGCCGTCTGGCAACTGCCGCCCTCCCGGCGCGGTCCCTACGGTTTCGGCAGATCCCCACCGCCAACCGAGGAGACTCCCCATGCTCCGACGACACGCCCGCACGGCGTGTACCGTGCTGGCCGCCGCCGGCCTGGCACTGGCCGGCCTCCAGGCCGGTTCCGCCACCGCGGCCCCGCACGACGAGGACCGCGTCCCCACCGTCCGAACGGCCGCCGACGCCCTCGGTGCCGCCTCCGCGCAGCCCGAACTCCTCCACGCCATGCGGCGCGACCTGGGCCTCACCCGCGCCCAGGCCGAGAACCGCCTCGCCAACGAGGCCGAGGCCGGCGCCAGGGCCGCGGCGCTCCGCCAGGACCTGGGCACCGCCTTCGCCGGCGCCTGGGTGGAGGGCGCCGAGTCCGGCACCCTGACCGTGGCCACCACCCGCGCCGCCGACGCGGCCGCGATACGGGCCTCGGGCGCGAACGCCCGGGTCGTGACGCACGGACTGGCCGTCCTGGAGCGGGCCAAGGAGGCCCTGGACCGGGCCGCCACCGCCGACGCCCCGGTCCGCTACGTCGACGTCCGCGCCAACGTCCTCGTCGTCGAGGAGGCGCGGGCCGGAGCCGGTGCGCGGCTCGTCGCGGCCACCGGCGTCCCGCGCGGCCTGGTGAAGGTGGTCCGCACCGCCGGGGCGCCCCGCCCGCTGTACGACCTCCGGGGCGGCGACGCGTACTACATGAACGGCAGCGGGCGCTGCTCCGTCGGCTTCCCGGTCACCAAGGGCACCACGCAGGGCTTCGCCACGGCCGGCCACTGCGGCCGCGCCGGCACCACCACCAGCGGCTTCAACCAGGTCGCCCAGGGCACCTTCCAGGCGTCGGTCTTCCCCGGCAACGACATGGCCTGGGTCGCCGCCAACTCCAGCTGGACCGCCACCCCGTACGTGAAGGGCGCGGGCGGTGCCAACGTCCAGGTGACCGGTTCGGTCCTCCAGCCCGTCGGCTCCTCCGTGTGCCGCTCCGGGTCGACCACCGGCTGGCACTGCGGCACCGTGCAGCAGCACAACACCAGCGTCACCTACCCGGAGGGCACCATCTCCGGCGTCACCCGCACGACCGTCTGCGCCGAGCCTGGCGACTCCGGCGGCTCGTACATCTCCGGCAGCCAGGCGCAGGGCGTGACCTCGGGCGGCTCCGGCACCTGCTCCAGCGGCGGCACGACCTACTTCCAGCCGCTGAACCCGATCCTCCAGAACTACGGCCTGACCCTGAGGACCACCACCGACCCGGGCCCCGGCCCCGGTCCCGGCCCCGAGCCGGAGCCGGGCGGCACGTGGGCGGCGGGCAAGGTCTACGCGGCCGGTGACACCGTCACCTACGGCGGCGCCACCTACCGCTGCCTCCAGGGCCACCAGGCCCAGGCCGGCTGGGAGCCGTCCGGCGTCCCCGCCCTGTGGCAGCGCGTGTGACGGGGGAACCGCCCCCGCGGTGACCGGGGGTGCCACGGCTCCGAGGGGGCGCCGCGGCACCCCCTCCCGCCGTGCCCCGCGGCCGTCAGACCTCCGTGAGACCGCCCCGGGCGATCACCTCCGCGTACCAGCGGGCGCTGTCCTTCGGCGTCCGCCGCTGCGTCGCGAAGTCCACGTGGACGATGCCGAACCGCTTGCTGTAGCCGTACGCCCACTCGAAGTTGTCCAGGAGCGACCACAGGAAGTAGCCCCGCACGTCCGCCCCGCCCTCCAGGGCCCTGTGCACCGCCGTCAGGTGCGCGCGCAGGTACGCCACCCGCTCCGGGTCCTTCACGTTCCCCGACGGGTCGGCGTAGTCGTCGTACGCCGCGCCGTTCTCCGTGATCACCAGCGGCACGCCGGGCAGTTCGTCCCGCAGCCGGACGAGCAGCTCGTGCAGCCCGTCCGCGTCCACCGGCCAGTCCATGGCGGTGCGCGGCCCCGGCGCCGGCACGAAGCGCACGTGCCGCTCCGCGCCCGCCCACGGCGACGGCGACCCGGAGGTGCCCGCCGCGACCACGGACGGGGTGTAGTAGTTGATGCCCAGCGAGTCGAGCGGCGCCGCCGCCGTCTCCAGGTCGCCGTCCCGCACGAACGACCAGTCCGTGACCTCCGCCGTGTCGCGGACCAGGTCCTCCGGGAGCCGCCCGTGGAAGACCGGGTCCAGGAAGATCCGGTTGCCGACCGCGTCGATCCGCCGGGCCGCGTCCAGGTCCCCGGGCGTCTGCGTGAGGGCCCGTACGGCGTGCAGGTTGAGGGTCAGGGACACCTCGGCCGACCCGGGCAGCGCCCCGCGCAGGGCCCGCGCCCCCAGGCCGTGCGCCAGGTTGAGGTGGTGGGCGGCGCGCAGCGCGGCCAGGTCGTCGGTGCGGCCCGGGGCGTGCACGCCGTTGCCGTAGCCCAGGAAGGCGGCGCACCACGGCTCGTTGAGCGTGGTCCAGGTCGCCACCCGGTCGCCGAGGGCGTCCGCCATGATGCCCGCGTACTCGGCGAAGCGGTACGCGGTGTCCCGGTGCGGCCAGCCGCCCGCGTCCTCCAGCTCCTGCGGCAGGTCCCAGTGGTAGAGCGTCGCCACCGGCCGGATGCCGGCCTCCAGGAGGGCGTCGGTCAGCCGCCGGTAGAAGTCCAGGCCCTTGCGCACGGCCGGGCCCCGTCCGGTGGGCTGGACCCGGGGCCAGGCGATCGAGAAGCGGTAGTCGGTCACGCCGAGCCGGCGCATCAGGGCGACGTCCTCGTCGAGCCGGTGGTAGTGGTCGGCGGCGATGTCGCCGGTGTCGCCGTTGCGGACCTTGCCCGGCGTGCGGCTGAAGGTGTCCCAGATGGACGGCGTGCGGCCGTCCTCGGCGGCGGCCCCCTCGATCTGGTAGGCGGCCGTGGCGGTGCCCCAGCGGAAGCCCTCGGGGAAACGGAGCGTGGTCGTCGGTTCGGTGCGGGCGTCGAGCGCGGTCATGGGGTGGGAACTCCCTGGGGTGAGGCGTACGGAGGAGGAAGGGGGGAGGGGTGGTCAGCCCTTGACCGCGCCCTGCATGATGCCGCCGACGATCTGCCGGCCGAGCAGCCCGAAGACGAGGAGCACCGGCAGGGTGCCGAGCAGGGTGCCCGCCATGATCACGGACTGGTCGTGGACGTAGCCGCCGCCGAGCTGGCGCAGCGCGACCTGGACGGTGGGCTCGGAGGAGGTGAGGGCGACGACGGGCCAGAAGAAGTCGTTCCACGACGCCATGAAGGTCAGCAGGCCGAGCACGGCCATGCCGGGCCGGGCGACCGGCACGACGATCGACCGGAAGATCCTGGCGGTGGACGCGCCGTCGACCCGCGCCGCCTCGATCAGCTCGTCCGGCAGCGACTGCGCCAGGTACTGGCGCATGAAGAACACGCCGAACGCGGAGACCAGGCCCGGCAGGATCACCGACTGGAGCTGGTTCACCCAGCCGAGTTCGGCGATCAGCAGGAACAGCGGGATCACCCCCAGCTGCGGCGGGATCATCATGGTGCCGACGGTGATCGCGAGCAGCGCGCCCCGGCCCCTGAAACGGAGCTTGGCGAAGGCGAAACCGGCCAGGGTGCAGCACAGGACGGTGCCGAGGGTGACCGAACCGGAGACGATCAGCGAGTTGAGCAGCGCCCTGCCGATGTCCGCCTCTTCGAGGACCGCCCCGAAGTTCTCGATCAGGTTCGGCCCCGGCAGCAGCGCCGGGGGCACCTGGGCCAGTTCGGCGTTGGAGCGGCTCGCGGCGACGATCGTCCAGTAGAACGGGAACGCCGAGATCAGCACGGCGACGATCAGGACGCCGTACGCCAGCGGTCCGGCGTGCAGGGTGCGGCCCGCCCGCGGGGCTCCCCGGCGGGGCGCCCGGCCGGGGGCGGGGGCGGGAGGGACGGCCGGGGGCGCGGCGGACGCGGGCGGGGCGGTCGGCGCGGTCATCGGCCGGCCTCCTTGCGGGAACGGCGGCGCGCGATCAGGGCGTTGACCCCGACCAGCACCACGATGAGCAGGAACATCACCCAGGCGATGGCGGCGGCCCGGCCCAGGTGGAAGAAGCCCCAGCCCTGCTCGTACAGGTAGAGGCCGAGCGTCTGGTACTGGTGCGAGATGCCGCCCGAGACCGACCCCTCGAGCAGCAGCGGCTCGCCGAACAGCTGGGTCGCCCCGATCGTGGAGACGATGACGGTGAACACGATGGTGGGCCGCAGGCCGGGCAGCGTGACGTGGAGGAACTGGCGCCACCGCGAGGCGCCGTCCATCGCGGCCGCCTCGTACAGCTCGTCGGGGATCGACTGCATGCCGGCCAGGTAGATCAGCGCGTTGTAGCCGGTCCAGCGCCAGACGACGACCGTCGAGACGGCGATCTGCGAGGCCACCGTCCCGTTCTGCCAGTCGACGGGGTCGACGCCGACCAGGCCGAGCGCGTAGTTGACCAGTCCGAAGTCCCGCCCGAAGAGCTGGGCGAAGACGAGGGTGGCGGCGGCGACCGAGGTCGCGTACGGCAGGAGGACCGCCGTGCGCAGGAAGGTCCGGCCGCGCATCCGGTAGTTCAGCAGGTGGGCGAGGCCGAGGGCCATGACGAGCTGCGGCACGGTGGAGAGCAGGCCGATGGTGAAGGTGTTGCGCAGCGAGACCCAGAAGTACGCGTCCCCGAAGAGCGCGGTGTAGTTGCCCAGGCCGCGCCACTCCATGTCGCCGGGCGTCTGGAGCTCCACCCGGTACAGCGAGACGAAGGCCGTGTAGAGCAGCGGGAAGAGGCCGAAGGCGGCGAAGAGGGTGAAGAAGGGGGCGATGTAGGCGTACGGGGAGAGCTTCCGCCAGGTCCGCCGGGCGGGGCCCGGCCGCCGGGGCGGCGGGGGCGGTCCCGGCCGGGCCGGCGTCTCGGTTGCGGTGAGGGTCACGGTGCGGCCCTTCGGTGTGGGGTCGGGCGGGGAACGGGACCGCGCCGGACGGGCGCCCGGGGGCGCCCGTCCGCCGGCGGGGTCAGCCGATGGTGTTCTCCACGCCCTTCCGGGCGTTCTCCCAGGCCTTCTCGGGCGGGGTGCCCTTGCGCTCGACCTCGCTCAGCGCGTTGGTGATCTGCTGGGCGATGTTCTGGTCGTGGACGCCGAGCACCTGGACCGGGGCCGCCTTCGCCGCCTCGCCGAAGATCTTGCCGATGGGGGCGTCGGAGAAGAACGCGTCCTTCGCGCCGGCGACCTTCTCGATGGCGCCGGTGGAGGAGGGGAAGTTGCCCTGCTTCTGGAAGAGCCTGGTCTGCTGCTCGGGGGCGGTGAGCCACTTGACCAGCTCGTACGCCTCCTTCTTGTGCTTCGCGGCCTTCGGCACGGCCAGGTAGGAGCCGCCCCAGTTGCCGGCGCCGCCGGGCAGCTTGGCCACGTCCCACTTGCCCTTGCCGGCCTCACCGGCCTGGCCCTTGATGTAGCCGAGCATCCAGGCGGGGCACGGCATGGTGGCGAAGGAGCCGGCGGAGAAGGCCTGGTTCCACTGCGGGGACCACTGGTCGAGCTTGGCGCTCAGTCCGGCGTCCGCGGCCCGGACGGCGTGGTCCCAGGCGGAGCGCAGGGCGGGGTTCCGCTCCCAGATCAGCTTTCCGGAGGCGTCGTAGTAGCGCTCCTTCTCCTGGCCGATCATGATCGAGTAGAGGCTGCCGACGCTGTCGAGCCAGGCGCTCCTGGCGGGGGCCTTCGCCTTGTACTGCTTGCCGAGGTCCAGGTAGCCGTCCCAGGTGGCCCACTTCTTCGCGAGCTCCTCGCGGTCGGTGGGCAGCCCGGCCCGTTCGAAGAGGTCGGTGCGGTAGCACATGGCCTCCGGGCCGACGTCCGTGCCGAGGCCGAGGATCTCGCCCCCCTTGCCGGTCGCGGCGGCCCACTTGGCCGGGGCGAACTGCTCCTTCAGGGAGTCCGCCCCGTACTTCCTCAGGTCCTCGAAGCGGTCGGCCTGCTGCTGGGTGACGGAGGCGATGCGGCCCACCTCGATGCCCTGCACGTCGGCGAGGCCGGCGTTCCCGGCGAGCCGGGTCTGCAGGGACTTCCAGTAGTCGGCCTCGTCCTCGGTGTCCGTCTGCTTGACGGTCACGCCGGGGTGGAGCTTCTCGTACTCGGCGTAGAGCCCGGCCTCCTTGTACCCGAAGGAACCGAAGAGGTCGACGGTGATCGTGACCTTCCCTCCCGCGCCGTCCGAGGACGCGCCGTCCTTCGATCCGCCGCAGGCGGCGAGCAGGGCGCCGGCGAGTGTGACCGCGCCCAGGCGGACGACGGCTCTCTTGGCGGCTCGGGCGATGGGCATGGGAAGCCTCCCTTGGCTCCGGAACGGGTGACAGTGCTTGAGAGCGCTCTCACGCATGCGGAGGGAGCGTGCCCCCGGTCCGGTCCATCCGTCAAGCCTCGAAGGCGTAACGGACGAGAAGTGCCCTGACGGCGCGGCTGTGTTCAACCTCTTGACATGCCCGTTTCGCGGGTTCTACGTTTCCGACATTCTGAGAGCGCTCTCAGTCATTTCGGACCCTCGGCTCCCGACCTCTCGAACGCCGCCCTCCCCCCTCAGGGCGTCCCCCTCCGAGCTCCATCCGTCGCGACGACATGAGGTGCCCCTCCATGCCTTCCCCCCGCACCCGGCCCGCCGCAGTGCTGGCCCTGGTCACCGCCCTCGCCGCCGTGGGACTGGGCCCCGCCGCCGTCCCCGCGACCGCGGCCACCGTCCCGGCGGGCGCCGGAAGCTACTCCGACGTCCGCCCCGCCGGCACCTCCGGGCCCACCACCGACACCGGGACCCCGGTCACCCCCAAGGTCACCGCCGCCGCCCAGGGCAAGCCGGTCCCCACCAACGACTGGTGGTCCTCCCTCGCCTTCCAGCGCTACGGGGGCAACCCGTACTCCACCCCGATGTACGGCCACCCGCTCACCTATCAGGCCGTCGCCGGCGGCCTGGAGGTCGGCTACCCCACCAGCCCCGCGATCGTCGGCGACGGCCGCCAGTACGAGTTCGCCCACAAACGCGACCTCACCCTCGGCCTCACCGGCCTCAACTCGCCCGACACCAGGGCCGACGCCTGGTCCGACTGGACCGTCACCCCCTACTGGTCCGACGGCACCCGCACCCTGCGCACCACCATCGGCCACGGCCTCCCCTTCGTGTACGCCAGGGGCACCGGCGGCGACGCCCGGATCACCACCGCCCAGACGCCCACCGTCTTCGCCGACCAGGGCAACGTCCTCGGCATCACCGTCGCCGGCCACCACTACGCCCTCTTCGGGCCCACCGGCAGCGACTGGAACGTCTCCGGCACCACCGTCACCGCCGGGCTCGGCGGCCGGGACTACTTCTCCGTCGCCGTCCTGCCCTCCACCGACGCGCTCGCCACGTACCGCGCGTACGCCTACAGCTTCGTCACCGGCTCCACGGTGAACTGGAGCTACGACGCCGGCACCGTCCGCGCCACCTACAGCCTCACCACCGAGGCCAAGGAGGGCACCGAGCGCGGCACCCTCCAGGCGCTCTACCGCCACCAGTGGCTGCACACCACCGACCCGCTCACCCCCTACACGTACGTCTCGCCCCGGGGCACCATGAAGGTCCGCGCGGCGGCCTCCTTCACCACCGTCCAGAAGGCCGCCGCCACCCTCCCCGGCCTGCCCGGCGGCGGCATCGACCCGGCCCGCCTGCGCGGCCACCTCAACGAGGTCGCGAACTCCTCCGACCCGTTCTCCGGTGCCGTCGACACGTACTGGACCGGCAAGGCCCTGGGCAAACTCGCCCAGCTCGTGCCCCTCGCCGACCAGATCGGCGAGGGCGCGATCCGCGACAAGCTGCTCGGCCTCCTCAAGGGCCGGCTCCAGGAGTGGTTCACGGCGGGCGGTGCCAACGAGTTCTCGTACGACAGGGTCTGGAAGACCCTCACCGGCTACCCGGCCTCCTACGGCAGCGACACCGAACTCAACGACCACCACTTCCACTACGGCTACTACGTGTACGCGGCCGCGATCGTCGCCCAGTACGACCCGGCCTGGGCCGCCGACTCCGCCTGGGGCACCATGGTGAGGACCCTGGTCCGCGACACCGCCAACCCCAGCCGCACCGACGGCGCCTTCCCCTTCCTGCGCGGCTTCGACGTCTACGCCGGACACAGCTGGGCCAGCGGCCACCAGGGCTTCGCCGCCGGCAACAACCAGGAGTCCTCCTCCGAGTCGACCAACCTCAGCGCCGCCCTCGTCCTGTGGGGCTCCGCCACCGGCGACACCTCCCTGCGCGACCTCGGCACGTACCTCCTGACCACCGAGGCCGAGGCCGTCGCCCAGTACTGGTTCGACGCCGACCAGCAGGTCTTCCCCGGCTCCTTCGCGCACGACACCGTCGGCATGGTGTGGGGCAGCGGCGGCGCCTACTCCACCTGGTGGACCGCCAACCCCGAGGAGATCCACGGCATCAACGTCCTGCCCGTGACCAGCGGCGGTTCGCTCCACCTCGGCGGCCGCAAGGACGCGATCCGGCGCAACATCGCCGAGATGGAGCGCGAGAACGGCGGCCCCGCCGTCGAGTGGCGCGACGTCCTCTGGGAGTTCCAGTCCCTCGCCGACCCCGGCGCCGCCAAGGCCAAGTGGGACGCGGGCAACGCCGGATACACCCCGGAGGCGGGCGAGTCCAGGGCCCACACCTACCACTGGATCACCGCGCTCGACGCGCTCGGCGCCCCCGACGCCACCGTCACCGGATCGATCCCCACCTCCGCCGTCCTCGCCAAGGGCACCACGCGCACCTACGTGGCCCACAACTACGCTTCGACCGCCCGCACGGTGACCTTCTCCGACGGCAAGTCCCTGACCGTCCCGGCGCGTTCCACCGCCACCGGCAACGGGACGGGCGGCACCGACCCCGGCCCCGGACCGTCCACCGGCAACACCTTCCAGCTCCGCACCGGCGGCACGCTCACCACGGCCACCGGAGCCACCGAGAGCAGCGACACCATCGCCTCGGCCCAGGGCGCCAACCACGACGGCACCCCGTACCGGCCGCTCGTCTACGAGGCGAGGAACGTGAACGGCACGCTCCGGGCGGGCGGTTCGACCGCCTTCCGGCTCCAGGTGGACGCCGGCACCGCCGTCGGCCTCGGCCAGCAGGCCCGGATCAGCTACGACCTCACCGGCGACGGCACCTTCGACCGCACGGAGACGTACCAGTACTTCGCCACGGACCCGGTGACGGGCTGGGAGGAGTACGCCCAGACCCGGGGCCTGAAGTCCGCCACCGGCACCCTCGGCGACCTGCGGGGCGGGACGGTGCGCCTGGAGGTCTGGAGCGCCATCGGCAACGGCGACTCACGGCTCCGGACGGGCACGGACCGGTCCGTGGTGGTCATCCCGTACGACTGATCCCTCGGGGGCTGCGGCGGCGGGCCCGGGCGACGCGCCCGGGCCCGCCGTCTCCCGTGCGGGCGCTCAGGCGGACGCGCGGCGGACCAGCGAGGTCGGGGTGATCACCGAGCCCGGGATCTCGCGCCCCGTCCCGTCGAGCAGCCGCATCAGGAGCTTCACCATCAGCCGGCCCATGCCCTCGATGTCCTGGTGCACGGTGGTCAGGGCCGGGGAGGTGCTGCCGGCCACCGAGGCCATGTCGTCGAAGCCGACGACCGCCACGTCCTCCGGCACCCGCACCCCGCGCTCCCGCAGGGTGCGCAGGGCGCCCGACGCCATCAGGTCGTTGGCGACGAACACCCCGTCGACGTCCGGCCTCCGGTCGAGCAGCTCCGCCATGGCGCGCGCGCCGCTCTCCTCGGTGAAGTCGCCCGCGCACAGCAGCGCGGGGTCGGCGTCGATCAGGACGTCCCGGTAGCCGTTCATCCGGTCGATCGCCGAGGTCTGGTCGGCGGGGCCCGAGATGTGGGCGACGTTCCGGCGCCCGAGGCCCACCAGGTGGCGCACCGCCTCCCGGGCGCCGCCCCGGTTGTCGCAGTCGACGAAGGGCACGGCCGGATCGGTGCCCGGGGCGGGCCGCCCGCCGACGACCACCGGAATCCGCGCTCCCCCGATCACCGCCGGCAGGGCGTCGTCGCTGTGCAGCGAGAACGCGAGCGCGCCGTCGACGTGCCCCCCGCCCAGGTAACGGGCGATCCGCTCGTGGTCCCCCGGCCCCTCCACCCACAGCAGCACCAGCTGGGAATCGTGCGCCGTCAGCTCGCGGTTGATGCCCCGCACCTGCTGTTCGAAGAAGGGGTCGGAGAAGATCCGGAACTCGGGCTCCGCGATGATCACGGCGACGGCGCCGTTGCGCCGGGTGACCAGGGTGCGGGCCGCGTGGTTGGGGACGTAGCCGAGTTCCTCCACGGCCCTGCGCACCTTCTCGGCCAGGGGCGCGCGCACGCCCGCGCCCCCGTTGACGACCCGGGAGGCCGTGGCGCGGGACACGCCGGCGCGCGCGGCGACGGCTTCCAGCGTGGGGCGGGGCCCCGTGGTCTGCTCGGGCAAGGCGGGCGCTCCTCGGCTGGGTCGGCTGGGCGGGCGCGCGCGGCGTGCGGACGCGGGGCGCGCGAGGGGGAGTTCGGACGGGGCGTGCGGGGTGCCGGGCGGCGTGGTGCGGGGGTGGTGCGGGGGTGGTGCGGTGCGGGTGTGTGGGGTGCGGGACGTGTGGGGCCTGCGGGACGGGACGGGACGGGCGGTGCGGGTGTCCGCGGGGATCAGGATATCTGTAGCCCCCACCTTCTGAGAGCGCTCCCAAATCCGGGGGCGCCCCGCACGCCCGGAAAACCCCGTCGCCCCTCCTCGGCGCCCCGACCGCCGTCGGGCCCCGCGACGTGTGACTCAGCGACAGGGCACCGGGCCCGGGACCCGGGGGGCGGGGATGGAACCCGCCGCGCCGGCCGTGGACACGCACGCCGGCAAGCGGCCTCCGCCCGCGTCCGGTTCGTACGCCGGGGCCGACCGGCCCGCGCCTTCGTCGCCGCGCCCGCCCACGAGGACCCCGCCGCGCGGGGGCGTGCCGGGGAACGGGTCCGCGGGCCGGCGTGCGCTCCGCCCGCACGGTCGCGGAGAAAGGTGCGGAGAACGGCGCGGCGGACGGTACGGCGGACGGGGGCCGGGCCCGCGGGCCGGCCGGAGGGAGCGCGACGGGCCACCACCGGCTGTGCCGCGAACCGGACCCGGCCGGCCGTCGTCGGCCGGCCCCGGACCCGGCCGGACGGTCCCGGAACCGGTGAAGCCGGCGGTCCCCCTCCCCGCCGGGGAGGGGGACCGCCGGCCTCGGTGGTTCAGCCGGTGATCGTGGTACCGGCCCGGGACGGGACCTCCGCGCCGTCGGCGCGAACGGCGAGCGCCTTCTCGGCGAGGACGCCGAAGACGATCGCGAACGCCGTCCACAGCACGGCCTGGACGCCGAGCGACGCCATCCGGAACTCCCACAGCAGCTCGGCCGGGAAGGTCGCGGCGACCGCGTCGTCGTTCGCCGGCAGGACCACGAAGGCGATGCCCGTCACGGCGGCGAAGCCGAGCCCGGCCGCCAGGCTCGCGTTCCAGTTGCCCAGCCGTGGCGCGAGGCGACGCCCGGCGATCACCGCGGCGGTGCCGAGGAGCACGCTGAGCAGGATCATCAGGAAGAACAGGGCGGTGCGCTTCCCGATGGTGTCGGGGTTGCCGACGGCCGGCGGGGTCGCCGGGTACTTGAGGAACGGCACGAGGTAGACGGTGGTGAAGGCCGCGGCCGCCGTCAGGGCCGCGGTCGCCCGGGGACCGAACCGGCCGACGCGGCCGAGCGCGAAGGAGAACGCGAGCGCGGCGATGCCGCCCAGCGCGACCCCGTACACCAGGACGCCGGTGGCCAGGCCGAAGGTGGACTGCGCGGAACGGCCGATCCCCTCCTCCTCTTCCGCCGCGGCGGCTCCCGCGCCGCCGTGGTCACCGTGTCCGGTGTGCCCGGCGTGCGCCGCCTCCCGCGCGGCCTGCGCCTCCTCCACGGCGATGGAGCCGTTCACGGAGGGCTCACCGCCCACATAGGCGGCGGCGAAGGCGAACAGGGCGGCCACGAGCCCCGCGAGCATGCCGCGGACGAGCAGGGTCCTCACCGTCGAGGCGTGCACGCGCGCGTCGCCCCTCAGTGGCACGGGAAGCCGAGCAGGTGACGCCCGTCGTGCACCCACTCGTGCACGTCGGAGCCCGCGAAGAGGGAGGTGGCCCCCTGCTCCGCGCCCACGAAGTACAGCGCGATCAGCGCGAGGAGGCCGGCGAAGAAGGCCCAGGGCAGCACCGCCCGCACGGGCAGCGGGGCCGGTACGGCGGCGGAAGGGGGGGAGACGGCGGCGGAGACGGCGGCTTCGGCCATGGTGGAACCTCCTGAGGGAACTCGCGTCCCGGTCGGTGGTGCAGGACGACGGTCCACGGGTCTGACTCGCCGTGACGTCCCGGGGACGCCTCGGCATACAGTGGCGCGACCGTGCCGGGTTCCCACCGGGCTTCCGTATCGCCGTCGTCACGTTGTTCAGATGTCGCCCGACGGTACCGCGTGGCATGAACATTGTTAAGGGCGTGAGGCCCGGATCACTTCCGCGCCCCGCGCGGAACGGGACGCCCGCCCGCTCCGCGCCGCCCCCACCGGGAAGGAACCCGATGACAGTCCGGCTGACCCTGGTCCCGCCCGCCGCGAACGAGGCGCTGCGCGAGGTCCGGTTCGACGACGACGGCCCCCTCGACGCGGCGGGACTCGCCCGCGCCGAGGCCGCCGCGACCGCCGTCGGCCCCTCCCCGCGCGCGTACGCCTCGCCCTCCGCGCGCTGCCTCGCCACCGCGCGTGCCCTCGGCCTGCGGGCGGAACCGGTGGACGCCCTCGCCGGCTGCGCCGTGGGACGGTGGCGGGGACGGACCCTGGCGGACGTCGCCGCCACCGAGGGGGACGCGCTCGCCTCCTGGCTGTCCGACCCGGCGGCGGCGCCGCACGGCGGGGAGTCCCTGCGGGACCTGCGCGTCCGGGTCGGCGCCTGGCTCGACGCCCTCCGGGAGGGCACGGGACGCGTCACGGCCGTCGTCGAACCCGACGTCGTCCGCGCGGCGCTGGTCCACGCCCTCGGGGTGCCGGACGGAACGGCCCCGCGCCTGGACGTCCGCCCCCTGACGGCCGTGCACCTCAGCGGCCGGGGCGGGCGCTGGAACCTGCGGGTCGGGGAGCCCCTCGGACCGGGGACGCCCCCCGGACGGCGTTAGAGGGGACCGCCCGGCGGCCCCCTCCGGCGTCGCGCGCGTCCGTCTCAGACGGGCCGCTTCCACTCCCGCAGCAGCAGGTAGCCCAGGTACGCCCCTCCGACGGCCATCGTGTAGAGGCCGACCGGGAGGTCGTCGAAGAACGGCGACTGCTGGGCCGCGAGGTCCGCGAGCACCAGGAGCAGGGCGCCGAGCAGGGTCGACATGACCAGCTGCGGCCCGCCGCCGCGGGTGACCCGCTTGGCGATCTGCGGCGCCGTCAGGGAGACGAAGGCGATCGGCCCGGCCACGCCGACCGCGCCGGCGGACAGGACGATCGACAGGGCGACCGCCGCCGTCGCCGTCCTGGCGGGGCGGGCGCCCAGACCGGTGGAGAGGTCGTCGCCCATCTCGCCGACGCTCAGCGGCCGCGCCAGGAGCGCCGCGAGCGGCAGGCAGACGAGCAGGACGGCCCAGATGACCGTCGCGTCCTCCCAGGAGCGGGCGGAGAGGCTGCCGTTGATGTACGCGGTCAGGGCGCTCGCCTTGTCGCGCTCGACGGCGTAGACCACGTACTGGGTCAGGGCCGTCGACATCGCGGCCACGCCGATGCCGGCCACGACCAGACGTCCCGGGTGGCGGAACCCGGTCCCGGTGGAGACGTACACGAGCCCCATGGCGGCGACCGCGCCCAGCAGGGCGCCGGCGGGCACCGGCACGGTGCCGGGGAGGAAGAGCGCGGCGGCAGCGGCCCCCGCGCCGGAACCGGCGCCGAGCCCGATCACGTCGGGGCTGCCCAGCGGATTGCGGGTGACCGACTGGAACAGCGCCCCGGACAGGCCGAAGGCCGCGCCGGTGGCGACGGCCACCACGAGCCGGGGGCCGCGCAGCCGGTTCAGGACGAAGGCGTTCTTGCCCGTGGCCCCGCCCGTGAGCGCCGACGGCAGATCGGCCGGGTCGATGCCCAGCCTGCCCATCGAGAGCGTCGCCACGGCCGCCCCCAGGAGCAGCAGCACCGACACCGCGGCGGCGATCAGCGAGGAACGGCGCACGGGCATCGCGATCCGGGGGCCGATCCGCACGAGGACGCGCCCCGCCGGGCGCGACGGCGTCACGGCCGGGCTTCCGGCCCGTTCGGCGGTCTTCATGCCGCTCCCCTCATGCGACGGACGGCGAAGAGCAGGGCGGGCGCGCCCGTGAACGCGGTCACGACGCCGACCATCAGCTCCTGCGGGCGCAGCAGGACCCGGCCGGCGACGTCGGCGAAGAGCAGCAGCGTGGGCCCCGCGAGCGCGGTGAAGAGGATCTGCATCCGGAAGTCGGCGCCCACCAGGGCCCGGACCAGGTGCGGGACGGCGAGCCCGACGAAGGCGATGGGCCCCACCGCCGCCGTGGCGGCCGCGCTGAGCAGCGTCGCGGCGAGCAGGCCGGCGCCCTTGACCCGGGCGGGGCTGATGCCGAGCGAGGCGGCCTTGTCGTCGCCCAGCGCCATGGCGTTGAGGCCGGGAGCGAGGAGGACGGCGAGGAGGAGCCCGGCCGCGGCGAACGGCAGCACCGCCCAGAGGGCGTCGAAACCGCGCCCGCCGAGCGCGCCCACCACCCAGTAGCGGTACGTGTCGAAGACCTTCGGCCGGGACAGCGCGACGGCCTGGATGAACGCGGCGAGGACCGCGGAGAGCACCGCGCCGGCGAGCACGAGCCGCACCGGACTGCTCCCTCCGCCGGCCGTGCCGACGAGGTGGACGAGGACGCCGGTCGCCAGGGCGCCGGCGAGCGCCCACCAGATGGTCTCCCGCTGCCCGGACGCGCCGAGGAACGCGGTGGCGGCGACGATGCTCGCGGACGCGCCCGCGTTGATGCCGAGGAGCCCCGGCTCGGCGAGCGGATTGCGGGTGATGCCCTGCATCAGGGTGCCGGCCAGCCCGAGGCAGAGGCCCGCGAGCACACCGAGCGCGGTGCGCGGGAAGCGGCTCTCGACGACGGTACGGGTGTAGTCGTCGGCGTCGCCGGTGACGACCCGCAGGACGTCGGCCGCGGACGTCGGCCTGCTGCCGAACATCACGCTGGCGAGCAGGGCCAGGGCGAGCAGGACCAGGCACAGGACGGCGGCTGTGAGGTACCGGGCGGGACCCCGCCGTGCCGCGGCGGGGTCCTGTCCGGTCCGGGAGAGTGTGGTCACGCCGGAATCCGCTGTTACTTCCCGGCCTTGGCGACGGCCTTGTCGATCATCGGCAGGTAGCGCTCGATGCTGTACGGCACCGTCAGCGGGTTGATCATCGAGGAGGCGGTGACGAACGGGGTGTCATGGCTGTAGACCAGCGCGCCCTTCTTCACGGCGGGGATGGCCGCGTACAGCGGCTGGGCCTCGACCGTCTTGCGGGACTTCTCGTCCATGTAGAAGGTGAAGGCGATGTCGCTGTTCGCGAGCTTGTTGGCGTTCTCCAGGCCGATCAGGGCGGAGTCGGTGCCCTCGGTCTCCTTGAAGGTGTTCACCACCGGGTCGACCTTGAGGCCCAGCTTGGAGACCATCGCGACGCGCTGCTCCTCGGGCTTGAAGACGCCGAGGGTGCCGGGGCCGGTGTTGTAGATGTACGAGAACGTGACGTTCTTGTAGCCGGGGCGGGAGGCGGCCGCGTCGGCGAGCTGCTTGTCGATCTTCGCCTCCAGCTCCTTGGCCTTCTCCGGCAGGCCGAGCGCCTTCGAGACGATCTCGATCTGCTGGTCCCAGTTCGTGCTCCACGCCTTCTCGGGGTAGGCGACGGTCGGCGCGATGTCCTTGAGGATGTCGTACTGCTTCTGCGTGATGCCGGACCAGGGGGCCAGGATGACGTCGGGCTCGAGCTCGGTGATGGCCTCGATGTCGAGCTCCTCGCCGCCCTTGAACTGCTTGGGGAGCTTCGCGCCGGACTTCGTCACGGCCTCGTGGACCCAGGGGAGGTAGCCGGTCTTGTCGCTGCCCCAGGGGTACTCCTCGATGCCGACCGGGACGATGCCGAGGGCGATGGCGGTCTCCGCGGAGCCCTGGCCGAGGGTGACGACGCGCCGGGGCCTGTCCTTGATGACGGCCTCGCCGAGGGCGCTCTTGAGGGTGACGGGGAACGCGCCCGCGGAAGCGCCGGAGGCCGGGCCCGCGGCGTCGTCCTTCCCGGTGTCCGCACCGCACCCGGTCGCCATGAGGCCGAGCGAGACCGCGGCGGCGCCCGCCACGAGAACGCGGCGGCGGAGGGGGGTGAACAGAGAAGGCATGGTGGTTCCTTGTCTCCGGGCAGAGGTGTGCTGACGCCGCGTCCGGGCCCCTGGGCGTGGTCACACGGGGACGACGGCCGTCGCGAACGATTGTTAGGTGAGCCTAACCTATCTGTTTCGTGGCTGGTCGCCGGGGTCCGGGCATCTGGGGGCGCGGGGACGCCGGGTCCACGCGAACGGGGGAGCCGCCCGGGTGGCGCGCGTCCCCGCCGCGCGTTCCCCTGGAGGATGCGGAGAAGGTGCCGGAGAGACGAAAGGCGTACGGGGTGATCGCAGCGGAACGCCGGCGGACCGACGGAAGGCCGGGTCTTCCGCCGGTCCGCGCGGGAAGGGGCGCGCGATGAGCCCGGCCAGGGCCCTGGACCCGAAGCTGTTCGACGCCACCGTGGCGGCGGTCGCGCTGTTCTCGGGCCGCGACCACGTGCTGGTCTACATCAACGCGGCGTACGAGAGGATGCTCGGCGCCCGCCCCCTGAACAGGCCCGCCCGGGAGGCCTACCCGGAGCCGGCCTCCGAGCGCTTCCTGTCCGTCCTGGACGACGTCTTCACCACCGGGCGCCCCCGCCAGCTCACCGACTCCGTCCTGCCCGTCCCCGGCGGGACGGAAGGCGTCCGGCACTTCGTCTCCTCCTGCACCCCCGTCACCACCCCGGCCGGGGACGGAGTCCTGGTCGTGACGCTGGAGACCACCGCGGAGACCCGGGCGCTCCAGCGCTTCGAGGCCGTGGTGACGGCCGTCTCGCAGATGGTGTGGGTGGTGCACGCGGACGGCCCCGTCGAGGAGATCGTCCCGGGCTGGGAGAAGCTGACCGGAAGTCCTCTGCCCGAGCGGGAGGGCGAGGACATGTACTCCTACCTCCACCCCCGGGACCGGGAAGCGCTCATCCGCGGCTGGCGCGCGGCGGTCGTCCGGCGGCCTCCCGAGATCTACCAGAACACCTTCCGGCTCCGGACGGCCGACGGCTCCTACCGCCACATGGCCGTGCGCTGCGTCCCCATCGTGCGGGACGGCCGTGCCGAGGAATGGGTCGCCGCGATCGTCGACGTGGAGGACACCTGGGGTGTCGAGCTGCGCGAACACCTCCTCGCCCGGGTGGCACAGGCCTCGGGCGGAAGCCTGGACGCGGCGTTCGCCGTGGTGGTGGAGTCGGTCGTGCCCGAACTCGCCGACGCCTGCGTGATCCTGCTGCTCTCCCACGAGGAGTGGCCGCTGCCGGAGAACGCCACCGTCACGGCCCGGCGGATCGCCTCCGCCACCCGCCCGGGCCTCCCGCCCCCGCCCGCCCCGATGGGGCAGGCCGTCACGCTCACCCCGACCGTGCGGGAGGTGCTGGAGAGCCGCCGTCCGAAGACGTTCCGGTTGTCCCCGGCCGGCCGCGTGCCGGCCGGTCTGGTGCCGGAGGTCACCGAACGGTGGCTCACGGCGGTCGGCGCCACGAGCATGACGCTCGTGCCCCTGGCCGTCGACGACATCGTCCTCGGCTACGCCACCACCGCCACCAGCGGGGACACCCCCGTTCCCGGGCCCGCCGACACCGAACTGCTGCGCGAGGTCCTCCATTACGCCCAGCGGCCCGTCCGCAGGGTCCTCGACCTCCAGCAGGCCCGCCGCGCCGCGTTGCGCCTCCAGCGCGCCCAGCTCACCCGGCCGCCCTCCGTGCCCGGGGCGAGCCTGGTCGCCCGCTATCAGCCGGCCAGTTCGGCCAACGAGATCGGTGGCGACTGGTACGACGCCATCACGCTTCCCGACGGCACGCTCGTCCTCGACATCGGCGACGTCGCGGGCCACGACCTCACCGCCGCCACCGTCATGGGCCAGCTGCGCAGCATGCTGCGCGGTCTCGCCTGGAACAAGGGACCCGACTGCACGCCGGCGGCCGTGCTCTCCATGCTCGACGACGCCGCCGAAGGCCTCGACGTCGGCTCCTTCACCACCGCCGTCCACACCCATCTGCGCCGGCGGCCGGACGGCACCTGGCGGATGACCTGGTCCAACGCCGGGCACCCGCCGCCCCTGCTCGTGCCCGCCGACGGCGAGCCCCGTTTCCTCGTCGGCGGCGGGGAGGACCCGCCGCTCTGCGTGGTCCCGGAGGTCCCCCGGACGACCCACACGCACACCCTGGTCCCCGGCGACACCCTCCTGCACTACACCGACGGCCTCATCGAGACCCCGGGCACCTCGCTCGACGAGGGACAGGCGCGCCTCCTGGAGGCGGCGGCGCTCCACCGTGACGCCGGTCTGCCCGATCTGCTCCGCCTCCTGCAGGACCTCTCCGACCACCGCGACGACACCGCCATGATCGCCTTCCGCGCGGAACCGTCCGGCTGACCGGCGCACCGCGCCGGGGCCGGGCGGGCGGGGAGGGGCCGGACCGCGCCGGCGGTGGCGCGGAGTGTCCCCGACCCCGTGGGGCACCGGTCCTGTTTCCGCTGCGAGTCACCCGAATGCCGCGTTCCCCTTCGAGGGAAGGCGTCGTTGAGGGGATGTGACATCGGCAGTCCCCTTTTTATTCGAATGTGATGCCTTCGGGTTTCTGTCCGTGATGTCGCTTCCGTCTCGATCGAGTCCCACCCCGTGGCGGCTCTCCCCGGCGTGCCCCGCGGGCACGGCGGGAAGGGCCGTGGACAACAGGAGGAAAGCATGTACGAAGGAACTGTTCCTCTCGAGGACTTCCTCAACACCATGAACCGTTTGCAGGCCGACTTCGAGCGGCGCCTCGGGGGCATCGAGCGCGCCGTCCTGGCGGCGCCCCCGCGTCACGCGCGCGTGCGGGAAGGGGCGGCCTCCGCGCCGGCCTGGCGGGTGGCCGACGCGCACCGGCCCCTCGGTCTCGAAGCCATCTGGACCGACGCCCGCCGGGGTGCGACGGCGCGGGCCGGCGGCGCGGAGGAGTCGTTCCCCGGCACCCGCCCGGACGCCTTCGCCGACTAGCGGCGGTTCAGAGGAAACGTTCACCTGCGCCCGTCGGCCGGGGCGGGCCGGGCCTGCGCGTCCCAGGCCCTCGTCAGTCCGTCCAGCCACGCGGGCGGCAGTTCGGCGGCGTCCCACTCCTCGTGGAGGGCGGTGGGCGCCACCGCGAGCCGTTCCAGGACGGCGAGGCTGGTGGGGGAGTGGACGAGGGTGTACCGGCCGTGGATCGCGATGGCGCTGCCCGGACCGTACTCGGCGTACAGCCGTTCCAGGCGCTCCCGGTGGACGGTGGCGAACTCCGTCAACCGGCCGGCGTAACGGGACCGCTGACGGGGGCTCATCGTGCCGAGGACGGCGGTGAGCACCTGCTCGGAGACCTCCGGGTCGAGGTCGGAGACATCGGTGAAGGAGAGGTAGAGCGGAGTGACCGCCACCTTGGTCCGTTCCACCTCCGTCCGCCCCACGGGGGAACGGTCGTCGGGGGAGTCGGCGGCGGGACCGGCGGCGACGGCGTGCCGGAGGGCCCGTTCGGCGATGTCGCCGAGCTCGCCGGTCACGGCCCGGATCCCGTCGCGCCACCCGGCGGCATAGGACCCGTCCCTCCCGCCGGGAACGTCCCTCCCGGCTCCGGCGACCTCCTCGCACGCCAGGGCCAGGGCCCCCGCCTCGACGAACCCGATCAGCTCCTCCGCGTCGCCGGACCACACGCCCGCCCGGGCGAGGAGCTGGAGGAGCGTTCTCCTCGCGTTGAGGACGCTGACCGCGTCGAGTCGCTGCCGTCCTTCTTCGGCGGTGGTCATGGAGTCCTCCTCGTCGTACGGGCGGCGCGGTACGGGTGCGCGGAACGCTCCGTTCGAGCCTACGCAACTCCCGTCCCCCCGACGCGCGCCTACCCTCGGCGACGCGCCCCGACGCCCCGTCCGCCGTCCCCAGGAAGGCCGTCCGCCGTTCCGGGGGAAGGGCCCCGCCGCTCACCGGTCACCGCCCGCCGCGCGGTCCGGCGGCGTGTCAGCCGCGGTACACGCGCAACTCCGTCACCTCGTACGACATCTCCGACGCGCCGGGGTCGGGCGCCGGGTGATAACGGCCCGCGCAGACCGAGAGGTTCACGATGAGGTGGGCCCGCCAGGAACGCCCCACCCCGCGGCGGTCGTCGAAGACCCGGGCGCCGTTCACCCACCACACCACGGACCGGGCCCCGAACTCGACCCGGAGGTCGACCCACGCCCCCGGCCGGACGGCCGGGTCCCGGAAGTAGTGGTGGCGCCCCCGCACCCGGTTCGACAGCTCCAGCAGGTCCGGGTTGTCGGGGTGGTACTCGAAGACGTCGACCTCCTGGCCGCCGTCGAGCCACGTCCAGATCGCCGGCCAGGCGCCGGTCTCCTCCGGCAGCCGCACCCGCGCCTCCAGGACGTCGCCCGCCCGCAGGAGGAACCCCTCGGGGCTCCCCTCGGTCGTGAGCAGTCCGGAGTCCCAGTACCCGTCGGACCTGCGGGTCGCGCGGAAGAGCCCGCTGCGGCTGTACGCGGGATCGTCCGTGAGGTGGTCGAGCTTGTTGTCGCCCGGGTTGGTCGGTCCTCCGCCGGGATACGCCCACGAGCGGCCGGCGACCCACTGCTCGGTGGACGAGAAGTCCGCGTCCAGGACGAGGTTCCTGGGGGGCCGTGCCTGGCCGGGCACCCCCGCCCCCGGTTCCGCGGGCGGCCCCGTGCCGGGCCCGGACCCGCCACCGCGTCGCAGCAACCGGTCGAAGAAGTCGGACAGCATGGCTCACTCCCTTCGCTCGGGCACCCGTCGGCCCAGGGGTGATGTGCCCCGCCGGACCACGCGTAACCACGGAGAGTCACATCGTGGCGACAACTCGTCACCGCCGTCCGTCGTGTTTCGACGGGGCCGTCCGGTGGTTTCCGTGACGGGCCCGCCGGACCGTCGCCCGTGGAGGGGCTCCGCCGGGCCGCCCTCCAGGCCCCCGGCCGCCCACCCGGCCGCCCGCGTCGCGGCAGGGCACGGCGCTGTCGCTCTCACCGGGACGGCGGCGCTCGACCCGGCATCCCAGGGGGTAGGCATCGAGGCCGTCGGCCCCGGCCGCATCGACACCCCCTCCCCGCCGGACCACCGGAACGAACGAAGGACGAAGGCAACGTCATGAAGGCACTCCAGTACCGCGCGGTCGGCGCCCCGCCCGAGGTCGTCACCGTCCCCGACCCGGAGCCCGGCCCCGGGCAGGTGCTCCTGAAGGTCACCGCCGCCGGCGTCTGCCACTCCGACATCGCCGTCATGAGCTGGTCCGCCGGCCAACTGCCCTTCCCGCTGCCCCTGACCCTCGGGCACGAGGGCGTCGGGACCGTCGAGGCGCTGGGCGCCGGTGCCGAGGGGTTCGCCGTCGGCGACTCCGTCGCCGTCTACGGCCCCTGGGGCTGCGGCACCTGCCACACGTGCGCGCAGGGCAAGGAGAACTACTGTCTGCGGGCCGCCGGACTGGGCATCATGCCGCCCGGCCTGGGCGCCCCCGGCGCCATCGCCGAGTACATGGTCGTGGACAGCCCCCGCCACCTCGTCCCGCTGGGCGACCTCGACCCCGTGCGGGCCGCGCCGCTCACGGACGCCGGCCTCACCCCGTACCACGCCCTCAAGCGGTCGCTCCCGAAGCTGGTCCCCGGCAGCACCGCCGTCGTCATCGGCACGGGCGGGCTCGGTCACATCGCCATCCAGCTGCTGCGCGCCATGACCGCGGCCCGGGTCGTGGCCCTGGACGTCACCGAGGAGAAGCTGTCCCTCGCCCGCTCGGTCGGCGCGCACGAGACGGTGCTCTCCGACGCGTCGGCGGCCACCAGGGTCCGCGAACTGACCGGCGGCCGCGGCGCGGAGGTCGTCCTCGACTTCGTGGGCGCCGGGCCGACGGCGACCGCGGCGGGGGCGATGGCCGCGATCGAGGGCGACGTCACGATCGTCGGCCTCGGCGGAGGGTCCCTCCCCGTCGGCTTCGGCTCCCCGGCGTACGAGGTCTCCGTGGCCTCCCCGTACTGGGGCAGCCGGGCCGAGCTGATCGAAGTGCTCGACCTGGCCCGCGCCGGGGCCGTCGACGTCCACGTGGAGCGGTACGGCCTGGACGAGGCGCCCGAGGCGTACGAGAGGCTGCACGGGGGACGCGTCGACGGGCGGGCGGTCATCCTGCCCAACGGCTGACCGCACCGCTCCGCCGGCCGGGAGGGAGGGACCGCCGGCCGGCAGGGGCCGGTGCCGGGGCGCCGACGGGCACGGGACCGGGGAGGACACACCGCCCCGACGGCGTACTGATCCAGTTCGCCGGGCCCCGGTGGAGATCCAGGTGCAGCACTGCGCCTTCCTGGTCGACGACGAACTGTTCGACCGGGCGTACGGCCGCCTCCGCGAGCGGGGCGTCGAGCACCGGGCCGACCCGCGGATGCGGCGGCCCGGCGAGACGAACACCGGACACGGCGGCCGCGGTGTCTGCTTCAAGGACCCCGCGAGCCGCGCCGGGGAGCTGATCACCCGCCCCTACCTGTAGTCCCGCCGGCACCGGGGGCGCGCCCGCGCATATTCGGGTGCGTCCCTCCCGCCTCCGGTGGTGGGATCGGAGCATGCGACACGAGACATCCATGACCGTCGACCGGGGACAGTTCGCGGACGCGGTCACCCCCTGGGAGGAAGAGGACTGGCGCGCGGACGCCCTCGCGTGGGCGGAACGGGCGCTCGGCCGCCACGGCCTGCGCGAGACCGGCCCCCGCGAGGTCAGGGTCCGGCCCTGGTCGATCCTCGTCCGCTTCCGGACCGGGACGGGGGAGCGCGACGCGGTCTGGTTCAAGGCCGGGGCACCGGACAACGCCTTCGAGGCGGCCCTCGGCGACGCCCTCGCGCAGTGGGTCCCCGACCACGTCGTCACCCCGCTGGCGGTCGACGCCGAACGGGGCTGGTCCCTCCTCCCCGACGGAGGCCCCCTCTTCCGGCACGTCCTGGACGCGGGCGACGCCGGCCCGGACTCCTGGACCCGGGCGCTCGCCCAGTACGCGCGGATGCAGCGGGCGCTGACCCCGCACGCGGACCGCATGAGCGCCCTGGGCGTGCCCGGTGCCCGCACCGCCGAACTCCCGCGCCTCTTCGACGGCCTCGTCGCGGACAACCCCGCCCTGGCCCCCTCCGCCCGCCGCGCCCTCGTCGCCCGGCGCCCCCGCCTGCTCGACTGGTGCGCGGAGCTCGACGCGTACGGCATCCCGGACTCCCTCGACCACAGCGACCTCCACGACGGGCAGGTGCTCACCCCCGCCCCCGGCCGGTTCACCTTCTTCGACTGGGGGGACGCCGCCGTCGGCCACCCCTTCGGCAGCCTCCTGGTGCCGGCCCGGGCCGTCCGCGAGCGCTACGGCCCCGGGCACGCGGAGCGCCTGCGCGACGCCTATCTGGAAGCCTGGACCGGCCTGGGCCCGTCCCTGCCGGAGCTGCGCCGCGCCGCGACGCTCGCCGTCCGCCTCGCGGCCCTCGGCCGGGCCGTGTCGTGGTCCCGGCTCTTCCCCGGCGCCCCCGTCACCGGCTGCGCCGAGGCGAGCGCCCACTGGGTGAACGAACTCTTCGCCGCACCGCCGGTGTTCGAGGACACGGCGGACTGAGAACGACACGGGGAGACAGGGAGACGGGACGCGGCGGGAGGACGGGAGGACGGGAGTCCGGGTCCGCCGGGACGGCCTGTTGGTCCACCACCGGGAACGGCACCCGTGGTACTGCCTAGGGAGACGGCGTGACGCCCGTCACACCGTGCCACGAAAGGTGAGACCCGTGTCGAAGGAACAAGAGAGGCCGGAGAACCGGCGGAAGGGCGCCCGGCGGGCGAGAAGCCGGGGACTGCCGGTGCTGCCGCCCCTCGTCGGCCGCCCGGCGCCGCCCGACCGGGCCCGTACCGACCGGATCGTGTTCGGGGTCGCCGCCGTCCTCACCGTCGCCTTCGTCGTCTGGGGCGCCACCGCCACCAAGAGCCTGGAGGACGCCTCCGGCAGCCTCCTCGAAGGCCTGATCCGCGACGGTGGCTGGGCGTTCATGCTCGCCGCCTCCGGCTTCGTCGTCTTCGCGCTGTGGCTCGCCGTCAGCCGTTACGGCCGGATCACCCTCGGCCGCGAGGAGGAGGGCCCCGAGTTCCGGACCGTGTCGTGGATCGCCATGATGTTCAGCGCCGGCATGGGCATCGGCCTGATGTTCTACGGCGTGAGCGAACCGCTCGCCCACTACGCCGCCCCGCCGCCCGGCACCCGCCCCGCCGACCCGGCCGAGCGGATGCAGACCGCCATGGCCACCACGCTCTTCCACTGGACGCTCCACCCGTGGGCGATCTACGCCGTCGTCGGCCTCGCCATCGCCTACTCGACCTTCCGGCGCGGACGCCGCCAGACCATCAGCGCCGTCTTCGTCCCGCTGATGGGCGAACGGCGGGCGTACGGGGGCCCCGGCCGGTTCATCGACATCCTGGCCATCTTCGCCACCCTCTTCGGCTCCGCCGCCTCCCTCGGCCTCGGCGCGCTCCAGATCGGCAGCGGCTTCGAGGAACTGGACTGGATGGAAGAGACCGGCACCGGGCTGCTCGTCTCGATCATCGCCGTCCTGACCGTGTGCTTCGTCCTCTCCGCCGTCTCCGGCGTCGAGAAGGGCATCCAGTGGCTCTCCAACACCAACATGGTGCTCGCGGCCGTCCTCGCCCTCTTCGTCTTCGTGGCGGGCCCCACCGTCCTCATGCTCGACCTGCTGCCCACCTCCATCGCCGCCTACGTCGGCGACCTGCCGCAGCTGGCCGGCCGCACCGAGGCGACCAGCGGCGGGAACATCCACGACTGGCTGGGGAGCTGGACCGTCTTCTACTGGGCGTGGTGGATCTCCTGGACGCCCTTCGTCGGCATGTTCATCGCGCGCATCAGCCGGGGCAGGACCATCCGGCAGTTCGTCGGCGGCGTCATCCTCGTCCCCAGCGCCGTCAGCCTGGTCTGGTTCGCCGTCTTCGGCGGGGCGGCGATGAGGCTCGCCGAGCGGGGCGAACTGGCCGGGAGGACCACCCCCGAGGGGCAGCTCTTCGGCGTCCTCCGGGAGTTCCCGGTCGCCGGTGCCATGAGCCTCCTCGTGATGGTCCTCGTCGGGATCTTCTTCGTGTCCGGCGCGGACGCCGCCTCCATCGTCATGGGGACGCTCTCACAGCGCGGCACCTTCGAACCCACCCGGCCCGTGGTGGTCTTCTGGGGCGTGGTCACCGGCGCCGTCGCCGCGATCATGCTCCTCGTCGGGCACGGTCAGGGCGACGCCCTCGCGGGGCTGCAGAACCTCACCATCCTGGTGGCGGCGCCGTTCGTGCTCGTCATGATCGGCATGTGCGTGGCGCTCATGCGGGACCTGCGCCGGGACCCGCTCATCGTCCGGGGCGAGCTGGGGGAGGAGGCCGTCGAACTCGCCGTGATCGCCGGCCACAAGAAGTACGACGGGGACTTCGAGCTGAGGATCGGTCCCGGCGAACCGGGCCCGGAGGGCCCCTGACGGCGGGGCCGGGGGAGGGGCGCGGCCCCCGCCCCCGGTCCCACCGGGAGGCCCCGGCCGCACCGGGAGGCCCCGGCCGCCGGACCGTCCCGGCCCCGGGCGCAGGGCCGGACCCCGTTCCCGTTCAGTAGTCGCTCCCCATCACCGCGCGCACCTCCGCGAGGGTGGCGTCGGCCACCGCGCGGGCGCGCTCGTTGCCCTCCCGCAGGACCTCGCGCAGATGGGCCCGGTCCCGCGCGTACGCGGCGCGGCGGGCCCTGATCGGCGCCAGGTGCTCGTTGACCGCCTCCGTCACGGTCCGCTTCAGGGCGGCGGACCCCGCCGATCCGATGCCCGCCGCCACCTCCTCGGGCGCGACGCCCTGGCAGAGGGCCGCGAGGAGCAGCAGGGAGGACACCTCGGGCCGGCCCACCGGGTCGTACGCGATGTGGCGCTCGGAATCGGTCTTCGCGCCCCTGATCAGCCGCGCGGTCTCGTCCGCGCCGGCGGCCAGGGGCACGGCGTTGCCCCGGCTCTTGCTCATCTTGGTGCCGTCGGTGCCGAGCAGCAGCGGCGCGTCGGAGAGGAGCGCCTCGGGCTCGGGGAACACCCCCTCCCCGTACCGGGCGTTGAAGCGGCGGGCGATCGTCCGGGCGACCTCCAGGTGCGGCAGCTGGTCCTGGCCGACAGGGACCAGGTTCGCCTTGCAGAAGAGGATGTCGGCCGCCTGGTGGACGGGGTAGGTGAACATCAGGCCGCTGACGGCGGACTGCCGGGAGCGGGCGATCTCGTCCTTGACCGTGGGGTTGCGGTGCAGCTCGGCCACGGACACCAGACTGAGGAAGGGCAGCATCAGCTGGTTGAGGGCGGGGACGGCGCTGTGGGTGAAGAGCGTGCTCCGTGCCGGGTCCACCCCGATCGCGAGGTGGTCCAGGACCAGTTCCCCGACGTGTCCGGACAGGTCGTCCGCCACGTCCCGGTCGGTCAGGACCTGGTAGTCCGCGACGATCACGAACAGTTCCGCCCCGAGTTCCTGGAGCCGGACCCGGTTGCGGAGCGTGCCGAAGTAGTGCCCCAGGTGCAGCCGCCCCGTGGGGCGGTCGCCCGTCAGCACGCGGAAGCGGCCGGGGGAGCGGAGGATCTCCTCCTCCAGGACCGCGCCGCGGGCCCGGACGGCGGACGTTCCGAGCACGTCGGGGGAGGAAGGGGCGGTGACGGTGGCGGCGGTGGTGGTGTTCACGAGGTCTCCTGGTGGGTCGAGGACGCCGTCGGTACGAGCCGCCGGAACGACGGGACCCGTGATCCAGGAAACGCGAAAAGGGCCGTTCGTCCGAACGGCCCTTCGGTCATGCGCGAGTGGTGGCCGCTCCTACGGGGAGGGCCACCAGCTCGGGCGGGACGGAAGACGCATGCGCCCACCGTACAGCCCCGTACGGACTTCCGGGAGCGCGCCGCGCGTCAGGCCAGGACGACCGGGAGGTCGAAGAGGTCGTTCTGGGTGACGACCGGCTTGTTGCGCAGCTCCTCGCGCGGCACGGCGAGGCGCAGCTCCGGGAAGCGCGCGTACAGCGCGGGCAGCGCCACCGACGCCTCCAGGCGGGACAGCGCCGCACCCGGGCAGACGTGCGGTCCGTGGCCGAAGGAGATGTGACGGTTCGGCGTGCGGGTCATGTCGAAGTCGCCCGCCGTCGGGCCGAACTGCTCCTCGTCCCGGCCGATCGCGCCGTACGACACGATCAGTCCCTCGCCCTTGGGCAGGACCCGGTCGCCGACCTCGACGTCCTCGGTGGCGAACCGGAACAGGACGTGCGAGGTGGGCGTCGACCAGCGCAGGGTCTCCTCGATCACGTTCTCCCACGGCACCTCGCCCCCGAGGACGAGGGCGCGCTGCTCGGGGTGGGTCTCCAGGGCGACCACGGCGTTCACGATCAGGCTGATGGTCGTCTCGTGGCCGGCGGCCACCATCAGCTGGAGGGTGTTGGTGATCTCCTCCGTGGTGAGCCGGTCGCCGTCCTCCGACGCCTCGATCAGCGCGCTGGTGAGGTCGTCGCCCGGCGACTCCTTCCTGGCCGCCACGATCCCCGCGAACAGGGCGCCCAGGTCCGCCATCATCCGCGGCACCTCCTCGGGCGGGGTCTGCGTCGAGAAGAACTTGTCGAACAGCTCCTTCATCCGCGGCTGGTCGGCCCTGTCGACGCCCATCAGCTCGCAGACCACGTTCATCGGCAGCGGGTACGCGAACTCGGCCTTCAGGTCCACGACGTCGCCCGCCGGACGCGCGGCCAGCCGGTCCAGCATGTCCGTGGTGAGGGCCTCGATGCCGGCGCGCAGCCGCTCCACCCGCCGCGCGGTCAGCGCCTGCGCGACCAGGGTGCGCAGCCGCCGGTGCTCCTCGCCGTCCACGGTCAGCATCGACCTGCCCGGGTTGGCCAGGCCGATCAGCGGCCAGTCCAGGGGGATCTCACCGCGCTGCCAGGGCCCCCAGACCTCGATGTCCTTGACCAGCCGCGCGTCGGTGAGCAGCTTCCGGGCCTCCGCGTGACGGGTGACCGCCCAGCAGGGCACCCCGCCCGGCAGGACGACGCGGACCAGCGGACCGGCGGCGCGCAGCCGGGCGCTCTCGCCGTCGAGGTCGGTGACGAACGGGTCCAGCTCGATGACGTCGGTGCCGGACGCGGCGGTGTGGTCGTACGGGCAGCTCATCCGAGGGCTCCAAGGGCGGGGGTCGGGGTGTAGGTCACGGGAAGCGCGGTGAGGCCGCGCAGCCAGGGGGAGGGCCGGCGGGTGAGGGCCTCGGGGGCCACCGCCAGGTCCACGTCCGGCAACCGGTCGAGGAGCACCTCGATGCCCGTACGGGCGATGGTCTCGGCGACTTCCTGCGCCGGGAAGGGGCAGCGGTGCTCGCCGTGCCCGAAGGAGAGGTAGGCGTTGTTGCCGCCGGTGAGCGCGCCGGAGTCGGTCCGTACGTGCGGGTCGGAGTTGGCGGCGGCCAGACCGAGCAGCAGCAGGTCGCCGCGGCCGATCCGGCGTCCGCCGAGGTGCGTGTCGCGCGAGGCCCACCGCCCGGCGACGTTCTGGGTGGGGGTGTCCTCCCACAGCACCTCGTTCATCGCCTCGCCGACGCTGTGCCGGCCGCCGGACAGGGAGGCCGCGAACCGGTCGTCGGTGAGCATCAGGCGCAGCGAGTTGCCGATCCAGTCGGCGGTGGGCTGGTGGCCGGCCGCCAGCATCACCATGAGGTCCTGGCCGACCTCCTCGAGCGTGAAGCCGGAGGCGTTGGCGAGCATCCGCGAGGCGACGTCGTCGCCGGGCGTCTCCGACTTGGAGGTGAGCAGCGCGAACATGGACTCGCCCAGGTGGCGCTGGCCCTCCAGGGCGCCCTCCTGGCCGTTGATCATGTCGTTCAGGGCCTTGACGAGCCCGGGGCCCTGCTCGTCGGCGAAGCCGTAGACGCTGGCGAGGACCCGGACCGGCAGCAGCATCGCGTACTCGGCGATGATGTCGCACGAACCCTTGCCGCACAGCGCGTCGATGAGTTCGTCGGCGAACCGCTCGGCCCGCTCCCTGAGGACGAACGGGTCGATCGCCTCCAGGGCTCCGGAGATGACGTCAGCCCGCTCGCGGTGCCGCTCGCCGACGGTGTACAGGATGGACGGCTGCTTGCGGCCGATCATGGGCAGCAGGGGCCAGTCCGCCGGGATGTTCTCCCACTGGTTCCACAGGTCGGAGTCGCGGGAGAAGAGCACCGGGTCGCTGGTGACCTGGTGCAGCTCGCGGTAGCCGAGGACCAGCCAGGCGGGTACGTCCCCGTCCAGGAGGACCGGGGCGACCGCCCCGTGGTCACGGCGCATCTGCCGGTACAGCTCGGTGGGGTCGGTCTGGAACCGGGGCCCGCTCAGCGGGACGGGACGGGACACGGGGCAGGTCACGGGGCGGGCTCCGGTATCGGCTGCGAGGTCGGGTCCTGGACGAGGACGGACTGCAGGTGCTCGACGAGCGAGATCAGGACCTGCTTGCTGGACTCGCGCGACCGGGCGTCGCAGAAGACCAGCGGCACCCCGTCGGCGAGGTCGAGGGCCTCGCGGATCTGCTCGGTGGTGTGGGAGGGGCCGCCGAAGTCGTTGCAGGCGACGACGAACGGCGTGCCGTGGTGCTCCAGGCGGTCGATCGCGTACCAGGAGTCGGCGAGCCGGCGCGTGTCGACGAGGACGACCGCGCCGAGCGTCCCGGAGAACAGCCGGTCCCACAGGAACCAGAACCGCTCCTGGCCGGGCGCCCCGAACAGGTAGAGGATGTTGTGGGCGTCCAGCGAGATCCTGCCGAAGTCGAAGGCCACGGTGGTGGCCGTCTTCGCGGCGACGCCGACGGTGTCGTCGACGCCCTCGCCCGCCTGGGTCATGGTCTCCTCGGTGTTCAGCGGACGGATCTCGCTGACCGAGCGCACCAGGGTGGTCTTGCCCACGCCGAAACCGCCGACGACGACGATCTTCAGTCCGTTGTCGGCGGTGCTGTGCAGGGCCTGGCGCTGTTCAGAGATTACGGAGTCCAACGAGCACCTGCTCCAGGATGTCGTGATCGGGAAGGCTGTACGACGCACGCGGGTGCCGTGCGCTGATCCGGCCGGTGTCGTGGAGGTCGGCCAGCAGGATCCGCGTGATCGACACGGGCAGGCCGAGACCGGCCGCCACCTCCACCACCGCCGTGGGGAAACGGCACAGGCGCAGGATCGCGGCGTGCTCGGACTGCATGCCGGGGGACGGATCGCTCTCGGCGACCACGAGGGTCACCAGGTCGAAGGCGTCGGACCCGGCGCGGCTGCGGCCGCCGGTCAGGGTGTAGAGCCGGTCCGGGGAATCGTCCCTGCCCGGCCTGGAGCGGCTCATCCCCGGGGCCTCGCGACCAGGTGCTCGCCGAGCTGCTCGACCAGTTCGGACATGTTGTGGCCGATGAGCCCGGCGTCGGCGTCCTCGTCGGCGACCAGGGCGAGGTGGGCGCCCTCGCCGGCCTCCACGATGAACAGGATGCCGCCGTAGAACTCGGCCATCGCGGAGCGGACGCCGCCCGTGCCGTCGCCGAACTCCACGGAGGCACCGTGCGACAGGCTCTGGATGCCGGCGGCGATCGCGGCGAGCTGGTCGGCCTGGTCGACGGAGAGCTCGGGGGTACGGCAGAGCTTGAGGCCGTCACGGGAGAGCACCAGGGCGTGCCGGGTGCCCGGGGTGCGTTCCAGCAGGCCCTCCAGGAGCCAGCTGAGCTTCTCGTCGGTGGTGGTGCCGGTCATTACGGGGTGCCTTCCGGGTGCGGGGAGTTCGAGGACGGCGACGGCGTCCTGGGGGTGGACGTCCGGCCGTCCTGGTCGGACGGGGCGGCCGGGGGGCCGCCCGCCGGGGGGTGATCGGCTTCGGTCCCGGCGTCCGGCTGGGCGGAGCGGACCGCCCGGCGGAAGCTGCCGAAGCGGGTCGCCGCCCCGGCCGCCGCGCCGCTGCGCGGGCCCGCCGGGCGGGGCTTCGCGGCGGCGTCGGGGCCCTCCGGGTGGGCGGCGGCCAGGGCCCGGCCGCGGCGGCGGCGCGGGAGACCGCTCTCGCCGAACTGCGGGTGTTCGCCGGTGCCCTCGGCGCCGGTGCCGTGCGCCGCGCCGGGCTCGTGCACGGTCTCCGGTTCGGGGACCCGCGCGGCGGGCGCCCGGTCCGGTACGGACGGGGCCGGAACGCGGTCGGGCACGGCGGCCGGAGCGGCCGGCGCGGGCACGGCCGTGTGGCTGATCAGCTCCTGCGGCAGCATGAGGAGGGCGCCGGTGCCGCCGCGCGCCGAGGGGCGGAACGACACGGTCAGGCCGTGCTTGCGCGCCAGCCGGCCGACGACGGCCAGACCGAGCCGGGTGCCGGAAAGGCCGGCCAGGTCCTGCGTCTCCGCGCTCACGGCGGCCTCGGCACGGCGCAGCTGGACGTCGCTCATCACCAGGCCGCTGTCCTCCACCGCGATGATGACGCCGGCGGGGACCTCCTCCACGTAGACGTGCACCTCGGCGGTGGGGGGCGAGAAGTTGGCGGCGTTGTCCATGAGTTCGGCCAGGGCGTGCATGACGCCCTCGGCGGCGTGGCCCGCCACGGCCGCTTCGCTGCTGGAGTGCAGCCGCACCCGCTGGTAGCCGCTGATCCGGCCCATGGCGCCGCGCAGGATCGACTCCATGCCGATCGGGCGGGCCCAGCGCCGGCCGGAACGCGCCCCGGTCAGCACGGCGATGGAGTCCGCCAGCCGGCCCGCCTGGGCGGTGCGGTGGTCGAGGTGGAGGAGGTCGGTGAGGACGTCCTCGTCGGCGTGCCGGTGTTCCATGTCCCGCAGGTCGGCCAGCATGCTCGTGGCGAGGGCCTGCATGCGGCCGGCCGCGTTGGCGGCCGCGGCCATGGCGGCGGAGCGGCCCGACTCGGCACGGCGCAGCCGTTCTTCGAGGCGCGCCACGTCGGCGGCCCGGGCCCGGTTCAGCTCGGCGGTCTCCGCCGCGTGGGCGCGGACCAGCTCCTCGGCCCGTGCGGCGCGGGCCGCTTCGGAGGCGGCGGCCTCGGCGGCGTACCGCTCCCTCAGGGCGGCGCTCTCCCGTTCGGCGGCGGCCGAGTACCGCGCGATGTACGCGTCGCGGGAGGCGAGTTCGGCGGTGAGGCCGTCGACCCGTCTGCCGAGCGCACGCGAGGTGCGTCCGTACCAGGTGACGGCGAAGGCCGACGCGGCGAGCAGCAGGACGCCGCAGACGGCGAACCAGCCCAGCGGGGGGCGGACCTCGGCCGGTGCCGCGGCGGTCGCCGCCGCGGCGAGCGCACCACCTGCGGCGGCTGTCAGCGACGAGGCGAGCAGGGCGGGGCGGAAGGGGGTGGACGGCGCCGACATCAACCAGACTCTCAGGAACGGGCACACGGGGAAGGGAGTCGTAACGACGGCACTATAGATGTGTTCTTGATCAGTTAGGAACACTGTTGATTGGATTGGTGCATGACGGATGTTCGAAAACGACGTCCTGTGTGAGGGGTTTCGTTAACTCCTGATGGACGGAGCAGGGCGGGCGGATGACGGGACGGTGTCCGGGCGCCGGACCGGGCGGTCCGTCCGGAGGAAGGGGCGGACGGCGCGCGGCCGTCGGGAACGCCCGGACCGCTTGCTTTCGTGAACGAGGGGAGCGGCGCGCGCCCCGGAAGCGCGCGGCCGGCCGGTGAGGGCGGCGGACCCGCCCGTCCCGGGCGCCGGACGGCCCGGACGGGGCCCTTCCGGCGGGGTGGCCGGGCCGCCCGGCCCCGGCCGGGCGGGACGACGGCGTTCCACGGGCGAACGCCCGGGGAGCACGGCCCGCCCGGCGGCGGCCCCGTTACCGGGCCCTCCGCACGGAGAACTCGTTGCCGTCGGGATCGAACATCAGCACCCGGCCACTGTCTTCCCCGTCCGCGTCGGCGCGGGTCGCGCCGAGCGAGACCAGACGGTCGACCTCCGCGTCCCCGTCGGCACCGGCGGGGAGCGTCAGCTCGAAGTACAGCCGGTTCGCGCCCTTCTTCGGCGCCACCGGGGGACCGCCCCACGTGATCTTCGTACCGCCGGCCGGCGACTGGATCGCGGTCTCCTGGTCCTGGTCCCAGACCAGCGGCCACCGCAGCGCCTCGCTCCAGAAGTACCCGACCTCCTGCGTGCCGTCGCAGGCCAGGGCCCCGATGGTGCCGGTGTCGGCGAGGAACGCGTTGCCCGCCGCGATGACGCAGAACTCGTTGCCGTCCGGGTCGGCCAGGACCACGTGCCCCTCTTCCGGGCGCTGCCCCACGTCGAGGTGCCCGCCACCCAGCTCCAGCGCCCTGGCCACCGTCCGCCGCTGGTCCTCCGGGGAGGCGCTCGTCAGGTCGAAGTGCACCCTGTTCCGGCCGCCCTCCGGTTCCCGGCCCGGCAGGAAACGGAGGGGGAACCCGGTGCCGCCGGGGGCCCGGACCGTGACGCCGCCGTCCGGGTCGTCGGCCGGTTCCCAGCCCAGGACCCCCGACCAGAACCGTGCCATGCCGGACGGCCGGGGCGTGTCGAAGCAGATCGCGGAAAGCTGGCTGGTCATGGTTGCGTGGGTCTCCTGTCGCTCGGCGACCGGTACGGCGCTCCGCCCGGCGGGCGCAGCCTAGGGCGGCGGCACGGCCCGCGCATCCGGGTTTTCGCCGCGGGGGACCCGGCCGCCCCGGCGGGCGGCGCGCGGGAGCCGCGCCGGAGGGCGGTCGTTCAGGCGGTGGGCCGCCCGTGCCAGTCGAGGCAGACCACCATGGCGTCGTCCTCGGGGTCGATCACGCCGCGGTGGCCGGCCAGTTCCTGGAGGACGGCCCGGGGGACCTGGGAGGCGGGCAGGAGCTGGGTGCTGGTCAGCGCCCGGGCCAGGGCCCGGTCGCTGTACCGCTCGCCGGCCGGTGAGGCGACGTTGTAGACGCCGTCGCTGACGAAGACGAGACGGTCGCCCGGCTCGGTCCGGAAGTGTTCGGCCGTGTAGGAGGTGTCCTCGAACATGCCCAGGGGGAGCTGGGCGTTCAGCTCGATCTGCTCGGCCCTGCCCCGCCGTACGCGCCACATCTTCGGCGAGCCGGCGTCCACGATCTCCGTGTCGCCGGTGGCCAGGTCGAAGCGCAGCAGGAGGACCGACAGGTGCTGGGCCCCCCGGTGCTGCCCGTAGACGGCCTGGTCGGCGAGGTAGGCCTGGTCGACCAGGGACAGGCCGGCCCGCCGGGCGTTGCGCAGGGCGTTGACCGCGAGGTTGGTCAGCAGGGCCGCCTCGATGCCCTCGCCCATTCCGTTGGTCACGGTCAGGGTGAGGGCCCGGGCCGACGTCGACCAGTCGAAGTTGTCCCCGTAGATCGCGTAGGCGGGTTCGAGCTGCGCGCCGATCTCGTACTCGGGGCGGGTGCAGGAGCGTCCGGGGAGGAGCTGCCACTGCATCTCGGCGGCGAGGGTGAGGCGGTTGGCCCGCCGGGCCTGGAGGTAGAGGTCGGTGTCGCGCTCGCTGACGATGATCTCGTGGCCCAGGATCTCGGCGATCTCCGTCAGCTCGCGCGCGGTGTCCGAGTCCTCGTCCCAGGCGGGCAGGCGCAGGCTCAGGACCCCGATGCGGTCGCCGCGCACGCTCACCGGCAGGTGCACGACGACGGAGCCGTCCTCCCCGGGGGCCTCGGTGTGGGGCCGCTGCCAGTTGAACGCCTGGCCGGGGGCGCCGGTGTGGACGGGGACGGGCTCCATCGTGTAGGGGAGGGCGGCGACCGGTTGCAGTATGGTCATCGCGTAGTCGGCCATGAGCAGGATGACGTCCGCGGCGCCGTACTGTGCGGCCAGCGCTTCCTCCAGGGCCTGGAGGAGAGCGTCGGGAGTGGCGGAGCGCAGGGCGCGCTCGACCACGGTGAATCTGTCCATCGTTCGGTTACCGCCTAGTTTTAGAACGCATGCGAAAGGGAGCTTCTCTCATGTCTCGGCGACCGGAGGAAGCACTGCGGCAGGACGGCGCGGGGGCGTTCGTCGCCAGTATGGCGCGCGAGGTCCTGGAACTGATCGAGGTGCTGTGGTCCCAGGGGGAGACGGTCTCGACCGCCCCGGTGTCGCCGTCCCAGGTGCGCGTGCTCTACGTCCTCGAGCGCGAGGGAGTGGTGAACCTGCGCACCCTGGCCGAGAAGCTCGACTCCATGCCTCCGTCGGTCAGCCGGATGTGCGACCGGCTGCACGCGGTGGGATTCATCGATCGTAACCACAGTTCTTCCGACCGCCGGGAACTGGAGCTGCGCCTGTCACGCCGGGGCGCGAGCTACCTCGAAGCGCTTCGGGCCCGCCGTGAGGAAGTCCTGGGGGAACTGCTGGGGAGGATGACCGCCACGGAGCGGGCCATGCTGGCGCGGGGCCTGGTCGGGGTCCGGGCCGTCACCGACGACGCCGTGGCCGGTCGCGGTGGGCCGGAAGCCGTCGCGTCGGAGTCGGCCTGAGGCCGACGGCTGCGCCGGTGGGTTCACGATTCCGCCTTCCCGAGGCCGGTTCTCCGGCTCATGCTGCTGCGACAGATTCCTGCCTCCGGCGGATACTTGTCAAATGGCAAGTATTGCTTCAGGGCAACCGCGATCCGGAGGGGTTTCGTGACGGCGGCCCCCTCGTGAGCCGCGCGGGCTGACCGGCCCCGAGGGTGCTCTTCCCCGTTTCGCGTGCGTCGGACGCGCGGAGCGGGGAAGGAGGAGCGGGGCGGGAGGCGTGCCCGGCCCGCGCCGGGCGGGCTGTGCCGATCCCACGGGACTCGCCTATTGTTGCCATGCGGCAACTATTGTTGGTCGTTCATCATCCGCCGGTCCCTGCCGATACCCGGATGTCCGGCGACCCGGGAAGGGAGCGAGGGGGCATGGCGGTTCGGACACCGCACACCGGGGCGGACAGGAGCACGACCGCGTTCCCGGACCGGCCGGCACCGGCACCGGCCGCCGCGGCCGTCCTCCGTGACGCGCCCGGCCCCGCCCGCGACGGCGCCGCGCCCGCCGCGCTCACCCCCGCTGCCCTCTCCCCACCCCCGCGAGGACCGCGATGAACGCGATGAACGTGCCCCAGGTCAATCTGGTGATCAGGACGCCCGCCGACGCCCTGCGGGCGCGCCAGGACGTCCTCGTCCTCGCCTCGGCCGTTCCCGCCGAAACGCGCGTCCGCCTGATCACGGACCTCTTCGGCAGGATCGGGGCGGCGCTCGACGAAGGCGCCACGGCCCGTCTGCGGGTGGCCGTCCGCCCCGATCCCGCCACCGGCGCCCCCGCCGTCCACGCCGCCCTGCACACCCCCGACGAGGACACCGGGCCGACCGCCTCCGGGAACACGTGCGCCCCGGACGCCCCGGCGGCTTCCCGGCCCGGTGGCGAGGACCCCTGCTCCCGCCTCGTCCGCATGCTCGCGGACAGCGACGGCGACGTCCGCGCCCTGGTGGAACTGCTGGACTGGCACCGCGTCGAGCTGGAATCCACCAACCAGGGCGTCCTGGCCCTGCATGCCGAACTCGACGCCGCCCACCGTGCCCAGACCGAACTGCTGACCGCCGAACAGGCCGCGCGCGAACAGGCGGAGACCGCCCGCAAACGGCTGTCGTTCCTCTCCGCCGCCAGCGCCGCGCTCACCCGCACCCTGGACCACGAGAGGGTCCTGCGCGACCTGACCGGCATGCTCGTCCCCGAGTACGCCGCCACCGCCCACGTCTGGCTCCTCGACAACCGGCAGACGCTCACCGCGTCGACCGGGGACACCCCGGACGTCTCGGAGCTGCCGGCCGACCACCCCGTCCCCCTCACCGCCCGCACCGGACGGGTCCACCACCGCCCCGGACCGGACCGCCCAGCACCGGACCGTCCCGGAGGCGACCCGGGCCCGGAGCCCGCTCCCTCCCTGCTCTCCCTCCCCCTGACCACCGGCCGGACCACCCTGGGCGTCCTGGCCCTGACGCCCTCCGCGGACCGGTTCACCCCCGACGACGTCGTCATGCTCACCGAACTGGCCCGCCGCGCCGCCACCGCCCTGGACAACGCCCAGCGCTACGAACACGAACGCGACACCGCGGAGATCCTGCAACGCGCCATGCTCACCGACCTGCCCACGGTCCCCGGCCTGCGCATGGCGGCGTGCTACCTGCCCGCGGGCAAGGGCATGAACGTCGGCGGCGACTGGTACGACGCCTTCCTCCACCCCGACGGCACCCTGACCACCGTCATCGGCGACGTCACCGGCCACGGACTGGACGCCGCCGTCCTGATGAGCCAGCTCCGCCACGCCCTGCGCGCCTACGCCCTCCAGGGCCACTCCCCGGGCGTCCTGCTGACCCTCCTGCACGAGCTCATGCGCAGCCTGCAGCCCGGCCTCTACGCCACCGCCCTGGTCGCCCAGCTCCGCCCGTCGAGCCCCGAGGTCCTCTGGGCGACCGCCGGTCACCTGCCCCCGCTCCTGCGCACCCCCGACGGCGCCGTGCACGTCCTCCACGACCGCGGCGGTTCCCTCCTCGGGCTGCCCGTGGACCAGACCGTCCGCGACCACCGCCTCACCCTCGCCCCCGGCTCCACCCTGCTGCTCTACACCGACGGACTCGTCGAGCGCCGCGCCCAGGGCGTCGACCCCGGCATCCGGCGACTCGCCACCGCCCTGGCCGGTCTCACCCCCCAGGACGGCGGCACCGTCGAGGAGGACGCGGAGAAGCTCCTGGCCGACCTCCTGCGCGACACCCCCGGGGACGACGACACCTGTCTGCTCCTGTGCCACGCCGACCCGCCCCGTCCGTCGGCACCGGTCCGCAGGCCGGTGAGGTCCCGGACGCGGTGACGACCGCGCCGGGCGGCGCCGGGGCGCCCTTCCACGACGCGGCCGGGAACGGGCGGCCGCGGCGGACGGGCACCGGGTCCGGGGCGACCGGCACACCACCGCCGCCGGTGCCGTGCCCGCCCCGTCAGGCCCCCTGGCCGCCCGGCACGTTCTGCTCCGCCCAGACCACCTTGCCGGCGTCGGTGCGGCAGGAACCCCAGCGGCGGCAGAGCATGTTGATGAGCTGGAGCCCCCGGCCGCCCTCGTCGCTGAGGTCCGCGTGCTGGATCTGCGGCAGGTCGGGACCCGTGTCCGAGACCTCCACGACGAGCCGTTCGCCGTGCCACAGACGCAGCTCGCCGGGGCCGTTGCCATAACGCAGGGCGTTGCCCACCAGTTCGGAGACGACCAGCTCGCAGACGTCCGCCAGTTCCGTCAGGTCCCACTCCGCCAGCTGGGCGGTGACCAGGCCCCGGGCGACGGAGGCCGCCCGCCCGTCCTTCGGCAGCTCCCACACCCGCAGATCGGCCCGCGGGGACGGGGAGTCCGTCGCGACGAGGAGCACGGCCTCGTCGAACCGCGTCGCGCCGGCCGGAGCGCGGTCCACCAGGCCGCCCGCTTCGAGCGCCTCGGGGGTGAGCCCGAGCGCGGCCGACCGCAGCCGGGCCAGCTGGACGTCCAGGTCCTCGCTCCGGGACTTGACCAGCCCGTCGGTGTACATGACGAGGTGACCGCCCTCCGGGACCCGCAGCCGCAGCGGGTCGTACGGGATCACCCCCGCGCCCAGGGGCGCGCCGGCCGGCACCCGCACGAATTCGCCGTCCCCCCGCCCGTCCAGGAGCAGGGGCGGCAGGTGCCCGGCGCTGGCCAGCGTGTAGCTGGAGTCCGCCGGGTCGTGGACCACGCACAGACACGTGGCGACCTGCTCGTCCTCCAGGTCGCGGGTGGCCAGGTCGAGCCGCGCCAGGACCCGTTCCGGAGCCATGTCCAGGGTCATCAGGGTGCGGGCGACCGCCCGCAGACGGCCCATCGTGGCGGCGGCGGGCAGCCCGTGCCCCATGACGTCGCCCACCACCAGGGCCGTGCGCCCCCCGGGCAGCGCCACCACGTCGTACCAGTCCCCGCCCACCCCGTGGCCGGCCGCCGAGGGCGCGTACTCGGAGTGCACCCGCAGCCCCGGCGTCACCGGGGTCGCGCGCGGCAGCAGGCTGCGCTGGAGCGAGACCACGTGTTCGCGCTCGCGCCCGTACAGCCGGGCGTTGTCGATGAAGACGGCCGCCTTGGAGGCGAGCTGTTCCGCCAGGGCCAGGTCCGTGGGGGAGAACGGCGGCGTCCCGGGGCCCCGGACGAAGTCGGCGCTCCCGAGGAGCAGGCCGCGCGCGATCAGGGGCACGGCCAGATAGCTGTGCACGCCGGCGGCGCGCATCTGCGCCGCCGCGCTCGCCGTCGGCGCGACCCGGGTGAAGTCGTGGTCCCTCATCCGGCTCACCAGGACCGGTTTGCCCTGCCGGAGGCAGTACCGGTGGAGCAGCGTCTCGTGCTGCTCCTCGGTCCGCACGAAGGTCTCGCCCACCGGCGTCGGCTCCAGGGAGGACAGCTCCTCGATGGCGCACAGGGCCGTGGCGCGCAGGGCGGGGAGGCCCTTCCCCGTCCACCGCGCGCCCTCCTCGCCCCGCAGGACGCTCTCCAGGACGTCGACGGCGGCCCCGTCGGCGAACCGGGGCACGGTGAACTCGGCCAGCTCCTGCGCGGTGCGTTCCAGGTCCAGCGTCGTACCGATCCTGGAGGTGGCGGAATTCAGCCACGCCAGCTGACCACGGGTGGTGAACCGGTCCGGGGGCAGCAGCCCCCTGCTCCTGCGGAAGCGCGCCCCCGCGCCGGCCGGGCGGTGCGCCGGCGATCCGCCTCCGCTCCGGGCGCGGCCGGTCAGGCGCCGTCCGTCGCTGTCGCCGTTCACTCTTCCGGCCTCCAGACGGGATGTGACGCCACCTGCCGCACAGTCTGCACCGGAAGCGGCCCTCGTGCATCAGGCATGCGGAACCGATTCGCGCAAGTACGTCCACGGCCACGAAGGGTCACCCGGGGCGACCGTCCGTGATGGCGGACGGGCGCACGGGAACGCCCCCGGCCCCGCCGTCTCCCGACCCGCCCTCAGATCCCCGTGACCCTGGAGGCGGCCGACAGTTCGTACACGAGCGTGACCGTGCGGCGGCCGCCGGGCGGAACGGAGACGGTCCAGCGGGCGATGCCCTCGGCGTCCACCGCGTCCGGCACCGGGGAGCAGGCCTCCTCGCGCAGGCGCACCTCCACCGCCGAGACCTCGGACACGGGGAGCCGCTCCCGCAGGACCACCACCCGCCCCCCCTCCTCGCCCGGGGCGGAGAACCGGGACAGGCGCAGCCGGACCGTGCGGGTGACCACGGTCCGCTGCGCGAGCCCGGCGGTGTCGCGGGACTCCTCGGCGTGCCGCACGACCCGCAGGTCGTCACGGCTGCCGAAGGCCAGCTCCGCCGGGGCGCCGGGCGCGGTGAAGTCCAGCGTGCCGCGTCCGGTGAAGCCGCCGCCGCGCACCAGGTCCACCGGCCCGGCGAGCAGCGCGTGCCCGGCCAGGTTGTCGAACCGCACGACCTGGGTGACCAGGGGCGACAGTTCGGGGGAGCAGGCGTACTCGCTGCTCGCGTCCGTCGTGAAGGAGGAGAGCGGCACGCGGTGCGCGCGGCCGTCCGCGGGCACGGAGACCGCCGGGGGAGCGCTCAGGACGCGGACCTCGCCGCCGTCGTCCACGCCCGGCAGGCCGGTCACCCGCGCCGGTCCGAGGTCCCCGGTCTCCTCCTCGCGCGCCTCGACGTCGATCGCGCGGCGCTCGGCGGCGGAGCGGTCCCTGAGCGTGAGCCGGTCCTCGACCAGGCGCGGCGGATCGGAGGCCAGGGCCGAGCGGGCCGTCGACAGCGTCAGCCGCACGTCCGACCAGTCCTCGCCGGTGCGCTGCCAGACCACGGCCCCGGTCTCCAGGGTCAGGGAGTCCCCGTCGAGCACGGCCCGGTAGGCGGGCCGCCACAGGGCGCACGGCGTGAGGTGGCTCAGGCGCAGCCGCGCGGGCCCGGCGGCCCCCGCCTCCACGGTCAGTTCCACGTGACCGACCAGCTCGGCGGGCTCCTCCTCGGCGGCGCGCAGGGCCCGCCGGGTCTCGCCGGTCTCTTCGGCGAGGGCGGACAGCCGCGCCTCGGCGGCACGGAGCAGCTCGGCGTGCGTGTCGCGCTCGGCGTCCACGCGGTCCAGCTCACGGGCCCAGCGCTCCCCCTCGCTCTCCCCGGCGCCGGCGCCCTCGGAGATCTCCCGCAGCAGGTCGGCGGCGAGCCGGCCGAGCACGTCCAGGCGGGTCCGCAGACGGTCCCGCCGCTGTTCCACGGCGCGCCGTTCCTCCTCCAGGGCGTGCGCGCGCCGGCGCAGGGGGGAGTCGTCGTCGGGGGAGGGGAGGGGGCCGCGCGGCGTCCAGGTGCGGACGATCCGTACGTCGAGCACGGTGGCCGGGTGGTCGGAGACCAGCTCGGCGTGGAGGGTGCGGTCGACGGCGAGCGCGCCGACCGGGCCGAGACGCAGCCGCTGGACGCCGGCCGCCAGGTCGAGGACGGCGGTGCGCTCGACGTGGGCGCGGTCCTCCAGGCAGGTGACGGCGGTGACGGGGAGGGGGATCGGCGGGGGGTGTGGGGACATGGTGGTCAGCTCCTGCGGTTGCCGCCGGCCAGGGCCTTGCCGGCCGGGACGCGGATCTCGTAGCCGCCTTCGAGGACGGCGGTGCCCCCGGCGGGGAGGACGACCCGCCAGACGCGGGTGCCCTCGGCGTGTTCCCCGGGCCCCGCGCCGTCCGCGTCCCCGGGCTCGGACCAGTCGGCCCGCTCCTCGATCCGCACGTCCGGCTCGGAGGTGACCGGGACCCGCTCGTGGACCTCGACGGTGGCGGGCACCGCCAGGCGGTTGGCCAGCTCCACGTGGACGCGGTGGTCGAGCACGGTGACGTTGTTGCGCAGCCCCGCGGTCGATTCGAGGAGGTGGGTGCGGCGCGTCACGCGAAGGGCCTCGGCCGCCCCCAGGCCCAGCCGGCGGACAGCGCCGGGGGCGAGCGTGGGGAGCGCGGCCGTCAGCAGGAACGCGTCGTCCACGGTGACCTCCACCGGCCCGGCGAGCAGGGCCCGGTCGGTGGCGTTGGAGACCACGAGCGTCGCGTACACGGTCTGCTCCACGGACGGCACGCAGAGGTACTCCGTGCGCAGGCCGACCGCGATCTCGCCGACGGTGACGGTGTGCCAGGTTCCGTCCGAGGGGACGTCGGCGCGGGCGACGGCGTCGAAACGCTGGTCGAACGAACCCGCCGACTCGCGGGGGTGCACGGCGTGTTCGGGCAGCGGCAGCGCGGACACCCTTTCCGCGCGGCGGCGGTACTCGGCCGCCACGGCGTCGGGGGACGGGGCGGGGAACAGCCGGCCCCGGCGCGGTTCCGGCTCGTCGGGGCCGCACAGGACCAGGGAGGCGTAGTCGAGCTCGTCGCCGCCCGGCCGGGGCGGGCCGGCCGGGGGCGGCGCGGCCGCACCACCGTCACCGGCTCCCTTGCCCGCGCGCCGCGGTACGGCCGTGTCGTCGGCCCCGGGGGCGAAGCCGTACGCACCGCCGGGAGCCCGGGGCGGTCCGGCGGGCGGCGGTCCGGCGAAGCCCGGAGCCGCCGGAGCCGGTGCGGGCGCCGGGGGAGGCGGCGGGACGGGGCCGCCCGCTACGGGCACGGCCGCGGGGCCTCCCGCGACGGGCGCGGAATCGTCCGCCGGGCCGCCGAAACCGGCGACGGGCACGGAACCGCCCGCCGGGCCGCCGAAACCGGTGACGGGGCGGGGCCCGGCCGCCTCGTACCCGGCGAAGAGGCCGGCGAGGCCCGCCGGGGGCTCGCGCCAGCCGGACGGCGCGGGGGCCGCCTGGCGGCGCCCGATCCGCAGGGAGCGCAGTTTCGGCAGGTCGGTGCGCCGCCGCAGGTCGGCGGTGGCCAGGGCGACCCGCACCCCGGTCCAGTCCTCGCCGGTGCGCTGGGCGACCGAGGCGCGCAGCAGCAGCCGGCCGCTGTCCTCGCCCCCGCGGTGGGAGAGACGGTAGGCCGGCACCCAGACGGCGCCCGGCACGCCGTACTCCACCTCCACCTCGACCTCCCCGCCGGTGGCGCCGGCCAGGGAGAGCACGGCGTGGACGCCGGTCTCCACGTGGGCCGGAGGGACGTCGGTGGAGGCCCGGTCGCAGCGGTCCGCGGCGACGTCCAGCTCGTGTTCGAGCCGGAGGACCTCCTCCTCCAGCCCGGCGAGGCGGGCGTGCAGCCCGGTCAGCCGCTCGTCCACGAAGTCGGCGAGCCCGAGCCAGGCGTCGACCGGGGTGCGGCGGTGCGCCTCGTCGCGCCTGCGGGGCGGCGGGACGGGGCGCAGCCCCCGTACCTCCTCGATCAGGTCCCGCTGCCGGTCCCGGCGCGCCCGGGCCGCCGCGCACGCGTCCCGCAGCCGCTCGACCTCGCGCCGCGGCCCGTCGGGGGCGGAGCCGTCGCGCGGCGCGGCCTCGACCTCCATCCGCGCCTCGGTGACCCGGGCCCCGGCGGCGCCCAGGACCCGGGCCCGCAGCGAGTCCGGGTCCAGCGTGCGCGGCAGGCCCGTCACCCGCACCCGGCCGTCCTCCGGCACGCGGCCCCGGGCCAGGCGGCGGCAGAGCGCGCCCCGCGCGTACACCACGACCGAATCGAGGACCGAGTCCCACTTCGGCGTCGTCCCGTCCGGCATGCGCCCGCCCCCCTGCGTCTCCGTGTCGACCGAAGCCTACGACGGGACGCCCGTGCGCAGGCTCCCGGTCCCGGAAACCGTCAGGACGCCGCCAGGGCCGCCCGCACCTCCTCCGCCAGGGCGTAGGGGTCACCGGTCGGCGCGGTCGGGTGGGGCCGGTGGTCACGGGCCCAGGCGTCGTCCCGCGCGAACCAGTCGACGGCGGCCGGGGTCCCGCCGGTCACCAGGGCCTCGTCGAGGGTCGCGAAGTAGGCGGCCCAGCGCGGTGCGTAGACTTCCCGGACGAGCCCGTCCCACTCCCGGTTCGCGTAGTCGCGCAACCCCGCCTCGCTCGGCCCCCGGCCGCCCCAGGTGGTCAGGATCGAGCGGGCGTCGTACTCCAGGCGGTCGCGTTCGGCGGGATCGGCGCCCCAGGAGCGGGCGGCCTCCAGCCACGGGCCGAGCAGGAACCGCCGGTCGGAACCGACGAGCCGCCCGAGCAGGTCCTCGGCGGCGTTCCACTCCCGCACCAGCGCCCGGAAGCGCTCCAGGTCCCCGGCCTCGTAGGCGGCCCTGACGCGCGGCAGCAGCACGCGGCCGCGGTTGGTGAGCGCCTGCCGCGCCACGTCCACGAGGTCGTGGCGGTACGCGTCCGTGGTCCGCAGCGCGGGGGCGACCCGGAGCAGTTCGGACAGGGCCCGCTCCACCGTGGCGGCGTCGTACCGCATGGCGGCCGGGCTCCAGCGCGCCGCCTTGTCGGCCGTCAGGCTCGGGCGCGCGGTGAAGAGGCTGTCCTGCGGCTCGCTCCACGTCCCCGTGGGCATGCTGTACGGGCCGAGCCGCAGCTGCTCCCAGGCGGCGGCGGCGTGCGGGTCGGCGCCGCCGTAGCGCCGGGCCGCGTAGCCGGCGAACCAGGCCCGCTGGTCGATCCGGCCCGGCTGCCAGGCGAGTTCGGTGAACAGGTCGAACCCGGCGGGGTTGCCGCCGGTGCCCTCCGGCAGGTAGGCGATCCCGCGCAGCGCGGAGCCGGGCCCGGCCAGCCACGCGTGGAAGCGGTCCACCCAGGCACCGGTGTTGGCGCCCAGGCTGGTGTGGCCGCCGAAGTTGGCGATGGAGCCGAAGGCGTAGGGCGTGCCGCCCCACTCGGTCTCGCGGTCGAGGCCGTCGTAGCGGTCGGAGAGTCCGTCGACGATCAGCACCCGGGCGCGGTCCACCCCGCCGAGGAACGCGGCGGTCGGATTGCGCTGCCAGCCGAGCATGACCCAGGTGGCGCCGGGGTGCGCGGTGTCCAGGGCCCGCTGGACGGCCCCGGCCGCCGAGGCGACGTCGACCGGACCCGGGGTGCCGCCCTCGTGCAGCAGGTCCATCTTGAACATGCCGCTGTCACCGAACCGCTCCCGCTGGACGCGGTAGAAGGCGGCGGCCAGCCGGCCGAAGACCGGGCCGGTCGGGTCCAGCCAGTCCGGCCGGTCGAACCCCACCCACTTGCCCTGGGGGACGGTGACCGCGCCCGGGTTCCGCGCGGCGAACCCCGGCGGCACCGTGCCGAAGTAGCCCGGGAGGACGGGGGTCATGCCGAGGGAGCGCAGGTGCCCCGCGATCCGGGCGCCCAGGGCCGCGCGGGCCTCGATCAGCCGTTCGGACACCGGCCCGGCGAAGCCGGACATGTTCTGCAGCATCCACCAGGCCTGGTGGGCGGGGCCGGGGAGCCAGTTCCGCAGCTCGGCGGCGTCGTAGCCGAACTCCTGGAAGGTCCGGTGGTACACGTAGTCGGTGCCGGTCGGGACGAACACCTCGTTCACGCCGTGCAGCGCCATCAGGTCGATGTCGCGGCGGTACGCGTCGAAGTCCCGGTACGCGCCCGAGTAGCCCTCGTCCGTGTCGTTCAGGGCGTAGCGGTGGGGCACGTTCGCCGACCGGGTGAGGGTCCCGTCGACCCCGGGGAGCGTGGCGGGCAGCCGTCCGAGGCTGTCGCCGGGCCATCCGACGTCGACCCCGGCGACCCGCTCCAGGTACCAGCCCGCCCCGGCGAGCAGCGTGGCCGGGGAGGTGCCCCGGATCTCGATCCGGCCCGCCGTGCCGGAGACCGCGAAGTAGTCGCCGGAGTCCGGCCGCTCGACGGGGACCAGGGCGAACTGCCGGGCCCGGGCGGCGAGCAGCCGTTCCAGGCCCGCCCGCGCGGGTGCCGTGTCGAAGGCGGGCGGGGCGGCGGCGGCACGGCCGCCCCACCGGGGAGGCGCGCCGGGCAGGACCGTCGCCGCGGCGACGAGCAGCACGACGGCGAGGACGTGACGACATCGAAGGATCGGGTGACGGACCATCTGCTTTCCTGCCCTCTGGTTCCCCGCTCGGAGGAGCGGATCGTCCGACCACTCTCCGGCGTTCCCGCTCCCGGAGGACGCAGGCGGAGCCGGAACCGGCGGGTGCTCATCCGTGCGGGTGAACGGGGACGGCGCGACGGTGCCGGGCGCGCTCCCGGACGGGCCCGTCGTCCGCGCCGGTGCCCGTCCGCCCTCTCCGGGGCGGGCGGCGGGCGCCTCCGTCCGCCGGGCCGCGAACGGGTCCGGAACACCGCCGCCCACGGGGTGACGGTGGCCAACTCCTTTCCGCGTCACCTTGGTTGACGAATGGTCTGGACCAACCTACGGTCGGTGGGAGCGCGCGCCACGCCCAGGACTCCCCCCACGTCCCAAGGAGCACGCATGCCAGGCCCCCGGATCGCCCGCGTCCTCGGAGCGGGCCTCAGCGCCCTGCTCGCAGCCGCCGCCCTCGCCGCACCCGCCGCCGCCGAGGGCGCGAAGCCCGTACGGACGGCCGCGTCCGCCCCGCCCCTCTCCGCCGCTCCCGCCGCCTCCTCCGCGAACGCGGACACCTGCGCCCTCAAACCGAAGCCCGCCGGAAAGGTGCTGCAGGGGTACTGGGAGAACTGGGACGGCGCCTCCAACGGCGTCCACCCGCCCTTCGGCTGGGCCCCCGTCGACGACCCGCGCTTCGCCGCCCACGGCTACAACGTCCTCAACGCCGCCTTCCCCGTGATCCGTCCGGACGGGACGGCGCTGTGGGAGGACGGCATGGACAGCACCGTCCGCGTCCCCACCCCCGCCGAGATGTGCCGAGCCAAGGCGGCCGGGGCGACGATCCTGATGTCGATCGGCGGCGCCGCGGCGGGCATCGACCTGAACTCCGCCGCCGTCGCCGACCGGTTCGTCGACACCCTCGTCCCCATCCTGAAGAAGTACAACTTCGACGGCATCGACATCGACATCGAGACGGGTCTGGTCGGCAGCGGCACCTTCGGCACCCTCTCCACCTCCCAGGCCAACCTGATCCGCGTCATCGACGGCGTCCTCGCCCGCATGCCCGCCGGCTTCGGCCTGACGATGGCACCGGAGACCGCGTACGTCACCGGCGGCAGCGTGGTCTACGGGTCGATCTGGGGCGCGTACCTGCCGGTCATCAAGAAGTACGCGGACAACGGCCGGCTGTGGTGGCTCAACATGCAGTACTACAACGGCAGCATGTACGGCTGCGCGGGCGACTCCTACTCCGCCGGCACCGTCGCCGGGTTCGTCGCCCAGACCGACTGCCTGAACAGGGGGCTCGTGATCCAGGGCACCACCGTCAAGGTCCCGTACGACAAGCAGGTCCCCGGACTGCCCGCCCAGCCGGGCGCGGGCGGCGGTCACATGGCGCCGTCGGCCGTGGCCCAGGCGTGGAACCACTACGGCGGGGCGCTCAAGGGCCTGATGACCTGGTCGGCGAACTGGGACGGCGCGAAGGGCTGGACGTTCGGCGACAACGTCAAGGCGCTCCAGGGTCGTTAGGACCGCTCCGTGAGCGCCGTTCGCGGCCGTTCGCGGAGGCCGGCGCCCGCGGGGCCGGCCCGTCGAATCCGACGGACCGGCCCCACGGGTCGCAGCGTCTCGGCCTCCGGCGGGCACGCCCGGCAAGAAGCCGTTGTCCTCTCCGCCCCCTCCGCCCCGGCCGGGCCCGTACTGGCCCATCGACCAGACGACCTCGCCCGGGACGCCGGCCCGTCCGGGCGGGACGACGTCCACCGCTCCCGACGCCCAGCCGACCGGCACGCGGTCCCTCAGGCCGAGGAGACCGCGGACGCGGCCGGACTGCCCCTCGCGCATGGGCACGTCCCCGATCCCGGCGGCGCCCGCCACCGCCACGGCGATCAGCGTCGACACGAAGGCGACGAGGACGCTGCCCTCCCGGACCTCCACCGCGAGGGGGCGCGACACCACGGCGGCGACCAGCGCCACCCCCGCCACCGCCGTGAGGAGGGGCGGTGTGCCGCGCCGGGCCGTGAACGCCAGGACGATCAGCAGCGCGACCGGTTCGAAGGCGCCGTACGCCGTGGGCGCGCCGTGGCCGGCGCGCAGGTGCACCGCCACCGTGAGGACCGGCGACGCCGCGCCGGCCACGAGCCCCGCCGCGGCCGTGCCCCGCTCCGCCGCCGGCCGGCCGTTCCGGCGGTCGCCCGACCGGGAGGCCTCGCGGCCACCGGGGCCCCCGTGCCCGGCGCCGTCCGCCCGGCGGTGGGGGCCGGGGGACGGTCCGGTTCAGGGGAACAGGGCCCCGGCGACGGTGAGCCCGGCGAGGACCGCGCCGACCCCGGCGACCACGGAGGCGACGACGTTGGCCGCGGCGAGGAGCTTCGCACCGGTCTCCGCCAGCCGCAGCGTCTCGTAGGAGAACGTCGAGTACGTCGTCAGCGCGCCGCACAGGCCGGTTCCCAGGAGGAGCTGCGCGGTGTGCCCGGCCGCGCCGGACAGGGCGGCTCCCGTGAGGAGGCCGAGGACCAGGGAGCCCGTGACGTTCACGGTGAAGGTGCCCCACGGGAAGGCGGTGCCGTGGCGGGCCCGGACGGCGCGGTCGGTCAGGTGGCGCAGGAGTGCGCCGACGGCGCCGCCGACGGCCACGAGGAGGAGGTCGTTCACCGCCGGACCGCCGGGGGGCCGGTGCCGGACCGGACGGACCGGACTGACCGGACGGTCCCGCCCCGGACCGGCCGGTGCTGCCGTGTGCCGGCGGCCGGGCGCGCCGCCGCCCTGGTGCGGAAGGTCATGCCGTGCTCCGGTTCGCCAGGAGGCGGCGCGTGCCGGACGCGCCGGCGCTCACCGCCGCCATCGCGGCGACGACGGTCGCCGCCAGGTAGGCGAGCGCGACGGGGGCGCGCCCGTCGCCGGCGAGGCGCGCGACGTCCGCGCAGTACGTGGAGAAGGTGGTGAACCCGCCCAGCACCCCGGTCCCCAGGAACGGGCGCACCAGGGGGTGGGCGGTGAAGACCTCCGTGACGGCGACCAGGAGGACGCCGATCATCAGGCAGCCGGCGGCGTTCACCGCGAGGGTCGTCCAGGGAAAGTCCCCGGCGGCCGTGGGGTACAGCCGGGACGCCCCGAAACGGGCCAGGGCGCCGAGCGCGCCGCCCGCCGCGACGGCCGCGAGGACGCCGTGGCGGGTACGGGCCGTCTCCCGGGGCCGGGGGGCGGCCTCCGGCGCGGCGACGGAGCCGGCCGGCCCGGACGCCGTGGCTCCCGGGGTGTCGTCGGAACGCATGCCTCTCCCTACGCGTGGTCTCCCGCACGCGCGCGTGCGGGACCGGTCACGAGCAGGGACCGTCGGCGGTGTGTCACCGCGGTTCGGGTACGGCGGGCCCCACCGCCGCGCGACGGTCCGGGGACGGTCGCGTCTCCAGGATACCGGGCGGCGGCGGGGCGTCCGCGGCTCGGCCGGTGTGCAGGGTCCGGCCGGTGCGCGGGATCAGGCGGTGTGCAGGGTCAGGCCGTAGCGGCCCAGGATCTCGTTGACCGGCTGGAACCAGGTCTCGCCGCCGGAGGAGCAGTTGCCCCAGCCGCCGGAGGTGACGCCCTGCGCCTGGTCGCCGCTGATGAACGCGCCGCCGGAGTCGCCGCCCTCCGCGCAGACGCTGGTCTTCGTCATCTGCTGGACGGCGCCCTGGCTGTAGTTGACCGTCTCGTTCTTGGCCAGGACCGTGCCGCAGTGCCACTTGGTGGTGGAGCCCGAACGGCAGATGGACGCGCCCACGGGCGCCTCGGCGGAACCACGCACCAGCCGGTCCGGGACGGTGCCCCAGCCGAGGACGACCGGGACGGTCCACCAGCCGCTGTGGATGCTCACGTACGCGTAGTCGTTGCCGGGGAACGAGGAGCCCTGGAAGGTGCCCATGGCGGAGCCGTCCCAGCCGCGCACCGCCGCTCCGGCCTGTCCGCAGTGCCCGGCCGTCACGAATCCGCCGTGCACGGAGAAACCGATCGAACAGCGCACGTTGCCGGTGTAGTACGGATCGCCTCCGACGGTGCCCGCCGCGTACGTACGGGGTGCGGCGGCCGCCTCGGCGACGGTGACCGGGCCGCCGGCGCGGGCCTTCTCGACGAAGGCGCGCACGGCGGGCGCCTCCTTCTCGGCGCGGACCACCGTGACGACGACGCTGTTGCTCCTCGGGTCCACGTGCCATCCGGCCACGCCCGCCGGGGCGGGAAGCGCGTCCAGGCGGGACTTGGCGCGGTCGAGGGCGGCGGCGCTGTGGCGGACGATCCGGGTGTCGGCGCCGAGGGCGCGCACCCCGGCCTCCTCGGCGCGATCGGTGACGGCGACGACGAGCCGCCCCGTCGCGGGCTCGAACCACGACCCCCCGTACGCGTTCCCGGCGGCCTGCCGGGCGGCCTTCTCCACGGCCGTGGCGGTCTTCTCGGCGCGCAGCCGTTCCTCGGCCTGCGAGGGAGTCAGGCCGAGGTCCTGCCGCAGGGCGTCGAGCAGCCCGGCCGAGGCCGAGGGGGAGGACGGGGACGGATCGGGGAGCGGGGCGGCGTTCGCGGTCCCGGCGCGGGCGGCGCCGAGACCGAGCGTGAGCAACAGGGCCGCGAAGGCGGCGCCCAGGGAGGTGGTGCGTTTCACGAGGCCTCCTGACGAGGGGGAGTCGAACGCGTGAGAGCGCTCTCAGGGAGCGTCGGCCGCCACGCTAGCGGCATCCTCTTGTCAGGTCCATACCAAAAACGAGCCGCCGGGTCCCGCCCTCCCCGCCGTGCCCCGAGGCGGACACCGGCAGGCGGGGCGCGTAACGAAAAGCCCCGCCCTCCGGGGCGGACGACGGCACCGCCGGCATCCGCCCCGGGAGCGCGGCCCCGCCCCGCCGCCGCGAGGGGTCACTCCTCGTCGTCCCCTTCCTCGTCCTCGTCCTCGTCCTCGCCCTCGAAGAAGTCGCCCACCTCGTCCACGACTTCGGCGGCGACCATGCCCCCGGCCACGCCGACGGCGAGCCCGGCCGCGCCGGCCGCGATCGCCGTGCCCGCGCCCGCGCGGTGTCCGTCCCCGTGGGGGTGGACGCCGTACCCGCCCCCGTGGGCCCCCTGCCCGAAGGGCGTCCCGCCGTCTCCGTACGCGTCCTGGGGGCGGTACGAGGTGTGGTGGTCGAGGAGCCGGCCGATCCATTCCTCCACCCGCGCGTTCCAGTCGGTCCGCCCGGCCTCGTCGTGGCCCACGGTGAAACGGGTGAGCGCGTCGTGGCCTCCGGAGAACGGTCCCCCGTGCTTGTCGGCCTCCAGGACGACCTCCAGGCCCGCCGGCCCGGCCAGGAACGTCAGCTCGATCTCGCCGACCCGGTGTGCGTATCCGGGGGCCGGGGTCATCTCGATCTCCTGGTAGAACGGCAGTCGCTGGCCGGTCCCGTGGACGCGGCCCAGTTCCAGGTCCGCCGACCCGAAGCCGAAGCCCAGTTGGCCGAAGGCCTCCAGGATCGCCTCTTGTGCGGGCAGGGGACGGACCGCGAGCGGGTCCAGGTCGCCCTTGTCCCGGGCTCCGGCCACGCCCAGTTCGGTCCGCACCCCCAGGACGACGCCCAGGTTCTGCCCGTGCAGCTCGGTGACCGGCGTCTCCCACGGCAGCGGGAACGAGAAGGGCACGCTGCGCCGTTCGTGCTCCGCCAGGCGGAAGTTCCCGCCGGCGACGTGCCGGTGGAAGACGACCGTGCCCTCCGCCTCGCCGTCCTCGTGTTCCGCCTCGACGCGGGCCACCAGTTCCAGGGTGATGTGCTCGATCGTGAAGCCGGCGTCACCTCCCCGGAGGTGGACCTGCCCGCCGAGGGTGCCGCCCGGGGTCACTGCGCCCGGATCGAGCACGGTGTCCACCGAGGGGGCCCCTACGCCGAGCGAGCCGAGCAGACGCTTGAACACCATCGGGCGTTCACTCCTTCATCCCACGTGTGCGGAACGGCGCTCCGGACCGCGCCCCCCATCATCTACATCAGTGTAGAAGTATAGGGGGGAGTGATCACCGCCCGGAACCGTGACGCCGGGCCGTGCGCGGCCGGCGGATCCACCCGCGTCCGTACGGTGCCGTCGGCGTACGGCCGGCCCCGCACCGCCCGGCCGGGCCGCCGCCCGCACTCCTCAGTGCCGGGGGGCCTCGGGGGCGCGCCGTACGCCCACCACGGCCAGGACGGCGCCGACGGCGCACAGCGTTCCGGTGGCGAGCACGGCGGTGTGCACGCCGTTCATGAACGCCCGCGCGCTGCCCTCGGCGACGGCGGCCCCGAGCCGCGCGGACATGTCGCCGGAGACCGGCGCGACCCCCATCGCCACCGCGTCCCGGGCCCCGGCCAGGCCCTCCGCCACGGGGGCCGGCACCCCGGCGGCGGAGAGTTCACCGGTCAGCGTGGCCCCCACCCGGCTGCTGATCAGCGAGACGAGGACGGAGGTGCCGAGCGCGCCGCCGATCTGCAGGGCGGTGGCCTGCAGGCCACCCGCCACCCCGCCTTCCTCGACCGGCGCGTTGCCGACGACGGCCTCGGAGGAGGCGGACATCACCATGCCGACGCCCAGGCCGAGCGCGACGAACGGCGGCCACATCACGGCGGCGGAGGAGTGCGCGTCCCAGGCGGACATGCCGAAGCAGGCGGCCGCCTGGAGCGCCATGCCGAGCGGCATCGTGAACCGGGGGCCGAACCTCTCCGTGAGCTTCGCGCCCAGGGGCGACGCGGCCACCGAGGCGAGGCTGAGCGGCAGTGTGCGCACACCGGCCTCGACGGGGGTGAGCCCCCGTACGTTCTGCAGGTACAGCATCACGAAGAAGATCACGCCGAGCAGGGCGAAGAAGTTGATCGCGGTGGTGATCACCCCGATCGTCAGCGCCGGGCTGCGGAACAACCGCATGGGGAGCAGGGGATGGGCGGTGCGGGCCTCGTACCGGCCGAAGCAGAGCAGGATCACGACGCCCGCGACGACGGCACCCACGGTGCCGACGGAGGTCCAGCCCCACGTCTCGCCCTTGACGACGCCGAAGACGACGGCGAGCAGGCCGGCGGCCAGCAGGACGACGCCCGGGATGTCGAAGCGCTCGTCCGCCGCGGCGGCGTTCCTGCTCTGCGGCAGCACGACGGTGCTGAAGACGAGCGCGACGGCACCGATGGGGGCGTTGACGAAGAAGACCGATTCCCAGCCGACGTGCTCGACGAGCAGTCCGCCGACGATGGGGCCGAGCGCGGTGGACACGGAGGAGACCATGGCCCAGACGCCGACGGCCATGCCGAACTTCTTCGGGGGGAAGACCGCGCGCAGCAGCGCCAGCGTGTTGGGCATCAGGAGGGCGCCGAAGACCCCCTGGGCGGCACGGAAGGCGATGACGCCCCCGATCGAGCCGGCCAGTCCGATGGCGACCGAGGCGACGGTGAACCCGGCGACGCCGACCAGGTAGCAGGTGCGCCTGCCGAAGCGGTCGCCCAGCTTGCCGCCCAGGATCAGCACGGCCGCCAGGGCGAGGAGGTAGGCGTTGGTCACCCACTGCAGATCGGCGGTGGAGGCGTGCAGGTCCCGGCCGATCTCCGGGTTCGCGATCGACACGACGGAACCGTCGAGTCCCACCATGAACAGGCCGAAGGCGACGGCGACCAGCGTGAGCCAGGGGCGGGAGCGCGGACCGCCGGGAACGTCCCGGGAGGAGGGGGGCGCGGGCGGGGCGGAGCGGTCCACGGACGTGGAGGGCATGGGAATACCTTGTCTTGACGGAGTGTCGGGGAGTGCGTCGGCGGCGCGACGGACCGGCGGCCGCGACGGGCGGGCCGGTGTGTGGCGACGGGACGGAACGCCGGCGCGTGATGACGGCGCGCGGGGGAACGGCCGGTCCGTGCGGCGCGGGGCGCGGGCGGGAGGGAATCCCGCGCGCGGTCCTTCCGCCGGTTCAGCCGGTCGTGGGACGGAGGTGCCGCGCCAGTGAGTGGAGCGCGCCCAGGGCCGAGCCGAGGGCGTCCAGCTCGCCTTCGGTGAGCGCGCGCAGCGCGTCGGCGACGTACGTGCCCTTGAGGCGCTGGACCTCGGCCAGGCGCCGTCGCGCCGTGGCCGTCGGGTGCAGGTGCGCGACCCGCTTGTCCGCGCCGTCCCGCCTGCGCTCCAGCAGCCCCTCCTCGGTCAGCCGGGAGACCAGGGCGCTGACGTTGTTCGGCTTCATCAGCAGGGCGTCGGCGGCCGCGCGGACGGTGATCCCGTCGTGCTCGGCCGCGAGCCGCAGCAGTGCCAGTTGGCCCTCGGGGAGCCTGGGGTGCGGGAAGTCCTGTCCGACGCGCCGGTCGAGGGCCCGTTGCAGCGCGGGCAGGCACGCCGCGAGCCCGGAGGCCACGCGGTCGATGTCCTGGGCGGACGCGCTGGGAGTGGGCATTTCCGCATGCTAGGTATGCGTGCATACCTATGTCAACATGGCGAACTCGTCCCGTGAGGCCCCGCCTCCCGCCGGGCGCGCGAACGTCTCGCGCGGCGCGCGGCGGCCACGGGCGGACCTTCGCCTTCCGGTTTCCGGGGCCGTTCGCGCGCGAGGCCGGCACGGCAGGTGTGGAGCGCGAACGAAAGGGCAGGCGGGGTGGAGCGAGCGGCCCGTACGGACGGCCCCGCGGCCCCCGGCCGCGGGCGGCGGAACCGTCCCGGCCACCCGCGCCCGCCGGCCGCCCGGCCCGCCCGCGCCGCCACGACCGGACGGAACGCCGACACGCCGACGCTGTGCCGTTGGACGGAGATCGGGAGCGCATGCGTTACGGCACTCCCGCGACCGGTCATGGCTACGGAGTCCCCGCCCGACTACGGAGGAACGATGTCCCACGAGAACCCCCTCAAGGCAGCCGTCAAGAAACTGACCGAGCCGCTCAGGGAGGACGGGCCCGCGGAGGGGGTACCCGGCGCTCCCTCCCCGGCGCCGGCGTCCCTGGAGGAACCCACCACGCCGCACGGGCCGCTGCCGCCCAAACCCGACCAGAGCGGCCCCGAGACGGTGAGCCCCACCGGTCAGCCCACCGGAGCGGAGCAGGCGCGGGTGGCGCAGAGCGGCTCCTACCTCACCACCGCGCAGGGCACCCGTCTGTACGACACCGATCACTCGCTCAAGGCGGGTCCGCGCGGGCCGGTCCTGCTCCAGGACCACCACCTGCGCGAGAAGATCATGCACTTCGACCACGAGCGGATTCCGGAGCGCGTGGTCCACGCGCGCGGCGCCGGGGCGCACGGCGTCTTCCAGTCGTACGGCACGGCGGCGGGCGTGACGAAGGCGGCGTTCCTCGCCCCCGACGCCGAGACCCCCGTCTTCGTCCGGTTCTCGACCGTGCTCGGTTCGCGCGGCTCGGCCGACACGGTCCGGGACACCCGCGGCTTCGCGACGAAGTTCTACACCGAGGAAGGCGTCTTCGACCTCGTCGGGAACAACATCCCGGTCTTCTTCATCCAGGACGCCGTCAAGTTCCCCGACGTCATCCACGCCGGCAAGCCCCACCCCGACCGGGAGATCCCGCAGGCCCAGAGCGCCCACGACACCTTCTGGGACTTCGTGTCGCTCCACACCGAGGCCCAGCACCACGCCCTGTGGAACATGTCCGACCGGGGCATCCCCCGCTCCTACCGGATGATGGAGGGCTTCGGCGTCCACACCTTCCGGCTCGTCAACGCCGAGGGCGCCACGACGCTGGTGAAGTTCCACTGGAAGCCCAGGCTGGGCGTGCACTCCCAGGTCTGGGAGGAGGCGCAGATCACGAGCGGCGTCGACCCGGACTTCCACCGCAGGGACCTCGCCGACGCCATCGAGGCGGGCGCGTACCCGCAGTGGGAGCTGGGCATCCAGACCTTCCCCGACACCCCCGACCAGACCTTCGAGGGCATCGACCTGCTCGACGCGACGAAGATCGTCCCCGAGGAGCTCGCACCGGTCCGGCCGATCGGCCTGCTCACCCTCAACCGCAACCCCTCCAACTTCTTCGCCGAGACCGAGCAGGTCGCCTTCCACGTCGGCCACCTGGTCCCCGGCATCGACGTCACCGACGACCCGCTGCTGGCCGGACGTCTCTTCTCCTACCTGGACACCCAGATCACCCGGCTGGCGGGCCCCAACTTCAACCAGATCCCGATCAACCGGCCGCACGCCCCGGTCAACGACATGCTCCGCGACGGCTTCCACCAGCAGGCCGTGCACACCGGCGTCGCGCCCTACAAGCCGAACTCCCTGGACGGCGGCTGCCCGTTCTTCGCGGGCGCGGACACCGGCGCCTTCGTCGAGGTGCCGGTCGAGGTCCCGGCCGGGCGCAAGGTCCGCGAGGCGCCCGCCTCCTTCGCGGACCACTTCAGCCAGGCCCGGCTGTTCTGGCTGAGCATGAGCCCGGTGGAGCGCGAGCACATCATCGCCGCCTACACCTTCGAACTCGGCAAGTGCTGGGACAACGCCGTCAAGGAACGCCAGCTGCAGGCCCTCGCCAACATCGACTCCGACCTGTGCGCCCAGGTCGCCGCCGGGCTCGGGATGTCCGTCCCCGCCGCCACCGAACCGGCGCCGGACGTCCGGCCCAGCCCCGCCCTCTCGCAGGTCGGGCAGGAGTGGCCGGCCGACGGAAGGATCATCGGCATCGTCTCCGACGGGGCCACCGACGCCGACGGCGTGCGCGCCCTGCGCCGGGCGGTGCTGGACGCGGGCATGGTGCCGCTGGTCGTCGCGCCCGCCGGCGGGCGGATCGGCGGCGACGCCGACCCGATCACCGTCCAGCGCACCTTCGCCACCGCGCGCTCGGTCGAGTTCGACGCCGTCGTCGTCGCCGGCACCCCCGTCCCCGGCGCCGACTCCCTGGGAGCGCGGGACGCCAAGGCCGGCGAGCCCGGCCAGGGAGGGGCGTCCGTGGACCCGCGCCTGGCGCTCCTCCTCTCCGAGGCGTTCCGGCACGCCAAGGCCATCGGCGGCTGGGCGGGCGCGGAGGCCGTCCTCGAAGCGGCGTCGGTGCCCACCGGCGCCCCCGGCGTGGTGCTCGCGGACAGCGGCGAGGCGGTCCTGGCGGGGCTGACCCCGCTCCTGGCCAAGCACCGCGTCTGGGACCGCTTCCCCACCACGGTCTGACCCCTCCGCGTCACCGGTGCGACCGCCGTCCCGCACGGCGGTCGCACCCACGGGCGGCGGACGGCGTGGAGGCGGGCCTCCGCGCGGGTTCCCGGGGCGCGTCCCGTCCGGTCACGGACGGGACGCGCCCCTTTCGCGTGCCGGCGCGGCCCCGGACCCTCGCGCCCCCGCGGGGGGCCGGGGCGTCCCGCAGGGGTGCGGCCCTACCCGCGGTGGTGATCACCGCCCACCGCGACTCGCGGACGCGCCGGGGGAGTCGTGAGGAGTTGTCCCCCCGCTTTCCAAGAAGTCCTGTCGAGAAGGTCATAGGCCTGTGAAGGCTCTTTGATTTGCACTCGTCAATCGGTCAGGGTTTCGGGCAAGCCGCCGGAGAGTTTCCCTCCGCCGGCCCGCCCCCCCACGAATCCTGACGAGGAGAGCCCTCTTCCATGGCAACTCACCAGCGTGCCCGCACGTTCAGGACCCTCGCCGTAGCGACCGCGATCGCCGCGGCCGCCGGAATGGCCGTCGCCACCGGTCCGTTCGCCGGCGCGGCCCCCGCCCCCGCTGAGGGAACCGTCCACGGCCTCGGCGCGCGGAACGCCGTGGCGGGCAGCTACGTCGTCCTGCTCGGCGAGGAGGCCGGCAGGTCCGGCAAGGCCGGCAAGGCCGAACTCGCCCGGGAGTACGGCGGCACGCTGCGCCGCAGCTACGACTCGCGGATCAACGGCTTCGCCGTCGACGGCCTCACCGAGACCGCCGCCAAGCGCCTCGCCGCCGACCCGGCCGTCGCCGAGGTGGTCCAGAACCGCACCTTCACCGTCAACGCCACCCAGGAGAACCCGCCTTCCTGGGGCCTGGACCGGGTCGACCAGACGGACACCGCCGGCGACCGGAAGTACACCTACCCCGACACCGCCGGAGAGGGCGTCACCGCGTACGTCATCGACACCGGCGTGCGCGTCGGCCACGGCGACTTCGGCGGACGCGCCGCCAACGGCTACGACGCCGTCGACAACGACGACGTCGCCCAGGACGGCAACGGCCACGGCACCCACGTCGCCGGCACCATAGCCGGGGCCGCCCACGGCGTCGCCAAGAAGGCGAAGATCGTCGCCGTCCGCGTCCTCGACGACAACGGCTCCGGCACCACCGACCAGGTCGTCGCCGGAATCGACTGGGTCACCAAGAACCACCGGGGCCCCTCCGTCGCCAACATGAGCCTCGGCGGCAGCGCCGACCCGGCCCTCGACGAGGCGGTGAAGAAGGCCATCGCCTCCGGCGTCACCTTCGGCGTCGCCGCCGGCAACGAGTCCTCCGACGCGGGTCAGGGCTCCCCGGCCCGCGTGCCCGAGGCGATCACCGTCGCCTCCTCCACCAAGGACGACCGGCAGTCCGCCTTCTCCAACTTCGGTTCCGTCGTGGACCTCTACGCCCCCGGCTCGGACATCACCTCCGACTGGAACGACAGCGACACCAGGACCATCTCCGGCACGTCGATGGCCACCCCGCACGTCGTCGGCGCCGCCGCCGTCCACCTCGCCGCCCACCCCGGGGCGACCCCGGCCCAGGTCGCCGCCGCCCTGACCGCCGGGGCCACCCCCGGCAGGATCGGCGACGCCACCCCCGGAACCGCCAACAGGCTCCTGAGGATCGTCGAGTGACCGACCCCGTCCGGCCACGGCCCGCCGCGCCCTTCCCGAGGGCGCGGCGGGCCCGCTCCACGGCGGGCCGGCCCCGGCGGGGGCGGGGGGTCGCGGGGACCGGCAGGGCGCGCCGGAAACGCGAACGGAGCCCGTACGGGGCGGCTCAGCGCCGGCCCCGCCTCCGGCCCGCGGGCTCCTCGTACGCGTCCTCCTCCTCGCCTTCCCCCTCGTACCCGTCCTGGTACGCGTCGTCCTCCTCGCCCTCTTCGTATCCGTCCTCCTCCTCGTACCCGTCGTCCTCCCCGCCGGGTCCGGCGTCCTCGTACTCCTCGCCGTCGTCCTCCCCGTACTCCTCCTCGTCCTCCTCGGCGGGCTCCCGCCCCTCTCCCTCCTCGTCCTCCTCCTCGCCGGTCCCGTCCGCCTCCTGCTCCTCCTCCAGGGCCTCCTCGTGCGTACGGACCACCTCGCCGTCACGGATCTCACCGCGCCAGCCCTCCGGCTCGTCGTCGGTGAGGGCGACGTGCCGGCGGAAGTGCTTCAGGTCGAGCCGGAGACGGCGGCCCTGGGCGCGCCAGAGGTTGCCCGTCTTCTCGAAGAACCCGGAGGGGTAGTACTCCACGGTGACCAGGACCCGGGTGAGGGACGGCCCCAGCTCGTGGAAGCTGACGCAGCCCTTGGTCGACCCCTTGGCCCCCTCGGAGGTCCAGATGATGTGCTCGTCGGGGACCTGCTCCTGGACCGTCGCCTTCCAGCCGCGAGTGGAGGGACCCACCTTGACCTTCCAGTCGCTGGTGGTCTCGTCGCCCCGCGAGACGTCGCGGACGCCCTTCGTGAAGCCGCTGAAGTCCTCGTACTGGCTCCAGTGGTCGTAGACCCTCCGGAGCGGAGCGCCCACGTCGATCGTCTCGACGATGCTGGTGATCTTCTGGGTCCCGCTCTTGCGCTTGCCCTTGCCCTTGTCCTTGCCGAACAGGCCCGAGGCGGTGTCGGTGACCTTGTCCTTCAGGCCACCGAGCGAGTGGCCCACCATCGCCTTGACGGGGGAGTCCCCCTGGAGCATGCGTCCGCCGATGTCGGCGAGGCCGCCGCCGTTGTCGGCCACGTCCTGGAGCCGTTCGGTGAGGTCCCCGAGGCCGTCCGTGGCCTTCTCCGCCAACTGCCCGGTCCGGGCGGAGACGTAATCGCCCACCTCGCCGAGCAGCTTGTCCAGTCCGGAGCCGGACTCCCGGGGCCGGTCTTCGCGTGCCATGGTCTACCTCCGCGCCGACGGCCTGCGCGCGGCCGTCTTCTTCGCGGCGGTCTTCCCGGCCGCCGGTTCACGGGCCGTGCTCTTTCCGGCAGCGGTCTTTCGGGCGCCGGTCCCGCCGGCCGCCCCGCGCGCCGCGGTCTTCTTCGCCGCGGTCTTCTTCGCCGCGGTCTTCTTCGCGGCCGTCTTCTTCGCCGGCGGGGTCCCGGCCGTCTTCTTCGCCGGCCGGGTCCCGGTGGTCTTCTTCGCGGGCGCGGTCTTCTTCGCGGGCGCCCGGCCCGCCTTCCCCGTCCCGGCCCCCTTCTCCGGCGCGGCGCCCTTCGCAGACGTCTTCCCGGTGGCCGTCGCGGGCTTCCTCGCCGCGGCGGTCCCGCGCCGTGCGGGAGCCGCCCCGCGCGGACGGGCCGCCGGGCTCCCACCGCCCCGTGCGCGGCCCGCTGCGCGCGAGGGCCCGCGCGATCCCCCGCCCCCGGACTCCGCGGGCTCGTCCTCTTCCCGGGTGCCGCCGTCTTCTTCCTCCTCCTCCTCCTCTTCCTCCTCCTCGTACTCGTCGGGCTCCGTTCCGTCACCCTCGTACGTGTCGTCCTCGTCCTCGTACGCCTGCTCCTCGTACTCCTGCTCCTCGTCGTCGCGGTCACCGAGCGCCAGGGTCCGCTGGTGGAGCGTGTCCGCCAGATCGGAGAGCTTGCGGTCGGCCGCCGCCCTGAGGGCCCGGCGGCCGGCGTCGAGGGCCTCGCCCCTGAGCTGGTCGCTCATCTCCGCGACCTGGGGTACTTCCTTGAGCCTGGTCAGGCCCTCCGTCAGGAGCTGCCGGGGTTCGAGGCCGAAGCGCCGGCCGGCCAGGTAGGTCGCCGCGGTGAACGCGAGGCGGCCTTTCTTCGTACGTCCCAGTACGTAGCCTCCGGCCACCGCGGCGGCCAGAGCGATCTTGGACGTGTCCTCCATGATCTTCGTCCCTTCACCGGACGCCCGTGGCCTCGCCGTCGCCCGTGCGGAACCCTTCGTGTCGGGCCGCGCGTCGGCGTGTGCGCCGGCGGAGAACGCCCCGCGCGGGCGGTGGGGGACGAGCCTGCTCTCCCGGGCATGGCATTTGCCCCTATACCATGAAATTCTAGCCATAACTGGCTATACGTCCTCTGGAAGTGCCTCATGGCCTCAGCAGACCCGGACCGCCCCCGACGGACCGCCCCCCACACCGACGACGAGCGACGGGAGCGGCCTTCCGCCCGGCGGGGACCGGCGCCGCGCCGGGCGAAACCCGTCGACGCGGGCTCGGCGATGAGTTCGGCCGCCACCCAACTGGCGAAACTGCTCGGCAGACCACCCGAATCCGTCTCCTCGCTCCGGCCCACCGACTCGGGCTGGGAGGCGCAGGTGGAGGTGGTGGAGCTGGAGCGCATCCCCGACACGACCAGCGTGCTGGCCAGTTACAAGGTCTCGCTCGACGAAGAAGGTGCCTTGATCTCCTTCGAACGGACCCGTCGCTACAACCGCGGAACGATCGACCGGCCGTTCTGAATCGGTCCGGTCGCGAAGGGAGGCACCATGACCATGGTGCCGCAGGGCGGCAGCACCGCCGGGAGCACGGGCTCCACGGGCAGTCTCTACGACGTCCTGGAACTCATACTGGACCGGGGCCTCGTGATCGACGTCTTCGTCCGCGTCTCGCTGGTGGGGATCGAGATCCTCAAGATCGACGCCCGGGTCGTGGTGGCCAGCGTGGACACATACCTGCGCTTCGCCGAAGCCTGCAACAGACTCGACCTCGAATCCGGCCGCAAGGCTCCCGCCCAGCTCCCCGAGGTCGTCGGGGACATGATGGAGGGCGGAGCCCGCGGCAAGTCCAGGGGCGCCCTCGGCGGAGCGGTCGACGCGGTGACCGAGTCCCTGACCGGGAAGTCCCGTCGCGACGGGGAAACCGACGAGGAAACCGCGGAGGAGCCGTACGAGGAGGAGCCCGCTCCCCGGCGCCGGCGGCCCCCCGCCCGGCGTCCGGCACGCCGTGAGAAGGAGTGACCGAGATGGCCCTCTACGTCTACGCCGTCACGGCGAAGGACCGCCCCCTTCCCGTCACGGACCTCTCCGGCGTCGGTGCCGATCCGTCCCCCGTGCGCGTCCTCACGGCCGGACCGCTGTGCGCCGTGGTCAGCGACGTCTCCGAGGAGATCCGGCCCAAACGGCGCGACCTGCTGATCCACCAGCGGGTACAGGAACGCCTCATGGAGGACGGCCCCGTCCTGCCCCTGCAGTTCGGCTACACCGCCCCCGACGACGCGACGGTCGAGCGGGTGCTCCGCGAGAACGCCGACGGCTACCTCGCCGCTCTGGAGCGGCTGGAGGGCTGTGCCGAGTACCACGTCAGAGCGACCCGGAGCGAGGAGGGGCTGCTGCGGGAGATCCTGCGGGACATCCCCGAGGCCCGGGAACTCAACGAGCGGATTCGCGCCGGTGACCCGGACCCCCAGCTCCCGCCGGCCCTCGGGCAGCTCGTCGCCGCGCGGGTGCGGGAGCGGCAGGACGCGCTCGCGGCCGGGCTGGTCGACGCGCTCCTCCCGTACGCCCGGGAGCACAGCCTCCGGCCGCCGTCCGGCGACGACTTCCTCAACCTCTCGCTCCTGGTGCCCGACGACCGGAGGGAGGAGTTCCTCGCGGCCCGGTCGGATCTCGCCCGGTGGCTCGGGGACGGGGTGGATTTCCGGCTGAGCGGCCCCCTGCCGCCGTACAGCTTCGTCCGGTGACGGACCCGCCCCGCCCCCCGGCCCCCGGGCCCCGGAAGGAGGAGGAAGAGGATGGGACTGCTGACACAGCTGCTGACCCTCCCCGTCGCCCCGGTGCGCGGCGCCGTCTGGGTCGCCCGGAAGGTCGTCGAGGAGGCGGAGGCGGAGTACTACGACCCGGCCCCCGTACGGCGGGAACTCCGGGAACTGGAGGACCGGCTCGTACGGGGCGAGATCGGCCAGGACGCCTTCGACCGGCGCGAGGACGAACTGCTCGACCGGCTGGAGGAGATCGACATCCGCCGGCGGGGCACGCCGTGACCGGGAACGCGACAGGGAAGCGAGGCGGCCGCCGTGTCTGACTCCATGCCCGACCGATTCGGGTCCGCCCCCTCCCGGGCGGCGCCCGTGCCCTACGGACCGGGTTCGTCCGCCAGCCTCGCGGACATCCTGGAGCGGGTGCTCGACAAGGGCATCGTCATCGCCGGGGACATCCGCATCAACCTGCTCGACATCGAACTGCTGACGATCAAGCTGCGCATCCTGGTCGCCTCCGTCGACAAGGCGAAGGAGATGGGCATCGACTGGTGGGAGCACGACCCCTCCCTCTCCTCGAAGCACACCGGCGGTCCGCTCGCGGAGGAGAACCGCCGTCTCCGCGCGGAACTGGAGGCGCTGCGCCGTGACGCCCTCGGCACCGGGGAGCCCCGGAGCGCGCGGGACGCGGAGGAGACGGCGCCGGACGACGGGACGGCCCCCGGTCGCGGAGCGCCCGGAAGGCGCGGGAAATGAACGGCCACGAGGACCTCACCTACGTCTACGCCGCCGCTCCCGCCACCCGGGAGCTGAGCGCGTCCCTCCGGGACGTCCGGGGCGTCTCGGGCGCCCCCGTGTTCCTGCTCGGCGAACGCGGCCCGGACACCGGGGCCGTGACCGGTCCCGGCGACCCGGACGCCGTCGCGTTCGTCGTCAGCCGGGTCGCGCCCCACGAGTTCGACGAGCGGACCCTGAAGGACCGCTTCGAGGACCTGGAATGGCTGGAGGGCGTCGCCCGCGCCCACCACGAGGTCGTCCAGGCCGTCGGCCGTCACGGCACCGTCCTCCCGCTGCGCCTGGCGACCGTCTACCAGAACGACGAAAGGGCCCGCCGGGCCCTCGGATCCCAGCACAGCGTCCTCGCCCGGCGGATCGCCCTGCTCCGCGACCGGAGCGAATTCGGCGTCAAGCTGTACGTCGCCCCCGCCGGCCCCCCGGACGGCGGCGACGGGACCGTCGCCGCCGGAGGGGCGGACCCGTCCGGCCCCGGCAGGGCCTACCTGCGCCGCCGCCTGGCCCAGCACGACGCCCGGGAGGACCGCTACCGGCACGCCCGGGAGGCGGCCGGACGGATCGAGGAGCTGGCCTCCCGGTTCAGTACGCACCGGGTCCGCCATCCCGCGCAGCGGGGTGCCCTGGCGGGCCCGGAGGAGAACGTCCTCAACGACGCCTACCTCGTTCCGCACGACCGGGCCGAAGGGTTCCGCACCGCGCTCGCGGCGGTGGCGCGGGACCTCGACGGCGTACGCGTCGAGGTGACCGGGCCGTGGGCCCCCTACTCCTTCGCCACACCGTCCGAGCCGTCCGAGCCGTCCGAACTCTCCGCGTCGTCCGGGCCGTTCGAACCCTCCGGGCCGTCCGCGCTCTCCGGGCTCCCCGGACCGTCCGGAGCGTCCCGGGCCCCCGAACCGCCGGCTCCGGGCCCGGACGGGAGGACGTCATGACCGTCGCCCGGCCCACCGAAACCCTGCCCGCCCGCCAGGTCGCCCTGGTCGACCTGCTGGACAGACTGCTCAGCGGGGGAGTGGTCCTCTCCGGCGACATCGTGCTGTCGATCGCGGACATCGACCTCGTCCGCGTCTCGCTCCGCGCCCTGATCGTGTCCGTCGACTCCGGATCGGACCCGCTGAAGCCCTTCGGACGGGAGCGGACGTGAGCGAGGAGGCCCCGGCCCCCGGGGAGCGGGACGCCCGCCCCGCGCGGGAGTCCGCCCCGCCGCGCGAGGTCGGGGACGCCCTGGGGAGCGCCTTCCGCCTCCTGCGGGCGCCGCCCGCCCCGGCCGACGGGGCCGCGCGTCCCGCGCGCAGAATCCGGGCCGACCGCGAGACCGTGGAGGAGGACCTGCTCAAACTGGTCCTCACGGTCGTGGAACTCCTGCGCCAGCTCATCGAACGGCAGGCGCTGCGGCGCGTCGACGCCGGCGATCTCACCGACGACCAGGAGGAGGAGCTGGGCGCGACCCTCATGGCCCTGCACGACGCCCTGGCCGACCTCTGCGCCGAACACGGCTACACGCTCCAGGACCTCAACCTGGACCTCGGCCCCCTCGGACCGCTGCTGCCGAGGGAGGACTGAGGGCCGGGGAGGAATCCCGCGCCGTCGCGGGACCGTCCCCGCCGTCCGCGAGGGCATATGCCCGAGGCTCTTCCGTGCAGACCCCTGGCGCACACCCGGGCGCCGGTGGCAGGGTGGTCGGCACGCGGTCCCCGCGCCCACCTCCGGAGGGACCGCCCCACGGGCCCGTCCGTCCCCCCGAACCGGCGGGTCCGCGCCCCCCTTCCCGCCTCCCCACGGGAAGGGGTCAGGCGTGTGCGCGGACCGGAACGGCCCGGGGTCACCCGGCGCTCCCGGGGGCGACCGCCCGCCGCGCGGCGCCTTCCGCCGGGGCGGGAGGTCAGGACGGACGGCCGCCGAACTGCCAGGCGTGCACCTCGACGCCGGCGTAGCGGTCCCGGGTGAGCACGGCGCCCGCGGCCTCCGGGTCCGGCGCCCGCAGCAGCGCCGCCGTGCCCAGCCACGCGGCGCCGTCGTCGGACAGCAGCGGCCCGTACGCGATCAGTTCGTCCCCGCCGCGCGGTACGGCGAGGTCGACCGCCTCCCCCGCTCCGAGGCCGAGCACCAGGTACCGGTCGTCGCCGTCGCGGCCCCCGGGGAAGTCCCACATGGTCCGCCCCAGCAGGTTGCGCCACCGGCGCACCATGACGTCCCGGTAGACGCCGGCCTGGTAACCGGGTTCCTCGAAGGCGAACGCGCGGGCGGCGGCCGCGTCGGGCAGGTCCACGATGTGCACGCTGCCCGTGGGCGTCTCGCGGTCGCCGGTGAGGGTCGGCCCCCGGGCGATCATCTCCGCCGCGTACGCGTCCATGTAGGACCAGTGCCGTTCCAGCAGTTCGAAGCGCAGTCCTTCGGAGCCGGCGCGGTCACGGTGGTGACAGAAGAATTCCATGCCCGCAGTCTGCAGGGGCGAACGCCTGTGCGGAAATCGTTCACGGCCGGGGCCGCGCACCCCGGTTCCCCTCCGTTCCGGTCCGTGGTCGTCCACGGCGCCCGGCGGAGCCGGGGTGGCGTCGCCGCGCCCGCGGGGACCCTCGCGGGACCTCCGGAGCCTCGGCGGACGGAACGCCCGCTCCGGCCGGGCGGGCCGGAACGGGCGGAGGGGGCGGGAGGAGCGACGGACGGTCAGTCGCGGTCGACTTCCTGACGGAGGACCTTCTGCTCGGTCAGGGAGACCTCGTACGTGGTCTTGTACCAGGTCTTGGTGTCGACGACGTCCACCGACCAGGCCTTGTCGTCCAGCTCCACGGCCGTGACCGTGCCCTTCTTGTTCTTCGCGTCCTTCATGGCCGTCTGGACGGCCTGCTGCGGCGTGACCGTGGTCTTCTTCAGCAGGGCGACCAGCTCGCGCTTGTCCTCGGCGTCCTGGTCCGCGTCCCGCTTGTCGCTGATGATCTTGCCGTTGACGCCGTCGACCCAGATGTCGTGGAGGGTGCCGTCCTCCGCGGCGACACTGGCGTGCCACGCCGGAGTCCGCGCGCCGGCGCTCCGCGAGGGGCTCGCCCCGGGCGACGTGCTCGTGCTCGGGGACGCGCTCGCCCCGGGCGACGTGCTCGCGCTCGGGGACGCGCCGGCATTCGGCGGCGCCCAGTCGAGTTCGTTCTCGACCAGCTTCCCCCGGGTGACGGCGGCCACGGCGGTCTGCGTCGCCCTGTCCCAGGTGATCTTCGTGGCCGGTACGATCCGCTGACGCTCCGCCTGGTCGTCGGTGAGCCGCGGCGACGCGGTCGCGGAGGGGGAGGCGGACGCCGGAGTGCTCGCGCCGGCGGTTCCGGTCCGGGTCGGCGCGACGCGGCCGGAGGTGGTCGTGGTCTCCTCCTGCCCGGACCCGCAGGCGGCGAGGAGGAGTGCGCAGGAAGCGGCGAGGCCGGCGACGGCCGTGCCGCGCAGTCGATGTCGCGGAGAAGTACTCATGCGCGTATCCCTGACCCGGGCCCCCGGCCCCATGACACGGCGGTCCGCACAACCACCCGATCGCGGTCCTCCTCCGGTCCGGACGGGGGAAGCGCCGGGCGGTCGGTCGACCACCCGGCGCGCGTCCGGCGAAGGAACGTTTCCTCACGAACTGGGCCCACCCGGGGTCATTCGGCCGGGTCGTTGTCCCCCTTCGTGTAGCGGAACCGCGCCCACAGGGGCAGGCCGAACCAGCAGACCAGGTACCAGGCGAGGACCCCGGACACCAGCCAGGGGACGTAACCGTCGTGCGTGGCCACGCGCAGGATCAGGAAGAGCGCGAAGGTCAGGGTCGCGAGGAGCAGGACGAGGCCGAGGAACGTGAGCCGGGACGCCCAGACGACCGCCTGCGGTTTGATGCGCCGTCCCGACACGATGCGGTGGAAGGCCACGGGGCCTATGAGGGCGCCGGTGGCCAGCGAGCCGAGGACGACGGTGATGATGTAGATGGTCTTGTCGGTCTGCTCCAGGTCCTGGAAATGCGGTGTGAACACCACGGTGAGCAGGAAGCCCAGGAGGATCTGCACGCCGGTCTGGGCGACCCTGATCTCCTGGATGAGTTCGGTCCAGCGCCGGTCGGCACGCTCCTCGGGCGTCTCGTTCCTCCGCGTCCGCTGTTCCCGGTCGGGTCTCACGTCCTCAGTCATGGCGACCTCTTTCCCGCAGGCCGGCATCCCATCCGCCCCGAGTCCTGCTTACCAGGGTGCGCGCCGTTCCTCGTTCCGGCCCGGTGGGGCCGGGCGGGGACCGGCGCGGGCGACACGCCCGTGACGCCCGCGCCCGGCGAAGGGTGCGATCACCTGAGGGTCTGCGTAGCCTGGGGGCCATCCCGGGGGCGTCCGGGAGGACGGCCGCTCCACGCCGCCGAGCGCCGGAGGAGAGCCGCGGAGGCCGTGTGTCGACGTACGAGGATGTCCTGACCGACCTGCTGACCCGTTCCCGCCTGCGGGCCGGGCGGGAACTCGCGGACCTCGTCCAGGAGGCGGGCCGGCGCCTGGGGTTCCGGGGAACGGCCATGTACGTCACGGACCTCCAGCAGATCCGGCTGATCGCCCTGCCCCAGTCCGACGGCGCCGGACAGCCCGCGCTCGACGTCGACGCGTCCCTCGCCGGCCTGGCCTACCGCACGGAGCGGACACAGCGGTCGCGGGACGGCCGCACCGCCTGGCTCCCGATGATCGACGCGGTCGAGCGCCTCGGCGTCCTGATGGTGACCGCGCCCGACCTCGACGACGTCCTGCTCGGGCGCGGCGAGGCGCTCGCCGGCGTGGCCGCCCTGCTCGTGGTGTCGAAGTCCTCCCACAGCGACCTGCTGGTCGAGGCGGAACGCGCGCGGGCGATGACGGTGCAGGCCGAACTGCTCTGGGCCTTCCTGCCGCCGCGGACCATCGGCACGGCGGACGTGACCTCCTCGGCGGTCCTGGAACCCGCGTACGACATCGGGGGCGACACCTTCGACCACACCCTGGACGAGCGTGGCCTGCACCTGACCGTCATCGACTCCATGGGCCACGACCTGGCCTCGGGCGGCGCCGGCGCGGCCGGGCTCGCCGCCTGCCGCGCGACCCGCCGCTCCGGCGGTTCGCTGACCGACATCGTCACCTCGATCGACCGCATCCTCGACCAGTGGTTCACCGACCGGCTGATGACCGCCGTCGTCGCCCACCTGGACACCTCCGACGGCCGGCTGACCTGGATCAACTGCGGACACCCGCCGCCCCTGCTGATCCGCGGCGGAAGGGTGCTCCCGCAGATGCTGGCGCGCGAGCCCGACCTGCCGCTCGGATGGGGGTTCCTCGCCGGATCGCCGCCCACCGAACACACCGAGCGCCTCCAGCCCGGCGACCGGGTCCTCCTCTACAGCGACGGGGTCACCGAGGCCCGCTCGCCCGGGGGCGACCTCTACGGCGAGGAACGGCTGGCCGACACCGTCATCCGCGCCACCGCGGCGGGCGCGCCCGCCCCCGAGGCCCTCCGGCGCCTGGTCCAGGGCCTGCGGCAGCACCAGGAGCACAAGTTCCGCGACGACGCCACCATCCTGCTCCTCGAATGGCACCCGAGCGACCGGAACGCGGCGCGCGGGCGGACCGGGGAGACGAGTGACCGCCCCGGGCGCGGGTAGGCGACGGACCGACAGCGCGACCACGGCGAACCGTCAGGAGGGTTCATGAGCACGCCCCCGAACGACCCCGTCCCGCCGAGCCCCACGCCCGCGCCGGGACCCGGCCCGGCGCCCGGACCGCTCCCGGGGCCGGTCCCCGGACCGGGCGGGCCGGACCCCGTTCCGCCGGCGCCGCCCCGTCCCGAGCCGGACCCGCCGGCCCCCGTACCGTCCCCGGAGCCGGGCCCGCTGCCCCCGCCGGGGCCCGGCCCCGAACCGGTGACCTGAGCGTCCCGCGCGGCCCCCGCCCTCCCCGGGCGGGGGCCGTCGCGCGTCCGGCCTCAGCCGGGCGGCGGGACCCGCTCGGACGGGGGCGGGGGTCCGGGCGGCGTGCCGTCGCCGAACGGCCGCCCGCCGAGCTCCTCCCGCCCGTGCGGCGAGAGCCAGTTCCGGGTGTCCGGGCCCAGGGGGACGATCCCGGTCGGGTTGATGTCGCGGTGGACGCGGTAGTAGTGCGCCTTGATCTGGCCGAAGTCGATCGTGTCGCCGAAGCCGGGCGTCTGGAACAGGTCCCGCGCGTACCCCCACAGGGCCGGGAGTTCGGTCAGCTTCTGGCGGTTGCACTTGAAGTGGCCGTGGTAGACGGCGTCGAAGCGCACGAGGGTCGTGAAGAGGCGGACGTCCGCCTCGGTCAGGGTGTCACCGACCAGGTAGCGCCGGCCCCGGAGCCGTTCCTCCAGCTGGTCCAGCCGCTTCCAGAGCCTGCGGTACGCCGTGTCGTACGCCTCCTGGCTGTGCGCGAAGCCGCACTGGTAGACGCCGTTGTTGACGTCCCGGAACACCTTCTCGGCCACGTCGTCGATCTCGTCGCGCCACTTCTCCGGATAGAGGTCCGGGGCGCCGTCCCGCTGGTACGCCGTCCACTCGCCGCCCAGGTCCAGCGTGATGCGCGCGAAGTCGTTGGTCACCACCGCCCCGGTGGGGACGTCGACGATCGCGGGCACGGTGATGCCGCGCGAGTAGCCGGGATCGCGGCGGAAGAAGGCCTCCTGGAGCCGTTCGATGCCGAGGACGGGGTCCCTGCCGCCCGGGTCCAGGTCGAAGGACCAGCTGCGCTCGTCGTGCACGGGCCCGGCGATGCCCATCGACAGCACGTCCTCCAGGCCCATGAGCCGCCGCACGATCGCGGCCCGGTTCGCCCACGGGCAGGCCCGGGCGATGATCAGCCGGTAGCGTCCGGGCTCCACCGGGTAGCCGTCCCGGCCGTCGGCCGTGATCCGCGTCGTGATGTAGTTCTGGTCGCGTTCGTACTCGCCGTCACCCGCCATGGTGCCGAGCCTAGCCCGCCGCGCGCGTCCCCGCCGGGCGCGGCGGTGCCGGCGGGGACGCGCGGGCCGGGAGCCGCCGTCAGCCGGCGGAGCCGCCCGGCGTCCCGGCCGCCGCGCGCCGGATCGGCAGCATCGTCTCGACGGCGTCCCGCGTCAGGTGGTCGAGGATCATCCGGTTGACCCGGTCCGGCTGTTCCAGCGGCACCAGGTGGGACGCGCCGGGCACCACGGCGAGCTGGGACTCCGGGATCGCGCGGTAGAGGGCGGCGGTGTGCTCGAGGGTCACCATGTCGTCGTCGCCGGTCATGACCAGGGTGGACGCCCGGACGCGCGCCAGGTCCCCGGCGGGGAGCGTCGGCTGGGTCCGCCACATGTCGATCATCCTGGTCGCCACCACCGGCCAGTGGTCCGCGCCGTCCGGCGAGACGGCCTCGTACATCTTCCGGAAGAACTCCAGTTCCGGGCCGTCGGGCGTCATCGCGTCGAGCATCGCCGGCTCCGCGAAGCACTCCGGGGCGGGGCGGAAGTTCGCCCCGATCACCACGACCTTGCGGACCAGGTCGGGACGGGCCGCGGCGACGAGCAGGGCGACGACGCCGCCGTCGCTCCAGCCGACCAGATGCGCCGGGCCCCCGACCACCCGTTCCAGGAACGCCACCGTGTCGTCCGCCATGTCCCGGTACGTCAGCGGACCCGCCACGTCCGGCGTGTGTCCGTGCGCGCGCCGCTCGGGCAGGAAGAGGCGGTACGCGCCGGAGAGGCCCGCCCGCTGGGGACCCCACGTCTCGTTGGTGCAGAAGCCTCCGTGCAGCAGGAGCAGCGGCTCGCCGCTCCCCTCCGTCTCGTACCAGGTCCTGACCCCGGGAAGGTCGGCGTACTCGCCCATCGCTCCAGCTCCCTCTCCATGCCGTCGGCGCGTCGGCCCAGTCTCCGCCGGACGCCGGGCGACCGCAAACGACCGGCCGACCGCCGCGCCGGCCGCCGTACGAAGGCCCGCCGGGATTCGAACGGGGAGGACGGGGCATCCGGAGATTCCGATCCGAGAGGGGTGCATGGACATGAGCGCAGGGGGGACGACCGCGGCCGCGGCGAGGAGAACGGCCCGTGGGGACGTGGTGCGGGCGGGCGCCCGCGCGGGCTTCGTCGCCCGGGGAGTGCTGTACCTGCTCGTCGGTGTCCTGGCCGTACGCATCGGCCTGACGGGCACGAACGAGCAGGCCGACAAGGGCGGTGCCCTCGGGCAGGTCGCCGCGACGCCCTTCGGGGCGGTGATCCTCTGGGCCCTGGGCATCGGGCTCGTCGGGATGGCGCTGTGGCGTCTGACGGAGGCCCTCTTCGGCTCCGCCGGACCGAAGGGCGACAAGGCGGGCAAGCGGGCCGGGTCCGGGGCCCGGTTCGTCTTCTACGCCGTCTCGTCCTTCTTCGTCCTGTCCTTCGCGACGGGGAACCGGGGCAGCGGAGCGGGCTCGACCGACCGGCAGAGCCACGACGTCACCGGCCGTCTGCTGGCCCTGCCGGGCGGTCAGTGGTGGGTCGGCGCGGTGGCCGCGGGCTTCCTGGCCGCGGGGCTGTGGATCGCCGGCCGGGCCGTGACGCGGAAGTACCGCAAGCGCCTGAAGTGGGACCGGATGTCGGTGAAGGAACGGCGCTTCATGGACGTGACGGGCATCGCGGGCGGTGTCGGGCGTGGGCTCGTCTTCGCCGCGGCGGGTTTCTTCGGCCTGAAGGCGGCGGTCGCGTTCGACCCCAACGAGGCCAAGGGCATGGACGACACGATTCGTTCGTTCGCGCAGACCCCGGCGGGTCCGTGGCTCCTGGTCGTCGTGGCGCTCGGACTGGTGCTCTTCGGGGTCTTCTCCTTCGGCCAGGCCAAGTGGCGCGACGTCTGACCCGCCGTACGCGCCCTCCGGCGGCGGCCGGGTGGGCGGCGCCTCCGGTTCCTTCCCGGCCCGGTGCCCGGCACCGGACCGGGAAGGAACCGGGCGCGGAGCCGTGACGTTTCCTCAGCCGCCGTAGCGGCCGGTGTCGATCTCCCACCGGTGGTAGCCCGCGATCCAGGAGGCGAGGCCGTCGACGTACCGGCGGGTGGCCTCGCGCCCGGCCGGGTCCAGGCCGAGGAGGTCGCAGATCCCGGGTACCTCGTCGGACAGCTCCACGAAGCGGTCGACCATCGCCTGGGCCTCGCGCATCACCTCGGCGGCGGCCTCCTCGACGACGCCGCCGCGCTCCTCGCGGACGATCATCACCAGGTTGGCGACGTCCCCCCGCGCGAGTTCCTGGGCGTAGGAGTGCACGTCATTGGTGAACGACGGTATGTCGGCCGCCAGTTGGCGCATCCTGCGGAGGGTCGGGTGGTGCAGCACCTCCTGCGGCAGCTCGAACCGGTTGAGCCGTTCGACCATGTCGAAGAGGGTCTCCATGGCGGCCGTGCCCCGGCGGAGCGCCAGATACCCCTCCCGGTCGGGGAAGCGGCCGGACACGCGGCCGGCGGCCTCGGCGGGGTGGCAGGCGAAGTACCACTCCCAGTTGTAGGCGCTCCTGGCCCGCCACCGGGCGGACATGCCCTCCGCGCTGCGTTCCCAGAGGTCGGCGAAGGCGCGCTCGACGGGGGTGCGGACGGCGGGCGCGGGGCCGTCCCCGTGCAGAAGGGCCGTCAGCCGGGCGCAGATCTCCGCCACCTGTGCCGGAGACCGGCCGAGGGTGGTGTCGAAACCGTCGTCGAAGAGGAAGTAGAAGCCGAGCAGGTCCGAGGCGAGGACGAGGTCGTCGGCGGAGCAGTCGGGGCTGGTGAGCGCGGCGAGCCGGGGTACGTCCCACTTGTCGTACGCCTGCGGGGCCAGGGCCCCGGCGAGCCCTTCGTGACGGTCCAGCCACGCCCGGTGGCGCCGTGCCGCGGGTTCCCGGTCCGGATGGGCCCGGGACGGGAACGGCAGGTCGAGTACTGCGGCCTTGAACACTGGCACCCTCCAGGCGCTGAGCCCGGGTGCCCCCAACGCCCCGCGGCGCGATCGAAGAGTACTTGAATCGATCACTAACTGCCAGAAACGCAAGGAGGTTTACTTTCGGACGGAAGGGAATCCGGCATTCGGGCGGGTGGTAATGGCATATGCCCGCCGGAGATGACCGTCCGGACCTGCCGTCCGGCTCCCGGTGCCGCGCCGTCGGGCGGCCGGCGGAGCCCCGGGCGGCCCGGCCCGCCCCCTGTCCGGAACCGGCCCCCGGGCCCTCACGCAGCGTGGTGCCCGGACGTCACCGTCGCCGTGCTCCCCGCCCGGGCGGCCGGGACGGCGGAACGGCCGCCCGGCCCGTGGGACTGCCGCGGGGCGGCGCGGAGAGCCGCGCGTACTCCCGGGAACGGTCACGATTCCGTACGAACCGCGTCCGGCCGGCACGGAACACTGGCCCCGCGGCCGCCGACCGGCGACCCTGGACCACGTGCCCCACCCGCCCCTCCCCGCCCCGCCGCCGGACCACCGGCCGGACGCGCCCGGACCCCCCGGCCCGTCGAGCGGCTCCGGCGCGAGCCCCTCCCCCCGCCGCCCGGCCGCACCCCTCGCGGCCGGAACCGGATTCCCGGGGCCGTCCCGGTCCGGCGCGCCACGGCCGGAACCGGCGGCACGGCGCGCCCGCCGGTTCGGCACACCGCTCGTCCCGCTGCTCACGGCGGCCCTGGTGACGACCGCCCTCCTGATCGCCGGAGGCGGCCCGGAGAACGGCGGGGCCCCGGCCGGCGGTCCCGCCGCTCCGCCGTCCCCCGCCGTCGCCGGGGGCCCCGGCCCGGCCGTTCCCCCTCCCGCGACCGGCGCCCGCGCGTCCGGCACGGCGGGCGCCCGGACCACCGCCCCGCCGGCGCCCCGCGCCACGCCGGACGACGTGACGGCCCCCACGACGCCGGCGGGGAGGGCTTCCCGGGCGAGCACACCACCGGCACCGCCCCGCGCCGGGCTCACCGCTTCCCCGGAGACCGCCCCCGCGACCGGGCGGTCCCCCTCCCGGGGGCCGGCGAAGACCCCGCCCCCCGCCCGGCCCGTCCCCTTCGAAGAACTGCGCGTGGGCGACTGCTTCGACATCGACCGCGCCGCGCCCGGCACCGCCGTCCCGCGTTCCTGCGACACGCCGCACTCCGCCGAACTCGTCGCCCGGCCCCGCCTGACCGGCCGCTACGCCACGGACCGGGCGGTGCGCGAGGCGGCCGCGGTCCTGTGCCGCGAGCCCTTGCGCGCCAAGGCCGCCCGGCAGCCGCTCGGCACGCGCTGGACGACCTTCGTCCAGTACCCGTACCGGACGAGCCACCTCCTCGGCGCGGACGCCGTGGCCTGCAGCCTGGCCGCCCCCGCCGACGGCAGGATCGGCCGGCGCCTCAGGTAGCGTCCGCCGCGAGGGCCGTCGCCAGGGCCGCCGCCGGGTCCCGGTCCGGCGGCCCCGCCGGGGACCGGCGTCCGCCGGACCTGACGTACGGCCACCAGCGGCCGTCCTCACCGAGCCGGAGCTGGACCTCCGTGCCCACGACCGCCCACCGGGCGCCGCCCGTCCGGCGGAGGGCCGGCCGCTCGTCGTCCTCCCAGGCCGCCGCGAGCCGCTCCCCGGCGCGGTCCAGCGCGGCGGCGTCCGGGGTCCACTCCTCCTCCAGTACGGCGAGGGCGGCGGCGCCCCCGAACCGCCACGCGCGCACGGCGAGGTCCATGTCCGTCCGCGACCGGCCCGAGCCGGAGGCGAGCCGCGCCGCGATCCGGGGAGCGGGGGAGCGCGCGGCGAGCCGCACCGCGTCCTGGGCGACCGTCAGCCGCGCGTCCCCGTCCGCCGGGCCGTCCGCCTCCGTCCCCAGTGCCCCGGCCAGCAGCCGGTGCGCGCGTGCCGCCGCGTCCGCCGCCAGGAACTCGAGGGCCGCCGGGTCCACCCCGGGCCCCGGTCCGGTGTCCGTGTCCAGGGACGGCGGCCGGCCGGGCGCGGCCGGGACGGCCGGAGGGGCCGGCAGCGGCGGCAGGAGGAAGGCCGACCCGTACGCCTCCCCGGCCGGCACGCCGGGCATCCCGCCGGCGTCCCCGGACGCGCCGCCGCCCCCCGCTCCGTCCCCGCCGGACGCCGGGACGGCGGCGGCGCGCGAGGCGCTGCGCGCCTGCAACTGGTCCAGCAGGGTCCGCTCGCCGCGCCCCCGCATCAGGAGCAGCACGAAGGGGTCCTCGTCGAGCAGGCGCGCCACCTGGTAGCAGAGCGCCGCCGTGTGCGCGCAGTGGTCCCAGAGATCGCAGTCGCACTCCGGTTCGAGGTCCCCGATGCCCGGCAGCAGATCGAGCCCGGCCGCCGCCGCGTCCTCCACCAGGTGCGGCGGCATCTCGCGGTCGAGGAGCGCCGCGATGTGTCCCGCGCTGTCCGCGGCGAGGCCGAGGAGGCGGTCCCACTCCTCCTCGGAGAACTCCCGCACCAGTACGTCGCTCCGGCACGCCGTGCCGTCGCGGTCCTTGACCACCGCCGTGATCCGGCCGGGCCGCACCGACACGGCGCCCACCGCCCCCGCGCGCGCGTGGCGCCGCCCCGCCTTGAGCTGCTGGCCGTCGAGCGCCGTGTCCTCCAGGGCCTTGAGCCACGCCCGGCCCCACCAGGTCCGGGTGAAACCCCCGCCCCGTGCCGGCGGCAGCGCCGCGAACGTCCGCTCCTCGCCCCCGCGTCCGTACCCGCTCATCGTCCGTCCCCCCGCAGTCGCACCAGCTCCGCCAGTTCGGCGTCGGTCAGTTCGGTCAGCTCCGGCGGCACGTCCCCGCCGGTGCCGAGGACGGAGTCCGCCAGCTCCCGCTTCCGGTCGAGCATCGCGGCGATCCGGTCCTCGATCGTGCCCTCGGCGATCAGCCGGTGGACCTGCACCGGCCGGTCCTGCCCGATCCGGTACGCGCGGTCGGTGGCCTGGGCCTCGACCGCCGGGTTCCACCAGCGGTCGTAGTGCACGACGTGTTCGGCGCGGGTGAGGTTGAGGCCCGTGCCGGCGGCCTTCAGGGACAGCAGGAAGACCGGGACCCCGCCGTCCTGGAAGCGGGCGACCATCGCCTCCCGTTCCGCGACCGGGGTGCCGCCGTGCAGGAACCGCGTCCCCACGCCCCGCGCCGCGAGATGGGTCTCCAGGAGCCGGGCCATCCCCACGTACTGGGTGAAGACCAGGGTGCGGGCGCCCTCCGCGAGGATGGTGTCGAGGAGTTCGTCGAGCAGCTCCAGCTTGCCCGAACGGCCCGCGATCCTCGGTTCCTTCTCCTTGAGGTACTGCGCGGGGTGGTTGCAGATCTGCTTGAGCCCGGTCAGGAGCTTCACGACGAGTCCCCGGCGCGCCATGCCGTCGGCCTCGGCGATCGCCGCCAGCGTCTCCCGCACCACCGCCTCGTACAGCCCGGCCTGTTCGGGCGTCAGCGGGACGGACCGGTCGGTCTCCGTCTTCGGGGGCAGTTCGGGCGCGATGCCGGGGTCCGACTTGCGGCGGCGCAGCAGGAACGGCCGGACGAGCGCGGCCAGCCGCTCGGCGGCGGCGGGGTCCCCGCCCCCCTCGACGGCGGCGGCGAACCGGCGGCGGAAGGCGCCCAGGCCGCCCAGGAGCCCCGGGGTGGTCCAGTCGAGGATCGCCCACAGCTCGGAGAGGTTGTTCTCCACGGGCGTGCCGGACAGCGCCACGCGCGCGCGTGCCCCGATGGTCCGCAGCCGCCGCGCCGTCGCCGCGTACGGGTTCTTCACGTGCTGCGCCTCGTCCGCGACGAGGAGCCCCCAGTCCCGCGCGGCGAGCCGTTCGGCGTCGAGCCGCATGGTGCCGTACGTGGTCAGGACGAAACCGCCCCCGGCGAGCCCCTCCAGGTCGCGGGCGGCGCCGTGGAAGCGGCGCACCGGCGTGCCGGGCGCGAACTTCTCCACCTCCCGCTGCCAGTTGCCCAGGAGCGAGGCCGGGCAGACCACGAGGGTGGGTCCCGCCGTCGCCGGATCGGTCTGCCGGTGCAGGTGCAGGGCGATGACCGTGATCGTCTTGCCGAGTCCCATGTCGTCGGCGAGGCAGCCGCCGAGGCCGAGCGAGGTCATCCGGTGCAGCCAGTCGAGTCCGCGCAGCTGGTAGTCGCGCAGGGTCGCGGCGAGCGCGGCGGGCTGCGGCACGCCGGGGCGGCCGCCCCCGGGCTCGGCGAGCCGCTCCCGCAGCCGCTCCACCCACCCCGTCGCCGCCACCTCGACGGGCCGTCCGTCGACCTCGGTCGTGCCGGTGAGGACGGCCGGGAGCGCCTCCACGGCGGTCACCTCGCGGTCCCGGTGGGTCCTGGCACGGCGCACCTCGGCCGGATCGACCAGCACCCACCGGTCGCGCAGCCGCACCAGGGGGCGCCCCGCCTCGGCGAGCCGGTCGAGTTCGGCGCGGGTCAGTTCGTGGTCGCCGACGGCGAAGCGCCAGTTGAAGGCGAGCAGGGAGCCGGCGCCGAGGAGGGAGGGCCCGGAGGAGGACCCCGTGGAGCCGCCGGCGGCCTCGGGACCGTACGGGGCGTGCGGGTCGTGCGCGTGGGGGTCCCGCGCCGCGCCCCCCGCCCCCGGAGCGTCCCCGTCCGCCGGTCCGATCTCCGCCCGGGCGGTCAGCCGGTCGGTGAGTTCGGGCGGCCAGTGGATCCGGACGCCCAGCGCCGCGAGGGCGTCGGCCGCCGGGCCCAGGAGCTCCGCGACCTCCTCGTCGGCGAGTTCGACGGCGTCGGGCACGGCCGCCGACAGGAGCGGGGAGAGCGGGGGCCAGGCGCGGGCGGCGCGCCGCAGGGCGAGCAGGGCGTCCATGGGGGCGCGCGGGCCGAACGCCGCCGCGGCCGGCCCGGAGCCCGACCACACCTCGGCCGCGTCCGCCACCAGGGCGGGGTCGGCGGCAGCGTGCAGCCGGAGCACCGCCCGGAAGCCGGGGGCCTCCCGCGATTCGGCGGTGAAACCGGGCAGTTCGAGACGGAGGGACAGCCGGACCCCCGCGTCGTACACGGCCGCCACACCGGCCGCCCAGGCCCGCTGCTCGGGGACGCGCCGGGGCTCGCCGGCGGCGAAGGCGGGACCGCCGGCCGCGAGCGGGGCCGCCGGGGAGCGGGGCAGCGTGTCCGCCACGGCGTCGGCGAAGGCCCGCAGCAGCGCCTCGGGTTCGGGCAGCAGCGGTCCCCCGGAAGGGGCCGGGGAGCCGGGGCGGCCGGAGGGGGCGGGGAGCGGGACGGCGTGGGCGGTGGGCGGCATCGACGCGGCGAGCGCGCGGAGTTCCGCCAGCTCTCCGGGGCCGAGCGGCCCCGCTCGCCACGCGTCGTGGTCGCCGGGCGTGAGGCCGGGCAGGAGCAGGCCGCGGGCCACCAGGCCGAGGGCGAGCAGCGCGGCGGCGCCCCAGAAGGCGGTGGCGGGGGAGGCCGCGTCCGCGTGCCGGGCGCGGGCGAGCAGCGGCAGGGCGTCCCGTACGGGGAGGGTCAGGGCGGGGACGGTCACGGGCCGGAGGGTGTCGCCGTCCACGACCGTGATCCCCGTGCCGGACGCGGGTGTGCCCGCGGGGTCGGGGAGCGGGTCGCCGCCGGGCGACCAGAAGGCGACCCGTCCGGCACGGGGCGGGTCGGCGGGAAGGAAGACGGCGGAGTACCGGGGGAGCGTGCGGGTGATGCCGGATGGGGTCGCGGGGGCGGGTTCCCGGACGGGTCCGCGAGCCGGGTCATCGGGTCCGTGCGGCAGCGACAACGCATTCCTCAAATTTGACTACTGGGGGTTCGAACGGCCGAGGATACTCCACGTCTCCCGCCGGAGCGCACCGGTCCGCCGTGTTCCGCGCCACATCCGCCGTCTTCCCTCCGGAGGGGGGCCCGCCCCACCCCGGCCCCCCGGCACGCCCCCCGCGGAGGGTGGGTGGTGACGCCATGGCCCCGGACGGGAGCGGGTCCGTACGTTCGTGACAGGCGCCCGGCGGCCGAACACCGGCCCCTCCGCCCGCCTCCCGTCCGCACACCGCCCCGAAGAAACCGGAGCCGCCATGTCCCGGGCCACCGTCCTCCCGCCGGCCCCCGCGCCCCCCGCCGCGCCCGTCCGCCCCCGGAGCGGCAGCGAGTTCGCGCCGCTCCTGCGAACGGTCAGGGAGCAGGGCCTCCTCGCACACCGCCCCGGCTGGTACGCCCGCCGCATCGTCCTCAACCTCCTCGCCCTGGCCGCCGTGGCCGCCGGACTCGCCCTCGTCGGCCCCTCCTGGTGGGCGCTCCCGCTCGCCGTCCCCCTCGCCCTGTTCTCCGCCCGCGCCGCCTTCGTCGGCCACGACGCCGGGCACGCCCAGATCACCGCCGACCGCAGGACGAGCCGGATCATCCAGCTCGTCCACGCCAACCTCCTCCTCGGCATGAGCCGGGAGTGGTGGAACGACAAGCACAACCGCCACCACGCGAACCCCAACCACCTCGACAAGGACCCGGACGTCGCGGCCGACGTCCTCGTCTTCGCCGAGCACCAGGCGGCGGGCCGCACGGGGCCGCGCGGCTTCCTCACCCGGCACCAGGCCGCGCTCTTCTTCCCGCTGACGACCCTGGAGGGCATCGCGCTCAAGGTGTACGGGGTCAGGGCGCTCCTCGCGGGGGACGGCCCCTGCCGGACCCGGCGCGAACGGCTCGTCGAGGGCGCCCTGCTCCTCGCCCACTTCGCCGGGTACGCGACCCTCCTCCTGGCCCTCCTCACCCCGCTCCAGGCCCTGGTCTTCGCCCTGCTCCACCAGATGCTCCTCGGCGTCCACCTCGGCATGGCCTTCGCCCCCAACCACAAGGGCATGGAGCGGCCGGACGAACACGCGGACGGCGACAGCTGGGGCCATCTGCGCCGCCAGGTGCTCACCTCGCGCAACATCCGGGGCGGCGCCCTGATTGACTGGTTCCTCGGCGGGCTCAACCACCAGATCGAGCACCACCTCTTCCCGAGCATGCCGCGGCCGAACCTCCGGCTCGCCCGGCCCGCCGTCCGGGCCCACTGCGCCGCACTGGGCGTGCCGTACACGGAGACCGGCTTCGTGGACTCGTACCGCCAGGCGCTCGGCCACCTGCGCGAGGTGGGCGCGCCGCTGCGCTCCGGGGCCGCCGAGTAGGGTCGGGCCCGTCCACACGCGATGTGATCACCGGCTCGCCGGGCCGGCCCGCCGGCTCCCGGGACGCCGGGAAGGGGAGTCCTCGTCATGAGCAGCGGCACCGTCACGGCGGTCAGCAGCAACGGCACGTACGCGTTCAGCAAGCCCAACAGGGAGGAGATCACCCTCCTCGCCGGACTCGGCGTGGAGGGCGACGTCCACGCGGGTGTGACGGTGAAGCACCGGTCCCGCGTCGCGCAGGACCCCACCCGGCCCAATCTGCGGCAGGTCCACCTCATCCACGCCGAACTCTTCGACGAGGTGGGCGAAGCCGGTTTCGAGGTCGCTCCCGGCGACCTCGGCGAGAACGTCACGACCCGGGGGATCGACCTCCTGGGCCTGCCCGCCGGCACCCTCCTGCGCCTCGGCGCCGAGGCCGTGGTCGAGGTCACCGGCCTGCGGAACCCCTGTGCCCAGATCGACGCCTTCCGGCACGGCCTGCTCAAGCTGCTCGTCGGCCGCGACGAGAACGGCGGGATCGTGCGCAGGGCGGGGATCATGGGCGTCGTGCTGACCGGTGGGACGGTGCGGCCCGGCGACCCGGTCGTGGCCGAACTGCCGGAGGGACCGCACCGCCCGCTGGACCGGGTCTGACGCCCGGCGCCGTCAGCGCCCCAGGGCGCAGGAGTTGACCACGTCACCGTCCGCCGGCCGCGCGATCGTACGGTCCGGCGGCGGGGCCGCGCCCTCCTCGACCCAGCGCGTCAGCGCGTCGAACGCCGACCGGTAGCACGGCAGGATCGGCCGCAGCCGGTCCGGGTGCGCGTCGTACAGGCCGTCGGCGTGCGTCCCGTCCTGCACCGTGTAGAAGCGGTGCAGCCGGCCCCGCCCCCGGTCGTCGACCATCCGCGCGTAGACGTCGGAGTCCGTCGCGAGGGGCAGCAGGGCGTCCAGGTCGCCGTGGAGGGTGATCAGGGGCTTGCCGATCCGCCCGGTGAGCGCGACCCTCGCGACGGCGCGGTGGACGGACGCGGGCCGGGAGGCGTAGTCGTACGAGGCGTCCGAGGCGCACGGCGCGAGGATCTCCCGCGCGGTCCCGCCCGCGGTGGAGCCGGGGCAGACCGGATCGTACGAGGGGTCGAACTCGGTCCGGAAGATCTTCTGCGTCAGCCCCCAGTACACCCGCTCGTGGTACGGCCAGAGGAAGCGCGAGTCCGGTGCGAAACCGGCCCCGATCAGGTCCTCGTCCGTGGCCCGGCCCAGGGATCGGGCCACGGTGACGGGCAGGCTCGTCAGCGGGTTGGGACCGTGCGCGGTCCACAGCACGCCCTCCCAGTCCACCCCGCCGTCGTACAGGCCGGGACGGTTCTCCAGCTGCCAGCGCGTCAGGTATCCGGCGTTCGAGATGCCGGTCATGTACGTGCGTTCCGGGGCCCGGCCGTACCGCTGCCGCACGGCCTGCTTGGCGGCGAGCGTCAGCTCGGTCACCCGCCGGTTCCACTCGGCCACCGCGTCACCCGGCTCGCGTCCGTCGGTGAAGAAGTCCGGGCCGGTGTTGCCCTTGTCGGTGGCGGCGTAGGCGAAGCCCCGCGCGAGCACCTGGTCGGAGATGAGGGCGTCCGTGGAGTACTGGCGGCGGGTGCCGGGCGCGCCGGTGACGACGAGGCCGCCGTTCCAGCGGTCGGGCAGACGGACGACGAACTGCGCGTCGTGGGCCCAGCCGTGCGTGGTGTTGAGCCGGGAGTCGTCGGGGAAGTAGCCGTCGATCTGGACGCCCGGCACCCCCGAGGGGTTGCGGGTCCCCCCGGCGGCGAGCCCGGCCTGGTCCGCCATGTCGGTGTACGGCGTGCCGGCGAGCCCCGCGGTCGTCAGGTCGTCCAGACAGGCGGACCGCTGGTGCGCGGCGCCCGGCACGTGGAGCCGTTCCCGACGGGAGCAGTGCGCGGCGGCCTCCGCCCCGGCGGGGCTCGCGGGGGCGAGGACGGTGACTCCGGTCAGGAGCGCGGTGAACAGGGAGACGCCCGGGAACAGGCGCATGGCGGGCCTCCGGTGGGACGGCGGAAAGGAGTGCGGCGGCACATCCTGCGACGCGCGCCTCCCGCCGGACCATGGGCGGGGACCACATCCCGGGCCCCCGCCCTGTGGGGTGCGCCCCGGTCCGGGCACCCGCCCTGTGGGGTTGCGGCCCCGGGCCAGGGCCCGCGACTCACTACGCTGCGGGGATGGACATTCCCTCGGTCGACGAGATACGCGCGCTGCACAGGAAGTACGCCCCCGACGAGGAGGCGTTCCGGCTCGTCTTCACGCACTGCGAGATCGTGTGGCGGATCGCCGAGAGCCTGATGCCCCGCCAGGACGGGCAGGTGAACCCCGCACTCGTGCGCGCGGGGTGCCTGCTGCACGACATCGGGGTGTACCGGCTCTACGACTCCGAAGGACGCCTCGACGGTCGGAACTACATCCGGCACGGAATCCTGGGACACGAGATCCTCGCGGCCGAAGGCCTGCCGGAGGCGGTGTGCCGGTTCTGCTCGCACCACACGGGGGTCGGGCTCACCGAGGAGGACGTCCTCGTCCAGGGGCTTCCGCTGCCGCCCGCCGACTACCTGGCGGTCACCCCGGAGGAGCGGCTGGTCATGTACGCGGACAAGTTCCACAGCAAGAGCACGCCGCCGAGGTTCCTGGCCCCGGACACCTACGCGGTGTCCGTGAGCCGGTTCGGCCGGGAGAAGGTCGCGGCGTTCGGCGCGCTGCGCGCGGAGTTCGGCGATCCCCGGCTCGACGGGCTGTCCGCCGCGTACGGACACGCCCTGACGTGAGGTCCCGCCCCGGAGGACCGGGCCGGGGCCACGGACTCCCGCCCCCGAGCGGTCGTCCCCACCGGATCGCCCTTGGATCGCTCTCGGATCACCCTCGGGCTCGATCAGGGCCAGAAAGCCGCGGCCCCCGTCGAGCCGAAAGGTCTCGTAACGCAGGCCACGCGGACGGACCCGTTCAAGGTCCGCGCAGACGGCGCGCGGCAACGCCGGGCTCTGCTCCACGGCCCCCGCCCCACCGGCTCGGGCCCTGCGTACGGCGGGGACCCGCGTCACCCCCGGAGGACTTCCGGAGCCGACCGCCGAGGCGGTCCGGCCTGCGGGCCCCGCCGTCAGGACGGGCGCACGGCCAGGGCGTCGAGGGCTTCGAGGAGCGCGGGGAGCCTCGGTCCCCGCGCCACCGGCATCACCTTGCGCGGAACCTCGTCCAGGAGGACGAAGGCCATGTCGCCTACCCCGGCCACGAACGACCAGCCGGGGCCGTCCGCGCGCAGCACCCGCGCGTCGCCCGCCGTGCCGGGGACGGCCCGCACCCGCCCCACGGGCGGCGGTTCCTCCAGATAGCCGCGCAGCTCGTCCAGGGCCTTCCTCACCCCGTCGTACGGGTCGTCCCCGGCCGGTGCGGAGGCGGCGGGCGTGGGAGTGGCGGGCGTGGGGGTGGTGGACCCGGGGGGGCCGGGCGCGGGGGGGGGGGGGGGGGCCCCCGCCCCCCCGGCCCCGGCCCCCCGGGGCCCCCCCCCCCGGGCCCCCGCGG